>JBCDCK010000001.1:0-522004 GCA_039181895.1 Pseudomonadota bacterium
ATTTTAAGGCGCTCTCAGAGCAATTTGGATTATTTGGCTACTTGGGTAGGCAGGGCCTGATCTTTCGCTTCTAAAGTACCTTAAAATCCATTCTAGAGGCTATTTGATATGTATAACTTAATTATTACCCTATTTTATTATATAGATATGCTAATAATTGAAGTCTTAGATACAAAAAAACTATTTGTGTCTATACCATTCAGTCAGAATAGCTGAATTTATTCTAAGCTCATACTTGACATATCGAGTTTATGAATTTTGTTCATGTTTAAAAATGTTAATCTCAAATTCGATTTTGAGTTCAAAATCTTGGTTGTTTTGTCAAAATTTTTATGGGGTAGCGTTAGAACGATTTATCCCAAAAGCGGGCGTTGAACAGACCTCTATTCAGCCGTTTTCGCAATCAGATCCAACAGTACTTCCCGTTCACTCTGCAGAGTAGCTTTGATACGAAGATATGATTCCGTAACCAGTGCTTGGTTTTTGGGGTTGATGTGAGTGCGCCCTATTTTGTCAAGTGTTTCGTTCACCCCGTCCAGATGGGCCTCTTTTTCTGCTAACAGGATTTTTGCGTGCCCTGCTGTCATTTTGGTTCCTCCCGAGAAATGAAATCAGAGCAAAGGCCAGAGTATCACCAAGGCTATAAACCCAGTCCCCATAGCGAATATCAAAACGTCTCGCAGTTTCATGGGTACAACTTAGCATCCATTCACCCTAAGCCTCGACACCAGGCCGAAACCACCAATTTCCATATTGCCCGCACAGTATCTGCATTTTAGCCATAGTACTCATGTCAGAAAGATGTCGAAAGCGGACATTAGAAATTATCGTCTCGATCACCTCATCGGTGAAGTTTGGTTTTGTGTCTTGCTAACACCAATTATGCGTTGCTAACATCAATACAAGCCAGTTACTCAACTTTAGGTTGGAACGATTCAGTTGGTGTGAATTTGAAGAAAGGGGTTGCGATAGGCTTTATGCTTGGAAAATATTTCAGCCTAGCTTCCATCTTACTGACGTTCGCTTTTTTGCAACCTAGTATTGCAGCAGCCGTTTCAATCGAATCCGCTGACCAACAATTCGTCAATCTAAAGGAAGCTTGTGGCACCGACTTCAAGATGGCGAGAGCTCGCGCCTTTCACGCTATACAAATCAACTCAATAGGGAGTAGGTTGAATGCTGTTGAGATTGCTAAACTAAATCAAGCTTCAATCGAAATTCACATAGGGAAAAAGTCCTACAAATGGCCCTTTAACAATTATGCCTACCTCCAACGATATTCTAATAGTTACTACTTAGTTGATAAGTATAGAATGATATCTGAATTAAAAAATATTATCGGAGAAGATAGAGTTGCTGAAGACCAATATAGCAGATTATTTTTTGACTTGTATGAACCGATAGTTCTAAAGGGTGATGCAGAGATCATTGCTTTGTTACAAAAATCCAGATTGTTTTCTTCTCTGAGGCAGGGGGAGCTTCCCATAAGTTTATTCTCATATCAAATGACACACTCGCCAAATCAGTCGAGTGGGCGTACAGTTTGCCTACTGTCTGTTTACTGAACCTTTAAAAATTCAATAAAACATCCACTGCATTTTATGGCAGTTGGAACACCTATTTGTACCAAGCACTACTACAAAGGAACGGTTATTTCATTAATTGATAAAGGGTTTTTCCAATTGAAAGAGCAAAACTTCGAGACAAGCTCCTCTAGCTAACGCTTTGAAAATATCCTCATCACGATTTCTCCTATGAAAGAAAGCATCGCGATGCCCCGGTTTACAACAATTCCCCGAGGAAGTGGAATTCTAGCACCGAACACATCTAAATCCGAATCCGAAGAAAGCTCTGCCTTCTAAATGAAAATTTGATCTTTCAACCAAGTCCTAAAAGACCGCGCGCAACTGCTTCAGAGATCTTCATACCCGTATCGATTTCCACAAACAGAAATTGACCACTTTCATTTACCTCAAGAAAAAAAAGAGAGCCTTCCGGATCCTCAATTAAATCAATGGTACAAAAAAATAGTCCAAGCTCTTTGGTAATTTTGAGAATCGTACTGTTCACACGCTCTCCGAGGTCGATATCCACACAAGTCGCAGCTGCATCTAGTCTCCAATCAATCTTGGCTCCAGGAAAATCAGTTTCGATCGCGGCACTAAAAATCTGATTGTTTACCACCGTTACTCGATAGTCTCGCCCCCTTCTAACCCTTTTTTGTAGGATAATTGGCGAAGAAACCAAGCTCTGGAGACGGAGTTCATCTTCAAGTGTAATTTGTTGAGTGGGCGAGTATCTCTCTTTTGTTCCTCCAAACCCTTTCGCTACAATATTCCAGTCGTTGGATTCGGCAAAATCGAGAGCTTTCTCAGGGCTGTTAGTAATAATTGTCTCTGGAATGTTTAGTCCATGTTTTTGTGCTGTTTCTAGCTGAGATACTTTGGAATTTCCCAATTGTCGTGCCGTGAGACAGTTTTTTATCCGTCCGTCTGTTTCCAGGGCTCGAAATATTGATTGAAGAGCGCTGCGATATTCAGATGAACAGTATTCATTCGTTTGGAGATCGAATTTACTGATGTTGGGTGTAGCAAATCTACGCCACCATATCGATTGAGCTCGCAATAAGTCTTGATCACCATTAGGGGTTTCAAGAATAAGCTTTTCTCTAGAAGACCATAGAAACTCTAGATTTTCATGGTCGGAAAAATCAATGATGCAGGAACTGTTGCTTCCCAGTAAATGTGCTTCTCGGACCACGGCTTGGGCGTGGATATCCTCTTTTGGCGCAAGAACGACAAAATACGGCTCAAGCATTGTAGATGTCGGACGCTAAGGCGATTAGTCGCAAGTATACCGGTCTGTTTGGGAATCGGTCTTTGTACCGTCACTGAACCAGGTAGATGTTGAATATGTTGTGCTATATGTGCACTGGCTGAGTATATCTATGCCACCTAAATCGCGCTCTTGTGACCATCTTTGACGACGTTCTTCTACCGCAGACATTTCAGC
The DNA here is from genome assembly GCA_039181895.1 of Pseudomonadota bacterium. Classification (GTDB taxonomy): domain Bacteria; phylum Pseudomonadota; class Alphaproteobacteria; order Sphingomonadales; family Sphingomonadaceae; genus Parasphingorhabdus. The sequence continues at coordinate 3,013 of JBCDCK010000001.1, forward strand.
TAAGCTCTGAACAGCTGGTCTTTCTGAGGCAAGTCCAAGCAACATTGGAACTTCCTCTGGAACACATTCCTTACAATCCGCCATCGACAGCTGTACAAGCTGGACACGCTCAATCATTGCATTTGGAGAGATTACAAACTGCAATAGACTCTCGTCACCTGAAGCTTCTGTTGTCGCCAATCTCCGCATTGAGAGAATGTCTTCTTCTTGAATATTTAAATTGGCATCTGCGACCTGAATCGTAACAATGCCATCGTTTCTGCAAATTGTTTTTCCGAAGATAGTGGTACCATTCGGTTCGGGAGCGACTTCTTTTGGAAGTCTTAGTGCATCCAATTGATCGGTCACGTCGTCAGTCATGCTTTTTCCCCAGCGGTTTCGAATTAACAAACTCCAAATAAACACACTTATATTGACAGAAAAACAATTTTTTTCCAGCCTTTTCTACTCTTGAGTCTAAAATTCTGTACTTGATATTCGTGATCATCCCAATCAAGACTAAAGCCATTATCTATGATCCGTTTCAGGAACCGCAACCAAAGCCAACAATCGGTGAGATGGCTCAGAGTATGTATCTCACCCCAGGAACAGTAGTTGCAATCGCCCTAAATTTGGCAGTGGCGACCTACATCGGCTGGAAAATTGTCCCGGACAGCTTTTGGCAGAGTTCATCGTACCATCTACATTGATCAGTCTTAGATCGAAAATCTAATAAACCGGCTCTAATAAAAAGTAATTCGTATCAAATTCGGAAAATTACCGAAATAGCAGGATATTAAAATATTCGGTTGAAAAACATCTATTATTTAGTTTAACCGTATACTGTATTGTTTTGAGGGGAATGACGATGACAAAATTATCTGCAGATACGGTCGAATTGCTTGCGAAGGTCGAAAGCGAGCTTGCTCGCGTGGAGGAAACCGATCAGCAGATTTTCCTACGAGGAAAAAGTGGTCAGTCTGAGGATCCATGCGCATATCTGGGTTGTGGGAGAATTGGACTGCGATCTAATAGCGGGACAGTTTGGACCAAACCAAGATACGCTTCCGAGCTCTCTTTTTACAAATCATTCATGCGACTTCCCGCTCCTATTCGTGCGGGTTGGCAATGGAACCAAGGTGTCCAGTGTAGCGCGGTCCAGACTTGGGACAACGAGAGCATCAGAACAACATGAGGGTCTCTTGCTGTGCACACGCAGTAGATACAGCATCAACCATAGCTAAGTTCACTACTATTGACGGAGAGATATATGTATATCGAAGTTTTTGATAAGCGGCTTGAGGTTCACTCATTCGGTGCGCAATCAGTGTTTGAATATGGTATATGCAACGAAGTGAACGTCGTCGAAGCAGCGGAGGCGCTGTCGACCCAAGTTTCTTTCACAAGATTGCTTCTTGTCGATGGCCGCGAGTTCTTCTTTGATCAAAAAACTGGCAAGGTTGTTGAGAACGGAAGCTCCAGCGAGATCCTAGTAGATTTGAGTAGCTTGCCGGTAAATGACGAACAGCGCGTTGCTGCATTGCTCAACTTTCTGGGCATCGAGACTGCAAATCAAAAGTTAGATCAGTTTTTCGTGATAAGCTTCGGCAATCAAAGGGGCCAAAGGGACTGCACAAGTTGTTGGACCAATCGAGGGTGCGCTCTAACGTTCTGCGGCACAGACTGTTCGTGGAGCGACGGGTGTAGTTATTGACTCCTTTCTAGCTTGAGCACTTGCGCAGTTCGCTTCCGTTTTGACTATGTAATGCCCGATGGATGCAAGACCTCTTCGATTTCGGCACGAGTCTTGGACCGAGATAATCCGTCCATCAATTGGAGCACCTGACGGCGAATGGTGTAGGGCGCATCCACAGGTGGCCAATTGGCAAGTTATCGATGCCTCGCAAGCGGCGCATGGCGAGGATCGAAGCTGATCGTTTGCTGAAACGCAGTTCTTACTCTTATGGCGTCCGCTTTTGCGCCCAAAGCGGACATCAAAAACGATACCCGATTGCACCTCAAAATGGTTCGTGCAATTCTTCGAAAGCTAGACAGCACAATAAAAACCACAAAGTGGTCGCATTTAGGAAGACTCTTATGTCAGACGAAAATTCTGCTCGCGATGAGATTTTGGTAACGCTCACTTCAGAAATCGTGGCTGCTCATGTTAGCAACAACAACGTAGCAGTTTCGGATTTGCCGTTGATCATTAATAGTGTTCACGCAGCAATGTTAAGATTAACGGGCAGAGCTGAAGATCTCCCTGAGCCGGCCGTTTCAATCAAATCATCAATCAAGCCTGATTACATTGTTTGTCTCGAAGACGGGAAGAAACTGAAAATGTTGAAGCGACATCTCATGACGAGTTTTCAAATGACACCTGATGATTACCGCCAGCGTTGGGGGCTTCCGGCGAATTATCCGATGGTTGCACCTAATTATGCGAAGAAGCGCCGTGAACTGGCAAAAGCCATTGGTTTGGGCAAAAAGAAAAGAAGGAGAAGTTAAGGGACCAAGCGGAGCAGAATATCCACATTTTGTATTGGGCCCTTCCTAGAAATTTTAAGTCTGTTAGTGTAATCTCAACAAGATTGGGAGGGGGGACACTTTGTGCGTGGTATTCTAGTTTCCTTAGCAACGATTTCTCTTGCTTTGGCTTCATGTTCAGAGAGTGAAGTCAAGATCGATCTACTGAAATCGGAAGTCTTGAATCTTGAGCAATCTTACTTAGTACTCAATCGTGGTCCGATTCCAGAATATTGGGCTGCATCGATGCATGTATCGTCTCAAGATTTGGCAGAGTTAGTTTCACCAATCGAGGGACTGGAATTTCCAATAAAAGAAGATTCTGCTGCCAGTTTTAAGGTCACAAGTTTTGATCTTGATCCACATCCGGGCAGGCTAAAAACCAGTTTGGTGGTCGAAAGCGAAGTTGCAAATGTTAACCTGAGATTCGAAATCAACGGACAACTGAAATACAAAAGGACCGAAGTGAAGGGCGTCAACAATAGACCCCAACATGTCTTTGGACTGGACATAATTTCAGTCACACCAACCGCCACAACTTGGTTTGGAAGGCTCTTTGGTTTTGATGCGATTGATAATCCTAGAATCAGAGCTATTGTAAACACTTACCTAACAGAACTCGATTTTCCTATTGTTGCTTCGGAAGCTTTGAAGCTGCCCATTCAATTTGACTCGAGGCAAACGGTGAAGACTGGCACCAATGGGCAATTTACGCTGGCCGTTGAATCTCCAGCTCGGACGATCAATTTTGGTTTAAACAATCACTTCCCCGTGTTCACCGAGCGAGGGTTGTGGTTGTTGGGCGCAATTGAGAAAACAGATATTCCAGCATTTGATGAAAAGAATCTCCCAACATCGTTGAGGGATCTTCAATCTCGAAAATCTGAATTAGTTGCTTCAATCCAACGAATTGAATCCGAGATAGACCTACCAAGAGGATCAGGCATTTGGCTGAACAAAAGCATTTTTCATGCTCTCATAGAAGGCTATAACGAAATCGACACGGTCGGTCGAACCGTGTCTCTGCGAGTTGAAAACCCAGCTGGATTCCTTGTTGAACACTGGGAAGAAATTGCGGGGCAACGTGCAGGGTACTCTGCAGCACTTACCGAGGGCGGAGGATCATTGCGATTAGGAAAAGCAGACTTTGCCTGGAACGATGGTGCAAAACTAAAAATCCCACTTGATGCCGACGCTTGGGCGAAAGTGCGATTACATATCGATCCAGCCATTGGCGGAGGTTGGAAGGACAACAAAGGACTCAATGGAAAATTCGATCCACAGACATTAGAAGCAACTTATCGCGTAAGGCGAGTTCAAGTTAATGGATATTCTGGTTGGGTTTCGGGTCTTGAATTTAAATGTAAGTTTACAGACGTCTCGATTGAGAGCGGAGGGGCACTAAAGTTCGGTATCCGTACAGGAATACCAATCGGCAATCGACCGAGTTCCGGTTCAGTGTTAGTTCGGGCTTACGACCCAATACCTTTAAAATTTGGTATTCCCGCAAATGACAAATATGTAGCGCGTGTACTAGTAGGTGATCCACAAACCCAACAGAACGGTTACTGGCTACCGTTCAGACTTAAAGTTGAAAACAGCGTTGACGTACCAAGCGGTCAGGAATTGGGCAGCATTGACAATTCGCTTGAGTCATCTTGGAAAAATCAAACTGATCCCGATTGCGCCGATTCGCGTCCCACTAAATTTCTGCTTAATGGTCAAGACTATGGACCGAATAATGAAATCATTAAGGTGATTCAGGAATTTATCTCAGCAGTGGATAAAGCCGGACACAATGCCGAAGTTGCCTTAGACGATATTGAAGAAGTAGTAAGGCAGCCAGATAGACTTGATGAGAAAGTCGAAGAGATTGGACGACGAGTAGAAAAAGAAGCACGCCGACAGAGAGATAAGTTAGAAAAGGCGGCAAAAAAGGGATTAGACCCGAGATGTGCAGCAAAGCTTTGGAGTGGTTGCTAATGCTATTCAATCGTCTGACAGAAAATATTGCATTCTTGCAATTTGCTTGGCGGCATCATCACAACACTCGTTTCGATTGGCAATCTGCCTTTTTTCCCCATTGCGGTACGATTATTGCTAATCGATTTTCGCGGTGAGTTTGTTGGCTGGGGTGATGATGGATCACGCCAAACTCGGATTTGACTGACCATTTATCAAGAACCTGATGGATAACTGACTTCCTAACAAATGCTTGGAAGCCAATTTCGCTTTGGGTGCAAAAACGGGCGTTGCAATTGCTCCAATTGGACGAGCACTTATAGGTATTTAACGAATGTGCCTTTGTTCCCATATTCAAATTGCAAATTTGCTTCGATGGAGCTGATTACACGAAACGTTTCCAAATGCTCTCAGCCAACGAAGTAATTGAACGTTTGCCAGATCTCGCTGACCTGGACTTTTGGCCATATGGAATCATTGGGATTTCTCCAAAGCCCAAACAAACCTCTAAAATCACACCAATAGGATTGCCTTCGATCCCCAAAACGACCGCTTGACAGCCCTGCCTTTCATGGACCAGCGCGCTTTTTAGCCAATGATCATCAGCAATGTAGCCGATGACATCACCGTACACATTCTCTACTCGCAGCGACTTGCCAGTTTTCGAATAGGGGTTGTCTAACTCCAACAATATGGTGACTGGATCCCCCTCCGATGTTTGGCCAATTGCTCGTTGGTAATTGCTTTCGCCAACAATTCCAACTGGATAGGATTTACCCATTTCAGTCATCCGTTCTCGATCGGGATAATCGACTTCATCAATTCAGGTCCACCCAATTTCAAGCATCTCGCAATATCGATAAACTCAACTACGTCCAGCCGCCTCTCTCCAATTTCATAGCGAGAAACAAATTGCTGATGACGTCCAAGCATTCCAGCTAAGTCTTCCTGACTCCATTCCAGTGCCTTTCTTTGATCCACAAGTTTTTGGATGAGCGCTCGATAACGCTCATCTTGGAATCCCTTTTTGGATGGTGAGATTTTGCCCGTCATGAACGAGCTTTTCAGGCCTAATGGACTCTACACAAAAAGCGTGTAAAACATTTTGTGTAGACTAGGAGAGTGGAGGCCAATTGTGATCATCAAGATGTACTTAGCCGGAGCAGCATTAGCTATTGCCACTTTCCATACTTCTGCTCCAGCAAGTGACATAAAAAATGCCACGCTCCCGGAATTAGCTGCAAAAGCGGAAACTCTATTCTTGTTGGCTCAATCGGATGTACCGATGGCGCAAGGTCAGCTCATTCGCTGCGGAAATATCGAGTTGGCAATGGAGATGGAAAATTTGCTGATGGGATTCGCCGAATTGGTTTTGAAAGATCCCAAGCTCTATGAGAAGCAAGTCAAAGCAGTTCAGCAAATCAGTGGAAAGAACTATAGAGGTGATTGGGATGTCGGTCCCAAATATCCCTGTGACAAGGAAATGGAGTCAGCAACGCTCAAACAAGCAAGCAGCGTTTTGGACCGACTGGCGCAAATTGTGGACAGCTATGTCAAAGCGTCGGCAGATTAAGCTAATTATGCCAACTTGGAACCAATTAGATGATTTTCAGCCAAGCAATCGATAAACACTGGCCCGACCAATATTTAGTTCCCTAGCAATTTGGGCTGCCCCCATTCCGCTCTCTTTGAGCGAACGCACTTGTTCAACATCGATTGTTTTTGGTCTGCCTTTGTAAACGCCTTTGGCTTTGGCTTTCTCGATGCCATCGCGTTGTCGCTCTTTGCGAATATCAGTTTCAAATTCAGCTACGGCACCGAGGATACCCAAGACCAACTTTCCCATGCTTGTAGTCGTATCGACTGCACCCTGTTGAAGGCATTTGAACCCAACTTGTTTGGATGAGAGCTGATCAACAATATCGTGCAGATCTTTTCCAGAACGTGCCAACCTATCAAGTCTGGTAACAACCAAGTTATCACCTTCTCTGAGCCATTCTAAGGCTTCCTGCAGCGCAATCCGATCTTTGGCCGAAGTGCCACTCATTTTTTCCGAAAAGATCTTCTCACAGCCCGCATTTTGAAGCTGCTCAATTTGCAAATCCAAACTCTGGCCTATGCTGCTTACTCTTGCATATCCAACCAACGTCATTTCGAATCCTGTCTCATTAGGGTCTAGATGGTACGATAGATAGTGTATCGTAAATTGGAGTCAACCCTAATAAGACAATTTCGGAATAGGGCTGAGACGTCTCGAATGGGTATACCTATCTAAGATAGAGACTGTTCGTTCGGCGAGCAACTTAGCTAGAATTTGTGTTATTTGCTCATTTTCCCAAGCCGGCTATAAAGAGTTCGGATGGGCATTAGTAAAAATCAAAGTAAGTCTGAACCAATAGTTCTAAACAGACACGGCAAGTCGTCTGACAGTTTTGCCGGGCCACTTTCCGAGATCCTGCCTGTCCCCGAGCTCGTAAAGAATTTTCCAACCACGCGATACTATGGCAGCAAGCGGAAGCTTTTGAATTGGCTCTATCGACATTTGGGTCCCCTTCCCTTTGACAATGTCCTCGATGCTTTCGGCGGCACAGCTTCAGTAAGCCTTCTATTCAAGGCTATGCGAAAGGATGTGACTTATCACGATGGATTTTCATTTAACGAAGATGTCGCCCGCACTCTATTGAGCGACAAAGTATTGCTGGAGCGGGAAGACGTCGAAAGATTCTGCCGAAATGTAAAGCTGACCGAGGGAGTCGTTTTTCGCAATTTTGATGGAGTTTTCTATCTGAAGGATGAAAATGCCTGGATTGATGGATTCTTGATCAGCCTGAAGAACGGCGATTTCTCTGAACGAGAGAAAGCATTGCTTCGCTTCCTGCTCTATCAATCATGCCTTAAAAAGCGGCCGTTTAATCTGTTTCATAGGGCCAACCTAAATCTGAGAGTGAACAGCGACATCGATCGCTCATTTGGAAACGCCGTTACATGGTCAAAGAGTTTCACAACGCATATTCTGACTGCCTTTGACGAGTTATCGAAGCTCTGTCCCCAAGCTCAGGGCAAAGCAAGTATTCTCCCATCTGGGGATGTGAGCAAAATTAAGAAAGACTATGATCTAATATACTTAGATCCGCCCTACATCAGCAAGAATGCCGCCAGAAATCGAGACGGCTATTGGAAACGATACCACTTTTTGGAAGGACTTTCTAAATACGAGACGTGGGAAGCGAATATGGATTTGGCATCACCCATAAAATCCCTTCATCAGCCCACTTGGTTTAAAGAATGGTCACACAAAGAGACCTTTCCAGAAAAATTGTTTGAACTGATCAGGGAATGTCGTTCGTCAATCACAGTGCTGTCCTATGTGACAGATGCTCACCCAACTTTTGAACAGATCAAGGACGTCTTTATCAATAATTTCAGAGAAGTGTCTATACATACTGTCGATCACCATCACGCTCTGAGCAAAAAAAAGAGACGTGAACTGCTGTTCATTGGAAGGCCTTGAAAATGGATATGCAACAACAAGTCTCAGTCCCCCTTTGGCTTACATTTATCTCTTCTTTGGTGATTGCAATTGTCGGGTTTGCAATATGGTATTTGCACATCGATGCCGAAGACACGAAACTTTTGGGATTGATAGGTGGCATAACCAGTGGTCTCATCGTCTATTTCGCGACATTCGTATCCGTAATCCGACCGTTATTGCAAGCTGATCACTTTAAACGAATGGGAGTCCGAGATCTACTATCCAACAGGCATAACAAAACCTACTATCGAGATTTGATCAAAGACTGCAAGACGAGGGTCGATGTCATGGGGGCTTCTTGTACAAGGTTTGTCGAAGATTTTTTAGATGTTGAAAGCGAAGATCGTGTTCTCATCGAAGCGTTGAACAAATACCCCAAACTGAAGATCAGGCTTTTGATACCAACAAATACGAAAATCGGAAAATCCGGACGCGATCGGCTTAAGTCGATTGCACCAAAGCTCGATAAACTAAAAACTCAATTCAATGGACGAGTTGAGATTCGGAGATTTAACTCGTCTGCAACTCACAGCTTTGTTCTCACAGAGGAAGACTTGGTTGCAGGCCCCATATTTGAAAGTGACAAAAGTAAACACGCTCCTGCAGTTAGAGTAGCGACTTGGACCCGGTACGGTCAAAAGTACGCTGAGTATTTTGATGAGGTTTGGGACTCCAGCAATGTCGCGGGATGATCTGTTTGTTGAGTTGAAAGGACGCCTCCATCTTGGCCTCATATCAATGCACCACGGCGCTCCGAGAAAGAATGGCGGCATTGGTTTTGGTGTAAAAGGATTTGATTGTTCTCTCGAAGCTCGAGAAAACAATTCTCTGAGTATCGTTGATGAGCGTCATCAAGCCATGCCTTCCTCAGAGGTAATCGACTTGAGGAACCTCCTTCAAAAAGTTGCTAAAAAATTCGGATGGAAAAAGAACGCAAAGATTAGGATACGTGGGCAACTGCCGCCTCATGTTGGATTGGGATCCGGCACCGCTATCCGATTGGGTTCAATCGAGGCTTTGTCACTGATCAACGAACACCGTGTATCTTCTAGGGAAATCATATCTGTGTCGGGTCGTGGGGGCACCTCAGGTATCGGGATTAACACCTATTTTGAGGGAGGCCTGCACTTGGATATTGGGGTCATCTCAGATCAAAGTGGGTACATGCCTTCATTTCAATCTGCTCCAACTAAACTCCCAACCACACTACCAAGATTGGAAATGCCAAACTGGCCTATGATCGTTTGCCTTCCCAAAAGGATTCCTCCGAAGAGCCACGAAGAAGAAGCTGAGTTTTTTTTGAAGACAACCCCAATAAAGGACTCTGAAAGTTTCGAGGCAACATATGTAAGTTTATTCCAGATTTACGGAGGGGTTATCGACCATGACTATGAGAGCTTCTGTAAAGGAATCGATGCGATTCAGCGAACTAGATGGAAGTCAGCGGAAATATCAGAATATGATAAGTCCATTTTTTCATTGCTAGCTGCTGCAAAAGAGGCAGGAGTAGACTGCGCAGGAATGTCAAGTTTGGGACCGCTAGTATACTGCTTTGGAAATCATTCAGTACTTAACGAAATGATGCTCAAAGCTGACGAATTCGATTGCCAAATCTACAAGGTATCACCCTGCAATGAGGGTCGAAAAATTCGACTATTGTCATGAAAAGTCTGACATTTTTTACAAGTAACGCAACAAAATTGTCGCATGCTCGATACATAGCTGAGAAATTTCCAATCAACGTCGAAAGCTTTAGACAAAAAACCTATCACGCCACATATATCGAACCTCGGCTACACTCACGAAAAGCAATATTGGAAGCAAGTTACCAAAGTGCCAGAGAGCAGCTGGCGAAGGCAAATTTGTCATACGAAAGCCATGCCTTTATTTTGGAAGACACTTCCGTACGAATTGAAGCTCTTAGCGATGCCAAAAATGACGTGCCGGGAGTTGAAATCAAATATTGGATGCAAGAAAATGATTTCAAATCTCTGGACTCAATGATCAAAGCAGCTGGGGGAAACCGCAGAGCAATTGTAAGGTCCGATGTCTTACTTCATGTTCCAAAGAACCTTAGAAACCGCTGGTCAGTGGATACAAACTATGTGCTTTTCACGGGTACCCAATCGGGCAAGATCGTTGAAGAGGAGCTGCATTTCCAATCTAACTTGGTTTTTCCATGGCTGGACAACCAAACATTTAATAAATGGTTCTGTCCAGATCAATTGGATGCTCCATTAGGATCGCTGTCAATCGAAAAAGCCGACCAGTATGATTTTAGAAGGAAATCCTTCAGCAAGCTATTCCGATTTTTGTCTGACAAAGGTTATCTCACACAATCTGCTGAGCAAATGAATCTGCCTTTGGAAGATGATCCAGTCACAATACTATTATGTGGTTATACCTGCGCTGGAAAGACCACAGCGAGTCAGTTTCTTTCGAAAAACTTCGGCTTTTTGCATTTGGAAGCTAGTGATTTCATGCACTTGAGTTTTCTGCTCCGCCACAACTACAATGGGAAAGTCCGAATCGGGGATTTTGCTGAAAGTGCTTTGGTTCAAAAGCCTCTAATTGCCGCCGAAAAAGTAGTTGATTTTATACGAAGAAACCGGGCGGAAGACATCGTCGTATCAGGATTCAGATCGCCAAAAGAAGTCGAGTTTTTGACAAACGAGTTGAAGGTACTTGGTCGAAAACTGACAAATTGTTTCGTCGATGCAGATGCAGCGTCTAGGTTCCAAAGAATGCAAAAGCGTGGTCGACCGGGCGACACGATTTCATTTGAAGAGTTTTGCAATCGAGACGTTCAACAAGAAAGAATGGGTCTAAGCGAAATCAAACGCGGGCCGAATACGATGCCCATAAGCAATTTTGCCGACTTGGATTCCTTTCTTTCTCGTATAGGCGCTTTGGCCAAACTGGAAGGAAGCACTCAAGAAAACTCAACAACAGCAGTCAACGCGCTGGAGCAAATAACATCGATCGGATTGGAAGATGCCATCCTGTTGGCCTTACTTACGGTTTGGGATGCAAACGAAGATCGAAACTTCTATACAACAACCGAAGTGTCAAAGCTGATTTCAGCACATTTACCTAACATTGGCGCGAAGCATAAGGACAATGTGAGCCGATACTTCAACCAAAATTTCTATCCTTATTATGAAATTTCGAGCGACCATGAAAATTCTACACGAAAGTATCGCCTTTCGAATACCGGTTATGGGATCGCTATACGCGTACTTCGTTCCCAGACTCACAAAAGCCAGAAAAGTAGGGGATATTCACTGTACAAAAATGTCGAAAATGAGAGCTAAATCTTTCAAAAGCGCATCATTTTGGCACGCTCGATCATCGCTTAAGGACGCTCATAGTGGAGGAGCCGGGAGTTCGAGATTCGGATAAGAAGTTTTTGCGATCAAAGAGTATGTCTCGCTCAGCGCAACCGATCCTATGTAGTGTTTGTCCATTCCATCAAGCGAGTGGCCACAAACCTCATTGACCACACGACTTGGGATGCCGTGCGACGCCAACTGTAACATGTTTTTGTAAGCACCTCTGAAACTGTGAAATGTCACTGACTGCCTTTTTCCACCTCTTTTCAACCCCAGCACCGCGGGCAGTAATTCTTCATTGAATGCCTTGATCACCCGACCGTTTGCCCAGCCAGCATCACTTTTGTCAATTTGACCCGATCTTTCATTTTTGGGTTTCCAATCAGGGAATACTCGCCCCGAGCCTTCTCCCTTTACTTTCTGTAGATACCGCAGAAAACCCATCTCCACCAGTTGTGGGTGGATAGGTACGAACCTTTGTTTGTCCATCTTGATGTTTCGAAACTCATTGGGCGTAATGTCAAAATGTGGATGAGGTTCTCGTTTTCCGAACTTTACTTCATCAACCTTCAAACCACCAATCTCTGAGGCTCTACAGCCCGTAAACAAGGCAACGATTGGAACCCAAAAGTACATGTCATCTAACCGAAAGTCGCCAGCTTGGTTGCGACGTTTGGATGATTGGCAACCACTAAACCAAGGATGACTGAATATATTGTTGAGCTCACTAACCTTAAACCGTCTCTTGACTGGCATGAGGGCTCGGTCCTGAGCGGGAACCAAGCTGCTGACTAACTTTGAGTTGAAATGATTTTTCCCTCCAAAATCGCCTATGGCAATAGCATGGTTCACTGCTGCACCAAGGAGTCGAATGCTCTTCTTTACCGTATCTGGTGAAATACGTCGTTCTACCGCTGCCTCGCTCTTCTTACCTATGACTCTGGAACCCATGAATTTGATGAGTTCTCTTACATGATTCAATGTGATCGCTCTAAGTTCGAGATCACCATGAAGCTCGACAAATTGTCTTTGAGCAGAACGAAATTCGGTTTGAGTGCGACGGGGAAATTCCCGATACTCCAAATGATTGTCTATGGCTTGTGATAACTTAAGATTTGTGATTGCAGGCTTGCTGTACAACTCAACAGGGTTCTCGGTCGGTTGCTTTTCCAAGGCTTTAGATGGCAACCGATCGCCCTGCACAATTTCGAAAGCCCGAGCATATCCCTCATACATCCCTTGCTTCACAGCCAACAATAACTGCGCGACTTCCGACTTTTTGCTTGCTCCAATCGCCTTTGACCTAATGATGGATTTCACCGTGTCGTGAGGATCAATTAGATCGAGATCATCTGCTCTAACTCGTGGGGTAGTTAGCAGTTCCCTCATCCGTTCTGCATTCTCTTCCAACTGTCTTTTTTTGTCCTCAAACAACGCTAAACCTGAATCACTCATCTCTGCATTTAGGAATAAATCCGTGTAGCGCTCTTCAATCCAACTCCGCTGTTCAACTCTGATTTCATCCAACAATTCATTGTCGATTGTCCTGATCGTTGGCTTGGTGGCGGAGTGTAAGCTGGCTTTTATTGCTGAAACTTTCTGATCAAATTCCAACTCTACCTGCATTGCCCTTTTGATCGCCGTTCGATGATCCCTTGTTTTCAGGGATCGCCTTATCGAGTGGGATTTTCCAAAAACTTCTGCCGTCATCGGCGATCCAGTGATTTCGCTTGGCACACGTCGGACATAATAGAAGGTGTCGCCGCGTTTTTTGATGTATGGGACTGAATTTGACATACAGGCAAACATGGGATGTGTAGCACAGTTTGCAACCCAGATTTTTTTCCTAAACAATTAAAATAAATAAATATTTTGAAAAATTGGGATAATTTACCCGAGAGAATTCCTCCCAGCAGGGCTCACCATTATTTCAATGGTTTATGTTGCCTTGGCTCAATCAATGTGCCGATATGGATCCCGCGGCAATCAATTGTTGGCCCGCTTCATCCCGCAATCCGACTTAGGTTTCCGAGGCGCTATGCGACGGAAACAGAAAGTGGTACCAGATTAAGGTTAGCACTAAGTTTGATGGCGAAAGGGAGAAATCGAATGAGATATCTATTTTTTGCAGTGGCGATTGGCAGCCTGGCTATGAATGGTTGTTCGAATGCGCCTGGCCCTGGCTCGAGTGAGATGAGCGCAGAGACTGTAACAGAGCGAAACAAGCGTCTCGCCAAAGAATTTTATGAGGAGCTCTGGTTCACCAACAATACAGATGCCTACTCAAAATATGTCGCTACTGAATATGTTGTTCACGACGTTGGAGACCGAAAGAACGTCACGGAGCCGGCCGTGGCTCAGAAGGAAATCGCAGATGTGTTTCATAGCTTTGGCGAGATGAGCGGCGAAATCGACTACCAGATATCCGAGGATGACAAAGTCGCCACCCGTTGGTTTATTTCACTGGTGCCCGATGAGGCGGGCAAGGCGAAAGGAATGACGGAGGTGTCTCGCGTTGCCATTATCAATGTCTTCCGTTTCGACCAGTCAGGAAAGATCGTGGAGATCTGGAACCACAGGCACGATGTTGATTTGCCACAACCTCCAAATGGGGAAAGGCCGGAATAGGGCCGTATTGGGGTTGAACGCGGAGTTCTTTGCACAACAAAGATGACGTTGCTTGACGCCAGATCAAGCATTAGGCGTCTGTGAACGGCTCGCAAAGTGCATGCACCGTTCAATGGCTTACTATTCGGCAGGGAAGTGCCCGTTTGTCGCCTGCTTAACGACCTTAATAGCTGAAGCTGCCTCTCCAATCCGTCGCCCTCCAAATGGCGATGATGGGTCGTTTCCTCACGAAGCGATCATGTCTCCCGCAAAATCGCACTCCGTCGCATGTTTCTATTGCGATCCAGACTGCCAATGATTTGCAGTTTAAGACTGCTCAAATGGAAAACACCCCTTCGGTCAATTTTTCGCTGACCTCCCAAAGACGGCCAGCATATTCTGGATTCGTTGAATGTGCCGCCCTATGATGGTCAGCCCGAATTGGGTAGCCATGATACTCTTTCTCAGGACCATAGTATGCGCCAGGTTCGATCTCGTCTGTAGCGGCATAAGTCTGTGGTAGCGCGCCCATTTCAGGCGTTTGAAGTTGTGGGCCGACGCGCATGAACCGCATGAGTTTCAATAACCAGATCCATTTGCTGAATGTGCTTCCTGTCGAAAGATTGGTCTCAGCCATGCCCGGATGAGCCGCAACCGCTCTTATCTGGCTGCCGGCAGTCGCCAGACGCTGTGTCAGTTCATGCGTAAACAAGAGGTTGGCCGTCTTCGATTGGCCGTAAGCCTTTTCAGCATTGTAGTCAGTTTCCCATTGCAGATCATCGAAGTTTATGCCGCAGAGGCGGTCTGCTCCTGATGCAACATTCACAATCCTTGCATCAGGTGACAGCATGTCGAACAGTGATCGGGTCAGAGCAAAATGACCCAAATGGTTGATGCCGAACTGCGCTTCAAATCCTTGCTTGGTGGTCTGGCGTTTAGGCGGCATCATAATGCCAGCATTGTTGACGAGCGCGTCTATTCTTGAAATCCCATCTTCGCGCAGTGCGGCCGGCAGCTTTGCAACGCTTTCCAGATTGGCCAGATCCAGCGAAAACAGATCTAGCCTTGCGTCGCCATTTGTCGTTCGAATGGCATTAAGGGCTTCGGTCCCGCGCGCTTCGTTCCGGCATGCCATGAGTACGTGCGCACCTTTGCCTGCCAGCATGCGCGCTGTCTCATAGCCGAGACCGATATTGGCACCTGTGACCAGAACCGTTTTTCCGGTCTGATCCGGGATGCTACTTTCATCCCAGTTCTTACTGATCGTCTGTTTCATTTGTATTTCGCTCTTTCCATTTCAGCTTGTGTGCATTCTAGCCAGTCCACCTCTGAATTTTGCCAAGACACTCGGGAGTTTCGCTGCGCTGAAATGCGTTCACGCAGTGTCCATGTCTTTCCGTCGCTAGCACTATATTCCATGGAACTGGCCTACCCAATCTGACTGTTCCAACCATATTGTTGGGGTCGGCTTTGTAGTTAAACAGCGCCATCCTGCCTCCGACCCATGAAGAGGCATGATCGCCCCGGGCAGGTTGGTTTCGGGGGCAGTGAAGTCTGAAAATGGGTCGCTAGTGGAAGATCAGCTTACATCGCCAGAATGTCCGCCTTTTGCGCCCAAAGCGGGCCGTCAACAGTTGGTATCTGATGTCGAAGGATCACAACCGCTTGCTTAGCTGTCAGGACATCACTGCCTCAGTGCAACCCAAAAATCTCTTGAAAAGGACGGCCATTCAAAGCGATCAGGAAAATCCTGATCGTGAACAAAGTCCATAGCAGCGTGAAGATGACAATGGCTGTTACCGCCCAGTTTACCTGGAGATATCTTCCGGCCACGATGCCGAACATGGGTATCACCTGTATCATGTGGGTTGAAAGGAAATGCGCAGGCCTGAGGTCGCCGACGGTGAGCGACCACCCGGTGATCGGCATCCGCGCTGCATCAAGCAATTCGGTACCCACAAATGGCCCCATATTTCCGCCCAGACGAAAAGCGGTCACGAGAGTCAGGACCGTGCCGCCGATCAACCCGCAAGCAATCGCGACACGCAGAGGCAGCGACATCACGGATTGATCGTCCAAGGCTGCCAAGGTCCCGACCACGGCAGCTGGCAATATCACCATGACGGCGCCAAAAGCCATCAGGCTGTACATGGTTGCATAAAAGGACGTGCTGACATTGAAATGGGATGGCATTGCCCGCCCGCCCTGGATCGCAATGTAGGCGACCTCCAGCACAGCCCACAACACGGAAAAGGCCGCAAACCAGAACAACAGGTTCGAATATTGCCAGCTATCGCTCAGCAATCTTACAACCAGAGCCAGGGTTGCGTAGTGAATGGCCGTGGAAATGGCGAACTTGGCCGGCTTGGCCCAAACCGACACACCTTCGATCAATCTGGGATCAAACTGCTGGACCAGCAATATGGCTAGAAAGGAGACACCAAACAGAAGGCACGCAGCCCACCATATTGCCTCCGTTCCACCCATATGTGCTCCAATGGATCGCATCATCTGTCATCACATCCGATTGTATATCTTCTATCGATACGTTTCGATCAGCGATCTGGATTGGATTGCGGCGAGAGGCTGGCGGCGACCATGTGCAATTAATCTATGGTCTGGGGTTGATGAGCCTGGTCGCACCAGATCGATTTCCCGCTTACACCGATGACGAGTTGCAATCGCTGTACCTCTACCTGTCCAGCCTCGCTGATGGTGTGATTGCTGCCTCGAGCAAGTGAGCTTCCTCTGCTGCAGGCTCTGACCGGGTAAAAGATCCAGGGCATGGCTAGAGAAGCTGAGTTTATGGGCCGATCGACCTGGCGGCTGTTATCGCGCTGGAACGGTGGGTCGCCTTCCCGCAACGCAGGAGCAAGAGTGTTATTCAAAGCACAATGTGCGTGCAATACCATGTCCATGGAACGGGCGAACAAACCGCTTCAATGTTTTGTTTGCCACTGCGACTCCTGTCAGCGAATGACGGGTTCTGTGGGGAATGCTGTTGCGGTTTTTCCGGTAACGGGAGTTGCGGTGATGTCAAATCCATTGGACCTGAATCTTCTCGCTGCATCATCCTGGAGGTGGATAATTGGGATTGGTTGCAATGCAGCAGATTGACGCACCTCTTGAACATTGTAGTTATAACGCCTCAGCAACGCGAAACAGGGTGCTCATGGAAAGCAATTTTGAAAATCTGGATAGGATGCTGGCCGTTTGGAATACAACCGATGCGGCAGCGAAGCGGTCTTTGGCAGAAGCTGCTCTTGAACATAATGTGCATTTTGTTGACCCCAATCACAATATCATTGGGCGAGACGCGTTTCTCAAAATGGTTCAACAAATACAGGAACAGGTTCCCGGTGCCGTATATTCGCGGGCCAGCGAAATCAATGTCCAGAATAATCACTGCCGATATCATTGGGCGATCCACTTGAATGATCAGCTTCTTATGCCGGGATTTGACGTTACCGAAATCAACGATACCGGGAAAATTGTCAAAATTATCGGCTTCTTCGGCGAGCTGGAAAGATAGGAGCGGACATGTTGAGCGGGGTCATCCCGTTGACCTTCCCAAGAGCTTGCGCTCAGTTCATCTTGGGAACGGCCATTCCTGCCTTGATGGGCTCTTCCGTCTCAATGGTTTCAACAACCTGCCGTGCGCTTGTCGGAAACCGAACACGCCACATGATCAGCGCCAAAACCGCAAAGACACCCGCGATCACAAGATACATCAGATGGGGACTGCCGATTGCATCCGTCGCCGCTGCAAGTGAGTTGCCGAGCGGTCGCCCGACATTGGATGCTGCCATATAGAGCGTGAACTGCGTCGCCGCGACGCGCGGGTCGCACAATCGCATGGCGATCGGAATGAACGCAACGGCTGTCATTGTTGCGAAGAACTCGGTTTGCCAGAAATAGAGGGTCAGCAACACCGGGTTTGACCAATAGTCCCGGGACAAGCCAAATCCGAGAGCGAACAGGCATATGAGAATACACATGATGAAGCCCGCACGCTGTGCACCCAGTTTCATCCCCAGCCAACCGCCGATGGTCAATGCGAATATTCCAACGGAAAACTGGGCGGTCGAGATTGTGTTCGTATATTCTGCCTGACCCCATCCTCCGATACTGGTCGCCAGAACCGGATGGTAGGCCTCCGCGACACCGCTCGGCAAAGAGCGGACGAGAAAGATCACCAGGGCGACGATGCTGAGAGGGGCGAGCATTGCCTTCGCGCTGTTGAACAGCAGCGGTGGCCAGGCTTCGATCTGGATGACCATATTGCGGGGATGGGCCTGGCCTTCGCTCCACGGAAACCGGCCCTCACCTTTGCGTTCCCGAACTGATATCCCGAACATGAGAACGCAGGACACTGCGACTGCCGCCATCAAATAGCCCGCAGCCGTGCCATAGCTGGCGATCAGCTGACCGCAGGCAAAGGTGGTCGAGGAAATGCCCAAAACCTGGGCACCGAACATGATACCGGTCGCTTTTGCGCGCTCATCCTCAGGCATGATGTCCACAGCCAGACCGTCAATCGACACATCCTGAAACGCTGTCCCCGCATTGGCCATAAAGCCAAGAATCGACAGCAGCCAGAGCTCGCTCGGACCGGGTGCGAGGATCGCTGCGAGCAAAAGCATGGCAACTATCGTCGCCTGTGCGCAAATGATCCAGATACGGCGGCGCCCCATCGGCAGATAGGTGTATCGATCCATGAGAAAGCCAAGGAAAAACTTGAGCGTCCAGGGCAGGATCGACGCGCTGACCACTCCTGCAACAGCAGCGGTTGATGCGCCGTTGGCTGCCAGCCACGCCGGAATTGCATAGAAAAACAGCCCGATTGGGACACCCTGAGTGAAATAGAACAGGAACACGGTCAGCAGGCGCAATTTTGCGCTTTGTTCAAGGATCATACCTGTTCCCAAACTGTTGATGAAACTCCGCCAGGCAGCAGGGTCGCTACATTGCCTGACGGAGTTACAAGACCGGCGATGTTGTCAGCGCGCGGTGTTTGCACGAAGCGGCAAGCTGCTGAACACCGAACGATGTTGTGCATGCCTGCCGCTTCCCGAACGGTCCTAGTCGCCGATGAACTTGACTTCGCGCATCACGGTGACACTCTGAATCTTGCGGATCTTGTTATAGAGTTCGAGGACGGTCTTGTTCCCCTGCTCAATATTTGCTTTCCCGTACGCTTCGAGGAATTTCATGTAGCGCTCCTTGTTGGGCTGCAACATATCGCCACTTGGGAAAGTGATCCTCAGGATCATGTTATACTCTTCTTTGTAGGGGACCATGTAGATCGAATAGCTGCTGATCACCCCTTGTTCCTTCTGGATTTTGTTGGCAGCCACCCACGTGCTTTTGAGTCCTTCGAGATAGGTTTCTGCCTGGCCTTCATCAATTTTCACGAATGTCAGCTCGGTCACCGATTCAGCGGGCTCCCAATTCTCATAGATTTCCATCTGTGCCGCGGCAGGTGCAGCCATTGGGAGCGCCACTGCCATAGCGGCAGAGGTCAGAATTGTTTTCAGTCTGGTCATAATATTTCCCCTTCCAGTTTTAGCGCAGATGGAGGTGCCATTTCGGTGTCAGACTCGTCCTGTGGAAAAGGTGAGGGTTTTGTGAGGGGATTGAATAATTGTGTAAATTCCGTATGATAGGCATGCGGTCCACTGTGGCAATCCCGGTGGCGGATGGGGAATCTGGTGGTGGAATTCTTGATTGGACAGTGTCGTGTAATACCGGCGCGCAATGTAATCGCCCTCGGCGACAAGAGAATTTCACTTGAACCAAAAGTGATGGCCGTTCTGGAAAGCCTTAACCAGCGCCAGGGAGAAGTGGTTGAGCGGATCACCTTGCTGGATGAAATATGGAACGATGATGAAGCCGCGGATGACAGCCTGACCCGCGCGATCTCTCTGCTGCGGAAGGCCTTCAGCAGCCTCGACAACATTTCCTATATCGAGACCATTCCGAAAAAGGGCTATCGGCTGAAGCCCGCGTTTTCAAGGTCCAGCATGACCTCACACGCACCCTCACCGCTGCGTTCCATTGCCGTGCTGCCGTTTGTCGACCTTAGCCCGGAAAATAATCAGGGCCATTTTGCCGATGGCATGACCGAAGAAATCCTCAATGCACTAACGCACATGCCCGACGTAGCTGTTGTTGGCCGGACCTCATCTTTCGCGGTCAGAACGGACAGGAAAACCGCGCCGGAAATTGGTGCGGCATTGAATGTCGATTATCTCCTGGAAGGTTCTTTGCGTACATCAGACAACCAGCTGCGCATTACAGCGAGGCTGGCGCAATCATCCGACGGCCATCAACTGTGGTCGGAGACATATGATGGCGATATTGGTGACATCTTCAATTTCCAGGACCGCATCGCACGATCAATCTCCGACGAGCTGGCCCGCATGCTGGGGATCGCAACGACGACGCTTCCTGCCACCAGATTCACCCGGAATCCCGAGGCTTATGCGCTATTTTTGCAAGGCCGCGAACTGGTTCATCAGTTGAATGGGCAAACAACCATCCCAAGCGGAATCCGCCTCCTTGAAAAAGCCATCGCCGTCGATCCCGAGTTTACCGATGCTTATGCCTGGCTGGCGTTGGCACATTTTATTCTGCCGGAGTTTTCGCGCACCCGAACCTGGCAGATGCACTTTGACCTGAGTGGCAAAGCGCTTGATCAGGCGCTGGCGCTCGACCCGAATTCGAGCATGGCCCTGCTGGTGAAAGCGTTGAGACTCGCTTATTGCGGCGAACTCGATAAGTCCCTGACAGTTTATGAGCAAGCGGTCACACTTGACCCGAACAACATCGAAACAATGGCCGGTTTTGGCCTCGGATTGATGTCGATCGGCTTGCATGAGCGGGCGCGGCCTTATTGGGAACGCATTATAGAACAGGACCCTCTATGCGGTATCTGGCACACCACATATGGCGGATTGCTGCTATCAGCCGGGGAATTCGAAAAAGCCGAGGCGGCGTTTCGCCGATCCTTTGAGCTTGGTTTTGGTGCAGCCGCCTTCGGAGTTTCCCATCGCATGGCCGAGCGAGGAGCTGCGGACGCTGCGATCGAGTTTATGGAGGCAAATTTCGATGGTCTGGCGCCCACTGAACAGGCGGAGCTCAGATGGTCACCGGTGCGCCGTCTGGTCTATCAGGCTTATCTCAAGAAAAACCCGTTTGCGACAAGGATTGTCAGAGCTGCACTCAAAAGCAGGCTGAACAACCGCAAGGCCCAGCCAACAGCCGCATCAGTGATCGGGTTTTTGTTTCTGGGTGATGCGGAGTCCTACATGCAGAATATTCTGGAAAAACCAAACTCCTATATCGGATATACCGTGGCACGGATCTGGGAGCCGACCGCAGAGTCTGAAAATGTTCGAATGCACAGGAATTTTCGTGCTTTTGCCGAACGTCTTGGCCTGCCCCGCGCCTGGAACAAATATGGCTGGCCGG
The DNA here is from genome assembly GCA_039181895.1 of Pseudomonadota bacterium. GTDB lineage: Bacteria > Pseudomonadota > Alphaproteobacteria > Sphingomonadales > Sphingomonadaceae > Parasphingorhabdus. Next base: position 24,424 of record JBCDCK010000001.1, read on the forward strand.
AAAATATCTCTCCCTGGATCTCTGATGACAAAGAGCCCGTGGCGGATATGCCAGAGCGAGGGCAACTGGTCAGAGCATGAGACCACCGGTTGCGAGCGAAGGGAATGCATTGCTGGCCTGGGTCCTAAGAAGATCAGTAAAATGCCCCGGACATGGACGATATTTTTCGCCACAAATTCGATCGCAAATGCTTCTATTCAGCAAGCTGTTCAGGATCAGCAGCCTTCTTCCAGTCGCCACCCAGCGCTAGGCTGATTTCCAGATACTGGTTCAACTGCGCGCGCTTGAGCGCAATCAGGCTGCTTTCCGCACCGAATACCCGCTGCTGAAGCGACAGCACATCGATCAGGTCAATCTCCCCTTCCTTGTACTGGAGCAGCGAAAGACGCAGGGCGTTGGACGTTTCCTCCGTCGCCTTTTCCAGAGCGATGCGCCGTTTCCTCAGGGACACGCCACGGTCGAGCGCGGTTTCGACTTCGGTAAACGCATTAATCGCCGTGTCGGCATAGAGCGCGACCGCCGCCTCGACATCCGCTTCAGTGATATCCACTTGTGCATCGCGAGCGCCGCCATCGAAAATCGGTGCCATTATATTGGCCGCCAAGGTCCAGACGACATTGGCCGGGTCAAGCAGGTCGCCGAGATCACCGGACGCCCCGCCAATCGAACTGGACAGGCTGATGCTGGGCAGTTTCGCAGCTTCCGCAACCTTGCGATTGTTGATCGCTGCAGCAATCGTCCGTTCTGCGGCAATGATGTCGGGACGCCGTTCCAGTAACTCGGAAGGCAGTCCGGCAGCCGGGGCCTCCGGCACATCGGGCAGCAATTCCGGTGTTTCCTGATCGGCTCCCGGATAACGGCCGAGCAGGCTTTCGAGTGCCCGTAGCGCTTCCAGCTTGGCGTTCTTCGCCGTTTCCAGCGTGTCCACTGCCGTGGCCAGATCGGACTCGGACAGGGAAACGTCATAAGCGGATGCGAAACCATAGCGATATCGCAGACGCACGATCCGCCGGATCTCGATCAGCGCATCGACAATGCTTTGCGCCACAAAAATCTGCTCGTCTGACTCGATCACGAGGAAATAGGACTGCGCCACAGCGGATGCGATGGAATATTGCGAGAAGACATAGTCGGCCTCGGTTGCACGAGCACTCTCGACCGCGGCCTGCTGACCGGCTTCGATGCGATTCCAGATGTCGACTTCCCAGCCAATCTGCAACCCGGCGGTGAAAGACGTGTTGCCAGGACGACCTTCCAGTGGCTCGTTGCGGGTGACGCTGCCCGATCCGCTGACGCTCGGCAGCAGCGGCGAACCAGCCTGCCTTGCGAGCGCCCAGGACCGGCGAACATTGGCTGCTGCAGCACGCAAGTTGCGATTGTTGCGTTGGGCTTCCACCACCAGATCCACCAGCAAAGGATCTTCGAAATCCGCGATCCACCCGACCTGGACATCCCCGACCCGTTCCCGTGCCGCGGTCCATCCGGGCGGCACCGGAGGCAGGCTTTCGGCTGATATAGATGCCGTTTCAGTCTGGGTCGCGGGTGCCACGCTCGCACAGCCGGTCATCAGAATGGCAACAGATCCCAAAGTCAGTCCGGCCTTCACGAGACCAGAATTGCGCACAAGGCCCATCATGTCTCAACCTCCGCGGGTTCCGGCGCGGCAACTTCGTCCGGCGTGATCCGGAAGAACATGACATAGAGAACCGGAATGATGACGAGTGTCAGCAGGGTGGCAAAACTCAATCCGAAGACCAGCACCACCGCCATCGATTTGAAAAAGGCGTCGAGGAACAACGGTATCACCCCCAAGACTGTCGTCAGCGACCCCATCATCACAGGACGCACGCGGCTGGCAGCAGAATCGAGCACGGCATCAAATCGCGGCTTCCCTTCGCGGATTTCGAGATCCATCTGGTCGACCAGCACAATGGCATTTTTGATCAGAAGCCCGGAAAGTGACAACAGGCCCAATATCGCCATGAATTCGAGTGCGGAATTGGTCAGCAGCAGCCCGATCACCACGCCGATCAGCGAGAGCGGAACAACAAGCCAGATGATGAGCGGCTGTTTCAGGGCATTGAACAGCACCACGACAACCAGCACCATGGCGAGGATTCCCAGCGGCAATGTGCTGGCCAGACTGCTGTTCGCATCCGCGCTGTCTCCATATTCCCCGCCCCACTGAAAAGCATAGCCTTCGGGCAGTTCGATCGCCTCTATCTCGGGCAATATCCGTTCCCGCAGTTCGCCGGCAAGTTCGCTCGGCAGGGGATCGCTTTGCGCATTGATCGTCCAGACGCGGTCCACGCGGCGCAGCCGGGAATCCTGCCAGACCGTTTCAAACCCGTCGACCACCTGCAATATGGGTACGGACTTGCCGGTGGCCGGGCTGACAATCTGCACGCCGCGCATGCTGGCGGCATCCAGCCGGTCGCGCTCCGGTCCGCGTGCAATAATCTGGATCAACTGATCTTCTTCCCGGTACACACCGACTGCCCGGCCGGAGAAATTGGTGCGCAGGGCATCGGCGAGGTCTTCGCGGGAAACGCCGAGACGCCGGCCATTGTCATCATTATATTTGACTTCGACGACGGCGACCGGCTGACGCCAGTCATCCTTGATGGAAATCGCCCCGCCATCCGCGGCCATGATCGCCTTGGCCTGGCCCGCAAGGTCTCTCAATACTTCAGGATCGGGCCCGGAAAACTCGGCTTCGACCTTGGAGCCGCCGCCCGGGCCCAGCTGGAACTGCCAGACCTTGGCTTGGGCATCGGGATAATTCGCGTCGATATGCTGCTGAATCCCGGGCAGGATGTCGGAAATGACATCATAGCTGTCGGTCTTGAGCAAGAACTGGCCATAAGCGCTGCTGGGCGATTCCGGCGAGTAAACAAGCATGTAACGGAGCGTGCCCTGCCCCACCAGCGCCTGTACATCCTTCACCCCTTCCTGCTTCATCAGAAATTTTTCGAGGCGTTTCATCGATGCATCGGTTGTCGAGATGTCGGTGCCTTCCGGAAGGGAGAAATCGACGACAATCTGCGGCGTTGTGGAGGGTGGGAAGAAGCCGGGCTTGACGAAATTGAAACCAAATATCGACAGGGCAAACAGGGCAACCACAGTGATGATCGCCAGGTTCGACTTGTCCAGCACTTGCCGCAGGAAAAGCCTGTACCGCAGGAAGAAGGGATGCTCTGGCTTTTCTTCCACTGGCCCGCCATCCGCTTCCGGAAACAGCATGTCGGCAAATAGCGGCACAGCAGTGATCGCGAATATCCAGCTGAACAGCAATGACACCATGACGACCCAAAACAGGTCGCCGGTATATTCGGCCGTATCCCCGGGCGCAAAGCCGATCGGGGCAAAGGCGATGATGCCGACAAGCGTGCCGCCGAGCAGCGGCCATTTGGTACGCCGGACAATGTCTTTCGCGATGTCGAGTTTCTTGCGGCCCTGCTGTGTGCCAACCAAAATGCCTTCGGTAACCACGATGGCGTTGTCGACCAGCATGCCCAGCGCAATGATCAGCGCACCGAGAGAGATGCGGTGCATCGGGATGTTGATAACATACATGGTTGCCAGGGTTGCAGCGATAGTGAGCAACAATGCTGCCCCGATGACCATGGCAGAACGCAGGCCCATGAAGAAGAACAGAGTAACCAGAACAATGACCAAGGCTGCGGCGACATTGAGCGCAAAGTCTGAAACCGCCGCCTCGACAATCTTGCCCTGGTGATAATATTCGTGGATTTCGATACCGACCGGCCGCAGCGCCTTGGTCTCTTCCAGCTTGGCATCAATTGCCGCCCCCATTTTCGCGACATTGGCGCCGGAGATATTGGAGATCCCGATGGCGATGGCAGGCTTGCCATTATAGCGAACGATGAATTCGGGCGGGTCCACATAGCTTCGCGTGACGGTCGCGACATCACCCAGCGTCACGATGTTTCCGGACGTAGCGGTGGAAATCACCAGATTCTTGATCGCTTCCACCGAGTCAATTTTTCCAGTCGGCTGGAACTTCAGCCGCTTTTCACCCAGCTGGATATCACCCGCCGGGGTGACCGAATTCTGTTGCGCCAGATCACCGTAAATCTGTTCGACTGACAGGCCGAGGGCGTTGGCCCGTTCGCGCGATATCTCGACATAGATCGCCTCCTGCTGCATGCCCAGCGGCTGTACCTTGGCAACCCCCTCGACCGAAAGGAGGTCGGTCCGGAGCGAACGCACATATTTATGCAATTCGGCGGAGGTGAAGCCGTCTCCGGTCGCCAGATAATAGAGGCCGTAGACATCCCCGAAGTCATCATTGACAACCGAAGTTTCGGCACCGGGAGGCAACCGGTTCTGGGCATCAGTGACCTTGTTGCGCAGCTTGCTCCAGATCAGCTGCAGATCACTTTTCTCCGGTGAAAAGCGGTAGAGAATGTCCACGTTTATCTCCGACCGGCCAGCTGAGGACACCGAACGAATCTCATCTACTTCCTGCAACTGCTGGACAGCAGTCTCCAGCGCTTCGGTCACTTCATCAGCGACTTCTTGTGGCGTTGCTCCCGGATATTCGGTTACTATCTGGGCCGTGCGGATGGTAAATTCCGGATCCTCGAAGCGCGCGATATTCTGAAAGGAATACCAGCCGCCCGCCAGCGCAAGCGCGATGACGATGAAACAGATCAACCGGTTCTTGATCGAAAATTCAGCAAGATCCACGGATCAGCCTCAGCTTTCGTAGGGACGAATGCTAGTCCCCTCATGGAGATAGGCTGCCCCCGCCGCGACAATCGTTTCTCCCGCCTTCAGCCCGTTCGCAACGCCCACTTCATCACCGACACTCTCGGTCAGGGTCACTGCCCGCTTCTTGACCTTCATCGTCTTCTTGTCGACGACCCAGACAAATTTCTTCTTGCCGTCCGACTGGATGGCTCCGAGCGGAATGGAAATGTCGGACGTCCCGTCCGAGACCAGATCCCGGCTGCCAAACACCGTGCCGGTCATACCGGGCAAAACGGTCATGCCCGGCGGTGGTGTGAAGGCAAATTTCACGGTGAAGGTTTGGGACTGGGTGTCGGCCTGTGTGGTGGCCGACCGGAATCGCCCGGGGATCTTGAGATCCGGAGCGGAATTCAGCACAACATATTCATTGTCGTTTTCGTCGGGATCGTTGCCTAGCTGGGCTACCAGATTGGCCGGAATGCTGACCACGGCCTCGACAGTCTGGATCGCCTGCAAGGTGATAATGGCTTCCTGTGGTTGGACATTCTGAAAACGTAGCGCATGTTTTTCCGCCACCACGCCCGAAAACGGCGCGCGCAGGACGGTATCCGTGAGGTCCTTGCGGGCGCTGTCCAATTGGGCCCGGGCGACATCACGCTGCGCTCGGCGCTGATCAACCGCAATACGTGCGATCGCGTCTTCCTCGAGCAGCCGCACGGCACTGGCATATTCGGTTTGCGCGACCTGAAACTGGGCTTCGGCGGAATTGGCTGCGTTGCGATAGCGCCGCTGATCGAGCCGCGCGATTACCTGCCCGCGTCGCACTTCCTGTCCCGCCCGTACCGGCAGACTTTCGAGCAGCCCGCCAACCTGAAATGTCAGTGTCGACGATGTACCCGCCTCGATTACCGCGGGAAAACTGGCGTCAAACCGGTTTTCGGATTTCTGCACGACATGCAATTTGGCCGGTCGAACAAGCCCGGCCTCCTGCTCCTCTCCGCTTGAGCAGGCCGAGAGCAAGCCACTCGCTGCGATCCCCACAATCGCGAACCGCATTTTCGATTCTGTCCACCATCTCGCCAAACCAGTGACCTTCCCGATAACTTTCAGAAGCTGCTGCAACATTATGTCATTTAAAGCTATCCGACACCAGCGCTAAAGTAATGTGTATTCAACTAAATTATGGGAGAATTAGGACAGTTTCGGTTTTATTTTTTTGCATTTCAGTCTTGGCAAAATACCAGAATCGAACGCGCGGACCCACGGCTCGCTGCGGTAATGGAAAATGTCAGGCAATTATCGGACGAATACAAACCCGCTATCAATAGCTGGCGAAATTTCACCTCCGCGGCAAAATAATTGGCATTTCCTGCTTGACCATCTGCAAGTGGGCAAGGCCTCCCGGTGCTTTTGCGCACTCTTCGCACATCCATGATAATCTTTACTTATCAACATATTGTGACATGAATCGACAAGTTTCCCGTCAGCAGTTTGCTGGTTCAGCCCAGCCAGGCTCACCATATTTACATTGGCTTGTCGAAAATGAGAGAGGCGCTACAAAAGCCGAGAAACTGGCCTTTAACCGTTAACCGGATTAAGGACCAGCAACAGTCTCTTTTCGCCGGTTCCGTCAATCGGTGGTGAACGATGGATGGCCGGCAGGCCATTTCCAAGACGTCCTTTGAAAAGGCCGACATCACCGGTGCGAAGTTCGTTGATCACCTCAGGCTCGAGGCCATCAGTCAGCCGGTCGGCATTCCGTTGATCCAGCCACTGGGTTCCCCGGCCATGATAAGTGGTGATCAGTCGCATCTCGACATAGTCACAGTGAAATTTCCAGCAGGAGTCACCAGTAACGACTTCCAACCGGACTTCTATCGACGGACAGGCGGTGAGATCACGGAACAACTGACAAAGGGTCAGCATATCTTCCACCAGTTCCTGCCGCGTATCGCCTTGGGGAAAACCACATTTGTCCAGCGCATCGCGAAGTGGAGCCTCCGGATCGTGGGACGATACTGTAATGCGCAGATCTTCCGGATCACCATCCAACAGATCAGTGACATCCACTGGCAACTCGCGTTGCCAAACCGCCAGGGAGCAATCGCTGGCCGAAATATCATATAGGGATCGGATGCGGTCCGAAATCACAAATGGCTCTGATGTCATGACTGGCATTTGAACTTAGGACTCCCGCAAATTCATCGTGTGATGTTATATCATATTTCAAAGAACGAAAACCCCGCGAGAGTCAAGATGGCTGCCAGTCAAAAGCCTCGTCCATACAAGAATTCAAAAGCTTGGTTGATGCGCTGTCATCGCTGGACTCCTTTCGGGATTTGTTATATCATTGCGTCCAAGGAGCATATTATGCGTAAACCTGTTGTTTTTCTTGCAATGCTGACAATGTCCCAGCCGGCGTTGGCCTGTGCCATGGACGGCATGTTCGGCGGCTCTCATCGCTTCAATCCGTTCCTCGCCATGCAGACCGGAGTGGCCGATGACTCGTTCGGTCAGATTGATGACCTTTCCGACGACCAAGACGAATATGCTGAAGACAACGAATCCTATGAATACGAGGACGAGGGTCAGGAATCAGCAGAATATAATCCGCGCGATTTCTAGATCGGTCGGAGATCAGTCTTTTCTGAGACATTTTTTGTAAAGCCCTTCGGAATCCGCACCCCCCATGCAGCTACAGGTCAACGCAATAGGAAAATCATACGGCGCAGAACCTGTTCTGAACGGCGTATCCTTTTCCCTTGCTGACGGAGAGCAGGCTTTGCTGCTCGGTCCTTCCGGATCCGGCAAATCGACACTTCTCAACATTATTTGCGGGTTGCAACGGCCGGACGAAGGCAGCGTTGAAATCGACAAACAGGTCATTGCATCACCGGACTCAACGTCGAAAAGCGATGAAGTCCGGCGCACGTCTCTGGGAATTGTTTTCCAGACATTGCGTCTGGTGTCGGCTTTGTCGCTCCGCGCCAATCTGGAGCTGGCACAAAAACTGCAAACCGGCCGTTTAGACCCGCAGCTGATCGATCAATGCCTGGACAGTCTCGGTATTGCGCATCGTGCCGGTGCGCGACCATTCCAGCTCAGTCAGGGGGAAGCGCAACGGGCAGCTATCGCCCGGGCCGTTGTTGTTTCACCAAAACTGCTGATCGCCGACGAGCCAACCTCTGCCCTTGACAGCGACAATACACAGCGCGTGGCGGAACTGCTGATTGAAATGGCAAAGACTGTGGGTGCAGGCTTGCTGATCGCTACCCATGACGACAGGCTGGCGCGCTTTTTCCCCAAAAGCTATGCGCTCGATCAAGGTGAATTGCAGCCATGTTGAAGCTGGCCATTGCCTATTTGCGGGATCGGCCGCTGACGACGACACTCAATATATTGCTGCTCGCCATATCGGTCGCAATGCTCGTGCTGTTGTTGCAATTTGGTGCGCAGTCTGAACAACGCTTCGAAAAGGATGCGGAGGGCGTTGACCTGGTGGTAGGCGCCAAGGGATCACCTCTGCAGCTGATCCTGTCCAGCGTCTTCCATATTGACCAGCCCACCGGCAATATTCCGCTCAGCAGCCTGGAACTGTTGCGCGGCGATCCGGCGACCGGGCGGGTCATTCCGCTGGCACTGGGGGACAATTTCGAGGGGTACCGCATCGTCGGGACGGACTCGACTTTTCTGGACCTTCATCAGGCCGAAATGGCGCAGGGCGCGATGTTCGAAGCGCCGATGCAGGCTGTGATGGGTGCCAATGTCGCAGCCGAGACGGGCGCGGATATTGGCCAGAAATTCATCGGCAGTCACGGCCTGACCGAAGATGACAGCACGGATACGGGCCACGACCATGCGCCATTTGAAACCGTGGGAATTCTGTCTCCCACCGGAACAGTCATCGATCGCCTGATCCTGACCTCGGTAGAAAGCGTCTGGGATGTCCACGGAATCGCGCACGATCATGATCATGGTGAGGAGGGCCATGAAGGCCATGATCATGATGCGAAACCGGATGATCACGGGGAACATGATCATGAAGGGCATGATAACGAGGGTGACAACCATGAAGGGCATGACCATGAAGACGAAGGCCATGATCATGCCGATGAGGAAACACAGGAAACAGCCCAATTGCAGGATGTCCGGGGCGAGCTGGAACCCGAACTGACGGCACTGCTGGTTTCCTACCGCAACGCGTCCGGCGCCATTCGCATTCCGGCGATGATCAATCGGCAAACCGAAATGCAGGCGGCAGTACCCGCGGTGGAAACGGCGCGGCTGCTGAGTCTGCTGGGCGTCAGTCTGGAAGGCGCGCGGATCTTCGCCTGGTTGCTCGCGGCCGTTGGCGGACTGGCCATTTTTGTTGCCCTTTTCTCCATGGCGCGCAGCCGGGAGGGCGACCTTGCCCTGCTCCGCGTAATGGGCGCTACTCGCCGGCAGCTGTTCGGCACCATCCTTCTCGAAGGCCTTGTGACCGCAGCGGCTGGGGCAGTGCTGGGATGGGTTCTGGCGCACGGCCTGTTGACGGCAGCGAAAAACAGCTTTGCGACCATGCGCGATCTGGGCCTGACAGCATGGCAGCCGGTTCCTCAGGAAGGATTAATCATAGTAGCGGTATTGATCATTGGCATTGTAGCTGCGATTATTCCGGCATTGCGTGTTATGCGGGTCGATCCGGCGGAAATCCTGTCACGCGCCAGCTAGTTTTGGCCAGTCAGCTTTAACCCAGTAAGAATTCACAAGGACCTGAACATGAAAAAAGCGGGAAATATGATCAAGATCGGTCTGGCAGCCTGTCTGTGCATGACCCCGATGGCAGGAACGACGCTTCACGCTGCGATGCAAGATGGCGGCAAGGCGGCAATCGAGGACATCTGGAAACCAGCCAAGACACCAAAAGGTGGCGTGTCCTGGAAAACACTTGAAGCCACAGGCGAGACGACCCGCAAGGACAAGAACGGCTATATTGTCTCCAAACCGGTTTTTACGCCGCGGGTAAAGGCACTTGCCGGAAAGCGCATCAAAGTGGCTGGATGGATGATGCCGCTGCAGAACTCGCCCAAGCAATCAAATTTCGTTTTGCTCGCCTATCCGCCAGGATGCCCGTTCCATTTTCATGCCGCTCCGAACCAGTTTATCGAGATTGTGGCAGACATCCCCTTCCCGACCAATGAAACAAAGGTTCATGTTGTCAGCGGCGTTCTTGAACTCACCGGGCAGGACGAAAGCGGGATATTCTACCGCCTGAAGGCAGCCAGCCCCAGCTAGGCTCGGCTTTTTGACAGGATGGTGTGAAAAAACGATTTTCAATCCCATGCAAGCAAGTTGACACCCGGAGATCAAACCAATAACGGGATGATACATTATCTCACGGGATCCTCAATGCAAACAGCCTTCTACAAAGATGGCGCAGCAATTGCGCTAAGCACAGCCTGCATTGTGCATTGTCTGGCTTTGCCTGTCCTGGCGATATCCTCTCCATTTATTGCAGTGGTTGCAGAAGCCGAATGGGTTCACTTGCTGATGGCCATACTTGCCATTCTGGCTTCGGGAAGTGTCGTGATGACATCGCCCTCGTCCCGTGTCGCCGAATTTCTCGTTCCGGCAGGTCTCGGCGGGTTGCTTTTGATATCCGGGCTCTTCGCGGAGCGATTCGGCTTTGACGAAACGCTGCCAACCGTGGCTGGAGGCGTGCTGATCGCATTCGCACATATATTCCGGTTGTTCCGGTCAGGCTGATTATTCCGGCAAACCATGGCGGTCCATTTTTCGGGTGAGCAAATTGCCGTCCGGACTATAAATTCCGCCGTGACGAGGATGCGAGGCGGGCAAATGACCGATATTGCATCCCGGGAGATCTGAAAGCGATCAGTGCCCAGCGGCCTCTCCGGCGCCGCGTGGAACGCGGATCGAGTCAACCAGTTTGCGGACTTCCAGCGGCGGTGAAGCGGTCACCTTTGATACCGCGATAGCCACCGCGAAGTTGAGCAGCATGCCGATCACTCCGATGCCTTCCGGCGAGATGCCGAACAGCCAGTTGACCGCACTATTTGCGTCGGGATTCACCAACTTGAAGTAGGCGATATAGCTGAACGTGAACATGAGTCCGGTGACCATGCCGGCAATCGCGCCTTCCTTGTTCATGGTTTTTGAAAAGATTCCCATGAAGATTGCCGGGAACAGAGAAGCTGCCGCCAGTCCGAAGGCAAAGGCCACAACCTGCGCCACCCATCCCGGTGGATAGATGCCGAGATAACCGGCCACCACAATCGCGGCAGTCGCTGCGATCCGCGCTGCCGTCAACTCGCCTTTCTCGGTAATCTGCGGTCGGAAAGTCGACTTCAGCAAGTCGTGACTGATCGATGACGAGATCACCAGCAACAATCCCGCCGCGGTCGACAAAGCTGCCGCCAATCCCCCGGCTGCCACCAGTGCGATCACCCAGCCTGGCAAATTGGCAATCTCCGGATTGGCAAGCACCATGATATCGCGGTCGACATAGACTTCATTCTCGCTATCCACATTGGGTGCATTGGTAATCAAACGCTCGCCACTTGCCCCGGTTTCTCCGGAAAATTCCGGACTGCCGTCAAAGGCGTTGCCTGAGCGATAGGTCATTTTGCCATCGCCATCTTTGTCCTGCCAGGCAATCAGGTCATTGGCTTCCCAATTTTTGAACCATGCGGGCGCCTGAGCATATTCGGTCTGATCGACCGTCTCGATAAAGTTGATCCGGGCGAACGCACCGACCGCTGGTGCAGTGGTGTAAAGAAGAGCGATGAAAATCAACGCCCAGCCCGCCGATTTGCGAGCATCGGATGCTTTCGGAACGGTGAAAAAACGCACTATGACATGCGGTAGTCCCGCCGTGCCCACCATGAGTGCCGCGGTGATGCAAAACACATCAATCATCGACTTGGATCCGTCCGTATAGGCACCGAATCCCATATCCTGCAAGACCACGTCCAGCTTTTGCAGGACATATAGCCCCGAGCCATCATTGACGGTCGACCCAAGACCCAGTTGCGGAACGGGATTGCCCGTGATCAGAAAGCTGATGAAAAAAGCTGGTACCATATAGGCAAAGATGAGCACGCAATATTGGGCGACCTGAGTATAGGTGATGCTTTTCATCCCGCCGAGCACTGCATAGAAAAACACAATCGCCATTCCGATGATCACGCCCATGGTAATCGGCACATCAAGAAAGCGCGAAAAGACAATTCCCACACCCCGCATCTGGCCGGCAATATAGGTGAAACTGATGAATATCAGACAGATCACCGCGACCACGCGGGCGGTCTTTGAATAGTAGCGGGTGCCGACAAAATCGGGAACTGTGAACTGGCCAAACTTGCGCAAATAAGGCGCCAACAAAAGAGCCAGCATGACATAGCCGCCCGTCCAGCCCATCAGATAAACCGACGCATCATAACCGGCAAATGCAATGATTCCTGCCATTGAAATGAAACTGGCCGCGGACATCCAGTCCGCAGCTGTCGCCATGCCGTTCACAACCGGATTGACGCCGCCACCGGCGACATAAAAGTCCCTGGTCGAACCAGCCCGGCTCCAGAACGCAATGCCGATATACATCGCGAAGGAAAGACCGACGAAAATATAGATGAGCGTCTGCGTATCCATATCAGGCTCCCTCAGTCATCCAGATCATATTTCCGTTCGATCTTTTTCATTTTGAACGTGTAGTAGAAGATCAGCGCGATGAAGACGTAGATGGAACCCTGTTGGGCAAACCAGAAGCCAAGCGGATATCCGCCGAGCGAAAATTGGTCGAGAAAATCGCGAAACAATATCCCCGCGCCAAAGGACACGATGAACCAGATGGCCATCAACGTGACCAATAACCGGATATTTTCGGACCAGTAGGCCTGTTCCGGTTCTGTGGTTTCAACTTCATCCTCAGGCATGAGTTCCTCCCCTTTTTCGCACCATAGAGATGACGAATTTCTCCATTCTGTTCAATAGGCTAAAGCAGTGCAGGAATTTTGGAAGGGCGATTTTGAAGAATGATCCAGTTTTGCTTTCATTGGTCCTTTGGCGAGGATCAATCTGCAGGAAATCCACCATCCGGTTTCGATCGACCATAGCCTGACCGGTTTGTCCGCAGCAGGTCAGTCATTTGCGGCTGCGGGGACCATCAGGGCCAAAATTCGTGATGGAAAGTCCAAGTTGGTACATGCCGGTCAGGACAGATTCGTGGCGATAGAGGTTGCGAACACTCACTGTTCGCCGCAATATATGCTCGGATTACCCCCAAAAGGAACGGTGGTGTCGGTTGTGTTAATGTGTCAGAAAGGATGGTCTGAACACTGAGAGGCTTCATGCTGCACATCTTGAATTGCGAATTGAAGGGGTTGGACCGTTGGTGGTGCCATAGCGCAGCCCGTTGGTCGAATAACCACAAAACGCAGGGGTGGCTCGTATTGAATGAAGGGATAAAATAATGGGATTCATCTACAACAAACGCACTGCAATTGCTCTGCTTGCCTCGGTTGCCATAGCCGCGCCGACCAGCTTGGCCGCACAAGAAGAAGAGAAGCCCCTGCTGACCGTCTACGGCACGCCGCCAGCGGACCTGACCGGCTTGACGGAAGGACCGGAGATCAAGGGCTTCATATCTGCGCGCGGCGACGCCCGGATGCAGGTCACCGGCGAGAACGGTATCGGTACGGTTGTTCTTATCAGTCAAGGGACGCAAATCCGTGCGCGCAAGGGCCTTTTGGGCCTCGGCCGCGAAAGACTTGGCGAAGATGCGCTGCTTAACGGCCTGCCTGTCACCGTCAAGACAGTGGAATGGGGCGGTGGTCTGGTTGCCAGCCGCATTGCGCTGAGCAACAGGGATCTCAAAACGGCCAGCATGATCCGCAACGGAACCGCCCAGGGATTTGCCGAACAGACGGCTGCTACCGAAGCGCTCCGCGGCCGCATGGGCGATATCGACAAGTATAATATCAAAGGTACCATGAACGTTTATTTCGACACCGGCAAATGGAAGCTGTCGTCTCAGGCCGAAGGCGAACTGTGTGATACAGCCGCGCAAGCCGAAGCGATGGACAATGCTCTGCTCCTGGTTGTCGGATATACGGATTCGGTCGGAAGTCAGGAATATAACCAGGTTCTCAGCGAGCGCCGCGCCGGTCGTGTCGTGAACTATCTGCAACAGGCCTGCGGCTGGAAGCCCTACCGCATGCTGACCCCCACCGGGATGGCTGAAGCCGACCCACTGGCCGATAACACGACGCCTGAAGGCAAGGCGCAGAACCGCCGCGTTGCGGTCAACGTTCTGGTCAGCAAGAGCGTAGACGGCCTCTAGGCACATTCATGTGAGCAGGCTGCACTGCCGGGCGGATGTTTGATGGTAACGTCAGACCTTGCCTGGCTGCAGCCTGCACATCCCGCCACAATTCTTCTCACTTCCTGATCCGCGTGGGTCGCGCACGCGCTGTTAGCTCCGCCCTGGCCTCATGTTTCTGGCACCACCGAAACAGCCCTTCATCCATGACTGGTCTCTCAGACCCTGTTTGATTGCCAGACAGTCTGCCGTATATCGCTTGTGACGGGCCGGTGGCGACATGGACCGCCGGAGGAGGAGTATGACGGTGAACTTCAAGCTGATTCTGATCGCGGTCCTTGCCGGAATAGCGTCTTATTCCGGATATCGGATGTGGCAGGAACAGAGGTTCGGCACGGGCGCCACTGAATCAGCATCCCCCCTCACCTCCAACAGCCGCGAAGTCGCCTTCGTCGCGAATGCGGTGGGTGGGACAGTCAGTCTTCTGGACATCCAGTCCATGCGCGTGATTGACGAGATCGACATCACGCCAGAAGGAAAGACAGTCGGTTTTTTTCGCGATCCGCTACAATATTTTGCCCAGCCAATAGCGGAGAGTCAGGGCGGGAAGAATTATGCGCAGGACACGGACCTTTCGCGCAACGGGCGCGTGCTCTTCGTATCGCGAGGTTTTCTGGCAGATGTGATTGCCATGGATCTGAAAAGTCACGACATAATATGGAGAACTCCCATATCCGGTATCCGGGCCGACCACATGGATATCAGTCCGGACGGCACCCGGCTTTTTGTTTCTGCGGTTATCAGAGGCGGGGATATTGTCGAGGTTCTCGACACGGAAACCGGCGAGAAACTGGGTCATTTCCAGACCGGCGATTGGCCGCATGATGTCCAGGTCAGCAAGGATGGAAAAAGCGTCTATGCCGCCAGTCTGGGCAATATGGAAATTGATGTGAGCGAGCGCAACGCCGCAGGGGACGCATACCGGATCACGGAAGTCGACGCCCGTTCGCTGGCGATCCTCAGGGAGTATCGTTTTGATGCCGGAATCCGTCCGTTTCAGATTTCCGAAACGCGGGGCCGGCTCTACGCCCAGCTTTCCAATACCCATGCAATTGTTGCTCGTGACCTGGATCAGGACAAACCTCTGGAACGTCTGGAATTGCCGGTCAAGGAAGGTGTCACAGAAGATGACTGGGACTTTGAAGCACCCCATCATGGCCTTGCCTTGTCCCCGGACGAGAAGGATTTGTGTGTGGCCGGTCGCGCTTCGGACTATGCGGCATTTGTGGATGCTAACTCGCTGTCCCTGAAAACCGTTGTCGATGTGGGCAACGCGCCGAGCTGGGCCGAATATTCCGAAGACGGCTCCCTGTGTCTGGTCGCCAATACACGCAGCGATGACGTCTCCTTTGTATCCCGGGACAGTGAGACGGAAGTTGCCCGTGTACCCGCTGGACGCGGACCCAAGCATATCACGCTGGGCCGGATACCAATGGATCTGATTGACAGATAAATTCCACGCGGGGACGCTACAGGACCAGTTGCAATTGCATGCGACAGTCTCGATACACCGGCTAGCAAAACAGCGGGAGACAAGGCGTGACGAAAATGTTCATCTGGGTAGCACATCCGGGACGGAATTCTTTTTGCAAGGCGCTGGCTGATTCTTATGAACAGGGTGCAAGCGCAGCTGGTGTAGAGATCAGTCGGCAGGACCTGTCGGACATGGAATTCTCGACCGAGTTTGAAGGCTATGGCGCCGGTCAGAACTTGCTGGAACCCGATCTTCTTGCCTGGCAGGAGAATATTGTTGCCGCCAATCACCTGCTGTTTGTGTTTCCCTATTGGTGGGCCGCCATGCCAGCGCGCGGCAAAGCGGTTCTTGAGCGGGCGCTGCTCCCGGGATGTGCTTTCAAATATCATGACCGCGGTCTGGGCTGGGACAAGTTGCTCAAGGGGAAAACCGGTGATGCCATCATCACCTCGGACACGCCGCCCTGGTATGACACGCTGATGTTCCGCAAACCGGCCCGGAATATCATCCGCAATCAGGTTTATGGATTTTGCGGGATCCAAAGCCGGAAAATTATACAGATGGGAACGATAAAGACCTCGACGCCCGAACGCCGCGAAAAATGGTTGGGACAGGCCCGAAACATGGGTGCCAGCTTGGGGTGAGTCTGGTCAGGATGCGTGCTGGCCGCACTGAAGCATTGTCTCCCGCGCGTCTTGCTGTAAGCTGATACCGGCTTGAAAACAGGCCGGTACAGGAGAGTATGAGTGGACGCACCGGAAACCGAGCCGGTCCAGAAAGAACCGACGCGTCCCAACAGGGACCGACCTGCTTCCGCTCCCCCAGACAAGATTTTTTATGGCTGGATCAATACCACTCTGTTGTTCTTCATTTACTTCGCGGCATCGGGCTTTGTCTATTTTGCCTATGCCGTCATTTTCCCGGCCATGGTCGAGGCCATGGACTGGAACCGCGGATCGGCATCCATCGCCCATAGTCTCGGCTTTGTGGTGCTCGGGCTCTGCTACCCGTTCACAGCCTGGCTGATCGGCAGGCGCGGTGTGCGATTTACGATGACCGCCGGCCTGATGCTGATGCTTTCCGGTCTGCTGGCGATCATTTTTCTGGTCACCGAGGTCTGGCAATGGACCATCATCTGGGGCCTGATGATCGGCCTGTCTCTTGCACTGACCAGTCCGCTCTGCGGCCATACGCTCGCGATCAGCTGGTTCAACATCCGGCGCGCAACGGTTCTGGGCATCGTCGTTACGGGCAGCGCGGCAGGCGGCTTTATCGCCCAGCCGGTCCTTGCTTCCGTCATGACCCAGTTCGGCAATTGGCAATCGGGCTGGGTTGCCAGTGCCGCGTTGGTGGCGATCGCCCTGGTTCTGGCACGGTTCCTCATTAACCGTCCCGAAGATATTGGTCAGCATCCTGACAATGTCGATCCGGAACATGCCGAGCGATCCCCCGGCCGAAGCACAATCAAGCCCCGAACTTACCGAAGCGCCCACAACTGGACGATCCGCCAGGTGTTTGGAACGCTCACCGTATATCTGCTCATGCTGATCAACGTGGCTTATCTGGGGACCGGCACATTCCTGCTCACACATGGTGCGCTTTACCTTTCGGATATCGGCATTTCCAGACTGCAGATCGCCTCTTTGATGGGTGCGTTTATCCTCGGCAGCGGCTCTGGGCGTATTCCGGCAGGCTGGCTTGGGGACCGTTTTGAATTGCGCGGCCTGATGGCCATCATCATGGGCATTATGTTTGGGAGCTTTCTGCTTTTTGGATCGACAGACAGCTTTCCGTTACTGGCGATCACAGGCTTTGCCTTTGGCGCCTGCTACGGAGGTTTGTTCGCTCTGGCGCCCGCACTTATCAGCAATTTTTTCGGGGAAGCCAGTTTCGCCAGGATCAACGCCGTCTTTGCCCCGTTGCTATTGCCTTTCGTTGCGACTGTTCCGGCTGGCGCAGGATATGTCTATGACCTCACGGGAAGCTATGATCTGGCATATCTGATCGGAACGATCCTGCTGGCGCTATCCGTTGTCGCGGCGGCTTTGCTCAAGCCACCAGTACTTCGCTCAGCTGCGTCAGCCTAAACCCTGCCGTCGCTCGACAGCAGGGCGGCAATCGGCTTTGTGCCTTTCCGGCCTGCCAGAATGATCATCAAAATGGTGGTGAACGGTACCGCGAGGATGGCACCAGGAATGCCCCACAACGCGGACCAGACCGACAGGGCGACCAGAACGACCATAGGGCTGAGATTTACCGACTTGCTGAGCATACGTGGTTCGACAACATTGCCGATAATGACCTGGGCTCCGGTCATGAGGCCCGTCGCGACAAGCGGAACGGTCAGTGTGCCAAATTGAGCGACAGCAAACATCGCCGGAAAAGCCACGCCGACTATCGAGCCAATATACGGAATATAATTCAGCAAACCGATGATGATGGCCCAGAGCGCGGCATATTCGACACCCATCACCACTAGGATCACCCAGCAGATCACACCCAGAATAACATTGATCAGGGTCTTGGTCGCCAGATAGCTGCCAATGTCATGGTTGATCCGGGCAATCATGTTGAGCGTGTCTGTGGACTCGCCATCACTTCCAAAAGCGCGCCGGACCTTCTGCGGAAATCCGGTAATTTCGCTGAGCATGAACGAGGCGTAGAGGATTGTGATAAACACAAAGCCGCCAAAGCTGGTCAACGAGGAAAGTACCGACTGGGCGATAGCGGCAATGTCAATTTCAGTCAGCAGGTTGTTGGCAAATTCGCTGACTGCCTTGACCACCGCTTCACTGCCCCGGTCGATCATCAACGAGGGAGATGTCATCATTTCCGACATTTCCGGCCTCGGGCCCTCCTCTTCCGCCGGACCGGGAAACCAGGCGGCGAACAGGTTCTCAAGGTTGCTTTGATATCGCGGCAATGATGGCACGAGCGTCTGAAGACTGGCAACCAGCATGCGTGTCAGCGCGAAAAGCATCAGCATCACGCCGACAAGGGCCAGTGTGGCTCGAACCCACATTGGAGTCCGCCCCAGACCAGGAAGACGTGCCACCGCTGCACTTGCCGCATAGAGGATCTGAAGCAGGATTATCGCTGTTACGATCGGCAGGATGATGTCCTTGCCGACATAGAACAGCCAGCCGATCATGATCGTTATCCCGACCGAGTAGAAAATTGTACTGACGCGACCCTGAAACACAATCCTGTCTCGCCACCTCACCCAAATGAAACCTTTGAAAGGTGGTGATAAACGCAAAACCGGAGACTGTCATCACATCATCTTGACGCGGCCCCAACTAGCATCTTGACGTCGCACACTCTTCTCGGCCAATAGCCGCTATGGCCGACGATATTTCTTCCCGTTCTCATGAGGAACTGACCCGCAGAGGGCTGCTGTTTATCCTCTCCTCTCCATCCGGTGCAGGGAAATCCACGCTGGCGCGGATGCTCTTGGCTGCTGACGACCAGATTGAAATGTCAGTCTCCGTCACGACCAGGCCCAAGCGCCCCGGTGAGGAGCATGGAAAAGACTATTATTTCGTTGATGGCGAAGAATTTGAGGAAATGGTCGCCGATAATGCTTTCCTGGAATATGCAACGGTTTTCGGTAACCGCTATGCCACGCCTGCCGCCCCGGTGAACCAGAGCCTGCAGGACGGCCGCGATGTTCTGTTCGATATTGACTGGCAGGGCACACAACAGCTGTATCAGCGTGCCGGTCAGGACGTTGTGCGGGTGTTCATATTGCCGCCGTCGCTATCCGAACTTCGGGAACGCCTGGAAAGCCGGGCCACCGACAGCAATGAAATCATCGACAGTCGCATGCAGCGCGCGGCCAGCGAAATCAGCCACTGGGATGGCTATGACTATGTCCTGATCAATGACGATCTGGACGCCTGTTTCGCGAAAGTTCAGACGATTCTCGCGACCGAACGCATGCGCCGGTCGCGGCAGACCGGTCTGATCGGCTTTGTCCGGGATTTGATGACCGGTTAGACAGGCCTATTTCGGGGCGTCACGCTTGACATAGCGGCCGTCAAACACATCGCTCCAGCTTTTGCCTCCATCGTCTGACTTCTGCCAGCGCTGGCGGACGCTGCCGTCCGAATTGGGTGTCCAGGTCACCCGGTTGATCGGGGTAGCTGCGACATAGCCCGGCCAGTTGGCATTGCTCAGCACCATCTGTCCCGCCGCATTGAGTCCGCCTTCAATATAGAGGGGGGTACCGTCAACGCCCATCCAAGTCTGGTGCCAGATCTTGCGCGGCGCATCATAGAAACTCATGCTCATGCCCGAATAGCCGCTGCTCGTCTTGTATTCCTCGCGAATGATACACCCGCCATGCTGAGCCGAAATACGATTGACCGCGGTGGCAGTAGTGCTGGTCGAAGAGGTCACATCCCATTCGCCGATCCAGAAATCAAACGCTCGATGATCCGGCATGGAACAGGGTGGTGCGGGTTTATTCGCGGTGGCGGAACCGGACGCGGTCTGCGCAAAAGCGGGAGATGGAATTGTCATCATGATACCGGCAAGAGCCGTCATCGTGCAATATCGGGCGAAGGAGCTGGCCCATGCGGCAGGCCGGTTCAACCCGGAAGGATTGCAATATTCAGACATGTTCCATCCCCCTGACCAAAGGGCCATCCGAAACGCACCCAGTCGGTCAAGATGCGGCATGCAGATTTCCCTTCATGCTGTTCACCCTATTATGCGCCAGGTTGCCAGTGCGCACCAGCCTTTCGATGAAAAACCGCAGCGGTTCGACAAAAACACATGTTCGGTGATGAACCCTGGCACGAGGCAGAGCTTTGGGTTGTAGTTGGGATGATCAGCGAATAGGAATTGATCACAAGGAGCGAATACATGACAGAACTGGTGAAACGCAATGACGAGGGCGGCCTGACCATATTGACGCTCAACCGGCCGGAGAAACTGAACTCCTTGACGGTGGGCATGTTTCGAGAGTTGCGCGCCCATATCAGCGATCTGCGTAAGGATGACAGCATTGGTTGCGTGGTCATACGTGGTGCGGGAAAGTGTTTTTCTGCCGGACATGATCTCGCCGACATCGCCGAAGGAGAAGAAGTGCCTTCGCGCGGCTGGCACAGTGAGACATTGCGAATGTTGGAAAAGCTGCCCAAACCCGTGATCGCTGCCGTGCACGGTCATTGCTATACCGGTGCACTGGAAGTGGCTCTCGCTGCCGACTTCATTCTGGCAGCCGACAATGCCCGATTTGGCGATACGCACGCGAAATGGGCCCTCACGCCGGTCTGGGGAATGAGTCAGCGCTTGCCGCGGCGCGTTGGTATCGCCACTGCCAAACGGCTGATGTTCACAGCTGACATGATCGCTGCAGAAGAAGCCGTCCGCATCGGACTGGCGGAATATGCGGTTCCGGCTGATCAATTCGATTCCGAAATCCGGACACTGGGAGACCGAATTCTGGCCAATTCCGCTTTTTCACACGCGGCAAACAAGCGCCTGCTTGAGGCCACCGATGCAGGACCGATTGACGCCGGGCTGCAATGGGAAGTCATGGAGACCGAAGGCACGGGTCCTGACATGCAAGAGCGGATTGCCGCCTTTGCGGCCAAGCGAAAATGATCTGGAGAAGTTGATGGACCAGAGCTCGGCATCGCGCCTGGAAACAGGGTTCCTGATCCTGCTGGTGGTGCTTGTCACCGCCGCTTTTGCCTGGCTGATCGAACCCTTTTTTGGCGCCATCGTCTGGGCCGTTGTGACGGCCGTTCTTTTTCTGCCAATTTTCGACCGACTGGCGCGAGCCATGAACGGGCGAACGTCAAGCGCCGCGCTGCTGACGCTTTTGCTGATCATCTCGCTGGTAATCGTCCCGGCGATTATATTGGGAATCGTGCTGCTTCGCGAGGCATCTGATGTCTACTTGCGCATCCAGTCGGGCGAGATTGATTTCGGCGTGGCCTTTGCCGCTTTCGAGGGAACACTGCCACTTTGGGTTCAGGAACGCATGGAAAACTATGGCTTGGGCGACGTCGCGGCCGTGCGGGAAAAGATCGAGGCCTTTATCGCCAGCAGCTTCGAATCCGTGATCGGGCAGCTGATCAACATCGGGCAAAGCGCCTTTTCCTTCTTCCTCGCCCTCGGTGTGATGCTGTATCTGACCTTCTTTCTGCTGCGCGACGGGCGGACGCTGATCAGCCATGTCGAGCGGGCCATTCCGATGCAGCGCGAACAGCGGGACATCCTGTTCGGCAAATTCGTGACCGTGATCCAGGCGACGATCAAGGGCAGCATTATCGTCGCCATATTGCAGGGCACAATTGGCGGGGTGATATTTTGGATGCTGGATATTCGCGGCGCGCTTCTGTGGGGCGTTTCGATGGGCATGTTGTCGCTGTTGCCGGCCATTGGAACCGGCCTGGTGTGGGTTCCGGTCGCCATTTATCTCATCGTCACCGGTGCCGTCTGGCAAGGAGTCGTGCTGGTTTTCTGCGGTCTTTTCATCATTGGCATGGTCGACAATATCCTGCGACCAATCCTCGTCGGACGAGACACCCGCATTCCCGACTATGTGATCCTTATTTCCACCTTCGGCGGCCTCCAGCTTCTGGGGTTCAACGGAATCGTGATTGGACCACTGCTCGCCGCCCTTTTCCTCGCTTTGTGGGACATATTTGCGCGGACCCGGCGGGAACCGGAAATCGCAACCACGGATTGAGCATTAGACAGAATCTATTCCGACGGTTTGCCAATTTCGGTTCTACCGCGGATTGCAGGACCAGTGACAATTGGCTAAGGCAGGCCCATGAACCCATGTGAAACCTGCGCAGTCCGCAACCAGGCCATCTGTTCCGCGCTTGATCCCGAGGAACTGGGCATACTCAATCGTATCGGGCGATCCCTTTCGATGCAAAAGGGCCAGTCCCTGATGTGGGAGGGGGACCAGTCGCTGACCGTTGCCAACATCATCAGCGGTGTGTTCAAGCTGACCTCCTCGCTGGAAGACGGGCGCGAGCAGATTATCGGCATCGCTTATCCGTCCGATTTCGTGGGGCGGCCTTTTGGCGATACCAACGAATATACCGTCACCGCGCTCACCGATGCCAAACTCTGCGCCTTTGCACGCTCTGACTTCGAAAAATTCACGCCCGAGCATCCGCAAATGGAACATAAATTGCTCGAAAAAACGCTGGACGAGCTTGACCGGGCACGCCGCTGGATGCTGCTGTTGGGCCGCAAGACAGCGCCGGAAAAGGTCGCTTCTTTCCTGTTGGAAATGTCGCAGAAACTCGGCGGGAACGATTGCACGACAGGTGATAGCGCACTGATGGCCTTCGAACTGCCTTTTGGCCGGCAACAGATTGCAGACATATTGGGGCTGACGATCGAAACTGTCAGCCGGCAAATGACGCAGATGAAAAAAGCCGGTTTGATTGACCTGCCCGACCGGCGTCACGTCCGGATCCTGCAACTCGAGCGGCTCGAAGATATGTCGATGGCGCAGCTGGTCTGACTGCCCCGTTCAGGCTCAATGTCCCATGATCAAAGGCAATCGGGAATCCCGCAGCTGATCGCGCGTGACACCACCCATCAGCGTTTCGCGAAGGCGCGAATGTCCGTAAGCACCCATGACAATCGCCGAGGCCCCTGCTTCGCGGGCAAAGTCCTCGATGAGCTGCCCGGTCTTGTTCTTACCGGCATTGAGCTGATGCAAGTCCGAAGACACGCCATGGCGCGAAAGATAGGTGGAGGCGTCGAGTGGAGGCAATTGCTTACCCTCATCCACCGTGACCACATGGACGTCGCTGGCCATTTTCAATATCGGCAAGGCAAAGCGGATCGCACGGGAGGACTCCTTGGATCCATTCCATGCAACCACGACAGGTTTTACGGAATCAAAGGACGCGTTTTCCGCGGGGACGATCATGGTTGCCGCATGGGCGTGGATCGCAACTTCACCGGCAATCGGCAGCGGATCGTTGGGTTTTGCCCCCTTCCCCGCCGGCTGACTGAGGACCAGCAGATCCGCCAGCCCGCTTTGTTCGACCAATAGCGTCGCCGGATCACCCAGCCCCAGCTGCCAGTTCCACGGCACGTCTTCGGACCTGAGCCGGCTCTCCACCCGTTCCCGATGCGCCTGCTCGGCCTCCTGCATGTCGGTTATATTGATGTCAGACACAAAATGCCCCGCCATCGGCGCATAAGGCACCGGCGTGAACTGGACAGAAGGCTGAAGGCAGGTCAGATGCGCCTCATGTGCCCGGGCCAGATCCAGCGCAACCTGCATCCGCGAGTCCAGTGCATCATCATCGCAAATGTGCAGCAATATCGATTTCATGACTATCTCCTATTGTCTGACGGTCATTGTTGATCAGGATCAGACAAGAAGCATTGATCTGGAGCAAATTGAGGAGTTAAAATTCCGCTCCGTTATTGCGCCGCCATGGCGATCAGGACTTTCTGCCAGCTGATCAGCTTGAAATTCTGCGTGCGGGCCTCATTGCTGCCATCCTGGACCACCATCAGACCTCCGGGATAATCTGGACCGAAACTGCCGCTGATCACTTCGATGCCGTCAGTTTCCGCCGGGGTTGAAGCTCTTGTGACGATACAGCCCAATTGGTTTCAGATCCCGGGTTGCTTAGCGTTTTCAGCAGGAAAGCTGAGATTTTGCATCGGCCGAACGGGCCAAGAATGCCAGAAATTACATCATTTTTACAGTTTTGTTACAGTTTTGTTGCAATTATTGTCACATAGGTGTAATAATTGGTCTATCAGACAGGAGAGTAGTAATGCAAAAGGCAACAATATTGGCGATGGCAGCAGGGTTGGTCATGACAGCCACACCTGCTCTCGCAGATCCCGCAGAGGGCGAAATCGGTTATGCAAAAGGGTCTCTGGCCTATGATGCCCTGATGGCCGGTGAAAACGAGATAGCAGTCGAGCAGCTGGAAAAGGCAAAAAATGTCAGCGCCAATGATCCGGCCCGGCTGATCAACCTGGGACAGGCCTATGCCCGTACCGGACGGATGGGAGACGCGGCATCCATGTTCATGGCCGCACTGAACAGCAACCGCAGCCTCGATCTTGTACTTGCCGATGGTACAGTGATGAATTCACGGGACGCGGCCAGAATCGCGCTACGCGATCTCAACAATCAGATGGCCTCCCGCTAAACCAGAAAACAGGACAAACCTGAAAAGAAAGCGGCTGTTTTTGCAGCCGCTTTTTATTTGTCCGACATTTTACAACTGCAGTGCAACAAAAAATCGGCCTCCCCGGCCCTGTCCGGACATGTCTGCAACAATCATGAAATATTTTTGTCTCGGAAACGTCATCTGAACCGCGCGAACGAGTCATTTACCCTCCCTATTGCCCTGTTCCGAAGGCGATGGGGATAAGCTGATTCGGTACCGCATCGTTTGAACTCGACAGTTTCAAACCCGACTTGCGGAGATTTTCCTGATGATGAATACCAAGTTTCGTTCCGTGCTTTTTGCGAGTGCGGCTGCCCTCGCCGTTTCGGCTTGTGGCGCCGATGACGTGGCATCGCCCGGTGAAGGCAATATTGTCATATTGCCGACTCCAACACCAACACCGACACCAACACCCACTCCAACCCCGACACCAACGCCCACACCGACTCCAACACCGGGTCCGGCTGCGGATTGCCCCACCGGCACAGCGAATGTCGGCACGATCACCACGGGTAACGGAGAGGAAGTCCGCAACTGTCAGGTTTCCGGCATCATTACAGGCAATCTCGTCATCCCGCAGCGCACCGGCACGATCTATTCGCTTTCCGGCGGTGTGGAAGTCGGCGTTGATGGCGGTGCGACGGGTATCCTGACCATCGAACCGGGGGTTGTCCTTTTCGGATCGTCTGGTGGCGACTTCCTGCTGGTCAACCGCGCTTCCCAGCTTTTCGCAGAAGGTACTGCATCCGCACCGATCATCATGACCTCGCGTCAGAATGTTGAAGGCACGGCGGGTATTAACAGTATCGGTCAGTGGGGCGGCTTGGTCGTTCTGGGCCGCGCGCCGATTTCGGACTGCAGCAGCGGCGGCGCATCCAACCCGGGCGGCACCCGTACAGATTGTGAAGCGATTGTCGAAGGCCCGACCAATGCGGTTTATGGTGGCACACTGCCAGCTGACTCCAGCGGCCGGATCTCCTTCCTGCAAGTCCGTTATCCCGGTTTTGAAGTCTCACCGGGCAACGAGCTCAACGGAATCACCCTCGCCGGTGTCGGAAGCGGGACATTCTTCCAGAACATCCAGGTGCACAACAGCTCGGACGATGGTGTCGAGTGGTTTGGCGGCCGGGTGAACGGCAAGAACCTCGCCATGACCGGTATCGATGATGACTCGGTAGACAGCGACTCCGGTTTCCAGGGCGCCAACCAGTTTGTCCTCGCGGTTCAGCGAGCCGATGGTGGTGACCATGTCATGGAAGCGGATTCCAATGGTGATGAAGATGCCGAACCGCGTCAGCGTCACCAACTCGCCAATATCACCTTCATGTCTCGCGGCGGCGACTTCACGGTTCTGCTGCGTGGCGGCGGGGACTATGAGTTCTACAACGCGATTTTCGCCAGCCAGGGCACAAATAGCTGTCTCGATATCGACGGTACGGCAACTGTCCAGGCCGCTGGTGCACAGCCAGACGAAAACGGACCACCGGTGTTCGAATCCACTTTTCTCAGCTGTACATCAGATTTCGTGGATGACGGGAACGTAGCCGTGGCGACCATCCAGACGCTGTTCACCAATGGTACGAACAACACCACTGGCGGCACGTCAACTTTGGCAAGCGCTGTGTTCCCGCTGCCGTTCATCAACGGCGCGAATGAAACGGCGGTAACGCCTTTCGCTGCAAGCGGTGCCAACAGCTTCTTCGAAGACGTGACCTATATCGGTGCCGTCCAGGATGCCAATGACACCCGGTTCCAGGGCTGGACCTGCGGTCTCTATGCCGATGACTGCATCACCGCACCGACGATCGGGTAACCGGACCTGACATACGGGATGGCGGCGTTTTATGCCGCCATCCCCTTTTTTGTTTTCGATAAGGAATATCTCCGATGAAAAAGCGGACCCAATTTATCTCCAGCCTTTTTCTGAGCTCTGCCCTGTTTGCTCCCGCCGCCCTCGCCCAGACAAGTCCGGCCGAAGAACCGGCACAAGAGCAGGCGACAGAAGAGCCGGAAGTTGCGGAAGAAGAGGATGTCGACATTTCCGCGCCAGGTGGCGACTTCGGAAATGAGATTATCGTCCGTGGCCGGTTCATTCCCAACCCGATCCGCGCGACGCCCGAAGTGGTGTCGGTTCTGGGTGCTGAGGAAATTGCCCGTGCAGCAGATGGCGATATTGCCGGCTCGCTGCAGCGCGTGACCGGATTGAGCGTTGTCGGTGGACGATTTGTTTTTGTCCGTGGTCTTGGCGAACGCTATTCACTGGCTTTGCTCAACGGGCTTCCCCTGCCCTCACCCGAACCGCTTCGCCGCGTGGTGCCGCTTGATCTGTTCCCGACCAGCGTCATTGCCTCTACTGTTGTCCAGAAGAGTTACTCGGTAAACTATCCGGGTGAATTCGGTGGCGGGGTGATCAATCTGACGACCAAATCGACACCGGATGAACCGTTTCTGAAAATCAGTGCCGGGATCAGTGGCGACAGCGAAACCACCGGCGAACTCGGTTACACCTATGACGGTTCACCGACAGACATTATCGGCTATGACAGCGGCGGAATCCGTTCGATTCCAACCGGGCTGCAAAATGCCATTGACCAGTTGGTCCCGATCTCGACGGGCAACAATTTCACTTCGCTCGACCTGCAGAATTTCGCGGCAAGCCTGACCAATGCGGAAACCGCTCTCATTCAGCGAAACAATCAGATTCCCGCCAATTTCTCGGCCGAAGTTACCGGCGGAACCACTTTGGATGTCGGAGATGCCTTTGTCGGCATTATTGCGACAGCCGGCTTTGAGAATAGCTGGAGAACGCGCGGCGGTGCACAACAGCAGACCCAGGGCATCGTCCAGATTGACGGTGAGGACGGCCTTCTGCCTGACCGGAATTTCAATTTCCTGCAAACGCAGAACCGCATAATCGTCAATGGCCTGCTCGCGCTTTCCGCGGAAATTGACGAGCACAAGCTGCGTCTGTCCAACCTGTATATTCATGACACGGTCAAGGACGCACAGATCGCCACCGGCACTGATGCGATCAGCGTGGGCGAGGAAACCCTGCTCAACCAGAGCCGGACCAGCTGGTTCGAGCGTCAGCTGTTCACCACCCAGTTTGTCGGCGAGTTCAAGTTTGACGCGATAAGTGCAGACGTTCGCGCGAGCTACGCCAATTCCAAGCGCGATGCGCCTTATGAGCGCACGTACAGCTACGCCTTTGACGATCAAGTCGCCAATGACTTTGTCAATGACCTGACATCTCCGGGACAGTCGGCCCGCATTCGATTCAGCGATCTGAATGACGATGTCTATGGCCTCGGACTGGATCTGGGATATGAAACCGACATCGGTATCCCGATAAACTTCACGCTCGGATACAGCTATTACCTGAATGAACGCGAAGCCTCCCGGCGCGATTTCCGGTTCCTGCCGACCAATGGTCTTGACAGTCCGCTTGAACAGCAACGGATCGACTTCCTGCTGTCGGACTTCAACATCTTCACGCAGGAAATTGAATTGCGCGAAACCGCCTCGCAAACCACCGTTCCGGCTTATACGGCCGAACTGGAAGTGAATGCGGGTTATGGATCGGTAGATGCGGAACTGACTGATGGTGTGCGGCTCAATCTCGGCGTGCGATACGAAGATGCCAGCCAGACAGTTTCTCCCATTTTGCTGACGGGAATAGCGGGTGGCGGCGTGCCGACCAGTCTGGACAATGACTATTTCCTCCCTGCGGCCACTCTGACCTGGAACTTTGCAGAGGACATGCAGTTTCGCGTTGCCGCCTCGCGGACGATCGCCAGGCCTCAGTTCCGCGAATTGGCACCGCAACAGTTTCTCGACGTCGAGACCAACCGGACATTTATCGGTAATCCGCTCCTGTCCGACAGTGAGCTGATCAACGCAGAGGCGCGGTTCGAGTATTATATCGGACGTGGCGAGCGGATCACGATTGCCGGTTTCTACAAGGATATCGACAATCCGATTGAATCGGTCGCGTTTGTCCAGGGTGGCGGGGCGTTTTTCCAGGGCTTCTCCAACGCGCCTTCTGCGCAGCTTTATGGTGTTGAGGCAGAGCTGGTGAAATATTTCTCGCTGATGGATCTGGGCGGATCCTTTTTCGAGGATCGCCGCCTGTTGCTTGCGGCTAACTATACTTTCACGGAATCGGAAATCACGGTTGGCGCAGGGGATACCGCGATCAGCCCCATCACTCTGTTGCCCGGCGCGGCGACCAGCTTCTTCACCGACGGTGACCGTTTGACTGGCCAATCGAAACATGTGGCCAACCTGCAGTTCGGGATGGAACGCGAAGATGGACCATTGTCCCAACAGACGATCCTGCTGACCTATAACAGTCCCCGCGTGACAGCGCGCGGGCCACAGGATCAGCCTGACCTGATTGAACGAACCGGGTGGCAGCTCGATTTCGTCATGCGAGAGGAACTGGAGATTGCCGGACAGGACTTTGAAGTGAAGTTCGAGTTGCGGAACATTCTGGGCGAGGATTACCGGGAGTCACAAACGCTGAATGCCTCCCGCATTCTCAACAATGCCTATGATGTCGGCACACGCTTTTCGTTCAGCATCGGACTGAACTTCTGATCGGTCGCCCCCTGGGGGCGGGGGCGACCAACTGTCATTTTTCTGTCATCGGCCTGTCGCTGGACCGTCAACAAATTGCCTTAGCTTCCTACAAAGGGTTCGGGGAATTGCGATGGGATCAATCGGACACAGCTGGCAGATCGTCGACAGGCTGAACGTCGCATGAGCGCAAGTGGCGGGAACGGTGAAGCCGAGTTTGTCGACGGCGTTATCGAGTCCGCTCTTCGCGAAAATGCATCCAGCGTGCATTTCGAATATTCCGGACCTTCGCTGGTCGTGCAGTACCGGCGGGGTGACAGGCTCGCAGAAATAACCCGATTGCCATCCGGGCGCGGCTCCGATGTCGTTCGGCAAATCAAGAACATGGCAAACATGGAACCCGCCGATAACGGCCAGAGCGAGATCGGGCGGATTATTCCGGATCAAAAGGATCTCGATGCCATCATCGAGGTTTCTGTTCTGCAATATCAGGACAAGGAACGGATCGTCCTGGAATTTCGCAAGCCTGCTGATCCGGGCCTGTCCCTGGACTTGCCCGGACTGACGGATTCGATCCATGCCCTTCTGGTGGATGCACTGGCGGAGCCGAAGGGCATCATCCTGGTCACCGGACCAGAGGACTCGGCCAAAACAAACATGATGTACGCACTGCTGGAGCAACTCCGGGGCCAGAAGCGGCATATCTGTACAGTCGAAAACTCGCCGAGCCGATCCCTTGAAGGCGTTGTGCAAATGGACATCAGCCAACAGGATATCCCAGATTTTTCAAATGGTTTGCGTGCTATCTTGCGACAGGATCCGGATGTGGTGATGCTGGGTGAAATACCCGATTCCGATACGGCCGACATCGCGGTCCGGGCCGCGATGGACGGGTGCCTGATCCTGTCCGCTGTCCCGGCTGACAATGCTGTCGGGGCCATCACCCGGATGCAAGAGTTGCAGGTTGACTCCTTCTTTCTGGCCTCGTCTCTCCGCGCTGTAGTGGCGCAACGTGTGGTCCGCCAGCTATGTCCTCACTGTGCCGAACCGGTTCAGGCCGACGGCAGTCTGGCCTCCCTGCTGGGCTTTGATCGCGGCGAAATTGTCTACCGCGAAACCGGTTGCGGAAAATGCGGTCATTCCGGTTTCTCCGGAGAAATCGGAGTGTTCGAAGCGGTGCGTGTTGATGAAACCATTCGCAAGATTATTGCGGAAAGGGGCGATGAGAGCCGCATCGCATCGCTGGCTTTCCTCAAGCAACCGGATCTCGCATCCGCGGCACGCAAGCTGGTAAAGCAGGGCAAGATTACAGCCGAGGATGGAATCCAGATTTCCCGGATGCGCCACGCGATGGTTATCGACTGATAACCGGCCGAAAACCTGTTCAGGCGGCTTCCTGAACACCGCGAACAAGTTTGCCTGGTCGCGCACCGGTGGCCTCGTCAAAGCGCCGGATTATGTGTCCCGAAACAATGGTTGCATCATAGCCAGTCGCGCGCTGGTGCAGACGCCGTCCACCTGCAGGAAGGTCATGGACGATTTCCGGCAAATGCAGCCGCAGCGACTCAAGATTGATGACATTGATATCCGCCTTGGCCCCGACCTTGAGCACGCCGCGATCATGCAACCCGACTGTCTGGGCCGGTTTTTGGGTCAGCATGTGGATGGCACCAGGCAAGTCAAACTGCTTGTCCTGTTTCCCCTTCACCCAGTGCGTCAGCAGAAATGTCGAGAAGCTGGCATCACAAATCGCCCCATAATGCGCTCCGCCGTCGCCCAGGGCCGGAATACAGTGCGGATGGCTGAGCATCTCGTGAACAGAGTCGAGACTGTTATTCTCATAATTCCCCAGTGCGCCTAGCAACAACCCCTTGCCATCTGTTTCGAGAAACCGGTCATAGGCGATATCCTGCGGTGTGCATCCGCGTGCGGCGGCAAGTGCTTCCAGGCTCTGATCAGCGGGCGGCGCATAGTCAGGCGGGTCGTTCAGCGGATAGAGCCAGCGCCAGTTGCGTCCCAGTTCGTTGAAGGGATGCCCCGGATCCGGTTCCTCAGTGATCAGCGCCTGCCGGAGTTCCGGATCACGCATCGCGGCGACCTTCTCTTCCAATGGCAAGTCGGCAATTTTCTGCCAGCTGGGGCACATGATGAACGGATGGACGGACAGTTCCAGCCCTTCAATAATCCCGATCGGCCGGGGCATGACCTGCCCTGTCACCCGCGCATTGCCATCATTGGCGGCGTTGGTTTCTTCCATCATCGTCAGGACCTTGCGCCAGCGCGGTGGTGCGTCATTGCCGCTGGCCAGCGTGAAAGTGACTGGCCGCCCGGTTTCGGACACCACGGCTTCAATCACCGGATATTCCCGGTCAAATCCGACAAAGGCGTCGAGTACGATCTGGAATGTTCCCGCCCCGGCATCGGCCATGCCACTGCAGATCGCGGTCAATTCGTCGATATCCGTCTGGAATGTCGGAATACTGCCGCCGTCCGCGGTTTTGTGGATGCTCAGCCGGGACGTCGCGAAGCCGATAGCACCTGCCTCGATCGCTTCCTTCGAAAGGGTTCGCATGCGTTCGAGATCCTCCGAGGTCGCCGGATCACGGTTCGCCCCGCGCTCGCCCATCGCATAAACGCGGAGCGGCGAATGCGGCAGATAGACAGCCACGTCGATATCGCGCTTTCCCTTGTCGACCACGTCCAGATATTCGGGAAAGGTTTCCCAGTTCCACGGCAGTCCTTCCGCCATGACGACCCCGGGAATATCTTCGACCCCCTCCATGACATTGATCAGCATGTCGTGATCTTCCTTGCGACAGGGTGCGAAGCCGACGCCGCAATTGCCCATGATGGCGGTGGTCACACCATGCGAGGATGATGGTGCCATTTCCTCCGACCAGACCGCCTGCCCGTCATAATGGGTATGCACGTCGACAAAACCTGGCGTGACGATGCGGTCGGTGGCATCGATTTCCTCGGCGGCGCTATCGGTGATCGATCCCAGGGCAGCAATCCGGCCGTCACGGATCGCGATATCCTGTTGCACCGGTTCGCTGCCGGTTCCATCGACCAGTAGCCCGCCGCGGATAATCAGATCATAATTTGGCATGGTATCAAACCTCCGGTTGTCTAGCCCGATTTCACATCACGAAAAGGCATGTTGCGATCGACTTCAAATTCGCGCGGCAATCCGAGCACGCGTTCCGAAATGATATTGCGCTGAATCTGGTCACTGCCGCCGCCGATGCTGTTCATATAGGCTTTGGCAGAATCGAAGTTCATGTCGGCGGAGTCCGGAAATTCCTCGCCATCCAGAAGGCTTGCCGCGCCCAGTATTTCCGATGCCACACGCGCTTCGCCATGCTGGATCCGCGACATGGCAAGCTTACCCAGCGACATCAGTGAAGACGAGCCGTTGGCGAGTATTTCCGCCTTGGCCCGCTGCATGTTGAGCGAGTTGAGCTGGCGATAAGCGACGGCCTGCGCAATTTTCTGCCGCAAGATCGGGTCCTGAAGCTTGCCATGCGTTCGCGCCAGCGCAATCAGCGGCGGCTCTGCGCCTTTTTCCTTACCCTGCCGCTCGGTCGCACCTTCCCCCATGATCAGCCGTTCATAAGCGAGCGCGGTCTGCAGGACTTTCCAGCCGCCGTTCAGCTCGCCGACAATGTAGCGCGCCGGCACACGGGCCCCGGATATGAAAATCTCGTTGAATTCCGATTCCCCGGTAATCTGGTTGATCGGCCGGATTTCCACGCCCTCTTGCTTCATCGGGAAGATGAAAAAGGTGATCCCGGAATGCTTGGGCACATCCCAGTCCGTGCGGGCCAGCAGCATGCCATAGGTGGCTTCGTTGGCATTGGACGTCCAGACCTTCTGCCCGGTAATCACATATGCCCCGCCATCAGGTCCCGACTGCCATTCCGCCTTGGTCCGCACACCCGCCAGATCGGAACCGGCATTGGGTTCGGAATAGAGCAGGCAACTGAAACTGCCCGTCAGCATCTCACGGAGCAGCTCCTGTTTCAGCTGCGGACTGCCCAACCGATAGACCGTAACCGCACCCAGGTTAAAGCGGTCCTGCGACCGGCCAACAACGTTACGCGCTGTCAAAATACGGTCGATGATCCGGCCTTGCCTCGACCCGAGCCCGAGCCCGAACCATTCCGGTGACCAGGTCGGCACCGCATAGCCGGACTCCAACAACCTGGTCAGCCACGACTTGGCATCCAGCTTGTCCTTGCCCTTCTCGCAGCGACGTGCATCATCCCAATTGGCATCCAGCCATGCGTTGACATCAGCAGCAAGTTGTTCATCCAGGTGGAGTTGTTCCTGTTCCATCATGCGTTCTCCAGTGATGCAAGATAGGTTTCCCGGTGCTGATCTGACGACCCGAATAGCCACAATCCGGTTCGCGCCCGGCGCCAGAACAGATGCGCGGGATGCTCCCAGGTATAGGCGATGCCGCCGTGAAGCTGAATTGCCTGGGCTGTGACATCCCGATAGGCATCGGCGCCCGCAAAGGCCGCGAGGCTGACCAGCGTCTTCCTTTCATCGGCATCCGCATCCCATGCGCGTGCCGCATGACGGGCAGCGGAGGTTGCCGACTCCACTTCAACCAGCATATCGGCGGCCATATGCTTCAGCGATTGATAACTGCCAATCTGGCGGCCGAACTGGTGCCGGGTCTGAAGATATTCGATGGTGATATCGAAAATGCGCTTCACGCCTCCAGCATGTTCGCCCGCTTGCGCAATGCGCGCGAGGTTCAGTGCCGCGTCAATTGCAGACTCGTCCACTCCCGGGAGCGGGCGGGCGTTCACGCCGGAACATCGGATTCTGGACAATCTCACGCCAGGATCATTGGCTTGCATGGCGTCCCGCGTGATACCGTCCTGCCCCGCATCGGCGACGAAGGCACGCACGCCATCAGCGGTATTGGCCAGCAACAGAAACTGATGCGCTCCTTCTGCATGGAGAACATAAGCAGCCGTGCCTTCGACGGTCCAGTCGTCCCCTGTGGACTCGGCCCGCAGTTCGATATCCTCTGTCGTCCAAAGGCCTTTTTCTCCGGTAGCGGCGACAGCAAATATCAAATCTCCGGCACATATGGCAGGGAGTAAATCCGTCTTCAAAACGGCTGAACCCGATGCCGAGATCAGGCTAGCTGCAATCACGGAAGTTGATATAAAAGGGCTGCATAACAAATGTTTGCCGGCCTCTTCTAACAGAGCTTCAAGCAATACCGCTCCGCCACCAATGCCGCCATGAGCCGGGTCGATAATCACCCCGAGCAACCCCATTTCGGCCATCGCCGCCCACAGGTCCGGATCATAACCGAGGGATGTTTCCATGGCATCCCGCACTTGCGCTTCCCCGCTTTTCTCGGCGAGCAGTCGGGCGAAACTGTCGCACATGGCCGTCTGTTCTTCGGTCGTAATGGCCGACACATTTCTCTCCGTTTTTTTCGGATCGGTGCATCGAGTCTGATCCGGTTTATGATCCTGTTCTAGCGCATTATGTCCGGGAATAACCTGTCAATAAAGAGCCTCCTTGTCCGCCCTGTTTCGCGTTACCCCGCCGGCTGCGCACCAAATCGCGGATCCGCAGCGCAGGCGGCATAGTCCTTTTTGATCATCTGGTGTCGCAGATCGAGAAATTGTTCCATCTCCGGATGCGTGAATATGTAGAAACGATTGGCTTCGACACAGTCCGCGACATATTCCCCGACAATATCGGCGCTGATGCCGCCTTCGACCACAGCCTTGATCTGCTGAAAAGCCGGGTCTGCCATCGCCTCTTCCCGGCTTTCGGTCTGACCCGGTCGGTCCAGGCTGCTCTTGTGAATGTCCGTACTAACCCAGGCGGGACACAGGACGCTCACACCGATATTGCTGCCCGCCATTTCCTGCTGAAGGCTTTCGGTATAACCAACCACTGCGAATTTGGTGGCGTGATAGGGGCCCATGGCTGCTGATGCGGCCAGACCAGCCATGGAGGCCACGTTGACGATATGGCCACCCTCCCCATTTTGGCGGATCAGTGGCAGAAATGTTTCCACTCCGTGCACCACACCCATCAGATTGATATCCACAATCCATTTCCAGTCTTCGAGAGCGGTTTGCCCTGCCTGGCCGCCGAGCGCGACTCCGGCATTGTTGATTACGATATGCACCGCCCCAAATGCCTGGATCGTGGCGTCCGCGGCGGCCTGGACCGACTGCGCGTCGGCAACATCGCACACACAGGTCGCGACGTCGTAGCCATCCGCTTTCAAGCGGGATCCGGCCTCTTCGAGCTTTACTTCATCGACATCAGCCAGCATCAGCTTGGCCCCGCGAGCGGCCATGCTCTTCGCCATGGCAAGGCCGAGCCCGGAGGCACCGCCTGTCACAAATGCGGTCTTTCCGGTCAGGTCGGTCATATCTTTTTCCTTGTTATCAAATTCACGAAATAGGCAAAGCGTTCAACTGGCGGAACGCTGACGACTGCGCAAGAGTGAAATGTAAATCCGGGGTGTCAGCTAACTTCCGGCTCCGGTTCCCTGAGCGACTCGATCCAGGCCGTCAGGCGCCGTTTCCCGCGGTGTTCGAGCAAAGCGAGCGCCGGGATCAGCAGCTGCAGGATGACCGCACCAAATACCACACCAAAGCCAAGACTGGCCGACATCGGAATGAGGAACTGGGCCTGCAGGCTGGTCTCGAACGTAATCGGGGCCACACCCAGGAACGTGGTCAGCGAGGTCAGCATGATCGGCCGGAAACGCGACTTGGCACCGGCGATAATCGCTTCCTCGATCGGCATCCCGTTGCGCAGGTTCTCGTTGATGAAATCGATCATGACAAGCGACCCGTTCACAATCACACCGGACAGCGCGATAATCCCGAAGATACTGAGCACGACCAGTTGCAATCCCAGAATCATGTGTCCGATCAGCGCTCCGATAATCCCGAACGGGATAACTGTCATGATGATCAACGGCTGGACGTAGGAACGAAACGGAATGGCCAGCAAAGCGTAGATGGCCAGCATGGCAAACAGAAACGCGACACCAAGCTCCGCGAAAGTATCTGTCTGCTGTTCCTGTTCACCACCAAAGGTATATTGCAATTGCGGATAGTCGGCCTGAAGGCGCGGCATGATGTCGTCCCGGAGCGCATTGGCGATCTCCTGTCCGGTGATAACCTCGTCATTGATATCCGCCGTAATCGTTGTCACGCGTCGCCCATCCGTTCGCCTGATGACTGAAGGCGCTGTCCCGAAAGACACGTCCGCCAGCGCCGACAGGGCAACTTCGCCACCGGGCACGCGAACCCGGAACCGCTCGACATCCGAAACCGAATTGCGCTCATCTTCGGGCAGCCGGATATAGACCCGTACATCCTCTCGCCCCCGCTGGACGCGCAGCGCCTCGCTGCCAAAAAATGCGGCCCGGACCTGCTGCGCGACATCCTGCAATGTTACACCCAGAGTGCGCGCTTCCGGCTTGAGCTCCAGCTTGATTTCCTGAAGCCCGGCATCCTGATCGGACTGAAAATCAAATATCCCGTTAAACCGGCTGAGCTCCTCTATGAGCTGGACTTCTGCTTCCGCAACGACCGCAGGGTCGGGATCAGATAGCTGGACATTGACCGGTGCCCCCACCGACACAAGTTCCGATGCGAAGACCAGCGACCGCACCTCGGGTAGCGTCCCCACTTTTTCGCGCCAGAGGTTTTCAAAATCCTTTGCTGCCAGATCACGATCATCCCCCGGGCTGAAGCTGAACTGGATATTGGCGGCGCTGGAGGACAACCGGCCACCCGTCTGTTGCGGACCGCCATCAATAGCGGTACGGCCCACGGTCGTTGATATCCCGCGCAAGGGAGAGGCTTCGCCTTCGGGTTGGTCGGCTTCGAACTGTTTCAAAGCTTCCCGCCCTCCGGCTTCGATCAACTTCGCGATCCGGTTTGTATCGTCAATGGTTGTTCCGGCGGGCATTTCGAGATTGGCGGTCACGACATCGGCTTCAACAGACGGAAAGAATCCCACCTTGATAATTCCTGCCGGAATAAAGGACGCAAAAAGAATGAGCAAAGCAACTGCCGACGCAACAACAACGAAAGGCATGCGGAGCGAGAAATTCAACGCCCGGTCGAGCGGGCCGCTCACAAAAGCCTGAAAATAGCCGTCCACTCTCTTTTGAACCCGCTCAAAGAAACGGGTGACCGGATTGCGGGTCGGTGTGCCCGGTGCGGGAAGATGACTCAGGTGATTGGGCAAGATGAGAAGGCTCTCGATCAGCGAAAGAGCCAGAACACAGACAACCACTAGCGGAATATCGGCGATCAGCTTCCCGATAATGCCGCCAACGGCCAGCAGGGGGGAGAAGGCCGCTATGGTTGTGAGAACAGCAAAAATGACAGGCATGGTCACACGCCTGGCCCCGGTCACCGACGCGCCGAGACCGGTTCGTCCGCCTTCCCGCTGGGCATAGATATTCTCCCCCACCACGATCGCATCGTCGACCACCAGTCCAAGGGCCAGAATGAATCCGAACAGCGAAAACATGTTGATGCTCGATCCGGCCAGATCGAGCAGAAATATCGCGCCAATAAAGGTCACCCCGATGCCGACTGCCGTCCAGGCCGCCAGCCGAATGTCGAGGAAAAGCGTCAGTGCCAACAGGACCAGGAAAAGTCCGATAGCCGCGTTTTTGAGCAGCAGGCTGAGCCGGTCATCCAGCAATTCCGAATCATCACTCCAGATTGCATAGGAGATGCCCTCCGGCAGTGTCGCCTCAAAGTCGTTCTCGAGATAGTCACGCACCGCTTGTGCGACATCGAGAACCCGCTCGTCACTCGTCCGGAAGACCTCTACGAAGGCCACCGGCTGGCCGTTGTACAGCGAAATCAGATCAGCATCCTCAAAGCCGTCCCGGATATTTGCAACCTGTCCCAAACGGATTAGGGTGCCGTCCTGATTGCTCACCAGAACAATATCCTCGAAATTTTGCTGGTTGTAATTTTGCCCGATCGTCCGGATGCGAACTTCTTCGGTGGATGTATCAATCGAACCAGCCGGACTGTCGAGGCTGCTCGCTGCCACTGTCCGGGACACGTCGTTGAGCGAAAGACCCAGCGCCTGCAAGCTGTTCTGGGGGACCTCAATCGACAGCTCATAGTCGCGGATCGAGCTGGTATCGACAAAAGACACGTCATCCAGCGCGGCCAGCGAATCTTCCAGCCCATAGGCCACTTCCTTCAGCGCTTCTTCCGAAACGTCTCCGAAAATGGCAATCCGAACGACGCTCTGTCGTGTGGTCAGCTCCCGAACATCTGGCTCTTCAGCCTCGACCGGGAAGGTCTGAATCTGGTCGATCTCTGATTTGACATCATCCAGGGCTCGGTCGATATCCGTTCCAAGTTCCATCTCGATGGAAACCGATCCCGAACCTTCGGATGCGGTTGCCGTGATCTTCTTTACGCCGTCCACGGCTTGAACAGCCTCTTCGACTTTCTGGATAATCGATTCTTCGACTTCATCCGGCGTGGCACCCGGATAGGCAACCGACACGCTGACCGTATCGAGACTGTTTTCGGAAAAAACCTCCTGCACAATCGTGCCATAGGACGCGATGCCGGCAACCAGGAAAAATAGCATCAGCAGATTGGCCGCCACGCCGTTGCGTGCCATGAAAGCTACCATGCCCTTCTGTTCGAGCACTTGCTTGCTGGGTTGTTCGGGCGTCGCCGTCATGACGTTTCGCCGGCCTTTTCACTGACTTTGGGCTTGGGTCCGGCCTTGTCGGGATTCTGTTTTGCAGGAGGTCGGGCATCGGGAATGCGCACCTTCTGCCCGTCAGTTGCCGCTTTCAGGCTGCCGATAACGGCAATTGGATCAGCTCCCAGACCACGGGTACTGACCAGCACCTGTGTGTCGGTGCGCTGCAAAAGATCAACATCGACGATGCGGAGCCGTCCTTCGCGCACCAGCCAGACCTTGTTGCCCGGACGCAATGCGGCCAAAGGCAGCACCGCAAAGGCATCCAGAGCCTTGCCGGTGATCTCCGCTTCGACAAAGCTTCCGACAAATAGCGGCGGCGCTGACGAAGCGGTTGCATCGGGTTCCCCCTCCTTCTGGTCGGCAGCCGGAGACCCGCCAAGCAACGGATTGGGTATCCTCAGGAAAATATCGATGGTCCGCGTCTGCGGGTTCAGGACGCTGCTGGCCCGGTCTACAAAGGCCTGCCAGCGGTAGCGCGTGCCGCCATAAGAGCTGAAAACCGTGGCCTCGATCCGGGCGCCGCCGCCCTGACGCCACAGAGCCGGAATCAGTGCCGCGTCTCTCTCGGACAAGGGAATGGACGCCTCCAGCTGGGAGGTACCGACCATCTGTCCAAGAGATTGGCCGGGAGCTACATAACTTCCCACCGCGATGCTTTCCGAACGCACTACGCCGGAAAATGGCGCACGTACTGTCGTGCGCTGTAGCGCGATCTTTGCATTGGACAGCTGGGCACGCGCACGGCGCAGGCCTGCTCTTGCAGACTGCAGCTGCGGTTCGCGGGTGGCCAGACCATTGGGTGCTGCCTGCTCGTCCTGTTCGGACTTCACAGCTTCAGCCAGTTCTGCGGGCGGGAGGATGCGCGCTGCAAAATCATTGTCATCCACACCGGCATAAGCGGTGCTTTCGGAGGACCGTTCCGCAAAACGGGCCAATTCGTCCTTCGCCAGGGCCATTTCTTCCTCAGCCTGAAGCAGCGCTACATTCTGCGACGCGACATCGGCCTGTGCCGTCTGCACCGAATTGCGATAGTCCGAGTCATCAATCCGGAACAGCACTGTGCCCTTGGCCACGCTTTGCCCTTCCCGCAATCTTGGGTTTACATAGACCAGCTTGCCAGCCACTTCGGCAGCCAGGGTCACTTCATCCCGCGCCCGAACGGTACCCGATCCGCTTACCATCAGATTGCCCGAACGAACTTCGATGGGAGCCACCTGAACCAGCGGGATCAGTTCCTCCGGTGGCTCGCCTTCCGGGGTCGAGCGGAATATGTACAGCAGCGCGGCGATAAGAATGGCGCCCAGCAAGATCAGACCGCCAATAACTCGTTGTCGATGCACTTACTCTTCTCCTCGGCTGGCCGGTTCAAGACTTTCGGAACGATTTATACCGGTGTTTCCGGCACTGCCAGCGGGAGACTGATCCCAGCTACCCCCAAGTGCCCGATGGACGCCCAGACGCGCGAGAGCGACATCCCGGCCAGCCGACGACAGCTGGGACTGGACCTGATATTGCGCGCGCAGGGCATCAAGATAATCGACATAATTGCCCACGCCGGAGCCGAACCGCCGGGACTGCAGATCCGCCGCAGCCTTCGCTTCGCCCAATTGAGAGAAGAGGAACCGGTAGCGCTGACGCTCTTCTTCATAACGCTCAATCGCTGTGCCGACCTCTTGATAGGCGTTCAGCACCGATTGTGCATAGGCTGCAGTTTGCTGGGCATATTGCGCATCGGCAATCGCGATATTCGCCCGGATGCGACCGCCCTGGAACAGGGGCGCGGTCAGATTTGCACCAAGGCTCAGTACCCATTTGTCCATCACGTCAAACACGCCTGAGGGTGTACTCGACTGGGTGCCGGTGGAGGCAGACAGGCTCAGTGCGGGGAACTGGTCCGCCTTGCGGGCCCCGACGGTAAATCTTGCGGCTTCCATGCGTTGACCCGCCGCGCGAACATCCGGTCGCTGGGCCAGCAGATCAATCGGTAAACCTGCCGGAATGTCGGCAAAAATCAGCTTCGGTTCCAGTCCGGTCTCGAGCAACTCGTCCATATTGTCGGAATAGCGTCCGACCAGCACCGCCAGCTGTCCCTCGATGGCCGCCAGCTGACTTTCGCGCTGTGGCAAGCCGGCCTGGATGTTCCGGAAATCCTGCCGCACCTGATATAATTCGAATGAGTTCACAAGCCCGCGCTGATAGCGGCTTTCCGTCTGATCCACCCGATCGCCCAGGACGTCGATAATCCGCGTCGTCAGGAGAATTTGATGCCGGGCATCGACCAAATCGAAATAACTGGTGATGGTTTCGGCGAGCACTGCGAGCCGGGCCGCCTGCAGGTCAGCCGAGGCCGCAAAAGCATCGGCCCGTCCTGCCCGTGCTTCGTTGCGCAATTTGCCCCACAGATCCAACTCATAAGAAAATGCCAGGCCTGACGTATAGTTTTCGACTTCCAGTCGCTGCGTTCCGACATTCCCGCCTGCACCAAAACCTGTGCCCGCCAGTGGCGAGTCCGAATAGCTGCTGCCTAGACTGGCATTAAGTTGCGGAAAGAGGCCGCTTTTCGATAGGCGTGCCTGGGCCTCGGCTGCTCTCAGCCGCGCCCGGGCTTCCGCAATATCCAGATTGCGGTCGAGCGCCTCGTCGAGAAGACGGTTCAGTACTGGATCCTCGAATGCGGTCCACCAGCCGGCGGGATCATAGACGCCAGCTTGCTCCGCGCCGGGAAAACTGGCCGGAACGTCAGCCGCAATTCCCGGCCCGGCAGACTCGGGCGCCATGCTGATGCAGCCGCTTGTCAAAAGAAGCACAGGGGAAATTGCCATCAGGGGGAGATGGAACCGGTTCGTCACACAATCATCCGTGATTGAATCAGCCTGGAACATCCCAGACAATTGCAAAATGCCATCGACAAAAATGAACGTCAACGTTTTATTTGTACGCTTCCGTTCATTTTGCTATTGAAAGAGGCGAAGAGGGGTAGAAACTTGTCCGAGACAGGCATGACTCATCCGCAAGCTCGCACGAATCGGCGGGACAGTCAGCGGAAAATCGCGGAAATTCTGGACGCAGCTCGAGCAGAGTTTTTCCAGAACGGCTTCTCTGCGGCTACTATCGAAGCGATTGCAGCCCGGGCCGAGGTTTCCAAAGTAACCGTGTATAGCTGGTTCAAGGACAAGGATAACCTCTTCGCACAGGTTGTCCGCCAGGAATGCGATAGCATGCGCCGTAATTTTGCGGTCGACAATCTGGAGGATCGCAGTCTGCGAGCAATTCTGCTCCACGCCGCGAAGGGGATGCTCGATTTCCTGATGCGCGAGGAGATGGTGCGCTTTGAGCGGATACTCGCCGCGGAAGTGAGCCGTGACCCCAAAATCGGGGAATATTTTCTCGACAATGGTCCCCGGACCTTGCTGGCTGCGCTTACCAGGTTGCTGACCATGGCTTCGGAAAAAGGGGAAATCCGTGTCGAAGATCCCCTTGTTTCGGCAGAAATGTTTGCCGGACTGGTCATGGGCCGGCTCGACTTGTTTCTGCGCTATGGCCAAGGGGTGTGCCTTTCGGCAGAAGATCGGCAAAAACGTGCGGAACGTGCGGTGGACGCCTGGTTGCTGATACACCAGGTCTGACAATCTTCGGTTCGTCGCAAAGGCATGCCGTTAATCGAACTCCACCTGATCTTTGTCGAAATCGCCTGAATAAGTTTCGATTGATACGATAGCCCGACCTCGAGGTTGTGAGGAGGGGTGCGATGGGTTTGACGAAGATTGCCTTGAAATATCCGGCTGCCATCGCTGCCGGGTTGGCCCTGATTGCCCTGATCGGTCTTGTCTCGGCATTCAGTACCCCGATCCAGCTCTTCCCGAATATCGAACAGCCAAGTCTTTCGGTTCAGGCTGGCTGGCGGGCGGCAAGCCCCAAGGAAATCGAGTCCGAAATCACAATTCCGATCGAGCAGGAATTGCGCGGCCTGCCCGGCCTCACCTCTGTCCAGTCCTGGTCGAATAATGGCGGCGTCTGGCTCAATCTCGAATTTGCGCTCGGCACCAATATGGACAAGGCGTTTGCGGAAGTGTCCAGCCGGGTCCAGC
This sequence comes from Pseudomonadota bacterium, assembly GCA_039181895.1. Taxonomy (GTDB): domain Bacteria; phylum Pseudomonadota; class Alphaproteobacteria; order Sphingomonadales; family Sphingomonadaceae; genus Parasphingorhabdus. The sequence continues at coordinate 67,606 of JBCDCK010000001.1, forward strand.
GCGTTCGCAACTGGCCGCTGGACGCTGACCGTCCTTCGGTTGGGGGCGCGAATGGCGATCAGGGCGAATCTCTTATCTATCTTTTTCTGCAGGCGCTCCCCGACAGCAATATGGATGCCGAAGCGCTGGCTCGCCTGTCGCGAGACACGCTGATCCCGCGGATCGAGTCCATTGAAGGCGTGCAGGGCGTCAGTCTGGAAGCCCCCACCGGTGAACGGATTTTGCGGATCAAGTTCGATCCGTGGCGGATCGCGCAGTTGAACCTGACCATCGAAGAGCTGGCGCGGGCGGTTGGTCGCTTCCAGGATGTTGGCGGCGGCACCGTTGATGTTGGCCGGCGTGGATATGCGTTGCGTTTCGAGGGCAATTTCACGGCGGACCAGATTGGTGACCTGACCGTGGCCCAGCGCGGCACCACGGTCATTCGGATGCGCGATGTCGCAGATATCAATGTCGGACCTGACAAGGCTTTTGGCGTCACTTACCAAAACGGTAACCCCGCAATCGGCATGCGCGTGATCCGCCAGCCGGGCAGCAACACACTGGATGCGATTGACGGCGTGCTGGCCGAGGTCGAAGAATTCAACGAAAACGAACTGCAAAAGGTCGGCGCGAAGATCGAGAAGAGTTTCGATCCGTCCGTCTTCATCAAGCGCGCGCTGTCGTTCCTGGGCGGCAACCTGTTGCTGGGAACATTTCTTGCGATCGGCCTGCTCTGGATGTTTGTCCGCAAGTGGCGAGCCACCCTGATCATCGCCGCGACAGTCCCGGTCTGCCTGCTGGCAACGCTGGCAGTAATCGGCATGACCGGACGCACGATCAATGTGATCTCCCTGGCTGGCCTGGCATTCGCCACCGGCATGGTACTGGATGCCGCGATTGTGGTGATGGAGAATTTTGTCCGGTTGCGCAAACAGGGGCGCACACCCGGGCAAGCTGCAATCGAGTCCGTGACACAGGTGTGGCCCGCGCTGTTCGCCTCCACCGCCACGACTGTGGCCATCTTCATCCCGATCATGTTTATCGACGATGTCGAGGGACAGCTGTTCGCTGACCTGGCGCTCACCATTGCCATTTCGGTGGTGGCGAGCCTGATCGTTGCCGTGACGGTCTTGCCGGCAGCCGCCCGTCACTATGCCGGTACACTGGATATGGACGACAACGAGACCCGCTGGAACGGCTATGCTGACCGGATCTTCGGGCTGATCGACACCAGCAAGAAACGCAAGATCTGGATCCCTTCTCTCATTCTCGCTCCATTGGCACTTTCCTGGCTGCTCTGGCCGCAGACCGATTATCTGCCGGACGTCAAACGTGATGCCGTGGATGCCTGGGTGGGCCTGCCTTCTGGTGCAACGCTGGAATCGGCTCGCGCGGAGATCGCGGAAGAGGTCGTCCAGCGTCTCGACCCCTATCTGACCGGCGAAAAGCAGCCTGAACTGCTCAACTATTATCTGTTCGTCAATCCGTGGGGTCTCAACACCGGAATCCGGATCAAGGATCAGTCCCGGATCGAGGAAATGACCGGGATTGTGAACAATGAAATCCTCGCCGGATTCCCCGATGTGCAAGCCTTTGCCCAACAGGGCAGCCTGTTCGGGAATTTCGGAGGCAATGGATCAATCGAACTCTATCTCCAGTCGGAAGACGACGAAGTTCTGCGGGAAACGGCACTGATTGCGGTCGATGCCGTGCAGGCGGCAATCCCGGGTGCGATGGTCCGTCCCAATCCGGATCCCAATGTGGTGGTTCCGGAACTGCGCCTGACCCCCAATGACCGCCGCATTGCAGAGCTGGGTCTTACCCGCGACCAGGTCGGCCGGGCAGTCAGAGCTTTTGGTGATGGCCTCTATCTGGGAGAATATGTCTCCGAAGGCGAGCGCATGCGTGTCATCCTGCGGGGCGCGGCAGCGGCCGGTCCCGAAGCGATTGAAAGCGCGCCGCTTGTCACACCCAATGGCGGGACTGTCCCGATGGGCGAAGTCGCGACAGTATTGCGCGGCGTGGGTCCGACACAGATTCGCCATGTTGACGGTCGCAAGACACTTACGCTCAATATCAGCCCGCCGCCGGGTGTTGCGCTTGGCGAGGCTCTGGAAAGAATTCAGGAAACCGCAGAACCGCAGATCCAGGCAGCGCTGCAGGCTGGTGACACGCTCCGATATGGTGGAGATGCCAACGCATTGCTGAAAGCGGTGAAGTCGCTCAGCACGAATTTCATTCTCGCCGGGGCCTTGCTGTTCGTTATCATGGCTTCGGTGTTCCGGTCGGCCCGTGATGCGGCTTTGGTGATCATTGCCCTGCCTCTTGCAACCGTAGGCGGCGTGATTGCCATCCAGATCCTGAACCTGTTCAAACCCACGCCGCTGGATTTGCTCGGCATGATCGGTTTTGTCATTTTGCTCGGTATCGTCGTGAACAATGCGATCCTGCTGATGGCCCAGTCGCGGGAAAGCGAGGCGACGGGCCTGTCCCGCGCCGAAGCGGCCAAAGCCGCTCTGAGATTGCGATTACGACCGATCCTGATGACGACCGGAACGTCGGTTATGGGCATGTTGCCCTTGGCTTTGGTACCTGGTCCCGGCAGTGCGATCTATCGCGGACTGGCCGTGATAATCGTCGGCGGGGTACTGGTATCCACGATCTTCACCCTCGTACTGCTCCCGGCTCTCATTCAACTGGGTTCCGCAAAGAAGAATCGGCCCAGCCAACCAGACGAACCGAAAGAGCCCCGGAACAAGCCTGACAACAGCCCCAAACCCCAAAGAAGCGGCCCGGATTTCGGATCGGGTCCCGCACTGGAGCCTGCCGAATGAACATTGCCCTGCCCGACAAGATCAAGGAAAATCTGCGCTGGATCCTGATCGGTGGCGGCCTCGCCATTGTCGCTGCGATCTATTTCCTGATCTTTGCGAATGATCCCGCTGAAGGACAACAGGGAGGTCCTGGTGCGGGTGGACCACCGCCGGCCATTGTCAGTCTGGCCCAGGTCGAGAGATCCGCAATCACCCCCAATTTCACCGCCCCGGGAGATATTGTCGCCGACCGGGATTCGGTTGTCGCGGCGGAGGTTTCCGGACGCATTCAATCAACCCTCAACATTGGCGCACGGGTTCGCCGCGGTACGGTTATCGCGGTCATCGACAATCGTTCGGCGGCGCTCGCTCGGGACCAGGCCGCGACAGAGATCGCCCGGCTGACAGCCGACCTCGCCTATCAAAACCGGCTCGTGGAACGCGTGCGACAATTGCTGGAAGAGGAAGCAGAGTCGGAAGCGTCGCTTGATGAAGCCATTTCTTCCCGCGATCAGACAAAAGCGCGACTGGCCGCTGCTCGTGTGGCATTGAACACCGCGAATTTCGATCTCTCCCGCACCCGCATCCGCGCGCCATTTGACGGGCAAATGGTGGAACGCCGGATCGAGGTTGGGGAATATGCCACACCGGGCCGGGAAATCGCCCGGATCGTCGGTCGACAGGGATCGGAAGCGCGGGTCCGCGTTCCCATCGCTGTCGCAGGCTCCCTGTCTCCGGGTCAGGAAGTCACAATTGTGGCAAATGGCGAACGCCGGTCCTCCCGCGTCCGCACGGTTATCGAAACCGGCGATGAGGTGAGTCGAACGATCGAGGTCCGCGCACCGATGGGGACCCACAATATGAAGATGGGCAGCGCCATTTCAATCACCGTTCCAACGGGAGTGGAACGCGAGGTTTTGACGGCGCCCAGAGACGCGCTTGTTCTGCGGGATAGCGGTATCTTCGTCTATGTTGTCAACACTCAGGACAAGACCGCCAAACGCGTGGATGTGGAAGTCGGTGAACCGGATGGCGAGCGGGTTGCCGTGTCGGGTCCGCTCAAAGAGGGCGACATGATCGTTGTCCGCGGTGGCGAGCGGCTGCGTGACGGCCAGGCAGTCACATGGAAGGATGACAAGAAAGAACCGGAAAAAGCCGCGGTGAAATCTCGCAAATCAGCAAGCAAAGAGGCGGGTTAACAGCATGAGATCACCGCTTCTGCCTCTCGCTGCGCTGGCCATGCTGTCCGCCTGCGCCATTCGTGGTGGTCCGGACCTGGACCAGGGCGCCATACCTGCCGCGCCAGATGGCTGGTCATCATGGCAATACTCATCCACCACCGGGCCTGACAGTGCGAATATTCCGGCCATCAACACCAGTGGCTGGGTTACAGAATTTGGCGATCCCGATCTTGAGGCGGCCATTCGGGAAGCTTTCGCTCAGAACCGCAATTTGTTGTCGGTACTGGCCCAGTTGCGGGCCGCCAGAGCTGCGATGCGGGTATCCCGCGCCGATCTGTTCCCGCGCGTGGATCTGTCGGGAACGGTTACCGATGCCGAGAACGCCGCCACGGTTTATGACGGAGAATTTTCGGCCAGCTGGGAAGCCGATATCTGGGGCCGCAACCTGTCCCTGGCCCGTACCGGTAGCGCAGATGCCAAGGCTGCGGCCGCAGAATTTGCCGCCGCCCGTCAGGCATTGGCTGCCTCTGTCACGCAGGCCTGGTATGATCGCAGCGCTGCGCGCATTTCACTGGCTCTCGCATCGGACGATCTCGACCGGCGGAAGGATACGCTGCGCATTACCGACGCCCGCTTCCGCGCCGGACTGGCGTCCCGGCTGGATGTCCGGCTCGCTCAGGTTGCGGTGTCCAACAGCGAGGACCGGCTCGAGGCCGCCACCCGGACATCACGAAACGCGGCGCGGACGCTGGAAGTGCTGACCGGAAACTATCCATCGGGAGAGGCGCTCGGCGCGGATGATCTGATCGTGCCCGCTGCCTTGCCGGTGGTTGCCGCGCCGGTGGCGGTGTTGAGTGGACGGCCTGATCTGATCGCGGCGGAAGCTCGGGTGGATGCCGCCGGATTGCGCGCCACCGACGCCCGGCATGCGATGTTCCCCCAGCTGACCTTGCGATTTGACGCCACAACCCGGTCCGGCAGTTTCAGCGATCTGTTCGATCCCGGAACCTATATTGATGCGATATCTGCCGGCCTGCTGCAGCCGCTCTTTCGAGGCGGCGCGCTGCTGGCGGAAGCCGAACGTCAAGGTGAACTGGCCCGTTCCGCATTGTTCGCTTATGCCGAACAGGTGCTGGCAGCCTTTCAGGAAGTCGAAGACAGGCTGGATGCTGAGGCGACGCTGGAGCGGCAAGTCACGGCGACTGCCGAGGCTGCTGAAGAGGCCCGTGCGGCTGTCGGTCTGACCCGCAGCCGCTACATCAACGGGCGTTCTACCATATTCGATCTGATCAATGCGCAGACCACGGCTATTGCGGCCGAAACACGTGCTATCGAAGCCAGACGCGCGCGGATCGAGAACCGGGTGAATCTGCATCTGGCACTAGGCAACGAGCCCTTTCCGGCAACAGCAGCGCAGCAACTGGTCGCCCGCTAAACCTCAGAAGCCGAGTGATCCCGGGTTCATCAGATTGTTGGGATCGACTTTCTTCTTGATCGACAGCAGCAGATCATCTGCAGCCGGATCGAGACTCTCGCGATATTTGTAGGTGCGCCCGATCTGCAGGTGCGCCGCGCCATGTTCGAGCAACAGATCCACCAGCGCCGCCTTGAGCTTCTGCACCAGTTGCCATGCCGCTTCATTATGTTCCAATGTGGGGAGCTTCGCAAAATGTGCAGGGTCCATGGAGGCAGCATGAACCGGATTGGAAGCACCCGGCCAGTAAAGACAAGGTTCGATAATCGCTCCTGAGCCACTCACCGAAGAAACCAGAGTACCCGTGAACACACCAAGCCGGTCCATTTCTTCGCTGTGGCTGGCAAACAGAGCGATCACCGCGTCATAACAGGCTGTTGCGCGGGAATGCGGCAACAGCCCGTGAATCGGCGCCCAGCGCTGTCCATCGGGGCCGAGCATGCCGTTCAGCGGTCCAAACGGGTTGGCGCGGATGATCTTCGGGATTGTGTTTTCCGTTTCTATGGCGCCGTGTTTCAGGGCGATGGCTCGCGCACGCTCCAGATCATCATCGGCAGCGGCCTGAATCCGGCCTTCGGTCAGGACGTGCAGGGAAAATTTCGCTTCATCGAGAAAATCGCGCCCGGCAACCACGACCTTCGCTCCTTCCTTGAGCGCCCCCCAGACAGAGCCCTGTTTCTTCATCATCTTGCCCAACGCCTTGGCATCGCTGCCGAGGCTCTCCCGCTGCATACGGATCGCATTGAGACTGGGATCAAAGCCAAAGCATTCGGTCGTTACTCCCGCGCGCTCGATTTCTCCCAATGCGCCCAGTGTTTGCTCATGGGTTTCAAAACCGAAGCTTGCATAACCATGGGCTTCTGTCTCGGGGATCAGGCGCATTGTGATCGTCGCTTTCATGCCCAGCGCGCCCGTATCAGCGAGGAAAATCCCGGTAATATCTGGGCCATAGGGCCGGGTGAAGCCCTCCCCGGTCTTGAGAATCGTGCCATCAGCCAGAACGACCTCCAGAGCCAGACAGCTTTGTGCCGCCGTCCCGTATCTTCCGGTACCCCAGAACAGGCAGTTCTGGCTCATCCCGCCGCCAATTGACGCCTTGAGACCAGACAGCGTGCCCCAAAACGGCGTTCTCAACCCCCGCGGTGCAAGCGCCTCGTGCAGTTTCGCCCAGGTACATCCCGCTTCCACGGTGACAGTCATGTCGGTTTCGTTGATATCGAGAATGCGATCCATCGCGCCGAGATCGAACAATACCGCACCGGACTGGTCTGCCGTGTAGCCACCGGTATAGCTCATGCCCCCACCGCGGGGAATTACCGGGATATTCTGGGAGGTGGCAGCGGCTACGGCGGCGGACAGCTCTTCCTTGTTTTTGGGCCGCACCACACAGAGCAGATCCGCACCACGCGCATAGACATCGTGACCGAAAAATTCGAGTGTATCCGGATCTGTCAGCGTCTCCGCCCCAGCCTCCGCGATAAAATCTATTGCTGTCATGTTCGCTTGCGTCGCCATTATTATACTCCTTTCAGGTGCCCTGCCCCTGAAGCCAATAAAATTTGAAACCGGAAACCTGGCTCTAATCCCGAAGGTTAAAAATCAAACCGGCCTTTTATCAGAAACGAACGCGGCGGGTTCAAATAACTTGTGTTCGCCAGCGCCGATTCCACCGCTTCCTCATCAAAGCAATTCTTGCACTCGGCAGTGATCGACCATCCCGCTTCGCTTTTCAGCGCCACGCTGGCATTCACAATCCACCGGGCTTCGGAAAACGATCCGGTGATGAAATTGCCATTGCCCTGCGTATTGGCGGCGAAAACCGTGCCGCTCAACCCGGTCACGGGCTGATCAAACAGGGAAACCTGGCTTGTTCCGACCTCGCTATCGCTGCGCCAATTGGCATTGACCGACGGGATCAGGGACAGTCCGCCGCCAAGTTCAGCGGTGTAGCTGCCACCGATTGCCAGGGTCCAGTCCGGAGTCCGGACTGGCTCTGCAATGCTGCCATCTGGTGCGACGATGCCGACGCCACAGGAAGCCGCCGTATCTCCGGCACCAACATTGGGTATCAATCCGGCCGCCAGCTGAGCCTGACATGCTGCCTGTTGGGCATTGACCGACTGCACACCGAACGGATCAAGCGCCGGTGCACTCCTATCGATCCGGTAATTGTCGTCCTGGTAGCCGAGAGAGGCAAAAATGTTCAGACCGTCCACGGGCGCCGTGTTAAGCTCGATCTCCACACCGCGATTGCGATAGTCAGCAAAGTTGCGAGTGATGAACGCCAAGGTACCATTTGGCCGAATAAAAGCAGAGGGAGTTTGCAGGCCTTCGATATCCAGCTGGAATGCGGTAATGTTCAATCTTACCCGCCGGTCCCAGAATTCGGATTTGACCCCGGCTTCATAGCTCCACGCTTTCTCGGGTCCGAACGGAAGCAGTTCACTGGCCGATGTGCCCCGGGCGTTCCAGCCGCCTGACTTGAAACCGCGGGTTGCTGACGCAAACAGCAGAACATCATCTGTCGGCTCGAAATTCACGGCAAATCGCGGTGTCCAGATCCCGACATTCTGCGTGTTCGGAATGGCCAATCCATTGGTCGCAATAAGGTTTTGGGTGTCGAGACAAGTGGCTTCAATGGTGCCGTCATTGCAACTTGCGCGATTGTCACGCACGGCGAAGCTCTTGTCTTCATCGGTATAGCGAATACCGGCCGTGATCTTCAGCCGGTCGGTGACATTCAGATCCCCCTGAAAATATCCCGCCCATGCCTCGGCAGAGTTTTTCAGTGTCCGGTCGGCAAGAACAATCGGAAAACCGGCCGGTGGCGGGGCAAAGGGAAGCGTAAATATGTCACCAAAGTCAGTGGTATTGTCTTCCTCGAAATAGAAGACACCCCCAACGAAGTCGAACAGTCCGTCCGCCAGCGAACCGGTGATTTTCACTTCCTGGGTAAACTGGGTGTGTTCGCTCTCGTTGGCGATAGTAAATCCGCCGACCGTGTAACCCAAGACCGGGGGTACCGGTGATGTGGTGCTCGGCAGGCCACGACCATCAGAAAAATCCAGGGCAAAGTCCTGATTGATGTTCACAAAACCGGTAATCAGGTTGACCGTGAAATCGCCCAGACCAATTTCAAGATTGGACGAAACGAAATCCATTGTGACTTCATTGCCAAGCCCGAAATTGTCTTTGTCCCCGGTCAGCAGTCCATTGAAAGTGCCATTTTTTGACAAGCCAGTCGTGACAAAGCGCCCCGCGCAATTGGTGGGATCTGCCGGATCGCAATCGAAGTTGAGAAGGTTTGCGGAGTCGGCAAAAGTATGAATATAGGAGCCTGTCCACCGGACATTGTCTGACAACTCGCCACGGAACCCTATCCGGCCTCCCCAACCGTCATTCTGGTTTACCCGTTCCCCCGTGGTCGTGTTCTGGGCATATCCCTCGTCATCCTGGAAATAGCCCGACACCTTGACCGCAAAACTGTCTGCCAGCGGGATATCGACGGACGCCCGCGCCATGTAGCGCTCATAGCTTCCATAGCCAGCTTCCACATAGCCCGCGAATTCATCCCCTGGCTCTTTCAATATGACGCTTATCGCCCCGCCAGTGGTATTCCGCCCGAAAAGCGTTCCCTGCGGCCCGCGCAGGACTTCTAGACGTTCGACATCAAAAAATGCCAGATTGTTGGCGTTCTGACGCGACAGATAAATATCGTCGACATAGGTGCCGATCGGTGGGTCAAATGTGGCGATGGACTCGGTATTACCAACGCCGCGAAGGAAGTAGGAGTTGGCGGTTCCCAGACCCGTGTTGTTCAGACCGACAAGGTTTGGCACAAATTGCGCGACTTCAAGCGCATTGGATACCCCCCGTGTCTCCAGTTCCTCGGCCGAGAATGCGCTGATCGCGATGGGAATGTCCTGTACGCTTTCCTCGCGGCGCTGCGCTGTCACGACGATGACATTCAGGCCGCCTTCCTGCGCCTCCTCTTCGCCCTGAACTTCCTGTGCATAAGCTGGCATGCTGACAAGTGATGCCAATGCCAGACCAAAAATTGCGTGGTTCCGAATTCCCGATTTCCGAGTTGTCATTGCTTTCTCCCTTTATGCAGGATGATTTCCCAAGCACTTTCCCATGATGCCGATTTGTCCAGACAAATATAGCACAACTTTTGCTAGTGACCTGCACCCCGGTTTAGCTAACAACCATTTGTACATTCCCTACAACCTTACGCAAAAGCTTCCCGATCATTGTTTTTCGGCCACACTCAGTCCGCGTAAATGGCGCATGCCAACGACCGAACGGCAGGCCGTCATCAGTTCATTTTTAAGGCTCTGGGCGGCAGGCTGCAGTATGGAATTGCGCCGAAAAGCCAGAAATGCGTTGCGACTGTTGGAAAAGGGTGAGTCCTCGACCAGGAAATAGGCTTCCCTTTCGGTTTCGGTTGCCACCAGTTCCTTTGCCATCAGCATCACACTATCGCTTTGGAGCAAGGTCGATTTCGCGAGAATGACCGAGTCGACATCCACATATTTGGCCGGTGGCGCCAGTCCTGCTGCGAGGAAAATGTTGCAGATGCGCTCCCATTGCTCCTTGAGCTGCATAGATGCCAGCCAGGTCTGGGAGGCAAGATCTTCAAGCGTCAGGTCCGTTTTGCCTGCCAGTGGGTGATCGCGGCGCATCATGATCACGTCGCGATCATCAAACAGCTCTTCGGTTTCAATGGCATCATCAATATCCATGTCCGCAGGCGGTGCGCTTGCAACAAATTCCACATCGCCCTGCAACAGTTTCTGGTGCAGCGACTTGGAATCCCCAGATGTTATGCTGAGCGTTATCCCGGGCTGGCGTTCGCTGAACCGGTTGATCAGAATGGGAGCGATTCTGGGCAGAAAAGACCAGCCCAGTCCGATTCGGACATAACCCCGGTCTGCGCCGCGCAAGGCGCTGATCTCGGCAGCTGCGAGCCGGGCTTCTGCAGTGATGACTTTCGCACGTCGTGCCAGAGCATGGCCGAAACTGTTAGGCTCGGCGCCAAATGCCCCCCTTTCGAACAGTCTTACGGCCAGGCTTTCTTCCAGTTTGGCGACACTTTTGGATACCGCCTGCTGACTGACATTGTTCAGCGTGGCCGCCCGCGAAAAACTCCCGGTGTCATAAACCGATAGAAAATGCTGCAGTTTCTGGGGATCCATGGAAGGTCTGATAAAACGCTGGCGCAAATCCGGATCTTTCATATTTCCTCCTTGTTGGATGTACTACAATCAAAGGATGTGACTTCGCCATAATCGGTTGTTATTCGAATGATATCAAGTGTTTTACCGCAGGACGAAACCGGCCAGCACGACGGAGGCAAAATGACCAATGCGAGCAAATCCCTGCTGGCAAACATCATGCCGGCCATGTTGTTGCACGAAGGCAGATGGTCTGGAATCTATCGGCATGTCGATGCCGGGAATCGCGAAATCGATCAGCACAGGGCAATGATCGAGTGTATATTTCCGACGACGGGTCCCTATGCCTATATCCAGAAAAATCATTTTGTCTGGGATGATGGCCGGGAATATCGGGCGACCCTGAATGGCATCCTGCGCGACGGAAAATTATGGTGGGATACCGACACATTTGATGGATGCGGATGGGAAACCGAATTTGGCCTGATCTTGCTCAACCTGAATCGCAAGGACGAGCCAGGCACCCATTTTTACGAAATTATCTGCATGGGAGACGATGGCAACCATCGCGCCCGCACCTGGCACTGGTTCAGCGGTGGCCGGCTCATCAGGCGCACATTATGCGATGAACAACGGCTGCTGCCTGTGTCAGATGGGACAGTGGATTGACTCCCCCGATGCATGATAATGAGTCACACCATTTGCCGCAGGAGACTGTAAAATAATGATTTCCCGCCGTCACATAATGCTCGCCGCGTCCGGTATCACCGCCTCCGTTCTTGGCCTTCCGGCGCCAAAGGCCGATGCAAAGGCAAAAGAAAACAAACAGGCTCCCGGGAAGTCCGCCTTTCTCCTGGTCCACGGAGCGTGGCATGGCGGATGGTGCTGGCGCGATGTCGCAGCGAGACTGCGCGCCGCGGGGCACCGTGTATTCACGCCAACGCTCACCGGGCTGGGTGAGAGGGCCCACTTGCTGTCACCTCAAATCGGGCTGCAGACACATATTGACGATATACTGGCGGTGATCCGGTTCAACGAGCTGGAGAATTTCATTCTTGTCGGACACTCCTATGGCGGCATGGTCATTACCGGTGTTGCTGACCGTGTCGGCGAGAAGATCAAGCATATTGTCTATCTTGACGCTGCATTGCCCGAGGATGGCGAGACCATGATTTCCCAGGGACCGCCGCGATCGGAAGATTTGCTTGCGGCCACAGAAAAACAACTCCGCGGCATCGCCCCGGATGGTGTTGCGATGCAGCCCTTCCCACCCGAATTTCTGGGAATTCCCAAAAACCATCCCGGTCATGCCTGGGTCGGACGGCACATGACAGCGCATCCGCTGAAAACCTGGCTCGATCCGATCGCATTGTCCAACGGCGGATCAGCGGGATTGTCGCGGACCTATATCCACTGCAATGCACCCGTTCTGCCGAATGCCAGTTTTGCCTGGCATCATGAACAGCTGAGCAAGGACCCCGGCTGGCAGAGTCTGACGCTGGCCACCGGCCATGATGCGATGGTCACCGCTGTCGATCCGCTGGTCGACATCCTCCGGTCGCTCTGAAGCGCTCTGATCAGAACTGGATCGACCGATCCCGGATCTGATCATGCAACTCTGACGTGAGACCTTCGTAAGCAACCTGACCGGACCGCACAAACCAGATATCGTCGGGGATTTGCGACACGTCAAATCCCTGCTTGACCAGATCGACCTTGCGATATTTGAACGTCCCTGTCGTTTCCGCTTCCGGCTGGTGCCGTATGAAGACGGGAATGGCATAGGGCGGCAGATTTTCCGCCAGGAAGGCCCTTAAGCCGGAAACATCGAATCCATCCTGGATCGTGATCGATGCCATTCCCGCACGACCATCCGTGCCGGGGATCTCGACGCCATAGACATTGGCCGTGGCGATGCCGGGATATTGGGACAGCGCTTCCGCAACTTCATTTGTCGCGACATTTTCACCTTTCCAGCGAAACGTATCGCCGATCCGGTCCTTGAAATAGATATATCCTTCCCGGTCACGGCTCATCAAATCGCCGCTGCGAAACCAGGCATCGCCCTTCTCAAACACATCCCGGAGAATCTTCTTCTCGGTTGCTTCCTTGTCATGATAGCCAGAGAAGTCCGAAGGCCCGCTATCATCAATCTTGCCGAGCAATTCCCCGGCCTCGTCAAATTCCGCAGCTATGCAAAAGCCGTCCGCTCCGCGAACCGGTTCTTCGGAAACGATATCGAACCTGACGATGCGGACATCGCCGAATTTTTTCTCGAGATATTTGGGGATCCGACCGACAGCACCGATTTTACCGTCGAGATTCATCAGAAACACATTGCCTTCGGTGGAACCATATATTTCCAGCAATTTGCCAATCCGGAAGCGTTCGACAAATTCCTGCCATATATCCGGTCTCAAGCCATTGCCGATGCCCACCCGAATGTGATGCTGGTTCTGCTTCGGATGATCCGGCTGATTGAGCAGATAACGGCAAAGTTCGCCGATATAGACCACCGCGGTTGCCTGATAATCAGCGGCATCGTCCCAGAAATGCGAGGCGGAAAATTTCTTGCGCAAGATTGTCGAGGCGCCGCTGAGCAACGCGCCGCCAAGGCCCAGAAAACCGCCTGTCACATGATAGAGCGGCAACACATTGTAGATTCGGTCCTCCGGCGTGAGCTCGCAAGTGGTTATCGCGATGCGAAAGCTCCGTCGCGCGCGCGCGTGGGAAATCCGGGCGGCCTTGGGAAGACCGGTGGTTCCCGACGTGTATACGTAAAAGAGAATATCCCCGCCTCTGAGATCTTGACGATATTCTCTGGATGGGCGCTCTGCGGGCTGTTCGGACAGCGCCTCGTTCAGACTTGCGCCAACCGCGCCATCCCAGTCCCAAAGGGCTGGACTGCCGTCGAGCATGGCTGCCACCGCTTTGACCCGGTCAGCGAGGTGGGAACTGGCGATAATGGCCTTGGCCGAACCGATGTTCAGGCAATGGGCCAGCCCCTTGCCCTCGAGATTATTGTTGATCAGTGCCGCAATCACGCCGATTTTCGACAGACCAAACCAGGTCGCCACAAAATCTGGATGATTCTCCATGACAAGCGCCACGGCATCCCCGCTTCGCAGGCCCTGTGCCAAGGCCCAGTGCGCGATGCGGTTGGCCCGGTCGTCAAAATCTCCATAGGACAGGGATTCGCCTTCGAACCAGAAGACCGGGCGGTCGCGATGCGCGTCCACACTGGCCTCGATATCATCGGTCAGCAGCGTCGGGGCTTCCTTGTCGATACCCTCCATTTGATTCATCAGCCGCTTGAGTGACCGGGTGAACCCGACCTCCCGCTTGATCACCTGAAACAGACCCACGCCGCACCTCTTCCTCATTTCCTGAATGACATCACATTAGCGAGAATTTTCCGTTGCGCAAATGCTCAACCCGGTCTCGACGGCGATAGAATTTACCACTTCGGATTCATGGCATTCTGACCTAGGCTGACGGAGCGGGAGGAATATGCACATGTACACGATTCACGGCGCATTGGGTTCGCCCTATTCCATGAAGTTACGTGCGGTCATGCGGTACCGCCGGATCGTACACATCTGGCAACATGGCATGGCTGCCCAGGCGGCGGCGCTTGCAGAGGTGAAGGCACCTGTCATTCCGGTGCTGGAATACCCGGATGGAAGCTTTCGCAATGACACGACACCGGTAATTCTTGACCTCGAGCAGAGACATCCGGAACGCAGCGTGGTTCCGCCCGATGCCGGGATGGCTTTTCTCGTTCATCTGATCGAGGATTTTGCCGATGAATGGCTGACCAAGGCGATGTTCGGCTATCGCTGGCTCGCCGATGTGGACCAGATCCAGATGAGCCGCTGGCTGGCCTTTGATGCGGCCAAGGGTGGCGGACGGGAAACCAGCGAGGGATTCGCCGAACAGTTTCGCAGCCGGCAAGTGGGCCGAATGGCAATAGTCGGATGTACGCAAGAGAATTTTCCGCTGATCGAAAAATCCACCCGCGCCATTTTGCAGGCGCTGGAAGAACATGTTGTTGATCGCCACTTCCTGTTTGGTACGCGGCCGTCACTTGCCGAATTCGCGATATATGGCCAGCTCTCCCAGTTTGGTGTCGATCCGACGCCACAGACCATGCTGCGCGCGGATTATCCTTACAGTTTCCGGTGGCTGGCACATATCGACGACCTGTCGGGCATTGAAGGCCAATGGGATAGTGCCGACCAGCCACTGGCTCCCGTCATTGCGTCCATTCTCCATCAGGTGGGCCGGGTTTATGCCCCGTTTCTCCTCGCCAACGCGGCGGCAATGGCGGCGGGAGAGGACAGTTTCGCGATGGAAGTTGACGGACTGCCTTATTCCCAGGGCACCTTCAAATATCAGATGAAATGTCTTGCCGATCTGCGCAATCGCTACACCGGACTGAACGACGCAGCACGACAATTTGTTGATCCGATTCTGGAGCAACATAGCTGCCTGGCGATCCTTCAGCACGATTGATCGGGCCCACCAATCGCTCCCCTCCTAGTGCTATAGTGAGGGGAAACTGCCCGGCAATGCCTCTACGATTCCTGTCCAGGCAAAACGGAGGCAGGAATGGATCTCGGCATCAAGGGACGGAAAGCACTGATCAACGGCGGCAGCGCCGGCATGGGCCGCAGTTCGGCCCTGGCTCTGGCGCGAGAAGGGGCAGAAGTGTTCATCTCGGCCCGCGGCGCCGAACGCCTCGCGGCGACATGCGATGCCATTGCGCAGGAAACCGGCGCGAAAGTCCAGCCGATAGTGGCCGATCACAGCAGTGAAGAAGGACGAGACAAAATCCTGTCGACATGCCCCGATCCGGATATCCTTGTGGCAACCTGTGCCCCTCCCCCGTTTACCGACGATTTTCGCGACGTACCGCGGGAGGAGATGGAAAACGCCCTGCGCGTCGCGCTGCTGAGCCCGATCGACTATATCAAGGCCGTGATCGACCCCATGATCGAGCGAAAATGGGGCCGGATCGTCAACATCAGCACCGGAGCGGCGAAATATCCTGCCGCCATGCGCGTTCTGTCCGGCCCGCCGCGGGCCGCTCTCGCCAATTACTGCCATGCCATCTCGAAAGATGTGGCGAAGCACAATGTGACAATCAACTCGGTATTGCCGGGCATGCACCACACACCGGGCGTCGAAGAAGCCTTCGGTCCGCGCGCCGCCGCCAAAGGTCGCAGCTATGAGGAGGAAGTGGCTGCCTTCGTCAAAGCCATCCGCATTCCGGCCGGTCGTTTTGGAGAGGCGGACGACCTCGGCGCACTGGTGGCCATGTTCTGCAGCGACATGGCCAATTATGTGACCGGCCAGTCTCTCGTGGTTGATGGCGGAATTGGAACGTCGACATTCTAGATTTTTGCGCGGCGATAGCGATCGAAACCGCCGCAAGCGAAAGACTTGCGCAGTGAACTTTGTCTGAATTTTGAAAAACTGGAGCGGGCGAAGAGATTCGAACTCTCGACCCCAACCTTGGCAAGGTTGTGCTCTACCCCTGAGCTACGCCCGCTCGGCGGCTGTGACATGGGTATCGTCATCAGCAGGTGAGGCGCGCGGTTAGCATGGGTTATACACCCCGGCAAGCCCCATTTTCATGACTCTGGCATCTAAAAGTAAAAATAAGCTTGGCATTGCCCCGCCCGTCCCCACATAAAGTCCTGAGACAAGGGCAAACAGGGTGCGATTCCCCGACGGGGGCAGAATTTCGCGCCGATGTTTACAGGAGCAGATAGTGGCAACAGCAGGACTTACCGTAGACGAACAGAAGGCGGTTGAGGATTTTCAGCAGAGCGTCGTGGCGCCCAGCATGGACAAGCTGGTCATTCTCGATTTCTGGGCCGAATGGTGCGGTCCGTGCAAGGCATTGACCCCGATCCTCGAGAAAGTTGCCGCAGCCTATGCCGAAAAGGGTGTCATGCTGGCCAAGGTCAATGTTGACGAGAACCGGTTCATCGCCTCGCAATTCCAGGTCCAGTCGATTCCCACCGTCTACGCCATATTCCAGGGCAAACCGGTGGCAGACCTGACGAGCGCGAGAACCGAGAGCCAGCTTTCCGGGGCATTGGATCAGTTGCTGGAAAAACTGCCCGTCGGCGAAGGCGGCGGCGAACAGCCACCGCAGGATGTCGCGCCATTGCTCGCCATGGGAGAGGAAGTGCTCGCCGAGGGGGATGCCGAGCGTGCTGCCGGCATATTCGCACAAATTGCCGACATGGCGCCGGATAATGTGGAAGCCGTGGGCGGTCTGATCCGCGCGATGGTCGCGGCAGGTCATAATGACCAGGCCGAGGAGATGCTGGGTCAGTTGCCAGACGAGCTGGCGACTGATCCCGCCATCGAGCGTGCCCGTTCGACATTGCAGCTCGCCAAAGATAAGCCGGACGACAGCGAATTCGAGAAGCTGAAGGCAGCGGTTGAGACGGATCCCAAAGATCATCAGGCACGACTGGACCTGGCGAGTGCACAGATAGCTTCCGGCGATCATGATGGTGCGGCCGACAATCTGCTCGCGATCATCGCGGCAGACAAGGAATGGAATGACGGCGCGGCGCGGGAAAAACTGCTATCACTGTTCGAAATGATCGGACTGGAGGACGAGTGGGTTGCCAATACACGGCGCAAACTGTCCGCAGTTCTGTTCGGATAGTCATGTCAGAAGGCAAACGCATATCGATCTTCCCTCTGGCCGGAGCATTGCTGTTTCCGGGCATGCACCTGCCGCTGCATATATTTGAGGAGCGCTACAAGGCGCTCATCAACGACGCGATGGCGCGAGACCGGCAAATCGGCATGATCCAGCCAAAGACAACCGGCGACGTACCGGAATTGTTCAATATCGGCTGTCTTGGCAAGATTATCGATATCGAAGCCATGGACGAAGGCCGCTTCAACGTCGTTCTGGAAGGCGTCGCCCGCTTCCGGGTGCTGGAAGAGCTGGATGCGACCACCGCTTTTCGCCAGGTCCGTGCCGAAATCGAGGAAAATCTGGAAGCGGACGAAGTACTGGCAAGCGCAGAGCGCGCTGCGCTGGAAATTGAGTCCCGCAAATTTGCCGATTTGCAGGGGTATCAGGTGGACTGGGACTCGATCGGGCGACTGGATGACAATTCCTTCGTCAACGGGATTGCCCAGATTGCCCCCTTTGACGCCGCGTCCAAACAAGCGCTGCTGGAGGTGGACGGTCTATCCAACCGGTCGGAACTGATCATTCAACTGCTACAATTTTTCGGCCGTCAGGATGGCGATGAAGGCCGTGTGACGTTGCAGTGACCCACGACATCGCAACGGTCGACCCGGAATTGCTGAAAATCCTCGTCTGCCCGGTCAGCCGTGGCAAATTGATCCATGACAAGGCGGCGCAGGAACTGATCTCCGAAAGCGCTGGCCTGGCCTACCCCATTCGCAATGGCGTGCCGGTCATGCTGATTGAGGAAGCGCGCAAGCTCTAGAAACTGGCTTTTAATCCGTCGACGACAAACTGGATCGCCAGTGCAGCAAGAATGACTCCCAATACACGCGTTATGACGGTCTCGACCTTCTGGCCCATGATTTTCATCAACGGGCCAGCGAGCAGCATCGACAGCAGCATGACAAAGAGGATAACCCCGACTGCGCCCAGGACTACCCATTGTTCTGCCATTGTTTCTGCCTGCCCGATGTAGAGCATCAGTGCGGCAATGGATCCCGGACCTGCGATCATCGGCATTGCCATCGGGAAGATCGACACGTCCTCGATTTCCGGCGTATCAATGATTTCCTGCGCCCTGCCCTCGCGCCGTTCCGTGCGCTTCTCGAAAACCATCTCCAGCGCGATCACGAACAGCATGATCCCTCCGGCAATGCGGAAACTGTCCAAACTGACGCCGATGGCGGTCAAGAGAGCCTCCCCGAAAAAGCCGAAGATCAGCAGAATGATGGCCGATACAAAAATCGCCCGGAAAGCCATTGCCCGGCGCTGGGCGGGACTGGCGTCTGTTGTCATGCTGGCATAAATGGCCGCGCAGCCCGGCGGGTCAATGGCCACGAAAAACGTGATCAATGCGGAAACGAACAACTCGGTCATTGCTGAGGGATGCCGAAATCTTCGTTAATCACCGGACGATAGGCCTCGCCGTCCCACATGATCACGGTCAGTGCTCGCTTGCCGTCCGCTGCCTGCGTTGCCGACCACTGGAAGCTGTTATCGAGCGAGCGTCCGCTGATTTTTTTACCGTTTTCCGGTGCCGGTACATTTGGCGGGATGGGGCCACCGCCACAAGTCGCAACTTCGGTTTGCACGAAATCGGGTTCAGCAAGCGGAGTGTCGACCGGTACACCGTGGTCAAACACCCATTTCCAGTCATCGTCCTTGCCCCGAATGCGCCGTTCCCGCGCGTCCTGCTTTTCCCAGATTGTGACAAACGAACCGGTGCTGCCATTGGCCGCCTGCCACGCGCCGGTGGAAACGCCCATGGTGCCATCACAGGACATGTGAATTTTATGCGGTTGCCACTCCACGGCCTGGGCCGGGTCTGCCTTGCCTTTCAACCAGACCTGTGCACTGGACAAGTCCGGGACAAACATCACCGCATCGGCTGCCGCTGTTTCGCGAAAGGCGGTCCATTGCCCTTCTTCTCTGGCGAGACGCGCAAAGGCGAGTTCAGCCTTCACCAGCGCACTCGGATTGGCAACCGGTTTGCCAGCCGCCCGCAAAAAGCGTTCCCGTTCGGACGGCGGTCCTCCGCCGCCGGCGCAACCGGCCAGCAATAATGACACGGCAAATACAGCGGCCAGTTTTCTCATCAGCCTAGATTCCTTCAGGTTCTGCCAGACCCGCTCTTCGCGAAGCCGCGACCAGCGTATTGCGCAGAAGGACCGCAATGGTCATCGGTCCGACTCCACCGGGTACAGGGGTAATCGCCCGTACATGCCCCAAGGCTTCGGATGTTGCAACATCACCGACGAGACGGCCGCGTTCCTTGCCCGGTTCGGGTGCCAAGCGGTTGATCCCGACATCGATGACAACGGCGCCTTCTTTCAGCCAATCGCCCTTGACAATTTCAGCCCTACCCACAGCTGCGACGACGATATCGGCCCCGCGTACAACATCAGGCAGATCTCGGGTCCGACTATGCGCCATGGTCACGGTACAGTTTTCCGCGAGCAGCAATTGCGCCATCGGTTTGCCGACCAGTATCGAGCGCCCGACAACGACCGCGTTGAGACCCGACAGATCACCCAGCTGGTCCTTGAGCAGCATCAGGCTGCCGAGCGGAGTACAGGGTGTCAGTGCATCTTCGCCATTGGCCAGACGACCGGCATTGATCACGTGCAAACCGTCAACATCCTTGTCCGGATCAATGGCCATCACAACCGCCTTCTCGTCCAGATCGCCCGGCAAGGGCAATTGCACCAATATACCGTCGACGCTGTCATCGGCATTGAGCGACTGAATCAGCGCGATCAGCTCTTCCTGCGACGTCTCCGCAGGGAGCCGGTGTTCGAAGCTTTCCATACCGGCCGCAATAGTCGCCTTGTGTTTGGAGGCGACATAGACCTGGCTCGCGGGATCCTCGCCGACCAGCACCACGGCAAGGCCGGGTGCCCTGCCTGTCTGCTGCTGAAATTTCGGTACGGCCTGCCTTATGCGTTCGCGCAATTCCGCAGCAAATGCTTTCCCGTCAATCAGCCGGGCACTCGCTGCCACTTCCCCTTCACCCATCGTCAGGTCAAAAGCGCCATGGCGATTGGAGGCAAAATGGCGTCCTGCAATATGATGATGCCGATAATGACAACCATCGGTGTGAGGTCAATTGATCCGAAATCCGGCATGATCTTGCGGATCGGATTATATATCGGCGCCGTCAGCGCATCCAGAGTGGTCCAGATCGCGCGGGCAATGTCATTCTGCAGGTTGATGACATTGAATGCCAGCAGCCAGCTCATGATCGCCTGCACGATGATGATGGTCAGCGCCACCTGCAGCAAAATACCGATAATCTGAAAAATCGCGAAACCCATGAATCATGACCTTTATTGTCTGTATGACGGCCCATAACCAGCCAAGCCGCCGGTGCCAAGAGAATGATGCCGGCTATTTAGTGTACCATATATATAATACAGCCGGTCTGTTTCTGCAACCTTACCCTTTTTCGGCCTTGATCAGCGTCCCTGCCCCCTTGCTGGTAAAGATCTCCAGCAACATCGCATGCGGAACGCGGCCGTCGAGAATGACTGCCGCATCGACCTTGTTCCGGACCGCGCTGACGCAGGTTTCCAGCTTGGGAATCATGCCGCCGGAAATGGTGCCGTCTTCGGACAGATTCGCAATCGCCTCAGGATCGAGATCTGTCAGAAGTGAACCGTCTTTCCCTAGCACGCCGGCCACATCCGTCAGCAGAAAAAGTCGCGACGCCCGCAGCGCGGAAGCCACGGCGCCAGCCATGGTATCCGCGTTGATATTATAAGTATGACCATCATCGCCTACACCAATGGGTGCAATCACCGGGATCATGCCGGCGGTCGAGATTGTATCGATGACGCTGCGATCAATCTGCCGGGGTTCCCCGACGAAGCCGAGATCGATGATTCGCTCGATATTGCTGTCCGGGTCGCGGGCAGTCCGGCGCATCTTGGCCGCTTTGACAAAGCCGCCATCCTTGCCTGAGATACCGATCGCACTGCCGCCGGCTTGCTCGATCCAGCTCACCAGTTCCTTGTTGATCGCTCCCGATAGCACCATTTCCGCAATTTCGGCGGTTTCCTTGGTGGTGACACGTAGTCCGTCGACAAATTTGGACTCGACACCCACCCGCTCGAGCATCGCCCCGATTTGCGGCCCACCGCCATGGACGACGACCGGATTGATGCCGACCGCCTTCAACAGCACGATATCTTCCGCAAAATTTCGGGCGAGCGCGGAATCTCCCATGGCGTGTCCGCCATATTTCACGACGAAAGTCTTGCCGGCATAGCGCTGCATATATGGCAAGGCCTCGGTCAGCGTTTCAGCTTTGGCCAGCATCGCCGGATCCGGCGCGTGATTTTCAGATTGCTCGGTCATGACCGCCTTTCAGTCCAGCCGGACCCGAAATGCAACAGAAATATGCAAATGCCGAGTGCTATAATCACTCTTCGGACTCGAGCAACGCTTTCAACGCATAGAGTTGTTCAAGTGCATCACGCGGGCTTAGCGCATCGATATCGAGCTGCTCCATTTGCTCGCGCAAGGCATCTGCCGGTTCTTCGCCCGCTTCCAGACTGGCGGCGAACAAAGGCAAATCTCCCAACCCTGCAGCCAACCCCCCGGTCTCCGCCTTTCCGGCTTCCAGTTTGTCCAGCACCGCTTTCGCACGCTTCAAAACCGGCTTCGGAATACCCGCCAGTTTGGCAACTGCCAGTCCATAGCTGCGATCCGCCGGTCCGCGTGCCAGTTCATGCAGCAGGACGAGGTCTCCCTTCCATTCCCGGGCGCGGACATGGTGCAGCGACAGGGCATCCAGCCGATCCGCGAGACGCGTCAGCTCATGATAGTGCGTGGCAAACAGACATCGGCACTGATTGGTTTCATGCACGGCCTCGACCACCGCCCATGCCAGGGCGAGCCCGTCATAGGTCGACGTTCCCCGCCCGACCTCGTCCAGAATGACAAAGCTTTTTTCCGTCGCCTGCGACAGGATGGTCGCCGTTTCAACCATCTCGACCATGAAGGTGGAGCGCCCCTGGGCCAGATTGTCCGAAGCGCCCACTCGGCTGAACAGTCGATCAACCAGACTGAGCCGGGCCGACGATGCGGGGACAAAACCGCCAGCCTGGGCCAGAATGACGATGAGCGCGTTCTGCCGCAGGAATGTGGACTTGCCGCCCATATTTGGACCGGACACCAGCCACAGGCGCTCCGCATGGCTGAGCGCACAGTCATTGGCGACAAAGGGATCGCCGGTCGCCGCCAGAGCCTGCTCGACAACTGGATGGCGACCACCCGCTATTTCCAGCAGGTTGCCGTCACAAAAGGACGGACGGCACCATTGCCCCTCTGCGCCCCGTTCCGCCAGAGCGGCACCGACGTCGATCCGGGCCAGCGCATCCGCACTCGCCCCGATCGCATCTTTGCGCTCAACTACCCGGCCAACCAGCTGCTCAAAATGTTCAGCTTCGGCTGCCAGTGCATGGGCACCGGCCTGGGTTACGCGCAAGGCTTCCTCATGGAGTTCGGTGGAATTAAACCGTACAGCGCCCGCCAACGTCTGGCGATGCGCAAATCCCGAATTCTCGGTCATCAGGACATCGCCATGCCGCGCCGGAACTTCGACAAAATAGCCGAGAACGGCGTTATGCTTGATCTTGAGTGTGTTGATGCCGGTCGCATCGCGATACCGGCTTTCCAGCGCCGCTATCGCCTGGCGCCCATCTGATCCCGCGCTGCGGAGTTCGTCCAGTGCGGGGTCAAATCCTGGGGCAATATAGCCACCACTGGCGGTTTCGGTTGGCGGTGCCTCGACAAGCGCGCGCTCCAGCAGATCCACCATCTCGCCATGCCCGTCCAGCGCCGGCAACAGCTTGTCCAGCATATCCGGCAAGGCCATATCCTGAGCGAGTTGTTCCCGCATGATACGCGCCCCTGCTAGACCATCCCGGATCTGTCCAAGATCCCGGGGGCTGCCCCTGCCAGCCGAAAGCCGCCCAAGAGCGCGGCTGATATCCGGCAAGCGTTTCAGCGCATTGCGAACGGCTTCACGATTGGCCGGACCATCGTGAAACCATTGCACCAGCCCCAGCCGGGCATTGATCCGTTTTTCGTCGAACAGGGGTGCTGCCAGATCGCGGGCGAGCAAACGGGCACCACCGGGTGTTACCGTGCGATCGACAGTTTCGAGCAGGCTGCCCGCGCGCTCACCGGCGAGGGTCCGTTCGATTTCGAGGCTCGCGCGCGTCGCGCTGTCAATCAACAGATATTCGCCAGGATGGCGCTGAGATGGCGGTTTCAGAAAAGGCGTATCATCCTGGGCGGCATGCTCGATATAGTTGACCAGTCCCCCGGCCGCAGCCAGCTCGCACCTTGAGAAATCCCCAAATCCGTCCAGCGTCGATACCTCAAACAGGTGCTTCAACCGTTTCTCTGCGCCTTGGCTGTCAAAATCCTCTTTTGGCCATTCCGTGGCCTTGTCGAGTTTTTCCGCCAACTCGGGAGGGCAGATTATTTCGGATGGTGCAATTCTAGACAATTCCGCATGCAACACATTTTCAGCAACCAGTTGCAGCTCGAACGCGCCGGTCGAGATATCCGCTGCAGCCAGACCGATCTGCCCCTGCACTTCGGCAACGGCCACCAGCATATTATCCGACCTGGCGTCGAGTAAAGTATCTTCGGTCAGCGTTCCGGCGGTAACGAAACGGATAATGTCCCGAGCCACCAGTGCTTTGTATCCGCCGCGCTCCTTTGCCTGAGCAGGCGTTTCGGTTTGCTCCGCAATCGCCACCTTGAATCCCGCGCGGATCAGTTTGGCGAGATAGCTTTCGGCTGCGTGGACCGGAACACCGCACATGGGAACTGATTCCCCGGCATTCTTGCCACGGCTCGTCAAAGCAATGTCGAGAGCCGCGGACGCCAGTTTGGCATCTTCGAAGAACAGTTCGAAAAAATCCCCCATCCGGTAAAACAACAGGCAGTCCTGGGCTTTTTCCTTCAGCGCGAAATATTGCTTCATCATCGGAGTCTGCCGGGGATCGGCGCTCTTTCTCGCCGCCGCCTTTCTGTGCTTCGGTCTCTGGTTTGCGGGTTTCTGCTGAGTCTGTGTCGGCATGAAACGGGGATAGCCGAGTGCGCGGGCTGGGAAAAGGCCTCGGCTGCCATAATTGCATGGCAATATTCCGATTCAGCAACGCGGCAAGCCTTGCCCTCTCCCCTGCATCCAGAGTAGGGCAGTCGGAGGGAAGCGCAAGGTATCCGGGCCGGGAGTCGAGCCCGAATCAGGGGAGACAGGATTTGGCTGACAAGAATGAAAGCAATGTGGAATTTTCCGAGCGTGAAGCCCTCCTGTTCCACTCCCATGGCCGTCCCGGGAAGATCGAGATTATCGCATCCAAACCGATGGCGACCCAGCGCGATCTGAGCCTCGCCTATTCCCCCGGTTTCGCCGTTCCGGTCCGGGCAATTGCCGAAAATCCTGCAACGGCCTACGACTATACTGCAAAAGGCAATCTCGTCGCGGTTATCTCCAATGGCTCTGCCATTCTTGGCCTGGGCAATCTGGGCGCGCTGGCTTCGAAGCCGGTGATGGAAGGCAAGGCCGTGTTGTTCAAGCGCTTTGCCGACGTCGATTCAATCGACCTCGAACTCGATACCGAAGACACCGACGCCTTTATCAGCGCGGTTGAACTGATGGAACCTAGCTTTGGCGGGATCAATCTGGAAGATATCGGGGCACCGGCCTGCTTCATCATTGAACAGACGTTGCGCGACCGGATGAACATCCCGGTTTTTCATGATGATCAGCACGGTACCGCCATTATTGCAGCAGCCGGAATTATCAATGCCTGCCTGCTCACCGATCGCAAGGTGGAAGATATCAAAGTGGTGGTCAATGGCGCCGGGGCAGCCGCTATCGCGTGCGCCTCGCTGATCAAGGCGATGGGTGTTCCGCACGAAAACCTGACCATGTGTGACCGCAGCGGCGTGATCTATCGTGGCCGCGACAATGTCGACCAGTGGAAATCGGCCCATGCCATCGACACCGATGCACGGAGTCTGGACGAAGCCCTGAAGGGCGCAGACGCATTCCTCGGGCTTTCGGCCGCCGGCGCTCTCAAACCCGACATGGTCCGGGACATGGCGGACAAACCGATCATTTTCGCCATGGCCAATCCCGATCCCGAAATCACCCCTCCGGACGCCAAGGCCGCCCGCCCAGACGCAATTGTCGCAACCGGCCGGTCCGACTATCCGAATCAGGTGAACAATGTCCTGGGATTTCCGTTCATATTTCGCGGAGCACTCGATGTCCGGGCCACGCGAATCAATGACGAGATGAAGGTTGCTGCGGCGCAAGCGATTGCGGAACTGGCGCGTGAACAGGTGCCCGAAGAAGTCGCCGCCGCTTATGGCGGAGAAGCGCCGACCTTCGGCGTCGACTATATCATTCCCGCACCGTTCGATCCCCGGCTGATGGAGGTCGTGTCCGCAGCAGTCGCCAAGGCAGCTATGGACAGCGGCGTCGCGCAAAAGCCGATTGAAGATCTGGAAGCCTATCGGGTTGATCTCAAGAGCCGCCTCAACCCAACGACGTCGGTCCTGACCCAGGCCTATGAAGCTTGCCGCCAGTCACCCAAGCGCGTGATCTTTGCAGAGGCGGAAGAAGACGTCGTGCTGCGCGCAGCCATCCAGTTCCAGGACGGCGGCTATGGTACGCCGGTTCTGGTTGGCAGAGACGACCGCGTGCGCCAGAAACTACAGGAGCTGGGTGTCAGCGACGCGGACCGGTTCGAGATTCACAATTCCCGCAACAGCCCGCTGGTTCCCGACATGGTCAACATGCTCCATCAACGTCTGGGACGACGCGGCCATATGGAGCGCGATATCAAACGGATGGTAAACCAGGACCGGAACATTTTCGGCTCCGCATTGCTTGCCATGGACCAGGGCGAGGCAATGATTACCGGTGTCACACGTCCCTATTCTCAAACATTCAAGGATATCGCGAAAGTCATCGATGTGGAGAAAGGCCGGACCGCTTTTGGCATCCATGTGATGGTCGGGCACAGCCATACGGTTTTCATGGCGGATACCACGGTCAACGAGCGTCCGTCTTCGGAAGAACTGGCTGACATCGCCGAGCAGACCGCGGCAGTGGCCCGGAAAATGGGCCATGAACCACGGGTCGCATTTTTGAGCTATTCCACTTTCGGCAATCCCGAAGGTCGCTGGCTCGAAAATATCCGCGAGGCCGTGGGGATTCTCGACGAGCGGCGAGTCTCTTTCGAATATGAAGGCGAAATGGCGCCTGATGTTGCGCTGAATCCGAAGCTAATGGTCAACTATCCGTTCAGCCGCCTGTCCAGTCCGGCCAATGTCCTGGTGATGCCCGGCCTGCAGTCGGCCAACCTGTCAGCGAAATTGCTCCGCGAAATGGGCGGTGATGCCGTCATTGGTCCGATGCTGGTGGGTTTGGAAAAGTCCGTACAGGTAGCAACAATGGCATCTACTGCATCCGAACTGGTCACATTGGCCGTGCTCGCGGCCAGCGGTATCGCCAAATAGCAGATATCAGGGACGAGTCCGGTCGCTACCCTGACTGGTTGTACCAGGTGCGCCTACAGCGCCGATATTGCCAAACAATTCCTGGAAAAAGGACCTTTCGCGGCCCAATGTTGGCGTTTTATCGCCGTCCGGTGTGATATTGGCAGCCAGCTCCAGGCCCGTCCGGTCAACGGATGTGACATTGCCGGCTTCATCAAACTGTACCCGCATGACCAGCTGATCCTGTGGCCGCGGAGAATTGAAGGCAAACTGGCGCGTTTCCCGCGACACGTAGTACCAGACGCGGTCTTCAAACTGACCAGCAAATGTCGGACGCCCCAATGTGGCTTCAACGGACTGTCGATTGTCGACACCGGGCTGAATCGCCGATGTCAGGACGGGATCAACAATATAACCCTGATGTCCCTGCACCTGAGAACATCCGGCAAGCGCCAGACTTCCGGCCACAAGTCCGGCCAGAGCAAGACGCGATCTCAGGGTCCTGGCTGTTTGGCTAGTCATCAGTCATATTCTCCAGCAGAGATAGTTGGTGCGACCGGACATCCGGACAATTTCCCAATGCCCATTGCATCTCGCACAACAAATATCAATATGCCCTGTACACAGACTTAACATAGACTGCCACAATATCTGCGGCAACGGCACTGATTACCCAAAACGCCGACCGCAAAAATATTTGAAAGCCCGTTTAAGAACATGTCCCTGCTGAACAGACTTTTTTCTCGCGAAAACCCGAATATCGTGATGCAGCCGCTGTACGACGCGATCATTGGCGAAGGCCGCCGACCCATTTGGTACGAGATCGGGGGCGTGCCGGACACACTGGACGGGCGATTTGACATGATTGCCGCTATTTTCAGCCTTGTCGTGCTTCGTCTGGAAAAAGACAATGATACCGAACAGCAAATCGCCTGGCTGACAGAGCATTTCGTCCGCGACATGGACGGACAGCTCCGCCAGATCGGTATTGGCGACATGGTCGTCGGCAAGCATGTGGGCAAGATGATGGGCGCACTCGGCGGACGTCTGGGAGCTTATCGCGATGCATTTGCCGGACGTCTGGAACTGGAAGACGTGCTGACACGCAATCTGTATCGGGACGATGTGCCAGGCACAGACAAAATGACCTTCACCGTGGCCGGGATGCGCAAATTTCATGACGAGATTTCCGACTGCAATACAGAAACCATTCTGGCTGGCAATATTCCGGAGACTGTCGGGGCATGACCGAGCATCCGCCTGAATTTTCCCGGATAGTGAAATTGTCGGACCTCGGCGCTGCTCCGCTCATCGGGGAAGCGACTGCAAGCGATGAGGAATGTGCTGCCCTTGCCAAACGCTTCGATCTGCCGAGCATTGATTCCCTTTCCGCAAGCTACGAACTGCGCACCGGAACGGACCGTCTCAGCTTTTCCGGAAGGCTCGAATCCCGCCTGACCCAGTCTTGCGCAATCAGCGGCGACGATCTTCCCGTTACTATTTCCGAAGATTTCACCATCGCTTTTGTCGAGATAGGAGAAATCCGGAATAACGAAGAACAGGAAATCGAACTGGCGTCAGAAGACTGCGACGTTCTCGAATATTCGGATAACCGTGTCGATATTGGCGAAGCGCTGGCACAAACTCTGTTTCTGGCGCTGGATCCTTATCCCCAAGGCCCCAATGCGGACAAGATACGCCATTCTGGCGAACTCAAAACCGAGGAGGAAGCGGGCCCCTTCGCAGCCCTCGCCGCGCTCAAGGACAAACTCGGCTAACCTGGATTCTGGGTGCCTTTGTCGCTTTGCGCGGCAGCTGTCAGTCTCTTTTTCAGATTGTTGAGCCGTGTCGTGTTGGTGATCTTCGTACCGAGCAGATCGGTAAGGTAAAATGTATCGACCGCACGCTCGCCATAGGTTGCGATATGGGCGCTGTGCACCGTCACCTTGGACTCAAACAGGGCATAAGCCAGTTCGTTGAGCAAGGCCGGTCGATCCTGTGCGTTGACCTCTATGACAGTGAAGCGGTTTGATGCGTCGTTGTCGACCATCGCAACTGGCGTGATCGTGAATGCTCCCGCACGAGAATGGGCCAACCGGCGGGCATCCAGTTTGACCGACAATTTGTTGCGGTTCGCGAGCGCGTCTTCGACCGCTTTTTTCAAGCGATCCAGCTGGCGTTCATCGGCGAAGGGTTTGCCGTTCTGATCCTGGACCAGGAAATTGTCCAGCGCCATGCCATCCCGGGTGGTATGGATGCGCGCATCGATAATATTGCCGCCCGCGACGTGAATGCCTCCGGCGATCCGATAGAACAGGCCGGGATGATCCGCCGCATAAATCGTCACCAGCGTCGCCCCACGCTCCGGGTAGGCTTCCGCCGCAATCGCCAGATTATCATCACCCGCCTCGAGCATCAGTCGCGCATTATGGGCTATGATGTCATCTGATTCCGCAATCCAGTAGGGGTCTGGTAAACGTTTGGATAATTTGGCAAATTTCGCTTTGCTCAGATTGAGAGTTTTCTGGAGTGCGGCTTTTTTCTCCAGAATGCGCTCGTCACGGCCACGCTGCTTGTGACCTAGTCTCAGCATTTCCTCGGACGCCTCGAACAGATCTGTGAGCAGCTGGCGTTTCCAGCTGTTCCATACACCGGGTCCAACCGCGCGGATATCGACCACGGTCAGCACCGTCAGCAATCGCAGCCTCTCGATGCTTTTTACCTGACTGACAAAATCCTGGATGGTTTTGAAATCCGACAGATCACGCTTGAAAGCCATGGCGGACATCAACAAATGATGGCGGACCAGCCAGGCAACCAGTTCGGTTTCATGGGGTTGCAGACCCAGGCGCGGGCAGAGCTTCAACGCGACTTCGGCACCGAGCACGCTGTGATCACCGCCCCTGCCCTTGGCAATGTCGTGCAACAGCGTTGCCACAAACAGCACCCGCCGGTTCTGGAGCTTTTTCATGGTTTCCGTGGAATTGGGATGATCTTCGACCAGTGCGCCCTTGCCGATTTTGGCGAGCAGGCCGATCGCACGGATACTGTGCTCGTC
The DNA here is from genome assembly GCA_039181895.1 of Pseudomonadota bacterium. Lineage (GTDB taxonomy): Bacteria > Pseudomonadota > Alphaproteobacteria > Sphingomonadales > Sphingomonadaceae > Parasphingorhabdus. Next base: position 97,549 of record JBCDCK010000001.1, read on the forward strand.
CACCGTGTAGTGGTGATACATGTCGAACTGCATCTGCGCCACGACACGCCCGAAATCCGGAATGAAGCGTCCGAAAATGGATGCTTCGTTCATCCAGCGCAACACCAGTTCAGGATCCCTCGGGGAACACAGAATATCCAGGAACAGTTTGTTCGCCCGCCGATCCTTGCGGATCTTGTTGGTGATCAGTTTCGCATCCCGTCGCGCAGCGCGCATCGCAAGCGGATGAATTTCCAGCTCATGCTTGTCAGCGAGGTGGAACAATTCGATCAGCCGCACCGGATCGCGAGTGAAAAACTCCTCATCCGGCAGCGCCAGCCTGCCGCGATCCAGCGTGAATCCCTTCAGCTTTTTGGGGCGCCGGGTGATGCTCGGAATGAACCGGCGCACTCCGGCATTATGGGTCTCGTCCAGATGGGCGAGAAACACGCCGGTCAGGTTGCCGACGACTTTCGCATTGAGAAAATAATATTGCATGAACCGTTCAACGGCCGACTTGCCGGTCCGTTCGGCAAAACGCATGCGGCGCGCTATCTCGGGTTGCAAATCAAAGGTCAGCCGATCTTCGCACCGGCCTGTAATATCGTGCATGTGGCAGCGCACCGCCCATAGAAAATTCGCGGCCTTGCGGAATCTCTTGAACTCGTCTGCGGTTAGCAGGTCGACATCAACCAGTTCCTCGGCAGAAGACACCCGGTGGATATATTTGCCGATCCAGTAGAGCGTTTGCAGATCACGCAGGCCACCTTTGCCTTCCTTCACATTGGGTTCGACCACATAGCGGCTGTCGCCCATTCGCCGGTGCCGCGCATCCCGTTCCGCCAGCTTTTCAGCCACAAAGCTGCTTTGAGTTCCGGAAACGACATCAGCGAAGAAGCGCATTTTGGCTTCCTCATAAACGTCGGTATCTCCCCAGATATACCGGCCCTCCAACAGTGCTGTGCGAATGGAGAGGTCCGCCTTGGCCATTCGGACCATTTCGTCGATCGACCGGCTGCTCTGGCCCAGCTTGAAGCCCATGTCCCACAGCCAGTAGAGCATCGCTTCGATCACTTGCTCGGTCCAGCTGGTCTGCTTGAACGGCGTGATGAAGGCGATGTCCACATCACTATGCGGAGCCATTTCTCCGCGACCATATCCGCCGACTGCCATCACGGTAATTCGCTCGCCGGCTGAAGGATTGTTCACCGGATATTGATGCCGGACGGCAATATCATGGATCAGCCGGACCAGCTGATCGACCAGAAAGGATTGCGCTGCGGCAGCCTCATGTCCTGCCGACGGTTTCTCGAGCAATCGCCGGCCAATCTCCGCTCGCCCGTCCGCCAGTGCGTCCTGCAACAAGGGCAGGATCTTGCTCCGGGCCTTTGCAATACCTTCGTCAGCTATCAGCTCTTCGATCTGGTCCGTCAGTGCCCGGCGATTGATGACATCCCTTTGTCGTACAACCCGGGTTCCGGGTTCCGCGACGGGTTTCGGGATGTCAGCACGTATGTTCATCCGGTTTCTGCAAGCATTTCACGGTGCTTTTTGGCAAGCACGATCTTGGCGATTTTCGCGGTGCCCAGCTTGGGCAGAGGCTCGTCATATTGCCAGATATGGACCGGCATCTTGAACGGCGCGAGCTTGTCCTTCAGATAGTCGAGCAGTTCATCCTGCGACAGGCTGTGGCCGTCCTTGAGATGAAATACCAGCGCGGGAACCTCGCCAAACCGCTCGTCATCGACCCCGAAAATGCAGGCCTCGGCAATCGATTTGTTGGAATAGATCGCATCTTCCACTTCCTGGCAGCTGATATTTTCGCCGCCCCGGATGATGATCTCTTTCTTGCGGTCAACAATGTAGAGATAGCCTTCCTCATCGAAATAGCCGATATCGCCGGTCCGAAAATAACCATCATCGGTAAACGCTTCTTTCGTTGCCTGCTCATTGTTCCAGTAACCGGTGAAATTGGCAGCCGTGCGGATGCACACTTCGCCGCGTTCGCCTTGCGGCATCTTGTTGCCGTCATCGTCCAGTATCCCGACATCGACAATCGGCGGCGTCGCCCGACCGGTGCTGTCGGGATGCTCGAGATAGTTTTCATTCTGGTTGGAACAGCCGACACCGTTGGTTTCGGTCAGACCATAGCCGATAATCGGGAAACCTTCGCCCATCGCTTCCTTGATCCTTTTCACATGCTCGACCGGCCGTGGCGCTCCGCCCGCGGCCATCGAGACACAGGTGCTCAGGTCATAATTTCCAAGATTGGGATGCGAGTAGATTTCCATGCTCATCAGCGGTACGCCAACGAAATAGGTCACTTTTTCTTTCTCGATCAGCTTCATCGCCGCTTCCGCGTCCCACTTGTTCAGCATCACCAGCTTGCGGCCGATAGCATAGCTCACCAGCACCAGCGGAACGGAAGCGGTCACGTGGAAAAGCGGTACTGCCACCATCGCGGTTGGCTGAATATCCGGCATCGTGCCGGCCTCTTCCATGATGTGTACCATGACGGCCACGGCTCCGACAAAGCTCATCGCACCCTGCACAACCGATCTGTGCTCGGCATAAGCACCCTTGGAGCGCCCCGTAGAGCCCGAAGTGAAAAGTATGGTCGCATTGTCCTCAGGAGAAATCTCCGGCATCGGCGTTTCGGCGCTTCCGCCATTGGCCATGATCACTTTGAGGCCCTCGAGCGGCATCTGGTCATGTTCGAAAATCAGCAACTTCGCACCGGTATCGCGATCCAGATCGCTTAGCCGAGCGGCGCGCTGGGGGTCTGCGAAAACCAGTGAACAGCCGACATCCTCAATACCGTCGGCCAGCTCGTCGCCCTGCCACCAGCCGTTCAGTTTCGTACTGATCCCGCCGGCCAGGGTGATGGCCATGTCGAGAATGATCCAGTTGGCCGAATTGCGCGCGGCAATGCCTATACGGTCGCCTTTCTTGACGCCATAGCCTTCGACCAGACCGCCCGCGAGCGTTCGCGCAGCCGCATAAGTCTCTCCGAAAGTCAGGCGGATATCACCGTCGACCAGAAACTCCTTGTCGGCATGCTGATGGCAGAAATAGGTCAGAAAATCCGCGACATTCTGCGGTGCATTCTTGAAGATCGGAAGATCCACACCGAATTTCTGGACGCTGTCCAGCTCGAGCAATTGCCCGGGCGCTGTCATCGCGGTCAGCGTTTCACGTATCTTCAGATCCAGTTCCGATGGCATTTCCGCATTCTCCCGTAGTCTTCTGTGCATTCCCTCTTGGTATAGGGGAATTTCCCTTTATATGCCTATGCCATATACGACGAAACCGAACGGGGAAAAGAGTTGATTGACATTATTCTGTCCAGCGCCAGCCAATTTGTGCGATTTGAGGAGCTGGGCCTGTCTCCGAATGCTCTTGATCTGGGTTTTTTCCAATTGAAATGGTATTCCCTGGCCTATCTCGCCGGGATCATCATCGGATATTGGTACATGACGAGACTCATCATCCAGCCCGGTGCGCCGCTGGCGCGCCGGCATGCGGATGACATGATCTTCTGGGCCACGCTGGGTATCATTATCGGCGGAAGACTGGGCTATGTATTCTTTTATCAACCGTCCATCCTGTCCAATCCGGCCGATATTTTCAAAGTCTGGCAAGGCGGCATGTCACTCCATGGTGGAGTTCTCGGTGTCGTGCTCGCGATCTGGTGGATAACCCGCAAGGAAAAGCTCAGTTTTCTGCGCGTTTGCGACTATGTCGCCTGCGTCATCCCCTTTGGTCTGTTGTTCGGTCGGCTGGCGAATTTCGTCAATGGCGAGCTCTGGGGCCGGGCGACGGAAGTGCCCTGGGCGATTATTTTCCCGATGGGCGGCGAAGTGGCTCGTCATCCCAGTCAGCTCTATGAAGCCGGCCTTGAAGGCATTTTATACTTCATCATCACGTCGCTTCTGTTCTGGAAGACCGATGCCCGTTATCATCCCGGAAAACTGGTCGGTACGGGCCTGCTGGTCTACGGACTGAGCCGGTTCGTTGTGGAGTTCTACCGGCAGCCCGACGCCGGTCTGGAAGATCTCAGTTGGGGGCTGACCATGGGGCAAACGCTGACCGTGCCGATGATCCTGCTGGGCACATGGCTGGTGATTACCGCCAAAGGGCGCCGGATACGTATCGAGCCGGATGCGGGAGACAAATCCGTTGCCTGACGGCGATACCGCAGCCCACATTCTCGCAGACCGGATCGACAGGAACGGGCCAATATCCCTCGGCGAATATATGGCCATCGCAAATCAGCACTATTATGGATCGCGCGATCCGTTCGGAGAATCCGGGGATTTCGTCACCGCACCGGAAATCAGCCAGATGTTCGGTGAGCTGATCGGACTCTGGCTGGCGGATCTCTGGTTGCGTGCCGGGCAACCCGATCCGGTAAACTATGTCGAACTGGGCCCCGGACGCGGGACACTGGCTACGGACGCCCGAAGAGCGATGGCCAGATTTGGACTGATACCCCATGTACACATGGTGGAGACGAGCGTCGCCCTGAAGGAAAAGCAGGCGGCACTTCACCCCGACGCCAGCTGGCATGAAAATATCGGTTCCCTTCCCGAAACCGGCCCGCTGCTCATCGTGGCAAACGAATTTTTCGATGCCTTGCCGGTCGAACAACATGTGCTCACCGACCATGGCTGGCGCCAGAATATGGTCGCACGCGAACGGACCAAATTTGTCGCCATTCCCGGGAAACTGACCGCCGAGAAACCATTTTCGGGATCAAAAAAGCAGTTTCCCGTCGGCACAGTTCTGGAGTCCTCTCCCGAAAGCGTCAGGGTGCTGGGAGAACTGGCCAGCCGGCTTGCGGCCCAGGGCGGCACAATGCTGATAATTGATTATGGCTACGAACAGCCCGGGACTGGCAGTACGTTGCAGGCCGTGAAGGAACATATGCCGATCAGTCCGTTTGATAGTCCCGGAGAAAGCGATCTGACAGCGCATGTCGATTTTCATGTGCTCGCCAATATTGCGCGCACTCGACTATTGTCGGTCCACGGTCCTGCCGAACAGGGTCAATGGCTGAAGTCTCTGGGCTTGGAACAACGGGCCAAAGCACTGATCAAGGCCCGTCCGGACCAAAAGGATGAAGTTGAAGCGGCCCGCCATCGGCTCACACATGTCGACGAAATGGGACGACTGTTCCGGGTGATGGCCGCCACGCCCATGAACTGGCCAGACCCCGAAGGCTTTGCCTATGGTAACGAACGGACAGAAAACTGAGCACGCTTAGCCAACCCAGTCAGCAACCTCGTCGACAACCTTGTTGGCCGCCTTGTTCAAAGCATCACCCACCGGTTCTGCTTCAGCGGCGAAAACTGGCTCACGCGCCTCAAACCGGCGTTTGCCAACCGCTTCGCCGGATTTCATTTTAACCGCGTCATAGGTCACCACGACCTCCAGCGCCGGTCCATCCAGCCCGAAATTGACAAGCTCGCCAGACAGATAGTGCTCTGCCTTCCCGCTGGCCTGTGCCGCAGTCAGGATCAGGCGATTATTCTTCGCCGCGATGGTTTCAGTAAGCAAACCGTGGAAAAGCCGCGCAGGTTTATCGACCCAAACAGCCTCCTTCAAATAGGCGATGCCTGTGGCCCGGGTCTGCACCGGTACTCTCAGCGTATTCAGCTTCTGGGGCGATGTCGGCAAACGCACCACCAGGGCCTGTTCCTGCATGCCGGTGCGCTCTGCTCCACCGTCATCACGGGCATCAGCCGTCAAGGACAGCAGGTAAGGCGGGGGTTCAGCCGCGCCGAAACTCACGCATGCGCTCAGCGAAGCAGCTGCAATGCACAAACCAAGGGATCGCAATTTGCCTATGGTCATAACTCTGTTTCCCCTATTTGCCTGGCTCATAGTCCGGCAATGCTGGCGCCGAAATCAGTGATCCCGCTCCCCCCTGATCCAGACGTTCCGTGACAGAAGTCAGCGATTTGGTCAGCGCTTGCATGTCTTCAACCAGTTGATCCACTTCCGGCAAAGTCTTGGTACCCAGCCGCTGCATCCCCGGCCGGACATCCTCCAGCACCGTGTTGAGTGCGATCATGCTCTGTTCGGCAGCCTGAAGCGTCTTGCCCAGATCACGCGCGAGCGGCTGCCCATTATTGTCGAGCAGCGCGTTGGCATTGTCCGCAACAGCGGAAAGCTTGGCCGCGGTTTCCCCGGCATTGCGAATGGTGATTTCCGATTCGGCAATCAGCGCCTCAAGCCCTGGAGCGGATTTGGCAAGGGAGCCAGTGAGATTGTCGGTGTTTCTCAGTATTCCGGTAATGGATTCCTGATTCTGATCAGACAATAGCAGTGTCAATCGGTCTGTCAGGGTTGCCAGTCGTTCGATCACCAGCGGTGCGCTGTTCAATATCTCGCCCAGCGCGCCCGGCTTGGTCGGAATGACAGGCACACCTTCCGGGCCCAGCTCGGTGATCGGCGGTGCATCCTTGACCGCTCCATCCAGCTGGATGTTGGGAGGCGCGGTGAAGCTGATACTCTGGATTGTCGCCGTCGTACCCTGCAAAATTGGCGTCTCCTCACTCACCGCGATCCGCACGCGGACAAAATCGGGATCCTTTTCCCAGAGCTCGACCTTCAGCACCTGTCCCGAGGGGACCCCGGCGAAAGTGACGCCAGTTCCCTGTGCCAGGCCGCCAACGGACTGGGCGAAAAAAATATCATATTCTTTTGTCGCGCCGTCTCCGAAACGGACAATCCACACCAGAAAAGCAGCAACAAGAGCTAGCAGTGCGAGGGTGAAAGCCCCCACCAAGATATGATTTGACCGTGTTTCCATCTATGCCACCATTATGAAGACAGGCAGGGAGGCCTGCAAGAAAAGTCTGGATTGTCTGCTTATTATCATCCGTCCCATCCCTATTTTGGTGCCGCCATCCGGCCGCGCGGACCGTTGAAATATTCCTGGATCCAGGGATGATCCATGGCCAGCAACTCGTCGATCGTACCAACGGCAATGACTTTTCTGTCGGCCAGAACCGCAACCCGGTCACAAATGGCGTGCAGGGTGTCGAGATCATGCGTGATCAAAAACACGGTCAGCCCCAGCGTTTGCTGCAATTCGCGGGTCAGGCTGTCAAATGCCGCTGCACCGATCGGATCAAGGCCCGCCGTCGGCTCGTCAAGGAACAGCAGTTCCGGATCCAGTGCGAGCGCCCGCGCAATACCGGCGCGCTTTTTCATGCCGCCAGACAGCTCAGATGGATATTTCGGGGCCGCATCCGGGGGCAATCCCGACAGACACACCTTGTATTTTGCCACTTCCCGCCGGAATTCCCGGTCCATTCCAGGATAGAATTCCCGGATCGGCACCATGACATTTTCGGCGACCGTGAGGGTAGAAAACAGCGCGCCACCCTGAAACAGAACACCCCAGCGCTTGCGGATTTCGACAGTTTCAGCATCCGAGCGCCCAAGCAGGGATTCCCCAAAAACCTTGACGTCTCCTTCGTCCGGCTTCTGCAGCCCGATGATTGAACGCATCAGCACCGATTTGCCGGTTCCGGACCCGCCTACCACGCCCAGAATCTCTCCCTTGCGCACATCCAGATCAAGGTCTTCATGCACCACAAAATCACCAAAACTGTTGCGCAGCCCTTTCACGCAGATGATCGGGCCTTCAAATTTCGGATCATAGGAAAGAGGCGTTTCTCCGATCATCAGCTCCATCCAATCCAGGTAAAGAAGACAGCGAAAAACGCGTCGAGAACGATGACAAGGAAAATCGCCTGCACCACGGCAGCGGTCGTTCGGCGCCCGACATCTTCCGCGCTGCCCTTGACCTGCATCCCCTGATAGCAACCACAAATGGCGATAATCGCTCCAAAAACCGGGGCTTTGGCCAAACCGACATAGACATCTGTGATCGGGACGACTTCGCGGATGCGGGAAAAGAATGTTGCTGGCGGGATATCGAGTTCAACCCAGCTGAGTAGACCGCCGCCGATTATCGCAACCACGGATGCATAAAAGCCGAGCAGGGGTAGCATGATGATCGCTGCCAGGAAGCGCGGCAGGACAAGGGCTTCGATCGGCGACACACCGATGGTGCGCATTGCATCGATTTCTTCGGTCAATCGCATGGTTCCCAGCTGGGCCGCAAAGGCCGAACCGGAGCGGCCCGCCACCATGATCGCAGTCATCAGTACGCCGAGTTCGCGCAAGGTCAGCCGGCCAACCAGATTGACAGTAAACACCTCCGCGCCAAATTGCCTGAGCTGGACTGCACCCTGTTGCGCGATGACGAGCCCGATCAGGAAGCTCATCAGCCCGACAATGCCCAGTGCCCTCACTCCGACCACGTCAAAACGCTGGATCACAGCATTCCAGCGGATCTGACCGGGATGGCGCAAAAGATTGAACAAGGCTGCCATGATTGATCCGAAAAACCCGACAAGGCCGGCCAAAGTTGTAAAAGCCAGCGTCGTCGCTTCACCGATTTCGTTGAGGACACGCAGTACCGGATTGGGTGGATCCGGACGAACGTCGGCTGCGGGATCGACGGAGCTGACCGCTGCGATCAGGCGGGTGGCTTCATCGTCTCCGCCGACAATATCTGCGCGCATGTTCCGCGCGGTCCGATGGATCAGCCACGCGCCGACTGTATCGATATAACCGACATCGGAAAGATCGAGTTGCTGGATTCCGCCAGGATAGTCGCTCAGTCTTTCCGGCACGTCGCCAATGGAAGCGATCGACAAATCACCGGAAAAGCGCAGTGCCGTCACCCCGTCTGCGGTGGTCTCCTCAACAAAGTCACTGGCTTTTGTCATTATCTGCATAGGTGACCGAAAACCGCTGAAAGCTCAAGCCATTATCACATGGCATTTTTTTGGCGCATCGGGCGAACCGCTGCTAAGAGCGCCAAAACGGAAACAGGAATCTATGCAGAAGATTGCCATTTACGACATGGACCGCACCATTACCCGGAGCGGAACCTATACGCCGTTTCTCCTCCACATGGCTATGGCACGGGCACCGTGGCGGCTACTGCTGGCACCACTTACATTGCTGGGATTTGCGGCCTATGGCCTCAGACTGACGGGACGCAAGGGATTGAAGACTTGGAACCAGAGAGTGCTGTTGGGCAGTCGCCCCGCGCTCGAAGAACTGCAGCCACATATCGAGGAATTTGCTGACAGGACAATTCGCAACAACAGTTTCAAACCGGCAATTGCCCAGCTGGAAGCAGATCGGAAAGAGGGCCGCACGCTGGTTCTGGCCACCGCGTCCTATGAGTTATACGTGCAAGCGATTGCCCAAAGGCTGAATATCCCGCACGTGATTGGTACCCGTCTGGAGATCGATGAAAAAGGTGCGGTACTCCCCCGCATCGTCGGCGATAACTGTTACGAAACCGCCAAACTGGACCGGATCCGGACATGGCTGGACGACCAGTATCTGCATCGGGCGGATATCCATATCCGTGCCTATTCAGATCATGTCAGCGACGCGCCGATGCTCGAATTTGCCGATGAAGCCGTCGCCACCACACCCAGCCCCGCGCTGCACCGGCTGGCAACAGAACGCGGCTGGAAAATCGTCGACTGGAGCCAGGCTCAGACTTCTCCCAGCGCCTGATCAAAGTCGGCGATCAAATCGTCGGGATCCTCGACCCCGATGGAAATCCGCACAAGATTGTCCGTAATGCCCAATGCAGCCCGGCGTTCATCTGGAACCGACAAATGGGTCATCGCCGCCGGCAAGCTGGCCAGAGTCTCCGTACCGCCCAGACTGACCGCCAGCTTCGCGATTTTCAGGGCATCGAGGAAACGGAACGCTTCCGCCTCCCCGCCCTTGATAAACAGCGAAAAGGTTGACCCCGCACCGCTGCAATGGCGGTCATAAATGTCCTGCTGGGACGCATCGTCAATAAAACCGAGATAGCCCAGACCTTCCACTTGCGGATGATCGCGCAGGAAGGCGCAGACTTTCTCGGCATTCTCCCCCGCCCGGCTCATCCGGAGTTCGAGCGTCTCGAGACTGCGCAGCAGCATCCAAGCGGTATTGGGATCACAGATGGTGCCGATCGTGTTGCGGATCGCGCGAATGGGATCCATGTGCACCTTGCTCCCGAGAACACCTCCTGCCACGAGATCGCTGTGTCCGCCGGCATATTTGGTGAGGCTGTAGATCACGATGTCCGCGCCATGCTTCAGAGGTTGCTGCCACAACGGACCCAAGAACGTGTTGTCGATCGCGATCGGCGGTACAGTGGGATCATCGCCAAACACCTGATTTCGTGCTTCGGTAATGCCCTCGATATCGACCAGCGCGTTGGTCGGGTTTGCCGGGCTTTCGAGATAGACGATCGCCACCTTCCCGCCATTGGCATCGGCCTGCGACTTGGCCTGCTCGAGAATAGCAGCAACTTCATCGGGACTGGCGCCCGCGGGGAAGTCGATGAAGGTGACGCCAAAACGCCCCAGGATCTTGTTGATCAACGTCTCGGTAGCAGCATAAAGCGGACCGCTGTGGACAACGACATCGCCCTGATTGACATTGGCGAGCAGCACAGTGGCAATAGCGGACATGCCACTGGAGAATACCAGTGCATCTTCCGCTTCGTCCCAGATGCCCAGACGGTCTTCCAATATCTCCTGATTGGGGCCATTGAACCGCGAGTAGACCAGACCATCCGCTCCGCCCGGACGCTTGCCGGTAATGCCCTCAAAAAAACGTTTGCCGGCCGCGGCGCTCTCGAAAGCAAAGGTCGATGTCAGAAATATTGGTGGCTTGAGCGAACCCTCGGACAGAACCGGGTCAAATCCGTGTCCCATCATCAGCGTCGACGGTTTCAGCTTGCGTCCCCTGATTTCCTCAATTGGGGCTTTGGGCATGCGCCGCGGGGCGACCGGAACGCCGCCTTCGTCCTGATCCGACATCTTCTTTCTCCAGCTATTGGGCTTTGGAAAAGGCCTATGCCCCAGCGCTCAACTAATTACAAATGAAACCATCCAGATTCCGCCAATGATGATCGGAATTCCGGCGAGGTCGAGCAGAAATCCGGACTTCAGCATGCGCGGCAGCGCGATATGATTGGTCGACCAGGCTATCGCGTTCGGTCCGGTACCGGATGGGAGCATGAAGCCCCAGCTCGCCGCCATGGCAGCGGGCATCGCCAGCAGCACCGGATCCACGCCGGTCGCCAGTATCAGGCTTGCGACAACCGGCATGATTCCGCTCGCGGTTGCGACATTGGACGCAAATTCCGTCACGAGAATCACCAGCGCGACCAGCGCAATCGCAATGACAATCACTGGCACGGTCTGGAGCGGTGACAGCGCCTGTCCCAGCCAGTCCGCCAGGCCGGATTCGATAATCCCGGCAGCCAGCGCCAATCCACCACCAAACATCATGATCACACCCCAGGGCGCGCGATCCGCCTCGTCCCAGTTGAGCAGAGGCCGGCCTGTCCCGTCGGGCAGAATGAACAACAGCATGCCGCCGATAATGGCAATCGTGCCATCGGTAGCGGCGCCATCAGGAAGCACCGACTTGATGAGTGGCAGGCTCAACCAGCCCAGAACAACCAGTGCAACAACCGGTACAAGGCGTTTCTCTGGAATGCTCCAAGGCCCGGGAGACCCGATGGCAGCCTGAGCGTCCTTCCCGTCGAAACTGTGGCGCCCCACTTTCTGGACCATGACCAGTATCGCCGCACAGACCGGGATGCCGATGATCACAATGGGCATGCCGAACATCAGCCAGCTGACAAAATCTATGTCCATGGAAAGCGTCTTGTTGATCAGCCCGGCAGCAATCGCATTGGTCGGACTGCCGACCAGCGTGCCCAAACCACCGATAGAGGCGGCGAAAGCCACGCCCATGATCAGCGCCCCGGCAAAGCCTTCAGTCTCACCTGCTTTGACCCCGCCGGCGGCCAGTACCGCCAGAGCAATGGGAATCATGATCAGACTTGAACTGGTGTTGGAAATCAGCATGCTCAGAATGGCGGTGGCGATCATGAAGGCCAGCAAGATCCCCCAGGCGCTTTTGCCTGCCATGCCGATGATCGCGAGCGCCAGTCGTCGGTGCAGCCCAACCCGTTCAATCGCGAGCGCAAGGAAAGCGCCACCGAGGATCAGAAACAGTATCGGCGAATAATATTGACCCGCCGCTTCCCTCGCGGTCATCACATCCATCACCGGAAGGGCGAGGAACGGCAGCAGCGCGGTGGCCGTCAGCGGCACGGCCTGCGTCATCCACCAGGTTGCCATCAACAGAGTCAAGGCGGCCACATTCCAAGCCTGAGTCCCCATCGACTCTGGCGCCGGGATGAGCAGCATAGCCACAAATACCGTCAATCCGGCGATCAGCCCGGCGCGTTGCGCATTCATGCCGCCACTATTCCCCCAGACCGATTAGCGATATCTGCCGACCATAGCCGGGCTCGCCGAGATGACAAGAGCGACGATAGCTATAGTAGCGATCTGCGGCAGCATAGGTGTCCAGCCCCAGCTTGTGTATATGGGTGATCCCGGCCTGTTCCAGCCGTCTCCCCACAAAGGCCTCGATATCAAACTGGAAATGTCCCGGTTTACCGGATATAAAAAACTGCTTATTGTCGGAGCTAACGTCCAGAAATTTCTGTCGAAATCCCACATCCACTTCATAGCTTTGCTGCGCGATGCAGGGGCCGATTGCACAGGCGATGTTTTTCCGCTCTGCGCCCAGTTTCTCCATATTTTCCAATGTATTGTCGGTTACTCCTGCAATTGCGCCTTTCCACCCCGCATGAGCGGCACCAATCACTCCTGCAGACGCATCATGAAACAACACTGGCACACAATCAGCGGTCAAGATGCCCAGCAGCAATCCCGGTTCATTTGTCACAATGGCGTCGGCATGTGGTCGGTCGGAAATGTCAAAGGCGCGATCGACGGTCACAACATCGGCACTATGGACCTGATGGAGCGTAACCAGATGACTGCCGGGCAGGATGGATTCTTTCGCACGCTGGCGATTTTTTAAAATCGTATCGCGATCATCATCGCTGCCGAGCCCGACATTCAGACCCCGGTAGATGCCTTCGGAAAATCCGCCACCCCTACCAAGAAATCCATGTGGTGCTCCCTGCAACAGCGGCGAGGTCACAACATCGGAGGCCAATCCGGTGTTCTCAGGCAAGGCTTTTGCTCACCTGCTCCATGACATCCTTCGACAAATCCGGAGCTGCAGAAATCTTTTCCAGCGCCAGTCGCATCAACTCGGCCCTGCCGCGCTCATAACGGCGCCAGCGGCCCAGCGGCGGAATGAATCGCGCCGCAGTTTGCGGGTTCTGGGCATCGAGACCAATCACCATGTCAGCGATCAGCTTGTATCCCTCTCCGGACGGCTCATGAAACCGCACGGGATTGGCCGTGAAGCTTCCATAAAGTGCCCGAACCCGATTGGGATTGGACATGGTGAAGTCCGGATGACCCGCCAGGGCCTTGACGCGCTTGACCGTGTCACTGCGATGGGAGAGCGACTGGAGCGTGAACCATTTGTCCAGCACCAGAGCGTTGTCGCGATAGGCACGGTAAAAATCGTCGAAAGCCCAGCCGCGATCCGCGTCATCCATGTGCGACAGGACCGAAAGTGCGCCCTGTTTCGCGGTCATATTGTCAGCATCGGCATATTGGTCCGATGCCAGCGCCGCCGCATCTTCGGCCTGCGAGCCGGCAATATAGGCGAGGCAGACATTGCGCAATTTACGGTCCGCGCGCGCTTCAGCAGACAGTGAGAATTCCCCCGGCGCGCATTGGGCGTAGAGCCGGCGGAACTTGCGCTCGAACTGAACCGCAATTTTTCCGCGCAGGGCTTCCCGCGCTTCATGTATCGCCTCCGGATCAACCAGAACCATCTGGTCGCCCAGAAATGCCTCGCTGGGTAACAGGATCAGTTCGGCCAGAAACGCGCGGTCGATGGATTCGTCCGACAATGCTGCCCCGACCGCCTGCAAAACTATATCCCGATCCGCAGGAGTACCGGTGACCTGCGCAGTCAGATAGTTGGTCATCAACTGCTGCATCGCCTCGAACCGGGCGAAGGGATCATCGTCATGCGTCGACAGAAATGCCAGCTCTTCCGGTGTCTGACTGCTCTCGATGATGATTGGCGCAGAAAACCCGCGATTGATCGACAGGATGGGAAATGCGTCCTGGCTCTCGAAACTGAAGCTCTGTTCCGGCTTGTCGAGGATGAGCAATTCCTCTCCGCGATGTTCCCCGCTGTCAGGATCAAGCAATGCCGCTCGCAGCGGAATCACCAGCTGGGACGGCTTGGGTTTTTCTCCCGTTTTCGCCACTTGCTGAGAAACGCACAAAGTGGCGGTGCTGGTCTGCGGATCGTGCGACAGCCGTGCGGAAACCTTTGGCGTGCCAGGCGTCTCGTACCAGGAGCGGAATTGGGTCAGGTCAATGTCCCCGCCATCCTCCATCGCCAGAACAAAATCCTCGCACGTGGCGGCTTCACCGTCATGCCGGTCAAAGTAAAGATCCGTACCCTGACGAAATCGCTCCGTTCCCATCAGGCTGTGCATCATTCGGATGACTTCCGCGCCCTTGTTGTAAACCGTCGCCGTGTAGAAGTTGGAAATCTCCTGATAGCTTTCCGGGCGAATGGGATGGGCCAGCGGTCCGGCATCTTCCGGGAACTGCGCGGCCCGCAATATTCGGACATCTTCTATCCGCTTCAAAGCCTGCGATCCCATATCGGCCGAGAAACTCTGATCCCGGAAAACCGTGAATCCTTCCTTCAGTGACAGCTGGAACCAGTCCCGGCAGGTGACCCGGTTGCCCGACCAGTTGTGGAAATATTCATGAGCCACCACGCCTTCGATGCCGTCGAAATCAGCATCAGTCGCAACTTCTGGATCAGCCAGAATATATCGTGAATTGAATATGTTAAGGCCCTTGTTTTCCATCGCGCCCATATTGAAATCGCTGACAGCTACGATGTTGAACAGTTGCAGATCATATTCGCGGCCATAGACTTCTTCATCCCAGCGCATCGAATCCTTCAGCGCCTGCATGGCATGTCCGGTGCGCGGCAAATCACCGTCACGCACCCAGATATTCAGTTCCACCTGCTTGCCGGACCGGGTCGTGAAGCTGTCACTGTTGGCGACCAGATCTCCGGCGACCAGCGCGAAGAGATAGCTGGGCTTGGGCCAGGGATCGACCCATTCAGCCCAGTGCCTTTCGCCCTCTGCATCGCCCGCATCCGTCTTGTCACCATTGCACAGCAAGACCGGAAAATCCGTCTTTGATCCTTCCATCCGGACCGTATAACGGCTGAGTATATCCGGCCTGTCCGGAAAGAACGTGATGCGTCGAAACCCTTCGGCTTCGCACTGCGTGCACAACATCCCGCCAGATGCATAGAGACCCATGAGCTGGGTGTTCGTTGAAGGGTCCAGTTCGACCGTGATTTCAACGATATGCGATGCGCCGGTCAACGGCAGATGCAGGGCACCCTCAACCAGTGTCCAGTCGGTCCAGCTTTCGCCATCCACTCGCACCGAAACCGGCAGCAGATCATCGCCATCTAGAACCAGAGGTTCCTGATATTTGGAACTTTTTGATCGCCGAACATCCAGCCGCGATTTCACCACCGTCTGTTCCGCACCCAACTGAAAATCCAGATGCACTTCCGGCACAAACCAAGCCGGCGGACGGTAATCTTCGCGTCTGATCGTCAGCGGTTCGTTCGGGTGCGGTGCGGCGTCTGCCATTTCATTATTGGCGGTTTTCTGAACATCTAGCATGGCTCAAGCCATAAGAGGCATTTGCACACAGCGCAATTGCGATTATGCGGAGTGTCCTATGACAAAAATGCTGATCTTCGGAATGGGATATACGGCCAGCCGACTGGCCAGCCACTTGCGGGCGGACGGCTGGGAAGTAGTCGGGACGCGGCGCGAGGCAGGCGACGGGACTCTCGCCTTTGACGACACGGTGGCGGTGCTGGCTGCGCTGGAAAGTGCCACCCACATATTGTCGTCGGTTCCTCCCTCTCGGGATGGAGCCGAACCGGTACTCGACCACTATGGCGAAGCGATTGCGTCCGCCGATCTGCATTGGAGCGGCTATCTATCCTCCACCGGTGTTTATGGTGATGCCGCTGGAGCTTGGGTGGACGAAACCGCGGAGACAGGCACTGGTCGGCGCAAGGCCCGCAGCGAGGCCGACCAGCACTGGCAGGATTTGCGACCCGACATGCGAGTTTTCCGATTGCCCGGAATCTATGGCCCAGGACGCAGTCCGCTGGATCGGGTGCGAAACGGCAAGGCCCGTCGTATCGATGTGCCGGGACAGGTTTTTAGCCGGGTTCATGCGGATGATATCGTCAGGGCCATATTGACCTCTTTCAATGGTCCAGCCGGCGTATTCAACATCGCCGATGACCTTCCTGCTGCACAATCCGACGTGCTGGCTCATGCTGCGAGGTTACTCGGCATGAAACCCCCTGCCTTGATGACGCTGGACGAAGCGGATCTGTCGGCGGCGGCACGCTCTTTCTATGACGAGAACCGGCGCGTCGCCAATGGCCGGGCAAAAAGACTGCTCGGCTGGCAACCGCAATATCCGGATTACAAATCCGGGCTGGCATCCTTGCTGGAGTCCTGAACCTTCTGTGCGCGCGGTCTGACGGATCGCAAGGCGATGATCAACCCGACCATGGCGAGCGCTGATCCACCGATCGCAATCGGCGTCCAGACATAGCCTTCGAACAAGGTCGAAAGGATCATCGCCACCACTGGCACCAGAACGCTGGAATAGGCGGCTTTGCCTGCGCCAATTTCGCGAACCAGCGAGAAATAGAGCGGAAAAGTCACGACCGATCCGATTATCGCCAGATAGACTATCCCGCCAATATAGGCCGGTCGCGCTTCAAAGACAGGCGGGCCAACAGTGAGCAGGGAGACCAGCATATTGAAAAACGCCCCCCACAGCATCGCCCAGGCAAGCAGGGTAATTATCGGATAGCTTTTGGGTTGCGGCAATGCCTGCATGATGTTGGCAATTGATGCCGACAGGATTCCACCAATAGTCAGGATAATCCCCAGAAGCACTTGAGCCGGTGCGACCGGGGAGGATCGATATTCATGGAGAAACAGCAAGGCCACACCCATGGCAGCGATAGTGGACCCTGCCAGAAAGCTCGGCTTTATACGCTGACCAAGGAATATCCGGCCCAATATGGCGTTGGGCACCATCAGCAATGCGAACAGGACAGCCACCAGGCCGGAAGTGATGTAGAGTTCGGCATTGTAGACAAAGTTGAAGTTGAAGGAGAATTGAAACAGCCCCAGCAATATGGCCCAGAAATGCCCTCGCCTGTCGATACCGAATGGCTGGCGCCGAATGGCGACCAGCACAAACATCGCCGCAGCAGCAATGATGAACCGGTAGGTGACCGACCAGATCGGCGGAACTTCCGAGACCTGGTCACGGATCACCAGCCAGGTCGAACCCCAGATCAGGGAAACCAGCAGAAAAGGGACCAGAATGCGCGGTGCGAGCAGACTTGGCTCGCCGCTGTCGGGGCCAGTCATAAGGCAGCGATGGCGTCGGCCAGCGGTGCAATATCTTCGGCGCTCTGGTTCCAGCTTGTCACCAGTCGTGCCTGCCCTTCCCCCCAGTCGTAGAAGTCAAAGCCCTGATCACGCAGAGACTGGGCTTCGGTGGCGGACAACTTGACGAAGATTTCGTTGGCTTCAACCGGATGGATCAAACGATCACCTGCCGCTTCTGAGATCAATCTCGCACCCGCATTCGCGGCCCGGGCATTGGTGAGCCACAGATCATCCTTGAGCATCGCCAAAATCTGGGCGGCCAGGAAGCGGCCTTTGGACAGGAGATGACCAGCTCGCTTACGCCTGTAATGGGTTGCCTTCGCCAGATCTGAATCAAAAAAGATCAATGCCTCAGCGCTCATTCCGCCATTTTTGACAAAGCCAAAACTCAGAACATCAACACCGGATTTCCAGGTTGCGTCAGCAGGAGAACAGTCGAGACAGGCCACGGCATTGGCAAATCGCGCGCCATCCATATGGAGGCCAAGGTCGCGTGTTTTACAGACTTCCGATATCTCCCGAACTTCCGCTGGTGTGTAAACCCTTCCATATTCCGTCGCATTTGTGATCGAAACGGCGGCAGGCTGGACCTGATGCACATCATCGCGAATGGCGGCGCAATGTTCCTCGACCGCCTCCCCTGTTATCTTCGCGGCAACTCCATCGAGCAACATCAGTTTGGCACCGCCTGTGTAAAAACCCGGCGCACCGGCTTCATCTTCCTCGATATGCGCTTCGCGATGACAGACTATTCCCTGATGCGGTTCACAAAGCGCAGCCAGCGCCAGAGAATTAGCCGCAGTTCCTGTGGTGACCCACATGGCCTCGACCTCGGTTTCGAAGAGTTCGGAAAAGGCCGTGTTGAGTTGCCCGCTCAACGCATCGCCATCATAGGCTGTGTCCTGATGATTGGCTTTCACCAGGGCTTCCATGACCCGCGGATGCACCGAGGCGGCATTGTCGGAAAAAAAACGCATCGGCAGCGCATGGATTGCGTGCTGGCATTCGTCAAGATGCTTCACATCCAATATATCAAATTCGCTGATTTCGACCGCAGATACAGTTTGCGACACTTTTTCCCGTGCCATTCCAGCATATTGCGGCTAGCTAGTTTAGCGGGGCAGATAATTGACCGAGGTGCGCTATGGCTGCTGCCCGCATTCCATATTTGTTATTGTTGACTGCAGTGGTGATTGCCGCAGAGGTGCCGGTTCTGGCTGCCGAAGCTGACACGCCGGAACGATTCTCGGTTCTGCTGACCTATGGGGACGATAAGTGTCCCGAACCAGAAGGCGATGAAATTGTGGTCTGCGCCCGTGAGCCAGAGTCAGAAAGATACCGGATCCCCAAGCCTTTGCGAAAATCGGAAGAGGAATTGGCGGCGGATCGATCCTGGACGTCACGGGTTGAACAGCAGGACGAGATCTCGCGAACAACACGTCCTGGAAGCTGTTCGGTCGTGGGGACTTTTGGATTTTCGGGCTGCACTTCGGCGGCCATTCGCCGGTGGTTTGAAGAGCGCCGCAACGGCGCGGAGTAAATCCCGAAAAAAACCGGGAAGCTGAATCCGTTGAGAAGATTCAGCTTCCCAGGATGGCCTTCCTGACACGACGTCATTTGTGTCAGGAAAAGACCGGGATACGTCCGCACGGGGGGGAGGACGGACATATGAGGCCGACCGGCCGGGGTCGTTATGGGCGACGCGGTCGGATATTTTTCGGACGCAGGGGTTTGACGCGCTTCGGCCTGAAGCCGGCAGCCCGATTGGTTTTGACGGTCCGGCTCACACCATTTTCCGTCCGCTGTGCCCTGACCCGGCGGCTGTACAATGTATCGCCGTCACTATTTTGTACCCGGCGACCGGCAACATAACCATTTTCCGTCCGCCGGCGGCCGTCGTCATAATTGAAGGTTTCCCCATTACGCCCGGTGGCTGTACCGCTGCCGCGAAAACCGTTTTCAGTCCGTTCACGCTCATAATCGAAGCTGCGGGTACGTCCCTGAAAATCGGTCTGTTCACCGCTCGCCACCCAGCCGCTTTCCGTGCGTGTCCGGTTGTAATCACTGGTCGCAGTAGCGCCGTCGCTTTTGCGGGTAAGTTCCGAATTTCTGTCCAGCGTCCCGGCGTCGCGATCCCGGGTGATGATCCGTTCACCTTCCACGCGGGGGGTGTCAATCGTAACGGTCCGGGTCTGTTCCTGCGCGGTAGCCGGCATAGCGAACACGATTGCCAGAAGCGGCATAATCACTACATTTTTCATCTCATTCTCCTTTACGCGTTTACTCGTTCAGAGCGGTTTTCTCTCGCTCTCAATCGCTTAAACGCAGCAAAGGCGAATACCCTTCGCAGACGATGAAAATTATTTGCCGGTCCGGCGCATGTCCCGCAGTCGCTGGCGAATTTCACGCATGGACTGGCCGTTCTGTCTCCGGGACCGGATTTCGCGCAGAATCCGCCGCCGCTCGGCCGGGGTTGCGTTGCGCAGACGCTCTCTGAGCGCAGGAGGCAATTTGTCCTGGATGTCGACTGTTGTCGCATCCGTCGTCGGTGCCTCGTCCAGCTGAGTGCTTTCCTGATCAGCAATCTCTATTTCCGAACTTGTCACATTGGATTGTTCCGTTGCCAATGACGGATCGGTCATCAGTTCACCCGTCTGACTTGGCTCGGCAGTCATCGAGCCTGATTCCGGCATCGATTCCAGCTCCGTTGCAGACGTATCAGGCACATCAACAAGCGCTGATCCGGGCGCAACATCCGTTTCCGGTGGTGAAACAAATTCAGGAGCGACCGGAACACGGGACCGCTCAGCGCGCAGTCCTTGTCCTTCTTTGATATAGGCGGTGCGACGCAATGCGCGGCGCACGGCCGGCCGCGAAATGGCACCACTTTTGATGGCCTGACGAATCATGACCCGTCGCTTGCGTAATTGCAGGTCACTGAGCGGCGGTAATCCGCGGGCTGCTCGGCGTTGTTGTACTCGCTCGTCATTCCGTGCGATCCGTTCCTTTACAACCGCGACTTTTTCTTCCCGGTTCATATCTCGCCATCTCGGTCTCAAAGACTCATCACTCGCGATATCATCCTGTCCAGCCTCGGAAAGCGGGGACGGTTCAGAGACCGCACCAGGTCGGTTATTCTCGACTATCTGTTGCGGTTCAGCCCGCGGAATCACCTGTTCGACCAGATCGCTGACAACCGGGATCCGGTAAGGAATGTCCGCCAGAGAAAGGGCCGCCGCGGCTGCCGTGCTCAGCATGGCCATGCCAGCCAAGCCAGACGCGTAAAAGCGGGTTCGCTTCCACGGGCTGTTTCCATTGCCCGAACGGAGGCGGGTCCAAGCCCTTCTCCGGGGCGGATCCGTTTCCAAAGATTTCTGACCAACGGCGGCGGCCACCACGCGATCGGCAAAATCTCCCGGCAGTTCCGGAACAGCAAACTGATCAAGCAGGTTGGATATATGCGGAGAGAAGCTGCTGGTCATGCGGCGTCCCCTTTTTCGGCACGCAACACATGCGGGCTGTTTTCGAGGCAGTGCTTGAGAGCCGCCCGGGCGCGAAACAAAAGAGATTCAAAGCCCTTGAGTTTCATGTCCATGGCGCCCGCAGCGTCGCAGTTAGATTGCTCTTCATAATAGGTCAGCACAACCGCAGCGCGCTGACGGTCGCCCAGCTTGCCGATGCAGTGTTTGACCGCAAGCGCCTGGCGCGAACTGTCCACCACAGCATCTGCTGTTGGCGCATCGTCAACTTGTTCGGGCACCTCTTCATCTGACATCCGTTTCCTTTTTCGCAATCGGTCCAGGCAGAGATTGACGGCAACTCGTCGGAGCCATGCTTCGACACCTGATCCACCCGCTTTCCATTTTCCGGCATTATTCCAGAGCCTCAGCATGGCCTCCTGTGCAATATCTTCCGCTTCTGCCGGATCCTTGACCATACGACAGCCGATCGCGAATGGCGTTCGTGCATGGCGATCTACAAGTGTCCGAAAAGCAGCGGCATCTTTTTCGGCGACACGCAGCATCAGGGCATCATCGCCTTCTGCGACGACAGGTTTGTCCGGCATTACCATTTGCTTTTCAAATCCGATGGTGCCTCCCCCGACACTGAAAACCGTTTCTAGACCATATAACGCGCGGGGTAAAAAAACCCTTCGCCAGGAACGAAGGATTTTTGTCACATCGACGTTATTGTGGGGACCAGTACATAATAACGGGGAAAGAAATGTCTGCCAAACTATTGATATTAGGGATTTTGTGTATCTCTTGCACTTCGAATGCCCTTGCTGAAGAAGGCGCTTCAGATGTTCGGGAAAAGCGTTGGACAATTGGCATATCCGGTGGAGTGACAACCTTGGAGAACGCCAGCGACCAGAAATATGGCGCTATATCACTGACCCGTGATCTGGGTGACAGCTATGTGGGACTTTCGGTTACACATGTGGACAGTGGAGATGTTCCGGGTCTCGTTACCGCGATTCCTGCCTCGACCACCGAGCTCACTCTCAGTGCCGGCACCGCATTTGACGCGCTCGCCATCGATGGTTTTATATCCTTTGGCAAGCGCGACTTTGATGTCGAAGCGGTGGGACGAAACGGCCAATCGGCAAGCATTTCTTCCGATGGTGATGCATTTGGCCTTGGCGTGGCTGCCAGCTATGATATCGCTGTCGGTGCCCGGGAATTTCTCACTCCGAACATTGGCATTGACTATAACGAACTCGATATTGCGAGGATTGTCCAGGGTCCTGGCGGTCAGTCGGTTACGATCACGAATACCGAGGACGGGGTGACCGGAACCTTCGGTCTGACAGGGCAAAAGATATTCGGATCGCAGGGCAATCATGTGGTTGCAATCATTGCGAATTTCGTAACTACCTCAAACACGACCTCATTCAACCCGGGAACCAGTCAGTCCGCGGTTCTGCGGGCACTGGCTACACGCAATCAGCCAGGGCAGAAGGACAGCTGGGGAGAAATCGGCGGTGCTTTATCTTTCGGTTTGAACGATGACCTTCGACTGGATATTTCGGCATTGCAGACCTTCGGGTTTCTGGATAGCGATGCGACCGCTTTGTCCGCCGGACTGCGCTTCTCCTTCTGAACGCCAATTCATTCCGCCATATAAGGACGCTTGCGTTTGCTTGACAGCACTCTAGTTTGCCCGCTGTTTCAAAATAATAAAAATAGTTCCGGGGTGCCAGATGTTAGCGAATTTACCGACCGCCAGTGGCGTTCAGATACTGGTCTGCGTTGTGCTCACTGCCCTTATCGGTTTCGCAACCTGGGCCAAGGTCCGACAAGCCAAATCCCATGACGGTTCCAGCAAGGATGTTTTTCTCGCGGGCGGCGGGCTGAGCTGGCTGTTTGTTGCCGGGTCAATCACTTTGACCAATCTCTCGACCGATCAACTGGTCGGGATGAACGGCAATCAGATGCTTTTGCTGGCCTGGTGGGAAATCTGCGGATTCTTCGGCCTGCTCATACTCGCCTTTGTGTTTGTTCCGATCTATTATAAAAACAATTGCACGACAGTGACCGAGTTGCTGGAGAAAAGGTACCAGGGAAAAAGTATCCGTACCCTGATTTCGGTCTTGTTTCTGTTCGGCAATATATTGATCTATCTTCCAGCAGCCCTCTATTCCGGTGGCCTCTTCATGCAATCGCTGTTTGGCAGCGATTTGCCGATCATTTACTTTGCCGGCATTCTTGCCGTGATCTCTGCGGCCTACACTATTTTTGGCGGCCTGCGTGCTGTGGCGGTGATGGATACCTATTCCGGTGTTGGAGTGCTGGGTCTGGCCTTGCTGATCGTGATTCTGGCAGTGGCGGCAGTTGACTGGGACATCGTCACAAATGTGCCGACTGAACGGTTGACGATGATTGGCGGTCCAGATTCGCCCATCCCTTTCCATACCTTGTTTACAGGCATGATATTCATCCAGATATTCTATTGGTCGACCAACCAAAACATCACGCAGCGTGCTATGGCTGCTCCGACGGTCAAGGAAGCGCAAAAAGGCGTGATGGCCGCCGCCTTGATCCGGATTTTGATTGTGCCGCCGATCGTCGTCATTCCCGGAATCGTGGCCTACAAGATGTTCGGGGATATTGGAGACGCCGCCTATGGCCGACTGGTAGCAGAGGTTCTGCCAGGTTGGTTGTCCGGTGCGTTCGCGGCCATGGTTGCTGCTGCTGTCATCACAACCTTCAGTTCGGTTCTGAACAGCTCGGTTGCGCTCTATTCCGTTGACCTGCATGAGCAGTTTATCGGCCCGGTCAACGATCACTGGAAGCTGGCCGCAGCCATTTCGGTCTTGCTCACCATTGTCGCCATCATGCTGGTTCCGCTCTATCAAAATGCAGAAAGCATCATCAATCTGTTGCAACAGCTTAACGGGCTTTTGAGCATGCCAATTCTCTCGGCCTTTATCGCGGGTCTGCTGTTCCGGGGAGTTGCCGCGCCAGCCGCAGTCTGCGGCGTGATTTGGGGCGTACTGTTATATGGCCTGTACACATTCCGGCTGGAACCGGCCGGCATCATTTCCATGCACTATATCGATTTCATGGTGGTTACGCTCTTCACTTCGGTCATCGCCGCCTTGGTTGTAAACCGGTTCATCATGGGTAATCGCGCAACATTTGCCGGTTTTCGGGGAGCGCTGACCTGACACCATGTTTGACAGCCCGCACCGACGCTACAATCCGCTGAATGGCCGCTGGGTCCTGATATCCCCGCAACGCCTGTCCCGGCCGTGGCAAGGGCAGGCAGACGAGGTCGAACCACGCCCTCCTTCCTATGATCCGGAATGCTATCTTTGTCCGGGAAACAAGCGCATCACCGGCGCGGTCAACCCCGACTATGACGGTGTCTTTGTGTTTCGGAACGATTTTGCCGCGCTGATGGCCGACATTCCGGAGGAGGTGTCCGGTGATCCCTTGTTTCAGGCGGAGACGAGCTCGGGCGAATGCTACGTTATCTGCTTTTCGCCCGATCACGGCAAATCGCTGCCCGAACTGGAGCCCCGACAGATTCGAAACATTGTCGATCACTGGTGCGACTGGTCGGAAAAACTCGGCGCCAATTATCGATCGGTTCAGATATTCGAGAACAAGGGCGCGATGATGGGATGTTCCAATCCCCATCCGCACGGACAAATCTGGGCGACCCGCCATATTCCCGACGAAGTGGCAGTCGAGGAGCAGCCCCAACGAGAATATCACGACCGGCATGACACGCCGCTTTTGCTGGATGTTGCCAAACGGGAACTGGAGCGGAACGAGCGGGTTGTTGTGACCACAGAACACTGGGTAGCGGTCGTGCCCTATTGGGCGAGTTGGCCGTTCGAGACGTTGTTGTTGCCGCGCTTTACCGCGCAACGGCTGCCTGATCTGAATAACGCTCAGCGCGAGGATCTGGCTCAGGCCATCCGGGAACTTACAATCCGATATGACAACTTGTTCGAGTGCAGTTTTCCCTATTCCATGGGCTGGCATGGCGCGCCCTATTCCGTGGATGGCGGCAATGAAACAGCGCCTCATTGGCAATTACACGCGCATTTCTATCCGCCGCTTTTGCGGTCCGCCACGGTGCGGAAATTCATGGTGGGTTATGAGATGCTGGCGGAAGCACAACGCGATCTGACGCCGGAAAAGGCTGCGGAGATGCTGCGAGCTGTCAGCGATATCCACTTCCGGCAGGCGCAGGAGGAATCATGACGCACTGCGATGAACTGCGGGCCAGGGTACTTGCAGGTTTTAACCGAGCGTTTGGCCAGGATCCGGAAATCCTTGTTGCGGCCCCGGGGCGCGTGAACCTGATTGGCGAACATACGGATTATAATGACGGTTTTGTGCTCCCCTGCGCAATAGATTACCAGACCATGATCGCGATTGGCAGCCGCCCGGATGGGGGTTTCCAGGTGGTGGCATGTGATCACGATGATGAAACGGACCGATTTGATCCGGAAGCAATATTTGCTGCTCAGACCTTAGAATGGAAGAACCATGTAAGGGGTGTGGCCGCCAGTTTTCGGGAGCGGAAACTGGATATCGGGGGAGCCAATATCGCCATCGCCGGCAATGTGCCGCAAGGGGCTGGCCTCTCCTCCTCCGCCTCTCTTGGCGTGGCCTTGGGGAAAGCACTGGCAGAGCAAAACCAGCTGAAACAACTTTCCCCCACCGATTTTGCACTGATCGCGCAGCAGGCAGAGAATGATTTCGTCGGATGCGCCTGCGGGATCATGGATCAGCTGGCATCGGCCCGGTCGGAAGCGGGCACCGCCATGCTGCTGGATTGCCGGTCACTGGAAAGCCAGGCCATTCGCATGACCCCGGATCTGGGCTTGCTCGTGATCCATTCCGGTATCCGGCGCGGGCTGGTGGACAGCGCCTATAACGAGCGCCGTGCGCAATGCGAAGAAGCGGCGGAACACTGCAAGGTGTCAGCGTTGAGAGACCTGACCCTGGACCAGCTGGACGCTTGTTCGGCCGGCCTGGATCCGGTGTCCTACAGGCGGGCGCGCCATGTTGTTTCGGAAAATGCCCGGGTTCTGGCCGCCGCAAGTGCACTGGAGACCAGTGATATCGCCGAACTGTCGAGACTGATGGAACAATCCCATATGTCGATGCGTGATGACTTTGAGATAACCTTGCCCGCCATTGACCGACTGGTCGAACAGGTTTCCGGCCTCCTCGGAAACCGGGGTGGTGTGCGGATGACAGGTGGCGGCTTTGGCGGTTGTATTGTAGTGCTGGCGGCTCAGGCAATGCTCGAAGAGGTCCGCAATCTGGTCGCCGCAACATATCGTGCACCGGATGGAACCGCTCCCCAATTTTATCCTTGCCTGCCCAGTGCCGGCGTGGCCCGGCTGGAGTTCTGATCCGATGTGTGTAGTGGCACTCGCCTGGCAGGCACATCCGGACTGGCAATTCATTGCAATTGGCAATCGCGACGAATTGCATGCCAGGCCCGCCCTTGCCCTCGCCAGATGGGAAGATAGTCCGCATATTATCGCTGGCCGGGATGTCCAGGCGGGCGGGACCTGGCTGGGCATATCCGACCCCCCCGATGATCCGGGGCGATTTGCCGTCGTCACGAATATTGCGGGCTTCGGTTTGCCTGATCCAGAAAAGGCGTCGCGTGGCGATCTTATTCGCGATTATCTGGAAAATACCGGATCTCCCAACGAACCAAATGCCCTGCCGCTGGCGGAATTCAATCCCTTCAGCCTGATCACGATCGAGGGGAACCAAGCCTGGGTGCATGCCAATCGCCCCGAAACTTTACAACAGCGCCTGGATCCGGGTTTGCACGGGCTCTCCAACGGCCCGGTCGACAATGCCTGGCCCAAAACCGGCTTCTTGAAACGGCAGCTGAAGGATTGGATGACCGATGGGAACCAGGATCCGGACCGCTTGCTGACGCTCCTGCAGGACGAGAACGCGCCCGCCGCTGCCAGCGGCTTCACTCCCATGCCAGACCTGCCACGCGATCCCCGGACGGTACCGGTTTTTATCCGCAATGCCGTCTATGGTACCCGCTGCAGCACGGTCGTTCTGGTCGATGGCGCCGGCCAGGGCCAGATCCTCGAAAGGAGTTATGATTCAAATGGCGATGTGACAGGAGATCGGTCTGCCGCTTTTGTCTGGCAGCACTAGTGCTCTTCCGGAAAAAGACTGCCCTGCGGCAGAGGGTTCAACAATTCCGGATAATTGTTGCGCACATTGCCAACATCATTGGATATTCTCACGGCGGCAATGTCAGCTTCAGCCGGATGGATCAGATTTTTCGCATCATCCCACTCACCGTCCAGCCAGCGATCCACCGAGTCCTGTTCCAGAATCAGGGGCAGCCGGTGATGAATGGGTTCAAATGCTGCCGTCGCCGCCGTGGTGATCACGCTATAGCTGTTGATTTCAAATCCGGGATGTGTGGTCCATAGGCCGCCGAACAGCATCGGCTGCCCATCACGTCGGGTAATTTTGTAAGCCTGTTTGGAGGCCGACTTTCCCGTTCCCTTGCGCTGCCATTCATAGAATCCCGAAACCGGGATGATACAGCGATTGGACTTGACCAAAGATGCGAAACTGGGCTTTTCGGTAAGGGTCTCGCTACGGGCATTGATCATTTTCGCACCGATCTTCAAATCCTTGGCCCAGTGCGGTACCAACCCCCACCGCATCCGTTCCAGCACTCGGGTATGCGCACCTTTTCCATCGGATCGGCTGAGACCGACAGGCACATTCATCGTCGGCGCAATATTGTAGTTCGGTGGAAAATTGTCCTGCGGCGCAGGCGATATGATGCTCAACGCTTCGCGATATTCCGCCCAGTTCAACTCTTCATCGGCATATTTGCGGCCGCACATGTTCCAATTGCCCCCGTTCAACATGAACGGTTGGTCTATGCAGCCCAATGGCCGGAAATGTCAAAACATGGTGCGATTCAACCCGGGCAATCCCCAATGCGTTCGCCTGTGCTGGTCATCGCCAGTCTGGCGGTATCCTCGCTGTTCGGATCGCTCATTTGAAAAGAGATCGTACTTTTATAGCCCTGCGTGTGCGACGCGCCAGCCATGGCAATGTCGACATTTCCCTGGGCCGTGCCTTCACAACGCAACTGGGTGTCGATCCGGGTTGCGGAGCCATCATCTTTCAGTGTCTCACATTGCCCGCCCATCATGTTTGCCATCTGGGAAGCCGCCTGTTTCCACTGTGCGCCATGATTGGCCTGGTCGAGACAGAATAGTGCGCTCTCGTCAATATTGGCTGCCGCCTCCATTTGGGTTACAGTTTGCTGCTTCTGCTCCTCTGTCATGCCGGGGAAATCTATATCGGTGATCGTCACAGTCTGCCGGTACTGGCCTGCCTCCGGACTTCCCTCACGCTGCCCGCTACAGGCTGTAATCGATATTGTCAGAGCCGACGCCATTAGAACATGGTTCAATTGCATGAATTTCCATCCCGTTGTGAAGAGCGTTTGAAAACTATTGATAATCCGGATTGATACAAGTCCTGTCGTTCAGGATTGCGGCGCAGGGTTCGGTTCGCCAGATCGGCCATTCGCTGCCCCGGTCTCTGCGAGTTTCCCCAAATAAACGGCTGCCGCCTTCGCCGGACGGCTTTCGGAATCAATCTCAATGGCCTGCTCCCAGTAGGCCTTGGCGTTTTCAATATTGCCCGCCTTATAAGAGATGTTACCGGCCTCCAGAGCAATGGCCGGATCACGCGGGGCCAGTTTGGCCGCAACGGCTATGTCTGATGTGGCCAGGGCCAGATCATCCATTCTTCGCGCGAGAGTCGCGGACAGCAGCCAACCGAGCGGGTCCTGCGGCGCCAGTTTGTGGGCCTCGGCCAGCTCCTGCTTGGCCGCGGGATAGTTGTCGAGTGCGACATGAGCCCGCGCGCGATCGAGATGCACCTCACCCTTGTAAAGGCCGATCAGCGTTCCCTGGACCAGCGCGGCATTCAGATATTCCAGCGCCTTGTCGGCTTTCCCATTGGCTAGTGCCGCATTTCCCGCCTGCGCCCAGAAATTGGCTGTCCGCGAATATTTTGCGATTTCCGCTTCTCTCGCGGCTTCCACGAATGCTGTGGTTGCCTGCTCCCATTGAAACCCCTCGGCATAGGCAAAGCCCAGACAGTGGCGCGCAAGGAACCCTCCACCCTCTATACGCCAACTATTGGCTTCCGCGATTCCGCTGGCCGGATCATCAATCGCAAGATCCACACATTCGTTGAACCGGACCTCGCTCATAGTCATGGGCGCTGCCAGTTCGGCTGGCGCTGTCGAAAGCAATATCAGGGATAGCAACATGGTCTCGGTCCGGCTCGGAGGAAGTTCAAGGCAATCGTGCCACGATATCGGTCAGCAAAGCAATATCCTGATCTCGTGACAGCCTGTGATCGCCATTCTTTACCAGATGGACCTGCACATCGGCTGAACGCATTTGTTTGGCGATCTCCAGACTGTACATCCACGGCACATCTTCATCATCCTGACCGTGGAGCAATCTTACCAAACCATCAAAGGCGATCTCCTTCTGCAGCAAGCGATTTGCCTCCCCGGACTGCCAGAAGGTCCTGGTTGTGACATAGGGCTCGTCACTATATTCGCTGTCTTCTTCCAGCTTGCCATCGCGGAGGATCGTCATCTTCTGATCTTGCGAAAAACCCCAGTCGGTAAAGTCGGGAGCGGCTGCAATCCCGATCAGCGACTTGATCCGCATCGGCCGTGACAGCGCCACCAGCAGCATCAGCCATCCGCCCATGGAGGATCCAATCAGAGTAATGGCCCCCTCTGTCACCTTGTCGATCAGGGACAGCACATCGTCGCGCCAGTCGATCAAGCTCTGATCTTCAAAATCCCCTCCGCTGGCACCGCAACCGGCATAGTCCAGCCGCAGCATCGCCCTGCCCTGTTCCTTGGCCCAGCTATCCAGCGCCAGCGCCTTGCCACCCTCCATATCGGACATGTAACCCGGCAGGAATACCAGGGTTGTTCCGGTCACGCCCGGTTTTGGCGGGGTATAGCAATAGGCCAGAGAAGCTTTGCCGGGGCGGTCAAGGTAAAGAATATCTTCTTCCATCAGGATGGCCTTTCTCGTCAGGACAATTTTCCGACTTCAAGTACCGACCATATAGACGATGGCAAGACAAATCGCTGCAATCACGATCATGCCAATATTGCTGATCAGGGGCGGTTTATATTCCGGGAGCAGATCGGTCAGCTCCGGCGGCAGTTTGCCGCGGAAACCAATTTCCCATTTCGGCCGCTTTTTAATCCCGTCATTCAATCCGAAAACATGAGACTGTCCCTGCTTTCCCTTGTAGACCAGATCTCCGAAATAATAGACCTCGCTGCGCCACATCTGTTCATAAAGCGCGAATGTCTTGCCGACAATCTCGATCCGGACACGCCGCTTCAGAGCGCTGTCGCCGTCAATATGCCAGATCGAATATTCTTCGCTCATGGACGCAAGCTAAATCATCGTGAAGTTAATTGCACCCCGCAAAACATGCTTAATCAGTCGCGCAGGAATATCTCTTCGATCGACATATCAAACAGAGCGGCAATCTTGAAAGCCAGTGGCAGGGACGGGTCATATTTACCAGTCTCAATGGCATTGACCGATTGGCGTGAAACAGCCAGCCGCGTGGCCAGATCGGCCTGCGACCAGTCGCGTTCGGCACGAAGAACCTTGAGCCGGTTCTTCATTGTCCAAAGCCCCGCCAGCGATAGAAAAAGTAGCCAAGGCCCCATGCGAACAGCAGAATCGCTATCAGGATCTGGACGGACATTGTCCCCAGTTGAGGTTCGGCAAGGCTCCACACCATGTTGACGAAAATCGCCGTAATAATGGCGATGATCGCGCTGTTGGCCATGATCTGGAAATGATAATCGTCAGTCTTTTTGCGATCGAGCGCAGCCAGGATCGTAGCCAGAAAAGCGATGATTACCGTGAACATAATGGCTGCTCCGGCAATAGTAGTGGCAGACCATGCAGCCATAACCTGCTCCTGCGGGTCTTGCACCTCCAGGACAAGCAGTCCCAGCCCCACGAGGAGGACGAAACCGAACGCCCAGTCCGGCTTCAGGGAATTATAGATTCGGTGGCGGAGACTTTCTTTGGGTTCGGCCTGGTTCATATTATTGCCACCACGATCAAAAATGCACTGGACCAGATCACTATATTCTCCATCGGAGTAGATCTGCGGCATAAATGGGATTTCAGTCTCATCAAAGATTCCTTCAAGTTTCCACGACACATTGTCATGTTTCCTTTACATATATCAATGATTCGCATCTTTTTGTCAAGGACCCATTACACTTTGATTGGCTTTATTGACTGGGAACGGAAGAATGCCCGGTTATTGAAATTGCAACCGTTCCCCGCTACATCACAGCCATGGCCAATTTGCTGACCACAACCACCACTACCACCTCCCTTTTCGGGGGGCGGATGGCCGTGCGTTGATCGCATCCACCGCCACCCGGTTTCGGGTGGATGGTGTCTCTTCCTGAAATCGTTGAAAAACAACAGACACTACCTTTCGGTGCGTGACAAATTATGTCATGGCGACCGGCATTGACAGTTGAGAAGTGACATGACGGATCAAATTACCATTACCTTGCCAGATGGCAGCGCGCGTGAAGTGGCTGTGGGCACTACCCCGGCCCAGATTGCGGCTGACATAGGCCCCGGCCTGGCCAAGGCGGCGCTCGCTGCAAGAATAGATGGCGAAATCCGGGATATCATGCGTCCGCTGGAAGCAGATACCGCGCTTGCGCTGATCACCTCTCGTGACGAGGAGGAGGCTCTAGAACTGGCACGGCATGATTATGCTCACGTGCTCGCGGAAGCTGTCCAGAATCTGTATCCTGGTACGCAAATCACCTTCGGTCCATCCACGGATGATGGTTTCTATTATGACTTTGCGCCTGCCGGCGATCCTTTTACCGATGAAGATCTGCCCAAAATCGAAGAGGAAATGAAGCGGATTATCGCGGCCGACAAACCGCTGCGCCGGGAAGTGTGGGAACGGAATGACCTGATCGCTCGCTGGGAAAAGGACGGCGAGAAGTTCAAGGCGGAGTGGGCAGCCGAACTGCCCGAAAGTGACGAAATCAGCGTTTACTGGTCGGGTGATGACTGGATGGACATGTGCCGCGGGCCGCATCTGGCCTCAACCGGCAAACTCGATCCCAAAGCGTTCAAGCTGATGCGCGTTTCCGGTGCCTATTGGCGCGGCGACCAGCGCAATCCGCAGCTTTCCCGCATTTATGGCACGGGCTGGCTCAATAAGAAGCAGCTCAACGCACATCTGGTCCGTCTGGAAGAAGCGGCCAAACGCGATCATCGCAAGCTGGGGCAGGAAATGGATCTGTTCCATATTCAGGCCGAAGCAATGGGCAGCATATTCTGGCATCCCAAAGGCTTTGTCATGTGGCGCGAACTGGAAGCCTATATGCGCCGTGCGATTGACGGCGCGGGTTACGAAGAGGTCAAGACGCCGCAGATCATGGATGCGAAACAGTGGGAGCAATCGGGGCACTGGGGCAAATATCGCGAAAACATGTTTGTGGTTCCGGATGAGATTCCGAGCACCGAAGACGACGCACCGCTGGTGTCCAACGATGCCGACATGATGGCGATCAAACCGATGAACTGCCCCGCCCATGTCCTGATTTTCCGGCAAGGCATCAAAAGCTATCGCGACATGCCCCTGCGCCTATTCGAACATGGTTGCTGCCACCGCAATGAACCGCATGGTGCGCTACATGGCCTGATGCGGGTACGGCAATTCACCCAGGATGACGCGCATATATTCTGCCGGGAAGACCAGATCGTCGAAGAAGTCCGGGCCTTTTGCGCGTTAGCCGACCGGGTCTATCGCGACATGGGATTCGAGGGTTATTCGATCAAGCTCGCGCTGCGTCCCGAGCAACGTTATGGCTCCGATGCGGACTGGGACAAGGCCGAGGACGAACTGCGTCAGGCGGTTGTCGATGCGGGTATGGCAACCGAAGAATTTGGCTGGGAAGAACTGCCTGGCGAGGGCGCCTTCTATGCTCCCAAACTGGAATGGCACCTGACCGACGCCATCGGTCGCACGTGGCAGGTTGGCACGATCCAGTCGGACCGCGTCCTGCCGGAGCGGCTCGACGCAAGTTACGTTGCAGAAGACGGCGCACGCCACCGGCCGGTCATGCTCCACCGGGCAATATTCGGATCCTATGAACGGTTCATTGGCATTTTGATCGAGAATTATGCCGGGAAGATGCCACTTTGGCTGGCGCCGACCCAGGCCGTGGTGGCGACCATTGTCACCGACGCCAATGACTATGCGAAGAAAGTCACCGCAAAGCTGAAGGCCGCCGGCCTCAGGGTGGAAGCCGACTTGCGCAACGAGAAGATCAATTACAAGGTCCGCGAGCATTCCGTCGGCAAGATTCCGAACATATTGGTGGTCGGCATGCGGGAAGCCGAAGAAGGCAAGGTCGCTCTCCGCCGTCTCGGCCAGAAGGAACAGCAGATTTTGTCGGTTGAAGAAGCTGTCGACATGCTGAAATCGGAAGCGCTTGCTCCAGATCTGAGGAATGTAGAATGACCATGACCAAGTCTCTTGCAATGCTGATCGGTGCAGGACTGTTGCTGACATCGTGCCAGAAAGTTCCGGAGGAATCGGACACCGCACCTACGGAAACGGCGGAAAATACTGAAAAATCCGAGGCAGTCCTCGCATATGAGAGAACCAATGCGCGGATGCACGCAGGCATGGGTAATATCCATCCCGATCCAGACATTGCTTTCATGCAGGGCATGATCCCCCATCATGTTGGCGCAGTGGAGATGGCCGAGATCGTACTGAAACACGGCAAGGACCCTGAAGTAAGGGAACTGGCAAAGGCGGTCATCGCCGCTCAGACCACCGAAATCGCGCAGATGCGCGAGTGGTTGAAAAAGCGGGGTGTTCAGATGGAAGACCCAGCTGCCGAAGGGAATGGCAACGGAACCGATCACACGGATCATTCCGGCCATTGATAGAAACGTTTCGTCACATTACATGGATATAAGAATTTGCGGCCTTGGCGGAATCCCGCTATTGGCCGACCATATTTTTGCAAAACAGGAGTATTTAACATAGCTGCACCACCACGCCGTCCCACGCCGCCGATCAAAGGCGGTCCGCGTTTCAACGAACTTATTATTTCCGACAAGGTCCGGGTGATCGACGACAAGGGCGAAAATCTCGGTGTCATGAACACCGGCGAAGCGATCGAGCGCGCCAAGGATGTCGGACTGGATCTCGTCGAGGTCTCTCCCAACGCGCAGCCCCCGGTCGCAAAATATCTGGATGTCGGCAAGTTCAAGTACGAGGCCCAGAAAAAGGCCAACGCCGCCCGGAAAACCCAGAAGGTGCAGGACGTCAAGGAAATCAAGATGCGTCCCAACATCGACAACCATGATTACATGGTGAAGATGAAGAACGTGAACAAGTTCATCGACAATGGCGACAAGGTGAAGGTCACCCTGCGCTTTCGCGGCCGCGAAATGTCGCACCAGCAGCTGGGCATGCAATTGCTCGAACGGGTGCAGGAAGACATGAAGGAAACCGCAAAGGTCGAAGCCTATCCAAAGCTGGAAGGCCGCCAGATGCTGATGGTGCTCAGCCCGAAATAGATTATTGGCCGGCCTGAGCCGAGCGCAATATCGAAAACCGGGACCATGGCGTCATCACCGCACAAACGGTGATGGCGCCATTTCCTATTCCTCGGCCTTTGCCCTGCTGGCTCCGGAGAATCCTTTCGGCAGTTCAAACCGTGGCGGCGGCATCTCGCTGCCATCGCACTTGAGATAGGTGTCCATCCATCGCATCATGCGAATATTATAATCATAACGTGCAGCCGCCTTGCGATTGCCGTGTCCCTCGCCCGGATAGAGCACCAGTCGGACCGGCGTATCGGTCCGGACCTTGATATTGCGGTACAGCTCATAACTCTGACTTGGCGCGACGCGCGTGTCATTTTCTCCGTGAAGGATCAGGATCGGAGTCCTCGCCTTGTCGACATGCGCGATCGGGCTGACGTCAAGCATCCCCTGCCAGTCTTCCCATGGCCATTTGCGGGAATGGACGAGGAACATCTCGTTCGGGATATCAGTCGTTCCGAATTTCGAAATCTGGTTGGATATTCCGACAAACATGACAGAAGCCGCGAAATGCTCGCTCAGCGCGGTTGCGCCCCAGGCGGATGCATAACCGCCATAGGACCCGCCGGTAATGCCAACCTTTTTCCGATTGGTCAGACCTGCGGTTTCAAGCGCACCAATGGCATCGACCAGATCGTTGAATTCCTTGCCGGCATAGTCATTCTGATGCTGCTTCGAGAAGGCCGTGCCATAACCGGTTGATCCGCGATAATTGGGATAGAAAACCGTGTAACCCGCTCCCGCACCGACTTGCCCGGGGCCGCTGTAGCTGGTGAGCCAGCCATTGGAATCATGGGCTTCAGGCCCGCCATGAACACGGAAAATCGTTGGTGCTCCGCCGCGAGCTGCTCCACCAGCCGGCTCAATAACGATTCCTTCGATTTCCTGACCGTCGCGAGCAGTGTAACGGATTGTCCGTTGTGCGCCCATGTCGATATCCTGCAGCCAACCATTATGATCCGACCAGCGAGTGAACCGGTCCCCGGCGAGAACGAACAGTTCGCGGGGATGAAGGGGCGCATCGGCGATCGCAGCCAGCCGGTTACCGCTGGTATCAATGTCGCGCAGGATCAATGCCCCCGGATCAATTGTGCGTAACAGGGAGCCAGATGCATCATAGAAGCGCAACTCGCTCTGGGCACCGACGTGCATCAGAACCGCCAGTTCGCCATTGGCCATCCATTCGGCATCCATTGCGGCATTGGTCTGCCCTTCCGTTACCGGCCGGAAATTGCCACTTGCCGGATCCACGAGATACAGCGTGTTCGCTGCCGGGTCATGCTTGTCCACTCCGGCGATCAACGAGAGCGTATTGCCGTCGGGGCTGATCTCGAAATCCCCGATTTTTCCTGGTGTTTCCACAAGGGCCTTTCGCGCGCCAGTTGTCGTGTCGACGATTTGCACCCGTGTCAGCATCAGGCTGTCATCCACTTGCGTTGTGGGCGCAGCGGCCGCAGCCAGCCAGCGACCATCTGCCGAAACCTCCAGCGCACTGATCTGTCCTTCAAAAGGAATTTCCCGCGGCTCGGCATCCGGCCCGGCAGCAATATCTGCAGCGAACAGGCGCTTGAACTTCTGTTCTTCCTCGTAAACCTTGGCGTTGAAACCGGCCTTGCTCTCTTTCTTCCGCATCTTATCAGTGGCGGGAGCAGCCATCAGGTAAACCGTCCTCGAGTCCGGTCCCCAGACATAGCCTGTGATATTTCCATCCGGGAGAGCCATCAGCTTCCTGTGACCACCGCCGTCGACAGGAATGGCATAGAGACCACGCTTCGCATCGTCTCCATCCGGTTTCCACAAAAAGCTGATCATGCTCCCGTTCGGAGAATATTGGATGGAGCTGACATTCATGTCTGCGGGCAGAAAATCGCGGACATTATTGGCTGCCGATGCAACTCTCAGTTGTCGTTGGGACGTTCCGTTTTTGGCGCCGCTGGCGATGTCAGGCAATCGCGACACACCGATAGCTATGCCGGTGCCTCCTGGCGCAACAGAAATATCCGTGACAGTTTTAACTTGCAGGACGTCTTCCGCAGTCATGGGCCGTGCCATGGCAGGTACTGTGGCCGTGACTGCCAGCAAGGTAGCACTGGCGAGCATTTGCGTTTTCATGTGAATAGTCCCCTTTGATCCGCACCGTAACCGGCGGTTGTTTGATTCAGCGAATCGGGATGGCAAAAAGACTGCCACCAGGCTGCTGTTGACCGCAGGCTAAACCAAAGCGGTCTCCTGGCAAAAGGCATTTTTCCACAATATGTGATGAACGGATTCTATGGCCCGGGATCGCAATCGGGACCCATCCTGACTGCCGGATTCAATCGGGTTGGGAGCGGGCGACCCAGAGAAATGTGAAGCCGACCAGCAAGGCCGCCAGCGCTATCACGATTTCAAAATCCTGGTTGACCATGTCCCTTTCCTCTTTCGAGGCACAGGTCTAGCAGGCCAGCCCTAATAGCGAGTTAAACCGCGGGGACTTTGTCCGAAAAAATTGCGCATACCCTGCTATGTTACGGGTTTTGCGCGATATTGTCCGGGGAAATGGCGCTTCAAATTGGCAACCTTAGGCTTGTCCCAGCGGACAATATATCCCTGACGCGGGTTTTTCTGCATGAAATCCTGGTGATAGCCTTCCGCTTCATAGAATTTCTGATGCTTCTCGATTTTCGTCACGATGGGCCGCTGCCAGTATTTGCCCTTGCCGAGCTGGGCAATATAGGCGCGGGCTGCTTTTTCCTGCGCTGCATTCATCGGCACCAATGCGGTGCGATAATGCTTCCCGCGATCCGGGCCCTGCCGGTTAAGGGTGGTCGGATCGGCGACGACGGAAAAGAAAATCTGCATCAGCTTGCCATAGCTGATCTGGGTCGGGTCATAGACTATGCGGACGGCTTCGGCATGCTGCGTCAAACCGGCGCTGACCAATTTGTAGTCGGCTGTCCTGGCCGATCCGCCATGGTAGCCGGATGACGCGGTGATCACGCCCTTGGTATGTTCAAAAACGCCTTCCACGCCCCAGAAGCAACCACCGGCAAATATGGCCACGGCCCGTTTGCCCTTTTCCCTGGCATTGATCCGGGGGGCCGGAATGATCGTTGCTTTCTCTGCCGCATGCGCCGGGCTGACCAGCGCAACGCCGGTTGCTGTGGCGTCGGAAGAAGCGGTGTTGATACCGGCCCAGACCGCGCCGACACAGGCGATGCTGGCGCCAAAGAACAGGGTTCGGGAAAGCAGTGGGTTCATATTCCTATCCCAGCAATTGTCCGGCCATGCTGACGGTCGCGGCAAGGGATTCTCCCAGACTCTGCTGGTTTTCGGCTGGCTGCATGAAGAACAGCACGACAGCACCCATGAAAAATCCGGCGCCGAGGCTGTAGGTGAGATCTGATTTCAAAATTCTGGTCATTGTCTTTTCCTGTGAAGGTTACCCTGTTGTTCGCAGCACCCTTTGCATTGGTTACAGCCAATAATATAGGAACCCTGTCGCCGCTGTGAACATGGTCACAGGGATGTATTAATCTTCGGCGGGAAAAGAATTTATTTCAGCGCCGCACTCGCCCGCTGGATCCGGGTGCAGGCTTCCAGCAGTATCTCTTCCGACGTCGCGTAGCTCACCCGAAAGGCCGGAGACAGCCCGAACGCGCCGCCATGCACCGCCGCGACCTGGGCTTCATCGAGAAAATATCCGATCAGATCCTGATCGGTTTCGATCACCTGCCCCTTGGGTGACGTCCGGCCCATCAGCGCGCTCGCATCCGGATAGACGTAGAACGCGCCGTCCGGTGTCGGACAATCCAGGCCTGGCGTATCGTTCATCATCGACACGACCAGATCACGTCGCTTTTGAAAGGCGGCATTGCGCTCGGCGAGAAAATCTTGCGGCCCGTTCAGCGCAGCCACCGCCGCTGCCTGCGAAATCGAACTGGGGTTGGAGGTCGACTGCGATTGCAATTTGCGCATCGCACCGATCAGCCATTCCGGACCGCCCGCAAAGCCGATCCGCCAGCCGGTCATCGCATAGGCCTTGGAACAGCCATTGACGGTCAGCGTCCGGTCGAACAGATCCGGGCAGACCTGCGCCATGGTTGTGAACGGAAAATCCGCATACCAGATATGTTCATACATATCGTCGGTCATCACCATCATCTCCTGATGTGGCAATATGACTTCGCCCAGCGCCTTCAGTTCCTCGCCGCTATAGGCCGCGCCGGTCGGGTTCGACGGCGAGTTGAGAATGAGCCAGCGTGTCTTCGGCGTGATCGCGGCTTCCAATTGCTCGGGCGTGATCTTGTAATTCTGATCCGCCCCCGCTTCGATCACCACCGGCGTGCCGCCAGCGAAATTGACGATATCGGGATAGCTCACCCAGTAAGGCGCGGGAATGATCACCTCGTCGCCGGGATCCAGCGTCGCGACCAGTGCGTTGAACAATGTGTGTTTGCCGCCACTATTCACCGAGACTTCCGACGGCTTGTAGATCAGGTCATTGTCCCGTGCGAACTTCTGCACCACCGCTTCCTTCACCGCCATCGTACCGTCGACGGGCGTATAGTTGGTTTCCCCGTCGCGGATCGCCTTCATCGCTGCTTCCTTGACGAAATCCGGCGTATCAAAATCCGGTTCGCCGGCCGACAGGCCGATAACATCAACGCCCTGCGCGCGAAGCTCGGTCACGCGGCCCGACATCGCCATGGTGGCAGAGGGCTGGATGCGCTGAATAGACTGGGAAAGTGAGGTCATGGGGAGATTTTCCTTCCTGTAGCGTGAGGAATTACCCTCGTTGCCTAATAGCATTGCGCGGGCGCTGCAACGAGAGATTGGCGCCATGCAAAATTTTCATCGGAATTTCCGCCCGGCGCTGGCGGGAGCACGAGGCTTGTGTCGATTCCGCGGGTGACAAAGGTGACAAAGGTGACACTGTGTCACCCACGAGGTCGGGACAATTATTCCAGTAATCATAGCGACTTGCACCCGTTCCGGGTCAGTTGACAGTTTTACCGGTCAAATTTCGAGCGGAGGCGTGATCTGTTCCGGCAAGCGCAAATTTACCGCCATCCCTGAGAGTAGGACAGCCCATTATGCTGGCACATTCCCATCGCCAGTCCTGCAAAGGTGGGAATTCAGATCTGTCACGCCGAAGCCGGTGCCCTTGATGGCAAGCCTTCAATATCCGCTAAGAGTGCAAAAGCGGATTTTGGGAAAACAGAAGCTGTCAGTCGGCTAACGACCCAATTTCGGAACGCGAATCGAAAGAGGGTACCGCCCGACTTGCCTGACCCTTCATTTCAATACGCAGAACACTCCATGCTTGCCCTCAAATAGCTCCTGGAGCTTAGCCATCCTCGAAACGCAGCAGAGCGGAATTGCATGTAAGTCTATCTTTTGGAGAAGGGTTGGTAGGTAATCTCAGGACTTGCGTCGCTCGCGGATCATCATTCCAACAACCACACCAATGCCCGCAACCAGAAACCACGGCACAAAGCCAATGAACTTGAATGATGCCGCATTTTCCGAAGGCGCGACAAGCGTGTTTTCGAGCGAAGCCCATTTGTGATCATTCGCCCCACGGAAAGCATCGCTGCCAAGCATATCGATCAGGTCTCTCCGACTGCGATAGCGAACCATAGCGAAGGAATCGAATTCGCCTGCGGTCTGACCAACGGAATTAATGATAGTGTTGTGGCGGTCTGCGCGTGCTACCGGGTAGCTGCCACGAAGCAAGAGCTGTGGCAAAACAGATTGCCCATACAGCGACCCAGCCTCCTTGCCGGTCAAATCGGCATCCGACGGAACTCTGTCAGGGTATTGGGCAATTTCGCGATACTCCATCAGATTTATCATAACGAAGGGGCGACCATTATCATTGCGAAGAAACGCTTCAAAAGCCTCTTCATCCGCCCAAGTGGTGCCTACAACCTCTGCCTGCGTCGCCATGAACGCATCAATTTCGGCATCGGTCAACGGACCACGGAGGGGTGTGTGCCAAACATAGAAAGTTATGAGTGCAATCAGGAATGACGCCAAAAGAACTGTGGTCTTGTTCATAAACGCTCCATGCATGGACGAAACTGCTCCGCCCTTGGTCTAATCGCGATGTCATTCATCGGTATTGCGGTGGATGCGCGAAAAAGCAATGTCGAGATTGTAACCCGTCAGCGCTCTGGATAAAATCGGCTCTCGGGAGTGAGATCACGCATTCCGCTTCCACCCCAGTTTCAGACGTTCAACATGCTCTATTCCCATATCGACTTTCGCAACAAAGCAGAAGGATTCGAGTGAAGAACCAGCTGCCGTGCCTCTGCCGCTTGTTTTTGTTTCGGAGCTGACGGCGCATTGCTTGCGTCTGGTCTGCCGGCAAAACGGACCCGCGGGTGTGAAGTGTTTAACCGATCAGCCGCTCGATCAACCAGAAGCTCCCGGTGGTCCCGATCACATAGGTGGCCAGTTTGAGTGTTTTGTCCCGGGTCCTGTCCGGCGCGCGCTTCAGCGCAGCCAGAGCCACAAGCGTGATTCCCACCACCAGCAATTGCCCCGCCTCAACCCCGACATTGAAGGCGAAAAGTGCGGTAGCGAGCTGGGTCTGTGGAAGGCCAATATCGGCCAGGGCGCCGGCAAAGCCGAAACCGTGGACGAGACCGAAAATGAAGGCCACAGCCCAGGGGTAATTACGGGTCAGCGTGCGCCGCTCCGGATCGCGCAGCACCACGCCCACTTCGACCGCAAGAAACACGATCGAGAGGGCAATAAGTGTTTCGACCGGACGACCCGGGAGACCCGAATAGCCAAGGATGGTTGCAACGAGCGTGATGGAGTGCGCGATGGTGAATGCGGTCGCGGCCTTGACCACCGGCCACGGCACTCGCACCAGCAGGACCAGCGCGATCACGAACAGTAAATGGTCCCAGCCAAATATAATATGTTCGGAGCCGATTATAAAATAATCGAAAAATACACTCAGCGGGGAAGGCTCGGCCAATATCTTTGCGGACGGTTCGTCCGCCGTGAGGCGGAAGCTCTGCGTTGGGGCTTCCTGAGGAATGTAGCGCGCAATGGCATCCGATTTGCCCAGCAATTCACTGAGCCCGAAATTCTCGCGAGGCGTGCCGTCACAAACCAGATTCGCCCGGCCCATCAGCGCGGCAGACTGAATGCGTTCCACTGCTTCGCCCTGCATC
This sequence comes from Pseudomonadota bacterium, assembly GCA_039181895.1. Lineage (GTDB taxonomy): Bacteria > Pseudomonadota > Alphaproteobacteria > Sphingomonadales > Sphingomonadaceae > Parasphingorhabdus. The sequence continues at coordinate 139,514 of JBCDCK010000001.1, forward strand.
GTGCAGTTTTCCGGGATGATCGCTTCCAGGCGGTCTGCCAGGACAACCGCGCTGCCAACTGCCAGGGTGACCTTCCATTCCATGATATACTCGTCCGGCTCCGTCTCGCGCAGTTCGACCACCGAAGGGCGCAGCTCATGGGCCCAAAGCGGAGCTGCGGCCAGCATGGCGATCAAGCCAACGAACAAGCGGATCATGCCATTCACCGGTCAACATCAATGCGATAAGCGCTGCGAAGCACTTCGTAAGCGCGCTCTTTACGCGCTTTGATCTGTGCGCTGCGCCAGTCATTGGCGAGCACCCCGCGCAAGGTTTCGAAATCCGGTGGCTGCACCACGCGATCGCGCAGGCGAACCAGATGCCAGCCAAAACCGGACTGGAGCGGTCCTTGCCAATCCGCGCCGGGCTCAAGAGCGCCCAGACCCAAGGCAAATTGCCGGCCAAATCGCGACTCGACTTCACGCAGGGGTATGGCCTCGATATTGGCTGGAAGACTGGTCGCCTCGCCGGTGTCAGAGCCACGCGTCAAGGCGGCCCTCGCTGCCCGTTCGGTGGCGAAGAAAGTTTGATCAAAGCTCACCTTTGCGCGCTCCGTGCCATGATTTGCATACAGCTCGGAATTTTCCTCCAGAAAAGCGCGCAACATTTCCTCGGTCGGTTCGGCGGTCTCCGCGGCAAGGCTGGCGGACAAATCCATCTTGGAGACCATGCGCCGACGCACGATCGCATCGCTTTCATCGAGCCCGAGACGCAGAGCTTCGCGGTACAGCACTTCTTCGCGTATATAGGCGTCGACTGCCTGGTCCAGTTCGGCATCTGTGGGGGCACGCCCCATGGTGAGCGTCCAGCTCTCGGCGATCTTCTCCGTCTCGCTCGCGCCCACACTGATCACCCGCGACGCGGGGTCAGGGGGCGAACCACCCCAAGTGAGCGCAACATACACGACAGCGCCTAGGGCGACGAAATGGACCAGCGGTTCACGCGTCCAGTTGGGAAGTTTCACATGAACTCCTTATGAGCTGGGTTTTAACCAGATTGGCGAGGTATAGGCGCGCTCCTGCGCCACCGCATCTGCCATCGCGTCTTCGGACAGGGTGACCCCAAAACGCACCGCGTCGAACAGGATCCAGCGCGGGGTCGGGATTTCGAGCACCCGCACATAATAGAAGGCCTGCTGGCCCGACTTGTAATCCGGATCGGTCCAGGTCGTACGCAGTTCCGCAGCACCGATGGAATTGGTGTAGGTCGCGTCTTCCCGGTTCACCGTGTCGCCAACAGCAGTGAGTTTGCCACCCGATTTGCGGCGCGCGTCCATATCGCTCCACACGACGTCATAGACACGCTCTTGGGGCTCGCCAGATGCGTCGATCCAGCCCTTGATGACCTGAACGCGGTCAAGATTTGCGCCGTCCGGATCCTTGAGTGCGCTGATCATAAAGCTGGGTGCAGCGCCTTGATCATCAAGCATGCCGCCCATCGGCACGCCGCGGGTATATCCTGCACGGACCCAGTCGCCATCCCAGTCCTTCGCCGTGAAGTCGAACCCGCCAAACACGCGAACGCTCATCCGCGGCCCGGTGGTGGCATAGACTTCGCGTCGGGCAAAAGCGTCGAAAATCTCCGCACGCGTGTTGCCGCGTGCCCAGGCTGCAGCGTAACCACCTGCGAGATAATGCCAGCCAAAGCGGCCTTCACGCGTGCCCAGATTCTGCTCCGCCGCCGCGCGCTCGGTATAGGCCTGTTCATTTCCAGTGTGCTTGCCCCAGAAATTGTCTTCATCGCCCGTCGCCAGCGACGTGTGACTGTCCGTCGAGCCAATCATGCCAAAGGCGTAGGGATTGACGCCAAGCTGTTTCTCCAGCGTGAGTCCGCGCAGCAAACCGGAACGGGCATAGGAACCGGCGAACATGGACGGTGCCGTCTTCTGGCTGAGCGACAGATTGCCAATTTCCCAGCCTTCCACACCAAAGCCGGCCATTTCGTCATTGGGCGACAAATAGGGATGGGTTTCGCTATCCCCCTTGATCTGTGTCGCCTCGATCACCGGCTCCGCCCATGCGCGCAAAGCGGCATATTCCGCCGTCATCGGCGAGCCATCTTCCATGGTGGTCTGGAACATCAGGCCATTGGACAGGTTGGAATTGTGCGGAATTGCCAGCACTCTGCCGCCAGTCTCTTCTTCATAGCCGCGCATATATTCCCACAACTGGGGGGCGGCGGTACCGATACCCGGAAACGGCACAGTCTGACGGGTTCTGTCGCTGCCATCGCGGAACATCACCACGCGGTGGAGATTGTTGCCGTCCGGCATCGCCGTCCATTCATAGCCGGCAATGGCGGAAAAGACGCCCGGTTCATTGTAGCGGTCGAGGATACTCAGCTGCGTGTTCCAGATATCCTTGGTTCCCTCGTTCGCCGTTTCCGGATCGGCAAATGCCTCAGGTATGTTGCCTTCGGCCGCAGCCGTGATCAGTTCGGCGATAGCGCGGGTCGATTGCTCCGGGCTTTCGTGCATCATGTCATACCAGCGCAGCACCGTCTCGTCGCCAATGATCCATTTCACATACCAGCGCGGCGCATCATAAAGGCGGCGCGTTGCACCCAGCCCGTCGGAGTGATCTGCGATCACCAGAAAATCCAATGGGCGCGCCAGCTTTGTCTGCCCACCGGTAGTGGCTGTGACTTCCTCACCGCGGGCAAAGCGCAGAGCGGCTTCGGGGCCCAGTCTCGTGCCAAAACCAAAGGCATCGACAGAATTGTCGGTGTGGAGGTGGGTGTCACCCCAATAGGGCCGGTCGGGGAACTCGGCGAGCTCGATCGTATCCTGGCCGTCTCCCGACTGCGCTTCGCTAACATCCGGTTCACTGCCCGAACAGCCAGCCACTCCAATCACCAAAATGCTCGCGCACGAAAATGCTTTCCACGCCTGTCGCACAGACCCTCCTGTCGCTTTCTATCTCTTCCGCAACCATTGCTCCCGATCGAAGACCTGTCAAGCGGGGCAAGGTTTCCTGTTACTCCGGAAACGCCTTGGACCGGACGCGAGCAATACATTCTCGACAGCTGCTTTCGGGATCATGCATTCAAGAAGGCTAGCATCCGTCAAGGGCGCCAGCAAATTCCACTAGCGCCTGGAGCGTTTTCCAGAAAACAATTCTGGTTGGCGTTCAGTTTTGTCCGCCTGGTCAAGGTGTCAGTTGCTGCGCAATCGTTCGATAATCAGATCCTTGAACGGCCGAATTTTTTGCAGCGCCGAGTGGACCTTCTGCGTAAACAGCCTGGTGGCGGCACTTCACGAGACTTTCGCCATAACTGGCTGTATATTAGTGGTTTTTCGCCATTCCAATGAACTCCAGATGAACGGCCAGCTGCGAAATATAGTGTGATTCCACTATGGGCTTCCCGCCTGCTTTTTCACATGATTATTCCATCGCCAGACACGGGGAGAACGAGCATGAAAAAGATCAGACTGCATTCCGGATTGTCACTCACTGCAGTGGCGCTTGCCGTCACCGCGCTGGCCGCTGCCCAGCCGGCGCAGGCACAGGCCGAACAATTCAACTCGTTCTTCAAGAAAGACAAGAGCGAGACCGGCGAACTGGAACAGAGCGGCAATCGGGCGCGGGACCAGAGACGGACCACTTCGCGGACAGCCGATCGCGATTTCAATGGTCCGGAATATCGCCGTCATGTCGGTGACCTGGCAGCCAATAGCGACCTGCAGGACCTCGAGCAGCGCGGCTATGACGCGCGTCGGGCCCGGCCGGGACAGGAGGTTCGGGATGTGAATGACCTCACCCCCAGAGAGCGGCAGCAATTGGATCGCCGGGGTCGCAATGTGCAGGTCGACCGCGGTGCAAGACCGGGATATCAGCCGGGAGATCAGAATACTGGGCACCGCTCGACCCGAGCCAATAAAACGGCCCAGCGGCGCGGTCAGGCCCGCACGCCGCGAGGCACAGATTTTCAGGGCACGACTTATCGCAATCATGTCGGACAGCTGGCCGGCACCGGTAATCTGGAGCAGTTGGAGCAACGCGGCTATGACGCCCGCCGTGCCCGGCCCGGGCATACGATCCGGGACGAATATGACTATACGCCAAATGAACGGCGGGAAATGCAGCAGCGCGGCCGTAATACTCAGGTGACCCGTGGTCAGCGGAACGGTTACCGGCCGATTTCAGGAACCAGCTCTGGCACCCGGCACTATCAGCCACAGGCGGGCTATCACAACGGCTATCCGGGAGCCGGGAGAGCACCCGTTCGTGGTCAGGGTGCACGGAACATGAGCAGGACCAGCCGGATAAAATCTACCGCGCGGACCGGCTATGCGGCGACATCTCTGTCCAACAAGGTATCGAGTGTCGATCTGGGTACGGAAGCCTTTGGCGGGCGCAGTACCGGCATCGGGGAATATGGCGTCGACATGACCCTCGGCCAGGCACAAACCTTTGCCAATGGCGGTGATCCCGTCATAGCCGCGGGACGGGCGACCGAGCGGTTCGGACATAATCTCCACGGCGCGGTGCGCGGTGTCGGCGAGTCCATCCGCGATCCCCGGAGAATCCCGGGGCATGCCGCTCGAGCCGCCAGAGGCGTTGCCCAGACCGGTGTTGGTGCGGTGCGATATGTCGGCGAAAAGACGGTCAAGACAACCCGGGACGGCGCCCGGTTCATGACGGATCCCAATTATGCCGGCAAGCAGGTCAACTATGGGGCGAAACAGGTTGGAAAGACCGTGACCAATATCGGGAAGTCGACCTGCAAGGGATTTTCCACCTTGCTCGGGCTCAGCAAGCGGAAGTGCAAATAGGCGCGCTGAACCTCACCTTTCTGCCGAAGGAGAATGGACATGACTGGCATCACAAAAACTGTTTCGGTTGCCGCTTTTCTGACAGCGCCGATAATGGCATCCTTGTGGAGCGTTCCGGTTCAGGCCAATGGCGCTACGCCGCAGTATCGCGCCTATTGCGAGGCCAGGTACCGGACCGGTGTCCTGAAAGGGGCCAAACCGCGATGGAGCTATGGCTATAATGGTCGCAGCAAGCGAATGGAATGCCGGGAAGCGGATTCGATGGGGTTCAACACGTCGGTGAAGGGCCGGAAGTTCTGGATCAATCTGAATGACCTGTGTCGCTTCACAACCGGTCGGCCGGACTTCCACTGGCACGGAGAAGGCCGCGTTGTCTGCGGCCGAAATGATCACAAATGATTATACCGCTTCTCCGCCGAACCGCACTGGGTGCTCTGGTCTTTTCCGTCTGTCTGGCAGTTTCCGGGATTTTGCTCCCTGAACCTGCGAAGGCCGACGGATCATCGATCAATCTGAACAAGTTTTGCGATGGCAAATATCGCACCGGGCTGCTGCGTGGACTGAAGACCAAGGTTGGCGCCAAATGGGATCCCAAACGCAAGAAATGGGGATGCTATATTCCCCAGAATATCGGCTATGGCACCATCACTCCAGGTTACTTCAAACCCCTTGGCTATGCCGAAGCCTGTCGCAAGATGCGCGGAACGTCCCAATATCATCTGCATGGCCGGACGTTGCACTGTGGGCGGAGTACCGCACAGCGCAGACCGCCGCCCCCTCGCGAACCGGTACCCCCTCCTCCATCCGCTGGAAGCGGGAGAGGTGAAGCCCAGTATACCGCGCTGACTATGTGCAACAGGTCGCGAACGGATACCATTTATGCTGCGTGGGTGTGGCACGACTGGGGGGAGAACCGACGGCGGAAAAACTGGCGCGCACAAGGCTGGATCCGCTTGCCGCGGGGAGGCTGCGAACGGATTGAATTTCCGCACTATCGCAATGGCGATCCTTATGAGGACACGGTGTTCCTGCATGCGACATCCGACCGGGTAAACTGGGGGAAAGGCGACTATGCCTTCTGCATGCATCCGTCAGACTTTGATCATCTGGGAGCTGACAGAATGGCGTGCACGGGGCAGGACCAGTGGCTCGCGGAGACTTTTGAATTCGATCTGAATCCGGGTGCCGAGAACAGGTTCAATTTCAACTAACCATTGTGCCTGACTGTTGTCCGTCCGGCAAATGGTGATGGGGCCATCTATGAAAGGCAATCAGGTCTGCTTCGCGCTGTCCAGCAGGCCTTCCCGCAATGCCAGTGCCAGCAATTCCGCGACGGAATGGGCACCCAGTTTCCGCATGATATTGGACCGGTGGTTGTCAACGGTATTGGCGCTGATACCCAGTCTATCGGCAATTGCCCCGTTGGTTTCGCCGCGCGCGATGGCGAAGAGGATCTGGGCTTCCCGCTGGGTCAGTTTTTCCTGCTCTTTCTCTTCGGCCAATAGTTCGGCAACCTCGGGTGGCAGTCGCCTGGCGCCTTCGCAAACCAGTTTGAGCTCGTGGGCAAGACTGCCGGAATTTGAGGTCTTCAGGAATATGCCATCAGCCCCGTTATCCCAGGCCTGGGCGAGCAATTTGCGGGATGTCAGTCCGGTGAGAACAGCAATTTTTGTGTCCGGACACCAGCGACGCACTTCCTCCAATATCTCGATACCAGTCACGTCGGGCATGGAGATATCCAATAGGACAATGTCGGGCGAAACCTCCCTCACCTTCTCCAGCCCCGCGCGACCGTCCGCACATTCAGCCACCACATCGAAGCTGCCGTGATTTTGGAGAAGCATCTTGATTCCCTGACGAACGACGTCATGGTCATCAACGAGGATGATTGAAAATGTTTTTTGCCCCATGTTCCATCCCCGATCCGCATCGCCGGCAAGCTTTCCCCGTCGCGGTCAAGATCCTTGCCATCTGCGTTCTTTTCATCTTTTTCCCCGAAAAACCAGCATTTGCCGCAAATAATGGGAATGTACCCGCTTTTGTTGAACTGCAGCCGGATGAGCCGAACCGGGAAATAGCGCAAAATATCAGCTATTTACTCGACCCCGGACAAGAGTTCACGCTTGCGCAGCTTCAGCAGGACCGGGAAGAAACAGGCTTCCGGCAGGTCACAAAGTCAGAGCCCAATTTCGGATTCCAGAAAGGCGCGATCTGGCTGCGGTTGAAGGTGAACAACTCCAGCAATGAGGAATTGCCCCGCATCCTCGCAATCGAGACAAATTTTGTCAGCAAGATCGAAGTCTTTCAACAGGTTGGCGATTCAACCCAAAGTCTGATGAGACAGAACACGGAGATGCCTTTTCAGACGCGCCCCATTGACTATCATCAACTGGCTGTCCCGTTTTCCGTTGGAGCTGGCGAGCAATCCGTCTTGTGGGTCCGGTACCGAACAAGCGGGCTGACCGCTTTGCCGATGTCGATTGAAACGCTGACCAGTTTCAACTCGAGGTCGAACCGGGAGATGGCACTGAATTTTGCCTTTTACGGCATTATCGGCATGTTCCTGATTGCCAGCATTGCGGCAGCGATTTTTGCTCCGGCACGCATCTTCATCTACTATTTCTTCTACGCCGCGGCGGTGCTGATCTATATTTTCCATCGCGACGGCTATGCGTTCCAGTTTCTTTGGCCGGACTGGCCCCGCTGGAATGCCTATGCTTCGCTGCCGCTGGCGGCCGCCCTGACGGCTTTTGCCTCGCAGTTCACGCGCAGTTATCTGAATACCGGGGAAGACTTTCCAGTCTACGACCGGATATTGCTGGCTATCATCCTGCTGCAGGTGCTGCTGGTTCTGGTGACAATATTTGTCGACAGTGAACTGATCAAGCAGTTGATGACCGTCAGCATTACCCTTTGCGCAGTGCTGTTTTTGACAGCCGGCCTTTCCGCATTGCGGACCAAGGGCCGAAGGGTGCTCTTCTTCGTCATCGGCTGGTCTGGTATTGTCGTGGCATCACTGACCACCTTCACCGCGCATTGGCTTGATATTGAAGTCACCCGGTCGGCGACCCTTGATACGATGCGGACTTCCATGATCTTTGATGCCTTCATGATGGGCGTGGCCTGTGTCAGCGTGGTGTCGGAATTGCGCAAGGAGCGAGAACAGCTGATGATCCAGCGGGCGGCATCGGCGGAGCGCAATTTCGAGCTGGCCGGAAGACTGGCCGGACTCGAGCAGAAATATGAATTGGCCCAGGCGATGGTCGAGAATTCCAACCGAATGGTCGCCAACACCACACATGACCTGCGCCAGCCACTGCATTCGCTGCGGTCCGTGATCCACAACCTGTCGGACAAGACCAAAACAGACAAAGGCGAAATCGATCATATCGAACAATCGCTGCAATATATGGAATCGCTGGTCGAAGAAAATCTCAACCAGGCCAGCGAGGACCGGCGCCAGGCGCCGGAAACCCTGAACCGCCAGATGAGCGCGTCAAACATCCTTCAGGCCATAGCCACGATTTTTGCCCAGGAAGCAGATGCGGCCGGGATAAAATTGACAGTTGTCCCGTCGTCCGTGGAAATGACGGCAAATTCGGTCGCGGTATTGCGCATATTGAGCAACCTGGTCGCCAATGCCATTGCTTACGCCCCCGGCGCGCGCATCCTTGTGGGCATTCGTCGCCGGAACCGGCAGCTGATATTTGAAGTCCATGACACCGGACCAGGAATGACAGCCGAACAGTTGAAAATCGCCAAAACACGAAGTCGGCGCGGCGCGGAAGCGCCGGACGGCAATCCTGATGGCAAAGGGCTCGGTCTGTCGATCGTCAGCGATCTGGCGGAACAGATCGGGAGCGTCTGGAAATTGAGCAGCGTCCCGGGAAAAGGCACGGTCGCCCAATTGTTCCTGGACGCGAACTAGCCGCGGGTTTCAGCGGGATCTGGCCGCACCTGTTGTGTGATCATGCCATTTGGGCGAAGCAGGGGCATTCCGAAAAGGCAAAGCGCTTCAAAATCGCAAAATGCGATACCGGGCGGTGAAGGCCGTTCAAACCGGCCATTTGCGATGACGAACAAGCCAGAATGCAGCCCCCGCTGCAGCACCGATCGGGCCGAGCGTCACATAATCGTCCAGAGCGCGCATCATCGTTATCTGATCTCCCCGGAACAGAACGGGGATCCCGGCAGCCGCTCCGGCAAGCAGAAAAAACCAAAGTCGCTTGATTTTCGCAATTTAGGAAACGAGTATCATGATCGCGGCAACCGGGGCCGCCAGGATTCCTGCCATGGCGGCGAATACAGGCAGATAACCGAACTGGTTTGCGATATCCTCTTGCCAGGTCACACCTTCCATCAGCGGTTGCCCGATGGTCAGCAGGCTTCCGATCAAAAAAATTCCGAGCGCGGCGGCGAAGCAGGCGACGACATAGCCAAGTGCAATGCGGACGAGTGCCCTCAGGTTGGTCTTGATTGTATCCAATGCAATCTCCTCTGTTCCGGGCTTCACATGCAAAGACTAGCCTGGCCCTTACCGGTCGAGAATGGTGTGAAGACACTATTATCGGATGACAGAATATCCGGTTGAATCTTGATCAACGGCGCGATTGAAACGCCGGAAAAAGTCCGTGCGCCGGACTTCCATGTTGCAACTTCACCGAAAGGGCGCAACAGTTGCGGCGTCTCTCTGGGGAATATTTGTGAGTCATGAATAGCCTGGATTATCTCGTTGTCGCGGGATATCTCGTCCTGATGCTGCTTTTTGGATTGTTGCTTCGCAAGCAATCCGGAGAGGGCGACTATTTTCTCGGCAACAGGTCGATTGGCTGGTTGCCGTTGTCACTTTCGGCCATGGCCACCCAACTTTCGGCGATCAGCTTCATATCGGCACCGGCCTTTGTCGGCTTGCGGGAAAATGGCGGACTGAAATGGCTGACCTTCGAATTTGCATTGCCGCTGGCCATGCTGCTCGTGATGTTTGTCATCATGCCCGCGCTTTATCGCTCCGGCGTGATCAGCATCTATGATTTTCTCGAGCAGCGGATTGGCAGATCCACGCGCTTCTATGTCAGTTTTTCCTTCCAGATCGTGCGGGCCTTCGGGACCGGGATCATGGTCTATGCGACCGGACTGATTATCCAGGCCGTTCTGGGGATACCGTTTTTGCAATCGGTTTTGACGATCAGCATCATTACGATCATCTATTCCCTCCTCGGCGGGATCCGGGCGGTGGTATATGCCGATGCCGTGCAGATGGTGCTGATCGTTTTCGGACTGCTCATCTGTCTGTCATTCGCGCTGTCCACCCTTGGCGGTTTCGAAATGTTCTGGGCCAATGTCGATCCCGAAAGGCTGCAGGTTGTGGAGTGGAGCTATGCCGGCCTGATCGCCGATGAGTTTGCCCTGCTGCCGATGCTCTTTGGCGGCTTTGTGCTCTATGCATCCTATTACGCCTGTGACCAGACCCAGGCACAGCGTTCTCTCTCCGCCAAAAGTCTGGGTGACATCCGGAAATTGCTGCTGGCCAATGCGGTGCTGAGATTCCCGATCACGCTGCTTTACTGTGTCACAGGATTGGCCATCGGCCTGGTTGCGGCCAATAACAGTACGTTTCTGGCGATGATTCCGGCAGATCGGCCGGATTATCTGATGCCTTTTTTCATTCTGGAGTTTCTGCCGCACGGGATCATCGGACTGCTGCTCGTGGCGATCATGTCGGCCGCCATGTCGACGCTGAGCTCAGCCGTCAATTCGCTTTCTGCCGTGTCGATCGAAGATCTGGCCGTTTTTGGCTGGAAGGCGCAAAACCGGAAGCAGGAAGTCCGGGCATCACGGCTGGCAGCCCTGCTCTGGGGGACTGTGATATTGCTGTTCTCGACATTTGCCGGGGATATTGCCGCCACCGTCATTGAAGCGATCAACAAGGTGGGATCCGCCCTCTATGGTCCGGTTCTCGGAGTTTTCCTGCTCGCCATCCTTTGGGAGCGCCGCACGGTCCTCAGCACCAATGCAGGGTTTTTCGCCGGAATCGGCCTGAACCTTTATTTCTGGCAATATCAACCTTCCCTTTTCTGGATGTGGTGGAATGTCATTGGACTGGTTGTCACGGTCGGGACCGCGATGCTCATTTCCATCGCGACCGGGAAGATGCCGCTGGCGAAAACGCTTGCACCAGCCACCGCCGATCAGCCCTCCGCGATTGCAGTGGCGGCAATGACGGTTTTCATCACGCTAATCACGGCCGGAATGATCCTGTTTTCGCTGCAACTGCAAAACTTTTGAACCGCGCCCGATTATCGCACCTTCCCGGACGGCCCAATTGCCAATTCCGCAAGCTGCAATTACATCGACACTGCGATGGAAAAGCTCGATGATCATATCCTGGAACTTGGCGAACGCGGCATAGTCAAGCTCGCGGGACTGGTGCCTGTCGAAGAAGCCGGGGTTGCACGTGAAATGATCTTCGACCTGGCCAAGAAACATGCTGTTTTCTCAGCCGGGCGCTGGATCAAGTCACCCAGCCGTTTTGGCTATCCCAAGCCGTTTCGCGATGCCCTCAACCAGCTGAACAGGACAGACGAGTTTCCCGATCTGATCGGCCGCCGGATCACATCTTTGATCGAAGAGCTCCTGGATGCACCGGTATCGCCCATGTCGCCCGGTCAGCAAATTCTCTTCTCCCTGCCGGTTGAGGATGACTGGTCGGTCCCCAGCGACGCCTGGCATGTCGACCTGCCCAGATTTGGCGATCAGGCCTCTTCGGGGTTGCAGGCCTTTACGCTTCTCGATGATGTGGAACCCCGGGGCGGCGCCACGCTGGTCATCGCAGGGTCCCACCGGTTGGGCAACAATTCCGGCAAGCTTTCATCCAGAGAACTGAAACGCAAATTGCGGAAAGAGCGCTATTTCCGGTCCCTTTTTGATCCCGGGCGCGCTGCGATTTCGGAGTTGAGCGAGACAGTTGGCCGCGTCGATGATGTGGATCTGGAGGTCGTGGAGTTATCCGGCCGCACGGGCGACGTCTATCTGATGGACTTGCGGGTGCTTCATACGCCAGCACCAAATAGTTCCGACAAGGCACGGCTGATGCTGACATGCCGGTTCCCGAGAACGACCATCGCGGCCGGATTTGGCGATCCGATGGTCGCGGCCTGACCTAAACGGTCTCCAGCGCCTGTTCCATATCGGCGATAATATCATCGATATGCTCGATCCCTACCGACACGCGCACGACGTCGGGGCCTGCACCCGCGGCTTCGAGTTCGTCGCCGGAGAGCTGGCTGTGCGTGGTCGAGGCCGGATGGATGATCAGCGAGCGCGTGTCACCGATATTGGCGAGATGGCTGAACATGTTTACCGCGCTGACCAGTTTCACACCTGCGTCATAGCCGCCTTTCAGACCGAAGGTGAACACCGCGCCACCTCTGCCGCCGAGATATTTGTGGGCCAGCTCGTGATAGGGGCTGTCGCGCAGGCCGGCATAGGAAACCCAGCTGACTTCATCCCGGCCCTGCAGCCATTTCGCCAGCGCAATCGCATTGTCGCAATGGCGTTCCATCCGAAGCGCCAGTGTTTCCATGCCGGTGAGGATATGGAACGCATTTTGCGGCGCCAGTGCCGGGCCGAGATCACGCAGGGACAAAGCCCGCGCGGCGAGAATGAAGGCGATCTCGCCGAAAGCTTCGGTGAAGACCTTGCCGTGATAGGAGGGGTTGGGCTGGTTGAGAAAGGCGAACTTCTCGCTCTGGGTCCAGTCGAACCTGCCGCTGTCGATGATCAGCCCGGCGATGCTGTTGCCGTGCCCGCCCAGAAACTTCGTGGCACTTTCCACTACAATATCCGCACCATGCTCAATCGGGCGGCAAAGCGCCGGCGACGCCATCGTGTTGTCAACAATCAGCGGAATACCGGCCGCATGGGCGATATCGGCAATGGCCGCTATATCCTGCACCACACCGCCGGGATTGGCGAGGCTTTCGATAAACACGCAGCGGGTCGCATCGGTAATCGCGTCCTGCACGTCTTCCGGATTATCGGCATCGACAAAAGTCACGTCCCAGCCGAATTTCTTCACGCTGTGCGCCAGCTGGTTGAGCGATCCGCCATAGAGCTTTTTCGCCGCCACGATGTGTGCGCCCGGGTCCATCAACACATGAAAAACCAGCAGCTGCGCGGCATGACCCGACGCCACAGCCAGTGCCGCAGCGCCGCCTTCCATCGCCGCGATCTTGCCTTCCAGCGCCCCGTTGGTGGGGTTCATAATGCGCGAATAGATATTTCCGAACGCATCGAGATTGAACAGGTTCGCCGCATGTTCGACATCGTCAAACACATAGGACGCCGTCTGGTAGATCGGTGTGATCCGGGCGTTGGTCGCCGGGTCGGGCGCAGTGCCGGCATGGACAGCGAGCGTTTCAAGACGCTGGGATTCGGGCTGGTCGGTCATGAAGCATTCCTTTGGTCACAATATCGGGAATCGGTCGGCAGCGGTGTTATCGCAATCTTGCGCCCTGTGCATCCCCCTCTTTTGATCAGAACTTTTGACTTGGCTCAAAGACAAGTCGCGGGAATTCGATCATCACGCCCGCATGTGGCCTTATCATCCTGACCTGCTGCGGCGCCCCGTCCCGCGCTATACCAGTTACCCGACAGCCGCGGAGTTCCGGGCCGTGAAGGAGGAACATGCGCTGGAAAAGGCGATTTCTGCGATCCCCGACGGGTCGAATATCTCGCTCTATCTGCACATTCCCTATTGCAACGAGATTTGTCATTATTGCGCGTGCAACACCGGAAGGGCCAACCGGCAGAAGCGGCTGCGCGCCTATATTGATGCGCTGGTCGACGAGATCCGGATCATGGGCGCGTTGCTGACCGACAGGCATGTGGTGAAGCGCATCGCCTTTGGCGGCGGCAGTCCGAATGCCATTGCCCCGGAGGAATTCGCGCATTTGATCGCGGCACTGCAGGCCGGTTTCCATATCGGCCAGTCCGAAATTTCCATCGAGCTGGACCCCCGCGATTTTGATGCGGACTGGGCCGCGATGCTCGGGCAATCCGGCGTGACCCACGCCAGCATGGGCGTCCAGACCTTCTCCGCCGAGGTCCAGCGAGTCATCGGACGAGTCCAACCCTATGAGACCATTGCAGCGGCGATGTCCCAGTTGCGCGCAAGCGGTGTGCGGTCGATCAATTTCGACATGATGTACGGCCTGCCCGGGCAGACCGGCCAGGATCTCAGCGACAGCCTGGACAAAACCATCACGCTCCGGCCCGAGCGTATCGCGCTGTTCGGCTATGCTCATCTGCCGCAACGGATTGCGCGGCAGCGGCGGATGGATACGAGCATCATGGCCAACCAGCTGCAGCGTTTCGCGATGTCGGAACGCGGCTACCGGACGCTGGTCGATGCAGGCTATGAGGCGATCGGATTTGACCATTTCGCCCTGCCCGACGATCCGATGGCGATTGCCGCGCGGGCCGGGAACGTATCGCGCAATTTCCAGGGCTATACAGATGATCCAAGCGCCTATCTGCTGGGCATGGGCGCGACGGCGATCAGCCTGTTTCCCGACCAGATCCTGCAGAATGACAAGAATATCGGCGCCTGGCGCCAAGCGGTTTCCGAGGGACGCCTGACCGCGAAACTCGGCGTCGAGCGCACGGAAAAGGATATGCGGCACGGAAAGGTCATCGAGGATATTTTGTGCCGCGGGGAAGCGGATATCAGCGCGCTGGAACAAAACGACACCAATGCCCACCGGCTGGCGTCCTTCGAAAAACGCGGCCTGATCGAACGGGACCGGGGGCACCTCACCTGCAAGGACAGCGCAACACCCTATCTGCGGTCAATTGCGGCGGTGTTCGATCCGTACCGGCAAGCGAACAAAGGCGGGTTCAGCAGCGCGATTTAGGGAATTCTCGCGGCAACCAGTCCCCGCACGCTGTTGCCCAGCCAGAAGCCGTCTGCCAGATCTTCTGCCCGCAAATCCGTTTCCGCCGCCCTGCCTTCTTCCAGCAGCTCGCGGCGGAGGATACCGGGGAGGAGGCCGCGCTGTAATGGCGGCGTCAGTAGCTTGCCGTCGCGCTCGACAAAGACATTCCAGATCGCGCCTTCGGTGACATGGCCGTCGGCATTGACAAACACCGGATGCACACCGGCTTCCAGTCCGTTGGCCGCGTAAACCCGGCGGTCGCTCGTTTTGTGGTGGAGGCGATAGTCGGCGGCGTCGGCTTGCAGCGGCACGAGCTGACAACGGACCGGTTCCGTCAACGATTCCGGCAGCGGCTTCAATTCAATCGCAGTCATGCCCGACCGGGACAGCATCAGCCGGACCATGGCCGGCTGTTCCTGGTGAAAAGTCACCGCCTGGATATTGTTGCGGGCGGCGTGGCGATCGAATTCATATTCCAGCGCCGCCGCACTTGCTTTCATCCGTTCGAGATGCGCTTCCAGCCGGGCGATGCCGTGCGCGGGGTCGAAGGCCATGGTCTCGATCAGGTCGACCGCAACGGGATCCTCCGCACTATTTCCCACCTTGGCAAATCTCCCCTTGGCCAGACATTCACGCCACTCGTCGCCGCGATCAGAGTCTGCCACTATGCCAGAGCCGAGCCCGATGGAAAGCTTTTCCTCGCCCTGTTTCAGGAAGAAGGTCCGGATCGCGACATTGAAGGCGCTGTCGCCATTGGCATCGACCCGGCCGATCGAACCGCAATAGATCCCGCGCGGATCGCTTTCCAGCTCGTCAATCACTTCCATTGCCCGGATCTTGGGCGCGCCGGTGATCGATCCGCAGGGGAAGATATGGCGAAGCACGTCGACGCCCGAATATTCCGGCCGGAGATCGGCTTGCACGGTCGAGGTCATCTGGTGGATCGTCGGATAGGTCTCGACATGGAACAGCTCCGGTACCCGAACAGACCCCGGCGACGCCACCCGCGACAGATCGTTGCGGAGCAGGTCGACGATCATCAGGTTTTCCGCCCGCTGCTTGGGGTCACTCTGCAATTCGGCCCGGATATCCGCATCGGCGGCCTCATCTGTCAGGCGCGCGGCAGTGCCCTTCATCGGACGGGCCGTAATCCGGTTTCCCTTGCTCGCGAAGAACAGCTCGGGGGAAAAGGACAGCATCCAGTTTTCGCCGTCAAACACCACACCGCCATATCCGGCACTGGCCCGCCCCCGGATCGCGGCATAAAGCGCCAGCGGATGCCCCTGAAAACGCGCGTCGGCGGGAAAGGTCAGGTTGCTCTGATAAATATCGCCGGCCGCGATATATTCCTGCACGGCATCAAAGGCCTGATCATATTGATCGCGCGAAACACGGGGTCGAAGCTCGCCCAGCCAGACCCCCGCGGGATCGGGAAATGCCCTTGCCAGCATTTCCGGTTCTGGCGTCTCAAACGCTTCAAACAGTCCAAACCAGAGCAAGGGACAAGAACGATGCTCCGGCAGCCGCCGAGCCAGCTTCGATTCCATCGCCAGACCTGCTTCATAGGAGAGATAACCAGCGACATGCAGACCCTCCCCTTGCGCTTCGGCAATCCGGGAGAGGCCTGCGTCAAGCTTGTCCGGTGACGATACCGCTATGATCTCCACCGGGTTTTTATAGATCCGCGGAGGTGCGGCATTGGCGCCCCGCGCATCGTCGAGCAGAATGAAGGGGCGGTCTGAGAACATTGCACATCCCCTAATTCCATTTATACCCTTTCGTCCACAGGCATGATTCACGGCGAGCACAGACAGGCAGGGGGAAGCGCGGAATGCGCATGAAATTTTTGATGGCGCTGTTCGCCGCCCTGGCCATCCCGGTCAGCGCATCCACCCCGGCAACAGAGCCGGTTGCACCGAAGCCCGCCGCACTGGTCGCGGACCAGGTGCCAGATATTCCGATAGAGATTGTCGAGAAGACCCGCCCCTATATGGAGTTTCGTACCGCCAGCTTCGTTGACTGGGATGCCCGCACCAAATCCATGCTGATCAGCACCCGTTTCGCAGATACCCGGCAGCTGCACCGGGTCCGCAAGCCGCTGGGCACGCGGGAACAGCTGACCTTTGCCAGCGAACCGGTCCGCTCCGCCAGCTATGCCCCGGACGGGTCCTCGCTCTTGTTCCAGAAAGACAGTGGCGGCAATGAGGTCAATCAGATTTTTGCGTTGAAGGACGGCCGTCCGGTGCGACTGACCGACGGCGAAAGCCGCAACAGTCTAGGCCCTTGGGCCAGCAACGGCAAGATTGTCGCCTTTGGCTCGAACAAGCGCACGGGTCTGTATAATGACATCTATCTGATGAATCCGGAAAATCCGGAGGGCGCCGTCATGCTGGTCGCCTCGACCGGCGGCGGATGGTTCCCGATAGATTTTGCGCCGGACAACAAGAAGCTGTTGGTGTTCAACTATGTCTCGGTCGCGGATAACCAGCTTTATCTGATCGATATTTTCGACGGCACATCGACCAAGCTCACCAACAGCAGCGAGCCGGTGGCCTATAATGGCCTCAGCTTCGCACCAGACGGGCAGCTATGGGCGGCCTCCGATTTCGGCAGTGATGTCCAGAGACTGGGTGTCGTGGATCAGGAAACCGGAGCCTTCACACCGGTTCTGGATGAAGAAAAATGGGATATTTCGGATTTTGACATCAGCAAGAATGGTCGCTGGCTTGCCTTTGAAGTCAATCAGGCCGGGCGCTCCATGCTCAAAATCTATGACATGAAACGGGGACGGGTCCGGGCTGTGAAGGCGCTGCCAGCGGGCGTGATCAGCGATCTCAAATTTGCGCCCTGGGGGGAACTCGGCTTCACGCTCAATGCCAACCGGACCGGAACCGATGCGTACAGCCTGGATCCGAAATCGCTCGACATCACCCGCTGGACACAGAGCGAAACAGGCGGGCTCAATGCCGCCAAAAATGTCGCTCCCGAACTGGTCGAGATTACCAGCTTCGACGGCGAGAAAATGTCGGGATTTCTCTATCGTCCAAATCCCGATCGCCATTCTGGTCGGCGCCCGCTGATCATCAATATTCATGGCGGGCCGGAGGGTCAGGCCACGCCGCGTTTTCTGGGGCGGAACAATTATCTGATCAATGAGCTGGGCATCGCCATATTCTACCCCAATATCCGGGGCTCGACCGGCTTTGGAAAGCGGTTTGTGGCACTGGATAACGGGCCCTTCCTGCGCGAGAACAGCGTGCTCGACATCGGCGCGTTTCTGGAAAAACTACAAAAAGATCGCCGGATTGACAGAAAGCGCATCGCGGTTACCGGCGGCAGTTATGGCGGCTATATGACGCTGGCGTCCATGCTGCGATATGGCGACCAGCTGACCGCCGGGCTGGAAGTTGTGGGTATCACCAATTTCGTTACCTTCCTTGAAAATACCCAAGCCTACCGCCGGAACTTGCGCCGCCGCGAATATGGTGATGAACGCGATCCGGAACAGCGTGCGAAGCTGGAAGAGATCAGCCCGCTCAATCGGGCGAATGATATAGATCTGCCGCTGATGGTCGTCACCGGTGCCAACGATCCCAGAGTTCCTGCGAGCGAAGCGGACCAGCTGATTGAAGCCGTGCGCGCAAATGGCCGACCCGCCTGGCATCTCCTGGCGAGAAACGAGGGGCATGGCTTCCGCAAAAAGGCCAATGCCGATTATCAGTTCTGGGCGAGCCTGCTGTTCTGGCAGAAACATTTGCTGGGCGATTCAAATGGAAAGGCGCGCTGATGGAACTGCTGCTCATTGGCGGGTTGCTCGCTCTCATCATTCTGGTCATTGACACGCGGCAAAAACTCGCGGCGCTCAAGGACGAAATCATCCGGATGAAAAGCGAAGCTCTGGACCGTCCCAGAGCGGACAATGCGCCGCCACCCGAACCGAGGCCGGAACCCGAGGCCAGTCCTCCCCCGACCGAAAAAAGCAGACCCGCGGCAGTTCCGAAGGTCGCAGCACCCCGGCCGCCTACAGCCAGAAAACGCGCCGAACCACTGCCGGATATCGTCCGTGAGACCCCGCCCCCGCCAGAAGAGCCCGAACCCGAACCACGTCCCAGCGCCGCCAAGCGCTTTGAGGAGCTGATCGGCGGCAAACTGCCGATCTGGATTGGCGGTATAGCCCTGATCTTCGCCGGATTTTTCCTGGTCCGCTTTTCCATCGAGGCGGGCCTGTTCGGCCCCACCGCGCGCTGCATCACCGCGACACTGTTCGGTCTGCTTCTGATCGGCCTCAGCGAATTTGGGTACCGCATCCCCCGCTTCGGCCAGATATTCCAGGATGATGCCCGCATTGGTCATTCGCTCGCCGGTGCCGGAATCGCCGTCCTTTATGCAACCTTGTATATGGCCAGCGAGCTTTATGGCTTGCTGGGACTGACCAGCGCGCTGATTGGCGTGGTTGCAGTCACCATTCTCGCTTTCTTCCTGTCCCAAAAGCATGGCCCACCGACAGCGATCATGGGGCTGATTGGTGGCTTCGCGGCTCCCTATGTCGCCGGATTGGGAGCGGAATCCGTCGCGCCGCTGCTCATCTATCTCGGTGTTTTCACCGCCGGACTGTTCGGACTGGCAATCCACCGCGGCTGGGCCTGGCTGGCCTTGCTGGCGACCGGCGGCAGCGTCATCTGGACCACCATGTTGCTGTTTCTCGATGTCAGCAGCAGCGCGCCCTTTATTGGCACATTTATTGTCCTGCTCGCCATAGGTGGTGTCTTCACCCTTGCCCGGACCGGCACCAGCTTCGGCATGGCTCGGCCGGTCATGCAATCCGTGCCTCTGGTTATCGGCTTGTTGCAGTTGATCCTGCTCGCTCCGCTGATCGAATTCTCGCTGTTGAGCTGGGCCTTTTTCGGAATATTGTCGATCTTCAGCATCGCGCTGGCATGGAAGGATCACACGCTGACCCCGGCTGTGGCCGGTGCGCTGGGTCTGTCCCTCGCGATGACCGCCATCTCCTTCTGGAATGATGGTGCGAGCCAGTTGACACTGATCTCTTCCGCAATCCTGATTGCCCTGTTCACCGGGGCGGGTCACCTGTTCCAGGCCAGAGAGCAGGACGGCTGGATCTGGGCTGTGATTGGTACCCTAGCACCCGCTGGCTGGGCAATCGTTGCAGCGACCGCCGGAAATCTCGACTGGAGCGAGAATATCTGGGCGCTGATTTGTGCGATAGTCGCTGCCAATGCCGCACTCATGGCCTGGCAGGTCCGCACAATGGCAGACGGCCTGCCCCAGCCACTGGCCAGCGGTATTGCCGGACTCTTTCTGGCGATGGCGTTCTGGCTCTGGTTGCCGGAAGACGCAGCGGTCCTGGTTACGGTGGTCGTTGCTGGAGGGCTCATTGCCTGGGCAGGTTTTGTCAACCGCCGGTCGGTGAAGTTCGAAGCTGGTTTATTCATGGGCTTTGGCGGCCTCTTAATGGCTGTATTCGGCGCACCGCTGATTGAAACGCTGGTTCAGTCCCTTGCCGGAGAGACAGACCTTTACAGCCTGCTGCCGGAAACAGGCGACATCGCAGTGCAGGTCTTCGCTCCGGGCGTCGTCATGGCCGGGCTCGCCTGGTTCTACCGGGATGTCTGGAGCAAGCGCGGAGCGCAGATCATTGCCACAATCGGCCTGATCGCATGCGGCGGGTTTCTGTATCGTCTCGCCAAACAGCCACTGGCCATCGGGCCGATTGAGACTTTTGCCCAATATGGCTTTGCCGAGCGGCTCGTGTTTACGCACTTGCTCGCGCTGGCTGGCTGGCTGCTGTTGCGGCAATCATGGCCCGAACATCTGGCTCGGCCGCTGGGCGCATTGGGTGCGGCGCTGGCTGGACTGGCGCTGTTTCGCTTCCTCTGGTTCGACATCCTTCTGCTCAGTCCCATGGCGGAGATACAGCTGCTGGGAACGGCCCCGGTCGCAAATCTGGGGACGCTGCACTATGCTGCCATGGCGGTCTGGCTGTGGGTCTTTTCGCGGACCGAAGCCGTTGGAGAGGCCCTGCCCAGACTGCCCCGGGCGCTGGAGATCACCAGCCTGATCGCCGCCATGGCTGCGGTCATGATCACCGTCCGACAAGCCGTGCACGGCTCGAATATCGCCTCTCCGCCGTTCACGTCGACCGAGACCTATCTCTATAGCGCTGCTCTGCTGATCCTCGCAATTGCCTGGCTGGCCCGCGGCATCCAGACCACCAATGTCGTCCTGCGCATTGCCGGTCTGCTCCTGATGACGGTGGTGACGTTCAAGGTCTTCCTGTTCGATGCGGCACAACTGGACGGCATATTGCGAATCCTGTCCTTCCTGGGACTGGGTATCGCGCTGATCGGCATCGGCTGGATCTATGGCAAGGTCATGAAGTCGGGAGAACCGGAACCGGCGGAGGAGTGAATGCGGCTGACCGGTTCCGCTACAAGATCCATCCTGCTCTACGCGCTGGCGCTCGCGCTCGCGGCATTCGCGCTGGAGTGGCTCCAGTTTCAGTATTTTCTGAAACTCTACCCGGTCGAAATCTACATCGTCCTTATCGCCATCGGCTTTGCTGCATTGGGCATCTGGGTCGGCTCCCGCCTGACGCGCAAAACAGTTGCACCACCGTTTGGGCGCAATGATGCGGCGCTCCGGTCGCTGGGCATTTCCGAGCGGGAACTGGAAGTTCTGGAGGCGATTTCTCGCGGCGAGTCCAACAAGGAAATCGCGCGAACGCTCGATATTTCGCCCAACACGGTCAAGACACATATCGCCCATCTGTTCGAGAAACTGCAGGTCAATGGCCGGGTGCGGGCCATTAAGAAAGCGCGCAGCCTGGATCTCATTCCCTGAGCCATTCGCGTAAATCTGTCCAAATCACCCGTCCGGGTGATTGGAAATCCCCCGGGCAGATGCCATAACCGCAGGGGTAACGGAGGGGAAATCATGACCAGAACTGCATTTGTTTACGGGATCGTCTCGGGAACGATAGTCATATTGTCGATGCTGCTGGGTATCGTCACCAGTGATGGCAAGGGCTTCTGGTCTTCCGAGCTGTTCGGCTATCTGATCATGCTGATCGCCCTTTCGATGATCTTTGTGGGGGTCAAGCGGTACCGGGACCAGGAATTGGGCGGGGTCATCCAGTTTCTTCCTGCTTTCGGACTGGGTCTCGCCATTTCGGCTATTGCTGCGGTCATGTATGTATTTGTGTGGGAGATGTATCTGTTATCGACCGATTATGTCTTCATCCACGAATATGCAGCTGGAGTGATTGAAAATGCCAAATCCAGCGGTGTCACCGGAGAAGCGTTAGACAAGGTGATTGCCGACACAAATCAGCTGACCGAAAATTATGGCAAGCCTTGGTATCGCTGGCCAATCACATTCCTCGAGATTTTCCCGGTAGGCTTTCTGATTTCGCTTGTGTCCGCTGCGCTACTGCGGAACCCGAAACTTTTGCCAGCCCGCGCCTGAGCTTTCTGCCCTTTCTGCAAATATGGAGAACATCATGCAAATCGGAACTTTCTCACTCAGCCTGTCCGTCAAGGATCTCAAGACCTCGCGCGATTTTTACGAGAAACTCGGTTTCACGAAATTTCATGGCGACGAGACGCAAAACTGGCTGATCATGAAAAATGGCGATACGGTGATCGGGCTGTTTCAGGGCATGTTCCCGAAAAACATGCTGACCTTCAATCCTGGCTGGGACAGTAACGCCCAGACGCTGGAAAGCTTCACCGATGTCCGCGATATTCAGAAGCAGCTCAAGGATGCGGGCGTGACCTTTGATCAGGAGGCCGATCCGGACAGCAAAGGGCCCGCGAGTTTCGTGATCACCGATCCGGACGGCAACCCGATCCTGTTCGACCAGCATGTCGAGTGAAACCTGACAGCCCCCTTATCAGGCGCGCTTGTCGGTCGGAGACCCCAGGCAGATATGGGAAGTGATGCTTCCCACCTGCGGTAACTCGCCAAGTATGTCGGCGTGGAACGCCTTGTAAGATGCGAGATCGGAAACTTCTACGCGGAGCAGATATTCGACCGACCCGGTAATATTGTGGCATTCCCGGACTTCGGGCGCTTCGGCAATTGCGCTTTCAAACGCCAGAGCATCTTTCTTGAGATGCTCGGACAACCCCACCATGACAAAAATGGTGATGGCTGCCCCGCGCACGGCCGGATCGACAATCGCGCGGTAGCCCTTGATCACACCCCGGCGTTCCAGATCCTGCACGCGCCGCAGACAGGCCGACGGAGACAGGCCAACACGCCCCGCGAGATCGGAGTTACTGATCCGTGCATTGGATTCCAGCTCACACAATATATTGCCATTTATACGGTCTATTTCGATCATTTGTTGATATACATCCTCATTTTTAGGGGCAATAAGCAAGATATAGGCCTGCATTTTCGGCTATTATTGCATCATAGTCAAATCTTGATGGAGACTGGACATGATATCCCCTGATCCCGCCGCCTATGGCATTTCCCATGACCGCGGTTTTCTCTCGCCGCAGGACGCACAAGATGTGATCTTGCCTGATCTTCTGGAGCCGGTTGTAACCATCGCTATGGACCTGCCGCGGTTGCTGGTTTCCGGCGAGGTCCGCCGACATATCTCTGCCCTGCCGACCCTCGATCTGACCGGTTTTTGCATGACCGCCAGTCTCGCCGAAAAGCGCGCCGCCTTTGTGCATTATTCCTTCCTGGTCCAGTCCTATGTCTGGGGCGAACCGGAGGTACCGCAATCCCTGCCACCATCCGTGGCCGTTCCAATCTGGCATCTCAGCGAAACGATCGGTCAGCCACCACTTCTGACCTATTCCGCCTATGTACTTGATAACTGGGGGCGGATTGATCCTGGCAAAGAAATTGATCTTTCGAACATCTATATGAACCAGCCGTTTCTCGGCGGACAGGACGAGGCATGGTTTGTGCTCATCCATGTCGCCATCGAAGCCCGGGCTGGGGCGATGCTGGCACGGATACCGTCCCTGATTGCGGCCTGCGGAAATGATGACGCTGACACGCTGGAGGACGGGCTCGCATCCATGTCCGCTGTCTGGGATGACATGAATGCCATTTTCAACCGAATGCCCGAGCGCTGTGACCCTTATGTCTATTTCCACCGGGTTCGACCCTGGATTCACGGATGGAAGGATAATCCTGCGCTGGCTGACGGACTGATTTATGAAGGCGTGGAAGACCTCGACGGGAAACCGCAAAGCTTTCGCGGACAGACCGGATCCCAGTCTTCCATCGTTCCCGCCATGGATGCCTTTTTGGGAGTCGACCATGCCGGCGATCCGCTGCGCACCTATCTCGATCAGCTCCATGTCTATCGTCCGCCCGAACATCGCCGGTTCATTGACGACATCCGCACGGGCAGCCAGCTGCGGGAACATATTCAGCAAAAGGGCAATGGGGTACTCAAGTCGCTGTACAATGACTGCATCGAAAATCTGACACGCTTCCGGACCCGCCATCTGGAATATGCAGCGAGTTACATCAACAAGCAATCACGGGGCGGTTCCGGCAACACGTCCGATGTCGGGACCGGTGGGACGCCCTTTATGAAATATCTGAAAAAACACCGCGACGAAGCGGATGCGCATCTGCTGCGCTAACACCAAAAAAGGGCCGGCGGAACTAACCGCCAGCCCCTGTTTTTCCAATTGTCGAGATTTAGGCGTATGCGAGCGCCGGGGTCAGTTTCTTTTTGCGGCGCATGGCTCCGCCAACCGCACCAAAGCCCATGATCATCATCGCCCATGTTGCCGGTTCCGGCACCGCGGTCAGATTGAAGTTGACATCCCAGTGCGCCAGACCGCGGCCATTGCTGTCTTCAACCATCAGCCAGGAAGATCCGCCAAAGTCGTTGTTTTTCGCATTGGCTCCCTGCCCCCATTGAAACGCGTAATTGTTGGCAAAGGGGTTGGCCTGCAGATCAAACTGATTGCCATCAATGGTGATCGAACCGGTTGCCGTCGTGAAAAAATCCACGTCCGGTGTGTCGGTCAGGGGATCATAGGCTCCGCCGCCTTCCTGCTTGTACTGAAATGGCGAACCATTGGTCGTTTCCAGAAACCCGCCAAGCATGATGTTGATCACCGCAACCGCATTGGACGGGTTGATAGCGGTTCCGGTCAGTGATCCGGTGCCCGTATCCGTGTCGACAGTAAAGATCATGTCATTCTGAAACGCGTAGAACCTGTCCGGTCCACTGTTCAGCGTGTTGGTCCAGAGCCCGTGCTTGCCCGCTCCAGGTGTATAATTTGTGGCGTGGAAGACCAGCACTTCGGCTGATGCTGCGGCTGGCACAGCACCCACCGCCAGTGCGGCCGCAGAGATGGCCAGCATCTTTTTCACTTTGTTCATTACATACCCCCGTAATTCGTTCCGGAGATCTGGAAAATGGTCTTGAACGGGTCAGGACGCTTTTTCAGCAATGTCCGGAAAGAATATCTCTTCCGTAAATTTGACCCGATATGGTGCTAAATGACGACAGGGACGGAGGGCAATCGGGATATTGGCATCAGGGAAAGAATGTGCCGTCAGTGACGGGTAACCGTGTGATTCCCGGTACATAGGCGCAATTATGTGTCATTATGGGACAGTTCGCGTTAACCAGAATTCCGAGCTTACCAGCCGCTGAAACGGGGCCATTGGGCCATCACCCGGCCTGCCTTGTCGAGAACAATATACTGATCATGCTGAGCGGCGGTCGAACAGGCATGATTGGGCAGAATCCGTAACAGGCTCCCGACGGGGATATCGGGTAGTGACCTCGTTGAACCCGGTCGCACGGCGAGAATACCGTGTTCCTGATTGGCGCTTTCCATGATCAAATCGCCAACGGGTTGGCCGTCGGGATAACAGACCAGGCCATATCCCTGATCGATTTGCTGGTCCGCCGTACCCCGGTCTCGCGACATCGCCATCCATCCGGCATCAACAATGATCCAGCCTTTCTCCCGCTGATGCCCGATCACGGTGGTCAATACCGAAAGAGCGATATCTCGCGAGTGGCAAATACCCAATCCGGCCATGACGAGATCGAAAAACATGTACACCCCGGCCCGGATTTCGGTGATCCCGGACAAGTCCCGCACGCTGAGCGCCGTTGGCGTGGACCCCATGCTGACAATCGGAACGGCAAATCCCGCTTCCCGCAAAATTTGAGCGGAACGCACAATTGCGGCCACTTCTCCCGAAGCGGCGGCGAAGACTTCATCTTCATTGCCGGCATCATAAGATCCACCAGCATGGGTCATCACCCCGGCAAGCTGCGCCCCGTCAGACAGGACTCGCGCCACAGCGACGATAGCGTCGGGCCGGGATGGCTGCAGGCCCGATCGATGGCCATCACAGTCAATCTCGATCAGCACCGGCAAATTCGTTCCGGTTTCAGCTGCAAATACGGCAATTTTCTCCGCCGTCTCCAGATTGTCGGTAATGATTTTCAGGTCTGCTCCCTGTGCCCGCAATGCCGCGACCCGCGCGAGCTTGGAGGGAGTGATACCGACGGCGTAAAGGATGTCCCGAAATCCCGCCCGAGCAAAAATCTCTGCTTCGCGCAGAGTCGACACCGTTATCGCCGGTTCCTCGCCCTGCAGGACATGCTCCGCCACCTCGATCGATTTGGCGGTTTTCAGATGCGGGCGGTGCAGCACGTCAGGCGCAACTGCCTCGAGATGCTTTCTCAACCGCGCACTGTTGGCGTCGAGTTTTGCCAGATCAAGCAATAACGCCGGCGTCTGGATGTCGGACAGCTGGCGCAGTGAGGAAGAACCGGGGTCTTTGTCCATTATCAGTTACTGATCAGCCTCCGGATAGGGACGATGTGATGAAACGCTTTTCTCGCGCTACCGCATTCCGGGACCTGCTGACAATAACCAGGACATTGGGACGGACAAGAACGGGCGACAATAATGGCACCGCCATCATCATCGCCCGTCCCTGCCCCCGCATCTTTTTGCGGGTTTCCGGATCTAGAAGCGCAAACTTGCACCAAAGGTAAATGTACGACCATTGAAGGTGCCGAGGTCGCTGAAGGCCGTCGATGATCCGCGCGTTTCGAACACAGATGGTCTCCGTCCGGTGTCCAGGATATCACTGGCACTGAATGACAGTGTCAACCGGCTGAACGGTCCAGCATCCCGGAAGGTATAGTCCATGTCAAAATCCAGAAATCCACGAGGCTGCTGGAACTGGCTCAAGCCAAAGCGCTCGATTTCCTCGAGTGCCAAACCAGTATAACGATAGCTCAATGCTGCATCCAGATTCCGGCTTTCGTAAAACAGCGTGGCGTTGCCAATAAACTCGGGAGAGTTGAAGAACCGGAAGCTCTGAACAAGTTCATCGCCCACCTGATTGGCTCCCGTTAGCACGAGAACATCCTCCGCCTGCAATGTACCCAGCGTAATATCGGTTTCCGTCTTTTGAAACGTCATGTTGCCGATGAAACCGAAATTGGACAAAATACCCGGCAGATAAGAGAAATTGTGCAACAGTCCCAATTCCAGACCATAGACTTCCGCTTTCCGACCATTGGAAGGCTGGGAGACGGGTATCTGTGAGCCAGCCGCTGCAACCAGAGATTCGATACCACCCAGATTGTCGACAATGGTCTGTCCTTCCGCAGACAATTGAATTCCAGCCAAGATCTGGCCCAATGCCTGCCCGGGATCAGCGGGATCCGAGCCAAATCCGATATCGTCATCGAACACGAAGCTGTTGAAAATGAAATTGTTGATCCGCTTGTAGAAGACGGCAAGCGAAATGGCATTTTGACGATCGATGAAATATTCCGCCGATATGTCGAAATTGTGCGAATAGGCGTTTTTGAGATTGGGATTACCGAAATCAAACCCTGCCGATACGTTTTCGATATCGGCCGCTGTGGCATTGGCCGGATCAACCCCATCGGCAAGCTGGATATCAAAATCACCTTCAAACGCGCCCACCAGCAAATCAAAAGTCGGACGCGCAATGGCGGTCGTGTAGCCTGCCCGCACGCGCAGCCTGTCATCAAAATTGAAATTCGCGACCACTCGCGGCAAGACTTCGAAATTGTCCGTCCGATTGAACGACTGGAATGTCGCGTTGGGATCGGAAAGGGTAATCTCGTCCGGATCATTTCCGGTCAGGTCAAAGCTGAGCTCTGAGTCCAGACTGGTTGGCGCAGAGAACCGACCCCGATATTTTTCCAGCCTGACACCGCCGACAATCGTCACTTTGTCGTCAAAGTTGAGCTTGCCCTGCAGATATCCCGTGTAGAATTCTTCACGGGCATCGACAATCTCATTGACGAAAGTCGTCGGATCCATGTCACTGTCAAAGAATCCCTGCCGGAAATTCTGGCGAATGTTCAATAGTCCGGAACGGCTGAAGAGCGGAATCCCGTCAAACCCGATGTCCGAGAACGGACTTCCGATCGGATTGAAATAGGCAATGCGGTCGCTGGTTTTGAACACACCAAAATCGCCAACGACACCGTTATTGTCACCGCCGGTATCGATCCCGACATAGGTGAAATCGTCGGTCAGTGCTTCGTCTGTATCCGCAAGATCAATCAGGACCTCAGTGGTGTCGGATCTCTCGAACAGGATTCCACCCTTGAGGTATTCGAGTACGCTGCCGTCAAATCTGCGGGTCACATCAAGCCGCGCCGAGTAACGCTCGTTCTTCGAAGAGTCCACGAGCTCTTCATCAAAATCGGCAATCTCACCGCAGGAATCGCCATCATCCTGCAAACAGAATGGATCAAGGGCGCGTTGAAACACCGCCAGGTTGAAGGGGTTCGGCGCCACAAAAACGCCATTCAGATTGAATGGTGCAAATGATACGGCCTTTTCATCGTCCGCACCGGTACCCGGGCTTCCGGGAACATCTTCCAGTTCCTGGACAAAATCGATCGACAGGATCGGATTGTCCCGAAAGGCGCGGGAATATCCGGCAACATAGTTGAACTCCCAGTTATCAAGCTTTGTTTCGCCTCTCAGAAAGTAGCTTTGCTGTGTTTCGATCTCGTCTTCCAGCTGTCCTTCAAAATTGACTTCCGAATCCCGGAAACTTCGTATGAGCTGTCCCGGTGTTCCCCCGGGGACCAGCGAACCATCCTCGAAACTGTCAGGGTCCGCATCAAACTCGATATTGGAAATGGTTTCCTTTCTGTCGCCCCGACTATAGGTGCCGCCCAGTGTCAGCTTTGTGGTGTCGGATACTTCCCAGTCCAGTGTACCGGATATGTTTACCGTCTCATCATCTATTTCGGCATATTCATAATCCGTCTGTTCGGACGTGAAGTTTTCCACGTCTAGGAAGTTGGTCGGAATCAGGTCAAAAGCGTCTTCCACATCATCTGCATCATCGATCAGAACCGTGTTGCCATTTGCATCCGTAAAGCTCTGCGGGAACAGGATCTCGGGTGTTGTGGTGGCCGGGTTGATCTGGAAATTGTTGAAGAAACGACGACGATAGGATGCGCTAATATTGAATCCGAAATTGTCTGTCAGGTGCTCAACCCATGTCGCACCGAAGCGATAGCCAACCCTTTCGGCAAAGCTGTTGTCATAAATTGTACCACTGACGGAAAACCGCTCCTGGCGTTCCAACGCACCGCGCGTCCGAATGTCAACAACGCCGCCGATACCCTCTGTGGCATCTTCTGGCAGAGGTGCCTTCGTGACATATATCGAGGTCACGCCATCGCCAGTTACGACGTTCAGAGGAGTCCGCCGGAAGGTGTCTGCGGTGCCCACCCGAATGCCGTTGTTCAGAACTGTGTTGAACGACGCGTCCAGCCCACGAATGGAAATAAATTCCCCGTCTGACGTGTCATTGTCTCGCTGAAACGAGATGCCGGGAATACGCGCCAGCGATTCCGCGATATTGTTGTCGGGAAAACGGTCTGCATCATCGGCAGACAAAACGTCGACAATCGCATCGGAATCGCGTTTGGCGTCAATGGAGTTGGCAATGGAGGCGCGCGTGCCTTCCACAACAATAATCGGATCGCCCGAAGAATTAGCGCTCTGATCATCGCTCGATTGTGCATAAGCTGGCAAACTTACGGCAGACGCAGCTGCCAAAATGGTTGTACATTTGAGCGCTTGTCTCAGTTTCAGCATCTTCATAATCCCCCTCAGAATCCCCGACCACACGGGGAGGTTTCCCTGTCAAATTCCCAATTCCAATGGTTCACGATCGAGCAGCAGATTGTAATTATCTAAGCATCTGCCGGTCAGATTCGACATCATTGCTAACTCCCGGTTTCGGCGGGAGGTTGATTGACTTCAAATTCATAATTGGCATAGAGTGATGCAAGAAACGCAACATATTGATAAGGATAGATATTTTGGAATTAAAATGGCTGGAAGACTTCATATGTGTTGCCGAGAAGGGACATTTTGCCCAGGCCGCCGAAATCCGGTTTGTGACCCAGTCTGCCTTGAGCCGACGCATCCAGTCCCTGGAGCTATGGCTTGGGACGCCTCTTTTCGACCGATCTGAGCATCCGATCAAGCTGACGGCATCGGGTCGCGAGTTTATCAAGACCGCGCGGCACATTGTCGATCAATCCTACGAAGCGCGCGAGGTCGCCAACGAATTTGCAAAGATCGGTGAAAACAGCATAAAGATCGCCTGTCTGCACACCTTGGCTCTCAAATTCATTCCCAATATGATCAGCGAGCTGATCGACGAGACCGGACCGTTTGCGGCGACGATTGTAGCTGACGCGCGAACCGTCGAGGAATATCTGAATTCGCTCTACACAGGCGCCTGTGACTTTTTCATCAGCTATGATCATGTCTCCATCCCGCTGGATGTGGATGCCGCTGAGTTTCCCAGCCTGACCATCGCTTCCCACCACCTGCGCCCCTATCAAAGCCTGTATTCCGAGCCTATTCGGCTTGAGGAAGCCTATGGGGATACTGTCCCCTATATCGAATATTCGGGTACGTCTTTCATGTCCAGGGTCTTCGATCAGTTGCTCGCCAAAGCGCCGTTCAAAAAGCGCATGCGCACGGTTTATCGCGCTTCGTTGGTGGAAAGCATGATGACTGCCGCACAACAGGGCTTCGGGGTTGCCTGGCTGCCCGCCACGGTGGTTCCAGGCGATCCAGGCGAGCAGGGGCTCAAACTGGTCTCGGACCAATTCTCCACCGTCCTCACCATCCGGGTCTATCGGTCGGCCAGCAACGACAATCCGCTGGTAGACCAGCTTTGGAATATTCTGGAGCAATCCCATGGCGAACTTCTGTCGGGCAGTGCGGGTTGATCCCGTTTTCCCTTCCGGGATGAGAACCTATGGCCTCTGCAGCCGGGTGATCGACAAAACCTGATCCGTAAGGCCGCCCTCCCCAAGCTGATATTCGACTATGCCCGCATCCGGCCTGATAGCGATACAATCGGACAATCGTTCATTCTCAAAATACACGGCGGACCCGTCATCAAGGGCGTAGGCCGGAAAATGCGCATCCGATCCCTGCAAAAAGGTCCGGAATATATCCTGACGTTCTAACTGGCTGTCAAAATGCACACATACCGAACCATCGATCATCCCGAGGCCCGGCATCGGCTCCAGCTCGGTCTTGACGGAATCGGTGATGCACCATTTGAAAAGCAGGTTGAGACCGGCACTGGCCCCCGCGATCAGAACGCCTTTGCGATAAGCCTCTCGGAAAATGTCGACGACGTCCCATTCGCGAAACAGGGCAATCAAGTTCCGGGTGGACCCGCCGTCCACATAAATGCCGTCTACGCCTTCAAAAAATCCTGCCGCGTCGTGGCTGGGCGGATTGTAGAGACTCAAGATCCTTGACCGAGCGCCGATGCGATCCATCAGTCGCTCAAACTCCGCAATGCGGTCCGGATTGTCACCTTGCGCTGCGCCCATATAACAAATGACCGGCACCTCTTTCCCTGCCAATGCGACCATCTTCCGGGCAAAATGCGGTGGCTCGGTCTCATCGGCGAAAAAGGAAGCGGAATCGCACAGGCCGAATATTTTCCGGACGATGGTCACGTGGTGCCCTTTACCCCGTCGAGGCTTTTAGCCGCAGTCACGGAGCTACCATCCGCATCAGTTCAGCGGTCAGGATCGCGCCATATGTGCCCAGCGCATAGCCAAGTACAGCGAGAAGCACGCCGACCGGCGCCAGCGCGGGATGAAAAGCACCGGCAACCACCGGTGCCGATGCCGCCCCTCCAACATTGGCCTTGCTTCCCACCGCGATGAAGAAAAACGGTGCGCGAATGATCTTGGCGACGATGAACAGCAGAATGGTGTGAATCAGCATCCAGATGATACCCACCAGCATCAGCAAAGGCTGTTCGGCCATCCGGAAGATGTCCATCTTGGTCCCGATAATGGCCACCAGCAGGAAAATCATCACGGTGCCGAATTTCGACGCCCCGGCGCCTTCCAGATCCCTTGCCCGGGTAAAGCTGAGGACCAGTCCCAGAGTGGTCGAAATCACCACGATCCAGAAAAAGCTGCTCGAGAGCACTCCTTCGGAATTGCCGAAAGCGGAGGCAAAAGCCGGGCCAATCAGTCCTGCCCCGAAATGCGCGAGACCGACACCGCCAAAGGCAATGGCCAGCAATACCATCAGTTCCTCAACCGTGGACTTGCGTTCGACCGCGAGGCTGAAATCGGCCATTTTGTCGCGCAGGGTCGCGATGGCGCTGGAATCTGCCTTGAGCCAGGCGTCAATCTTGTCCGCATTTCCGGCGCCATAGAGCAGGAAGACCATCCAGATATTGGCCACCACGATGTCAATTGCCACCATTGCCGAATAGCGCTCGGGATTATAGCCATAGACCTCCAGCATCGCCGTCTGGTTCGCCCCGCCCCCGATCCAGCTGCCGGCCAGTGTGGCCAGTCCGCGCCAGGTTGCATCTGCACCGCTCCCGCCGACGGTTTCGGGGCTGAAAGAGCCCACAATCATGATCGCCAGCGGTCCACCTATGATGATGCCGACAGTGGCCGTGAAAAACATGATCAACGCCTTTGGACCCAGTCCCCAGACCGCCTTGAGATCTATGCTGAGCGTCAGCAGGATCAGGGCCGCAGGGAGGAAATAGTTTTTCGCAATGTCCCACAAGCCGCTGTCTTTCGAGGATATCACACCAAAGCTGTTGAGCAGTGACGGGATCAGGTAACACAGCAATATGATCGGTACGAAAGTGAAAAACCGGTTCCACCCCCCGCCCCGGCCGCGCAGGTAAAAGAGAATCCCGAGCATGGTGGACAAGAGCCCGAACGTAACGATGTCATTGGTAATCAAAGGCATGTTCAAGCTCCCGGGACCTGTTCCTGTTTCGGATCTGCTTCAACCGGATCTTCCAGGATTTCCGGTGGCTGTTCTTCGGCTTTTTCATCGTCCTTGATCTCCACATCCGGCAGCGTGGCCGTATATTGCTCGCCCTTCACATGGGTTGCGTACCAGGCCAGTTCCGTGTTGATCTTGAACAGCTGATGAGATGGCTTGCGGAAATTATGCGGTTCGCCCGGCGCGAGATAAAGCGCAGTCGGCGTACCGGTTTCTCTCACGCCCCGATACATCATGATGACCTGGGTCGGCGGCACCCGCACATCGCGGGCACCGTTGAAAAACAGCGTCGGTGTCGTCACCCGCCAGGCATCCTTGAGCATGGATTGTTCCATATAGCTTTCAAGCGGCGCGTCCTTTTCCCAAGGCGAGCCGCCAAACCAGGGAGTCCGATTGTGGCGAACATCGCTTTCGGCATATTGGGAGACCCAGTCCGAAGCACCTGCGCCCGATGAGGCGGCCTTGAACCTGTCGGTAAAGGTAATGATCTTGTTGGTCATGTGGCCACCGGCGCTCCATCCCATTTTCACGAGACGGTCCGGATCTGCCAGTCCTTCTGCGATCAGGGCATCGATTCCGTCGAGAACATCCAAATGCGCGTTACGGAAATAGGCGCCAACCATATCGCGCATGAAGGCATCGCCATATCCGGTGCCGCCACGATGATTGGGCAGGAACACGCCATAGCCCTGCCCGGCGAGGACCGAGACATAGCGGGATGTATTCCACGAACCGAATTGCGACGATGACCGGGGTCCGCCATGGGTGGTGGTGACCAGCGGAAATTGCTGACCCGTTTGGTGACCAACCGGATATACCAGCAAGCCCTCAAGATCCGTGCCGTCGCGTCCTTTCCAGGCAAACGCCTCTTGTTTGGGTAACAGGAATTTCTGCGACAATTCGGCATATTCGTTGGTCAATGGCGCGAAGCGCTTGTCGGATTTCCGCCTGATATGAATCTCGCCAGGATTGCTGGCGGAGGTAATACGCGCGAGGTGCGTGCCGGTTTGCCGGTCGAACGTCCAGCTGCCAATGACATGATCACCGCGCGTCAGGCGATCAAGCTTGCCATTCTTGACGGTCAGCCGATACAATTCTGTCCTGAGCCCGGTATTGCCCAGCAGATAGATCCCGTCGCCCGTTTCATCCCATTCGAAGTCAACAATTTCCATCGGTACGTCCGGGAGCATCAGTTGCGGTTCCGCGGCACCGACTTCCTGCACGAACAGATTGTCCTCGTAATATTGCTCGCCTTTTTCATTGACCGTGGCGAGGAAGGCAAAACGGCTATTGTCCGGAGACAGTCGGACGCCGGCTTCCTGATAGTCATTATCGGTCAGGCGGACGCTGCTATTGTCGGCCAGCCGGTACAGCCAGACCTCATTGTCGTGGCTCGCATAGCCCGCCCCTTCCGGACGGCGGACATGAATGATCGAGGCGCCATCATCCGAAAGCGCATAGCCACGAACAGAAAACGCCCCGGCAATCACCGGACCCGAAGCCTTCTCCTCCAGATTGTGCCACCAGATTTCCCTGGGCGTCGGGACGTCATAGGGACGAAGCTGCCATTGCCTGATGTCTTCGGGTGTTTCGTCATCTCTGCCTGCGACGAAGAAAAAGCCGGTGCCATCCCTTAGCCATTTCAGATCCGAGACGCTGGTCGGATGGTCAGTAAGCTTGGTCAGATCGCGGCTGCCGACGTCATAAAAATAGGCCTGACGGGTCTTTTCCTTCCTCCTTGTCAGCGTGGTCACAAAACCCGAACCGTCAGGTGCCCAATGGGCGGGATTGCGATCAGAGCTGAATCCTCGCCAGCGCGGAAGACCCTGCACTTCGCCAGTATCGACATTCAGCAGTTGGAGATCACGAACCTTTTTGTTCTGCTTCCAGTCGGTCCGGGTACGAGCAATGACCAGCTTTTCGCCATCGGGTGACAGACCGGAATGCCCGACCCTGGGAAGCTCCACAAAGTCCACCGGTGACATGACTTGCGGTCCCGGATCAACGGCAGCAATCTGCTCCTGCGCCACCGCCGGCACGCCGCCCAGACAGAGTATCCCTGCCACTATCCCGTATCTTACAGACATAACTACCCCCAAGCATGACAGTGCGTGCAATCCCCTGCAGGCTCATCTGTACGCCCAAAATCCGGCTCATCAATGCGTTCGCGGTGAGCCGTGCGCAAATTCGTAATTCGAAACACGGATTGAATATTTCGCAAGACATTGAAACAGAGGGTCTAAATCGGCAAATCGTGCCTGACAGTTGTACGGGCGTTACACCAGAATTGTCAGAACTGTGATCGACAGACCACAGTTTCGTTCACACTTCACCGTTTTTTCCACATGGTTCCGGCAGCAGGGGTCAGACATTCTCTTTGCTTCGCCAGCGCTCCAGCCGGTCCGGACAAGGATGCCGGTCACTTGCGATGACCTCGGCAGGGCGTTCAAGACGATCAAACACCTCTTGCCAGTTGACGTTCATGCCCAGCCTGACCAGATCCGCAAAGGCGGAACCGGTCCGCAATATGTCGCTGACCCTGAGGTGCAGCCATTCGGGATTGAGACTGGGATCGGATGTGCGCATGCCGGCAGGAGTGGTGTTGAACCAGGGCCAGTAAAATTCGCTGTTGATCACCATCGCCCAGGCAGCAGTCAGATGCGATCCGTCCATCCGGGGACCGAGGTCCGGAATAGCCGCTCCATCCAGCGCACTCCTTTCCGCATGTGTAAACGGAACGGGGTCGACCAGAAGAACATTCTGTACCGGCACGAGATTTGAAAGCATGGCTGCGATTGCGCCTCCCAGTCCGGTTCCCTCGATATCCACTTCCGATCCAGCGAAGGCAGTAATGGCGGGCACGATGGCTTCCGCCAGTGAGTCCAAAGTTAGCGCCGGAGCGTCGGGATCTGGAGCTGAAGCTCCGTGACCAGGCAAATCAACGAGCATCACCGGCCGATGACCGATATGCGGCTGGACCCGCGAACGGATCTGGTCACTGGACGCCAGCACATCATGGATCAGAACCAGCGGCCTGCCGGTACCCTGACGATTGACCTGCGCATGGATTTGGCGGGTTCCCGATGGCAAAAAGCACCGTTCCAGCGCAT
Source organism: Pseudomonadota bacterium (assembly GCA_039181895.1). Taxonomy (GTDB): domain Bacteria; phylum Pseudomonadota; class Alphaproteobacteria; order Sphingomonadales; family Sphingomonadaceae; genus Parasphingorhabdus. The sequence continues at coordinate 175,722 of JBCDCK010000001.1, forward strand.
CTGGCGCAAGCCGGTTTTGCTGCGGCTGCAATGGCGGAGTGCCGCCGTGAGTCGCAATGCCTTTGCGCAGCGCTTCCACCTGGACCCGGAAGCGATCTTCCAGCGCCGGGCCCGCATGCAGCACCTCCAGACAGTCCGGCACGCCCTCGGCGATCAGTGCATCGGTGATCGCCAGCGCGATACTGCCTTCCCAGCGCATCATGGTCGTCGGGACATCGAGACCGTCCATATGCGTCCGATTTTCGGTTTCAAAGGCCGGTCGATAGGCTTTGGCATAACCGGTTCCCGCGCGGAGATAGCGCAGGAACATGGTTTGAATAAATTCCACCGGGGGCAATGGAATGCCGAGCCGGTCCTCCACCCGATCCGATTGCCAGGGGAAGCTGACAAACAGATGCCGACACATGTCCCAATATGTCATGAGATGACCGCCATCCCGGCGCGGTGTAACTTCCGGAAAATAACCGTCCAGCACCCGTTCGCGGTCCTCGTCCGAGACATGGCCATTGGTGTCCAGCAGAATCATCTTGACCCGGTCGGGATAGCGTTTTCCCAGCTCAATCGCGACCTGGGATCCGGTGGCAGCACCATAGAGATAGAATGTCTCCATGCCGAGCGCGTCCGCGGTGGCGATGACACTGTCCGCATAATGCCCCATGTCCGGATGTGCTTCGGGAATATCGTCGGACAAACCATAGCCCGGTGTGTCGAGTGCATGACATTCACAGACCTCGGAAAATGCCATCAGCGCCGGTATGATCGCCTCGGAACATTGCGGCGACGGGTGCAGCAGCAACATGGCTGGCCCCTCCCCTGCATGGCGATAGTGGACCTGACGCCCGTCTTTCAATGTCACATATTTGCGCTGCATCCTGAATTCCTGTCTGTTCCCGTCCTTTTCCCCGGACTGCGAGATCACATTTTCTCCGGACCGACGGCAACGATTGTCTTGCCCAGATTTTTGCCGGTCATCAGTTTCTCGAACAGATCAGGTGCTTGTTCCAGACCTGTCGCTCGATCTTCCACATAATACAGTTTCCCATCCCCAATCCACTTGCCGACTTTCTGTGTGACATCCTGCTGTTCGTTCAGAAAATCATAGACCACAAGGCCCATCACCTTCGCCCGTTTGACAATAAAAACCGCCGGATTGGGGCCTGACGGTCGCTCATCCGCCTGATATTGCGACGCCAGACCGCAGAGGATCACCCGGCCGTAATTCGCGAGATTTTGCAGGGCGGTGTCGAGCAATTCGCCGCCGACATTATCATGATAGACATCGATACCATCCGGCATCGCAGCGGCGAGACGGTCTTTCCAATCGGCATCGCGATAATTGACGCAGGCATCGAAACCATATGTATCAGTCACCAGAGCGCATTTCTCTTCAGAGCCGGCAATGCCGACCACGCGTGAGGCACCCAGGATGCGAGCCATCTGGCCGACCGTCCCGCCAACCGGGCCGGCGGCGGACGAGACCAGGACCTGGTCGCCTGGCTTGATCTCGGCCAAATGATGCATGCTCGCCCAGGCCGTTAGCCCTGGCATTCCGGCGACCCCGATCTGGGTAGAAAGCGGTGCGATGTCTGGATCGATCCGGCGCATATTGGCCGCCTGGACCAGCACATGATCGCGCCAGCCCATTTCTCCCGCAACATAATCGCCTTCCTGAAAATCAGGATCGGCTGAGGCTATTACCTGACCAATGCCATTTCCGGGTATCAGGTCACCGGGCAGAGGTTGCGGGGTCATATGGCGACCGCGCAGGGCCGATCCGACATAGGGGTCGAGCGAGAGATAAACCACCCGCACCAGCAGCTCGCCGGTCCCGGGCGCAGCCAGTTCTTCCTCCGCGAAATCAAAATCTGCGGCTACCGGGCTCGCCGTGATCTGGCGGCCCAATATGATTTTCCTTGAATTAGTCACGTGCGTTTCCAGCCTCTCACAGTCGATACAGAATCATATCGGGAGAACCTGCTTTAAATTTGTCCGGACAAATTGAAAAGAGCCAAGTTTGGAAAATGCTTTGGCTCATTCCGATTTCAGCTGGCCAACCAGTTCGTCAACGCGCAATTCACCGTCGCGTGTCTGGCCTCCAAGCTCGAGAAACCGGACCATGTTCGCCCGCGCATCAGGTGTCCGGATCAACTGCTGGAAGAGATAGGCTTCTTCCAGAAGGCCTTCTTCTTTGTGAGTACCCGCATTGTTTACCGACTGTTTTGCCAACCGCACGGCTTCTGGCGGATATCCAGCGATCTTGCGGGCCAGATTTTCCACCCAGTCGCCTATTTCTTCCGGTGCAAAGATTCGGTTCAGATAGCCCCACTTCTCGGCCGTTTCCGCGTCAATATCTTCCGCTCCTGCAATAATCTCGAGCGCCCGGGCGCGGCCGACGATATGCGGCAAATTCTGGGTTCCAGTCCCACCCGGGAGGATCCCCAGAGGCACTTCCATCTGGCTGATCCGGGTCCGGCCTTTCACACCAAAACGCATATCCATGTTGGACACGATCTCGTTGCCACCGCCGCCGATCCGGCCCTCAATCTGCGCAATCGTAATCTTGTCCATCGTCTGGAACCGGCGGCATAGGACATGAAAGGGATTGGGCTCGACAGTCTTTTCGGTCGTCCCCTCAACCGGAAAGGACAGGATCAGTTCCACATCAAAATGCGCGATGAAGAAATCCGGGTCAGCACTTTTGAACAGCACCACGGTCAGATCCGGATCGGCCTTCAGTTCGGCGGTCAGACTCTGCAACTCCTCATACATCTGCAGGGTGATGAGATTGACCGGGGGATTATCGATGGTGACAATAGCCAGCCGGCCTTCCCGGGTTACGGTAAAAATCTCATAATCATAGGCCATATTCCGTCTCTCCCTCACGCTCACCTGTCCGGTTGCGATCAATCCGCAGCATCCAGCCACAACAGGCAACCCTGATTGTACAGGGCGGTCACCAGTTTCAGGATTTCCTCTTGTGGCTCAACCTGCAATAGCCCCTCTCCTGCCGGCAAGGCGCAAAATTTCTCGGCAAAGCGGGCGCTTGCGCCGGAACAGCCATAGGCCTGTCCGTTTGCAAAAAGAGTCAGTTCGTTATCGTCTTTCCGAATGTACAGGAACCGGCTGGAAGGATGGCGAGACAGCATGGAGCCCCCTTCCAGCCTTTTCATGATCTCTGCCTCCGACAGCGTGACATCCTGCGCATAGGCGAATTCGGCATATTTCGGGCTGCTCCCATATTCCCCGAACCATCGCCCGAAAGCCGCGCGGTCATTGATTTTCCGGCGGACCATATCGTGTAGCCGGTCCAGCGCTTCGGCCTGGATTTCTCCTGGATTGTCCTGCAACACCAGGTCCGGATCGGCAAAACGCGCGTCTTCTGCCAAGTCTGCCAGCAGCGCATCGCTCCAGTATCCGATGAGCTCACTGGTTGATGGCGCACGAAAGCCGATGGAATAGGTCATGCAGTTCTCCCCGACAGCGATCCCGTTATGGGCAACACCTGGAGGCACGTAGAGGATATCACCTGGATCGCAGATCCATTCCTCGCGCGGTTCGAATTCGGCAAGTAATCGAAGATCATCATGTGGCAGCAAGGGCGTCGCCTCGTCACAAGTATCGCCGATCTGCCAGCGCCGCTGGCCTGCGCCCTGTATCAGAAAAACATCATATTGATCAAAATGGGCCCCAACACCGCCGCCATCCGCCGCATAGCTCACCATGACATCATCAATGCGCCAGTCCGGAATGAAGCGGAAAGGCTCGATCAATTTCGCAACGTCAGGCACATATTGGTCAACCGCCTGCACCAGCAGCGTCCAGTCGCGCTCGCCCAGCGCGGCAAAACGCTGTTCCGGGATTGGGCCCTGTTCCATTTCCCAATCCCTGCTCTCCCCGTCCGAGCTGGTTGTTACCAGCCGGGACTCGACATCTTCCTCGCAAGCCAGTCCCGCCAGTTCATCCGCGGACAGCGGATTGCGCCAAACGTCCCACGGATTGACAATCATGACCGGTTTCTTTTGCCAGGCATCCCGGACAAAGGTGGAGATATCAAATCTGTTCAGTTTCATTTGCGCTCACGTCGCTGGCGGGAATGGGAAATCGACGACCCGGATCATCCGCAAATCCATTGCCGAGTTCCGGTGCGACTGTCAAAGAGGCATCATGTCCCGTCTGATCCTTTTCAACAAACCTTTTGGCGTACTGTCCCAGTTTACCGACCGGGGCACGAGCACCAAACGACCGACCCTGTCTGCTTTTATCGACGTGAAGGGCGTATATCCGGCAGGCCGGCTCGACCGGGACAGCGAGGGCCTGCTTTTGCTGACAGACGATGGCAAATTGCAGGCACATATTGCCGATCCCAAATTCAAACTGCCAAAAACCTATCTGGCACAGGTCGAGGGGGAGCCCGACGCGCAGGGCCTCGCACAGCTTAGGCAAGGACTGGAACTCAAAGATGGTCCCACTCGCCCGGCGGATGTCGAACGAATTGCCGATCCGGATCTGTGGCCGAGAGATCCCCCGATCAGGTTCCGCAAATCCATACCCGATTGCTGGCTGGAGCTGACGATCCGCGAAGGCCGCAACCGGCAGGTCCGTCGCATGACGGCGGCGATTGGCCACCCTACTCTCCGGCTGGTCAGGTCCCGGATCGGACAATGGTCGCTGGGAGATTTGCAGCCGGGTGAATGGAAAATAGTGAACCGAAATCGCCGCAAGGAATCGCAGGCCGATCCCGCCCGCAGGCACACAGATTCAAAAATGTATCCGGGGTGACCATTTTGTACAATCCGGTCGCGACAGACTGCGCTAATAGAGTCCCCGGAACAATAATTGCGACCCGTTGTTCCAACGCCCCGTCGGCTCCTCAAGCTGGCGGGGCTTGTTTTTGACCTCAGCCCAGCAGTGGAAACCGGACCCATCCATAGCCCGCGGCTATAATATGACGCTGCTTCGCTGTTGGCATGACTTACTCTTCTCATCCATTCTGATTTTGAAATGGAAACATATTCAGATGGTTAGGGGAAATTCCGCAGTGATTGTGGGCGCTGGTGTGATCGGCATGGCCACCGCCTATGCGCTGGCCCGGCGCGGTCTTGCGGTCACGATTGTCGATAGCAATGCCGAACCGGCCATGGGTACATCCCGTGCCAATGGCGCACAGCTGAGTTATTGCTACACCGATGCCCTGGCCAATCCTGCGACTCTGAAAGCCCTGCCGACATTGCTGTTGCGCCGTGATCCCGCCTTTCGCCTGCATTGCCGCCCCGACTGGGGATACCTGACCTGGCTGTGCCGGTTCCTGGCGAACTGCACCCCGGGAAAATTCGAACGTCACACTCTGGCGGGCCTCCGCCTTGCGAAAAAGTCGTTCACGGCAATGAACAACCTTATGGAATCGCACAATATCGATTTCGGGTTGCGGACCAACGGGAAAATGCACCTGCTGGATGATCAGCAAGGCCTCGGAAGAGCAAGCTACACGATCAATCTGAAAAAGGGGCTGTGCGGAAAACAGGAAATCGTTTCCCGTGACCAAGCCATTGCAATCGAGCCGGCGCTAAAAGACCGGGAAAGCGATATCGCCGGTGCAATATATTCGCCCGCCGAACAGGTGGGCGACCCTTTTCTTTTCTGCCGGGAAATGGCGGCACTACTGACCGAGACGCACGATGTGAAAACCCGCCTTGGGCACGAAGTAGTGAATATTTCGCCGGAAAAAGCGGAAACCCGTATTGCGCTGGCAAATGGAGAAATTCTGACCACGGATCTGGCAATAGTCTGTGCAGCCACATCATCGAACCGGCTGCTTGCGCCGCTGGGGATAAGGCTGCCGGTGGAACCGATGAAAGGCTATTCCTTCGAAATGCCCGTCGGCAACGGATCGCCTGTCACCAGCATTACGGACACTCGCCGGCGGCTGGTTTTCACCAACCTTGGCGACAGGATGCGCGTTGCCGGGCTGGCGGACCTCGGCGATCACACACCAGCCATTCGCGAAAGTCGCCTGAAGAGGCTAATGAAGCTGGCGCGACAATCTCTGCCGCGTGCGGGCCGCTATGATCAGGCATCCGGCTTCTGGACCGGATTGCGGCCGATGACACCCGACTCCCTGCCGATCATATCGCATCCGATGCCGGGTCTCGCCATCAATACCGGTCACGGGATGCTTGGCTGGACCATGGCGATGGGATCGGGTGAGCGTCTCGCGGAACTGGTCTGTCCGGACTAGATATCCTCGTCCGAGCGATATTCCTCGACATCAATTTCACCGACCATCCGCCCTACGGCTACTGATACGGTGGCATCACCTGTCACATTGGTCATGGTCCGCATCATGTCCATGATGTGATTGATCCCGGCAACAAAGGCGATGGTTTCGAGCGGCACACCAATAGCGGTCAGAACCAGGCTCATCATGATCAGCCCGGACCCCGGAATACCCGCCGCCCCCACCGAACCGAGCGTCGCCGTCAGAGCGATGAGGACATAGGACATCCAGGTAAGTTCGATTCCATATAATTGCGCGCCAAACAGCGCCACCAGCCCCAGATACATGGCGGTCCCGTCCATATTGATCGTCGCGCCCAGCGAAACGGTGAAGCTTGATACACTTTTCGACACACCAAGATTGCGCTGAATACAGCGCAACGTTACCGGCAGCGCGGCATTGGAAGAAGCGGTGGAAAAGGCGACGGCCTGGGCATCGATAATCCCGCGGAAGAAATCGGCGAGGTTGAGTTTGGCGATTGTCTTCAAGATAATCGGGTACAGACCCAGAATGAGGATGAAACAGCCGACATAGTTGAGCAGCACCATCTGGGCGAGCGGCAGCAATGCATCGAACCCGAATGTGCCGGCGACCCAAGCCATCAGCGCGAACACCCCGAACGGCGTGAGTTCCATCACCAGCATCGTCATCTTCTGCATTACCGCTGCGCCGGCATCTGCGGCGCGAACAATCGGCGCCGCATCCGGTCCGGCCATCAGCAGCGATATGCCGAACAGCATGGCAAAAATTATCAGCGGCAATATCTGTCCTTCCGCCATTGTCATCACCGGGTTTTCCGGGATCAGCGAGAGGATCATCTGGGTCACCGATGTCGTCGCGGGTTCGGGAACCGCGACGCCCTCGGGCATGGAGATGTCGAGGCCGACACCCGGTTCGAATATCGTGCCCATGGTGAGGCCGACAGATACGGAAACCAGCCCTGTGGCCACGAACAGGATAATCGCCTTGCTGCCCACATCGCCGAGCTTTTTCAGATCTCCCAGCGCGGCAATTCCGGACACCAGCGAGAAGAAAATGAGCGGCACCACCAGCATCTTGATCGCCCGGATGAACAGATCGCCAATCCATTTGATGTTCTCCGCCTCTGGGCCCCAGAACAGTCCGGTGAGTATCCCGAAAATCAGAGCACCCAGAACGCGTTGCCACAAAGGTATGGCAAACCAGAATTTCAGCATCTGTTATCCTTGAGCAACGGCCGGCCGGGCAGGTTAATGGTGTGCTTGCCATTCTCGATCAGCGGCGACCCGTTGACAAACAAATATTGCACGCCCGAACTCAACTCTCTCGGTTGTTGATAAGTGGCCTTGGGAGCAAAGCTCTCGGGATCAAATATCACAATATCTGCCGCTTTGCCGACCTTGAGATAGCCGCGGTCGGCGAGACCGGCGATATCGGCCGCCTGCCCGCTGCTCCGGCGGACGAACCGGGCCAGAGACATCAAATCTCCTTCCTTGACGAAATCGCGATAAGCTTTTGGAAAACTGCCATATTTGCGCGGGTGTCCCGTGCTGCCATCGGAGCCCGTCACCACCCAGGGCTGCCTTGCAAATGCCCGGATATCTTCCAGATTCATGTTGAACGAGGCGACGCGCGCATCGCCCGTTTTCAGAATCTCGATGGCTGCGTCTACCGGATGCAGGCTGCGGGCTTTCGCAATCTCCGCCAGAGTCACACCCTGCTCCACTTCGGCCTTTCCCAGCCTGCCGGTGATCAGCAACTTGTCCGCACCGCCCCGCCGCGCCAGACCTTCCAGCATTTCCTTGCGGATGGAATCGCGCGTGGCGGGATCGGCCAGCCGTTGACGCAGACCATCCAGCCCGCCATCCAGCGCCCAGCGTGGCACCAGCGCATTACTGATCCGAGTCCCGGACGCTGCCCATGGATATTGGTCTGCCGTTACCTGCTGTCCATCGGAGCGCGCCTTTTCGATCCGGGATATGATTTTCGCACTATGTCCCCAGACCGCCGGACCCAGCGCCTTGATATGGGCGATATGGACCGGCGCTCCGGATAGCCTGCCGATTTCCAGCGATTCCTCAACCGCACCGCTGAGCCCAATATTATAGGTGCTTTCATCCCGCATATGGGTGTCATAATAGCCGCCATGGCTGGCGGCGATCCTTGCCAGTTCCACCACTTCCCCGGTCTTCGCGAAATTTTGCGGCGTGTAGTATAATCCCGTCGAGAATCCGACTGCGCCCTGGCACATCGCCTGGGTCATCATCTCCTTCATTCGACTCATCTCGCTCGTCGTTGGCGCCCGGTTTTGAGTGCCAATGACGCTTTGGCGAATATACCCGAACCCGGCCAGATAGGCGACATTGGTGCCAATTTTCATCTGTTCGGCACGGCTTGCCATCATTGCGATTTCGGTGCTGCCAAACCCGTCATTGCCGACCAGCACCGTGGTCACCCCCTGATAGGCAAAGGCGAGATTTCGCCGTCGCTCCACGTGGTCGGAATTCAGGTCACTGAAAGCGTGGGTATGCGGATCGATGAAACCCGGCGCAACGATCAGGCCGGTTGCATCAATCACCCGCGCATCAGCATGTTGAGCAGGACGGGTTTTCCCAACATGCGCGATTCTGTCTCCGGAAACCACGATATCCGTAATCTGTCCGGGTGACCCGGACCCATCAAATACAGTCCCGTTGCGGATAACAAGAGTGGCTGATTCTTGAACGGGTGCCCTGCTGCCCAGCGGTTGCCATGCGGCCAAGGCCAGCAATATGAGGCCAGCCGCCCATTTCACCGCCAGTTGCATCCCCGGCTCATTCAGGTTCGGGAGCCAGCAAGGTTTCCATCATGGCGATCGCGGCTTCCTTTGCGACTTGCCTGACCAGCTCCCGATCCGTTTCATCACCCATTTCATAGGTCACGGTGGGAACCCCATAGGCCCGATAGACATAGTTTTTCGAATTGCTTTGGCTGAGATTCGTGCTCTCGCTGCGCCGGACCTCAAAATCGGGCATGCGTTGCTCGAGAAGTCCCAGCCAGCGTTTGATAAACAGCTTCGGTCGGGTTGGAAACTCGTCTGACACCGTGTAGAAAATATCACGCTGTGTGGAGTGGAAATCGGCAAAAAAACTGAGTTGCCGTTCCGGGTCAGCGGCGATCCGCTTGAGCAACCCGTCCATCAGCTGCGTTTCGGGTTGCTGAAACGGACCCCAGTCACGATTGAGATCCGTGCCGCCGGTATTGTGCCGCCAGTAGCCACGAACCACGCCGTCCGGATTGAGCATTGGCACTACCGTCGTCTCGAACTTGCTCCGATATTCGCGCGCCAAAGGCGTATCGGCGAGCAGGGCTTCCGCGAAGTGGAAAAGCGCCAGCGCGCCACTGATTTCGGGAGGATGCTGACGCCCCAGAAGAACAACTTGCGGCTTTGGCGTCTCTCCAGGTGCAACAATGGACAGCCCGGCGATATTGCGACCTTCGGCAGATTTGCCCAGCTCAAAGGCTGTCACTTCGTCCGTGGCGGCAAGACGGGTAATCCAAGCATCATAAGCTGCAGGAACCAGAATTTCCTGTCCGGCGACAAATATCGGCTGACGCTCCAGGTCGATCTGGATTTCGGCCTGTTTGACTTCGCCTGCGGTAGATATTTGGACTTTTTCTTCCGGCAGATAATCCCATTTGACCCCGTCCGCACTGGTTTTCGGCCAGTAACGATGCCCGCAAACGTCGTAATTGAGGCTCACCCGGATTTTTCGACTGGCCGAAGCCTGCAGCCCTGGCGTCAAGCGAAAGGCGTACCAAGCGCTGCAATTTATTGGAGGCGCATCTTCCGGTTCAATGGAAACCGCAAACGCATTAGGGCCTGTCACCTTGCAGGATGCGACATTGCCTGCGGGGAAATCTGTGTCGAGAACCACCCCGGCGGTCTGGCATTGGGCTGTGCTGCTTTCGACAATGTCCGCAGTCGGCTGACTGGGGGTTGCACAACCCGCCAGCACACAGATCAGGGCAAGGGGCAAGGTGCGGACTGTTCCGGATATCATGGACATCATCCCATATAGAAGAGGCGACCCCGGGGCCGCCTCTGTTGTTCAATCAAAATTTCTTCTGGATTTCAAAGCTGAACTGGCGGCCCCGGGCGCTGTGCAATTCTCCGAAGAAGCCATAGCTTTCATCTGCAATCGGCGGGTCCTGATTGAAAATATTGTTGAACCCAAACTTGATGCGCGTACCATCCAGCCCGGTGTCATTCTCGATCGTATAGCTGATCGACGCATTGAGCGTGAACCAGTCATCACCGCGGAAAAGCGCACCGGTGTCATTTTGTGTGGCGCTGGGATCATCCCACTCGCCCACATAGCGGCCAAAGAGGCTGAACCGGACCGGGCCATTACGCACATTTACTGATCCCGACAGGCGCCATTTCGGACGTCCGTCCCTTTCGATCAGCTCGCCAAAACCTTCTGCCGCCAGTGTCGCAACATCGCCGGCCGACAGTTCCGGGATACCGGAGAGTACCGATTCCAGGTCCGCCAGCGGTGCACCGGATTGACCGGGCGACTGGTTGAAGCTGATCAGACGGGCCGCGTTTACCTGAAACTTCAGGTCCCCGATCGGTGTGCTGCCGACATCATAGATGATGCTGAAATCCGCCCCTTCGGAAGTCCGGCTGTCCAGATTCTGGTAAGGATTGAGGATCTGGATCACATCGCCAGCCGGGTTGATTCCGGTTCCGGCATATAGGGCAATCTGCCCAGCATCCGGGTCATCTCTGACAACGTTGGGATTGAAACTTCCCTGCAGGCGCTGCAGCAAATCAAGATACAGCGCGTTCTGGTTGCCGAGGATCCCAACAATGCCATTCTGGCGCACCCGCCAATAGTCTGCCGTGATCGTCAGTCCTGGCAGAAATTCCGGTGCCAGCACCACACCAAGGTTGATGCTTTCCGTTTTCTCCGGTTCCAGATCCGGGCCACCCGAGCGGAAGTCGATCAGGCCCCGGGTACCGCAATCCGCCACCTCGTCTTCGATGCCCTGAATGATTTCGGCCACACATTCCACGGCCGGAATTTCCGAATTGGATCGGGTCGTGCCCTGGTCATTCACTTGCACAAGGTTGGGTGCGCGGAAACCGCGGGACCAGGCGCCCCGCAAGATGATTCCCTGCACCGGTGTCCAGGATGCGGCGACGCGCGGGACAAAGGTGCTGCCCGAATCCGAAAAGCTCTCAAACCGTCCCGCCAGCTGCAGATTGAACTCGCTGACCAGCGGAATATCCATGTCTTCGGACACGAGCGGAATGAAGGCTTCCGCATAACCCGAATAGACTTCACGGTTGCCGCTGGTATCCGGCGACGGGCTCGATCCTATGACGTCACTGCCGAAAAAGTCGCCATTGACGGCATTGGTGAAGGTGATGGTTCCGTCGAGACGCGGATCGCGGTCATCGATAAATGTCTCGCGGCGAAATTCAATACCAGCCGCCAAACCGACATCTCCGCCCGGCAAGGCGAAAATATCCGGCTTCGACACCTTGAAGTCCCAGAGCGCGAGCGTGGTTTCCCCTTCGCGGAAAACATCAATCCGTGCGCTGTCGATGGTCGCCGCGTTGCTGGGCGTGCAATCCTCCAGATTGGGTCCAAGACCCTGACCCTCGAAACACCCGCCGTTGAACGGGTTATAAGCCGTCGGGTCATTGCGATTGATCGCATCCTGGAGCAATGTTCCGGAGATACGGTTCGCGGTGAAATCAGTTGTATTGGCCTGCGAATACAGGAATCCGGTGTCGAAATCCCAACCCCAGAGATCCCCTCGGAGACCGGTTACCAGCCGATAAGTGTCCTTGGTCACGCGTCCCATGCGTGGTCCGAAATCGACAAAACGATAGTCTTCCAACAACAGGTCACGACCTGCATCGCTGACGCCGCTGCCCAGCCCGTTGGTAATCCTGTTGGGATTGGGCGAGCCGTCGGCCAGGGTGGTTGCACCAAGTGGGTTGTAATAGGCGGAGGCCAGAATACCGAGAGGCACGGCACTGAGCATGGTGTTCTGTTCGCGCTGACGGCTGGATTCCGAGCGATAATAGGAGCCCTCGAAATAGAGTTCCACAGCATCGCTTAGCTCATGGTTGAACAGTGCCTGGATATTATACCGGTCTTTCTCCGAAAAGAGATCCCGGTCCGCACCGATGTCATAGCGAATGGAACGATCAATTGTCCCGCCATTGTCCGCGCACAGGCCGTTGCCCAGATCGAGGAACCGCCCATCGCTCGGCTGTCCGCTCGCACCGAAAAGGCTGCAGGGTTGCAAATGAAAGTCATCATCCCGCAATACGGTGGTGTTGGAGGAAGTGGCGCTCGAACCCTGGATATCGAATGCGCCAAATGGCGAATTGATCGAACGATTGTCAAACTGTGTATCGCCCTCGAAATCGGTTCCTTCGACAAAGGGTCTGAGGTCACTGCTGCGCGAATAGTCGCGGATCGAAGCCGGCGCGCCGTTCTCGTGGAAATAATAGCCGTAGAGCGTCAGGTTGCTCCGGCCTTCATTGAAGTCAAAACCTATTCCGCCACGCATGCTGTAGTTGAACAGACTGGTGCCGGTCGACGCACGATAGTTGCCGCGCAAAAACCCGCCATCGAGATTGTCTTTCAGCTGAGTATTGACCACGCCGGCCACCGCATCGGCACCGTAAAGTGCGGAGGCCCCGTCGCGCAAAACCTCCACGCGGCGCACACCACCGGGGGGAATGGTGTTGGTGTCGGGAGAAACGACGGGGACAAACAGCTCGGTCTGGAAGCCGGGATTGAGGACCATACGGCGCCCGTTGATCAGCAACAGGGTGTTACCCGTGCCCAGGCCGCGCAGGTTGATCGAAGCGATGTCCCCGCGTGCACCATTGACGCCCCCGGCCGTGCTCTGTTCGTTGAAGGCCACCTGGCCTGCCTGCGGAATGGACCGGAACAGTTCATCGCCGGAAGCTGCATCCGTTGTTTCGATAGCTTCTTCATCGAGAACCGTGACAGGCAGAACGTCGTCAATCTTGGCGCCGCGGATCTGCGATCCCGTCACGACAATGATATTTTCCTCTGCTGTTTCGGCGTCTTGCGCCCCGGTGTCCTGTGCCATCGCTGTGCCTGACGTGAACGACACGAGTGCGGTCGTGCATGCCAGCGCAATGAATCTGTTGCGTGAATCCCTCATCTTTATCTCCCTGTTTCCCGGCCCGTTTTACGGTGCATTCGAGTTCGTCGCCGGTGCAACCGGTAACAGGGGAAAGCTGGCATGAAAGCCGCACGCAATGCAAGCTTGCGGGGCCAACTAACAACGCGATGGTCCATAACAGCAGGTTATACGTGGCTATTGTGCAACAATTCCCGCGTCAGAAGCGGCCAATGACAGTCACAACTTCATCGATGGTTTCATCGACGAGATTTCGCTGGGGATGATCCGCCAGACTGGCAGAGAAGATGGAAAAAGGAGGGATATCCTTGATCGGGTAGCGAAACAGATCGGCTCCCAGATAGGAATTGGCCGTAAATTCATCGATAACCGCCATGCCGACACCTTTGCGCACCAGTGCGAGTGCAACATGGTAGGTATGCACGGTCACGATTTCGAGCGGGTTGATATCCTGCTTGTTAAGTGCCGTGGCAAGCAGCGAAGCGAGAGGACCGCTGTCCTTCATCCCGATATATTCGGCACCATCGAGCAGCTTTGCCTCCACACCTCCCGAAGAGGATGTTATTTCTTCTGCGGACACCAGCACCAGACGCCCTGTGCCCAGCTGCCGCGCGGCGATACGATCATCGCGCGGTTCCTCGAACCCGATGCAGACATCGCATTTTTTCTCGAGCAGCGAGGAGTGGATCTGGTCAGAATGCAGCGTGCGGAGTTCGAAGCTGAGATCGGGCATGTCCTCGCGGATCTGGGCGATGGCGTTGGGCAGGACCGTCAGGCTCAGTGACGGCAATACCCCGAAGCGCACATGTCCGCCCTTGCGGTGGCGGATATTGCTGGCAGTGCGGTTGAAGGCGGAAATGCGTCCGTAAATCTCCTGCACCTCGCCGAAGAGCTCGTCCGCCTCGGGCGTCGGGAAAAGTCGCCCCTTGCTGCGCACAAAAAGATCAAACCCCAGTTGATCTTCGGCATAGCGCAAGACCTTGCTCACCGATGGCTGCGACACGTGGAGGTCCCGCGCGGCCCCGCTAATCGAGCCAGCGCGGTAGACATGGTAGAAAATTTCAATCTGGCGCAGTCGCATGATGACCGGAGGAATGGAGAAAAGCACCGGCCATTGCAAGTTTCGCCTTGTTACCTCCCTGCACCTGCCCAGATCTGCTTGTCAAAGCGGGCCGGACAAGATCGGGATCAAAAATTCAGGTAAATGGTCCCTTGTCCATCCTTTGGTGTGGCGAGATAGCGGAACATCTCGGATTTCAAATTGTTTGAGCAGAACCCGTCCCGGGTAAACCGGGCACCAAACCGCCGGTCAGGATCGAGACACATCGGACGGGCCTGTTTGCCGCCTTCCCAGTATAGCGGGCGGTCTCCATATCGCCGGGCATAAAAGTAAATCCGCGGGACATCACCATAGGCGACATTCCAGCGAGCTTTCAGATTTTCGGACACCGGGATATTCGTGCATTCCCCCTTTTCCACACCCCACCAGCCCTCGGCACCCAGCATCCGGGGTGTATCATAACCGAGCACGAACCAGATCTTGCCGTCATGCTGCTTGTTGCAGGCCCGAACGACATGTTTCGTTGTCAGGTTGCGAACCCTGGAAAAGCCAAATCTGCTGCCCGGCCCAATGATGATCTTGCCGGTCGAGTGGGGCAGATCTCTTTTGTAGAGAAACTTGTCGACCAGTTTGCGCTTCTGGTAGACCTTTACAGAGAAGGCGTTGGTATGTGTCAATTTGCCCACGCGGCGATACCAGGTCGCTGTCCGTCCTCCCCTGATCGTGAAACATCTCGATGCAATCACCTTTTTCGGACGATGAATGCAGACCTTGCGGGTCTCGCTGCTGGTATTCTCGATCCTGACCGGCTCGCTGCCAGCCATTGCCGGATATGCAGGAGTCAGCAAGCAGGAGAAACCGGTCCAGAACAGGAGTTTTTTGGTGTTCATCAGTCAGATCCTTTCAAGTTTGGCAGAGCATGGAGCTGATCAGCCTCAGGGGCAGAGATTCGCCTGCCATTGACGGGGATTGGCGCCGCGCCCGCAGAGATACTGGACCCACAACTGTTCCAGCCGCCACTGGCCGTTGACGAACATGGCGAGACCGTAGTGCCGGTCACCGGACACGGAATCGTCCAGAAATCCGGTACGTTCGACCAGAATGGCAGCCATATCCCAACCCGCCCGAGCTGGCAGATCTGCAGCCATGCGGGACAGGTTCGGATTTGTCCGCCCGTCGCTTTCCACATAGATATTGATCAGCGGCTGGTCCTCCGCGCTTTCTGGTGTGCCGTTCAGGACAGGTGCCATGAGTGCAGCCAGACTGGCAGCGTTTGGCGATGACCAGTCTGCCAGATCCACGTCCTGCCAGTTGCTGGAATATTTCTCGTCTTGTCTGGCGACAAATTGGCCATCCGAATTTCGGGTGACCAGGAACCGGGCCGGGAACGGCTGTGCCGCCGTCGGTCCGGCTCCGACATAAAAATTGGCGATCACCTCGAGCTGTTCGCCCGGCGATCCTTTTAGCCAGCGCGCGGAGATCAGATTGTCAAAAAACCAGCTTTCGTTGACCCGGACGATCCGTTTCGCGGAATCCATGTCCACCAGATACAGACCTCCATCGCAGGCTTCATGATATAGTCCGTGATTACCCCCCATGTTGTCCCCCGGATCGCTCGTCAACCGGGCCATGATCCGCTCCGATTTCAGTGGCGAGCGGTCCTGGAAACAGCTGTCGCGCGCCGCAGCGGGGCTGACAGGCAGGAGCGCTGCGAGCACCATGATGATGACCACGCAGGCAATGGAAGTGGGTCTTCCGAATGTTGGTATCATCCCTGTTCTCCTGATCCTGTCGGGGCCAAATCAATCGGCGATCTTTAGGGATAAGGGATGTACCCCGGGACGATTTTACACAATGGTGCGTTTCCACCATTTTTCGAGGGCCGTCAGGTTAATCTCTGTTATTTCGAGATAATTTTTGAGCGTTGAACTTGCTCAGTCGATTTCGGAAGCATCCAGCAGCCCATCCTTGAACGCCCGCGTCACCAGTTCCGCAGACGTGTGCGCGCGCAATTTGCGCATGATGCTGGTGCGATATTTGTCCACTGTATTTGCACTGATACCAAGCCGCTCGGCAATTGTGCCATTCTGCTCTCCGCGAGCGATGCCGAACAGCGTCTGACGTTCGCGCCTGGTCAGCGAACGGGCATCTGTGCGCCGGGGCAGAACATCTGAAAGATCAGCATGTTCATGGTCCTCGCCAGCGCATATCGCGTGAAATTCGCCTGCCCAGTGGCTCGCGTCTCCGGACTTCAAAAAGATGCCATCGACCTTGCTGTCCACCACATGTTGCAGAAGATTTGGGGAACTGACGCCGGTCAGCACGGCGATTTTGGTGTCCGGACACCAGCGGCGCATTTCCTCAATCACTTCTATGCCCGTGCTTTTCGGCATGGCGATATCCAGAATCAGGAGATCGGGGTTCAGGGATTTCGAAAGCGTGAGGGCTTCGATGCCGTCAGCCGCCTCGCCGATGACATCGAACGATCCATGTTTGACCAACATATCGTGTATACTTTTGCGGACAACCATGTGATCATCTGCAATTACAACGCCATAGGTCAATTTCCGAGCACCCCATGAGACATATCCGACCGCATTTCATTCTATGTTTTACATTGATGATGCTTGTCAACTTCATGGTTGGTTTTCCAGCGAAAGCGCAGGCGGATGCTCCATCGCAAGGGCAGTTCGTAATAATCGGAGAAGGCCATGATCCCGGCATTATCAATCGGCATGTCAGCGCCTTTGTCGAACCGGACGACCCTCTCGCCATAGCCGAAATCCTGCAACCGGACATGCAATCCCGGTTCCAGAAGATCGAGACCATCGAGCCGGACTTTGGTTATACGCTTTCCGGGATCTGGCTGAAGCTGGATGTCCGCAATATGTCCGAGACCCCGTTGCGGCGCTATCTGATGCTGCATACGAATTTCATGTCGGAGATCCGCGTATATCTGGACAATGGCAACACACGTACATTGCTGCTTGAACAGGACCAGCAGTCGGTTTTCGGGTCGCGACCGGTCCCCTATCACGAACTTGTTGCCCCGTTCGAGATGGCCGGACAGCAATCCGCCACCATCTACATTCGCTACGCGTCCAACGGCAATACCGTGCTGCCGCTGTCAGTGGTGGACGAAGTCGCACTTGCGACCAAAACCAACCGGCAGCTGATCGTCGATTTCTCCTTCTACGGCCTCATGGCCATGGTCATCCTCGTCAGCTTGCTGGGCCGGATATTCTTCCCCAATCCGACCTTCCTTGCCTATGCCTCTTATGTCACGGGCGTCTTGCTCCTCATCTTCCAGCGCGACGGTTATGCGTTCCAGTTCCTCTGGCCCAATGCGCCGGCCTGGAATGATTTTTCCACCCTGCCACTTGGTGCCGCCCTGCCCTTGCTGGCCGCGATATTCACGCGGAGCTATTTGCAGACAAAATCCCTCCACCCGCAGATCGACAAGGTGTTGCTGGCAATTTGCGGTCTTCAGGTCGCGCTGGTGGCGCTATCGCCGGTCATCGGCGTTTCGGCTGCCAAACAATGGGCCCTGATTACCGTTTCGCTCAGCATTATTGTGTTTATTTCGATCGGGATCATCGCCTATCGGCAATATGGCCGCCGCACTCTCTTCTTTCTGATCGGCTGGCTCGGTCTGCTGACCGGTACGGTGGTGATGAGCATGATCCACTGGCTGGAAGTGGATATCACCCGGGCACAGTCTCTCGATATCATGCGCGTATCGATGGTGTTTGACGCGCTGATGATGGGTCTCGCATCGGTGTTCAGCGTGGTTAATCTGCAGAAGGACCACGCCAAACTCAGCGCCGAACGCCTGGACATTCTGGAAACCAATGTGCGCCTGCATGACCGCTTTGCCCGACTGGAACAGAAATACCAGATCGCGCAGGAGATTGCGCAATCGCGAAATGAGCAGCTCACCGATCTGACACATGACCTGCGGCAACCCTTGTTTGCGCTGCGCTCTTCCGTCAGCTCCTTTTCGACCGGTTCGGCGCCCGGCATGAACTTGCCGGATATCGAGCAATCCTTTGAATATATTGAATCCCTTGTGGAGTCGGCCTTGAGCGAGTCCATCGACAGCGAGGAATCAGGTGAACTGCTGCCGGACCATGATCAGGAAAGGACACCCGTCAACAAGCTGTTTTCCTCGCTCGAAACAATGTTCGCTGCCGAGGTCGCACAACAGCAGGCCAAACTCCGTTTTGTCGACAGTTCCGCGATCGTGTTGCAAGCGCCTTTCCCGATTCTGAGGATCATTTCCAACTTCCTGTCCAATGCCATCCGCTATGCACCGCAATCCCGTATCCTGGTGGGATGTCGTGACAGAGGCGACATGCTCTCTATCGAGGTCCACGACAAAGGTCCGGGCATGTCATCGGCAGAGCTGGCGAAGGTCAGGCAAAGACTGGCGCGCGGAGACGATGCCGCGATCGAAGATTCCGGCCGTGGTGTAGGATTGTCGATTGTCGGAAAGATCGCGGACGAACTGGGGCTTGAATGGTCCATTGACAGCGAGCCGGGCAAAGGCACCAGCGCAGCGCTTTTGGTGCCGAAAGTCTGAATCTCCCAGACTGAGGCTGCATTTTTTTTGAGGTCGCAGGTCCTGTCAAAGCGGCGAAATGGGAATTTGAATCGCGCGCCTTCTGCGCTATGAAAACAAGATATTGAATAAGCTCTCAATATAAGAGGAACGGGAAAACATGATCAGGATGAAGGCATTTGTCGGCGCAGTAGCCATGTCCGCTTTGGCAGCCGCTTGTTCGGGCGGCGAGTCCGAGCCCAGTGAACCGGCTGAAGCGTCAGCGGAAGAAGCAATGGCTCCGGAAGACACTACCACGGAAGAAGGATCTGCGGAGGAAGCTGCTGTTGCCGACGATCCAATGGCCACTGAAGACGGGGTTGCCTATGCCAGTCTGACTGGCGATGCTGCAGCAGGAAAGCGGGTGTTTGCCCAATGCCGAACCTGTCATGTTACCGACCCCGGGGTAAACCGGATCGGCCCCTCTTTGGCCGGCATTATTGGCAAAGAAGCAGGTGCGGTAGATGGTTTCAATTATTCGCCTGCCAATGCAAATAGCGGTATTTCGTGGACCGAAGAGCAAATGTATGTCTATCTCGAAGATCCGCAGCGGACCATTCCGAAGACCAAAATGATCTATGCGGGCCTGCCGGACGCACAACAGCGTGCCGACGTGATTGCCTATCTGAAGGACCCCAGCTGATCTGATTTCTGTCCCAAGCCATGGCTATCCCTTGTCCCGCTCCCGCACCATGCGGAACGCGATTTTCTTGTGATAGGGCGTGCCAAATATCATATGCTGCATAAAGATACCGGGCAGATGGACATGGTCGGGACATCTATCAGGCTGGCGCTTTTCAATTGGTTGGACATTGGTACCTGGATTGCAACTAGGCCGACTTTGCGCTCGCTGCATAGTCGGTTCGGTCCCTCCGGCGGCCTGAAACCGCAATGACACGCAAAATGCAATAGCCAGCCAGGATGACACCCTTCACCGTACCGGATATTTTGGATTTGCCGATCCGGCGGCGATAATCTGTCGCGACTTCCCGCACCCGCAATCCTTGCTGCAGGGCCTTGATCTGCATTTCGACAGTCCAGCCGTAAGTCATTTCCTTCATCTCCAGATCACCAAAGACCGCCGAACGCACGGACCGAAACGGGCCCAGATCCGTATATTGAAAATTCCAGATGCGCCGGATCAGAAAACAGGCGAGGCGATTGCCGAACCTTTGCTGCACAGTCAGAGCGCCGCGTGCGCAATGACCCAATGCGCGGGAGCCAATAACCAGATCGGCCGCTCCCGATTCTATCGGTTCGATCAACCTGTTCATCTGTTCCGGGAAATCACTCCGGTCGGCATCAAGATATACAATGATATCGGCCCCCAGCCGGATGGCATGCTGACTGCCAACCAGACAGGCGCGGCCGTAACCCGCCTCTGGCACCTGAAGGACATCTGCACCCAGATCCCGTGCCACCTGCGCGGTATTGTCCAGTGACCCGTTGTCGACGACAATGACGCGATCCACAATCGGCGGAATATCAGGAATGAGTTCGGGCAAGGCCTTGGCCTCGTCCCGCGCCGGTATCACCACCATGACGGAGGCCTCCCGGGAGTTTTGCATATTTTTGCTATCAGCCATGCGACACGCGCCTCGCAAGACTGACAGGCAACCGCTTCGTCAACAGATACAGCCAGACCGGACCGGCAGACAAAAGTCCTGTCACCCAGCTCCAGTCTTCGTCCCAACCATGGGCCTGAAGCCAAAAGCCGAGATAGTAAAATGGTGCGCAGGCGGTCAGCAACAGCCAAGGCGTTCGGGGCATGACCACCGCAAAGGGCAATATCCAGAGCGTGTACCAGGGATAGCCGGTCGGGCTGAGCAGGCATAAAAGCAGGATCAGGGTTCCGGCAGCTGCCAGCAGGTCTTCCGGATCCTGCGAAGGCCGCACCCAATATCCCAGGGCGATCATTGCCAACAATGCTGCAGTCAGCATCCGACCCACGCCAGCGGGATCGTCGAAATATGGCGCCAATATTTCAAGCAGGATGGGAAAGGCCAAGCTGTTGCGCTGCCAGTCAGCCGCATATCGTGCGAGACCCGAGCTCTCCGTCATTGCGACCAGTTGCGGACCCAGCAGCATCAGGACCAGCGCTCCCGCAACCATCCCCCAAAACAGCGAATGCCCCGATTTGCGCCACAAGGCAGGCAGTATCAGCAGGGGCCAGATCTTGATCGCCGCGGCCACCGCAGTGCCCAGCGCCATCAGACGCTGGCGACGCGCGGCACAAAGCCAGACCATGCCGGCCAGAAACGGCATCAGCAGGGCATCCATATGCATGCTGTTCGACAATTCCTTGAGGACCAGCGGATTCCACCAATAGATGGCGGCAAGGTAAACCGGCTGGCTCATCTGGCGCAGCGCTGCAACCAAGGCCCCGAGGCATAGAATTTCAGAGATCAGGATGACCAGTTTCCATCCCGTATCCTGCCACGGGGTCATGATTTGAGCCGCAGCAAAAGCCAGTTGTGTGAGCGGCGAATAGATGGTCGATATGTGGGGATTGTTGACCCGCAAAAGCGTCTCACGCCCCTGTTCGGCAACCTCTTCATATTCGCGCGGTACCGGCTCTGCCTCTTGGCCCAGCTCTGCGAGCAGATCTTCCAACACCGGATGCGTGACGAATTCTGCCGGCGGCCCGGCATAGGGATTAAGACCGGCCGCCGTAACCTGACCATCCCAGTGATAGCGGTAGAAATCATCTTCGAGAACCGCTGGACCGGGAAAAAGCAGCGCGCGGGCGATCAGGCCTATGGCAATTATGAACATCAAATGCGCTGCATAATCACCTGACTTTGCCGAACGCGCCCTGTGCCGCATGGCCAGCGCGAACAGGAAAAAGACGGCTGATGAAACACATATGACAACGAGAAACACATCAACTGGACGATCCGCGAGGCGTATGTTCCAGGCAAATTCCGGGGCTATGGCGAAAACGAACAGCGACCAGCCCAGCGGGATGGCAGATCCGAGCCAGAGCCAGAGCGGGATTTTGCCAAATCCCGTGAGGGTCACGCCTTATGAACCGCCGCCGAAGCCGCCGGAACTGCGACTGCCGGGGGAAAATCCAAAACCGCTATTTTCCGAAAAACTGCGTTCTTTGAACACATTGAGTTTCCAGTCAAATCTGTCTTCCAGCGCAGCGGTTTCCGGCAGTTTTTTCGCCAGTTTTGGGCCAGCTAGACGATTGACATGTTGCAATACCGCTTGATCATCTCCGCCCAGATGTGCCTTGTGCCATTGCAGGAAACTCGACACCCGGACCTTGGATCGCGAGGGTTTGACAATACCCGAACGATTTATGAACTGCCGCGCTTGCGCTTCGAGAGTCTGATTGACACTCACACCCTTGAAAGCCGCACGCGGAAAGGCCGGACTGCCTTTCGCGGGTACCACCAGTCCAAATATGACATTTGGATTATCTGCCCAGTTATCCAGAATGATCTTGTCAACATCAGCGATCGTCAGATCGACACCTTGCACTGTGACCAGAGGCGTGTTGAGAAACACACTGTTCGATGCGAGCAAGGATTTCGGATTTGCGGAGGGATAAGCAGAACTGGTGGCGTGAAGAACCATCAGCAATCGCAGATTGAGCCAGTAGGATAGCTGCTGGTCGCGATTGAACTGCGAGATGTCGATACGTTCAAATCCGGTAACAATTTCCTCGATCAGCTTTTGGCCTTCGCCCTTGATCACGCCGTAGCGCACAATTGTTGTGGACTTCTGATCCAGGATAAAGGCCTCGAGTACACTGTCGACAACCTTGAAATCAATGGCCCGACCACTGGCCGGGTCATGGGCTGCAAATTTCTGACTGTCAGCGGCTGTAAGGCCGAATTGGGCCAGTGCGGCCGGCGTCACCGTGGCGATGGCGGTCGCTGCAAGAGCGCCTATTCCGATGAATCTCGTGATTGTCTTCATGATTGTCCTCTCCAGAAAGCGATTATTCTGGAGTTCGCACCCGGACGGCGAATGGTTACATCTGGTGGTCTTTGAGTAAAGATCAGGACTTTGACGCTGCGACGGCTGACTCTATGAGAGGACCATGCCCGATGAATCTCCCCACGCCGTTTCCGGTTCTGCCAATCGATTGAGACTTGTCCTGTTTTCGAAATTTCCTGCGCCGGGAGCGGTGAAAACACGTCTGATACCGGCTCTCGGCGCTGCTGGTGCCGCGGCTTTGCATGGCCAGCTTGCCCAACATTGTTTCAACATCATTTCCGCAGCCGCAAAAACCGGCGGTGCAATTTGTGAGGTTCGGTATAGTGGCGCAGAAGAGTCTGCGTTTCGGGAATGGCTGGGACATGATGGCCGATTCCTGGCGCAATCGGAAGGCGATTTGGGGGACCGTTTGCGACAGGCGGCCGAGCCGCTGCCCTATATATTTTTCGGGGCTGATACGCCCGATCTCAACGCGGAGATCATCCTTGAGGCGATCGCCGCCCTCGACCAGCATGATGTGGTGATCGGTCCGGCAGAAGATGGTGGATATTATCTTGTCGGGGCAAAACGGGAGTTGCCCGGCCTGTTTGACAAAATGCCCTGGAGCACAGCAGATCTGCTGGATAAAACATTGGAATATCTGCATCAGATCGGCATCACGCCGGGCCTGTTGCAGACCCTTCGCGATTGCGACCGGCCCGAAGATCTGGTGCACTGGCCGTGGCTGACGCCATGAAAACCGTTTCCCTGATTTTGCCTGTTCTGAACGAAGCAGTTGCATTGCCAGCCACGCTGAAGTCTGTGCGTTCCCTCGATCCACCGCCAGATGAGGTGCTGATCATAGATGGCGGTAGCACGGATGATTCCATCGACATCGCTAGGGCGGCCAGTGTGAGGGTTATATTGTCACCAAAAAGAGGGCGCGGCATTCAGATCAACCTGGGCGTTTCCCAAGCCTCCTGTGATGTGATTTGCATATTGCACGCGGATTCGATCCTGCCACCCGATGCCGTCGCGGTCATCCGGCAGACGATGGCGCAAGAGGATATCGCGCTGGCCAGCTTCATGCCGCGTATCGCCGGACAAGGCGGGACACGCTGGGGTTCCACCTTCCATAACTGGCTGAAGACCTGGTATATTCCAATGCTGTTCCGACCCTTTCTGTTCATTCGGGGAGTCCGGCTGCTTTACGGTGATCACGCGATGTTTTTTCGGCGCCAGCAGTTTCTCGCGATCGGGGGATGCGATGAGCAAAGCCAGGTCATGGAAGAAGCAGATCTCTGCATCAAGCTGTCACGCTTCGGCCGCACCCGCATTGTCAAAAAATGGGTCTGGACTTCTGACCGAAGGATTGCCGCCTGGGGCAGATGGCGGGCAAACTGGATCTATCTCAAGGTGGGAGTCCTTTGGGCACTGGGTGCTCGGGAACGACTGGCAGACCATTATCCGGATGTGAGATAATCGGCTGTTTGGCAAAAGCCGGAGAAAGTCACAAACCGGTTGCCCACGCGGTGCAATTTTGTAACGTCCGTGTGCAAATTCACGAACCTGGACCATGAACCAAGAAACCTCCGCCGCTCCAGTGCATTCCATTCCCGCCCAAACTGGCAAGTTTCGTGACCCGGAACGAACGGTTTCGGGAACAGCTCGCGCGTCTGTGGCTTTGCAGCAACTGGACACGCTTTGGTTCAATACCGGCACATTGTGCAACCTCGCCTGCCCAAGCTGCTATATCGAAAGTTCTCCGACCAACGATGCGTTGGTTTACATCGGCACCGACGAGGTCAAAGCCTATCTCGATGAGATAGAGAACCTGTCATTGCCCACCCGGGAAATAGCTTTCACCGGCGGTGAGCCATTTATGAACCCGGACATGATCCCCATCCTCGAGCTCTGCCTCGGTCGCGGATTCGACGTTCTGATACTGACCAATGCGATGCGGCCGATGCGGCGATTTGAGACGCAATTGCTTGGGCTACCCCATCGCGACAAAATGACAATCCGCGTCAGTCTCGACCATCACAGCGAGGCAATTCATGAAAAAGAACGCGGGGTCGGAAGCTGGCAGAAGGCGCTGGATGGTATCGACTGGCTGGCAGCAAATGGCTTTGTCATCACGGTGGCCGGTCGCCTTGCAGACGCGGAATCCGAACATCGGGTTCGCGCGGACTATGCAGCCCTGTTTGCAGCGCGTGAATGGCCTGTCGACGCCGGCAATCCTGCCGAGCTCACTCTTTTTCCCGAGATGGATGTCGGCAGGGACGTACCCGAAATCACAACCGATTGCTGGGATATCCTGAATGTCCGTCCCGATGCCATGATGTGCGCGTCAAGCCGGATGATTGTGAAGCGCAAAGGGGAAGCATCACCGCGCGTGGCAGCCTGCACGCTTATTCCGCATGATCGGGGATTCGACCTTGGCGGAACCTTGGAGGAGTCGCGTGAGGAGGTTGCACTCAACCATCCTTTCTGCGCCCAGTTTTGTGTCCTGGGCGGTGCCAGTTGCTCTGGATAGAAGCCGGATCGAACATTATCCGCCAGCGACCACCAGTTCCCGCGCCCGTTCCAGCAAACTGCCTTTGGAATCAGCGTCCAGCGTGACCGGTATCTGGGCAACGCCGATCAGCCGGCGCATGATCTCGACACCCGTGAATCGGTCTGCAAGCGTGCGGTCAACCGGCCGACCGTAGCTGGCATAGAAATTCTCCACCGCATCCATCTCTTGTCCGGCCAGAACCAGGTGCGCGACAAGAATGCCCAGATCCCATTCGGGTGGTCCGATCCAGCAAAATTCCGGATCAATTATCCGGATACCGTGAGCAGTGTTCAGCCAGCTGGCCGGGTGCATGTCTCCGTGCAGCAATACGCCATCTGACGTGGTCAGATATGTCCCCTTCAAGCGGGAGACATGGTCACGGAAGTTGTCGTCGCGCTTGAGCTTGTCCGCTGCTCGCTGCAACCGCGGCGTGATGGCATCCAGGTCAAAACCATTTGCGCTATCCAGGGGAAAGTCGAATATGTGCACGGCATTGAGCTGACGCATCGCTGCATTCTGGAGCAGCTTCTCACCGGGCGGTGCCAGATTGTGCAACCTGGCCAGCCAACTGGCCACAGCAGCAAGATCCGCAGGGTCGAGGCGACCGGTCTGGTAGATATGCGAACCGTCCTGCCCTTCCCCAAGGTCTTCGAACAGATTGGCCGCACGGGACTCATTGAAGCGCAGATGGGCAGGCATGCCCCGCGCAACATCTGTACCCGCAATCGCCGAAAAGAACCCCGCCTCAACTGCGGCACGTTCAATCGGCGCAGGAATATCGGGAAATTTCTGGACCCAGGGATGGGCGCGCTTGAGGATCAGGCTTTGACCGTCATTCAGAGTTACCCGCTCAACCAGATTCATATTACCGTCCCCGGCTGGCTCGACGGTCCGCACGGCGCTTTCGGATTCGATCCAGCCGCACTGGGCCAGGATGCTGGCTGCGGGTTCAGGCGAGTGATTGTGCATGTATGTCTGTCCCGGAATAGCTGCGGACCAGTTCGTCTCTTGCACCGAATTTCAAACCGCACAACCGTCGATGAAGATTGCTGCTCGTGAAGGATATGAAACTGGCGATTTCGCGAGACCGGTTCGGCTGGGATGTTTGGCACCAGATATCATCCGTGCCCTTGTCGAAGGCAAACAGCCTGCCAACTTGACCCGCCAGAAACTCGCACGCATTGGTAGTGTGCCAATGCTATGGGAAGAACAGAGAGCATTGCCTGAGTTCTCACAAGCTCAAAATCAACCAATCTCCAAAGTGCATCCGTGAAACCCATTCCCTCCGGCCTTTGTTTGAAAAACGGGCGCTCGGAAGGGTTGTCTGGATTGGTAAATGCGCTGTTATAGGGGGTCAGCACGGGGATATCCTTGCGCAACAGATCCGCGGCCGCCTCGTCGAAATGATCAGCATGCAGATAGCTGACAATGACGGCGTCGACGTCTCTTGTAACGGGCTCAGCCGACATCGGCAGTTCGATAATGGGATTGCGCGCAATTCCTGCAAAAGAGGGAAGCAGACCTTTCCCGGAAAGCATCGGATCGAGGAGAAATATTTTCCCACCGCAATGAAGCCGCACCGTTGCGTTGCGTTGCGTATGCACTCGTAGCGGACTGGACAGGTCGAATGTTTCCTATGTCCTGCATCTGCGGGCGCACCCTATCGGAGCGAGACGCAAGCGGCTACAAAACCCAGCGCACCCAGGCCAGACATATTCATGAAATGACGTCGCGAGAGCTGATCCATGAGCTGTCCCTTTGTCCTGAAATTTGGGCCGGTCCTCTTTTGGAGACCGGCCCGAATGGTTTCAGTCAATGTCGCGTGCCGCGAAAAATGACCTGATCTTCTGGGCAATTAGCGGACCGTCTTCTTCCAGTGCGAAGTGACCGGTATCCAGGAGATTATAGTCCAGGTCTTTTACATCGCGCTTGAAGGCTTCGGCACCGGGTACCGGAAAGAAGGCATCATTCCTGCCCCAGACCACCAATACAGGTGGCTGATATTCGCGCAAATAGGCCTGCCATTCCGAATATTTTGCGACATTGTTGCGGTAGTCGTAGAACAGATCAAGCTGGATTTCATGCTGGCCAGGACGGGAAAGGCGCTGATGATCGAGAATCCAGTTGTCCGGCAAAATTGCTTTAGGGTTGCGCGTACCATGGGTATATTGCCATTTCAGACCTTCGAAACTGAAGACATTCTTGGCAATGCTTGCCTCCAGCTCGGGATCGCGGCCCTGCCAGAGCTTCATTATCGGTGCCCAGGCCGCCTCGTTCAGCCCCTCTTCGTAAAGGTTGCCGTTTTGGGTGATGATCGCCTGAATGCGCTCAGGATGTTCCGTTGCGATTCTGAGGCCAACTGGCGCACCATAGTCCTGGATGAAGATCGAATATTGATCGATGCCTTTCTGTTCCAGAAATGTGTCGATTGTATCAGCGATATTGTCGAAACTGTAAGTATAGTCAGTCCGCGCCGGTGCATCGCTTGCGCCGAATCCTGGATAATCTGGCGCAATCAGATAGAAGTCGTCCGCCAGAAGCGTGATGAGGTCACGGTACTGGTGGGAAGATTTTGGAAAGCCGTGCAACAGCACAATGGCGGGTTTTGACGGATCTCCGGCTTCGCGGAAGAAAATTTTTGTGTTTTCAACCTGTTCATAGCCATAAGTAGCAATAGGGTGGGCTTCGCTGGCGGCAGCCAGCGGCGCACAAGCTGCCACTCCTGTCACCAGAGTAGTGGCGGTTGCAGCAATCAGCAGTGCACCCTTGATATTTTCAAACATTCTATTTCTCCTTCATGCGATCCGACAATCGGAGCGTCGATGGAAGTGGTATGACTGATCAGGCAAATGATTATAATATATCAAATTCGAAAGATATTGTTTCATTATACGGAATAATATAGATAGAACCGATGGATCAGCTCAAAGCCCTACGTGCCTTTGCCACCGTTGCGCAGGAAGGCAGCTTTGTGGGAGCTTCTAAAAAGCTGGCGACCAGTGCTCCCTCGGTGACACGGCTGGTATCAGAGCTTGAGGTATATCTGCAAACCAAGCTGCTCCATCGCAGCACACGATCGGTCAAATTGACCGAAGCGGGTGTGGCTTATCTCGATGACGCAAACAAAATACTAGCCGCGCTCGCAGCAGCAGACGACGCGGCGGCAGGTGCGCAATACCGGCCGCGAGGGACCTTGCGGATTACGGCATCGGTAATGTTCGGGCAGATCTATGTCATGCCGATCATCGGTGAATATTTGAGTCTTTACCCAGACGTGACGGTCGAGGCTTTATTTGTCGACCGGGTTGTGAATATCCTGGATGAAGGCATCGACCTGGCAATCAGAATTGGCGAGCTATCGAGTTCAAGCCTCATCGCTGCAACGGTCGGCCGTGTTTCATGGATGGTATGCGGCAGCCCGTCTTATCTCGAAGCGCCAGGAACTATCGTCGAGCCGGAAGATTTGGTCGGTCATTCCATAATAGGATATGGAACGGTGACTCCAAAAGAATGGTCTTTTGCCGATGGTCAACGCATCATGTTGCAGCCACGCATGTGCTTTTCGACGGTGACCGGAACCATTGCAGCTGCCAAACTCGGCCTTGGTCTTACCCGTGCGCTTTCCTACCAAATTGCCCCTGACCTGAAATCAGGAGATTTGCAGACTGTGCTTTCCGAACACGAGAGGGACCCTGTACCAATCCATGTCGTTCATGCAGAGGGCCCGCTTGGCGCTGCCAAAACCCGGGCTTTTAAGGAATTGATTATCGAAAGATTGCGAAGCAACCGATATCTTAACTGGAAAGACTCCACTGAAGGCTAGCGAGCATCATTTCTGAAAAATGCTCAAGGTAGAATGGGGGTTTCCTGAGTGTCCGCTTTTGCGCCCAAAGCGGACGCTATCACCCTTCCCTGCACAAAGGCATGTATTCCCTGATTTGATCGGAGAATTCCCTGTTCTGTTCTCTAGGGAATTCGTCATCGAAACTCCCAGAAACACAAAACTTTAGCGAACTAGAACCCGCAGATTCAGCCCAAAACTTCCAAATTTCCCTGTAAATTCCCGCACAACAGGGAATTTCGCCGCTGAGACGGGTTCACTCAACACTGCAACCGTCACCACGGATTTTTCCCTTTATATCAATATTATAGATTGGATTTCGGTGCGGTTTTATCGCATCTTTCCGAGGATTTGCGCGCCCGAAAACCGGTGCTTCAAATATACAGACTTTATCGGGCGAGACTTTGAGCGAAAACAACTGTGCTGTTAGGGGAAACCAGATGTTGCGTCTGCGCCGCAGGCTAAAGTGGGCAATGGTTTGGATTGATATGGCGGACCATGTTCAAGCCAGAGGGTGCAAGCATCTGTTCAGTAGCGCGTCTGCATTTCATCTGCTGACATATATGATATCCCATCGAAATGTGGAGCTCATCTTGGGTTACACCATTGGTTCATGGATCATCTTTGCCAATCGCTCAGGGAGTTGCGATACGGCCGGACCGTAGGAAACTGCCCGCAAGAAATTTCCGGACCATTTCCTGAATCGCGATCGCCATTTCGTGAATGGCGGGCATCAATAGCATAGACGATGCGGATCAACGCGGGAACAGCCGGAGCAGAAACATCCGCAAGCCTAGAAACTAGACCCATTCTCCCGAAGCAGCCTTGAACGCCTTTACATCGAAATCAGACCAGACACCCTTTGAAACGAATGGATCTCCGTCGAGGAGTTCTAGCGCCGCTTTGGCGCTGTCAGCCTTTACGATGATCAGTGATCCGGCGCTGTCCCCATGCGCGTTGAGCAAGGGACCCGCCACCGCAATTGAGCTTGCGATCTGACGAAAATGATCAAGATGACCATCACGATATTGCTTACGCGCCGCACTTCCGCCCGGATTGTCATGGGCGATGATGGCAAAAAGTTTTTGTGACATGGGTCCGATCCTCAAGATGATTCCAGCAGGCAACTGCACATTTCCCCAATTCATTTGGGGCCTGCATTGTCTATGTCATGATGACGGGGGATTCGATGCTGGCCGGGCCTGAATACTCATCAGGCGATAATTAGGGTCAAAAAGTTGCCGTGACCGAAAATCGTTCGCTTACCCTTTAGCGAAATGAACAACACCAAAGGGATCGGGGAAGAATCATGACATCAGTAACATCATCACCTTCAAGAATGTTGAAGTTTGTGCTTCTGGCCGGTGCGGCCTCGCTTGTCCCAACGGGCCAGGCCAAGGCACAGCAAACAGCGGAAACCGCAGACAGTGATGACGGCAATATTATCATCGTCACGGCGCGGAAGCGGGAAGAATCGCTTCAGGAAGTGCCGATTTCCATCACCGCCATAGGCGAAGACGAGCTGCGCGACGCCAATGTGTTTGGATTGGAAGATGTGGCGCAACTGACACCCGGCCTCTCTTTTCGGCAGCTGGGTGGTTTTTCAGAACCAACCATTCGCGGCCTTGCACAGACCGATCAGCTGGCCATTCAGGGCAACGTGGGCGTGTTCATCGATGGTATCTTTATAAACAACCGCGCAGCGCTTGAGTTTGCCAACTTGGATATCAGTCAAGTTGAAGTCTTGAAAGGCCCGCAAAGCGCATTATTCGGCCGAGATACATTCGCCGGTGCCATCAACTATCGCACACGAGCTCCTGAAATAGGCGAATTTGATGCTACAATCGAAGGTGAAATCGGAAGCGATGATCTCTACAGTATCAAAGGCTCGGTAAATTTGCCTTTAGGTGAAAATATGGCAGTCCGGGTGTTTGGCGGCAGAAGTGAATTTGATGGCACCATCAACAATGTTCGCTCAGACAATAATCTGGGTGGTTGGGATGAGCGCCTTACCTACGGCTTGTCCGCAGTGTTCGAAGCTGGCCCACTTAAACTGAATGTTTTTGCGGCCAGAAATGAAATTGCGGAAGATCAGCCAGCACTCAGCCTTCTACCCGTTGCGGCCAACACCGGTGGTGCGAGCTTCGACATCGGTGGTAATGTAGTCTTCAGCTTGTTCGAAGGTGATGTTCCGAACGTCAACAGCGTTGATTTGATTGGATCTGGAACCGGCAATGTCGGCGACTATACATTGATTTATGCGAATGCAGAAGTCGATCTCGACTTTGCAACCCTGACGTTCAATGGTTCGCATTCTGATTCGAGTTTTGTAGCCCGATTTGACAATGTGGGAGATCCCAATGCTGTAAACGTTCCCTTCTTTGGAACCTTTACGACACAGTTTTTGACCAATTCCACCGGAGATGAATCTGATCAACAATCTTATGAAATCAGGCTGGCATCCAAACCGGACTCGAGCTTCGACTGGTTGGTTGGTTACTCCCGATATGATTCCACTTCGGGAGTTGTGCTGGGAACGATCACCCCGTTGTTTGCTGATCCAACAACGCTAGAGGCCATCACTTCTGTCCGGAATCGTTTGATACAGGGAATCGACGCGGTCTTTGGCTCCGTTTCAGTTCCGGTAACAGACCAGCTCAATATCGGTGGCGAATTCCGCTATACTTGGGAAGATCAAACAGCAACCGACCAAGCCGACATCTTTTTCCTCCCGGCATTCAGCCGGCCGCTGACATCAGCTGAAGCAAGCTTTGATTACTGGAGCGGTCGCGCGTCGATTGACTATAAGCTCAATGATGACGTTCTGCTTTATGCTTATGCAGCCAGAGGCACAAAAAGCGGAGGCATTAATGCCAGCTTGCCAACCACGGATCCCAATTTCGTATTCGAACCAGAAAGAAACTGGACATACGAAATAGGAACAAAGGCAACTTTGTGGGATGGCCGTGCGGTCGTGAACGCTGCCCTCTATTATATTGATTGGACGGAACTTCAGTCTACAGCCCCGCCATCTCTGGGACTGGGCCCAATTACCTTCAATGGTATCGGTGCCACCTCAAAAGGTATCGAGATTGATGCCACAGTAAGTTTGACGGACAATCTTACCGTCCGGGCGGCGGCCACTTACATTGATGCAAGCTACAATGACGGCTTCATTGATGGTGCGATTGAACAGTCATGCGGTTTGGTCATGCCAGCGGTCGTTCCATTGACGACTTGCAGTGCCGATGTAAGCGGCAACCGAATTGCGAGAACCTCCAAAGTCTCATTCTTCGGAAGCGCAACATATTCCATTCCCGAGGTTTTTGACGGATATGATCTATATGGCCGGGTTGATTTCAGCCATGAAGGTTCAAGCTTCCCGCTCAGCCTCAACCTTGCACGCCTTGGCCCTACAAATCTGGCCAATGCAAGGATAGGTTTGAAAGGTGACAATTATGAGTTTTCACTCTGGGTCGACAACTTACTGAACACCAAATCGATTACGCGGGTAACACCTGTCAATGACGGGGCTTTTCTTGGATCGTGCAATGCCTGCGGGATCAGAAGTACGCGGACATTCCCTGGTAACACACGTACATTTGGTTTGACGGCGGTTGCGCGCTTCAACTGACCTATGCCGTCAGGTTTGAGAATTTGGCGAGGGCTGGCACTGTCAGCTCTCGCCTTTTTTGGCGACCGAAGAATGGACTTGATAAGGTGGCAATATCATGACGAACTATCTGTTGAAATTGCCAGCAATGATTTTGTTTCTATTCCTCGCGCCTGCATCGACGCAGGCCCAGGAACAACCTTTTCAGATGCGTCTGAATGTCACGCTGGATATTGATGGCAGCCATGCTGCGGAATTTGACAAATCATGGCGAGTCATTGCGGACAAAGCCATGAAAGACAGCTTTCCATTCTATACGGTGGTGAGCGAAAGCGGGAATAAGCGTCTGATACTGTTTATCATTAAGTCTTACGCCGATATAGCCAAAATCGCAGAGCGTATCGATCAATATCGCAACAGCAACGATGCAGATTTGAGAGCAGCAGTGACCAAGCTGCAGCATATCAGTGGGTCTTATAACAGTTATGTCTCGCGTATCGCAGGCGAGCTGACATACAGCCCACCGGAGTCCTATCGCAGCGGATTTGTACGCTATTCCCACTATACAATGCAAAGTGAAAACAGGGCAGCTGTGAAGAAGCTTGTAAAAGAATATCGCGATCGCATGGAACAGACTGGCATTTCCTCCGCGCTGCATGCACGATGGCTTTCAGTTGGCAGTGAAGGTACAGTGCTGGAACTTTTGAAAGCGGCAAGTTCGGCGGAAGAAATGCGCGGTTTTGAAAAGGAAATAGCCTTCAAGATGGACGCCAGGCGCATAGCCGAATTTGAAACTCAGCTGCAACGGCTCACAACATCTGTTTCACACCGAAATTGGAAAACGCGCCCTGACCTCACGATCAGCATAAGCCGGTAGTCCAAAGCTTACCCTTCAGGTCTGGGACGTCTGAAGGATTGCATGTCCTTGCCATTGCTGATGGCCAATCCGATCCCCCGTCCTGGCTCTTCCTTGTTATATTTATTGGCAAACCCGTAATACACCATGTGGAAATTTTCGCCGACGGGAAAGATATGGGGATAGGCCGTGCCTCCACCGTCCCAGTTGTTGATATTGCCAGGCCCAAAAATCGGTTCATCGTAGAGATGATTCCAGACGAAACCATCGTTCGAGGTCGCCAAGGCCACTTGCCGGATGGCAGGGAAGAAACGACCGTCCAAACCCGCATAGATTTTCAGCCATTTGCCGCCAACAGACAGTGGGTTTTCAATAATATGACGGGTAACGATTCCTTGTGTTTCCCATCTTTTGGGCTCCTGCTTCCATTGTGCAGAGCCTTTTTCCTCCCAATCGACGAGGTTTTTCGAAACAGCGACACGCGTGTCCCAGAAGGCGACCTTGGGTGACAGGGCCGTATAATACATGACAAATTGTTCGCCATCATGAAATGTGGTGGGAAAGGCGCTATAAATATAGTCTTCACCGCTGACAGATGCGCCGCCGACAGACGAACCCTTGATACGTGTCCAGTTAATACCATCCTTGCTTCGGGCGATCCCCGGCCGGCAGCGATATCCCTTGTATTTATACCCTTCGTGAACCTCCACACCATCAACGATTTCAGGGGCAATTGAATCACCGCCGAAATAGGTCATGATCCATTCGCCGTCATGATATATGACATTGCCAAGCCCGAGCGCCTCGGAATCAAACGCCCCCGGTGTTTCCATGTCAGGAACCATGATGGCGCCCCCTTTGAGCGGGCCATCAAAACGCTCCCAGTTTATGGCATCTCTGGACTTGGCGAGCGCAATACTGCCTGTACCAAAACCCGGCGCCACGCCTTCGGGAAAGTCTGTGCTTCGGCAATAATAGTATAGCCACCAAAGCTGTTCATCTTCGCGCCAGACAACAAACGGGCCCCCGTTTTTGGCATCATCACATCGACCCTTTGGACCTTTGCCCAGTATCAAGCCGTCCTGACGAGCTATCTGCGCCTCTGCCGGACCTGGAAAACCCAAAATCGAGATTGAACCCGCGGCAGCGGCATTGAAAACAAATTTTCGTCTTGATAATTCCATTGTCACCTCTCTGGCTGCGTGGAACGGAGCCAAACCTCAAACCCGATCGGGATATTTGGCGACAAGATTGTCTCTCACCAAGTCGGGGAAGTCATCGGCGGAATGCATTTTGGTGCCTTTGACATTCCAGAGAACCTGGGCATCATCATCCTTGCCAATACCGATCCAGGGCCGCGCCCAGGCGCGCATTATGCCCGCGAAATTATAATCGGTTTTGACCAGACCTACTTCCGGATTCATCACATCAGCATAGTTGGATGTCCAGATGGAGTTGTCCATTCTCGGTTGATGTGGGCCTTCGCTTTGGAAAATTCCGTCGAGGAAAGTTGCGATATCATCACCCCAGCGCAAAGTCGGACGAAGCTTTTTTTTCAGCTCGGGATCATCCTGAATGAAGTTCGCGCGATCCACACTGTTCGTCCCGCCTTCCGGATAAAACAGATAACTTTCCGCAAACAGGGAATCGACCGGTTTCACATTCTTGTCGAGATATTGATTGTAGATCGTATCTGCAGGTTCATAAGTAATCGGATCCAAAATCATGCCGGTGTACATGGCGCGTTGCACAATTGTGCCATCCGGGGCGTCCGGAAATTCTTCTTTGGTCGGGACTTGCAGCTGCCAGGTCCAAAAGCCCATATGCCCATAGAGTGCTGATCCGCCAGTGCCTTGGGGGCCCAGCAGCGCCCGGGAAAACATGACGATGTAGGATTTCTTGCCGATCAAATTATTGGTTATCTTGAATGTCGCGAGCTGATTGTCCCGTCTGTCATTCAAATCAAAATTGCCCTGTTTCTCTGCAATCCACGGCTTGCCATTCCATTGGGCTTCTGTGAGTTTGGTTTTTCGCGGACTGTCAGGACGGTCGGGAAGGTTGGCTTCCTTTTTGTTCTTTTGGTCGTCCCGGTCCTTCGCCTGCACCGGAACGGCAACACTTCCCGCAAGAGCGCCCATACCCAACAAAACCGAGCGCCGTCCCAGGTTGCTCATCAGGTCCAGTGACTCTGGCTGTGCGGCAGGTCTGTCTTCGCTGGAATTCCTCATTTCATTTTGCAAGGCTGGAGTCCTTTCCTGACAACATTAGGCCATTTGCGCTTCGGACAACAACCGCGCGCTCTGCCCATGCATTTTTCGCTTTGGGTTCTAGGGTGAAGAGAAGGCCAGGGGATTCAATTTGCACGAAAATCCTCGGCAGGTGATTTTTTTACTTATCTGTTTCTCACTGTCCGCCCATCCATGCTCTCTTGATTTTATGGGAACACAAGGCTCTGATCAGGACAAACTGCCTTTGTGAAAATGGAGAACGAGATGGTTGGATTGAGACTCAAGGCCATATTTGCAATCGAAAATCTGAGGTCATCTTAGAATGGCGCGTGAAACGGCATTGCCAACCAGACGTTCGATCTTGGGTGGCGGCGCAGCGTTGATTGCTGGGGGATTGATTGCACCTCCGACACAGGCGCGGGGAACCAAGCCGGCTGACAGGACAGATCTGCTGTTCGACCAAACCGGAAACTTCGATCTCTCCAATCCGCAGGAACTTCTGCTCGCCCGGGCAAAGGCCGTCTCCTGTCTTTCTGGTGAACGTGTGCACATTGCCATGATGACAAGACATATGCTTGCTCCCCCTGGAAAAGTCCCGTTCCAAATTTTGGCGGAAGTGGAGTTGATGACGATATGGCTGGCACCGGATCTCGAAAACCAGCCCAACAAGGCAGCCATTCAAGCGCTGTTCACGCGAATTCCTGTCGACCCGCTGAGTTTCCAGCCAGTGACAAAGTACCACAATGCCTATCTGGGACGCGATGTGGATGTGGAGCATACCATCTTCGGCGGTTCGGGGCTGCCGCTTGACCCAGCTGATCCGGTACCGAATATCATTTTCCAGCAGGATGAGCCGCACTACCGCATGGGTCGCGAGATTGGGTTTGTGATGTTTGATCCGCGTTCCGGAGAAGGCGCGCATCAGCCACATGTCGACACGGCAGTTTTCCGCGTGGATCACGATGCCTTGATGGATCCAGCGACTGCATCCGTTGCCGCCGACTACAGCTACACGTCTTTCCTGCGAGCCTCGATATTCCCGTGGACGGGGATTGAAAAAGGTGACGAGACCCAGGTTCTCACCCTGAAGGAGGGCCGCAAGATCATTGGTGGTGTGCAGGCGCTACCTGCGGAATTCCAAAACACAATCGGGCAATTGTATCCCGAGAGGATTTAGCATGATGAAGGCCAGAAAATTCGCTGCAATTCTGGCAGCGTTTGCTTTGACGCTGTCAATATCCGAAGCAGCGGCGGAGGAAGTGGCGGCGACCCGCACTTCGCAAACCATTATGACCAAAGGCGGAGATGATGTGCCTATCGCGGTGACGATCAGCGGCAATCCGCAAGGCCGCCCGATTTTGTTTGTGCATGGGTTTTTGGCAAGCACCATCAATTGGAAGAAACAACTGCATTCCGATCTGGGTGATAGGTACAAGCTCGTCTCGGTGGATATCCGCGGTCATGGCAGTTCGGGAAAGCCCGCGAACAGAGAGGCCTACACGGATACAGGGCTGGTTGCTCAGGATATTGCGGCGGCATTGCGCGCTGCGGAGGTTGAAAAACCCCTGATAGTGGGCTGGTCCTATGGCGGCCTTTTTGTCATGGACTATGTGCGTCACTTCGGAACCGACAATGTGGCCGGCATTGTGTTCATTGAAACAATTGGCGGAATGCTGCCACCTCCGCCACCGCCTCCGGAAACGCCAGAGCGAACAGCCCGCATCGAGCTTTCGCGTTCCGCCAATATATTCACCATCAAAAAATGGACCGATGAATTTGTCGACTACTGGTCCGCCTATGAGGAACTACCTGCGGATGAACGGGAGATGGTCGAATTGTCCGCAATGCTGGTACCCCATTATGTTCGTCGGCAATTGCGGGATCATCCCGTGGACAATTCGGACCTTGTCAACGGTATCGACCGGAAAGTTCTATTCCTGAACGGAGGAGAAAGCCTTTCGCCCAAGAAGGGTGAAATCGACCAGGTCCAGTCACTGATTGCCGGATCGAACAGCAAAACCTATCCCGGCTACAAGTCGATGGTGCAATGGTATAACGCTGCGCAGATCAATGCCGATATCGATCATTTTTACCAGACCATAACTCCCTAGCCCCTTCCACTTTGCGTTGAAAGCGCAACTTGGTGGTCATCATGCGCTAGAGGCAAGCCCGGTGACATAGGCACGGAAGTTACAAGCCGGGCGTCCAATAAGATATTGCAATATGTTGGGATTGCCCCGAAATCCGTGCTCGTCATAATGTTTGTTCATGACCAGCATCTGCTCGATCCGGTCCGCATCCGCACCTGCGGCTTTGGCTTTTTCTGCGACTTTGTCCAGCGGTACAGCCTGCGCTGTGACTTCCCGTCCAATGACGTCCGAGATTGTCGCTGCCATATCTTCCTGGGAAAGTGCTTCCGGCCCGGCCAGTTCATAGGTGGCATAGAGATGATCATCTGACGATGCGACTACCGCACAAGCGGCGGCAAGATCATTCAGATCCACGACGTTGAACTTCTTGGTGACGTCGAACGGCATGGCATGCACGCCATCTTCCGTTACGTTTTTCCAGATCGGAACCAGATGCTGCATGTAGCGAGACGGCTGCAATATTGTATAGGGTAACCCAGACTCAATCAGGGCTTCCTCGGCATCAAGCTTCAGCCGATGGTGGCGAACGTCACGACGCAGTGGGTGCATGACGGAATAGTAGATGAAGTGATCAACCCGCTCTGTCTGGGCGGCCGTGATGAAACTCTGTGTGATCGGCAATTCCTCGGGATGCATGGGAGGACCGATATGGAGAACCTTCGAAACACCTTTCAAGGCTGCGGCGATGGAATCCGGGTCGGTCATGTCTCCTTCAACACATTCGCTCGCCCCCAGTTGTTTCAATTCCTCTGCCTGATGGGAATTGCGAATGAAGGCCCGGACGGGAACCTGATGATCAACCATTGCTTTCAAAATGGCTCGCCCCGTTCGCCCATTGGCTCCTGTTAGCAAAAGTAAATTCCGGCTCATTCTTGTCCTCAAATGTTGTTTTTTTGGTTCCTGCTATCAGGCTGCGATTGCGTAGGATGTCCGCCAGGACTTGATCATTGATGATTCCATCAGATATTGTTTCTCCCGTTCGGGATCTCCAACAATCTCCATGAACTTGCGTTGGCGCGCGGCCTGCAGGGATGTATCCTTGGTTTCCATCATCGCCTTGTTTTCTTTGGTGCGGTTCTGGATAAAATCGACACACACTGTCCGGCGCTGGAGATCATAGAGATCAAGAGCCTGATCCATATTTGCTCGTCCGTGAACGATATCGACGATTTTTTCACACAGATTGTAGGCGTCCTGCACACCGCCGTTCATGCCCATGCCGCCAAGCGGATTGTTCACATGAGCGGAATCACCGGCAAGGAGCACCCGGCGACCAACCCGGTAGGTTTCCGCCACGCGCTGATGGACCTTGTAAAGGGTGCGATGGGCGATCTGATAGGGAGAGTCTTTCGCATGCAGCCTTTGCAAGCGGCTTTCGATGAAAGCATCAGAGAGCAGATCTTCGGGGTTTGCATCAATCGGAGTCGGCACCTGAATGCGCCACAGCTTGGGTGTTTTCAACATCACGCACCATTCGTCAGGGTCTGATACGTAGTTGACCCAGCTCAGATTGTTGAAATGATGCTCAAACGGGAAATTGGTGGAGACCACCAGAAAACGTTCCGGATAGGTCAGCCCTTCAAATTTGGTCCCGGAAGCCTGTCGTATCCGGCTGGAAGCCCCGTCTGCGCCGATCAGAAAGCTTCCTCGAACACGATCTTCATGGTCCCCGTCAAAGATGAGCGCTTCCACGCCCTCACCGTCTTCCCGATATCCAACCACTCCTGCGGAATAGCGAACTTCCGCATGCGGATACTGGGCCAGCATTTCCACAGCGGTTCTGGTCATTTTGAACTGTTCACACTGGAGCCGGTAGGGATGACGGGTCTCACCGGTGAGTCGTGCCATGTTGAACCGGGCGACATCTCCGGTCTTGCGTTCCCGAAACTGAAATTCGCGGACGATCAACCCCTGCGGAATCAATCGTTCGGTCAAGCCAACCTTGTCCAATAGATCGAGGGTAGGAGGATGGAAGGTGGAAGCCCTCAGATCAATTGGCAACTCTTCCTTTCCCTCAAATAGAATGACCGGTATCCCGTGCTGCGCGAGATAAAGCGCCGCAAGGCATCCCACAGGGCCAGCCCCGGCGATCAAGACCGGGGGAATGTTACGTTGTGGAAATATGGGTTCGATTCCTGCAGTATGATTATTCATCGTGATAGTGTCTCCAAAGGAGTTTTTTTGGGGGGGGGAGGATTCGGATCCTGTTTTTGGCCCCGTGGCCGATTGTTACCGCCTCGTCATGCACGCGACATGATCGAAAAGTTCAAATAATCGCCTAGTGATTGTCCAATGGCCCGGCGCACAGGTTTCCAATATCCGACAAGGAGGATTCTTGCTCGCCAGGTGAGTATTTTTCTATATTTTCGGGGTATTCCCTCCTAGAATCGCATCACGGTGCGTGCAGGAGAAGGGACAAACATGGCCAAGGATGATTATACAATTCGATCAATTCACCGCGGCTTTGGCGTATTGCAAGCCATAAACCGCTCTGGCTCCATGCGCTTGATGGATATCAGCAAATCTACCCAGTTACCCTATCCCACCGTTTCCCGGATTGTGGAAACCCTCGTCGAGTTGGGGATGGTTGAAAGGGAGTCGTCAGGAAGACGGTATCGGCCAACCGCGCTGGTGCAGACCCTTTCCGCAGGATATCAGGAAGAGCATGCGCTCGTGTCTTGCGCCCGACCACATATTGTCAAGCTCTGCAACACGGTGGGATGGCCCATCACCATTACCACCCGTGTAGGAAATCGGATGATGGTTCGAGATTCTACTCATCGTCTCACAACCCTGACTTTCAATAACTATGCGCCCGGATACACTCTGCCATTGCTGGAATGCTCGGTCGGGAAGGTTTATCTTGCGTTTTGTGAAGATGAAGAGCGCAACAGCATCATCTCCAGCCTCGAAAAACTCGATGACAAAGTTGACCAAATGGCAAAGCTTCTGCTTCGGGATGACGATGTGTTGCTGAATGATATTCGTGAGAAAGGATATGCGTATCATGCTTACAACCAATATACGGAGAACCCCGGCAAGACATCTTCGCTGGCGGTCCCTGTCTTTCTCGATGGCAAACTTGCAGGAGGTCTTGGGCTGATCTTTTTCTCGTCATCCATGTCCGTTGCCGAGGCCGCCGAAAAATATGTTGATGAAATGAGAGAAACGGCGAAACTCATCGCGAATTCTGGCGCATCGATTTGATCACCTTTTCCGCTTTTGCATCCAAGGCAGAGGCTGGATTAGTTCATTTCAATTTGTTGCAATGTAACAGCACGGACAAAATGCGATTCACAGTCGCTGGCCAAATGCGCCCTGTGACAACGACAATTCTCTGACCCGCTTGCCGCTGACGGCGAAAATCCATTGGTTACCGCCGGGGCGAGAGGCGACACAAAAGCATTTTCAAAACGAATGACTAACTTGCGCCCCAAATTCCGACATTTCGATGGTGTCTGCTTTATCCCGAAAGCGGACATTGCGCATATTCAATCATGATGTTTGTTGTGGATATTATGTCGGCGTTTCCAGATGTTTCTTGAGCCGTTGCAAACCCGTTTTGCTCTGCTGCACCACAGCTTTTTTTACGAAAGTGTTGATTAAAAACCGACCAATTGTCGACTGGCTTCGGCTGAAGAACTGCCAATTCACAGTCGTTTCTTGTGCCGATTTTTGAGTTAGTCGGATCTCGGTACGAGGATGGAGAGGTGCAAACTGGCCCTCCATGACAAACAGATGTGGTGGTTCACTTTCGACAACCTCTATCGCAATTTGACGATTGCGCTCTGTCGGCAACCGGAGTGTCTCGTTGTAGATCTTGCCAACCGATCCATGCGGCAGATCGTTCGCAGGACTGACTGCCAATACCTCCGGAAACCACAGACCATAATTTTCATGATTCGAAAGAAACGCAAATACGTCTGCAATCGATCGCTCAATCGTGAACTTGTGGTCGACCAGGATTATGTTTGGCTTGTTATTCATTAAACATAATTGACATATAGAATTCAATTTGTAAACTTTCTATATGGCGAGTCCGACATTCACAAATCGAGCCTTGCTTGATGGAGCGATGGAGCAGTTTACCCGGCACGGCTTCGCCAAGACCTCGATGTCCGACATCGCAAAGGCTTCGGGTGTGTCACGCACATCCCTGTATAATCACTTCCGGACCAAAGAAGATGTCTTCAGGGCTCTGAGCAGTCGCATAAATGACCGCGTCTATTGCGAAGTTGTTGCCGCAATAGGAAGCGAGGGTGCATGGGATGAACGACTGCTTTCAATAATCAATGCGCGCGTAAGCTGGGTTTACGAATTGCTGCATGCGTCGGAATATGGCCGCGAGTTGATTGACGAGAAAAATAGAATATGTGGCGGCAATGTGCTGGCTGCGAATGACCAGTTTGCAATTCTCATCGAAGAGTTGCTCAACAAGAATCTCGGCAAGCGACCCGAAAACGCGACAATTGCAAGCCTCCTGATCCAATCGGTGAACGGTGTTCTAGAGAAGGCCGAAACAAAGAAAGATGCGGAAAAGCGCGTGTCGATGTTGGTTGGTTTGTTTTGCAAGGGATTGATGAACGTCTAGTCTGGCCGTGGGCAGGTGATCCGTTTCGGTGAACATATTCGAGACGGGTTCCAGCGTCCGCTTTCGCACCTTTGGCTGACATTGGCGTCGTGACTGCTAAATCCCGAAAGCGGGCATTTTTATGCAGTATTGCGGATTGCCTTCAGCTTCTGTGAATAGATATATGGAATCAAACCAACTATGATGACCAAACCAACTGCGCTTATTCCAACAGCCGATTGAGAAGTTACAGCCTCTCTATATCTTGCGGTGTGGGCGACTATTGAGAGCATTACAGCAAAAAGAACTGCAGCCGGACCAATCATTCCGGCTCTGTCTTTCCCCGAAACCGAAGCGGCAATTATTGAAGCTGCTAACCCGATCCAGAATATGGCCACCAAGACCAATCCACTTGCCAATCCGGCCAGTGAAACCGCGAGTGTAAATGCGAGCATAGCCGGCGTAGACCAGATAAGTCCGGTCCAAGCTGCCTCCAATTTTGGAGCGGCCCTTCCGTTTGCCCGGCGTTTAGAAAAATATATGCTGAGACCACTGGCGATAATAAAGCACAGCGCAATGCCGAAAACCAGATAAGCCAATTTTACAGGCAATCCTCCCCAATTCCCGAAATGGACGTTGTAAACTGCTCCGGTAACTTGCTGACCGACCGTCCCGTCAGAGATCCCGACATTGTCTTTATAGTTTCCAGCTGCATCAAACCGATAGTAGTCGCCGAAAATCAGCCTGTCGCGATGCTCTGCAATTACTTGCGTATGCTGTCCAGCCGTACCTGGATCATGCAGGATAAAATAAGTAACATCCAAATTGGGGAAATTTGTAGCCATATGGCTAAGAGGCTTTGCAATTTCCGCGATATTTGCTGGTGCGGCATTGATTTCCGGCTCGCCTCCAAAAACCGGACTGAACACTGCAGCTGTGTCATTATTGAAACCAGCAGCTGCAATGGCAAAGGCCAAGATGCTAGCTAGCCCCAGTATTGCGCCAGTCAGCGCGTTGGAAAAATGGAACGGCATGGTCCACACACTCAGCCGATTGTGAAGGTCAACCTGTGTCAGACGGTCTGCACCACGCCGAAAAGTAAAGGCATCTCGGAAAATGCGTGGATGCGCAAGAAGCCCTGAAAAGGACAGCCCGATCAGCATGGCGCCCAATGCACCCACGACAGTCAAACCCAATATCTGGGGCAGATGCAGATAGTAATGCAAGTCGAGCAAAAATTGAGTCCATGGGAACGATTCTTTCCCAGCTATAT
This sequence comes from Pseudomonadota bacterium, assembly GCA_039181895.1. Lineage (GTDB taxonomy): Bacteria > Pseudomonadota > Alphaproteobacteria > Sphingomonadales > Sphingomonadaceae > Parasphingorhabdus. The sequence continues at coordinate 219,835 of JBCDCK010000001.1, forward strand.
TGCCATCAGCATCGACGAAAAAAGCCTGCGTGTCGGTTGTTACAACAGTGCGCGGCAAATCGGATTTGGGGAAGTTTATATAAAGATGGGTGGTCGGTGTTTCTTCACTTTGAAAAACAGACAACGCTGCTTTTTGCGCTGCTTCCGGTGAAATACTAGCCATTTCCGGCGCGTTTGGCTGCTCCCAGCGCTGCAGTTCGTGGTTGAAGACGGATAATGTGCCAGTCACGGCCAATATATACAATAAACCGCCAAAAATAACAGCAATCAAGCTATGTGCTTCCAGCGATTTCGCGACTCTTAAAGCGCTTCTTTTCTTGGTCTGCTTATTCATTCACAGCCTCATATCGCTACCGCCACGGCTGCTGTCGATAAGCCGAGCAAACCTGCAATAACAGCACCTTTTCGCCACAGATTGCCAGCATAGCCGATGAAAACTGAAAATGCCGCCCAGATCAAAGGAAACACAAACATCGTGATCGTAAGATTTGCCGTGTGTTCAAGGCCCAATGTCTTATTCACCACAAAAAGGGCAGTACAGGCGGCAACCGAAGTAACAACACCCAGCAAAATTATGCTGAGGATTTTGCCGGTGGCTGCCAGGCTCTCTCTCCAGCCATCGCCGTTTTTTGTCTCAGTATCACGATTGGCAGCTTTTCGCCGGATTTTGACTGGCATTCTCAATGCAGACCCAAGCACAGCCAGCATTGATACCAAAACCAAAACGACAATGCCAAGCGCTGGCCCTTTGTCCACACCGCTGGTTTGCGCCCATGAAAGGATCGACAATGATATCATTGCCCAGCCCGAACAGACCAGTGGCCAATTACGCGATCTTGCTTTCCATGACAGGTAAAGAGCAGCCAAACCTGTAACTGCAAGTATCAAACCCATTACCTGCCAAAGAAGCATATGTCGTTAAGCCTTTAAAAGCGGAATGCCAGTGTTCCGATGATAGTACGCTGTTCCCCCGGGAAGCAATCGCCGCGCGACAAGCAAGTTGCGAAATATTGTTTGTCAAACAGGTTTCGACCATTGACCGATAGCCGCAGGCCATTGCCAAAATCATATCCGATCAGCGCATCGAAAAGCGTATATCCATCTGTCACGATACGGTTGGGTGTCGGGGCAAATGCCGGAGCCGGGAAGGCCGTGCCGTTGCTTTCATTCTCACTGGCGGTACGCATGCCAGCGCCGATACGCAGTCCTTCCAGATTGCCTGAGCTGGGCTCCCATGTTGTCCAGATAGAAAAGACTGTATCGGGATCGCTTGGGCGGGGAAGGGCTGCGCCTGTTTCGTCAACTTCATTGGCCTCCTGATGGCGGAAATCAATATCAAAGGAGAAATCACCCAATTGCGCTTGAAGCTCAACTTCAATTCCTTCGGACTCGATTGTCAGTCCAGGCTGAGTTGCGCCACCCACAACAAAATCGACCAGATTATCTTCCTCAAGATCAAAAAAGGCTACAGATGCATAAATGGGGAAGTTATCCGGCTGAAACTTGACGCCGATTTCGAGCTGCTCACCCCGGCGCGGTAGCAAAGATGTCCCGGTGTTTACGTCCGTGCCAACAGTAGCACGGAAACTCTCCGAGTAACTTATATAAGGATTCAGACCGATCGATGTCTTATAGAGCGCGCCTGCGGTAATCGGATATTCTTCATCCTCTTGAGTCGTTGCTCCATCGCTTGAATCGACAGAGGAATAGCGAACCCCGAGATCGATGATCAGATTGCCGATAGTCATACGGTCAATCAAATACAGATCGGTTGCCTTGGTCTCATCTTCAGAAAAGAACTGCGCTGCTTCAAAAGCAGCCTGAGAAGGAAAACCTGCCAAGTCATAGACTGGATTGAAGATATTGAAGGTGGTGGGCTGGCCGAATAGAAATGCCTGATTGGTGAAGGTGTCCACCTCCTGATAGTTCACACCAAACAGCACTTCATGTTCGATGCCGCCGGTGTCAAAATTACCGCGAAGCCGAGCATCGAAAGCAATCTGGTCTGTGCCGGCTGGGCCACCGAAGATACTACGTCCAAGGCTGGGAGAGCCGTCAGCAAGAACGCGCGGATTACCATCACCTGCAAAGGAAAACCAGGCTTGCTGATAAATCGCCTCGTTATCCCGATATCTTGCGACGCCTTCAAATTGCAGAGCATCACTGAAGCGGTGCTTTGCAAACAGAGTGAAAGTGGTAGCTTCGGTATCGTAACGGTTGAAACCCGGATCGCCCACATAAGTCGATGGGCCAACGCCCTGAGCCGGTGCACCGTTACAGAAATTGGGATCAGAAAATGTCACCTGATTCGACTGGCAAGCGGTTACGAAGAGCGGCAGGAATTGTGCAGATGTATCGCTTTTGCGATCAGTGTAGTTGAACAGAGCGGTCAATGACGTACGGCCATCGTCGAATGTTATTGAGGGAGCAACGAGTACGATGTCGTCATTAACGAAATCAACTTCTGTGTCGCTGTCTCTTACTAATCCAACAATTCGAGCAGTTAACGTACCATCACCGCTCAGATCAAAGCCTAAATCGACTGCCCCCTGAAACCGATCAAAAGTTCCGGCGGTAACGGATACTTCCTTCTCAAGAAAATCTGGTCCGGCAGTTTTTGAAACTGTACTGATAATTCCACCCGGTGCTGCCTGGCCGTAGAGAACTGAAGCGGGGCCCTTCAACACTTCTACCTGTTGCAACGTGTAGGGTTCGACGCGAGCATTGTTATAGAACCCAAACTGAACCTGAAGATTATCCTGATATTCAGGTGCATCCAGACCGCGGATCGTTGGAAAATCGGCACGCGTAGACAAACCGAACGCATTGCCCGATACGCCCGCTGTATAGTTCAGGATATTCCCCAACGACAGCGCACCGCGATCGATAAATTCGTCAGAAGTAATCACGGAAATCGAGCGCGGTGTTTCGGCAATGGGAGCTTCTGATTTGGTCGCACCAAAGGTGGATACCTGGCCCGTAACAACAATCGTTCTCTCATCATCGTTTGTCTGGTCTTGCTCAACCTCCTGGGCCATGGCTGCGAAACCGAGGCAGCTAGTTGCGAGTAAGGCGGATTTTATTCCAGTGGCACAAAATCGAAGCATGGCATTTCCCTTATTTCCATCAGAAGTGTGCCAGTGCATTAGTTGATAATGCGAGTCAATATCATAATTATGTATGTTGCTAACCATGTCCGCTTTTGCGCCCTTAGGGGACATAGGACGCTTGAAGATTGCGCCCTGTCGCTCCTGAAGCAAAGTCGCGAACGAGCTGAGTGAACATATTCGGCCGTTCGAAGAAGATCTGATGTCGGCAACAACAACAATCGCATCTCCACAGTTCCTGAATGCGGATGCCATTTGTGCCAACACTGGCAGCGCCGGAGCCTATCATTCTCACCCACCATGTGGATCACGATCCCGCCAGCGTGGCCGGTTGACCATCTGTTGAACAAAACTCCTGGCCCCGCTGGTTGCCAGAACGCGTCTGTTGCTAGACAATAGTTCCTTAGGCTCGGATATCAGACAACACGAATGGAGAAATCAGTGCAGGAAATAGACATCTCCGCTCCGGAACCCGGCAAGGCAGCATCGGCGTTACTGGCCTCTCGGGCCCAGAAAATACTCATCGGCGGCCAATGGTGCGAAGCAGAGAGCGGAGAAGTCTTTGAGACACTGGATCCTGCGACCGGCAAGGTCATTGGCCAGCTGCAACGCTGTGATGCAAGAGATGTCGACAAGGCGGTGTCTGCGGCTCGGAAAGCCCTGGAGGGCGCGACCTGGAACGGAATGACCCCGATGGAGCGGAGTCAGATCCTGTGGCGAATTGCGGATCTGATCGAGGCCAATATTGACGAACTGGCCGAGCTTGAAACCCTCGACCAGGGCAAGGCCCTTTATGTCGGACGCTGGGCCGAAATCCCCGGAGCGATAAACCAGTTCCGCTATTTTTCGGGTCTGGCCACGAAAATTGAAGGCGCCACCATCCCCACTTCGATCAATTATCAGCCGGAGGGCAAGGACGTCTTCGCCTATACCCAGAAGGAGCCGGTTGGCGTGGTTGGTGCGATTGTGCCGTGGAACTCGCCGCTGGTCCTGACGGCGATGAAACTGGCACCGGCACTGGCGGCTGGTTGCACAATAGTCCTCAAGCCGGCGGAAAACACATCGCTGACGGCGGTCAGGCTGCTCGAGCTGATGCAGGAAGCAGGATTGCCGGACGGGGTGGTCAATCTTGTCACCGGATATGGCAACGAGGCCGGAGCGGCTCTCGCGCAACATCCCGGTGTCGACAAGATTGCGTTCACCGGATCAACCGCCACCGGCCGGCAGATACTGGATGCGGCCAAAGGCAATCTGAAGAAAGTCACGCTGGAGCTTGGCGGCAAATCGCCGGTCATCATCATGCCCGATGCGGACATTGATGCCGCTGTGCAAGGTGCGGCCAATGCGATATTTTTCAACGGCGGCCAAGTCTGTATTGCTGGGTCCCGTCTCTATTGCCACAGCTCGATCAGGGACAAAGTGATCGAAGGGGTCGCTGCGATCGGGGACCAGATCAAGCTGGGTCACGGCCTCAATCCCGAAACACAGATGGGGCCGCTGGTATCGAGAGAACATAGCGCCAAGGTCGCCGAGTTTATTGCCGATGGAAAATCCAGCGGTGCTTCCATTGTGGCTGGTGGCGAAACCAGCGGACCCAATGCCAGCTTTGTTGCACCGACGGTGATCACCGATGTGAAACCGGACATGCGGATCGTGCGTGAGGAAATTTTCGGCCCAGTGGTGGTGGTGACGCCATTTGATGACACCGACGAAGTGGTGGCCGCTGCCAATGACAGCGATTATGGCCTGGCAGCGGGTGTCTGGACCGAAGGCATGTCAAACGGGATCCGGATGGCAAACCGGCTGAAAGCCGGCACGATATGGATCAACGGCCATGCGATGTACGATGCGTCACTGCCGATTGGCGGCATGAAACAATCCGGCTGGGGCCGCGACAGCGGCCAAGCCGCGCTGGAAAATTATCTCGAGCTGAAAACCGTATGCGCAATTATCTGATCCATCCAAAGCGATTGGGACGACAAGGCTTACCCTAGAAAACAGCTGCCAGGCCGATCAGGAGCGCCGCTGTCAGTGCCGCTCCCAATAGCATCAATGTCAATCTGGATTTTTTCTGCCGCCGTTCAATTTCGACAAAATCCACATTGTGATTCTGGGTGAGCAGGAAAGTCGGCTTGTCAATCAGCCAGGGCATGATCTTGTTGAGTCCGTGCTGGATCATGAACGCCAATATCCATTTTCTGAAATGCCAGGGCATATGATTATACTGGTAAGGTGCAACAGTTTGCACGAGGCGCGTCAATGACGCATTGTTCGGGAGGCGCTGCCCTTCGTATGTGCAGCAAACCGCCTCGAGATTATTCCCGGCATTGGCAAAGATTTCATCGAGGACAAACAGATCTTCCAGCGCGGAGTTTACACCAAGCCCCAGGTCCGGCGGGAAGGCATGGGCCGCATCTCCAATCAGCAGGCAATGCAATACATTGTTCCCCTGGCCAAGCCTGGCGTGGATGTTCCTCGCATGTTGCGGCGCAGGAAATCGTCCAGCTTCGATCTTTACAAAATCCTCTGCCTCCTTCCGCGAGACGATTTCCGCTATGTCGAGCTGCGGGAACGCATTTTGAAGGTACGCGATCAGATCATCGGGATTGTCGATCTTCCAAAGATTGTGGTCAGCGGTCCGTATGATGTTGACGCTTCGCGGATGATCGGGATCCGTGACCGGAAACGCAAAAAGCGCCATCGCATCGCCGGGGTTCTTGTGGCGTGAAACTATCGAGTAAGTCATTCGATGATCATCGACCGCACCGGTTTTCCCGTTGACCGGAAAACAGGCAGGCAGATTAAGCACCTTGTACATTAATCCGGTGCTGGCGGAGGGATATTGAATCATTTCAAACCTGTCCGGAGCCATCCGTTGCCACCGGTCCAGTGATTTACGAACTTGCGAGAAAAGGCCGTCACAAGCGAGCAGCAAATCCGGCTTGAAAACCTGCTTCTCGCCATTCCTGTCAGCAATGGTTACCTGAGGAACATTGTCCGTATCTTGTGAGATGTCTTTGAAATTATGGCCATATAACAGGCGGATGCGCCCATCATTGCGTTCCGTGACGGCGCGGTACATCATTTCCAGAAAATTCCGGCGTGTTGTCCAATAGGAGGTTTCACGTTCGGGATCGATTATCGGAGGGCTCGTCAAGGCCGCTTCACCATCAGGTCCGATAGTGGTCAGGGTGAAACCCCGATTGGCAACGCCATAATCGTCAAGCATTTTGTCAATTTCAAGCCGCTTCAACAGCTTCTGACCCCGCGGGTCGACCTGATAGTTGAAAGCCTTGTTTTTCTCGAAGTCACTCGGCGACTGACGCCGCTCCACCAGGACAATATCCTCCCAGCCCAGGTCAGAAAACAGCAAGGCAGCCGCGAGGCCACTTGGCCCGCCGCCGCTTATCACCACCTGTCTGTTTTTCCGGGTCATGGTCTTGTGTCAGCACATGTCAGACAATGTACAACCATGCTTTGCAAATATGCCGTCTGTCCAACGAACAGCTGCAACCGGCTATCTGAATCGCAAAAGCCGGATATCTCCCCCAAGATACCCGGCTTTTGACTAGTCATACGTGCCAAACATGTTTTCCGATACTCAGAACCGGACCTTGGTCGTGACCCCGAAGGACCGGCGCTCACCAAAAAACTCGCCATATGTGTTGCCGAAGGGAAGCAGCACCACAAAAGCATTTGATACGTATTTCTTGTCGAATGCGTTTCTGACCCAGATGCTCACGTCGACATTTTCGACAGTGACACCGGCCCGTCCGTTGACCAGGAAGCGGCTGGGAATGACACCGGTATTGCCGCTGTCTGCAAAGAAATCACTCTGCCAGGTCAGGTCGGTCCGGATGAAATAGTCGCCCGCATCACCCAGAGGAGCATCCCATTGCGCACCGAAAGAAACCTGCGTTGGCGCCTGCCGTTCAACTTCATTGCCGCCAATGTCACCATTGGAGTTACAGACGATGTCATCACAGGGCGGATCAGATGTCACACCGGGATCCCGGGCATATCGCGCATCGACCGTACCGCTGCTATATTCGGCTTCGGTATGAGAGAAAGTGGCATCGAAGCTGAGATTGTCGGTCGCCTGGAACCGCCCGGCCAGTTCGATGCCATAAACTGTGGCATCGCCCAGATTCAGTGTGATGTTCACCGCATTGGGATTGGGTGAATCCGGGTCGGGCGAGTTGATCTGGATGTCAGACCAGTCCGTGTAAAAGACCGAGGCATTCAACGTGATCCGGCCGTCCGCCAGGGTGTTTTTGGTTCCCAGCTCGTAGGTCCAGTTGAATTCCGGGCCAAACACCCGGTTCGCTGGGTCGATCGCCGTGGCATTGAAACCCCCGGCCTTGGCGCCGCGCGCCGCTGTGGCGAAAATCAGTGACTCGTCGGTCAGGTCATGTTCCACTGTGATCCGCGGCGTGAACACCTTGAACGTATCGTTCAGCGTTAGGGTCCGGCGATTGTCGTCGGTGGTGACTTCGGTTTCGGAATAGCGGCCCTCTGCTCCGATACGGGTCGCACCATCGCCAGAGGTCCACTGGACTTCCCCGAAAATCGAGACAACTTCGGTCGTCGTCGTCGCGTCCTGCAGCGTGATGCCAAACGGACCAGGCTGGAAAGCCCCGCCAACCGGCACCGGTGTCCCGGGCACAGTGACGATGTTGTTCACATCCGTGATTACCGGAAGGCTCAAACTGTTGAAGCGGAAGTTATCCACACCGTCGGACAGGAAGCCGCCGATGGCACCGCGAATGGGGCCACCATTGTCAAACACGATCCGCAATTCATGCGTGTCATAGTCAATATCGCCAATCGGGGCGTTCTGGAAGTTGCAGAGCGCGTCGAAGGTCGGCGGCCCGACCAGGGTTCCGCAATTGATTGGATCCGGCTCACCACTGGTAGCGATGTCCACATCTCCGTTCACATTGCCGAAGGTGTAATCCACCGTCAGGCTGTCGGTGATTTCCAGATTGGCATTGAACCGGAAAATACCCGTTTCCGCCTGTGCGCCATATCCGCGCGGATCGTTTGTGGTGGTTTCTCCCGGAGCCGGAAGCTCACCGCAAATCAGCGGCAAGGTCAAAGGAGCAAAGAAGATGCTCCGCGCGTTGCCGCAGTTACCATCCCCAGTCTGTTCGGCGAGATAGTTGGATGCGCGCGCTTCATTCTGAACGTCAAAATAATTGTAGGACGCTTCAACGGTGAAGCCAGGCGCAAGTTCCGCGATGGCCGATACGGATATCGACTGGTTTTCCCAGCCACCGACATTGCCCTTGGTGCTCGGTCCGGGAATATCCGCATTGGCAAAGGGATGGCTGTTTTCCCAGCTACCGTCATAGGTCGAATAGTCGTAGGACGCAGCGAGGGCAAAATTGTCGGAGACAGCAAAGTTGATGAACGCTCCGATATCGCGGCGTTCGTCAATGCCGACGGTGGCTTCGATTTCACCGGAAATTTCCCCGTCCAGCACCGCCTTTTTTGGCAGATAGTTGATTGCACCCGAAAACGCGTTTCGTCCGTAGCGGGCACTTTGTGGACCCTTCACGACTTCGATGCGCTGCAGATTGGCTGTCCCGAGATCTACGGCCCAGGATCGCGGAATATATATGCCGTCATAAAATGCGGAAACATTCGATTCCAGCGCTGTAACCCGGGCTGTTGCCTGTCCGCGAATCGTGGGCTGGGCAAATCCGCCGGAGAAATCCTCAAAGCTGAAACCAGGTGTGAAGCGGGCCACATCGTCCAGCTCCTGAATCGACTGCCGGGCAATATCCTCCTCGCTGAACGCGGTAATCGCGAGTGGAACGGATTGAATATTCTCTTCCCGGTTGCGCGCGGTGACAACGATGATGCCACTATTGTCATCTTCCGCTGCTTCGGCTTCCTGCGCCATGACCTGAGACGGCAATCCGGCGGCCATCATGGTTGCCAGAGCCAACAGGCTGGTTTTGTCAAAACGTGTCTTCATCATACACTCCCTCGGATCCTGCAATGTAAGGATGAGGCATGTTGTATTGGTTTCCTGCCTCTGCCTCTTTCATAAACCGAGTTGGAAGACCGGTCGGATACTTGTGAAAAATGCCCGACTGTCGGATAATTATCCCAGCTGATTGGGGAAATGCCGTTGATGATTGTCCTTGTACCAGTCGGCAATTTCTTCGCGGCGTGGCCACCAGACACCGGTTTTGGACTGCGCGTGAGCGATGAATTCGCGCAGGGCGCGGATGCGATGGGCTCGTCCGGAAACATGTGGATGCAATCCGACATTCATGATCCGCGCGGTTTTTTTCCCGTCCTCGTAAAGGGCATCAAACTCCTCGATCAGCTGATCGCGGAACTGGTCGGTCGTCAGGCAATGACGCGTGACCATGGTGAAATCATTGATGACATTGGAATAGGGAACGCCGACGATCGGCCCATGTTGGGTGCGGATCATGAACGGCTGATCGTCATTCATGATGTCGCAATAGAATTTGAACCCCTGTTCAGCGAGAATGCCGGGTGTGTTCAATGTGCCGCGGAGCGAAGAGGAGAGCCATCCGAACGGACGCTTGCCGACATGTTGCTCGTACATGTCGATCGACCGCAAGATAACATCGCGTTCGGCGGCCTCGTCATGCGCAAAGTTGGTCAGCAATTCCCCCTGTTCGAAATTGTGGGCCAGCAATTCCCACCCCCGATCAAGCGCAGCGGCCGTCATCTCGCTGCGCCGCTCAAAAGTCACGGCATTGGTTGTGCAACTGGCGGCTATTCCCATCTCGTCGAACAGGTCGACGAGGCGCCAGATTCCGACACGCTGCCCATATTCCCGCCAGGTAAAGTTGGGATAATCCGGCGTATTGCCGGGCAGGATATCCGGTAATATGGCCGGTCCGCCGGCATAATAGGGCTTGTCGGTGTCCTTGGTCAGGTCCCAGGTCTCGAGATTGAAGGTGAAGATGATCGCCAGCCCTTCGCCTCCCGGCCACTGAATCGGATTGCGCTTTGGCAGCGGGACATAGTCATATTCAAGCATGGGTGTTTTCCTAAAATTCTTCCATCAGCCGGCCAAAACCGGAGATCTGGTCGGTGATGCCATTTTGCCGCAGCGCGTTCCAGTAGGTTGCCGTGTTTATGGCAATGACCGGCTTGCCAAGATACAATTCGGCTGCGGCGGCAAGACGGATCATCGACAGGTTGGTGCCGACCTGCACAATGGCATCGACATCATCGCCGTCCAGTTTGTGCAATTCGTCACGCAACTCGCCGGTTGGCACCTGGGCGATCGATGTCCAGCTGGGGCATCGCAAGCAGGTATCGCGAACCACTTCAATGCCGTGATCCGACATGAAATGCGCAACATGGGCATTGGCACTGGGATAATAGGGGGAAAGGACGACGATTTTTTTGATCCCGCCATAGGCGCCAAAGGCTTCGATCAGCGATTGCGAGCCCGTACACAGCTTCAGACCCGCCTCATTCTCGATATTGGCCCGCCATTTCTCCGCGCCTTCGGCCCCGCCGTAAAAGGTTACTGCGGACATACCCATGACCAGATAATCGGGATTGCAGGTGAGCACTCCGCGCACCGCATCGAGTGTATTGCGGGAAATTTCAAGCGTGCCTGCCATGAAGGTTTCGTCGGAAATGGCCTGTGCATCTTCCACTACGATACGGCTGTAATGGTTGGTCACGCCGCGCACCCGCAGATCATCGAAATCCGGCTGTACCACCGTATTTGTGGACGGCCCCAGAACGCCGAACAATTTGCGATGACCCAGGGCATCCGGCGCAGGGCGTGGTTTCAGAGGCATCAGGCGAGCTCTTTTTCCTGTTCCAGACTTTCGATCATCGACTGGCGGAGAAGGAAGCTCCGGCGGGCGTCCGGGTCATCGTGCACGCGTTGCATTTCGGCCTTGCGCCGGCGATGCTCGCCGCTCTCTCCGTCCGACAGATATTTCATGTTGCGGATTGTCTGAGCCTGGATGAAATCGTGGGTGGTCGTCCGCCGCTGGCGCTCGAAGATACCCAGCGCTTCGTCGGCATCTGCCTTATCATTATATATCCGTGCAAACTTGTCGCAGAGATTGAATGCATCATGGATACCGCTGTTCATCCCGAACCCGCCAATCGGGTTGTTGAGATGCGCCGCATCGCCAATGATGGCAACACGGTCATGCATGAATCTTTTGGCGACCCGCTGATGGACGCGATAGATCGTCCGGTGTGCGGTGTCGACGGCCGCGCCGTTTCCGAGCAACCGGTCGAACACATCATTCTTCTTTTCATCAGCGAGCAATTCGGCATCCGGCTGATCTTCCTTGGCTGGCACCAGAACCCGCCATAGTGAAGGGACCTTGAGCAGCACCATCCACTCTTCCGGGTCAGACACATAGTTGACGTGACAGAGATTCGGCAATTTCTCTTCCAGCGGTTCTTCCGTCGTGAAACAGAGAAACTTCTCTGGGTAGGTGAAGCCGTCAAAGTCCGTATCCAGCCATTTGCGGATGATGCTGTTCGACCCATCCGCACCGATCAGATAGTCGGCCCGGATCTGGACAATTTCCTGCGGCGTTTCGGCATAAACATCCACGCCCGTCTGATCCTGATGAAAGCCGACGACCCGGTGATCAAAGCGAACATCAGCCCCGGGCAGGTCGCGAACGCTGTCGGACAGCATGCGCGACAGATGATATTGCTCGCACTGGATGCGGTAGGGAAAGCGTGTCTGGTCGGAGATTTCCGTCATGTCGAAATCGATGACTTCTCCGGTTTTTCGCTCGCGGAAATGATAGACAGGTGCCTTGAGGCCTTTTGCGATCAGGCGATCAGTAATGTCGAACTGGTCCAGCATTTCCAGGGTGGGCGGATGAAAGGTCGATGCCCTGAGATCAAGCGCACAGTCTTCGCCAGACTCCAGCAGAATCACCCGGATACCCTTGCTGGCCAGATAATAGGCGGCCACGCTTCCCACGGGGCCGGCACCCGCAATGACAATCTGTGTGTTCAGATGCTGCATGTTGCTCTCCGACTTGGCAATCAACGATGCTCTAGGCAAGGTGTTGACTGCAGGGCACTGTGTTCTGGCGCAGTCTCCACCCTGCGGTAACGCCATTGCCAAAACTATCCGTCGGGTGGATATTGAGGCCGACAAGCATCGGGAAATCCGTATCATCATTTATCAAGGCAGCATATTTTCGAAGGAATCATGACATGGCTTTGAACAAACGCCCTCTGAGGGAAGTGACTCAGCAAGATATTGACGACTACGCCCGTGATGGAGCGGTCTGTCTCCGCAAGGTGCTTGATCGCGACTGGATTGACCTGTTGGAGCCGATCGCCCGCGAGGTCATCATCAACAAAAAGGATGTCGGTTTGTTGCCGACGATTCCCGGGCGCTACATGGCTCGCTGTATTGAGGAATATCGGCGATTTGTGTTTGAATCGCCTATTGCCGAAGTCGCGGGACAGGTGATGCAGTCAAAGGAGATTCGGTTCTTTTTCGACGAGTTTTTTGCCAAACCACCACAATCGGACGCCAAGACTTTGTGGCATTGTGATCGGATGGGCTGGCCGGTGACCGGTACAATGGTTCCTTCGATCTGGATCCCGCTGACACCGATTGTGAAAGCCAATTGTCTGGAGGTCCTGGCGGGAACGCAACATGATGACGTACCCTATTGGCTGTTCTCCCCCAATGCGCGCAAGATGATCAAGCCCGATGACCGGGTCCCGCACCCGGAGATCGAGAGCAAGCGCGGGGATCCGGACTTGCGTTTCCTGAGCTGGGACATGGATCCTGGTGATCTGCTGATCGTCCATCCCTGGGTGCTGCACTACTCCGCCGGGAATCCGACCGATGACTGGCGCGTAGCCATTTCGGAAAGGGTCTTTGGAGATGATATCCGCTGGGCACCGCGTCCCGATTGTGTCAATCTCGCTGGCGTCAGCTTCGACGAGATGCTGGATGGCGAAAAACCGGAAGGCAGCCATTTCCCGCTGCTCTGGTCGGAGGATGGACGTGCCGATGGCGATGGAAATTTCCCGAGAGGATTTGCGACCCGCTGGCCGAAACAGGAAATGCAGGGCGTCAATGAGTACAAGGCATTCAAGGAACTGAAAGTGAAGGAAGATGCCGGGGAGCTGTCCAAAAAGGACAGTGCTCCTGTCAACTGAATGACGCCATGAGCCAGGCTGCCGCCTTGCGCATGAGATTGCGCCAAACACCTATACTTGTCGCGCCCGGAATATATGACGCGTTCAGCGCCTGGCGGGCCGAACAGGCCGGGTTTGAGGCGGTGTTTGTTTCCGGATCTGCGCTGGCCGCTACCCATCTCGGGCGACCGGATATCGGATTGTTGACGGTCTCGGAAACTGCGGACATTGTCGCCCGCATTGCGGACCGGGTTTCGATTCCGCTGTTTGTCGATGCCGATCAGGGATTTGGCAACGCCCATATGGTCGCCAGATCGGTCAGAATGCTGGAGCGCGCCGGAGCGTCGGCGATCCAGATCGAGGATCAACAGGAAGTCAAACCGGCAGATGCCGCATTGTCCCGCCCGCTTGTGTCCACCGAAGTCATGGTCGACAAGATCCGGTCCGCCCGGGACGCGCTGACGGATGTTCAGACGATGATCAGCGCGCGGAGCGACGCCATGTCAACCGAAGGCCTGGAAAAGGCCCTGGATCGTGCGCAGGCCTATGTGGAAGCCGGAGCCGACATGATTTTCATCGAGTCCCTGACAACCCGCGGGGAAATGGAACGGTTGACCGACTCCTTTGCCGGTCGGATTCCCTTGTTGCACAACCTGCTGCGGCCTGATGACGAGGTCACAACTGCCGCCGAGGCTGAAGCATTGGGATATAGTGTTGCGCTTTTCCCGGGAGTGGCGGTCGGTGCCGTCGGGACGGCACTGGAAGACCGCTTCGTGCAACTGATGCAAGAACCCGCTTTGCCGGATGCGAAAGCGCTCGTTGATCCTGTCGGGGCCAAAGATTTTTGAACAAGAGGAGCGAGCCATGATGAAACTGTTCTATTCCCCGTTTCACACTTTCATTCACAAGGTGCTGGTGACGGCACATGAATGCGGTCACTGGGATGACATCGATTTCATTCCGACCTTTCCTTTCAAGAATCTGGATGGCGAGGATCAGGGTGACGCCTACATCATTGCTGCGCTCAATCCGCTGGACAAGGTACCGACATTGGCCACCAAGACCGGCCAAGTCATTTTCGGCAGCCAGGCGGTTTGCGAATATCTGGATGCGAATACCAAAGGCCGGAACATGTATCCCGAACCGGGCCCGGCGCGCTGGGATGCCATCACCCGTCTGGCGCTCGGGGACACGATATTCGAGACAACGGTCCAGATGGTGGCCGAGCAATGGCAGGAACCGGAACAGTGGAACATGCGCGTGTTTGAATCGCTCTGGCCCAAATATATCCGCTCGCTTGACCGGCTGGACCAGCAGGCCGCGGGCTGGATCGATTTTGATATCGGCCATGCCGCGCTGTTGCATGCGATCAGCTACCTCGGGTTTCGCGCTGAATTCTATGAAGCGAAGGATCCGATCCACCCGGACTTCCGCTGGCGGGATGGCCGGCCGGCATTGTCAGACTGGTTTGACGCAGCTGTCGAGCGCCCGTCGGTCAAGGCCCATTATAATGTCGATTTCGCCGGCGATACCAGCGCCGACCGCTGCCAGCAGGCGGTGCGCGATATACTCGATTTGCAAAAGGAACAGCGCTGATGATCGACTTTTATTACTGGCCAACGCCAAATGGCCACAAGACCGCGATTGCGCTTGAGGAATTCGAACTGGAGTACCGGGTCCGGTCGATCAACATATTGAAAGGCGAGCAGCATGTGCCCGAGTTTCTGGCGATCAGTCCGAACAACCGGGTCCCTGCAATTGTCGATCATGACGGTCCGGACGGCGAACCACATGCGGTATTCGAATCCGGCGCGATTTTCCTTTATCTAGCTGATAAAACAGGACAATTCTGGCCCTCCGACCCGGTGCAGCAATCTGTCGTGACGCAATGGCTGTTCTTTCAGAACGCCAGTATCGGTCCGATGTTCGGCCAGTGCGGCTATTTCAATGGCTATGCCAAGGAGCGCGTCGAGCATGGCATCGAGCGCTATTGCGGAGAAACCAAGCGACTCTATGGCGTGATCAACAAGCGGCTCGGAGAAGTCGAATATCTGGCGGGCAGCGAATATTCCCTGGCCGACATGTCCACCTATCCGTGGATGGTCGAAAAACAACAGAATCTGCACGGAATCGATGTAACGGAATTCCCCAATGTCGAGCGATGGCTGGAAACCGTCGGATCCCGGCCAGCGGTGCAGCGCGGCGTCGCCGTGATGGCAGAGGACATGAAAGTCGGCAATCCGACCGACGAAAGTTTTGAAGCAATGTTCAACCAGCGATAGGCGCGATCAACCGTCCAGTCCGTCCAATATCAGATTGACGATGACCGAATCGTCATAGGCCAGGTTGATCTGACCGGTCCGCACAATCGTGAGGCCGGCGGACGGCACGACATATACCCGCTGGCCGCCAAAGCCGTCGAAAAATATCACATCTTTGGCCCGATAAGGTGCTCCGTGGGGAATAGTAACCGGGTTTTGCTGGCTGTAGCGCCGCTTCGCGACATGGGGAGAACCCAGCCAGACATGGAGTCCGTAATTGGGGTTTTTCGCCGCAGGTTTGACCATTTCCGTGATCCATTCCCGTGGGACAACTTGTCGGTCCTCCACCCGACCCTGGTTTCGGACCAGTTCCCCGATCCGTGCCCAGTTGCGCACGGTGGTGAACATTCCCGAATAATAGCGCGGGGAGCCGCCATTCCGGTCAAACCACAGCTCGGCCTTGCCATTGCCTGCGGGACACCAGAGCTTTTTTTCCAGATATTCGGCATATCCGGCATATCCCGCCTTTTTGAGCGTGCGTTCCAGTATGATGCCGGCCACCTGGCTGTTGACATTATTATAGCGGAACTCTGCGCCCGGCGCGTCGGCTAGCGGATGATCTAGGGCAACAGCATTGATGTCCGCAGCGAGCAAAAGTTCCATGGATTTGGTGCCCTCATCCCGAAAGCTGTAGAGTTTGAGTCCACTTTCCATTTGCAGCAGCTGGCGCAGCGTGATCTGGCCGCGCGGATCATTTCGCCACTCCGGGATATGATCGCCGGTCGTCTCTTCCAGCGATCCTACAACAGCCTCCGAAACCGCTATACCGTAGACCAGCGCAAACAGGGACTTGTGCATGGAGTAACTGTCGGTCACCGTTTTTGCTGAGGCATCATCAATATATTGCTCGAGCAGAACCTTCCCGTCTTTCATTACCATCAGGCCGATGCCCTTTTGTGCCTCGGAATATTCCAGCGCCTTGGCAAGCGATGCTTGGAGCTTGGGTCCGGGGCCGGAAGCCGGGCGCTCAAATATTGCTGGTACACACTGGCTGCCGATGGTGACTTTCGGCTGGAACCGATCGACATCCCGCAATGTCGCGCCTTGCAGGGCCTCGGAGGCGGCTTTGACATCCCGGACGGGGGCCGGCTCCGCGGTGGCGGAGACACAGGCAGCCGGCAGAAGCATCAGTGGTACGAGAACAGCCAGAAGAGGCGATTTTTTCATGCCTTAATCCTTAACAAGTGTGACACCCGTAGTCGGCGTGACCGGCGTCAGCGGTTTTCCCGGCTTCAAGTGTTTATCCAAAAACCGAACCGTGGTGACGATCGCATGGTTGAATCGGTGGCCTATCTGCTGCCGGATGGATCCCGGTCGGCCGAACATGCCATCGAAATAGTGGTTCACATCCTCTCCGACCCATAGCCATCGCTGCCCCGGTGGCGTGGCACCGTAAGAGACCTTGTGCAATTCCCAATCGTCAATAAATCCGGGCAGGATATCCGCTGTCCCGGTAATGGTAAGGCTGGGCAGGTCAATATGCGACCAGCCCTCGGCATCAATCATGTTGGCAATCGGTCCCGGCGGAGACCATGCGACCAGTGCATCGGCATGGGGAATTTTCCGGTCGGGGCGCGTTCCGTCCTGTTC
Organism: Pseudomonadota bacterium; assembly: GCA_039181895.1. Lineage (GTDB taxonomy): Bacteria > Pseudomonadota > Alphaproteobacteria > Sphingomonadales > Sphingomonadaceae > Parasphingorhabdus. The sequence goes on from JBCDCK010000001.1 coordinate 237,002, forward strand.
GATCGCGAGCGCTCCTGCCGCCAGCTGGGCGATAAGCGCACCATAACTATGCCCCATCACCGCCAGCTTGTCTTCGCTGATCGCCGTTCCACGCTGGTCGAGAGCTTGGCGGACTGGCTCCGGGATGGAAGCAATCAGGGCGATTTCTGCATTTCGGGTTGCCCAGACCGTTTCGGGCGGGGGCTTGGGATCGAGTCTCAAGATTTCCGCATCCAGATGGGTTGGCGCAATCAAAACATAGCCGGCTGCGGCAATCGGGTTCAGCATGTGTCGATAGCGATCGGGACTGGCAAAATTGCCATGAGAGAAAAGAACTGCAGGATAGGTGCCTTTGGCATCCGGCGTAAAGATCGTTGCCGCGAAACGGTGTCCGTCGCTTGTCATCAGCCGAACCGGGATCTCTGCCACTGCCGGACGGGCGGGTGGTGAATTGACCAGTTGCGCGAATAGGGGTGCAGGAAAAAGAGCGGAAATTGACCCGCAGGACGCCCCCAGCAAAAGGTGCCGCCGATCGATCACTCAGCCCCGGTCAGGTCGCCGATAATCGTCTGGATGATCAGGCCGGTCTGTGCATCAATCCGTTTCTGCAGTTCCTCGTCCGGCTGATAGGTGTCAACCGCTTCGCCAATGTCGATGCCCTTCTCGGTCAGGACCTGTTCGAGGACCAATTGCCGGTCAGTCAGGACACATATTTCCCGAGTCAGGCTGATCACGGCTCGACCGAGATTGTCGATCTGTTCCGGGCGCAGCAACTCCCCTTCAGGAAAATTGAAACTCCGCGGATTGTCGCGATCGGGCCCACTCATACCGGTTTGCGGCCCTTGACCACATGCGGATATATTCCGTCCGCGCTGACATCTTCAAACCCGACCTTTCGGGCGATTTCCGCAAGGTCCAGACTGGCCGTTTCGCGCCAGAAGGGCTCGCCGCCATATTTGGCGCCACGATCCGCTTTCCACACGCTCAACTTGTCGAGATCCGCATATCTTGTGGCATCGGACATGATCATGTCGCCACCGGGTTCCAGCACGCGGAAGGCTTCGGCGAAGACTTGCTCCACAATATCAGCCGGAATTTCGTGGATCAGAATATAAGAAGCGACGAGATCGAAGCTGGCATCATCAAATCCGGTGTCTTCCGCGGCACGCTGATAGAGTTTCCAGTTCCAGTCATTGGCATTGGCGGTCCGGAAGGCATGTTCCAGCATGCGGGCCGACAGCTCGACTCCGGTGATCTGGGCATCCGGGTAGGTTTTGGCCAATGCGGTCGTGAAATGACCGCTTGAACAACCCATGTCCAATATGCGTTCATAGGTGTCGCGCGGAGCCATTTCCGCAACATTCTGCCGCTGCTGGAAAATCCCGCCGGGAAAGAAACGCGCAACCATCTTCTTGTGGATGATCTCGCCATGGACATATCCCATATGTTCGTGACCATCCCATCCGCCGCCGGTTCGATGAAAATGGACACCATCCCAATAGTCCGGAAGCTTGAGGTTCGGATCCAGCTCGAGGGTGGCGGGACCTTCTGTGCTTGCGTCCAGAACCGGCTGCAGTTCGGGCAATATTTCCTCAAAAGCCTCGGTCGAGATGCGGCCATGGCTGCGGCCGTGCCAGTCACCCATCAGGCGCTGGGTGGCGAAGACGTTCGAGCCGGCAAGGGCCGAATTTATCGCTGCATCCCGCTCGTCGAGATCATCGGGTAGCTGATCCGGGTCCATGCGATCGCTGATCTCACTGGTCACCTTTTGCGATACTGGCGCGGCGGCGACGCCCATTTGCGCAAGGAAATCCAGCGAAGCGCGTCCGCGTTGCCGAAGATTGGGGTCTTGCAGTTCCATGATTATCTATCCTGCCTGTTGGGGTTGGTGTTTTGCAGTTCTTCCTCAGTCAGCTTGTAGCCAGACAAAATCCACACCGCAATCAGACCGAAGACCGCCGGAAGCCAGCTGACCGCCATTAGCAAAGCGATGTCCACATTTCCGCCCTGGGGAACGTCAAATGGCAATTTGTTGTTGAACCCGGCAATCGAGAGAGCGAATCCGACAATCAGAGGTCCGACCGCGCCGGTCAGCTTTTCGACAAAGCTGTAAAGCGCGGTGAATGCGCCTTCACGTCGGACTCCGGTACGATTGGCATCCGCATTGATGATATCTGTCAGCATGGACATCGCCATGACAACATTGCCTGTGAAGGCTATGCCAACAAAGGCGGCGCGCAGAACGATTGACCAGAGCGGTTCACCCTCGCTCGCCAGAGACCAGCTGAGTGCATAGAAAATATTGACGCTGGCAGCGACATAATAGGCATTCTTCTTGCCGAACCTTTTCGAGAATTTGACGAGGAGCGGGGCAAAAATAATTGTCGAGATTGTCACCGTGGTGCCGAAAATCGCCAGCACGTTGAAATCGCGGCCGAGGCTCTGAACAAAGAAGTAGGCGAAGGCTGCCCCGGCTGTCTGCACACCCAGCAATTGCGCAAATTTCACGCTGATCAGACGCAGGAAATGCCGGTTGCTGCGGACAGCATTAAACTCGTCGATCACCTGGGCCGCATTGCTTTTGGTACTTTTCTCACCGGCATGGGTGAAACGAGCAGAGCTGGTCGTGAAATAGGCGATCAGCGTGCTGATCAGAATGAGCAGTGCGCAGCAAAGGCCGACCATGGCATAGCTGGACGGCTCGGTCTTTCCGAGCGCTTCCAGCACCACTTTCACTCCGGCGGTCGCGACAAAGGATCCGAGCGAAATGAAGACCATGCGATAGGCATGAATGGAAGACCGTTCATGATAGCTGTCCGTCATCTCTGCCGGCATCGACATATAGGGAATGTTATAGATGGTGTAGGCAATCGCGTAAAAACTGAGCACGATGAAGATGTAGAAGGCCGTCATATACTGATTTTCGAATGACGGCGCGGTGAAGATCAGTGCGAAACTGATCGCTCCGGTAATCGACCCCCATAGCAGGAAGGGTCTGCGTCGCCCTTTGGGAGACTCAAAACGGTCACTCCAGACTCCGACGATCGGATCGGTTACGACATCGACGAGCTTCGCAAGGAAGATCACCAATCCGGCCAGCCAGGGCTCGATCTGCAATATGCTGGCAGTGAACAGCAGGATGAGACCGGATATTCCGTTCATCAGCAGAGCAACGCCAAACGCGCCAGTCGCCCAACCCAGTTTCAGACCGGTCGGCAATTGTTCGGTTTTTGCGCCGCCGCCAGATTCGGCCAGACTTGCCATGCTATTCCCCGCTCGCTTGTGGTTTGGGCATGGCCTCACCAGGCATGCGTTCTATGGAGCCGATAATTATATTGGGAATATAGCTGTTGTCCCAGGGCTTGTCCTTCGCCGGACGGTCTCCTGTTCGCACAATGACCAATCCCTGGGACGGAACAATATAGACAACCTGACTGCCATTGCCGTCGAAAAGGAACAGATCCCTGTCAGCATAGGGTTCGCTGTGGAGAGTTTTGCCAGCATCCATCGACGGATGCAGAGGGCCGCGGCCTCTGACATATTCTCCCGCAATCCAGACACCGAGGCCAGCATGCGGATTTTCATTGGTAGCTCTCCGCATCTTCGTGACATAGCCTTCCGGCAACAGTCTCTGTCCTTCCCAGATGCCGTCGTTGAGCAGCAATATGCCGAGCCGGGCCCAGGTCTGGGCTGGCAGCTGAATACAACAACCGGCATGGGCCGTCCCTCCCGGCCGGTTGACCCAGACCGTACCACCCTGTGCACCCAGCGGGATCAGCAGCGCGTCACTGACATAATCATGATAGCGCTGACCGGTTGCCCGTTCGATCAACGGAGCCACCAGTTCCGAATTGGCATTGGCATATTCGTACCGACCGCCCGGTTCGTTCACCAGGGGATATTCGTGAATAATCACCTCATCATGTCGCGGATGAAGGTAGGCGCGGTTTAGAACGTTTTCGGGGCCAGTGGCAAAAGCCTGCGCCAACAATCCACTGCGCATGTCGAGCAGGTGCCGAACCAGAATACGCGATTTCCCGGGATCGTCTTTCCACTCGGTGATGAAATCGGCCACCGGCTGATCGAGGGACCGGATATGACCCTGGATAATCGCCCGACCGATGATGATGGCCGTCAAAGGCTTGGCCAGCGATTTCGAATTGACCAGATAATCCCGGTTCGCCCCGCCGAAATAGCTCTCTTTCACCAGCGCCCCGTCATGCCAGATGAGAAAGGCAGAGCTTTTGCGTTCGGCAGCGAAACGTTCGGCATCTGCCAGGGCCTGCGGAGCAATGCGCGGTTCTGCTTCCGGCAGGGGTTGGTAACGCTCTGCGCCACGAACCGGCTCGAGTGGGTCATAGGCCGGCAATCCCCCGCCTTCGATGGCCGCGCTGCGCTGCAGCTCGAACCGTTTCAAATATAGCGCCTCTTCCTCCGCACTGAAGGATGGCTGGGCAACGGCCCGAGTGTCCGCGGTGGCGCAGCTGCCCAGCGCCAGTGCCAGCAGCAGGAGCATCCCAGTAGTCCTAGTCCAGAAGGTCAACAGTCATCCCCTTGTCCTGAGTTTCGGCCATTTGCCAAATGGCATGAGCAGCGGCGAGATCCTGTGAAGCGACGCCGAGCGACTTGTACATCGTGATCTCGTCGTCATTGCTGCGGCCCAGTATTTTGCCATCTGCAACGTCACCTATCTCTCCAATTATTTGTTCTTCCGTCACCACGCCGCGCTCAATCGCACCCAGCAATTCTCCGGCAGCCGTCATCGCGGCATCGCGATAATCCACATAGAACCGCGATCGGGAAACGGCTTCGTCGTCAACTTCGGCGGCGGCCGGAATTGCCGCGCCCACCAGATTCACATGCTGACCGGGATGCAGATCCTTTCCGTGCAGCACCGGATCACGCGCGGAAGTAGTGGTGCAGATGATATCCGCCTCGACCACAGCTTCGGCAGGCGAGTTGCCGACACTGACAGTGATCCCAGTTTTTCGGCCAATTTTTTCGGCAAACATGTCTGCCCGCGCAGGATCACGGCCCCAGACACTCACATGATCAATGTTTCGGACGGCGCGCATGGCATGTACATGTCGCTCGGCCTGCTCGCCATTGCCGATAACCGCCAGCCGTCTGGCGCCTTTCCTGGCCAGCAGGTCGGTCGCGAGTGCACTCGCGGCCGAGGTTCTGATCGCGGTCAGGGAACTGCCTTCGATCATCGCCAGCGGGACGCCTTTGTCGCTGTCAAACAGCATGACCATACCGACATGGGTGCCCAGCAGATCACCATGCGGGCGGTCATATTTGCAGACCAGTTTGATCCCGAAACAGGCTGGATCTCCAAGGGTCCCCGGCATGATCGCGAGTTTGCCCGGCGCATCGGGAATCGGCATGAATTGGCGGATCGGCAAGGTCACGTCGCGGGCCGAAGTGGCCTGCATGGCCCGCCGCATGACCGGGACACACTCGGCAACCGGGAGCAGCTGTTCAACCTCTGATCGGGGGATGATCCGCATCAGCCGGAATTCCGTGGCGGCAGGAAACGCATTTTGTCCATGACTTCCTGGACATTGTCCGGCCGGTCAAAAGGTTCAGGCATGGGATCGCCGGGATTCCGCTCCCGCCCGATCGCGTTGAACCAGTCCTCCAGCCCAGGCGGAAAGAACACCCAGAACATTCTGAGATCGGTATTGCCGGTATTTTTGATCCAGTGCGTACAGTTGCGCGCGAACAAAATGGTTGTGCCGGGCCGGAATTCGGTAACTTCTCCATCAATATCCACCTGGCCGTTGCCTTCATAGACAAAGACCAGTTCATGGTTTTGCTTGTGACCGTGCTCGCGTACCATGCAGCCCGGCGGCATCACCTGTATCCCGCTGGAAAAAGTGTCATAGGGCATGTTGTCCGGTGTGAGATTGACATCGACATAGCCTCTGGACGGCATGGGTTGCCAGAGCGATCGTCCGTCATCCGGGCCAATGATGACCGACTTGCCCTTGGTGATGTCACTGGCCATTCAGTCCTCCTCTTTCGTCAAAAATTCCAGAACGCGTTTGTTATAGGCCTCGGTGGAGGCCAACGGACTGAAATGTCCGCCGAGGTCCAGCAAATGGGTTTCTGCACCATCAATCAGCTGCCCCAATTCTTCGGTGAACCCCGGCGGGGTGATCTGGTCGTCGCGCGCGCCGATGCACAGGGTCGGCACTTTGATACCCTGCAGCCGGCTGCGCAGGTCATGCGTATAAACCGCGTTGATCCTGGACAGTTCGACTTCGAGCCCCGGAAAGGCCGCAAGGCGTTCCTCCATAAAGGTGCGTGCCGAGGTCATCTGCGGCTGTAATATCGAGCTCGGCATGGCGAGATAGGTGCCCATGGTCAGATAGGCGAGCGGACCACAGCTTATCAGTATCTCCCGCCGGGTGCGAAACAGCTGGGTCAGATATTCATCCGGCCCGGCCCAGCTGCAGGACAGGACAAGTCTGGAGAGTCGTTCGGGCTGGTCCAGCGCAATATGCTGGCCTATCGCGCCGCCAGTTGAGTGTCCGACCAGTCCCGCCTGTTCAATGTCCATGGTATCCATCAGGGCGAGCACGTCCCGCGCCATATGCTCCGCCCCATAAACCACTTTGTCCGGCGTACTGTTTCCGCACCCGCGATGGTCAAATGCAATAACCCGGAAATGCGCGGCAAAATCCTGGATCTGATTGGTCCAGAACGCACCGCGACCGCCGAGACCGGCGACCAGCAGCAGGTCGGGGCCACTTCCAGTCACCTCGACATGGATCTCGGCATCACCGACATCCACCATCCGAGTTTCGGTCAGCCGCGTCATAGGGTGGTGAATACTGACTTCGTGTTCAGATAGAGTTCCAGGCCCTCGCGGCCGTTTTCACGACCAATGCCTGACTGCTTGTACCCGCCCAGGGGCACATCCCAGTCAGCACCCATGGCGGTGTTGATACCCAATATACCGGCCTTGATCTTGCGGGCCATCCGGTGCCCGGTTGAAATATCCTGAGTCCAGACCGCCCCGGCGAGGCCATATTCCGTGTCATTGGCCAAGGCGAGAGCTTCTTCCTCCGTCTTGAAGCTTTGTGTCACCAGAACCGGACCAAAAATCTCTTCCTTCACAACCTTCATCTCGTTGCTGGTCTGGTCGATGATGGTCGGCTCAAGAAAATAGCCTTGATCACCGTGGCGCACGCCGCCTGCTGCGATTTCGGCGCCCTCCTCCTGCCCGGCTTCGATATAGCTGGTTACCCGCTCAAATTGTTTGGCGGACACCAGCGGCCCCATCATGCTTTCTTCGTCCAGACCGGGCGCGATCTTCATCGACTTGCCGACTTCGGCTATACCCTTGATCACTTCATCCTTGATATCTTCATGCACATAGAGGCGCGACGGTGCGGTACAGGTCTGGCCGCTGTTGAAAAATATGCCCATCGCGGAAGCCGGAATGGCTTTTTCCAGATCGGCATCGGCCATGATGATGTTGGGAGACTTGCCGCCCAGTTCCAGACTGACCTTTTTCAGACCTTCGGCCGCCGCATGCGCTATGACCTTGCCCGTAGCCGTGGAGCCGGTAAAGGCAATCTTGTCGATGCCGGGATGGTTGATCAGCGCAGAACCGACGGTGTGGCCATAACCGGTGACGATGTTCAGGACACCCTCTGGCAACCCCGCCTCCAGCATCAGTTCGCCGAGACGCAGTGCGGAGAGGGACGTATCTTCCGCCGGTTTCAATATCGCGGTGCAGCCGGCTGCCAGCGCCGGACCCAGCTTCATTGCTGCCATCACCAGTGGATAGTTCCAGGGCACGATCAGCGCAACAACCCCGACCGGCTCCTTGATCGTGTAGACATGATGGTCGCCCGGCATGTTGATATTATGTGTGCTGCCGTGAATCTTGTCCGCCCAGCCCGCATAGTAGCGAATCGCACCGATTGACGCGAAGACATCACCGCGTGCGAAATTGATCGGCTTGCCATTGTCCAGCGTTTCCAGCTGCGCCAGTTCCTCGGCGTGCGCCTCCATTTTGTCGGCAATCTGGTAAATCAACCGCGACCGTTCACCGGGTTTCATTTCGGGCCAGGGGCCCGCTTCAAATGCCCGGCGGGCCGCGGCAATTGCCTTGTCGACATCCGCGTTGCTGGCATCGCTGATCCCGGAAATCCGTTGTCCGTCCGCCGGGTTGATAACGTCGATCAGCGCTTCGCTCCCGGCATCATGCCACTGGCTGCCGATCAGCAGTTTCTTGTCCTTTGCGATGAAAGACTGTGTTTCCGGGGTGAGATTGATCAAGGCCATCAGGGCGACTCCAGTTCGATTTTTTGTACCATGTTGCGATAGGGTTTGAGTGCGAAAAGCACGAGAACAAGGCCGGCAACCATGGCGAGCGGTGGCGCCAGCGCGAGAGACTTGTTAATGGCATCCGCTGACCCGAACATATTGTCGGTCAGCCAAGCCACGAGCAGCGGACCCGCCGAATATCCTAGCAAATTTGCGATCAGCAGATAGACGGCAATGACCTGAGCGCGCATGCGATTGGGTGTAATCAGCGGAAAGGTGGACACACCGGCACCGAACGGCACGGTTCCGAAAAACAGCACCAGGGTGAGCAATGTCAGCGCGACCCATGGGGACGAAACGAGCGGGAAGGCAATGGCGAAGGGCAGCGCACATAGAACGGCCAACAAGGGCAACCGCAATGTCGCGTCCTTGCTTCCTGCGGACAGCATGCGCTCGGCGGCGAAGCCGCCAGCGATCACACCCGCCACGCCTCCGAACATCACAACCGGGCCGAAATACTGCCCGACTTCGAGTTGTGTCCAGGCGTGCATGCGGATGAAATAGCTGGGAGCCCAGGCACCGATTCCGAATTGTGCGGCGGCAAAACAGGAAAAGCCGAAAAACAACGGCAGGAAAACCCGGGCATTCTCGCGGACAAAGCCGAGAATCTCCAGCGCAGGCGGCGCATCATCCTTTGCAAGAACGACATTGCCTTCCTTGCGCACTGGTTCGCGGATGAGCAGCAGGCACAAAAAGACCGGTACGCTGAGCAGAGAAACTGCAAAAAAGGTCAGCTGCCACGGCTGGAACGTTCCGAACGGCAGAGCTGTCGGACCTATTTCCGCCAGCCGGGTGTAAAGATAGCCGCCGACTACCAGAGCGAGCCCGGAGCCGAGAAAACCTGTCCCAGTGAACACGCTGATCGCCGCCGGGAGTTTCTCCTTCGGGAAATAGTCGCTGAGCATCGAAAAGCCAGCCGGTGAAAGCGTTGCTTCTCCCACACCCACCAGCATGCGGGCAAAGAAGAGGAAAACAAACCCCATCGCCAGACCGCTGCCGAAGGTTGCCGCAGACCAGATGATCAGGCCGCCCAATATGACCCATTTGCGATTATGGCGATCCGCCAGCCACGCAAGCGGAATCGCCATGACGGCGTATAGCAACGCGAAGGAAAAGCCCTGAAGCAGGCTGATCTGCACGTCGCTCAATCCCAGATCTGCCTTGATCGGGTCCACCAGAAGATTGATAATCTGCCGGTCAATATAGCTCACAATACCGGCAAAAGAGAGCGCGGCTACCACCAGCCACGCACGCAAGGGAGACCATCGCTCTTCCGGTATTGCGGCGGAGGTTGCCGAAGATGGCAAATCCATGGGTGGTGAAATCGAGCTCATTTGGATCAAGTTTATGATTCCATTGAAGCGAGTACATTACAAGAAGCGCATTTAACCGTCAGCCGGATAGGAAGTTTTCGTGCTCTCGCTATCTCAATCATGCTAGCGCAACAGGGAACCATGAAAATCGAAGCGGAATCAGCGAACACGGAACATGATGGTCTGGTCGAAAGGCTGGCAGCCATATGTGGCTCTGACGGTGTGTCGACCGATTTGGCGGACCTGCGATACTTTTCACAAGATCTCTTCTTTGAAGGGGACCTGCCGCTTGCCGTAATCAGTCCGGCCAGCACCGATGCGGTGGTCAAGCTCGTCAATCTTTGTCGGACTTCGCAAATCGCAATTTTCCTGCGCGGTGGCGGGATGTCCTATACGAAGGCTTTCCAGCCCGTCGGGGACAAGTCGATAATGCTGGATTTTTCAAGGCTCAACAGGATCAGAGTCATTGCAGCCGACGACGGACATGTAACGGTGGAAGCGGGTTGCACTTGGGCCGAACTGGATGCGGCGCTGGCCAAACATGGCCGACGTGCCCGCTTCTGGGGACCAATGTCTGGCGGGACTGCGACCGTTGGTGGCTCGCTTAGCCAAGGGACGGTCACCTTTGGCTCGGGAACTACCGGCGCTTCTGCCAATGCAGCCAAGAGTTTCGAGATTGTTTCGGGCACTGGCGAGATCATTCATACCGGATCGGATGGATCCGCGGGTTTATCGCCTTTCAACCGCAATTTTGGCCCCGACATGACCGGACTGTTTGCCAATGATGCTGGATCGCTGGGCATCAAGACTGCGGTGACCCTGGAAATCGAACCGCGCCCAGCTCAGGTCAGCGGGCTTTCCTTCGCCTATGACGATTTTGATGCGATGGCGAAGCTGTTTATGGAGTTGTCAGCTCGTCGTCTGGCGTCCGAAATGATCGCCATGGACGGAGACGTCGCGCGACAAAATGCGGGACCGGCGAATCTTGTGGAAGATGCAAAGGCGATGTGGCGCATCGGCAAGGCAGCGGGCAACCCCGTCGCCGCCGTGGAACGCATGATCCGGATCGCACTGGCCGGACGACGGTTTCTCGACAAAGCCAAATATACGGCTCATTTTGTGGTCGAAGGCCGCGACAGGGCAGAGCTGAAAAGCCGGGTTAACGCCATCCGTAGCTTTGCCGGCACCGGATCGGAGATCGTCAATACCGTACCGCTGATGACCCGCGCGGATCCTTTCCCATCCTTGCCCGTCACCCATCCCGACGGGCGCCGGATGCTGCCTGTACATACCGTGCTGCCACATTCAGCCCTGCACCAGTTCCATCTCGACTATTGTGAACTCAAAACCCGATTTGCCGAACGGATGCAGCAGGTTGATGTCACGATTGCAGAATTTTTTGCCGGGGTTTCCGGTATCGGACTGCTTTATGAGCCGGTTTTCTACTGGCCGGACGCGCTTGAGGAATATCATCATCGCATGACACCGGATTATCTCGATGGTCAGATGCCCGAATATCCCGAAAATACCGCCGCCCGGCTGCTGGTGGAGGAAATCGTGGCCGCCTTTGTTGCGCTCGCACATGATCATGGCGGCAGCCATTTCCAGATCGGCCGTCTATATCCCTATGCGGAAAATCGGGAAGAGGGTGCGGGAGATTTGCTCCGCGATCTGAAGAAGCGGCTCGATCCTGACAATATCATCAATCCCGGAGCATTGGGTCTGTGAACAGGGATCTGAAAATTGCCATTATCGGTGGCGGCATTGGGGGTTTGACGGCTGGAATAGCGCTGCAGAAAGCCGGTTTCTCACCACGGATTTATGAGCGCGCACCAGAATTTGGGGAAGTGGGAGCAGGCATATCGATGTCGCCCAATGCGACATTGGGGCTTGAGTCCCTCGGCTTTGGCGATTTCCTGGACGACAATGCCAACGAGCCACTGGAACAGCGCCTCTATCACGGAGAAACCGGTGAAATGCTGATGGCGATTGACCGACGCAATTGCCGCGAAATCTATCAAGGGGCCTATTACCAGCTGCACCGTGCCGATCTGCTCGGGATGCTGATCGACGGTTTCGGGCGGGAAAATTGTGTGATGGGCCAGTCACTGACCGGAATCGCCAGCCGGGAAGATGGTGTCACCTTGCGCTTTGAGGACGGCGATGCCGAGGAGGTGGATATTGCCATTGCCGCTGACGGGCTCCGTTCCGTGGTACGCGATGCGCTTTTTGACAGCGATCCTCCGGAGTTTAGTGGCCATGTGGCGTGGCGGGCGCTTGTGCCGGCGAACAAGCTGGGGGCCCTTTCGGTGGAACGGCTCAACATCAACCATCTCGGCACCGGCCGCAATATCGTGAGCTATCCGGTGCGGGGCACGGATCTGGTCAATATCGTTGCGCTGACCAAAGCGGATGCCTGGGCGGAAGAAAGCTGGAACGCGAAAGCGGAAAAAAGCGAACTGACGGTGCATTATGAAGGCTGGGCAGATTATGTGCAGGGTCTCTTGGCCGCAATTCCCGATGATGAGCTGTACCGCTGGGGGCTTTTCATTCGCAAACCCCTGGATCTCTGGATCAGCGGACGCACAGCACTGCTCGGTGATGCCGCACATCCCATGCTGCCCTATATGGGGCAAGGCGCTTCCTGCGCGATTGAAGACGGCGTTATCCTGGGCCGTGCTTTCGCAGCAGCCGAATCCGTGGACGAGGCATTGAACATCTACCAGAATACGCGGATTCCCCGCGCCTCTACTCTGCAATCCGAATCCAATCTCGGCGGGGAGAGACTTCAGGCCATTGATCCGGATGCGATTCGCAACACGCCAATGAAGAACGAAGATGCACTGGGCATCTTCGCTTACGATCCAGCCACGGTCCCGCTGAAAAAATAGATCAGGCGGGTTTCGTCGCCACCAGCGATTGCAAAAACTCATTGGACACGGCCGGGCCCTGCTGGACTGCAAATCCGGTCGTTTTCAATATGCCCTTGAAGTCACTGGCGACAAAGGCCGGTGAATAGGGCTCGCAGTTGTCGCGACTGTCATTGTCGATCATGAACCGGTAGCCCGGCGGGACCTGTCCCTTGTCATTGTTCGGGAATTCGAAAATCGAGAACACACCACCCGGCCGCAGAACACGAAACACTTCGGCCAGTATTTCCTTCATCTTCTTCACCGGCACTTCATGGAACAGGATATAAGCGTGGACCATGTCAAAATGTGCGTCCGGATAGCCGCTATCCTCGGCCAGGGCCTGTTTGAAATGCACGTCCTTTTCCCTCTGCACGGCGCGCATATGGGCATAACGGATGAGTGGCAACCCGACGTCCAGTCCCCACACTTCAGCGTCCGGATACAGGTCTTTCAATACCGTGGTTGACTGACCGATGCTGCAACCCAGATCCAGAATACGATTCACACTGCCGTCGGCTGGTTTGGTGGCCTTTTCGGCCAGCTCGATATGCAGCTCATCCTGGTCGTTAAAGCCTTCGTAAAAAATCTTGGTTCCGTAATGAAACACAGCCCCGCCCAACGGATCATCCGTGTAACCACCCGGCTGGCAGTGAATTTCACAGCGGGTATATTTGGGCGGCTCGAACGCGGGATCATAATGAATATTGTCGGGATGAGATTTCTCCGCGGCATCCATGTCGGCCATGATCTTGTCGGCATTGCGCAAGAAAGACTTGCGGGTACCCCGCCACATCATTTCCTGTTGTGACCGAACGAACCGCTGCCAGGTGGGCGTAAAGGGCACTTTTGCGAAGACTTTCTTGATCTCATCCAATTCCAGTTCGTCACCCTCCTCCGGCGCACTGACCTCGCCTTTTTCGATGGCCTTGCCAAGCGCCGCTTCGCCGTTGGCGGCCATCACCGGGAACCCCTTTTGAATGGCGAATTTCCGGAATGAGGTGACGAATTCGAGGTAGCTTTCATCCGCCAGCCGGGTCGGGCGGGGGAGAACTCCAATATGTCCGCGGTCCATGTCGTGATTCCTTCTAAATATCTGCTTTTTCGGTCAAATCATGTGTCGGTCGGCGCAGAAAGGCGCCGAAAACACGTTCTACAAAGGCGTCTCGCTCCGCTGCGCGGGCGGCCACCTCTTCCTCGTCCGGCAAATGGGCTTCGATTTCCTCGCTCACGTCAATGCCCTTGGAGGCAAGAATCTTTTCCAGAACAATGACCCGATCATGATGTGTCCAGACGGTCGCGGACAGCTCAAGTAGCGCGTCGAGCATATTGTCAATGACGACATTCTCAAAATAGACTCGGCCGTTACCGCCAATTTCGTCTCCCAGTTCTTCGGGAACTTCGATTTTTCGGGACTCGTCGTTCATTCAGCATACCCTTGCAAAATTTGATGTTACCATGGCCATGTCGCACCAATCATTCAAAACTCTCGGCAACAATATCCGCGCTATGGATAGGAATGAGGGTCAGAGTAACTTATCTCGGCAAATCAGCAAAGGGTGAGGATATGAAATCAGGGCATCACAATTATGCATCACTGAGCAGACAGGCGTCCGAACATCCCGAACAATTCTGGGGCGGTGTGGCCGAACGGCTTAGCTGGACCAGAAAATGGGACAAGGTCGTCGGCAAAGGCGAAGGACCGATTGCCCGCTGGTTCGGCGGAGGCCAGATCAACGCCTGCTACAATTGTGTCGACCGCCATGTTGAACAGGGATTCGGTGAAGACACCGCGTTGATTTACGAAAGTCCGGTTACTGGAACTTCCCGCCAGCTGAGTTTCCTGGATTTGCAGGATGCAACAGCGAGGTTGGGCGGAGCGATGCGCAGGCAGGGTGTTGAACTGGGTGATCGGGTTCTGGTTTACATGCCCAATTCTCCCGAAGCAGTTATCGCAATGCTGGCCTGCGCCCGGATCGGCGCGATACATTCGGTTGTTTTCGGCGGATTCGCCGCGAAAGAGCTTGCTGCGCGAATCGATGATGCGACACCAAAACTCATACTCGCTGCTTCCTGTGGCATCGAGGGCGCGAAAGTCCTGCCTTATCAGCCAATTCTCCAAGAAGCCTGCCAGATTGCCGCTCATGAGCCGGGTGGAACGATCTATTGGCAACGGAAACAGCATAAGGCTGACCTGACAGCCACGGACAGCAGGGATTGGGCTACAGAATTGGCAGCGGCTGACCCGGTGGAATGTCAGCCGGTTGATGCAACCCATCCGCTCTACATTCTCTATACGTCCGGAACGACTGGGCAACCCAAGGGCATTGTTCGCGACACCGGCGGTTATCTGGTGGCACTCAGCTGGACGATGGAAGGGCTGTACAACTGTCCTCCGGGCGAAACTTACTGGGCTGCCAGTGATGTCGGCTGGGTCGTGGGGCATAGCTATATCGTCTACGGCCCGCTGTTGAACCGCAATGCCACGGTGATATTTGAAGGCAAGCCGGTCGGAACGCCAGATGCCGGAATATTCTGGCAGATCATGGCAAAGCACAAGGTGCGCAGTTTCTTCACCGCACCCACCGCGATCCGTGCGATCAAACAGGTGGACCCCGAGGGACAGCTTGCCGAAGGCCATGATCTGTCGGCACTGCAGGCCGTTTATCTCGCAGGGGAACGGACAGATCCCAGCACTTTGGAATGGATTGATAATCTTCTCGACAAGCCGGTGGTCGATCACTGGTGGCAGACAGAGACAGGATGGGCTATTTGCGGCAATCCGCTCGGTGTCGAGGAACTTCCAGTCAAACCAGGTTCGACCAGCGTACCAATGCCGGGATGGCAGATCGAATGTCTGGATGAGGAAGGCGCTCGCGTCGCGGCCAATGAGACCGGCGCCATTGTGGCCCGGTTGCCGCTGCCTCCGGGTGCGGCTCCGACTCTTTGGAACGCGGAAGAGCGCTATGTCGAAGCCTATCTCGAACGCTATGCTGGCTATTATCTGTCGGGCGATGCCGGCTTCATCGACGAGGACGGCTTTGTCTATGTCATGACCCGCATGGATGACGTGATCAATGTGGCAGGTCACCGGCTGTCGTCCTCCGCGATGGAAGAAGTGCTGGCCGCCAACCCGGCTGTTGCCGAATGCGCGGTGGTCGGAGTCCATGACGAACTGAAAGGGCAGATCCCGGCAGGTTTCGTCGTGCTGAAAGCCGGCGTGGACAAGGCGGTGGAGAACCTGACCGCAGAACTTATCCAGGACGTACGCCGGGAAATCGGACCGGTTGCTGCGTTCAAGCGGGTCCATGTGGTCAGCAAACTGCCCAAGACCCGATCCGGCAAGATCTTGCGGCGCAATATCCGCCAGATTGCCGATGGGGAAGCACCCAAAGTACCTGCAACAATCGAGGATCTGGCAGTGCTGGACGAATATCTCCGGCTTTTCGAAAGGCAGGAGGACATATCATGAGCGGCACGGAATTGCGGGCAAAACTCGCCGGTGATGCCATCATCACGGCCCCAGGAATTTATGATCACATGAGCCTGCTGATGGCCAATGAGGTCGGGTTTGATGCGCATTATGCATCCGGCTATTGGGGAATTGCCTCCGCCATGGGCTTACCGGATGTCGGAATTGCCGGTTATGCCGATTTCATCCGCATTTTCAGCGCCTTTGCGGCGAAGAGCAGAGCCCCGATCATCGCCGACGCCGACACCGGTTTCGGCAGCCTCGCGAACCTGGCGCACGCCGTTAAGGGGTATCAGAAAGCCGGTATTGCCGCGATGCAGATCGAAGATCAGGCTTTCCCGAAATTCTGCGGTCATGTCGAGCAGGCGCATTCAGCCCCTGCGGAAGAAATGGTCCGTCGTCTGCATGTCGCGGTTGAGGCGCGCGGGGATGGCGACATGCTGATCATCGCGCGCTCCGACGCCCGGCGCACCGAAGGTCTGGAGGCCGCCATTGCCCGGCTGCAACTCTATGCCGAAAACGGTGCGGATATCCTGTTTCTCGAAGCGCCGCGGAGTCAGGAAGAAATCCGACAGGCGGCGAGCGAAATTGGCAGGCCGTTATTGTTGAACGCCGCGCATGGGGGCTTCACTCCCATATTAGCGCCAGCGGAGTATCAGGAATTGGGCGTGAAACTGGTCATTTATCCGGCAGGTGCCCCGCTTGCCGCGGCTCAGGCTGCCCGGAACTTCTATACCGGTCTGAAATCCGGTGATGCCAATGGCAAGGGAGACGGGCATTTCGATTTCCCCGAAATGTCCCGGTTGCTGGGTATTGATGATGTTGTGGCCTTGCAGATAAGGCATGGCGGTGCCTAGAGAAATTCTCGCCGCTGTTTCGCCCGGCATGGGCGCGTTGCCCGAACTGGAAACGCTGTGTCTGGATGATCCCCTGCCCGATGAGCTGGTGATTGCGGTTCGCGCCGCGGCGATTTGCCACACGGATATCGGGATATCAGAATGGGCCGAAACACCCCGGGTCTATGGGCATGAGGGAGCCGGCATAGTTGTCGAAACGGGATCCGGAGTGACAGGCTTTCGGGTTGGCGACAGGGTGGCAGCGACATTCGGTTTGTGCGGCAAATGCCGAAACTGCACCGACAATCACCCGGCCTATTGTTTCGAGAATATTGCGCTGAATATCGAGGGGCGACGGTCTCGGCCGGCACTCACCAGACCAGACGGAACAGAAATCGGGGGCGCCTTTTTCCAGCAAAGCAGCTTTGCGACCCACGCGCTGGTGACGGAACGCAATATTGTGCGGATACCGGATGACCTGGATTTTGTGACCGCCGCACCACTGGGTTGCGGGATCCAGACAGGTGCCGGGGCGGTGATCAACAATTTTGCCGCAAAGCCGGGCCGACCGCTCCTGGTCATCGGTTGCGGGGCGGTGGGACTGGCTGCGGTCATGGCCGGGAAAATTGCAGGATGCGCGCCGATCATCGCCAGCGACCTGCGGCCGGATCGCCTGGACCTGGCTGCGAAATATGGTGCCGATGTGACTGTCAGCGGAAAGGAACCAGCCTTTGTCGACAAGGTTCTGGAAGCGTCGCAGGGCGGTGTTTCCTATGCGCTCGACAGTGCGGGCACGCAGCAGACATTTGAAGCGGCGATTGCCTGTCTCCATCCGGGAGGAAATCTGGGCATATTGACCCTGCCCGGCGGATTTGAAGATCCCGTTCCGCACCCCGGTGGATTGCCGTTCATGACAACCAGCATGACCGGGATTATCGAAGGGGACAGCGTGCCCGACCGCTTCATTCCCTGGCTGATCGCACAGCATCGGGCAGGAAAAATGCCCTATGACGAGTTCATCACCACCTTTCCGTTCGAGGAAATCGCCTCCGCGTTTGAAGCTCAGAAGAAAGGTGACGCGATCAAGCCGGTCCTGACATTTGGAAGTTACGAGCAATGAGCAAGATAGAGATAGTCCGCAGCGAACATGAAGACACGATCATGGATATTCCAGTCGTGATCATTGGCGGTGGCGGTACCGGATTATGTGCGGCGCTTGCGGTCAGGGACGCGGGAGTAGACGTCCTGGTAATCGAGCGGGATCACCAGCCTTTGGGTACCACATCCATGTCCACAGGTCTGATCCCGGCTGCGGGGAGCAAGGCACAAAAGGCCAGGCAGATTGTCGATAGTCCAGAGCTGTTTGCCCAGGATATTGTCGCAAAGACTAAGGGCCAGGTCGATCACTCCCTTGTAAAGCGGCTGGCCGAACAGTCGGCGCAAACGATCGACTGGCTGACCGAGGATCATCAGGTCGGGCTAAGTCTTGTGGAAGGCTTCACCTATCCCGGTCATAGCGCTCTTCGCATGCACGGCATGCCCAGCCGTTCCGGCGGAGAACTGATGGGCGCGCTGGCCAATGCCTGTGAGACGGCTGGCGTCGATGTTTTGACCGATGCCACGGTAGATGCCCTTTATGTCAATGCAGAAGACCAGATGATCGCCGTGGCGGCCACGCGGCCGGACGGGGGCCAGGACATCATCGGATGCAAAGCACTCATCCTCGCCTGTTGCGGCTTTGCTGGAAATCAAGAGATGGTCACCAAGCTGATCCCGGAGCTCGAGCATGCGACATTTCACGGGCATCCCGGCAACAAGGGCCATGCCATCGCCTGGGGTCAGCAGCTGGGTGCGCGTCTGGCTGACCTCAGCGCCTATCAGGGCCATGCCGGTCTGGCCGCCGGATATGGCATCCCCATCCTCTGGCCCTTGATCGCGGAGGGCGGGATCCAGGTGAATCGGGCCGGCGAGAGATTTGCGAACGAGGCTTCCGGCTATTCGGAACAGGCGGTGAAGGTACTGGAGCAGGACGGCCATGTTGCCTGGAGCATCTATGACCAGACACGCCATGAGATCATGGAGCAGTTTGACGATTATCAACAGGCAAAGACGGCCGGTTGTCTGATCAAGGCCGATACTTTGGAGGACCTGGCGCGAGAAACTGGAATCAGTGCGGACGGATTGTGCAAGAGCGTCAGAGAAACGCATGCACTTGTTGACAGCGGTGAGCTGGATCGATTTGGGCGATCCTTTGCCGACAAGCAAAAGCTGACTGCTCCCTTTTATGCGGTTCGGGTGACCGGGGCGCTATTCCACACGCAAGGAGGACTGGAGGTTGATGGCCATGCCAGGGTTGTCAAAACCGACGGATCCGTCTTTCCGAATCTCTATGCCGGTGGCGGAGCTGCCCGCGGGATTTCAGGCCCGGGAGCCGATGGATATATCGCCGGTAACGGGCTGTTGACGGCGACGACTCTCGGGCGGCTCGCGGGCGAGCATGCGGCACGCACTGCAACAGGAGAAAACTGAGCGCCAACAAGGCTCAGGTCTGGATATCATCTCCCAATTCCGACGCAATTTCCCCGGCCGCGGCCTGCATGGCCGGCAGAAATTCGGTTACTGCCTGTTCGGGCTTCAGGGCGGATGCAAAGTAGATCAAAGCGAGCGCACCCATTAACTCCCCGGTTGCATTGCGAACCGGAACCGCGAGCGAGGAAGTCTTGCCGGGTTCCTCATTATAGAAATTGCGCGCCTGCAACGCGTACCCATCGCCCCGGATCTTGTTCAGAACAACATCGTCCGCCACCATGAGCAACCCCATTTTCGAAGTTTCGTTGTCGGTTGCTTCCCAGGCTTCGACAATGGTCTGACGTTCTTCCGCCGAACAGTGGGCGAGATAAGCCTTTCCGCTCGCACATTCTGCAATCGGCAAGGTATATCCGGGATAATAGTTGGAGAATGTCAGCGACGTCATTTTGTGGGTCGAGTCCCTGACCATCATGCGGGTTCCGACGCGCGTTGCGAGAGATACAGGCCAGCTCACATGCTTGCACAGCTTCTCCAGATGCGGTCTGGCGACAGCAACCAGCTGATCCTCCGCCTGAAATCCGGTTGCCAGCGTCTGCACCAGCGAAGTTACGCGATATCTCTTGCGCGCCGGCTCCCGTTCGATCAGGCCTTCGTGCAATAGCGTCTGCACAATCCGGCAAGCGGTTGGATAAGGCACATTTGCACTTTTGGAGATATTCATCATGGTAATCGGGCCATCCCGGTTAACAGCCGAAAGAACGGCAATCCCCCGCGAAATTGCTCTGACAGGTACGCCGCGTTCCATCTCACCCTCTTTATCCGACCAGCGGAGATTTTGCGCAATTGACGGCTGTATCGCAAGCTATTTCGACAGCATTTGGTGATTCATCATTTTTCAATGCCGAGACCGGCTCAAAATATATGGTGATCTGAGGCTGACCGGTTCGCGCTCAGGATTAACGCAAGCAGCAAAAACATCCGTTTTGCATATTGGAAATTGTGAACTTGTTGGGCTCAGCACGAAACGTCTGGGGTACTCGCTTTATAGTGATCAGTTGGACGGCAAACAGAATGGCCGGGGATTAGCGAAACACATGTCGCAAAGAGGAAACTGGGGTCAAACGGCAGGCCATTGATCAGCTGAGGTACTCCCGTTTTTTGCTTTCCCGGTTTCACTGACATCTCAATGCGCCAGTCGGCTGCAGAACACTTCCCAGCCAAGTTCGCTCCGCTCCCGCAACAACGGAAGGAATTCCCTGTTCGATCAGGTAGGGAATTTGTAATTGGACCCGCCAGAGATCACCGATTTTCAAAGCCAGAATCCCTCAAGGCATCCAAATTCGGCAAATGTTCCCTGTAAATTCCCGCAGAACCTTGCAGCCACGGGATCTGGTGTTTCAAATACAAAGACTGGACTGAGTCAGAGTCTGGGCGGGAACAACCGCTCCAGTCTCAAATCCGCACCAAAGTGTTTTCAAAACGAAACCCCGTTTTGGGCGGCAGCTAAACCGATTTCACGGAAGATCTCTCATGTCCGCTTTGGGCGCAAAAGCGATCATTTCTTTTGTGTTTCTATTAAACTGTCACCGCAATTCAAATTGTCGCATTATTCTGCCGGAACGTTATCTGATGGCGGGCGGGCGGCCCAAAGGCCGCCCAATTCAAATTTTCTCTAAAGCTTCTATCTTCTGCCGATTCGCACAACATCACCATCAAAGGTTGGCAGCGACATCACAAAGGGATCAAGCGTGTAACCCAGGGCTTGCTCCTCTAACATCCCAATCGCAATTTCTTCGCCCATTCTCGCGCTGTCGAAATAGTCGGAAAAATAGTGAACACCTGCCATGTTTCGTCCTATTGAGATGTTCGCAGCAAGCTTGTTAAGCTCACCTTCCAAAGTCAGTGGCTTATCGGCCTTAACGATTTTCAGTGAGGCCCCTTTTCCTATGACTTTGAACTGCTTAGCCTGAACAGCGCCAGATCCAAGCTGCTCCTTTGTGAAAAAGCCGACAACGCCACCTTTCTCCGCCAAAACAGCAGATGTATCGAAAAACGCTTTCAATACTGTCACACAGGCTCCGGCGACCGTAGCATGACCTGCACCATAGGCGGGATGCATCGGAGACCCCTCAGCAAAGGCCATTGGCAGCAAAACGGTATTCGCTTTTGCAGGCAGCGATTTGTTGTGACTTCTGATTTCGGTTGTTGTTTTCTTCATATCTTTGATCGTTTCAGAAAAGATTCCACAAATCTCAGGGTGCTTTTTCTCAATCTCTTTTGCACAATGTAACCGTGCAGCAAGAACTTCGGGACGGAGCCTGATGTGATTGTTGAATTTTTGATAGCGAACGGCTTTCAAAGCTCTGGTTGCCACCTCCGTGACCAATGTAAGAATATGGGGCCCGCCAAATAAAGCGAAGCCGCCAGTGTTTGATTTGATTGACTTAGGCCCTGCAGCATTAACCAGAACCTCATGATCAGAGGAACCTGACAGATTATCAAATGCCGGGTCAAAAGCAGTTCCGTTGGAAAGCAGAATCAAACAAGCATTTAGATATGCCTGGTATAAGGCATCAAAATGGACATAGGTCGCCAAATCACGTGGTGTTGTAATGAGCCGACGATTTTTCAAGAATTCTTGGGTGGGGCCTTTAATAGCAAAACCCTGCTGAACATTATGCCAATCCGCAAAGTCCACCATATAGTCGTCTTTGCATTTCGCTTCCGGCACACGCTGATCAATGGTTTGCGCACCATAGCTTATAATTCCTTTTGTCTGATCAACCGTACCACTCCGGTCGCTATTTCCCATGATCATAAATTGCGACAGATAAGGACCATTCTCGACGCCAGGTGATGAACCACGAAAAGCGGTCTGTTTGTCTAATTTGCCTGCCGCGTTTGTTTTTCTGGGACGCCCGACAAAACCGTCTTTGGCATAGGTCATATGATTAAGGCGGTCGATTGAGGCTGTAACGGCGGTACCCCCTCCGTTTTTGTCGAATTCTTCAAACGATACATCACGTAACAATGCCAGCTCGTATACCTCTGCCATCTCGAACGTAAGCTCGTTTGTACCCAATGCTGGCGCTGGCGGCATTGTTACGGCCTGTGCATCCGGTCCCTGGAGATCAAAAACAATGCCAGCGGTCGGCGCTTCCCAGCGCCTACGGTCTTTGCCTTTTGCTGTTGGAACAGACACCCGCGTAGAAAATGGCTCTATTAAGCCATTGTCTATGGCCTGCCTAAACGCTTCAAAATCACCTTTCTCCAACAATAATCCAGTGTTAGCACAATGGTTTAGTCCTTTCGTGAAGGACATCGCATAATTAGCAGTGGCGTATCTTTGTTCGTCGCCATTCGCTTTGTGTTCTGGATGTCCTCGATTAAAGGCAGTCAGTGTTGCGTCATCTCTAACGCGTTTTGCTTCAATTCTTCTATCTGTAGTCATGGTCGCATCCTCTCAAGAGCATTAGGGGATAGTGCTTCTGCGACCAGTTTTATCTTATTCATCAAGTATAAGTCGAAATACTCACAATCATTAACAGATAATACGAATAACTCTTAACGAGGCTTTCCATGAGCATTTTGGTGGAATAATATGAGTCGACACAGACTCTGTTTCGTTGTTTGAGATTTAACCCTACACTTCCGCCTCATCCAGAATTTGGCGCCGGTTTCCATCCAGCAACAAAAAAAAGCTAAACATTTTTCGGAATCTTCAGATCAGTAATTGAGGAGCGTTGGACACTCCTCATGACATGGATCTTGGGGATGAATGGCGATGGTAGCAATTTTTACGGGTTCGGGCACGGGTCTGGAAAATGGATCGGGAGCGGTTCTGGGCGGCGCCGGGTTGCTGGGCCAGGCTTCGCTGGGCCGTGCGGGCGAAAAACTGTTCTTCAACGCGGCCAACGGCAATCTGGTGATCAACCAGCAGGACGAGTTTCTGGTCGCCAAGGGGCCGGATATCGGGATCTCGCGGACCTATAACAGTCAGGGCACCTGGGATGGGGACAATGGTGACAACTGGCAGCTTGGTACGACACGGCGCATTTACGATCTGACCGGAACTCAGGACACCGCCGGCAGCACGATCAAGCGTCAAAGTGCCGATGGTTCGGTAACGACATTCACCTGGGACGCTGGCAGGAACGCTTATGTCACCACCGATGGCAGTGGTGCCTATGATGAAATCCAAAAAATCGGGAACTATTGGGTTTGGACCGATGGCTCCAAGGATCTCATCGAATCCTATGGCGCGTTCGGAACCAACAGCTGGCGCATTGTCGAACAGAAGGATGGCGACAACAACAAGATCACGTTCACCTATTCAGGCGCCAATCTCAGCCGAATAGATATTACCGATCCGGGAGACGACAGCTATATCGAATATAGCTGGACCGGCAACAACATCACCAAGGTCACGACCGGCTATACTGATCTCGCAACCGGTAATACCAATCAGACCCTGACCCGGACCCATTATGGCTATGACAGTTCCAATCGGCTGACCAGTGTCACCACCGACCTGTCCCCGCACAATAACTCAACCAGCGATGGCAATACCTATGTCACCACCTACACCTATGACGGGACGTCCAATCGGGTCGCGTCCATTTCCCAGACCGACGGGTCCAGCATTGCGATGCTTTACGACAGTTCCGGGCGGGTCACGCAGTTCACACAGACTGTGGCGGTCGGCGAAACGCGGATCACTGGCATAGTCTACAATACCGAACATACAGTCATCACGGATCCGACCGGCCAGCAGATCAAACTGTATTTTGACGCCAAGGACCGTCTGATCACGATCGTATCGCCACCGCCCTATACCGGCGCAGCCGAACAGAAAACCAGATTTACCTACAATACCAATGGCGACGTACTGACCGTCCGTGCCGCAGATGATGCAGGCATCACATCCTATGAATATGATGACAATGGCAATGTCACCAAGATTACTGACCCCAATGGCAATGTCACCGTCAGAACCTATGATGCGAACAATAATCTGCTGCGGGAATCAGAGTTTTTCTCTGATCTGTTGAGTCACGGCACCGATTTGCTGACGCAAGGAACGGCCGGATCCCCTTCGTCCATGAGCAATCTCTACACCGAATGGTCCCTGGTCAATGGCGTCGCAACCCAGTCGGCATCGGGCAATGTCTGGGCCGCCATCGCTGCGCGAGATGTTGTCGCGGTGCAGCCTGGCCAGCAATATACCGTATCCGCCGAGATCAAGATCGAAAACGCCACCTATGATTCTGCAGGCGGTCCACCGATCGGACTGGGTTTCATTGTGCTGGACGGCAACCATGGTCAAATCAGTCACAATGCGAACTGGCCGACCGGTGCCGCAGCAACTGAGCTTCTCGACAATGGGTGGGTTAGAGTTGACTATACCTACACTGCTGGCGCGAATGACCATTTTCTCCGGCCGCATTTTTACCGCCGCCCATCGCTTTCCGGCGCGGGTGATATCTCGGTGCGCAATTTCGGACTTATCCAGTCCAATGGCGGTCAGACGGAAGTCGTCAACACACGCTATGTCTATGATTCAGAAAATCACCTCCGCTATGTGGTGAGCGCGCAAGGGCATGTTACCGAATATCGTTATCTCGCCGATGGGCAGCTGCAATTCACCATAGAGTATCCGGAACATGAATATCCGGTTGGCGCAACCGCATTGACAGAAGCCATCTTGAATAGTTGGCGCGACACCCTGGGCAATAAGCCCGACATCAAGATTTTGCAACATGCCTACGATGCCCGCGGCAATCTTGCGTCAACCATTGACTATGGAGCCGCCACTTCGGCAGGCGCTGTGTCGGCTGTCATAATAAAATTTGGTGACCTGGTTGGTCGGATCGGTCACGCTGGTGACATTGACACCGTAACCAATTCGCGTCGTCCGGGTTTCGCCGGTGGCGACGGTCTGTTCGAACTGGATGACCCGGCCAGAGGCATCGTAGAGCATCGCAATGCTGGACCCGTCGGTCTGGGATATGGACGCGACCCGGTTGGATGTGCCATCATAAGTATAGCTGGTGACATAGGTGATGCCGTCACTGATCGAATTGTTCTGCGGGGACAGATCAGTGGTGACAGTGATCAGCCGGTTACTGCCATCATAGCCATAATAGGTCCGGGTCAGGGTCTTGGCGGTGCTGGTTGCGAGATCCGTATAGCCGGTGGTGATCTTGGTGATGTTGTTGCCGGTCCAGCTATATTGCGTGTAGGCACCGTCCTGCGTGGTTACCTTGTCGAGCTTGTCGTTGATATAGCTATAGGTCAGCTTGTTGCCGTCGGTGTCGCTATGCTCGGTAATCCGCCAGCTGTTAGCGACGCCATGTCCGCTATACAATTGGGTTTGCTGTGTATCTCCATCGGTCCAGGTCCAAGAATTGGAGCTGTAAACGAGCTTGTCGTGCGCTCCGCCACTGCGCTTGGAAATATAGGCCGCCTCGCTTGCATTCCAGGTATACAGATCGACTGTGCCGTCTTGCCGCGAATGACGGACATAGGATCCAGCTGTATTGAGGGTACCTTCAACCTGATAGACTCTTTGATCGGTGCTCTGGCGCCAGTTGTCGCCATTTTCGTCGGAGAAATTGCCCTGGCTGTTGTACGTCCGCGAGATCCCGATATCCGGACCCGTGCCGACAAGAAACTCGTCCTGCTGGTTGATCACCAGATTGCCGTTGGCCGCATTAAAGAACAGCTTTTCGCCCGCCCGGCCCAGCGAGGCCTGTCCCAGCAACCCGGCGCCGCCCAGTAATGCTCCCGATCCATTTTCCAGACCCGTGCCCGAACCCGTAAAAATCGCTACCATCGCCATTCATCCCCAAGATCCATGTCATGAGGAGTGTCCAACGCTCCTCAATTACTGATCTGAAGATTCCGAAAAATGTTTAGCTTTTTTTTGGGATGCATCATCGTTGGCTGATATCTGGAGTTTCAAATACAGAGACCGGACTGAGCCAGAGTTTGCGCGGGAACAACTGCCCCAGTCTCAGAGCGGCAGAAAAGTGTTTTCAAAACGAATGGCAGCGTTGCGCCTCAATAGATGACTTAAGGGATTTGACTGCCTCATCCCGAAAGCGGAGATCGGCGTCGCGCCGATACTGAGGCGATCGAGTTGCTTCTTGTCCCGATAAGTGTTCAACGATTTGGCAGACTATATCCCTGCAAGAGAATACTAACAGCCCTCCGTTGATTTTCGTGCATATGCATAGGCCCGGTTTCGATCGAATTCGCTCATTTCCCAACGCTGATCCAAATTGTCGAATTGGGCAACTGAAGCCTGAAAATACCGGCATGCCTCAACTTTTAGACCAGCCCGTTTATATATATCTCCGAGATCCTTAAGTTGAATCGCTACGTCCCGGAAATAGCCGGATTGATCGGGATGATCCTTCGACAACCGCTCACGAATTTCCAATGCTGCCTTGCCACCTTCTATCGCAGCTCTGTATTGTCCTGCCGATGCAAGCGTTAGCGCGCGCTGTCCGCCGGCAATGGCGAGTAGACGGAGACTACCGAAATCTTCCTTGTCTGCTTCAACCAGCCGCTGCATGATCGAGTGAGAGGTATTGAGAGCTGGCAACGCTTCCTCAGTTTGTCCGATTTCATCCAGCGTTCCGCCACGAATGAACTCCACACCGGCCAATGCACGGTCTATCGCCAGTGATCCATTGCCCTCCGCCATTGCATCCGAAAGTAATCTGCGCGCAATATCGGCCTGCTTCACGGTTTCCAGTTTCTTGTTCTGGAAGTGATAATTCTTGGATTTCAGTCGATAGATATTGGCCTCGATCAGGATCGTTTCCTCTTTCTTGCGAACCGGAGCAGTCAGTTTTTCAATCTCGGCCAGCGCCAGATCGTAGGCGACAATGGAAGGCGCCTGTCGTTCCGACCACATCAGATTTTGCCCCTCGTTTACCAGCCCTTTTGCACGTGCCAAGATACACCTGTCGCGATCGGAACAGCTGCGATCCAAAAGGGGTGGAATCGAGCGCGAAAAAATCAGTCCCTGATCATAATCAGACTCTATGTGAACCATCGTGTTGGAGCGTTCAGCGCGCAATTCAGCAAGCGAAATTGCAATTTCCTCATTTGCAGGGTCTTCGTCATGCAGAGCTGTGAGGATTTGATCGGCACGCTCGTAATTGGCCATGGCTTGTTCGCGCAATCCCAGCGTTCCGGGACCTACCCCGCCCACGACGTCCGCCAATCGCATATAGCCAATTGCCGCTTCAAGCTTCACCTGTTGCGGTGAATTGGGATCAGCAGCCAATGCATCTAGATAGAGTTGTGAAGTATTGGCAAGCAGGCGCCTGGCAGAAGTGGAGCCTGGCACTGCTCCCACGGCATCATAAACCTCAAACAACATCACTTTGGCGATGGATCGTGTTTCAGCAAATCGTCCTTCCGCTTCTGCGCGAGCATATTCAGCTTGGCTATATGCCCAACTTGTTCCGCCAATTCCGGCGATGAGAAGCAGGAGAACAGCCGTGGCTGCACCGACGGCCAGCTTCTGTCGCATTACAAATTTCTTGAACCTGTATTTTTTGCTTTTTGAAACGGCTTCGACGGGAAAATCATTGCGAAAATTGACAAGATCGTCGCTCAAACCGCGAACGGTAGCATAGCGATCCTCCGGCGCACGACTGGCTGCTTTGGCCGCTATCGCATTTAGTTCCTGTTCTTCAAACCCCCTTGTGAGAACCTGCAAGATTCGGCCCAATGAGTAAATGTCGGACAAGGTGTTCGCTTCCGCTCCCCTTGATCGCTCTGGCGCTCCAAATCCGGGGGTAAGGCTCAATCCGCTGAAGCTTGAGGCTTCATTGCTGTCGTCGCCCTCTACTTGTGGGCGGGCAATGCCAAAATCGATCAACTTGGCTTGATCACCTTCGGTGATCAGCACATTGCCAGGCGTAAGATCGCGATGGATCACCAGATTCTGATGCGCGAATTCCACGGCATCACAAATTTGTTCGAACACGTTTAATCGCCGACCAAGATCGGGACTTTCTGCTTCGATCCACTGAGACAAAGGAATACCATCGACATATTCCATAACGATATAGGGCGAACCATCTTCCTTTTCTCCACCATCATGCAAATGGGCAATATGTTGATGGTTAAGTTGCGCCAATATCTGTCGTTCGCGCCGGAAACGTTCAATCAATCGATGAGACAGCAATCCCGGTTTTATAAGCTTGATCGCGACAACATGATCAAAATCATCTGATACGCGCTCCCCCAGGTAGACCGAGCCCATACCGCCCTTCCCCAGTAGCCTTAAAATTCGGTAGGCTCCGATTTGATCAGGCAGACTCTCAGCTTCTTCATCCAGCGAGTTGGCGCCGCCAGTACGAAGAGACTTGAGGGAGTGTTGATCCGCTTCCATCAGCTGCCGCGCGCGTTTTTTAATGAGCTCCCCGGAAGCGGAATTGCGTATGAAGGATTCGCGGTCCTCTGGCGCTTGTTCCATTGCCAGTTCGAACAGCTCCATTGCAGCCAGTTCAACTGATGGTTCGGAGCCTGCCATGTCTCAATCTCTCAAGCGATCGTGTAACCAAGCGCGCGTTGAAACCCAACGCCGTTTTACGGTTGCCTCAGACATCTCAAGTACCAGCGCGATGTCGGCAATAGACATCCCGCCAAAAAAGCGCATCTCCACAATTTCCGCGCGTTCCTGGTCCATGTCTTTCAATTCATCAAGCAACCAGTCAAGTGTCAGAAGTTCTTTCGGGCGATCCCATACGCCAATATTCGTGACCAGTGTGACTTTGGCATGATTCCGTTTTCGGCTATTGCGTTTGCGAGCTTGGTCGACCAGCACCTGCCGCATGATCCGCGATGCCAAAGCCAGAATATGGGCTTTGCCCTGCAGGTCGATTTCTTTCAATCTGGAAAGCCGAATTACTGCCTCGTTTACAAGATCGCCAGTAGACAATGAGGAGTTGTTTTCGCCGTTCAGTTTTGCAGCTGCAATCAATTCGAGTTCTCGTTGCAGATCGGAAAACAGCTTGTTTCCAGCGCTACGATCACCGCCCTGCCATTCATTCATCAACGCCTTGTAATCCAATGCCCCAGACACTCTACGCTCCACAACTTTTTGCCATAATATTGCAATTTGCGACGTTTTTCTAGTTACTTGTGATTGGCTGAGCATGCGGAGCGAGAGCATCGACCAGCCTTGCCAACAAATTGGCTGGGCAACATTTATTGCAGTGCCTGTCCGGAAAAGCCGCACCTCCGGACATTTGGAAAGATACTCAGTTCGACCTTCTCTCATATGAAACTTCCCGGGTCATCCAAATCATGTCCAGGGCTATGGCGCAAAATTGGTGCAAAGAAGCTCAGACAAACCGGAAGAAATATTTCCCGGTCAGTATTTTCCAGATTTTTTGACCCGTTTTTCGGTCTTTAACGCCTTACTGACTGAGGTCGTGTGTTTCAGGCAATTATTTTGTGGGGATTTTCAATGAGCTTTAGAAAGAGTCTGGCTGTCATTTGCTCGGTATATGCTATCACAGCGATGTCGGCGCCAGCGAATGCCGCAACTTTTATTTACAATGTAAACTACGATGACATGGGCGTTGCAACGCTGGCACCGGGCAGCGATGATTTGCGGTTGGTTGATCTGGTCGCGGGTGACATGATCACCTACACGCTAACCGCAACCGGTATGAACGGCTGGACCGTAACGGATGATTTTGCGCCGAATTTCACTTTTGCGCTGGCTCTTACTCAAGAAGCAGTTCGGACCGTTGATGTGGATCTGAACTTGAACTTGGATGGCAGCTCGGTTTTCTTTCAAAGCGACAGCGGCCTCAACAACAGTCTGGTTCATTTGGGGCCAAATAACACTCCACTGACAGCGGGATTGCAGTTTGACGAGGTGACCTTTGACCTGACCTTGCTCAGCTCGGTGGATGAGAATGATCCCAATATTGAAGTCGATACAAGGGTCGCTACCTTGCTGCCGATTTTCGGAGCGCCTGAACGAGAAGCGAACATTGATTTCGGCCCGCTACAAGTCGCCGCTGTTCCGGAACCCGGAACCTGGGCAATGATGATCCTTGGCTTTGGACTCGTTGGGGGAGCCATGCGTCGTCGCAGGGCAAATGTCAAAGTCAGCTACGCTTAAGACTATCAACAATTTGACCCCGAGCCCCGCCAGAGCAATCTGGCGGGGCTTATCGGCGAAGACACAGGATCGGAAGGTCGATTGCGAAACAGTTGAATGTAAATGAAATTCTTGATGGGGTTGGCCAGATGCGACCCGAGCTGATTTCGTCAAGAGTGACACCATGCGGGTGTCAGGGGTAATCGGAGCCTCATCCGGTTACCCCACTTTATTTTGAGGTCAGGAATTGAATCTTCGATGATCTCGATATGCGGGTTCGCTCCTTTGTTTGGGGACGGCGATATTGCAAACACCGGTGTCAAACTCCCTGGCCGGATCTCCAAGAAATCGGTTCATTTCAAAAAAATTCCAATCCGCTTCCACCATCGCCAAAATCAAGCGTCTGGCGAGCAGTTCAACGGGTGCCGCACCCTGTCGCGCCCATGAATCCTGTCGCGTGGCAAATGTCGAAATGAACAAATGCCCAAAGCGGGGTATTGGTTGAACTTATTGCGTCATTCATTGGGTGTCTTTACCGAAGTACCAAAGACAAAGAACGAGCAGGATCATTGATGGTCATTGAATTTTCGAAAAGCGCGACCACCCCGTCAGCGAAAAGACAAGATTGCGCATTGATCGATTTTGGAGAAATTTGCAGCAGATCTGGCCGGACCCGTCTCCTGGCTGAGTGCTGGGCGTTGTTTTCGACTGGCGATCAACATATGGCAGGAATTCAGGCAGTCAGCAGGCTGCAGGGCTCTTGAGCAAGATACATCTCATTCTGGGCGGTGCCCGTTCGGGGAAAAGCCGATACGCTCTCGATCAAGCCAGGGATTTGCCGGAGCCCCATATTTTCATCGCGACGGCACAGGCTTTCGATGTGGAAATGGAAGAACGGATTGCGCGCCATCGCGCCGAACGGAATGCGAGATGGCATACGGTTGAAGCACCCATAGATTTATCGCCAGCAATCTCGGACTGTTCACATGGCACCGTTCTCATCGATTGTTGTACGCTTTGGCTTTCCAATATCATTTTGGCGGAGCTGGATATGGAAGCGTCGATCGACAGCCTGCTGAAAACGCTCGATATGTCAAAGGCACACATCATTTTGGTAAGCAACGAGGTTGGTTCGGGCATCGTGCCCGAAACTCCACTGGGGCGCCGGTTTCGTGATGAACAAGGGCGTCTGAACCAGAGGCTTGCGGCGCTTAGCGACAGGGTAGATCTGGTCGTGGCTGGCTTGCCCGTTCGGCTCAAAGGCTGAGCGCTCGCGCAAGGCGGTCCACGCCCTGGCTGTGTGGAATACCGATACGCAAATGCTGATTGTCGGCGGCAAATCGTCTCACGGAGATGCCCTGTTCTGCCAGTTTGATCCAGAGTGACACCGCATCTGGCACCCGGACAAATCGAAAAAGGTCGGTGCCGCCCACTTCTTCCATATCTGCGTCTTTCAAGATCTGAGACAGATCAAGCGCTGCCTGGGCGAGCTTGTGACGCATGCCGGACTGCCATGCCAGGTCCGAATAGGCGGTCGTCCCGATCATCAGCGCGGGGCCGGAGACATTCCATCCACCCAGCTTGTCGTCCAGCTCCGACAGAATATCCGGCGGTGCCAGCACTGCTCCGAGGCGCAGTCCGGCCAGTCCGAAAAACTTCCCGAAAGACCGCAATATGATGAACCCTTCCCGGCCGACTTTGGCGGCCATGCTGCTATCGGGATCAAGGTCGGCATAAGCCTCGTCGAGAATCAACCATCCGCCGCGAGCCGCCAATTTGCTGCGCGCCGTCTCGATCCTGTCTGATGGCCAGCGCTGCCCATCGGGATTGTTGGGATTGACCAGAACGACCGCATCAACCTCCGCTGCTGCATCAAGGGGGTTATCCATGATGACAAGCTCGCTTCCCCAATCGGCCCAGCTTTCCCTATGATCAGCATAGGAGCACTCACGAATAGCCACCCGATGCCCGCCGAGGATCGAAGGAATTTGCCTGATAACGAGTTCTGTTCCCGACACCGCCCGGCAATAGGCAGGATCGCAACCAAATGCCTCAGCCATGGCATGTTCACATGCCTCCCGGTCGGCGATAGTTGGCAAGCGGATCCATGCCTGGTCGGGAATTGGCGGCAAGGGATAAGCGAAGGGATTAATCCCGGTCGACAGATCGATCCAGGGCAGCGGAGCCTGCGGAAAGGCCGCTGCCATTATGTCTATCCGCCCGCCATGGCCTGATACAAGCTGGTCTAGATTCTCCATATGGCAAATCCGATCAGTGCGAGAAGGGTGGCCATTACAATTATCGTACGGCGGTAGACGGAAAGCGCACGCTGCAGATCCGCAATGCCCGGATCAGCGGCATCAAGATTGAGCCAGGAGTCGTTGCTAATGGCGTCGCCATAACGCCTTGGCCCCGACAGCCTTATGCCCAGTGCGCCCGCCATCGCTGCCTCAGGCCAGCCAGCATTGGGCGAACGGTGCTTTTTTGCATCGCTCCACATCACGACCATAGCATTGCGCGACAGGGCGCAAAGGGCAAACAAGATGCCCGTCAGTCGCGCCGGCACCAGATTGGCCAGATCGTCCAGCCTGGCAGCGAATTTGCCAAAGGCTTCATAGCGTTCATTGCGATGGCCAATCATCGAATCCAGCGTGTTGATCGCTTTATACGCAAACAGGCCCGGCAAACCGAACAATGTTCCCCAGAATAAAGGTGCGATGACACCATCTGAGGTGTTTTCGGCCAGGCTCTCAATCGCCGCGCGCATTATGGCTGGCTCCTCCATTTGCCTTGTATCCCGACCGACAATGCGGGACAAAGCCGCTCTCGCAGTTTCCGGATTCCTGGCCACAAATGCCGATGCCACAGCCGCCACATGATCGTATAACGAGCGCGATGCAATCAGGGTCGAAGCAAGGATGGCCCCGATAGCGAAACCGAGTGGGCTGTCAGGTAGCGCTTTCGCTATGATCACGCCTGCCAAGGTCGCCAGCATGACCAGCGCCAAACTTGCCAGCGCTCCCAACAAGATGCGTGTACCTCGATCAAAGGAAAGGCGGTTGGCCCAATGCTCTGTCCGGGCGGTCAGCCAGCCAAACCAGCGGACCGGGTGGCCAATTCGCCGATCCAGCCAATCAGGCCAGCCCATAATCGCTTCAATCAGCAAGCCAGCCAGCATGAGCCATGCAAACATTATCGCGCCAGTGCCAGGATGGCATCAATATCAAGTGCGCTCTCCATGCCATCAGCAAGCTCATCCAGCGCGGTTTCAACACTCTCCTCATAGTCAACAAGGCTGGTACGATCGGTGCGCAAATTGGCGAGCCAGTTCCTGCGAAAGTCATCATTGGCAAAGACGCCATGCAGATAGGTTCCGATCAGTCTGCCGCCTGCTGATAGGGTCCCGTCGGGCGTACCGTCATCCAATATGCAAAAGGGCCGTTCCAGTGCTGGCCCTTGTGACCGGCCGGTATGGATTTCATATCCGTTGAGCTGCTCACCATCAGAATGGACGACAGCTGTAACCGGACGAACCACTTTCTCACCTGTCATGACAGTGGTCATGTCGATCAGTCCAAGGGCATCAACCGATGCCGGCGAACCATCATGGCCCATCGGGTCTTCAATCCGCGACCCCATCAGTTGAAAGCCCCCGCAAATCCCCACCAGATGTACACCCGCGCGATAGGCCGCAATTATGTCATGCTCCCAACCTTCCGCGCGCAGCATGGCAAGATCGGAAATCGTCGATTTGGTACCAGCAAGAATGATCGCATTGGCTTCTTGCGGGATGGGCGTACCCGGCGGAATGAAGCGAACCTCAATATCGGCCTCGGCGCGAAGCGGGTCGAGATCGTCGAAATTGCTGATCCGCGAAAGCATTGGCACCGCGATCAGGATTCCCTCTCCTTTGGGACGCGGTCGCTCCAGAATCACCGCATCTTCCGCAGGCAGACGGGCGGCACAGGCGAGCCAGGGCACAACACCAAGACATGACCAGTCCGTTTCGTCTTCGATAAAGGTCACGCCATCATCGAACAGAGACAAGTCGCCGCGAAATCGGTTGATCGCAAACCCTACAATTTGGGCGCTGTCTTCAGCAGAAATGACGGCTTTTGTTCCAACCAATGCCGCGATGACGCCACCGCGATCGATATCGCCAATCAGGATAACAGGCACATCTGCGGCCCGCGCAAAGCCCATATTTGCAATATCGCCTTCCCTTAGATTGACTTCTGCGGGACTGCCAGCGCCTTCAACGATCACCAAATCATGGGCGGTACGCAGTCTGTCAAAGGCGTCAACGACCGTCGGCAACAGACTACCACGTTCGCCCATATAGCGCGCGGCCGCCTCGCTGCGTAGCGGCATCCCGTTGACGACAACTTGCGCACGTTTGTCTCCTTCGGGCTTCAGCAGGACCGGGTTCATATCGGTCGTCGGGGCGAGACCGGCAGCACGCGCTTGCAGAGCCTGCGCCCGGCCAATTTCGCCGCCATCGGGACAGGCCGCGGCATTGTTCGACATATTTTGCGGCTTGAAGGGGGCGACGCGGATGCCGCGTCTTTTCGCAACACGGCACAGCCCGGCCACCAACAACGATTTGCCAACATCGGAACCGGTACCTTGCAGCATGATCGCCTTACCTGTCATCTGGAGGCTGTCATTTTGGTCCGACCATCTCGACGCTGAGCCCATGCACCGACGCTCTGATATCATAGACGTCTTCCAGCTGCTGCGTCGTCAGCGTATCGTCTGGCGGGCCATCGGCGATGATCCTGCCCTGCTTCATCCAGATCAGACGCGTGGCATAGCGCGCGGCCAATTCTACATCATGGAGGATCAAAAGCGCGCCGCCACCCTTGGCGACATAGTTTTTGAAAAGGTCGAGAATACGAAATTGATGACGGGGATCGAGGCCTGCAATAGGTTCATCGGCCACCAGAAAAGGTGCCTCAACAGCAAAGGCACGGGCGCAATGCACGCGTGCCAGTTCGCCACCGGACAATGTCCCGGCATCGCGCAGGGCAAGATGCGCAATATCGCAATCCGCCATAGCGCGTTCTACGGCCTGGGCGTCGGCTCCCTGCAGCCGCCCCATGGGAGCGCCATGCCCGAATCGACCCAGAGATACGATGTCCCGCACACTATTGGGCCATGCCAGCGGACGCACCTGCGGCAAATAGGCGACTTTGCGCGCACGATCAGCAGGCGAAAGCGCTGCGACATCCGTATCATCCAGGGTAACAGCACCCGTAGATTGTTTTTCAAAGCCCAGACTGGCCCTGATCAAGCTTGTCTTGCCAGCACCATTGGGCCCCAATATGATAACCAACTCGCCAGGCTCAACGCTATAGCTTGCGGCGGATACAAGAGTGTTTCCGTCAACAACAACATCAAGATTTTCCACCAACAGCCTAGTCACGGACAGCCTGCCTTTGCATCGCGATCCAGATAAAGACAGGTGCCCCCAACAGGGCCGCCGCAACGCCCAGCTTCAATTCATTGGTGGTCGGTATGACCCGCAAAATAATATCGGCCACCACCAGAATTAAGCCGGACAATAATGCGGACGGCAGCAAGGATCGCGCCGGGTCATATCCCACCAGCGGGCGTACAAGATGTGGGGCGACAATCCCGACAAATCCAATTACGCCTGCCAGCGCAACCGATGCTCCTGTCAACAAGCCGGTCCCGAGCACGACATATATCCGTTGCTTGCGCAGGTTCAGTCCAGCACCACTTGCGGCTTCCTCGCCCAAAGTGAGGAGCGACAATCCGCGCCGTGTGAACCAGACCAAAGCAGTACCAATCGCCAGAAAAGGAACGGTCAAGGCAATCTCGTTAAAGCTGCGATTGGCTACCGAACCCAGCATCCAGTTGATCATGTCTGAGAGCGAAAATGGATTGGGTGCGAGATTCATCAACAGCGCCATCAATGCTCCGGAGAAACTCGACAAACCAACCCCTATCAGGATGAGTGTCACCACCGAATTGGTGCGAATGGCTGCGACCGTCAGCAATGCAGTAGCTGCCAGAGCTCCCGAAATGGCGGCAATGGGCAGCAACCAGGGATTCAGTGCGACAAAGCCATAATAGAGCGCAAAAGTCGCCGCCAGGGAAGCGGAGGCGGAAACGCCGAGGACGCCTGGCTCGGCCAGAGGGTTACGCAGCAGTCCTTGCAAGGCCGCACCAGCCAGTCCCAATGCAGCACCCACCACAAAGGCCGCTAGCGCCCGTGGCAAACGAATGGCCCAGATGACCAGCTGATCGCCTTTATCTCCATAACCGAAAAGTGCGCCAGCCACCCGTTCCACAGGCAAGGCCGTGGAACCGAGGAAGAGCGCCGCGAAAATCGCGAGAAAAGCAGCCAGAAACAGCATCGGGTTCAGCCATATGAAAGCTTTGCTCACTGGTCAGGCCCCTGGGCCAAAGCTTCCACCGCATCCATCAGGAACCAGCCACCACATGCCGTCCATGCGCCTTTCAGCGCCACGACATCCTGTTCTCGCAATTGACTCTGGGCGACCGGGTGGCGCGATGGGCTCCAGGCGTTGGGGTGATTGGTCAGGGTTTCAAAAAAGGCTGCCGCTATCATGTCAGGCTGCTCATAGGCGAGTCTTTCCAACGGCAAGGAGCGCCAGCCGGCCTGATTCTGAAAGTTGACCAAGCCGGCTGCTATCAGCATTTCATGGACCAAAGATCCCGACCCGGTCGTGACCCCTGCCGGCGTCATATAGAGTGCTTCTTTTGCATCAGAACGCTTCCGGATGTTGGCGAGGCGACTTCGATATTCAGCAATCAAAGCCTCGCCTTTGCCCGCTTGACCCAGTCCATCGGCGACATGGCCAATAATTGCAGGGATAGCGCCAATATCCTCTCCATCCACATTGGACGCAAAGCCAACCTGCAAAACCGGAATACCGGCACGCTCGAAAAAAGAGGTCGCATTCGGACCTCCGCCATAGGATCGCACGACCAGATCCGGCTTTAGCGTCAACACATCCTCTGCAATTGGCCGAACGGTTCGCACACCAACGGCCGCATCGCGCATATAGGAAAATTCCTTCACCGCATCAGGTGATATCGCCAAAATCTGATCTTCATCCGCCAGCTTGAGCAGATATTGATCGGCACAATAATCCAGGCTGACGATCCGCCGCGGTGTTTCGTTCTGTCCATTGGACGCCGCTCGCTCCGTCACCTGCGAACAGGCCAGAAGCGAGAGGCTCAACAACGCCGCGAGGATCGCCCGCATCAGTGTCACATCCGGTAGCGCACGCCACCAAATAGGGCGCGACCAGGCTGTCCAAATCGGAATGCGGTTTCATATTCTTCGTCAGTCACATTCTCGATCCTGCCGAACAGTTCAATATTCTCCCGGATCTCATAGCTGATCCGCACATCGGCAACAACATAGCCATCGAGCCGGCGGCTGTTGGAGGCATTGTCGAAACTGTCACCGGCCACAAAAATTGTAGCGCCAACGCCAAGGCCGTTTTCCATCCGGTAATCGGTCACGAGGCTGATTGTATCTTCCGCCCGGCGCGACAACCGATTGCCTGTCGTGTCATCAAATGCATCTATGATCGAATAGTTCAGTGAAACATCAAAACCATCGACCGGTTGCAGGGCGATCCCAAATTCCCAGCCATCTGCGCTGACGCTCGCGACATTCTCATATGTGCCGAAAGGTCGAGGATTCAACGGATCGTTACAGGCTGGCAACGGATTGCCGGTACAGCCCACAAAGACGATTTCATTGGTGCCGTCGCGCTCAAAATAGGTCACACCCACCTGTGCCCGGCCATCCAAGAAGCTGTGTGTGATGCCTATGTCCCAACTCTCCGATTCCTCCGCCTGCAAATCGGGATTGCCGAAAGAACTGAACAGCTGGAACAGCGCCGGAGCCTTGAAGCCCTCGCCATAGCTTGCCCTGATGACCGTATCGCCATCATTGGGCGTATAGGCGCCGCTGGCAGCGAAGGTCGTTTCGCTGCCGAAGGTCTCATGATCGTCATAACGGACACCGCCAGTCAGTGAGAGGCCATCAACAGGCGTCAGATTGAGTTGACCATAGATGGAATTGATCCACACATCCGCAGCGCCAGAGGTTGAACTAAACTCGGATTCCTCACGCTCCGCGCCAAAGACGATTTCTGCAATATCGCCAGCATCAAATACACCCTGATACTCAAAGCGACGGTTTTCGCCATCTGCACTGAATGTCTCAGCGTTGATATCGAAATTGAAGTTGCGTCGATCAATTTTGGTATAGCCGAAGCCTAGACGATTGCGGAAACGGCCATCGAGGAACGATGCGTTTATCCCCGCATAGCCAACAAAATCCCGGCGGTTCGACACTTCGTTGACATCCCCGAACCCGTTCGCCGTGAAACCATCAATATCCGTATCGCCATCCGCGTAGAAACCGCGCAGGTCGATCGACACATTGTCTGCCAGGGCAATATCGACCTTTCCATTGACCCCGATGCTTTCAAAACCATCAGCCTCCATGCCGCCGCGCACTGCGCTAAAGGTGGAGATGCCGTCGGTGCGCAAATAGGTTGCGCCAAAGCTTGCTGCTACCGGCCCGAAGCGGCCCGAGACATTGCCGACCAGTTCGGCTGTATCGCGCGATCCATATTCGGCCCGGGCAAACACATTCAGCTCATCAGTGGGTTGACGCGTGATGAGATTGACAACGCCGCCAATGGCCTGACTGCCATAAAGAACCGACTGCGATCCGCGCACAACCTCTATGCGCGCGATATTGCCGGTG
Organism: Pseudomonadota bacterium; assembly: GCA_039181895.1. Taxonomy (GTDB): domain Bacteria; phylum Pseudomonadota; class Alphaproteobacteria; order Sphingomonadales; family Sphingomonadaceae; genus Parasphingorhabdus. Next base: position 276,305 of record JBCDCK010000001.1, read on the forward strand.
AGAAGCGGCCCGAAATTGAAACCACCGCCCGGTGAAGAGGGGTCGTTCAGCTTGATACCGTCAATCAGAACAACCGTCTGGTCGCTTTGTCCGCCGCGGATCGAAACGCCCGCATTTGTGCCGGTTCCGCCGTTGCGGTTGAAGGTCACCCCCGGGACGGTGCGAAGCAGGTCGAGGACATCAGTCGCCTGACGATTGACGATTTCTTCTTCGGCAATGACAGTGACTGACTCCCCGACTTGCGAGATGGCACGGCTCGTTCGGTTTGCCGTAACAACAATTTCATCGGATTTCGGATCTTCTGCGCCCTGGCGATCAACAGATTGGGCAAGAAGTGGTGTTGGCAACAGCGCAAGAGTTGACACTGCGGCCAGACGAGCAACGGATTTTCTCATAACATTATCCAAAGTTCTCCCGTGCGAGGCTCCGGTGCCCGCACGGCGCATTCGACAGTTGGCTCGCCAAGGTCCATTATGACCACAGCGCCGGAAACCAGCCTAGCTGTCGCTACTTCGGAAAAAGATTTTCCTGTCCCACTGGGCTGGACCCGGCCCCGGACGAACGACGTGACGGCAGGTCTCCTGGCTTGCTGATCATCGCCGTCGAACCGTCTTCCCGGACTTGCCCATGCAGGGTTTGGCCAGTGACTTAAGTGGTTCGAGGCTCCCAGCTTACAGTTGCGGGCACAGCGCCGGATTCACACCGGCTTCCCTCTTCACTCCCTGTTACGGGAGCACCGTCGGGGCGGCATATGCGTCGAACGCGCATTTCTGTCAACCGCTATGGAGAAGGGCGCAGTTTCAAAAATCCACGCCTTGCTGCGCGCGTATTCCAGAATGGAAGGCATGTTTTATCTCCGTCATCTCGGTGACGGTATCGGCATATTCGATCAGTTCCGGCTTGGCATTGCGCCCGGTCAGAACAATGGTAGAATCTGTGCGTGTCTCCAGAGCATCAATCACTGCCGCAACCGTGAGATAGTCATAGCGCAAGGCGATGTTGATTTCATCCAGTACAACCAGCGCATAGTCGCCACTTTCGATCAACTTACTTGCCTTGGCGAGGGCTGCTTCGGCAGCTTTGATATCCCTTTCGCGGTCCTGTGTGTCCCAGGTGAAGCCTTCCCCCATCATGTGCCAGTGAACTTCGTCTGGAAAGCGGTCGAAAAATTCTCGCTCACCGGTTTTCCATTTGCCCTTGATGAACTGGACCACCGCAACCTTGTGCCCCCAGCCGAGCGCACGGGCAATCACCCCAAAGGCAGAGCTGGATTTGCCCTTGCCATCGCCGGTGTGCACCAACACCATGCCGCGTTCCGGATCTTTCAGCTCTCGTCTTTTCCTGGCCTGTGCCTCCTGAAGCTTCTTCATCTCGGCCTTGTGCTTTTCAGGATCAGGTGTTTCGGGACTATTATCTGTCATAGCGATTCTCTTGGCTCCAATATGGTGAATTCGGCATAGTCCATTGAAAGACCATATGCATCTTCGTGACCGAGCACGGCATGGGCGCAGCGGATAAATCCCAGATGTGTAACCGCGACCACGCTCTCTTCCTCTTGAACATGCTGATCCAGATAAGATCGCGCACGTTCAGTCATTTCCGTAACCGTCTCACCACCATGTGGGCGGGCACCGATCATATCTGCCGCCCAGTCGTCAATTTCAGCACGGGGAATATCATCCCATGGCCGCATTTCCCATCGCCCAAAATCTATTTCCATCAGCCTCGGATCTTGACTGACCGGGAGAGCCAGCGTTGCCGCCAGTTGCTCCGCAAGTCGCTTGCAACGGATCAGCGGGCTGCTATCGATGCGCTGGATGGGCTGAGGCAAGCCCTCAACGAGCTCGGCCAGCCCTTTCTCGTTCAACACATGCGCATCGATATCCGAACGCCCATAGCAAATGCCGGATTCAATCACTGGCTCAGGATGGCGCAACAGGGTCAAAGCCATATTACGAGCGCCAAATAAGCCCCCAGTTCAGACAGTTGCTGAACCGCGCCCAGGCAGTCCCCGGTATATCCGCCCAACCTGCGCTCGAACAAGATGCGCGCCGCGATATGACCAATGAAAAGCCCGCAAAGCGCAGCAAGCGCCAGCCCGATGGAAAACAAGGAAGCAAAAATGCCAATCGCCAACAGGCCGGTGGCTGACGAGATCATCAGGGCACGGCGCGATATCCCCTTGGCGACGGGCTTTGCTGTCCCTTCGGAGCGTGCATATTGGCTGGTTGCGATCACACCAACCGCGGAAAGCCGCGAAAGGCCATGGACGAGGGCGAGAGCCGCTGCTGCCACTATGGCCGGCATGTCCGCCAGGCTGACGACCTTTAATCCGAGCACAGTAAACAGAGCCACTGCACCAAAGGTTCCGATGCGGCTGTCGCGCATGACCTCCAACATCCGGTCCCGGCTTTGTGCGCCCAGACCATCGAAGGTATCAGCCAGCCCATCTTCATGAAAGGCCCCGGTCGCAAGCAGCGTTGCAGCCAGGGCGAGCAACGCTCCGGTGGGCGGTCCAGCGATATAATGACCCGCAAAATACCCGGCAGCACCCATTCCGCCGATGAGAATGCCGACAAGCGGATAATAAGCGGGTGCTTCAGCGAAATTGTCTTCGGTCAACCTCATCGGCGGCAAGGCTATGCGCGTAAGAAAAATCCACGCAGCACAAAGATTGGCAAATTGCGTCTTCACGACCCTGCCGCTGGGCCAGACACGCCTGCGTCCGAGAAGCTGGCCATGCCAAAAAGCGAAAGGCTCGCGCGGATGACAGGCACGGCGAGCAAGGCGCCGGTTCCCTCACCAAGTCGCATGCCAAAGTCAAATAGAGGTTTTGCATCCATCCAGTCCAGCAGCGTGGCATGCCCGTGCTCCGCAGATCGATGCGCGTAGATCATGACAGATTTGCTGTCGGGCGCTATGGCCCGTGCAAGGGCGGAAGCTGCTGTGGCAATAAAGCCATCCACAACCACCAGCTTTCCGTTTTCAGCGGCCCCAATCATCGTCCCGGCCATGGTTCCAATTTCGAAACCACCAACTTCTGCCAGTGCCTCGATCGGTGTCAGCAAACCGACTCGCGCTGCGGCTCGTTCCAATACGCCCTGCTTGTGCCTCAGGCCATTATCGTCAATGCCAGTTCCCCGGCCCACCAGCTCGGCTATCGCAATTCCGCTCAGCTTATGCGCCAGCAACGTCGCCGACGATGTATTGGCAATTCCCATCTCGCCCAGACAAACAATATTTCCTTCCAGCGACGCGCCATAGGATCGCCCCTGTTCAATTGCCCGAATGGCCGTTTCCATCGCCATTGCCGGTCTTTCAACGCAATTTGCCGTTCCATCTCCCAACCGCATGTCGATCAAGTCCGCTGTACCGGCGGGCAAATGTTTCACACCGCAATCCATGACCGTAACAGGAATATCAAACTCGTTTGCAATGGCATTGGCGGCCGCACCATTCTGCAGGAAGTTCGTCACCATCTGCGCCGTGACCTCTTGAGGAAAGGCGGATACTCCTTCGGCTGCTATGCCATGATCGCCGGCGAAAATGGTGAGCGATGCATTCACTTTGCCCGGCGAGGTCTTTCCCGTTACAGCGGCCACATGAACGGCAAGGGTTTCAAGCCGACCCATCGACCCGACAGGTTTGGTCTTTGCATCTAGTATAGTGTGGAGCTGGTCAGAGTTCATTACAGGCGACGTTATGCGATGGCCGCACATCTTCCAACAAGTTTTGGGGCATCTTTCATTCCGCAAATGACCAGCATCAGGTCTGGTCATATCACGGCGATAACCGTGCAGGGATTGGTGGCTGGAATGTCGGGTTTCGGGATAGGGCAGAAACCATCGAAAAGTCGGACATAGGGGCGCAAAGTGGATGCCAGACTATAATCGATAAATTGCCTTATGCTGAAGGAAAAGGGGCGGATTCTTTCTTTGCGGTTGGATTTGGACTTTTGATCAACGCACTTTAACATCCGCTTTTGCGCCTTAAGCTGACATTAGCGCGGTGACGGCTAAATCCCGAAAGCGGACATTTACAAAGCTAGTCTGGCAGCCGATCAGACCAGGTATTCAATAAAATCACCGGCAACAAGCCTGCCAGCAGGATCAGCAAGGCCGCTGTCGACGCTTCGGCAATCCGCTCATCACTGGCCAACCGGTAAACACGCGTGGAGAGTGTTTCCAGATTGAATGGTCGCAAGATCAGGGTTGCCGGCAATTCCCGAAGCACGTCAACAAATACCAGTGCGGCCGCTGCAGCGAGGCTGCGTCGCAGCAATGGGACATGAATTTGTCTGACAACTTGACCCGGGGATGCTCCCAATGACCGCGCTGCCGCATCCACGGAAGCAGGTATTTTGCCAAACCCGCTGTTGAGACTGTTGTATGACACGGTCAAAAAACGCACCACCAATGCGTAGATCAGGATTGCGCTGGTACCGGTCAGCAGCAAGCCGCCGCCATAGCCGAAATTGTCCCTGGCGAATCGCGTCACACCCTGATCCAGTTCACCCAATGGTGCGAGCAGACCAACTGCCAGCAAGGCGCCAGGCAAGGCATAGCCCAAAGTTGCAACCCGAATGCCCGCTTTCAGCACGGGGGTATTGGACTGACGCTGGACATAGGCCAGTAACAGCGCGATCACGACCGCAAAGACGGATACCAGTGCCGCCAGGTACAGACTGTTGAAGAGATAAGTCGACAAGGCGGCCCAGCTCTGACCATCGCCAGTCCGGATGGCATAGTGGACAAGAATGAGTGTTGGCAGGACAAATCCGAAGAATATCGGCAAACCGCAGAGGAAAAATGCGAAGCCTGCGAGTTGCGGCGATGCCGCTTTTCTGAAATTGCCGAGGGAAAGCCCATCCTGGCTGTCTACCCTGCCGCGACGACTGGACGCTTCAAGCCACAACAATATGATGACGAAAAGCAGCATGATCGCCGCCAGTTTCATTGCGGCCAGCTTGTCACCCATCGCCAGCCAGGTTCGGAATATTCCGGTGCTGAAGGTCGGGATGGCAAAATATTCGGCAACACCGAAATCGGCAAGTGTTTCCATCATGACCAATGCGAGACCGCCGACTATGGCCAGTCTGGCAGAAGGCAGGGCAATGCGAAAAAAGGCCCGGCCCGAACTGGCTCCCAGAGTGCGGGCGGCCTGAAATTGGCTCAGGCTCTGTGTCGCAAAGGCCGTGCGCGCGAGCAGATAGACATAGGGATAAAGAACAAGGCTGAGCATGATTGCGGCGCCCGGCAAGCTGCGGACATTGGGAAACCAGTAGTCGTCATGGGTCCAACCAAAAATCGCACGCAGGCTGGACTGCACTGGTCCTGAAAATGCCAGGAAGTCGGTATACACATAGGCAATAATATAGGCGGGCGCAGAAAGTGGCAGGATGAGCAACCAGGATAGCGATTTCCGACCCGGAAATTCCCATGCGGTGACTAGCCATGCCGTTGTAACGCCGATCAATGCGGTGAACAGGGCCACCAATAGCAGCAGGATGGATGTATTGACCAAATATGGCGGCAGCGTCGTCTGCCAGATATGCCACCAGGAGGTAGCACCCCCCTGGGGCAATGACCAGAAAATGGCGACGAGCGGAAGAGCAGCCATTGCGGCAATAGAAAGAGCCGAAAGGTACCAGAGGTTTAACTTGCCCGGTACGGTCATCTGTTCGATCTGCATCGTTGCATGTCTGCCGCCTATCATATTAAGTCATTGCGACAAGCCATTTTCCCGCTGAGCAGCTGACAAGGAAGCCCATATGAGCCTGGAATTTCGCCGAATCCGTCATCACTATGGCGATTTTCAGGCACTGGAAGATATCGAGATGACGGCGGCAGATGGAGAGATAACCTGTTTGCTTGGAGCGTCAGGTTGCGGCAAGACCACATTGCTGCAACTCGCCGCAGGTCTCCAGCCAGTCCAGGCCGGGGAAATCTACATCAACAACCAACTGCTCGCCGATTCACAAAATAATCCGGCGCCGGAAAATCGCCCGGTCGGCATGGTGTTCCAGGATGGTGCGCTGTTTCCGCACATGACTATTGCCGAGAATATCGGCTTTGGGCTGAAACAAAAAGCGGACGCCGCGCAAATCGTCGCCCAGTGGCTCGATCAAATCGGGCTGGTCGGAATGGAACAGCGATATCCCCATATGCTGTCCGGTGGGCAGCAGCAACGCGTTGCGCTGGCGCGTGCCATGGCATCAACTCCTGACATCCTGCTGATGGACGAACCATTTGCCAATATCGATGTGGTGTTGCGTCGACAAATTCGCGAGGACACGCGCCGGTTGCTCAAAGAGCGTGGGGCAACAGTCATATTGGTGACTCATGATCCCGAGGAAGCAATGGAAATTGCAGATCGCATTGCGGTGATGGACTCCGGCCGGATCGTTCAGATCGGGAGCGCAGACGTGCTTTACGATGCACCCCGGACACTTGCGGTGGGTCTACTCCTTGGCGGCGGTCAGTCGCTTGAAGCCGTCCAGGGCGTCGATGGCATTTCCACCGAGTTCGGGAACTGGCCCATTTCCAGCCTCGCCAATGACTGGCCAAAAAATGCCGGTGCGATGCTGCTGGTTCGTCCCGATAGCTTGTCAATCAAAGTTAGCAGTCAGGGGCATGCGATCATCGATATTCGGCGCAAGGGCAATGCAAAGAAATATGTGATTGCGACAAGCAGTGGCGAGAAGCTGTCGGTTTTCGCTCCGCTGTCAGAAGAGTTTGAACTCGGTGAAAGGGTTGCAGTCACTCCAAATGACGGGACTATTCTCGCCTATCCGAAATAACATATTTCCGCTTGCTTTGTTGATAATCACTCGCAATAAGGCTTCCGATTTTCCCAATTCAAGGATAGCCCATGCGATTCCCCAAAATTCTCATTGCCCTTTCTGCATTGTCGGTGACAGCCTGCAATCCCGCAGTCGATGACGGAAACGCCGACGTTCCCATCACGGGCGAAGTCAATATCTATTCCTCGCGCCATTATGATACCGACCTGGCTTTGTACGAGGATTTCACAGCCAAGACGGGAATCAAGGTCAACCGCATCGAAGCTGGTGCTGATGCTTTGATCGAACGCGTTGTGAGTGAAGGCGAATTCAGCCCGGCCGACCTTTTGATCACGGTCGATGCCGGTCGTCTGTGGCGGGCAGAAGAAGCGGGCATTTTGGCACCGGTGGAATCCGAGATCCTGACGGAACGACTGCCCGACTATCTGCGCCATCCGGACGGACTTTGGTTTGGTCTTTCGAAACGCGCACGGATCCTGATTTACAACAAGGCAGATGGCCGTCCTGAAAACCTGTCGAGCTATGCCGACTTGGCCAATCCGCAGCACAGAGGCAGGATTTGCGTCCGATCGTCCTCCAATATCTATAATATTTCGCTGCTGTCAGCGATTGTCGCGCACGAAGGAGCAGAGGCCGCTGAACAATGGACCCAAAATGTCGTCGCCAACTTTGCACGGCCCCCGCAAGGCAACGACACAAGTCAGATAAATTCCGTAGCAGCCGGCGAATGTGGCATATCGATCGTCAACAGCTATTATCTGGCGCGCTTCGCCGCAGCTGATGGAGAAGAAAAAGCAGCGTTTGATGCGGTCGGTGTGATTTTCCCGGATCAGGATGGCCGGGGAACCCACGTGAATATCAGTGGGGCCGGTTTACTCAAACATGCCCCCAATCGCGAAAACGCCATTCGTTTTCTTGAATATCTGACCGAAGAGTCCGCCCAGCAATATTTTGCGAACGGCAACAACGAATATCCGGCTGTGGCAGGCATTGACAGTGCGTCCGTGGTCGAGGCGCTGGGGGCCTTCAGGGAAGATGAGATCAATGCATCGGAACTGGGCCGCAATCAGAATGAAGCGGTAAGAATATTTGACCGGGCCGGCTGGCAGTAATCGGTGATTTGACGGGATTCGTCCGGGAGGTCATGTCACCGCCCATTGCCGGATCAGATTGGCAATCACTTTGTCCAGAGTCACGAGTTCTGCGGACTGGGTCGACAATTGACCACGCAGCGAAACCCGCAGATTTTCAAGATCAAACAGCAATTCCCGCTGGGTGGGGTCGGCGATCAGGCTTTCTATCCACCCCACGCAAACGATCCGCTCACCCGCGGTTACGGGCGACACTTCGTGGATGCTGGAGGACGGGTAGAGGATCAGATCCCCGGCATCTCCCTTGATGGACTGAGTGACGCCCGCGGCATGGATGGTCAGCTCGCCGCCTTCATAATTGTCCGGAGAGGAAAGAAACAGCGTGAATGACAGATCCGTCCGCAAACTTTTATCGCTTTGAATCATGAGGGCGTTGTCGACATGCGGTCCGTAATGACCGCCATTGGCGGTTTTGCTGATCATCAAATTGGATATCTTGCGCGGTCGCGCTGCTGCCGCCAGAACGGGGTGACTGGATATGCAATCCAGCAATGTTGCAGCCAGTTTTTTACCTTTGCCGGTGGACAGGTCCGCCTGCTCATTGCGCTTGACCTTTTTGGCCACTGCGCCCGCGGTGACACGCCCGTCCCGCCAGACAAGATCGTCGAGTTCCAGATTGATGCTGGCCAGTTTCTGTTTTACCAGAATGTCGGCAATGGTGAGGATCATGGTTGCCTGATAATGATTTGCATTTGCGGTATAAAGCTCTATTTTATGGGCAGATTCGAGCGAACAGGAATTATGGCATGAAATCATCGATAAAGAAATGGGCTGGTCTGGGCCTCGCTACTGCATTTGTTGGAACGACTCTTGTGTCCTGTTCATCGGGCGGCGAAGCCGGCGAAGAAAATGCCGAACTGTCCCAACCCGGAGAAATGGGTGAGGGAGAAGGCGGTGAAGGAGAAGGCGGCGAGGGTGAAGGCGGTGAAGCCGGACACGACATCGGCACGTTGCCATTGCCAAAAAGGTTGGCATTCATGTCAGGTCATGTAGAAGCTGGACTCGCACTCTACCGTGCAGGGGAAGCCGAAATGGCTGCACCCCATTTGCTGCATCCGGTTTCCGAGACGCATGAAGCAGAACGCCAGGGTCTGGACGAACTCGGTTTTGAAGCCGCTCTGTTCGAAACAGTCTCGAAAGCTTTGGAAGAAGACACGCCGGCCGCAGAGATAGAGGACCAGCTCAAAAAGGCCGAAGCCAATATCGCGGCCGTGGCCGAAAAAGCCGGTGGTGATCCGGCCGAGATAATCTCCTACCTCATGGATACGGTCGTCGAGGAATATACCGTTGCTATCACCGACGGCCAGGTTTCGGATCCTGGCGAATATCAGGACGCTTTCGGCTTTGCCGTGGTGGCGCTGGATCGCGCGGATGGACTGGAAGGCGACGCGGCTTCGTCGGTGAAAGAAGAAATCAATAGCTTGATTGGATTGTGGCCGGAGGCGCCGATCCCCCCTGAGGACCCCACGCCCGTCGGTCAGGTTTCCGCCCAGGCATCGAAGGTAAAGCTGGCGCTTCCGGGCGGCTAACAGTCGGTTTTTTGTTTGGTCGCGAGGGTTCAGCACGGGGAACTGGAAGATTCGCGGGACTGCAAAAAGCCTCGAAATGGCGGCCACTGAACGCAAAATTTTGATGGCTATGTTGCGGTCGAAGTTTTGGCGCTCATCCTGCCAGTCCGGCCGTTATCCCAAAATCACGGATCGCAACAATTCCGGCAGATTGAAGGCTGCAGGTGCCTGCTGCTTGGCAGGCTCCATTGCACGAGACCCATAACTATGGGCTGGTTGCGATGGCCGGGATATGTCAAAATCTGCAGCCTGCGGCTTATCAGCTAGAATGTGGAGATGAATTCCCTGATGTCCGCTTTTGCGCCCAAAGCGGACACTAGAGCTATGGCCGTCAGCCTGTGTCCGGGCATTTGCTATTGATTTTTCCGGTTAATTCCAAAGAAATTTGCATCTACAAACTTCTTTATAGCTGCATTGTCTTCATCATTATTCTTGCCCGTATATGCCCATGGTTCTTCATGCAGGACGACCTCTTTTGACCGAGCGTCAATCCCGATCAGTGTGATCGGTACTCCTGCGGCCTTTGAGATCCGCAGATATCCCTTTTTATATGCGCTCACTTTGCTACGCGTTCCTTCAGGCGTTATCCCCATCCAGACATTTTTGTTGCGATCAAACCAGTTCACCATTTGGGATGTCACATCTCTTTGCGACGAACGGTCAATCGGCACGCCACCCAGATATTTGAACATAGTAGCGAGTGGCCAAATAAAAGCCTCTTTCTTCATCATGAAGGAAACTTTCAGCCCCACAGATTGCAGGCATGCCATGGCAAGTATAAAATCCCAGTTGGACGTATGCGGCACGCCGACGATAATCAGATTTTTTTCTGACGGCAGCTTTCCGACCATTTTCCAGCCCATGCACCGCAATACAAAACGTCCAAGCCATCGCGTGAATCTGTTTCCCATACGCGGACTGGATGCCGAGAGTATGTTGTCATAATCGTCTTTCATCCCCAGATTCCGGTTATTGAAGCAGAGACAGCTGACCATAACCTGCGGTTGGAATAACACACGAGATTTTTCATGAGCCTTCTCGGTAGAAATCCGGCTCGGGGTTTTCCCTGGTGAAAGGACTTCGATCCATTGGAATTCTGATCATCTCGCTCCTTACGGTCTTGATTTCGTAAGATGCAAAAAATGAAAAGTCGATACCGCCTTAATGGCAGCTTCATGCCAAAAGCGGACATTGGGATTGATCGTGTTTGACGAAGGAAATTGGGGTGGAATGCACCCATCCCCAGTTGTTCCAGATGACCGGCTACTTGATATCCACTCGCTGGCCGGACATTTTGATGTTCAATTTTATTGAACCTTCGTTCATCGTCCAGCGCCGCAGTGTATACGTGCGGACGCCACTGGAATGCATCGGATCTGCGTCCGCGATTTTCCTGGCTTCTTCGAATGAGGCTGCTCGAATAATGATCATGCCGGCGGTTGGGGGGAAATCCGGTTGTCCTTCCGCCACCAGAGGTCCGGCCCCGAACATGATACCCTCGTCTTCGAGCTTAACCTGATAGTCGAGATGCGCGGGCAATAGTTCGCGCAGTTTTTCCGGCGAACCGACCAATCTGGTTTCATAAACATAGAGTTTCATGTTGAGAAACTGAGACACACGTTCTGCCAGTTCGGGCGGCACTTTGTGTGAAGGCGTGTGGTCTGCGTAAAGCGGGGAAAGAGGCATGAGCGCCATAAGTGCCAAGCTAAAGCCCGTTACGCTGGATCGAATTTTCATTGCTGTTTCTCCCTCGCCGTGGTTTCCGGTTGCATTCAGGCTGGTTCTGCAGCCAATTCCTCATTCACCCAATCGAGCATCACCTTGCGGAAGAGCAGGCCGGCCCGGTCTGCATTGACGCTGATCTCGTCCATCTCGGTGCTGTCGCTGTCGAGCAGTTTCTGCATATGTTTGACCGCGAACACATCTTCTTCGAAACCCTGATTCACGAGCGCTTCCTGCATCATAAAGAAAGCGTCATTCTGTTGCCCGTAATTTTGCGACAGGGAATACCAATAGTGGGTGCTGCTCTTGGTCTCCGGTGTTACAAAATGCAGGATGAACATGTCGAAACGCTCTTCTGCTTCGCCCGCGTCGTTTTGCACGAACAGCGGGGCCTCGCCCCTGAAGATGCCGGGCGTCACCGACACGCCGCCATCATGTTTTTCAATCGGCTTGTTGCCAACCATTTCATGCACTTCGGTGGGATAGCCCTTGCCGACCTCTTCCCAATTGGTGTCGATGCGGTTGAGGCGCACATTGCTGCCTTCTTGTGAAACCTCCACCGGCAGCTCCAGATATTGTTCATCAAAGCGGAAAGTGTTGGCGTGGAGGAAAGCAAAATGCGTCAGGTCATTGAGATTTTCCTGCATGAACAGGTAGTTTCCCTCGAGGAACTTCGTACCATAGAACGTGCGAAAATCTTCATCATCCAGAAAAGACAGATCGGGAAAGCGGCTGTCATCCGCAGCATCTGCGTCACCCATCCAGATAAACACAAACGGCCCCACCTCTTTGGTTACATAGGTTTTGAGCTGGCCCTTGGGGCAGGTTTTTTGCCCTGGAAAGCGGATCAGTTCTCCGTTCGGTCCGTAATTTGCGCCGTGATAGCCGCAAATGATATTGTCGCCATCAAGCGCGCTTTCTGCCAAGGGGAAAGAGCGATGCAGACAGCGATTTTGCATTGCCACCAGATCGCCCGCCTCGGTGCGGTAAAACAGGATTGACCGGTCGAGCAAGGTGCGCGCCTTGAGCTCACGTCCAAACTCCTCAACCAGTCCAGCCACATACCAATGCCTGTAGGCAAAGGGCATGTCGGTGTATTTTTTTACGCTGCGAATGGTGTCGTTTGAAAGTGTCATCGAGCTGTTCCTCAAGTTGCGATGCGTTTGAAGCTGTCTTTTTCCTTGTCGATAAACTGGTGTTTCAGCGCGCCAGCGATATGCGCCAAGAAGATCAGGTAAAAGAGGTAGGGTAGCAGCAATTTGTGCGCGAGCCCCCAAGGCTGGATCGCCACTTCGTCCGGACCCCACAGCAGCGGTGTATCCCAGAAAAAGAAATGGGAAAGCTTGCCGCCATAGGTCGACAGCATGAAGCCGCTGATCGGAAAGGCGAACAGAAAGAAATACAGCGCATAATGGGCGCCATGCGCCAGGAATTTTTCCCAGCCTTTCAAACCCGCTGACAATTTGGGAGCGGGACTTCTGATGATCCAGATCAACCGTGCAATGGCCAGAAACAGCACTGTGAACCCGAGCGACTTGTGAATCACATAAAATGCCTGGCGATGGGTTTGGTCCTCTGGAATCATCGAGGTGTAGATGCCCATCGGCACCAACAGCAAGAAGAGAAAGGCGATGGTCCAATGATAATAGCGCGATGCCAGGCCGTAACGTTCCGCTTCATTGCGTTTGGATAATTCCAGGGTATCGGCGCGCCGGGCCTGTCCCATTGTGACGAAGACCAGCGCTATGCCGGCCACAAGGAAAATTGCCCCGTGAATACGCATCAACAGCGGTTTGGCATCGTCTACCGGGAAGAGGGCAGGACGCAACCGATCAAAGTAACCGGCTATGTCGATAGCAAATATTCCCACGCCAACCGCAAGACACGTTATTGCAGCCGCGCCAATTCCGATGACTCGCATATTTGGCTTGGCATGGTTCATTGCCCAGGCGACGAACAAGGCCAGAGCAACGCAGACCAAGCCAATGATGCTATCAAGTTGGTAAGGCAGGCGATGGTCATTGGTTCCAATCTCACCAAATACCGGGTGGACTTCCCCGATGGGAACAGCTGCCTGTACCGCAGTGAAGGACATGAAAAACATCAACATTGTTGCTACCGCTATCAACCGTCCGATAGCTTTGCGCCCGTGCGCAACCGTTTCGCTCAGCATATTGTCTCTCCCTTTCGCCAGTGGCGCTGTTACATCGCCGCAGCCCAACGCCTATAAATTTGTTGACGTGCAAAATATAGATAAGTAAATTAGATCGCAAGCGAAAAAATAGAGAGAGCGGGAGATGGTAATATGGTGCGGTTGAAGACTTTCCTTTTACCAGCGTTAGCTTGTGCTCTGACAAGTGGGGGCTGGACCGCTCTTGCCCAACCCAAGCTGCCAACACCGCCATTGCCGGGTGTGGTCGGCGCCAAAGATGTGTCGGACGAGATGCTTGTCAATCCACCTGCCGAGGACTGGCTGATGTTCCGCGGCAACCATGCCAGCTGGGGATATAGCCCGCTCGATCAGGTCAATATCGACAATGTTGACGGCTTGCAGCTGGCATGGTCGATCGCAATGGATGATGGACCCAATCAGGCAACGCCTTTGGTGCATGATGGCGTGCTCTATCTGCCCCACCCTCATGATGCAGTCACCGCACATGATGCCACAAATGGTGATTTGCTGTGGGAATATCGCCGGAAAAACGATGTTCCCTATTGGGGGTCGGGACATATCAATCGCAATATCGCTATTGCCGGAGACAAGATTTTCCTGTCGGCGCATGATGCGGCGATCGTTGCGCTGGACAAAAATAGCGGCAAGCTGGTTTGGGAAAGCTCCGTGGGCGACCCCGCCTTCACCACGCATAGCGCCGGTCCCATTGTAGCGGGCGGGCGCGTATTTTCAGGCCGCCTCTGCGACTTCACCTCGCCCGTTGGCTGCTTTGTCGCTGCGCATGACGCAGAGACCGGCAAAGAGCTGTGGCGCACCCATGTTATTCCCAAGCCGGGTGAACCGGGTGACGAAAGCTGGGATGGCCTGCCCTATGAAAAGCGCACCCACGCCAGTGTTTGGATGGTGGGGTCTTATGATGCAGAGCTCGACATGCTCTACTGGGGCACCAGCGGACCGGCTCCTTCGCCCGAAGTGATGCGGCAACCCGGCAAGGGCGACCTGCTCTACACCAATTCCACCTTGGCACTTGATCCGGCGACCGGCAAAATCAAATGGTATTTTCAGCATCTGCCGCGCGATAACTGGGATATTGATCACACCTATGAACGCTTTTTGGTTGACGCCGAGCTACGACCAGATGTGGAGGAAACATGGGTCCGCAATCCCAAACTACCCAGTGGCACGCGCAAGCTGATGACCGGTATTCCCGGCAAGACCGGGACGGTTTGGACACTCGATCGGGAAACAGGTAAATTTTATTGGGCCAAGCAGACGCTGGAGCAAAATGTCATCAAGGCGATCGACCCGGAAAGCGGCAAGGTGACGATCAACGAGGATGCCGTGCCCAAGCAGATGGAAGGCAAGCCGGTGCGAGTCTGCCCATCCCTGGCCGGCGGCCGGGACTGGATGGCAGGCTCATACAGCCCGCTGACCAAATCGATCTATATTCCGATGAACAATATCTGCATGGACATGGTCGCCTCCAAAGTTGATCCCCGATATGGCATCAAGCCCCGGTTGTTCAAAACGCCTGGCGAAGAAAAAATGGGCCGTATCGATGCGATCAATGTCGAAACGGGCAAGACCGCATGGCGATTTGACCAACAGGCCGGTCCGATGTCTACACTCGCCACGGGCGGCGGATTGCTATTCGGTGGCGATACATCGCGGCGTTTTCGCGCGTTCGATCAAAATACTGGCGAAGTGCTGTTTGAAACGGTTTTGCCTGGTCCGGTGACTGGTTTTCCGATCAGCTATGCGGTTGATGGCGTGCAATATGTTGCAGTTGCTGCCGGTGGGGGCAAGGGTGCCCTTGCCGCATGGCAATTTATCAGCGGTGACCCCTCGGCGCGTCTTGGTGGCGGCGCGAACGGCTTGTTTGTCTTTCGTATACCGCCAGCAAAAGGCGGGGACGACTGAACAGGTTAGTTGCGTTCCAGTGCCCGCCAGCGGGCCATAGCCGGATCGCCACTGCCGCAAGGGTGCAACTCCAGGAAGCGCATCAAATGTGTATATTGCGCGTTGACCGAACGGCCACGTCCATAGGCGTCTTGACCGCTGCTCGGCTGTTGCCGGGATGCCGGACCCGTGCGCTCGACTTGCACACATAAACTGGTTGATTGCAGTTGAAACTCACCTTTGTCGGTGTAGCGAAACTGTTGGGCAGATGGGTTGTCACAGGCCAAAAGCTTCAGCTTGGATTTAGGCTCTGCGGCAAGAGCAGTCAGGCACAAATCATGTTCGCCGTAGCGCCAGTTGATTAATCCTTGGCCTTCTACATTAAACCTGAAAACCTGGTCACCCAATGGATCGGGGTGGCAGGTATGCGCCACTGTAGGTGATTCCAGAAACAGGTTCTGGACCGGACCTGGCACATCGAGGCAATAGCCATCGGGCTCGTCCAGAAAATAGGCGAGACGGATACGCCCTTCATATCCGCTCTTTGCGCTAAGGGCCGGATCGGCAGGACCGGCAAACACCGGGGAGTGGGCCGTGGTTAAAGCCAGCGCCAGACAGGCGAATTTGCCCAAAACGCAACAGGTTTTGTCAGATTTCATCTCAATTCTCCCAAAGCAGGCGATACGGGGTCACAATCCCCTGGCATCGCCGAATGTATCCGGATTTAATGGCGGTCCCCACTGGGACTGACCACGCGCCCGATCATCTGGATCACCCAGTTCACCAGCATTGACAATTTGCGGTGGAAAGCTGTTGTCAAAAACATCGCCATCGGTCTGGTGCTCATGGACATGGCCAAAGGGAGAGCGCCAATAGTCGAAAATCTGGCTGCCCAGATAGTGACGGCCAATGCCCCATTCCGGCTCATAACCGGCCTTGTCCAATATTTCATGGCCCATGAACACATCATCAATATCGATCATTTCATAGGAGACATGATTGAGCCCAGGCTTGTTGTCGGCCAGATCGCTGGTTGCAATCATGAAAATACTGTGATGGTCCGAAGGCTTGTCGCCCCGATCGAGCCGGGAAAAGATCCCGCCAACAGGTGTCTGTTCATCGGCTGGGGGAGGCTTGACTATATCCGTGGCAATAATGCCGAGATGCCTGTTGTACCAGTCCAGCGAGGCACCAAGGTCGGACATATGGATAGCGATATGGCCGAACCGTTTGATCCGAGGGGTTCGCCCCTTGAGGAACCGTTTTGCTCTGTTGAGCCGCCTGAAGTTCGCATGATCAACACCCCCAACATTTATTTCTTGGGCTGCCAGATCGTCATCCAACTGTCGCCGCTCGCGCCCGAAAATCAGCTCGATGCGATTGCCGTCCGGGTCAAGACCATGGGTACGATAGCCGCCGCCGGGGGAATCCATCTCCTCGATCGGACTGAACCCTTCCGCCTGGCTCAAATTTTTCACGTCATCGATGGTGCAGGCTTCAAATGCCATGCCGACAAACTTCTTTTCACCCAGATGGGACACATGCACAAATGGCTGGGGACCTTCGCCGCGCATATAGAGACTGTCCTGTGTGCGAGATACCCGATGCATACCAAAATCGATCAGAAACTGTTCCTGAACGTTCAATTCGGGCGCTTGCAAAATCGGGTATGCAACATCATCAGCTTTGACAATCGGAACCGCCGCTTTCATCGCATCTCCAACACAATTTTAATTCGCATTGAATCAAATATAGCAATGATATATTAGTATGTAAACGAATATAGTTTGATGGGGAACAAGCGATTATGGCGTCAGATGACAACAGATTTGCCAAGGGTCTCGACAAGATGGAGGAACTGTTCGGTCGGCGATATGATCCTGACGGGTCGGTCATGCCCGAGGAATTTATCGGCCATACTGTGGCGCATCTGTTTGGCGATATCTGGCAGAATCCGGCACTTTCCATTCAGGAGCGCTCGCTGTTGACCTGTACGTTGCTGGTTGCGCTGAACCGTGAAAACGAACAACGCCTGCATTTTCCTGGCGCACGAAATATCGGGATCCCAAGAGAGAAACTCGAGGCGGCCATCACGCATGCTGCGCATTATGCCGGCTGGCCCAGTGCGGTGTCCGCTTTCGCAATACTTGAAGATGTCTGGCCAGCTGAGTCTGACGGGCCGAGCTAGATCAATTTACGCCCTCGCTGTGTTGCGGTTTTTTCAATGCCCAGACCATCGCAATGACATTGAGAGTCAGGGCGATCGAAAATAGAAAAAGGTTCGCATCAATTCCGGCCGGCCCTGCCTCTACCCCTCCTGCGTCGGTCAGTGCGCCATCATAGAGGGGCATGAAGAGGCCCGCCAGCATGAAGCCGCCAAGGACAAACAGCGAAATCAAACCACCGAGAATGAGTCCGCCTTGCTCCGCGCGCCACCAAATCTGATAAAGTGCGAGAAAGCCCATCAGGCTATTGGTAATTACCAGCCAGACCATGTGGAAACGGGCGTGTCCGGTCCAATCCGGGTGGAGAGCATGGGTTGCGCCAAAGTCTACAAATGGCGGTGCAACTGTATAGGCAAGCGCAGCCAAAGTAAGCAGTACCTGGATTATTCTGGTCATTCACGCACTCCCTTTCCGGACTTGGAGTTAAATGCCATCTTATGCCAAATCTTTAGAAGATGAAATTGCTGAAACGGGCTTGGCAATATTTCTATCCAGGGCGAACTGTGTTGGAAATGGGTTCTTCTATGCCGAACAGCGTGACCAGAAAGCCGATGATGACGGCTATGAAAGCCATCATCGGCACGATGGAAATACCATAGCTGTTGGCGATCACTCCGGTCAATGCGGGCGCTACGGCACCGCCCATGGCTTCGCCGACACCTACGGCCAAACCGGTTGCCGTGGCGGCCATGGCCGGTGGTACGCTCATATTGATAAGCGGTCCGACAATGATGGCAACCACACCCGAATTCATCAGGGAAATCACGAAAAGACACAGCGCGATCAGAGCTGTTCCGGCTTGTTCCTGAAAAAAGACAAAGGTGGCGAATATGATCAATTCGATGCCGAGAGCTGTCAGCATGACAGGCTTGCGACCAAATCGATCCGAGATGGCGGGGATGGCAATCATTCCGATGACACCGCCCGCACCCAGAACGGCCAGAACAAGCCCCATTTCTTCCAGGGAGAGCTTTACAAAGTCGCGCAAATAGCTGGGCATGAAAGTCGCCAGTGTAATGAGACAAGAGACAAAGAATATCATCGCGACTGTACCAAAAAGGACATTGCGATAAGCCAGAGGCGCGGTGATCGAGACTCTACTGCTTTCGACGACTGGCGCCGCATCTTGGCGGTCAGATGCTTGCTGACTGGGATTCTTGTCGCGCAGAACCCGCAGCATCAGCCAGGCAACAAAGAAACCCGGTAAAGCCACAACGCCGAACACATATTCCCACCCCGGCAGCACGCTCAGCAATCCGACAGCAACAATTGGTCCCAGACCCAGGCCGACAAGAGGCATGGCCATCTGTTGCAAGCCGACATTCAGTCCGATCCGGCTGGGTTTGGACGCACGAACGGTTTCGACAATGCTGGCAGGGGCAAAACCACCTTCCGCCAATCCCATCAAGGCCCGTATGATAAGCAGGCTGATCAGCCCCACTGCCAATCCGGAAAACGCGACAAGCGCGGAAAACAATATGACAGACGTGATCAACACCTTTTTGCTGCCGATTCGGTCAGCAAGATTGCCGGAAAAAATGGATGAAATGCCCCAGGTCAGGGCCAGAATTCCTGAGATCAGACCAAGATCCTGATAGTCCAGTCCCAAATCCTCCGCCATGACGGGAAACAGGGGATTGAGGATGAATCGATCCAGCCCGACCAGGCCAAAACCGACCGCAAGCAGGGTAACCGCTTTGCGTTCGTAGCTCTTGTCCCATTCTCCGGACTGGTTGACGTCAGGAGGCGCCGCGCTCATGCTGGAAATTCGATGCCATGCGCCTGGATATCAGCTTCTTCCTTGGCCATCATTTTTTGGACGCTTGGCCATTCCATGACCTTGGCAAAATGTCCGGCAATGGCAGGATTCTCTGCAAACGAAAAACCGGTGGACAGAGCGATGGTCAGGCACCAGTTCAGATATACATCAACAATTGACCAGTCCTCGCCATACCACCAATTGCCATTCGCAAGCCGTGCTTCGATCGACGGCAGGGCAGCGTTCAGCTTTTCGACGCCCTTGGCCTGCACACCCGAGGGGTCGCCATCAGTGAAATGAATGGGCATGCGCAATTGCCGCACGATGGGGTGCAACGTCGATGACAGCCAAATCAAATCGGCGCGTTGCTGGGCCTGAATGACGGGATCGTCTGTTGCCGGCAGCAAGCCTGCCGTCGGTTTCAACCCGTGCAGAAAGAGCTGAATGGAAGCGTTCTGGGTAATGACATGTTCGTCGTTGACGATCAGAGCCGGAACTTTTCCATCCGGATTGATCTTCAGATATTCAGGTGACCTTTGCTCTCCTTTCATAATATTGATGACCTGGTCTTCATAGTCAAAACCGCCTTCTTCCAAAGCAGTGAGAATCACGCGCGAACAAGCGCGCGGGAATTGATAGAGCTTTAGCTTTTGCATTGCGGTTCCTTCTCCGGACTCATCGACGAGCTGTTCGACGTCGCATCATTTTTTCTGTTTCGCTACACTCATACTTCATCGAATAAAACTGAGTCCATCGGCCTCCACGCGGTTTTCAATATGGCCGATCTGATCAATCTCAACACGGCAAACCTGCCCATTTTTCATGAATGGTGGACCCGGCCGGAAAACGGCGACGCCCGCACCCGTGCCGGACGCGATGACATCGCCTGGAACGAGGGTGAAAGCGGTGGACAGATGCGCAATCAGTGACGGGATATCAAACAGCATGGTTTTGGTGTTGAAGTCCTGGACGACCTCGCCATCAACAAGTGTTTTGATGCCGAGATCATGTGGGTTTGCGATTTCATCCTTGGTCACAATCGCTGGTCCCATTGGGCAGTGTGTATCCCAACTTTTGCCCATTGTCATCGTAGGCGTGGCGCGCTGCCAATCGCGGATGGTGACGTCATTCAGCACGGTATAGCCGGCAACAACTTGATAGGCTTTGTCCTTCGGTACCCGCCGACAGGTTTTGCCGATTATGACGCCGAGCTCAGCCTCGTAGTCCAGTTCATCGGATTCTGGCGGTAGCTCCAATGAGTCATAGGGACCGTTCGCGGATGTGTTCTGCTTGTTAAACACAACCGGAACTGTCGGAAGCTTGAGGCCACGCTTTTCTTTTACCTCCGCAGGGATCTCATCAAAATGGTCTTTATAGTTCAGACCAATAGCGAGAATTTTGGGTGGAAGCAGGATCGGGCTTTCCAGCTTGACATCAGCGAGGGCGGCAACCGGGCTGCCACTTTCGGCTGCGGCTGCGGCTGCCGCGAGCATGGCATCCCCCCCTTCGAGCAATGCAACCATTTCACTGGGCACATTGCTATCAGTTGCGTTGAGATCGACCACGGAGTCACCCTGGATAGCCCCGGTGCGAGTTGCTCCTGCATGTGTGAACGTAACCAGCCTCATATCGCTATTCCTCTCAGTATTCAGTTAGGTTTCTTCTTGTTTTCAGTTTGCTGCCATTGGTGGCAATTTGATTTGTGGATCACCGAACAAGACCTTCGGCCAATTCATGGTACGGATCATGTGCATCGCAAATTTCCGTTTTGCAGCTCCGCTGGAGTGCTCTTCGACATGATGAGAGGGACCATGCGCTCCGGCCCAATCCACAACCGCACTGCGAAATGCCGGGCGCTGAAATGCGCGGACCAGATATTCGTTCACCCGTTCCCGACCAGCAACGTTTTTCCAGAGATGCGCGAAGCCCAGCCATTGCATCCGCCAAATGCTGCACGTCCACAAAATATCAGCCATTGTATAGGTGTCGCCGCAAACCCATTGACCATCATGTTTGGCGAGCTGTCTTGCAAGATCATCGACATGGGCCGCCATTTTTCGATGGGTTTCACGCATGCCTTCATCATCGATCATAAACTCGCCGGCAGCTGCTTCTTTGGCAATTTTCGCCTTGTAGGCCGCGAGCAATTCCGGATCTTCTCCGACAAACTCGATCAGTGATTTCAGCACACGGATCTTGCGTGCATGAACCCCGGTTATGTTCTGACGCAAGCCCTCGGGTCGATCATCGCCATCAGGATGCGCACCATATAGAGCAGCGACATGTGGAGCCTGATCTACCAGCGCTTCCTGCTCTTCAATTGTCGCACGCAATGTATCGGGGATCAGTTTTTCACCCTGCGGAGCATGCGCATCGATATACTCACAAATCACCCTGGAATCGACTACCACCCGTCCCAATTCGAGGTCGACCAGGGTTGGAACCACACATGGATCAAAACCCATATTTGTGACAGAGGACTCACCTGTATAGCTGTCCGCAAATTTGGCATCGGGCGCGCCTTGCAGACGAAGGCGTACATATTCAGGCCGGTAATTTTGCGGAATGAATTTGCCCATCGGCATGATACTCATGTCATGCGACATGTAGGGCACACCCTTTTCCGCCAATGTCGTGCGGCATTTGTGCGAACAAAGCGACGGCGCACTGTGATATAATTCGAAGCGCGGTCTTGCGCCGCCAGTGCCGTTAATGACCTTGTTTTTGTATGGCCCGCCCATGCCGGCATTGGCGGCATCCACCAATGCCCGGATTTTCGTGACCTTTTCGCTATCCACCTCTGTCATGCGGCCCCCCTGATCGTGTCGATTATCCGCGCCGCTGCTTCGTCATCCGCCGGATCAGCATCACCCCGCCAGGCGCAATGTTGATCTGGCCGAACCAGAACCAGCTTGCGTTCAAAAAGCTGAGCGGCATTGCCATTCCGGATATCAACCACCTCCAGCGGCAAGCCGGCCCGTTCGGCGGCGGCCACCAAATTGTCGCAGGGCGTATCGTCAAACCGGACCAGCGAATAGCCGTCTCCAAAGCTGTCAAATAAGGGCGTACCGTCGTCCAGAAACAGATTGGGCACGCGCGCACCGGGCCATGTGGACGGCACATATTCTTCCCAGTCATAAGCTGGCGCCTCACCATCATCTTCATGGCAGATGACCGGACTGTCATCATAGCGATAGCCCCATTCAATGCCCCAGGCTTCATTTTCCAGATTGCCAAGCTGCTGGATGGTATCACCGAGTTTTTGGCGTGCCGCTTCGCCCTCTGCACTGTCCTCATGCACGGCCGGATCATAGCTCATGCGGATTTCGGCGCGCAAATTGGAATGTCGATGGGACGCTTCGCGGTTTCGATAGCCGACATGGCGGCGCTCCAGCTCATAGGCTTCCAGCAATTTGGGGCCGCCCCAGCCTTGCACCATGCCGGCCAAGGCCGAGCCCAGCCCGACGGCATCTCCAATGCCCGTGTTCATGCCATATCCACCCGTAGGGATGACCTGATGCGTTGAATCGCCAGCCATCCACACGCGGCCTTCGCCGTAGCTATCAGCCAAGCTAAGCCTCGGGTTCCATGGATTGGCAACCAGAATTTCGCAATCCAGTTCGCAGCCCAGTGCTTCGAACAACTTTTCTTTTGGATCAAATGTTGAAGGGTCCTCATCCGGGCGGATCGGCATATGAATGGTCCACGTGTCGACATCGTCCTGGGCAATCACTGACCATCCCAAGGGTGATTGCAAATGCCAAGCACGGCCAAATTTTTCAATCCGATCGATTTCAGGCGACTTGAAGTGAATCATGTAAAGACGGCGTTTGGGCGCAGGTGATGTGCCTTTCGCAGCGACACCGTCTTTCGTTTCGGGATTGGGCGGAACCAAATCAGTAAGCTCAATCCCCAAAGATTGCCGCGTGACGCTGCCTGCGCCATCGCAACCCGCAAGATAATCGGCCCGAACAGTTTTCACTTCGCCGGTCGCGGTTGACTTTATTTGGGCCGAGACGCCATCTGCATCCTGTGTAAAGCCTTCCAGGCCCCAACCAAATCGGACATCAATATGATCACAGCGGTCCTCCAGCACTTTTTTGAGAACCGGCTCCAGCAAAACTTGTGAAACGCGCATGCCTGGCTCCAGAGCCATGGTGCCGTCATTGTGTTGGCGCAGCGTTTTGCGGGCCTGCTCCACGCTCGGATAGTCAAACCGCGCCAGCTCCCACTCCTCCATGCGGGTACACCAGATCACAGAATAGTCGTGATCAGCAGGCACTGCTTCAGCGCGCAATTCATCAATAACACCAAGCTGGCGAAACAGCTCCATGCTGCGGCCATTGGTGATGTCCATTTTCGGATGGCGTGTCGTGGTTTCGTTGCGTTCTATCAGGATAGCATCGACACCGTGATAATCGAGCGCCAGCGCGAGCGCCAAACCAACCGGGCCCCCGCCCGCAATAAGAACGGGGGTATCAGCCATCAGCCTTTTGCACCCGCTGCTTCAAACTGGTTCATGAGAAACTCGACGAGCATATCCGCATGCCGGTCAATGAACGCTTTGGTGCTCACATCTGTCTTGAAAAGCTTTTTGGCTTCGGGAGAAACCGAAAATGCAAAAGCCCCTGCCCCTATGTAAAAATAGTACCAGTGAACGAAAGTCTCGCGGTCTATCGAAAGATGGGACTCCACCATTTCTTCGAGCGCTCGGGTTGACTGTCTCATATATGCGTCGATGATGTAGTCGGTACGCCAGCTGTGATACTTGCCCTCCTGAACCATCAGTCGATTGAGTTCGGGATGTTCAGCACTAAACCGCACAAATGCACGAATTCTGAGAGCAAGCCTGTCTCTAGGCGGCAGATCTTGCGCCAATTTTGCCTGCTGCTCAATTTCACCCATTCGAAGCTCAAATATCTGGTCCGCGGCCGCTTTCCACATGCCATCCTTGTCGCCAAAATGGTATTTGAGCAGACCGCGCTGCACATCTGCCGCGATTTCAATGTCGCGTGAGGTGACGCCATCAAAACCTCGATTCGAGAATTCGATCAGCGCTGCATCAACCAGTTTCTGCTTGGTGACTTCCGTCCGTTCCTGAGTTCTTCTCTGTTTCTTAACTGCCTCTACCGCCATTACGCTGTTCCTTTGCTATGGGGCGTAGCCGTACCCCACTGGACACCTAGCAGAGTCTCTCGTGACTGTAACGCAGGTGGCACAGACGCATCGAAAACGTCGCCATCAGTATAATGTTCCAGAACATAGCCAAAGGGGTCCTTCCAATAGTCAAAGACCTGGCTCCCCAATATGTGCTTGCCAATGCCCCAATATTTTTCATAGCCGTGTTTTTCAAGGAACGAGTGGCCCAGCATCAAGGTGTCCCAGTCCTCCACTTCAAAGGCAATGTGGTTCACGCCCACATTACCAGTCCCCATCAGGAATATGGTGTGATGATCAGCTGGCACGTCTCCCTTGTCGCAACGCAAAAAAGCACCCATGATCTCGGTTTTTTCTTCGCGATGAATCTCGTCGGATGTGAGAAATCCAAACCGCTCCTTGTACCAATTCTCACTTTCCCGAAAATCAAGTACATTGAGAACGCAATGGCCAAGCCGCCGGACGGGAGCGGGGCCGGGCTTCAGCCGAACAGGTTCGCTCATCCGCCGGCGATTGGATGCCCAATTGAAGGGCACGCGCTGTTCTGTGTGCTCAGGATCGCTGTAAAGACGGCCATATATAGCGTCGATCTCATATCCATTGGGATCGGTGAAACGCACACGATAGCCGCCGCCGGGATCCTTGACCGATTCTATCTCAGACGCGCCTTCAGCTGTTGCCAGCTTCTCCAATTCCGCCATGGACGCAACTTCAAATCCCAATCCCAGAAATTTCTGCTCGCCCTCGGTGGCATGATAAATATATGGTCCGCCACCATAGCCTTTGCCGTAAAGTACCTCCTGCCCCTCGGCGGATTTTTGTCTGATCGGCGTCATCCCGAACGTGGGCAAAAACTCTTCCATTTTTTTCAGATTAGGCAGACTGAAGCGCACATAGGCGATTTCCACGGCTTTCGCTAAGCTGCCTTGATTCGGTTCCAATTTATCCTCCTAGACCTTGGTTTTGCTGTCATACAGACGAGTATCACAAACAAACTAAACCTGTCTATTTTTGTTGACATACAAAATAATATGATATTATTCTGCATGCAAGCGAAAAAGAATCAAAAGCTGACAAATTTTTGATTTTCGATCGAAAACTGAGAATCATGCGGATGGGAGCGGAGGTCTGATGCAAGATCCCGATGTTCTGGTAATTGGACTCGGGCCCGTAGGGGCGGTGTTTGCTGCATTATGCGCAAAGCAGGGGCTGAACGTGCTGGTGCTTGAGCGCGATAGTGAAATTTACAAGCAGCCGCGCGCTATTGTCATTGATTATGAAGTAATGCGGCAGTTGAATCTGATCGGCTGCGCGGATGGTGTTCTTGCACATAGCAAGCCGAGCGAAGGCTACCATTTCGTCAACCAGGATTGGGAAATATTGATGAAGCGGGATCGCCCGCCGGTGTTGGCACCGACCGGATATCATTTCGCCAATCTGTTCCACCAACCATCAATGGAACATGTGGTGCGCATGGCGCTTGCCAAGCTACCCAATGTGGACATCATGCTAGAAACGCAGTTCATCGCGATCGAGCAGGATGAAGATGGCGTTACGGCGACAATCAGAACACCCGATGGTCCCAGGGATGTTCGGTCGAAATATGCGATCGGATGTGATGGCGGCAGCAGCCTGACGCGGCGCTATCTCGATATTCAGCTGGAAGATCTGGGTTTTGACGAGCCTTGGGTGGTGGTGGATGTCAAAGTGCCAGGGGGTGTTGAAGGCTTGCCGAAGGCCGGTGTGCAGATGTGTGATCCCGACCGCCCAACCACCTGTGTGCCATCTGGCCCTGGTCGTCATCGCTGGGAATTTATGTTGAAAGAGGGCGAGACAGCAGAGCAGGTCACACGCCCGGAATCACTCAAGAAATGGATATCGAAATGGATTGATCCTGATCTGATCGAACTGGAGCGCAGCGCTGTTTATCAATTTCACGGTCTGGTGGCCAAACAATGGCGCGTTGGCCGAATCATGATCATCGGCGATGCGGCGCACCAAACCCCACCCTTTATGGGACAGGGGCTATGTGCGGGCGTGCGGGATGCGACAAATCTCGCATGGAAACTGGGGGCCGTGGCGCGCGGTGAGGCTCATCCGGATCTGCTCGACACTCTAATGTCAGAGCGTTCACCCCATGCACGGGCCGTGATCCAGGGTGCGATTGAAATGGGCAAAGTGGTGTGTGTTCTCGATCCCGCAAAGGCCGCGGAACGCGACCGCAAGATGATCGCTGATCGAGAGGCGGGGTTGCCTTATGAACTTCCTGGCGTGCCGAATATTGAAGGCGGCATCCTGGATGACGAAGCTGCGGGCAAGGTGTTCCCGGAAGGGTTCTTGGACAATGATGAAGAGCAACGCCAGCGCGTGGATGATCTGGTCGGCTATGTTCCATTGCTCATTGTCAACGCGAATCAGCCATCTGATAACCGCTGCGCGTTGATGCAAAAACTCAAGGCAACTTCAGGGGATCTGCGAATTTGCTCGCTTGGCGGCAAAGTCGAAAATGCGATCGTCATAGAGGATGCTGACGGTGCAATTGCCAAATATCTCGGCGACGCAGAGGCGATGCTCGTCAAACCCGACCGAATCATTTTCGGCAGCGGATCGATCGAAAAACTGACCAATAGCTGGGCAGCCTATTTGCAGGGTGAACAATATTTGCGCGATGATGCGAGGGACGCGGCATGAACGAAAAACAAAAAGCTTTTGTCGGTATCTGGGAAATTACTGACTGGACCGTGACAAATTTGGATAGCCAAGAGGTCGTGCAATTTTTCGATGGCGAATATACGGGCAATATCATTTATACCAACACCGGATGGGTGTCCGCCTCTTTAATGGACAAGAGACGCCCCGAGGTCTCCAATGACCGGGCGATGCGTTACAAAATGGGCGACACGGTCAGCGCGTCGGGCTGTGCCGGGCTGAGCGATGAAGAATATGAATATCTGACGCCCTTTGTCCTCTCGGCCTTTGGCTATGTCGGCTATATGGGTACCTTCGATGCGGATGATGAAAAAGTCTATCACAAGACGACTTCCGCCGGACGCCCCAACCATGCAGGGATAACGCTGCCGCGCCTTTATGAATTTTCCGATGGTGGAAATCGCCTGAAACTATGGGCCGATGCCTTTGGCTTTCGCGATACCTTGATCTGGACGCGAGTGAATTGAGCTGCCCATGACGACACGCATTGCCAATTTGGCCGACATTGAAGCCTTTGAGCGAGTGCCCGCGCGGGACCGTTGGCGCGGCGAGAACACCATAGACATGATCCTGAAATCTGCGGCGCGAAATGCTGACCGGCCCGCCATCAAATTTCAGGCAACCGGCGCTGTAGATGAAGAGCCGCGTGTTGTGAGCTATGACAATCTGCGCCGGCAACTCCATCAAATGGCGAATGCGCTCCACGCGGCAGGCGTCGATATTGGCGGCGTCACCTCGCTGATCCTGCCCAATCTGCCTGAAACGCAAATCGCGATGTGGGGCGCACAGGCACTTGGCATTGTTGGACCGATCAATCCGCTGCTCGAGGCCGAAGCACTGCGCGATATCATGCGCGAGTCCGAAAGCGAGGCACTGGTTGTCGCTGGCCCCGACATCAATCAGCAAATGTGGGACAAGGTCTGGGAGATTGTCGATCAGGTGCCCAGTTTGAAAATTGTCATTCAGGTAAATCCGGAAGGTCAAACCGTATCCACAGATGCCACGGCGGGCGGCTTGCCCGTCGTCAATTTTGCTGATGCGCTGGCCAGGCATGATAGCGCCAGTTTTGACTTTGATCGCACGATTTCTGCCGATGACGTGGCCGCCTATTTTCATACGGGTGGTACAACCGGCACCCCGAAACTGGCCCAACATAGCCATGCCAATCAGGTGCATGAGGCCTCGATGATGGTCGATATGTTTGGCTATGATGAAAATACCGTGGCCATTGGCGGGCTACCGCTGTTTCATGTCAACAGCTTCTTCAATGCGGGGATCAATATGCTCGCCTGCGGCGGCCACTCGGTGTATTTGACAGCCGACGGTTTCCGCAATCGTGATGTGGTCGCCAATTTGTGGAAGCTGATGGATAAATATCGCGCGACTTATTTCGCGACTGTACCAACCGTTGTCTCCGCACTGCTGGATGTTCCGGTGGGCGACTCTGACTTAAGTTCGATGGAATTCATCATCTGCGGTGCTGCTCCCATCGCACCCGAAGTTTTTCGTCAGTTTCAGGAACGGACCCCGATCACCGTAATCGAAGCCTATGGTATGACCGAAGGCACCTTGTTCAGCGCTGGCAACCCGCAATATGGCGAGAAGCGTGTTGGCTCGATCGGAATTCGGGTGCCCTATCAGCTGATGAAATGCGTCAAATTGGACGAAAACGATCAGTATGTGCGAGATTGCGAAATCGACGAGGCAGGAACAATTGTGTTCAAGGGTCCCAATGTCTTTCTTGGCTATAAGCAGGAAGAGAAAAACAAACAGGCATTCCTGGATGATGGTTGGTTGATCAGCGGCGACCTGGCGCGAGAGGATGCCGATGGCTATTTCTGGATGACCGGGCGATCCAAGGATCTGATCATTCGTGGCGGACACAATATCGATCCCAAAGGCATCGAGGATGCACTTTCGGAACACCCTGCCGTCTCGCTGGCTGCTGCCATCGGCCAACCCGATGCCTATGCTGGCGAATTGCCCTGTGCATTCGTGACACTCAGCGAAGAATTGGAAGACACAGCACCTAGCGCAGATGAACTGCAAGCCTATGCCAAACAGCATGTACCCGAACGCGCCGCCGCTCCTGTCCACATCGCCATACTTGACGATATGCCGCAAACCGCCGTTGGCAAAATCTTCAAACCGGAGCTGCGAATGATGGCCATTGCCCGGGTATTAAAAAATGCAATCTCAGACATCGCGCCGTCAGCAGATGTGCACGTTGAACAGGATGAAAAGACTGGTGTGATCGCCTTTGTAGAGACCAAAAAGGACGCCATTGACGACGAAGTCACGCAGCAGATCCGCCATGAACTGGACCAGTTCACCGTTGCCTACAAAATAGTCGAAAACGCCAGCTGATTGAACAGTTTGACTGCGAAAGAGAGAGGGAAAAATGAAGAAGATTCTTGCATTGATGATGAGCGTCTTGCTGTTTTCCGGTTGTGCCGATCAAAATGGTGCAGATGCTGCCCGCGAAGCGGCGAAGGCAAAAAAACCGAATTTTCTGATCATCGTTGCTGATGATCTAGGCTGGTCGGACATCGGCGCTTTTGGCGGCGAAATCAGCACGCCCAACCTGGATCGTTTGGCCTCAAACGGCGTGCGCATGACGAATTTCTATGTGGCGCCAACCTGTTCTCCCACCCGTTCGATGCTGATGACGGGCCTGGATAATCATGTCGCCGGTGTGGGCACGATGAACAATCTCGGCCGGCCCAATCAGCAAACCCGCAACTATGCTGGCCAGATTCACAATGATGTCGTCACGATAGCCGAAGCGCTGGGTGCAACCGGCTATGAAACGATGATGAGCGGCAAGTGGCATCTGGCCGTTGATGAAGACCAACGCCCCCACAACCGCGGATTCGAAAAATCATTTGCGCTACTTCCAGGTGGCGCGAGCCACTTTGGCGACCTGTTGCCGATCAGCCCGCAGGAGCCACCAGAATATGTCGAGAACGGGAAACTTCTCGAGGAACTGCCTGAAGATTTCTATTCATCAATCAGTTACACCGACAAGCTGCTGGAATATCTGGACGATCGCGAAGAGGCCAAACCCTTCTTTGGATATCTCGCCTTCACCGCCCCGCACGATCCCTTGCAAGTTCCTGACGAGTGGATGGATAAATATGATGGTCGCTATGACGCAGGACCGGAGGCAATCCGTGCGGAGCGGATGGAGCGGCTCATCAAGACAGGGCTGATCGACGACAATGCCAAGCCATGGAAAATGCCGAATTTCCCGCCAGATGTTCCACTCCATTTGAAAGCATGGGACAAGCGGACACAGGACATCCGTGACCGTGACAGCCGTGGGATGGAGATATATGCTGCAATGATCGAATTGCTCGACCAACAAGTCGGCCGGATTCTCGACAAATTGGAGGCCGACGGTGAATTGGAAAACACCTATATCATCTTTTTTTCGGACAACGGCCCCAGCGCGACCGCCCCTATCATCTACCCCGGCAATAGCGACGAGTTTCTGGCTGAAACATGGGGCAACACCCAAACAAATCCCGGCGGACCTGGCGCTTTTGCGGTTATGGGACGCGAATGGGCGAATGTCTCGGCAACGCCCTTTCGTATGTTTAAGGGAGGTGTCGGAGAAGGGGGTATTAGATCACCATTTATCGTCAGCGGTCCCGCTGTGAAAAGCGGCGGGATTGCAGAGGGCATCGGTCATGTGAGCAATATCGTTCCAACGATATTTGATATTTTGGGACTGAGCGCCGATGGCAATCCGCTATATGATGGCAAACTTGCGCCACAGGGAGCATCCATGCTTTCGATCTGGACGGACGCGGTCGCTCCCGAGGGATCTGGCTTCGCCACCGAGCTATTCGGAAATGGCGCGCTCAGACAGGATAACTGGAAAATTTCGCGCATTGGACCGCCGCAGGGTAACGGGAAATGGGAGCTCTATAACCTCGCAGATGACCCTGGCGAAACCAAGAATGTAGCGACAGAGTATCCCGATCGTGTGAAGTCGATGCTCGCGGACTATAAGGTATATGAAAAGAGCAACGGCGTTATTCCCCCCAAGCCTCCTATGGGAATGGGCCCAAGGGCTCTCTATCCTTGGCCCTGCGATGCCGCCTGTAAAAAAAGTTTCGCAGACTTCGTAAAACGCATGCGCGAACAGGGACCGGGCGGACCTCCGCAACAATCGGGCAAGCCGGGCCATTCCCCGGAAGGAGCGTGATATGGTTCAACTACTTGAAGAGGATATTGCAACCAGGGAGGTGCTGGACTGGCAAGGTGTTCACCTACTCCATTTCATGGGGTCGTCCTGCTCCCAGAAAACCCGAATTTTCTTGTCCCTCAAAGGCGTAGAGTGGGAATCGCACCACATCGATTTGGCAAACCGCGAAAATTATTCTGACTGGTTTATGGGGATTAATCCGCGCGGACTGGTGCCGGTGCTGGTCGATGATGGCAAGGTGATCATCGAGAGCAACGACATATTGGAATATCTGGAGGCCAAATTTCCAGAACCTGCGCTGATCCCTGATGGTCAAAATGACGAGGCCAAGGCCCTGCTCGACGAAGAGGATGATCTGCATCTTGATGTCCGCGCCATTTCCATGCGCTATATGTTTGGCGACAAACGGGCGATGCGCAGCGCCGACGAGCTGGCAAAATTTCAGGCGGCGGGCACTGGCACTGTTGGCGGTGAGACGGATCCTGAAAAAGACGTCCAGTTCAAGTTTTTCAATGACATGATCGAAAATGACGGCATCACTGACGACCAGATCCGGCAGGCGGTGAGCCGTTTCCGCGCGTCATTTGACAAGCTCGAACAACGTTTGGCCAATCAGGCTTATTTGATGGGCGACGACATTTCATTGGTTGATATTGCCTGGTATATCTACGCTTTCCGGCTGTCACTCGCTGGCTATCCACTTGGCACGAATCACCCCAAATTGGGTGACTGGTATGACGGCTTGCATGCGCGCGAGGAATTTTCCCGCCAGGTCGCCATGCCGCCGCCCCTCATGCAGATGATAGAAGCCATGCATGCCGAACAGAAGGCGCATGGCCAGTCTTTGCAGCAAGTATCCGGGCTTGCTGCCTGAAGGATTCGAACAGGAGAGATGATGACACAGGATCGTTTTTCGCTTGCCGAAAATGTTGTTCTGATCACAGGGGCATCGAGCGGCATTGGAAAAGCGCTGGCTCCGGCACTGGCGGAGGCCGGCGCAAAGGTCGTGGCAGCGGCGCGGCGCGTGGATCGTCTGGAGAAACTTGTCGAGGATATCGCAGCCAAAGGCGGCAAAGCGGTTGCTGTCGCCATGGATGTCACCGAAAGTGAGAGCATAAAGACTGCGTTTGACGCGGCTGAACGGCAAGTTGGTCTGATCAACACAGTGATCAACAATGCCGGAACCGGCGGTGGAATCCAATTTCAGGACAGCGATGAGGATCAGTATAATTTCACTATGGACACCAATTTGGGCGGCGTCTGGAAAGTTGCTCAAGAGGCCGTGCGACGAATGATTGCCGCCAAACGGGCGGGCAGCATCGTCAATGTGTCATCTGTTCTGGGTCTGGGCGGTAAATCCTTCAATGCGGCCTATTGCACTTCCAAAGGCGCCGTGGTGCAGCTGACCCGCGCCATGGCAATGGACCTCGTCAGACATAATATCCGCGTTAACGCGCTGGCGCCCGGCTGGTTTGTGACCGAAATCAATGACGACTTTCTCGCCTCCGATGCAGGCGATGCCTATTTGCGCCGCACACCGGCGCGCCGAGCCGGACAGCTGGAAGAGCTGATAGGCCCGGTCATCATGCTTGTTTCACCAGGCGCATCCTTCGTCAATGGGGTGGTCCTGCCGGTCGATGGTGGCCACACGGCAGCGCTCATTTAAGAAACATAAAAAGGATAAACCATGCTGAAACTCCATTTTGCTCCCAATAGCCGCGCTGGCCGGATCGTCTGGCTGCTTGAAGAATTGGAGTTGCCCTATGAAATCAACAAAATGGCCTTTCATCCCAAGGATCTGAAATCTGATGAACATCGTGCCCGCCATCCATTGGGCCGAATTCCCGTACTCGAGGACGGGGATATTTCTATTTATGAGTCGGGCGCGATTGTTGACTATGTTCTGGAGCGCCACAAAAATGGCGGGCTTAAGCCTGCGGTAGATGACCCGCGTTTCCCGGAATATCTGCAATGGTTCCACTATTGCGAAGGCATGGTGATGCCGCCGATCAACACCATCGTTGTTCAAACCATCTTGCTGCCCCCCGAGCGCCGCGATGAAAATGTGTTGGGGCAGGCACAGCGGCTGCTTTCTAAGGCGCTGGGGCCGGTTGATGATGCACTGGAAGGCCGTGATTATCTGATCGGTGAATTTTCCGGCGCCGATATTATGCTGGGACATAGCTGTTTCATGAGCAACCGGGTGGGTTGTGTCAGCGACGAAATGCGCAATCTCAAACGCTATATTGCCAATATCGAAGCGCGTCCTGCCTTTGAGCAAGCCATCAATATGCAATGAAGAAGGAGCTAAATTGTGAGTGATTCCTCTGAAGACGTCCCCGTCTATGTTGTCGGCAATTTCGTCATCGACGATGCCGAGACCTATCGCAAATATGAGCAGGGCTTCTTCCCGCAGCTCAAAAAACATGACGGCGAGTTCATCACATATGATGACAATGTCATCACGCTGGAAGGTGATCCCGGGATCAAGGGTCGCATGGTTCTGATGAAGTTCAAAAATGAACAGGCTGCCCTGGATTGGTATAATGATCCCGGATACCAGGAACTGATCGGCTTTCGCCGCGAAAGTACCAAACTCAACTTTCTTGCCATCCAGCATGGGATGCCGCCACGAACACCCAAGCCGAAATAGGTGCAGCTTTGACTATTGCGACCAGCGACATGGATTTGTTTAGCGACGACACGTTGAACAACACTTCTTCCTCTTACAAGAGGCTGCGCGATACCGGATCGGTCGTGCATCTTCCGCGAAATGACCTGTACGCCATTACGCAATTTGAGTCTGTGCAGGCAGCATTGAGAGCCGATGACATTCTGCTGAGTGGCCATGGCGTTGCGGCCAATGATTTCATCAATGGAACAAGCTCGGAGGCAACGATCACAAGTGATGGCGCAACCCATGTCCGCCGCCGAAAAATCCTGGCCAAGCCATTAGGGCCAAAATCTCTGGAAACCGTCAAACAGCGAATATCGGACAGCGCGGATGCACTGATCCGTAATTTGCTGGCAGGCGATGAGTTTTGTGCGGTGAAAGATTTTGCTTCCCATTTGCCGGTCACGATTGTCGCCGAACTGGTTG
The DNA here is from genome assembly GCA_039181895.1 of Pseudomonadota bacterium. Taxonomy (GTDB): domain Bacteria; phylum Pseudomonadota; class Alphaproteobacteria; order Sphingomonadales; family Sphingomonadaceae; genus Parasphingorhabdus. The sequence continues at coordinate 310,783 of JBCDCK010000001.1, forward strand.
GGCTTGAAGAAGAGGGCCGCGAAAATATGCTCGAATGGGCAGCCGCGACTTTTGATGCGCTGGGTCCGATGAATGATCGCACGACCGCTGCTCTCCAAACAGCGATTGGCCTGATCCAATATACCCAGCAACTCGGCCAGGACAGGGTCAAACCGGACGGCTGGGCCGCACGAATTTTGGGGTATATTGACACGGGCGAAATCAGCGAAAGCGAAGCAGCGATGATGGTCGTCGACTATGTCGCACCCAGCCTTGACACCACCATACTGGCCTCGGCCCATATGCTTTGGCGACTGGCGACGACGGCAGGAGTTTATGACGCGCTCAAGGAGGATCCTGAACTGCTTCGTTCCATGGTCTATGAGAGCGTGCGGCTGGCATCGCCCATTCGCGGATTTACGCGATATGTCGACAGCGACTACGAGACGGAGTCTGGTACCATCCCATCGGGGTCCCGCGTCGCCGTGCTCTATGCCAGCGCCAATTGGGACGAGCGCCGCTATCCGGATGCGGATCAGTTTCAGATTGACCGCAATCCGCGCGATCATTTGGGCTGGGGCCATGGCACACATATTTGTGCCGGCATGCATCTCGCCCGATTGGAGATGGAAGCGCTGGCATCCGCGCTCATCCGGCATGTCGACTATATTGAGACTGGCGATCCCAAACCGATTATGAACAATGTTTTGCAGGGATTTGCAGCGTTGCCCGCAAAGTTCCGCTGATATTCTGTCATGACTGGCAACATATCACACCAATCTTTCTTGTCGCTTCTAGTCAAGCCAGTCACTGTCAAACGCGCGCTGAAAGTGGGCCTGGTCGTCGGAACCATTCTGATCGGAATCAATCAGGGCGACCTGATAGCTGCTGGTCAATGGCCACCGGTGTGGAAAATCGCTTTGACCTATTTGGTCCCTTATAGTGTCAGCAGTTACTCCACCGCAGCTCTTCTATCCGACTTGGACAAGAGATGATGGTACGGCAATATGGCGCAGTCCTGCCAGCAATAATGTTCACTGCGTGCCAGCAGGCGCCCGATGATGGGCAAGTTGCTGCCCGATGTACAAATGCCGAGGAACTGGCGAAAGTGGTACCGGTGAAAGGCGGCCCCTTCACCTTTGGCGCGGACCCTGTTTATGCCGAAGAAGGACCGCCGGAAACAGTGATCGTGAGTGATTTTCGAATAGATGCGTATGAAGTTACCAATGCGCAATTTGCCGACTTTGTCGAGGCGACCGGTTACAAAACCGACGCAGAAACCATCCCGGCCAGTATCGACCAGCTTCCGGCCGAAATGCGTGAACCCGGATCAGCAGTTTTTGTTGCGCCTGACGATAACAATCCCAATTGGTGGCATTGGCAACCCGGGGCTAGCTGGAAACAACCCGAAGGACCAGGCTCTAGCCTGAAAGGCAGGGAAAGCCACCCTGTTGTTCATATGAGTCATGCTGACGCGCTGGCATATGCGCAATGGAAAGGCGGACGCCTGCCGAGCGAAGCCGAATGGGAATTTGCTGCGCGCGCTGGCAGCACTGGATCACAACCGCCGACCAATGCGGAAGGATTGATTGAAGCCAATCACTACCAGGGAGCATTTCCCGCCAGGGATCTGGGCGAGGATGGATTTATCGGCACCGCACCCGTGGGATGTTTTGAGGCAAACGCGTTCGGTGTGTACGATATGATTGGCAATGTATGGGAATGGACCGACAAGGGACCAGACATGGTCTCGGCCACCATCAAGGGGGGATCCTATCTTTGTGCGGACAATTATTGCCGTCGCTATCGCCCTTCTGCGCGGCAGTTCCAGGAACGGGACCTTGGCACCAGCCATATAGGTTTCAGAGTAGCTTATGACGCCAGATAGCGGTCCAAGCAATCAGTCTGCCGGGGCAGCGCGATTGGCGAACCAAACCCAAAAGCTCAAGAGGATCGCCGTTGCCGAGAAAATGGTCATGACAGTACCTGGCACAAAATGGACAAAGCCGGGAATGTCGACAAACAGAAGATATCCAACATCCAAAAGGCCGCCGACCATTCCGGTGACCCAAATAGCGGTCATATTTGCCCGCCAAATGAATATGCTTCCGATGAGGGTAACCACTCCGCCCCATAACAGGTTCCAACCATGTTGATGGAGTATGCCGCCAACAGCGGCGTGATATTCATGCTGCAACAGGGCCGGATCGACCGCATCTGCAATTGCCGCGAAGCCACCGCTGGCATCGGATGAGAGAACAATAGTCCCCGCAAGCATGTGAACGGCTCCCCAGATGAACCAGAGGAAAGCTGCAATTTTCAATGCTGTTTTTTGAGTACCGGTCATGTCATCTTCCTTGGCAAAATTGATCTGGATGAAAATGTTTGGACAGCTCGATTAGCTGCCAATACTCGGAAAATCTCCAGCGCGATAATCGCGCATCCATTGCCTGATTTTCGCTTCTGAAGATGCAACAAAGCTGCCAGCGACGAAACGCTTGGAGAGAAAATTTGCGCCGCCAAGCAATATGGCCCTGGCGCCATTCTCGCTCGCCAATATCGGCCTGTTCGCGGGCTGCAATATGTTAAGGTGATGATGCTTGATCACCTTGCCATCGATCGACGCATCGCCCTCAAGCAAGAAAACCGCTCGCTCCGCACAGGCAGAATCGATCGGCAATTGACCGCCGGGTTCAATCTTCACATCAGCAAATATGGTTTCAACAAATGTGGTGGTCGGTGCGCTCTGGCCCCAAGCTTCGCCAATCAATATGCGCGCTTGCCCCCCATCAAGCGCAACCAATGGCAAGGAGGCAGCCGGGTGATGTTCAAAAACCGGGTCCATCTCTTCTTTTTCATCGGGCAAAGCGAGCCACATTTGCAGGAAGTAAACGTCGCGTGTGGCCGCGCCATCATTCTGATTTGGGCGTTCTTCGTGGGTGATCCCGCTGCCGGCTGTCATCAGCGCAATATCACCGGTTTCGATAATCTGTTCATTGCCTGCGCTGTCCCGGTGATAGCCAGATCCTGCCATCAAATAGGTGAAGGTCGACAACCCGGCATGGGGGTGTTCCGGCACGCCTGCATCCGGCCGATAGGGGACCGTCAATGGACCGCCCTGATCCATGAAGATGAAGGGACCCACCATCTGTCGCTCAGCCGCAGGCAAAAGTCTCCGGATCGGAAGCGGTCCCAACTGTTCGGCCCTGGGAGAAATTGTCTGGGTGATGGTCATGTTTCCAGTGCCGCACTCTTGGGTTTCAGAAGATAAGCAGTTACGGAAAGAGCTATCGCTGACACCCATAACAGTGGCCCCAGAAAGTTTGCTGGCGGGGGAACCAGTCCCGGCAACACCAGAAAGAACAGGAATGGCAGGTCACCCGCTGACGTTCCAATGGCATTGATCCAAAGCGCACTCTTACTGGCTTTCGCGTTCCAATAGGCTGTAATCATGGCCAGAATGGCAAAGAAGAACAGGAATGAGGCGTCTTGATACAGGCGACCCTGCACAATGCCACTCTGTTCCGAGCCCAGAGAGAAGACGGATAGCGCAGCCCCCAGATGGAGCAAACCCCAAAGGAAAAACAATAATGCGCCAATCCGAGCCCAATAGCGATACATGCTGAACCTGCCGCTCCCGCAACGAGATAGAAGAACCGTATGCAGGATGATACCTGCACAACAGTGGCTCTGTCAAATATATTTGTATCAATACGAATAATTATGGTATATATTTGCATAGATACAAATATCATCGATTCTCTCTTTAGTTCATTCCTGTTTGCGGCTGACCAAAGGAGCAAGCCAAATGGAACAATTGGGCTCTCTTGATGCGTTTTTCGCCTATAGCGAAACCTCCAACACTCCGATGCATATCGGGCAGTTGCTGATCTATGATCCCTCAACCGCGCCTGATGGCCGGGTAGGATTCAAGGACATTCTGCGCTATTTGGAAGGGCGTCTGGATGGCTCCAGCCTCTTCCGGCGCAAACTTGTACATGTCCCGCTTGACCTGGATCATCCCTATTGGATCGAGGACGAGAATTTCGATCTGGAATATCATGTCCGCCACATAGCCTTGCCCAAGCCTGGTGATTGGCGGCAGCTTTGTATCCAGGCGGCTCGCATCTATGCCCGACCACTCGACATGAAAAAGCCGCTTTGGGAATTCACGGTGATTGAAGGGCTGGACAAAGTCGAGGGTGTGCCAAAGGGCAGCTTTGCGATTCTGCAGAAATATCATCACTCGGCGGTTGATGGCAAAGCCGGCCTGGAGATGTCCGATGCCCTGCATGATCGCGATGCGCAGTTGAAGCCGCGCGATTTTGGACGGAACTGGAAGGCCGAGCCGCCGCCCAATCCGATAGAATTGCTCGCGCGTGCACAGATAAACAATTTCGTCAATCCGGTGCGCGGCATGCGCAATTTGCAAAAACTATTCCCTGTCCCCAAAAGGCTGCTTGATGTGCGCCGCGAATTTCGTCAACGAGCTGACGCAAAAGCTGAAATATCCCGCACACGTTTCAATCGAAGGCTCAGTCCGCACCGGGTTTTTGACGGGCGGGAATTTGCACTGGCGGATATCAAGAAAATCCGCACAAATTTTCCCGGTGCCACCGTCAACGATGTCATGGTGGCGATCGCGGCCGGCGCTATGCGCGATTATCTGAAATCCAAAAACGACTTGCCGGTTGAAACACTGAAATTCGGTGTGCCGCTCTCCGTCCGAACTGATGACGGAAGCGAAAATACCGGTAACGAAGTGGCGATGATGACAGTGAGCGCGGGCACACATTTGGCCAAGGCCGGCGAGCGGCTCGAATTCATCATGGCGGAAACACAGCGATCAAAGGCGATGACGCACGCGATGGATGCGAAGACCCTGATGGACCTGTCAGGCGCCATGCCTGCCGGATTGACTGCGGCCGGAACCAAGATGATGCTCCGCGCCGGTCTGGTTGACCGGGTTGCCCCCGCTTTCAATGCGGTGGTCAGCAATGTTCCCGGCCCAAGAGAACCCATGTTCTTTGCCGGGGCAAAAATGGTGAAATTGTGGGGCACGGGCATATTGGCCGAAGGACAAGGCATTTTTCATGTTGTCACCAGTTATTGCGGCGCCATCTATCTCACTTTTCTGGCCGATCGTGAGATCATGCCGGACCCCGAACTTTACGCAAAATATCTTCAGAGAAGTTTCGACAGCCTGATGAAATCCCGTGGCATCAAAAAATGAGCTTGCTGCCTTAAGAGAACGGGGCTGCCGAACCAAGATCGGCATCGAGGGCAGACCAGATTGAGTAGGATGATCATGGAGAAAATCTTCATCGCCGGCGGAACGGGTATGCTGGGCGCGGCGACTGCGCGCGCATTTGCAGCCGCGGGCACGGCCGTGGTTGTGTCCAGCCGAAAAGACCATGACGCAATTGGCGAGCAGCTCCGAAAGGATAGCGACCTGGTCGAAGTGGAGCGCGTCGATCTTCGGGATGCCGAACAGGTAGAAGCGCTTTTTGCCAAACACCATTTCACCGGCATGGTGATGCTGGTCCACACCCATCAATATGCCCAAACGCGCGACATAAATAACGAAATCTATCCCATCACTCTCAATTGCCTTGAGACCGCACGGAAAAGCGGCGTGAAGCGGGTGGTGCTTGGCGGATCTATGGCGGTTTATGGCGGCCTGGCACCACCATTCACCGAAGATACGCGCTTCCCCCTGCAAGTCGCTGCCGAGTCAGATGCCGACGAAGGGATTATGCGGAAATTTGAAGTTGCCACAAAACGCGCGCTCGAAATTATCGCCCTGGATTATGGCGAGAGTTTCCAGATGGGACTGTCGGTTCCACCGGGCACCGGGAAACCGGAGCCGCACGAGCTGGAGGTCGTGGTCCTGCGGGCACCAATGATGTTTGGTCCCGGGTATCAGGCCCTTGGTAGCCCGCTGGGCCTTGCGGCTCATGTGGCAGCGGGACGGATCGACCATTTCAAGGGACAGCCTGGCTATGGCGATGTTCCGGTTGAGCATCTGTGGAGCGCACTTGCCGGGATGCCGACAAACTATGTGAAAGACAATGCTGGGTGCATTCAGCTGGCGATGGCAGCGCCCGAATTAAAACGCCGGATCTACAATATCAGCAGCGGGTTTCCAGCAAGTCCGCGCGCGCAGTTGCAGGCGTTGCTCAATGTCGCACCGGACAGAGCGGACCAATTTGGCCTGCAGCCAGAAGACTTGCCCGAAGCACAATTCGACCTGGGATTTAATGGTGATCTGTTTGCGCAGGATTTCGGATGGAGGTCACCCTATACGCTCGAAACTGCTCTTGCTGATTATGTTGACTGGCTCAGGGAGCAGCCCTTTTGAACGAATCGGCCTCTGAAGGTTGACGCAGCCTTATTCCGCCACCGACGCGCGCATTGCCTTCCAGGCTGAAAACAGCTCCTGCGCATAAGGCGCTGAAGGCTCGATATGATGGGATGGCGGTGTCGCCATTGGCCAATTTATGACTGCTTGTCTAAATCCGGGTCGCATGAAAGCCTTGTCAACATAAGCCCTTACACGGGGAGCTTTGCCGTCTTCTTCCCAAAGCGGTCCAAGGCCGAGCCATTTGAGGCGGAAAAGGCTTGCCGACCACATGATATCAGCCATGGTGTATCGGTTTCCGAAAGTCCATTCGCCGCCATGCTTGCTTAACTGGTCTTCAAGCCGAGCGACATGGTCTGCCATCCGCGCATAGGCCTCCAGCATCGCATCCCTATTGTAGATAAATTTCTCGGCGCTGGATTGTCGGACGATTTTGGCATCATAGGCGGAAACCAGTTCCGGCTCGTCAGTTACGCTGGCCTTGATCGTCTGAATGTGCCGGACGGCATGGCCCAAGGATCCGGTAATCGGGATCGCAACAATTTCGGGGCGTATGTCCTCGCCTTCGGGAGAAGCGCCATAGAGCAATGCCGGATGGGGTGCCTGATCAATCAGCGCGACCTGCGCGGAGACGTCTTCGGCAATATCACCGGGAATGAGCCGCTGACCCGTTTCAGCCTCTTGGTCTAGATATTCACAAATTTTCAGCGCATCAACAACCACGCGTTCATGTGCATGGTCAATCAATGTCGGCACTACGCAGGGGTCAAATCCTTCAACCGCAACCGACGATTGGCCGGTATAACCGGACACCATCATGCCGTCAGGAGCGCCGCGAAGCCTGAGGCGCACGTAGCTGGGGCGATAGCTGTCGGACGCATGGGTTTCTGACACGGGAAGGTCGAGATGATGAGAGCTGAACGCCAGCCCTTTTTCGATCAAAACCGTGCGGACTTTCTGCGAACAGATGGAAAAGGGCGCATGGTAAAGCTCGAAGCGAGGCGTTTCGCCCTCTGGCGCCCCAAAAACAAAACTCTGTCCAAGTGCGTCAAGATCGGCATTTGCGTCCTCAACAAGCTGTTCCAGTGAATTCACCGCTGTCATACTATCTCGCAATGTTTTTGATCTGTGAAAGACCAATCCAGATGGTTTTTAGAACCGAGCTTGTGGTGGCAGCGCCATCATGCGGCGCTGGCATGTGGCTCTCAACTCAATCTGACTTTCATCGAATCCAATCCGTACAATCCCTGATTGGTTCCATATACAGGTGAGTCGACTTCGATTGTTTCCACCTGTTCGATGATCGCCTCGAGCATCACTTCCATCTCCAGCCGCGCCAGAAACATCCCGGCACAAAGATGGTCGCCATGTCCCCAACCAAGATTGTCCCGGGGATTTCTGTCAACGCGAAAGGCATCGGGGTCTTCATATTTGCGCTCATCGCGATTGGCTGCGCCAAAGAAGAGGACGACCCTTTCGCCCTCAGGAACGAACACATCGCCTTCTCTATAGTCGCTTTTTGCAAAGCGCGAGAAGGCGCGAACCGTCGCGCTGTGGCGGACGCCTTCATAAACCGCGCTCTTGATCAGGCCGGGGTCCGCTTTCAGTTTGGCCCATTGATCCGGATTGCTGCCCAGGTTGTAGATCAAGTTCGCCTTCGCAAATATCGTCGTGTCCAAGGCTGGCAGAACATAGGTGGCCAGCGCGCCGCGGGCTTCAAAAATTTCCAGATCGCCGCGTTCCGCAGCCTTGAACAAGTCGTCCGCCCAGCTGCCCTCTTTCATGCTATCTTCAGGTACGCTTCCGAGAAACTCGTTAACCTCCTGAAACGCCGCGATGTCTTCTTCGAGATTGTCCAGGTTGGGGCCGATAAAGTTGAATGTGGAGGATGCCCATCGCAGCATGTTCTCCCGCCCCTCATCGGGAAGGCCGACGAGATGGGAAATGACGGATACTGGCAGAAAGTGCGCAAGCGAGGCAACTCCGTCAAACCATCCGGTGCCGATCAATTCTTCGGTATGCGCGCTGATCAGGTTTTTGAGCTGATCGCGATAGGATTCGATTGGCTTGGGCCCGATTGACCTCAAAAGCGGGCGCTTCATCCTGGCATGCGCTGCTCCATCGGTTGTGATTATGTTCTTGGGACGACCTTCGAGATCGTTGATCAGAGGATTCATCCCGATGCCTTCGCCTGAAATCAGGCGATCCGACGACCGGAGCGCCATTTTGACGTCGTCATATCGGCCAATCCCGTACATGTTGAGCTTGTTGAGGTACACAATTGGACCCAAGTCGCGAAGTTGCCGATAATGCGGGAATGGATCCTTCAGCGCAGCTTCGGAGAACATGTCTCCTTCAAAAACAGGCACTTCAGTCGCTTCGGCTTGCATAACTGAACTCCTTTTGAGGCTATGCTCCTCTGAGAGGTCCAGCGGCCAACTGACTCAGGTTAAGAGAGTTGGCCGCTGTCTGCTCCCGACGAATTTATGTCAAAACCTGATCCGGCCCTGAATGCCCAGCTCCCGCCGGCGATCAACCAGTGCAAACCGTCCCGCCGGCCCCGGCAGTTCGCCAGCGAAGCGGAAGGTGACCTCATTGGTCAGGTTCTTGCCGAAAAGAGCGATTTCCCATTGCTTGTCATTGCCGGCAATCCCGATACGGGCATCAATCTTCGCATAGCCATCCTGGATTTCGCTTGGATCTGCGTTCTGGAAAGTTTCAAACGAAGTCGTGAAATTCACCCGACCACTTGAGACCAGATCGAGGCTGTCTGTCAGTGGGTAATCCAGATTGTAGCCCACCGAACCTGAGAAATCCGGCGCGAATGGCGTGCTTTGCCCATCGATGGTAGCGATACATTGGACCGCTCCCATAGGGTTCGCCAGAAAGGCTGCCTGTTGCACTGAGTTACAGGCCGCGCGATCAAAGTCGGTAAAGGTCGAATCCAGGAACGTCAGCGATGTATTGAAACTCAGGAAATCGGTGGCTCGCCACACACCATCGACCTCGATACCTTGCGATCGCGCTGCGCCAGCATTGCCTGTCACGAAGGTGCTGGTGGTGCTGTCGAATGACTGGACCTGCAAGTCTTCAAATTCGGTTCTGAATGCAGCCATGTTCAGCGTCACGGCGCGGTCAAACAGCTGCATTTTGGCACCGATTTCGAAAGCTTCTGCCGTTTCATCGTCAAACTCGAAGCCGCCATTGGCATCCTCTGGAGTCGGCAATGCCAAGATGGACAATTGCATCTGCGAGTCGAAACCGCCGGTCTTGAACCCGCGCTTGTAGGACGCATAGAGCAGGATATCGTCGGTCGGTTTGTACTGCAGTTCGATTGCCGGGTTGAAGTCCGAATCGGAACGCTCTCCGGAGATTTCAAACTCATCGCGGGGATTGGGTCCGTTGATATCCGCAGCCGCTGCAACCACGGCAGGCGGAGCAGGGTCTCCATCCAGCGTGTTGGTCACCTGTGATCGGAACGCGTCAGTTTGCACATCGGTCCAGCGGGCACCGACGGAGATCGTGAAATCATCCGTCAGCTCGTAAGCGACCGAACCGAACAGTGCTATCGAGCGCTGATCCTGAGTGTAATTGGCGAGGGACTGAACCCCATTCACCAGTGGGCCGGGGCCTGCGCCGTTGTTGGCCGCTTGAACGAACAACAAATCCGTTTCTTCGTAATAGGCACCGATCATGTAGGTGAAGGCTTGATCCGAAGGTGAGGTCAGCCGCACTTCCTGACTGAACTGCGAGAAGTCTTCCGTCCGATCGGCAAGGGCAAAGGCGCCAGGGCCGGAATCGACGTCGACCAAACGCAGGTTGTCATATTCGACATATCCGGTCACCGAACTGAGCGTGTGCCCATCCCCAAACTCGTAGTTCATACCATATGAGATGTTGAGAATTTTCAGCTCGTTGCGGTCTTCCTGTACACGTCCGTTGGGCAAGACACCGCCCCGCGACAAGTTGAAATCGAGATCGTCTTCAAATCCGGGCACGCCAAAAATCCCTGGATTACAATTCGGGCCGAATACGGGCGCATTTTCCGGACCGCATTCAGTCACCTGCAACCGTCCACCGACCTCTTTGTTGTTCGAGTATCCGAGTTTGAACGTCGCATCGAAGCCACCATTATCGAATTGCAAGGTCCCGCGTATGGCGTCATTATTGGTCACTGGCACGCGTTCATTCTGCACAGTATCCGTCAACCAGCCGTCGCTTTCTGAGTGGAGGTAGGCTATCCGCAGGCCCAGATTATCGGAGAGAGGACCGCCAACGCCGACCTCGGTAATCCATTCATTCGCGTTGAACTCATAGCTGGACTGCGCATTGACCTCCAACTCGTTGCCCGGGCTGCGGCTGACAATATTGAATGCGCCGCCGATTGTACTGTTGCCGAAGTAGACGGGCTGCGGTCCGCGCAGGACTTCGACGCGCTCGACGTCCAGAAAAGCAGCACGGGCGGCTGGCCCGCGACCAAGATAGACGCCATCGACAAATGTGCCGACAGACTGCTGGAAACTGGCAGAGCCACCTGAGCCCACACCGCGAATATATAGCGCGTCAGCCACTGGTGTACGCGTCACGGTGACCGTGGGGCTGACAGTGGTCAAACCTTCCAGATCCGTGACCGCGTTCTGGCGGAGGCTTTCCCCTTGGGTAACGGCGACAGAGATCGGAACATCCTGCAGATCCTGAGCCTGCTTTCGTGCTGTCACAACGATAATGTTTCCGTCGTCGGCACCATCGTCTTGTGCTTGCGCCGCACCCGCCGGAATGATCAACATTGCTGCGGTGCTGGTTAACAATATTTTCTTTATTCGATCCATCAGGCCCTCCCACTATGTTCGTGGCCTGCCGCAGTCTTTGCTGCGATTACCACTTTACAATATTATGTATTGATGCAAAATATATATTATTAAATTTGTATGTCAACGAATTTAGAAGCAGATTGTTTGTTGGCGTGCGATTGATTGATGATCTGATGCAAATCAGCCACAGTCTGTCTGAAGCTGGAAGAGATGCTGAGAATCCACAGCGATTGAAAGTTTTGCGGGAGGGGATGACCCAAATGAAACAAGTGTTGAAAAAGACAGCTATGCGAACGGTTCTGGCTGCCCTTGTTCCGTTGATGTCGCGTGCCAGGAAGAAAAGTGCTGGATTTGCCGAGGAAATGCAAAGGCACGATTGTGTTTTCCAAATAAAACTGCGCGATGAATCGGTTGGCCGCTTTTACAAATTCAAAGACGGCAAGCTCACGTCCAAAGGCGCAATTCATCCTTCCCCCGATGCTGCGATGATATTCAAAGATGTCGACACCGCGATGAAGATGCTCAGTCCGAAACCGGACATGCTCTACAGAATTCATGCAGCGAAAAATTTCCTGGTTGCGCTGGAAGGTTCGGATCGGATCGGCAACTGGATGGCGCAACTGGTGCAGCGCGCTCAGCGAGAGGCTGGAGGATTTTCCTACGGTGAAAAAATGCGCGATGACACAAAGCGTTATACAATGACCACCAATGGTGGACCGGTGCATGTGCACGTCAAAGATGACAAGATTATCCGAACAACGCCGATAGTCTTTGACAAAAAAGATGCCCCCAGCTGGTCGGTCGATGCACGCGGCGAGCGCTTTACCCCGCGAAGACTGGGTGCCGTGGCGCCTCATGGGCTTTCTGCCAAGGGTGTTGTCTATTCTGAAAACCGGATATTGCATCCTATGAAACGGGTGGATTTTGATCCCAACGGCAAACGCAATCCGCAGAACCGGGGAATATCCGGTTACGAGCGGATTAGCTGGGACGAAGCGCTCGACATTGTCGCTGATGAGATGAAACGCCAAAAGCGCGAATATGGGCCGGGCTCTGTTTTCATGCCAACCAGTTCCCATCAGATGTGGGGAAATATCGGCTATTACATCAGTGCGCATTCGCGATTCTGCAATCTGATCGGTGGCACCCGCATGCTGATGAACCCGGACAGCTGGGAAGGCTGGTTCTGGGGGGCAACTCATCATTATGGCAATACGCTGAAAGTCGGCTTGCCCTCGAGCTATGGCACATTGGAGGATTGTTTACAGCAGGCCGAGCAGATCGTGTTTTGGTCATCGGACCCGGAAAGCACCAATGGTGCCTATGCCGGACTGGAAGCAACCGAGCGGCGCCAGTGGGCCAAAGAACTGGGCATCGAATTTGTACATATCGACCCGCATCACAATCCGACCGCGCAAATGTTCGGCGGAAAATGGATTCCGATAAAGCCGACCACAGACGCCGCTCTCGCCATTGCGATCATGCATGTTTGGATGACGGAAGGTCTCTACGACGAAGAATATGTCAACGACAAAACCACCGGCTTTGATGAATGGCAGGCTTATGTTCTGGGCGAAGAAGATGGAATTGCAAAAACGCCGGAATGGCAGGAATCTGAGACCGGCGTTCCCGCCCGTGTGGCGAGAGCACTGGCGCGCAGCTGGGGCAAGAAAAAGACCTATCTTTCCTGCGGCGCCGGCGGGATTGGCTTTGGCGGAGCCAATCGCGGTTCCAACGGCGCGCAATGGGCGCGCTGCATGGTGATGATGATGGCGATGCAAGGCTGGGGCAAGCCGGGCGTAAATTTCGGCAATCTGGGCTGTGGTGTTCCTCTCGATTTCCAATTTTACTTTCCCGGCTATGCCGAGGGCGGGATTTCGGGCGATTTGATGAACTCGGCCAGCCCGATCAACAATTACCAGCGTATGCCCCATGTCGTGAGCATGAATCCGGTCAAGCAGCTGATTCCCAAGCAGCAGATCCCTGAAGCGATAATTGACGGCAAAGCTGAAGGCTATTTATGGGATTGCACGTCGCAAGAAGCCCAGTTCACGTCAGTCAAATATCCCGCTCCCGGATGTTCACCAATACGAATGATCTACCGTTTTGGCGGTTCGATTTTCAGTACGGGTACAAAGTCGGGACGATGGGTTGATGCCTATCGACACGAAAGCATCGAGTGCGTCGTCAATCAGTCGATCTTCATGGAAGGTGAAGCGCTCTTCTCTGACATCATCTTGCCCGCCTGCACCAATTTTGAGCGGTGGGACATCGGCGAATGGAGCAATGCTGGCGGTTATGGTCACCATAGTTTTGAATCGCTCAATCATCGTGTCATCGTGTTGCAGCATAAATGTATCGAACCGCTTGGCGAATCCAGATCGGACTACCAGATATTTTCCGACTTGCTCGAACGCTTTGATCTCGGACAGGTTTTTACCGAAGGGTGCGGGGAACTCGATTGGTGCAAGCGCGTGTTTGACAGCTCAGACCTCCCCCAGAAAATATCCTGGAAGGAATTTTGCCGGAAAGGCTATTATGTAGTGCCACCGGAAAAAGAAGAACTGCGTCCACCGCTCGCCATGAACTGGTTCGCCGAAGGACGCAAAAAAGACCTGCCTGAACCCATGCCGCTACCCTCCCAATATGCCGACAAATTCGGCGAAGGCCTGCAAACACCGAGCGGCAAATTTGAATTTGTGCCGACTACATTGCGCCGGATGGAAGAGCAGCAGCCTGACCGTCCGGCGGTCAATCGCTATACTCCGTCCTGGGAAGGGCCGCATACAAAAGAACTAGCCGACAAATATCCTCTGCAGATGATCAGCAGCCACAGCCGGTACAGCTTTCACACCCACGCGGACAACACACCCTATACGGACCAAATCACAGACCACCGTGCCTTTGTCGAAGGCCACTATTATTGGCTTTTGCGCATGAGCGCCAAGGACGCCGAAGATCGCGGAATCCAGGACCGCGACCTAGTAAAAGTGTTCAATGATCGCGGCTCAGTCATTTGTGCGGCTGATGTATCGCCAATGGTGGGAAAAGGATCGGTCAAAGGATACCAGTCGAGTGCCAAATTCACGCTGGTCACCATAGGCAATGAAACCGTCGAGATTGGCGGATGCTTGAACATGCTGACACCCGAACGCTCCCAGACAAGCAAGACACATTCGATGAGCCCGAATTCGACGCTCGTCGAAATCGAGAAATTCACCAACCTGGAGGCGCTTCGCAATGCCCAAGCAGCCTGAAAGATCCAACCTCGCGAAATGGAACTTGATCATCGACGTGGCCAATAGCGTCCACGCCAACAATTGCATACTTGCTGCCAAAGACGAATATGTCGGCAACGATTTCCCGGGCTATAGCGCCCCGCTTCCGGACGAAGGCGGCGACATCATGACCGTCACGCGCAAGATACGCGGTGAAACTCCGCTGGTTGATACTGCCTACCTTCTGCAAATGTGTAACCATTGCGACAACGGCCCGTGTCAAAAGGTCGGTGGCGATGCGGTGAGAAAACGACCGGACGGCATTGTCATTATCGATCCTGTCAAAGCCAAAGGCCGGAAGGATATTGTCGAAGCCTGCCCCTATGGCGCGGTGATATGGAACGAAGAGCTGCAACTGCCACAGCACTGGACTTTCGATGCGCATTTACTGGACGACGGTTGGACGCAACCTCGCTGTGTCGATGTCAGTCCGAAAGGTGCGATAGAGGCCGTCAAGATATCCGATACACAGATGGAGAAAAGAGCAAAAGCTGAAGGATTGGAGGCACTCCGGCCAGAATTGGGAACACAGCCACGTGTCTATTATCGCAATCTTGACCGCTTCACCAAATGCTTCATCGGTGGCACGCTGATCGCTGCTGTCGACGGTTTCGAGCAATGTGTTGAAAATGCCAGCATCACCTTGTTCCAGAGTGACCGTGAGATCGGGTCAACCCAATCCGATGCCTATGGTGAATTCAAGCTGGACGGTCTGGACCCGAACAGCGGCGCGTATCAACTGGAAATATCACATCCCAAATATGGCGATCTCGCGACCGATGCTCATATTGGTACCGACAGCGTTTACCTGGCGGAGCTTCTCTTGCACAGCTGAACAGCGTATAGCTCAACGAGTGTCTTGCATTCCCATAAGCCCGCACGGGAGAATAACATTATGACGGAGCTTGTAATGCCAAGGGAAAGAGACTTTGGCTGGGCTTTGAAATCCCCGGAGTCGACCCTTTTCAATATCCATCAGAGATCAAATGGGCAGTTTTGCGTTGTTCTGAACCACTCGTTATTGCGCGGCGTCACGAGTGAAATGATCCATTGGTGGTTCCTGAACTTTCCAAACCTGCGTGTAAAACTGGAAGATGTTGCGGGTTACGAGGGACAAACTGTTCAAAGTTATCTCCTCTGGCATCCTTCGGACCATTGCAGTGCCGAGCTATCAGGTAAACTTGGATCCGATGGTACCGCACGATCAGGTGCAAAAATCCATATTCAGGAGGCGATGCAGTACAATGCTTATGGTTGGAAATATCCGGTCGATACGGCTCTTGATATCTTTTACTGTGGGCCCGACGGTTGGGCGATGGGCAAAACTGTTCCGCTGATTGGCAAGGTTATGTGTCTGCGCATACACTATAAGGATGTCATTGAATCGGGCCAGATCATCGGTGTTCACTATCACTACGAAGTTGTCATCGGTGCGAGCGGTAACAACCCCGTGTCCCGCGCGCTGAACAAGAAAATTACGTCTGACTATTCGCCCGAATTTTTTGCCGCTTGGCAGCTGCACAACACGATTGAGGTTGGTACTTTCGAAAATTTCCTTCCAGCACTTTACGATCAACGATCTGACCTATCGAGCTTGGAATATTCTGGGGCAATGGATCCGGTGGCTGGGCTGAATGAGGTTCAGTCCGCGCAGAGCCCAGCGCTGTTCGAAACACGTGTCGCAGGATACAAAGCCTCCAAAGATCCGTTCAAGTACCAAGGACCGGAAGAGCAAAGTTTCGTATAACAGCTCGATCGTTTTCACTTTACGGGGATTCCGTTGAACTAAGTCCGCCCCGTGCCCGAAACTCGCAATCAAAAACTTGCTGGGCGATCGAGTTTGGGCCACGGACTGCAAGCTCATGCACATCGTCCAGGCGTGCGGCCATCAGAGCAAACAGAACTGATCTCAACCGTTGAGGATCGATTTCATCCAACGCTAGCCAATGAGTCTCGACACTGCAGAAATCTGAGAGAAAAATGGTGCGTGGTGCGGTCTGCCGCGATCCGGTTTCTGCCGCGTTGTCGGTGATTTGGGCAATTTAAAGGGAAGTTTCGTGCAGGTTCCTATTCGATTGAAAACTCCACAGACCATATGCCGCTGAATTGCTGCACATGCTGCTATCTCTGTTGAAACGCGCCCAAAATCATGAGGGAGTTTCCTGACCTAGAACGAGGAAAGTCAAAAAACGCCCTTTCGATGTTCGCCGGTTCCTAATGACAGATATCACTATTCCTCAAGGATGCGATACCGAGCGTTGATCAAAGCAGATTGTTTCGCAGGGCTAGTTGGCTACAATTCGCCAATCGCCTTCGAAGCGGGCCCAGAATTTGCCGCTGGTCCAATGAAAGGTGCCTCCTTCATATTCACCCGATACTTCTACCGGAGACCTGTTTTCCGGACCGAGCACCTGGTAAACACGTCCGCCCATGACGGCGCTCGCGGTCAGGGACTTTTCTGTTTCAGCAGGATATTTGGACAGTATCTCACGCATATAGGGTCTGACATAGTCAATCTGTCCGCCCCGTTTTTCATAATCCGCCAACATGGGTTCATGCATGGCCATAAGGGCATCTACATCGCCCCTTTCTGCTGCATCTTGAAGCTTCTGAACCGCATCCATCAGGCCGGTGTCACCGGCAATGTCAGCGTTCATATAGGCGGCATCAATTGGTGCCGTATGCACAAACCTGAGTTCTTTCGATGCAGGAGAAGCAAACTTGATCTGACTCAAGAAGCCATCATCAGCAAAGCTGCCGGCGCAAACTTGCACTATCGCGAACTCGCCTTGCTCTCCGGAAAACTCTACTCTTACGACGTTTTCTCCGGAAACCAGCCATTCAGTCAATCCGCGTTCGTGCGATGACAAACTGTCGTCGCCATCATAAAGAAACACACCATTCAACGTAACGCTGTAACTTCCGGATTCCACGTTGATCCGAAGCCCGTGTATCAATTCACAGGCCGAAGCCGCTCCAGGCAAAGCGAACAAACAAACGAACATCGTGGCAACGCGTCTGAACAAACTCAGTTTTGTCATGTCTTATCCTCTTGATCTGGCAACGCCCGGACCGGAAATAGCACTGATCGACCTGCAGACTATGATCCTTGTCACCAGATTTTCTTTTACAAAACCTGTTTTTTGCGACCTCTAGCGTCTACTTTCGGAATATTGCAATCATTCAAAAATCTTGCACAAACCAGGTCTCGCACTGGGCGGTAAGCGAAAAGTTGGCTTTTGGGCCATTTGCGGACCATCAGATTCCGGCTTCTGTCGGTGCAAAAGCGGGTATGAGAATGCAATGGGTACCAGTCATTTCTTGCCCTAATTGTGAACATCCGACGCATCGATCCAAAATGTAAAATAGTTGGCATTCTTGGTATCTCTTCTGCACTATTGGCATTCCAAAACTATACTCGACTATTCTCGAGATCTGGAGATGGACCGTCATGAAACGCGCAATGATATATGCTGTATCTGGTCTCTTTGGCCTGGGCATTGGTGTGTACACGGCTCTCGCGATGTCCGGCTTGATGCCAGGTGATCGGCGCTCGACCGAAGGGATCGAGATCAATGGCTGGACAGGAGACCTGACCCAGGGATCATCGGAGGCATCGCCTTACCTGCGCGCGCGTATCGCACGCCACGGACTGTTGGCGCTCGCAAAGACCGAGGCAATCTATTTTGTTCGTAACACAGACAGTGATGGCGAGCCGCTCGGGGAAGACTGTGTCTACCGAATATCCGGGGGACCGCTGCCCGCGGGATGGTGGTCGATTACGCTCTACAACGAGACCAACTTCTTGCCGGACAATAATGACACAGCGCTGAGCTTCGATGCAACGCGCTCAGGCGACGGGGATTGGTCAGCGGTCATTTCATCCTCCTCTCCAGCGAAAGGCGAGAATTGGATTTCCAGTCGAAATGCAGGAGATTTCGACCTCACTTTGAGACTCTACATGCCGGAAGATCGTGCACTCCAACGTCCGGAACAAATAATCGACCCACCGAAAATCAATCGGTTGAGGTGCGCGAAGCGCGCGTCATGAGCAAGCTTTTTGGCCCCGCTCTGTTTGGCCTGCTGTTGGCAGCTGCCAGCCACTTTTCTGTGGTCCATTTTGCTCCGGGTTTCATTATGGATCGGGCGATGTCGATGCTTGAGGGACGGGGCGCTGAATTGCACAAATTTCATCTGGCAGAACGTACGACGCCGCAATCTCAAAGCGTGGTGCGTGCATCGCCAGATCTTGCTTATTCGGTCTGCCTTTTCGATTTTGATCAGGCTGGATCTGAACTATGGGTGAAGATGGCAGCCACTGAGGATTATGCCTCGCTTTCATTTTTCGATGATCAGACCAATAATTTCAAAACTATTCGTGGAGAAGGCCAAGGAATCGCCGTGAAGCTTCTGTCACCCGAAATGCCCGCCAAAAATGAAAATTCTCTTGTTTCACCAAGCATGAAAGGGCTTATCCTTATTAGGCGTTTGGCCCCAACTGTGGAGGATTACCGTCGTGTTTCGGCGATTGCAGAGAATGACTCTTGTCGATCGGTGGATGGTTGATCCAGCTTCGCAACAGGAAAACCTCATTTATCCCAAGATCGGTTGCTAGGTTCTGTCTCGACCCGGGCTGGCAGCAGACTAGCGCTTATGATTTTGCGTTGGTGCAACGTAGCCGCGCAGCACTGTTGTAAAGAGGGACTTGACATATCTGTACCAAATGAGACATATATGTCTCATGACTGATTCTCTTAGACCCGCTGCCTATGCAGCAATTATCGAAGCAGCTTTTGAGTTGTTGGTTGAAAATCCAGGTGCGGCGCTCGGCGAAATTGCCAAGCGCGCTGGTGTCGGCCGCGCAACACTTCATCGATATTTTTCCAGCCGCGATGATCTTATCCTGGCGCTTACCAAAGCCGCGATCCGCGAGATGGACGAAGCCGTCGAGGTAGCCTGCAAAGACGCACCCTCATACTCCGATGCACTCTATTTATCGCTTGGCGCATTGCTTCCGTTGGGTGACCGATACCGCTTCATGGCGACCGAACCGCTCGAAGATCACCCTGAGATTAGGGCCGAATTCGATCGGCAGGAACAAGAAACCTTCGAACTGGTCGAAAACAGCAAGAAGGAAGGCCTGTTCGATCCATCAGTGCCCACCGCGTGGATTGCCCAGAGCTTCGAATATCTCCTTTATGCTGCCTGGGAGAGTGTCACAGCAAAAGAATGCACCCCTGCGCAAGCCAACGAGTTGGCTTGGCGCACGCTAACCAAAGGCCTGGGAGCAAAGCCATGATCCTGTCTTCCTCAATTGAACAGCTTGGCGCCGATATCGACAATGTCTTTTTCCTGATTGGTGGGGCGATACTGGTAATGGAAATCGGAAAAGGCCTGTTGTCCAAGCGGCTAAAGGGACGCGGCTTGCTCGACATGATCGCGAGCATTTCGACCCAGATCCCATCGATCTTCGTCGAAGTGTTCCTGATGTCTTTTGTCTACCTTGGCTTTGTTCTTCTCAGTGACAATTTCATTACCTGGACTTTCCCCGTCGTATGGTGGACGGTCGGACTGGCGCTGCTCGCTGCCGATTTCGTATATTATTGGGAACATCGCATCGCCCATGAGGTACGGCTGTTTTGGACCCAGCACGCGGTTCACCATTCCTCACGACACATGAACACTACGGTCGCCATCCGTTTCGGTCCGTTTGAAGGAGCGATATCTGCCGCTCTGCACTTTCCCTTGATCCTCATCGGCTTTCCGGCTGAGCTGGTGTTTTTCGGCATACTCGTTGTCCTGGCTTACCAAGTCTGGATCCACACAGAACTGATCGACAAACTCGGATTCCTTGACGGCATCCTGAATACTCCGGCGAACCATCGCGTCCACCACGCTTGCGACGACAAATATATCGACAAGAATTATGGGGGTATTCTGATCATCTGGGACCGGATTTTCGGGACATATCAGCGCGAAGAAGAAGCGCCGTCCTATGGACTCAAACGCGACTTTGACAGCGTCAATCCGTTGATCGTTTGGTTCTCTGAACTGCCGCAATTGTTCCGAGACGTTGCGGGTGCCAAATCATTGTCGCAAGCGCTGATGTTCATGTTCGGTCCTCCAGGCTGGAAACCGAAAAACACACGAGCGCAGCGGCATTAGTTCCTGGCCGTTAGTGGTCTGTACAGTTTGGGAACAGATGGTGCGGCGGTTGGATTATTCAAAAAAACTAGTTTGAGATAATAATTGAAGTTGCCGGATTGAGATCATCGCGCGGATCCGTAAGATGTCCGGCGGGAAACGATACAGCAAGCACCTGGTATTCGGTATCCAAACACAGCTTATGGTTGTTGTCGCCATCGCCGAGATCGGCCAATCCGATAGGGGTGATGTTTTTCTCCTGACCAGATAGTTCGCTCACAGTCACTTTGTATAGATGTCGTTCCTCAACATTCGCTGGCGAACCATTTGGCTTCGTCACCCCGCCACCCCACGTCACCCGGACCACTTGCCTGGTTTCCTCGGGACAGCCGCTTCCGCCGCCGAAGGGAATGCCCGTCGCTGCTGCGCCAATTGCCCATTGCTCTTTGGGCACCACCTCACCCCAAACCAGGCTTGGCCCATCTTCCAACGCAGTCACATCGGCACTAGCCCCTCGAAAGTTGGTTGTTCCATCAATCGAATGGACATTGCCTGTTACTTCCACACGAACCGGAGGGTCCGCGAGGTTGCCGAACTGCCCAACCAGTAGCGCAGTTCTCAGTTCACCTTCATCATCAGCTGGAGCCATGGTCAGACAATTGATCTCACCAAGGCGGCCTGAAGCTTGCGTCACTTTCAGATCACCCGGTTCCAAGGTCGCAACATCAATCTCGCTGTTGAAGATTATCGGCATCCCGTCTTGACCGCCTGCACCTTCGCAAATCACCAGACTTGCCAGAGCAGGAAGTCCATCGTCTAAACCGAAAAAGGCTGACAAGAGCTTTGCGCTTTGACCAGTCGGGTGAATGGCATTGGCTATGTTGCTCGGGGTTTGATCCGATTGTTTGTAGCGATCCAATTGTCTTTCATATGTCAAAGCATAGACCGCATTGCGGACGAGCGGGATTTGCGTTCCGATCGCTGTAACAACCAGCAGTCCAATCAACCCGGCAATGGCTATGGTTTTGCGAGAAGTGCCCACCCGATCTGTATCGCCGATCCCAAGCGGGTTTGCAAGTCATCGCCCGGAGGCCGCGCCAAGCGATAGATCGCCTATTCGGGCTCCCCGAACTCGTCCGCCGCCTGCGCGGAGATGACAAACCTGGACTGCAGAAATCCGATCAGGCGTCCACCTTGCGTTTCTGGCGGCGTTTGAAGGATTTGGCGGCGTTGTTCCAGTGCTTGGGCCCACCCTTTTTCTTCGGGCCACCACCGGGACGTCCCTTGCGGTTGCTGTGCTTGTTCTTCGGCGGGCCCCCGCGGGTCGGTTTGGCGCTGTAACGTTTGGGTTTTTGGCCATAGATACGCGGCGCCACCTCCTCGCGCGAGGGTTCGTCATAGCCTTCGGGCAGCGGCACGACGTCCGGCTTCACGCCGGTCAGCTTGACGATATCACGCAGGAACTGCCTTTCGTCCGGTGCGACCATGGAGAAGGAAATGCCTGATGCCCCGGCCCTTGCCGTCCGGCCGATGCGGTGGACATATTGCTCGGGCACATTGGGCATGTCGAAATTGATGACATGGCTGACGCCGTCGACATCAATGCCGCGTGCGGCAATGTCTGTGGCGACCAGAATGTTGATCTTGCCCTTGCGGAAATCGCCCAGTGCGCGCTCACGCTGGGGCTGGCTCTTGTTGCCGTGAATGGCGGCGGCATGGATGCCGACCGCGTTGAGGTTCTTCACCACCTTGTCGGCGCCATGTTTGGTCTGGGTAAAGACCAGCATGTGATCAGGATTTTCCTGGTTGACGAAATCCTTGAGCAGCCGCTGCTTGTCCGCCTGTTCGATATAGGTGACCTTCTGGTTCACCCGCTCGGCGGTTGTCGATTGCGGCGCGACCGAAACCTGCACCGGATTGGTCAGGAACTGGTCAGCGAGCTGCGAAATGGTTTTGGGCATGGTTGCCGAGAAAAACAGGCTCTGTCGCTTGCGAGGGAGCAGCGGCACGATTTTCTTGAGCGGCACGATAAAGCCAAGGTCGAGCATCTGGTCGGCTTCGTCGAGCACCAGAATTTCCACCTTGCCGAGATCGAGGCTGCGCTGGTCATGCAGGTCGAGCAGACGCCCTGGTGTTGCCACCAAGACATCGACGCCGCGCTGCAGGATGCGCTTCTGCCGGTTGATCGGCACGCCGCCAAAGGCTGACGTGACATAGAGGCCGAGACCTTTCGAATAACCGATCATGCTGTCGGCAATCTGCCGCGCCAGCTCCCGGGTCGGGGCGAGCACCAGCATCCGGCATTCGTTGCGGCCGGGCTTGCGCTTGTTGTTGAGCAGGTGATGGATCGACGGCAGCGAAAAGGCCGCGGTCTTGCCGGTGCCGGTCTGGGCGATGCCGAGAATGTCCTTGCCTTCCAGCGCCGGCGGGATCGCCTGTTGCTGGATCGGGGACGGGGTCGTGTAGCCATTTTCGGCGACGCGTTGCTTGATTGGTTTCGCCAGAGCGAAATCAGTAAACTGGGTCAAAAATAATACCTTATACAAAAGCAGCCCCGTGGCAAAAACACCAATCGCAGTCACATCCGCAGGGGATGCTGCAAAAAGGGCAAGTCGTTAAGACGACCCGCGTGATCAGGCTGCCGGAAAAAATGAAGCATGGGGCGGTGCTACCGAAACAGGCCGATCCTGTCGGCAGGTTTCTCACGCTGATGCACCGCAAGACGGAACACCGCCTTTGCTGCGATGCAACATAGGGAGATTGACCTGAAAGTCAATGATTGCCGTCGCCAAGCCCTGATTTTGACAGTTTGACCCTTCAGCTCATCCTGAGATTGTCGGTGGCTGACATGGCGCAATATCCATGGTTCGACAGGCTCACCATGAGCGGGGTTTGGTAAAAACGGGAGATTTTCACCAAGTTTTCGGTCCCATTCCCGCTGCGCGACCAGAATAGGCATTCATTTGAAGTTACAATGTCTGCGGTGACCCACCCTCACATTTCACGACCTCCGCTCATCCTGAGCTTGTCGAAGGATGAATATGACCTAATCTAGGCTGATGAAATTCGTTGTCTACGTCCTCCTCTGCGCTGACGGAAAATTCTACGTCGGGCATACGGATAATCTCGAAACCCGAATGGCGCACCATCATAATGGAACATTCAAAGGCTGGACTCACAATCGCCGACCTGTGGAACTTGTCTGGCACGAATTCTTTCAAACCCGGGACCAGGCCTTCGCGGTTGAAAGACAAATCAAGGGCTGGAGTCATGCCAAGAAGCAGGCTTTGGTTGACCGTGACTGGGAATCGATTAGCGTGCTGGCGAGTAATAGGCAGTCGTGACTATCATCCTTCGACAAGCTCAGGATGAGCGACTGAGCTGGAGAAGGTCCGTTATGAAAAATCCAATAGTTGCTGTCCTGACTTCCATTATGGTTTTTGCATTGCCCGCACATGCCCAGGAAACCACCACCGGCGCATCCGAACCGGTGCGCGAAATTGGCGGTGGCGGACGGCCAGTGGGCGAGATCTGGTCGCGCAGTCCGGTCTATGGGGCCAATGGCATGGCCGCGACGGCCCATCCACTGGCCAGCCAGGTGGCGATCGATATTCTCAAGAAAGGGGGCAATGCGGTTGATGCGGCGATTGCGGCCAATGCAGCGCTGGGTCTGATGGAGCCCACGGGCAACGGAATTGGCGGAGACCTGTTCGCGATTGTCTGGGATCCGAAAACACAAAAGCTCCACGGCCTCAACGCGTCCGGGAAAAGCCCGATGGGTACATCCTATGCGGAACTCCGCAAACAGCTCGGCGACCGGACCTCGATCCCGCCGCTGGGCCCGCTGCCTGTCACGGTCCCGGGCACCGTCGATGGCTGGTTTGAACTGCATGGCAAGTTCGGCAAGATGTCCATGGCCGACATTTTGGCCCCGACCATCACCTATGCCCGCGAAGGCCATCCGGTCGCACCGGTGATCGCCCATTATTTCCAGCGCAACCTGTCCGCCTTTGAACGGCGACGGGAAATGATCGTCGAGTTTGCCAATGCCCGGGCGACCTGGTTCGCCAATGGCGCGCCAAAAACCGGGGAAATGTTCAAAAACCCGGATCTCGCTAATACGCTGAGCATGATTGCCAGCGGCGGGCGCGATGCCTTCTACAAGGGTGACATTGCCCGCACCGTGGATGCCTATTTCCGGCGGATCGGCGGAAACCTGCGCTATGCGGATTTCGCGGCGCACAGCAGTCTCTGGGTCGAACCGGGCTGCGTGCAATATCGCAAGGGCTATGAACTGTGCGAGCTACCGCCCAACAGCCAGGGTTTCGCCGCGCTGCAAATGGCCAATATCCTCAAAAATATCGATCTCGCCCAATATCCGCGCGGCAGCGCCACCGTGCTGCATTATATCACCGAAGCCAAGCGGCTCGCCTTCGAGGATGTCGCGCGCTTTTACGCTGATCCCGACATGTCCCCTGCCCCGCTCAACTGGCTGCTCAGCGATGCGTACGGGAAAGAACGGTTCGCGCTGATCAATCCGGAAAAAGCCGCGCCCGAATTCGGCCCCGGCGAACCCAAGCTGGAGGGTGAAAGCGACACCACCTATCTGACCGTGGCCGACAAGGACGGGATGATGGTCTCGCTGATCCAGTCCAATTATCGCGGCATGGGCAGCGGGCTGGTCGCCGACGGGCTCGGCTTCATGTTCCAGGACCGCGGTGAGCTCTATTCGCTGGATCCCGATCATCCCAATGTCTATGCGCCCGGCAAGCGGCCGTTCCAGACGATCATTCCCGCGTTCATGAAAAAAGACGGCAAACCCTATATGTCCTTTGGCCTGATGGGCGGCGGGATGCAGCCGCAGGGCCATGTCCAGATAATGATCAATATGGTCGATTATGGCATGAACCTGCAGGAAGCCGGCGATGCCGCGCGGCTCAATCATGATGGCGGACGCCAACCGACCAATGATCTGGCAGGCACCGGCGCCGATCTGCTCGGCACGCTCAATGTCGAACCGGGCATTTCCGACGAAACCGTCGAACAGCTGAAAGCGATGGGCCACAATGTGCGCCGTGTATCCAACGGCATCATGTTCGGCGGGTATCAGGCGATTGTGCGCGATCCCGAAACCGGCGTCTATCACGGCGCCACCGAAATGCGGAAAGACGGTCAGGCGATCGGCTATTAGGAGGCAGCAGGGAAGGAGGGTCTCGTGAAAGCGCTGGAAAGCGATGCTCCGCTGATCGTCTATGTCGACGTCAAAAGCCCCTATGCCTTTGTCGCGATCCGGCCGATTCTGGCGCTGGAAAAAGAGTTGGGTATCGACTTTGACTGGCGCCCGCTGACTCTGGATATCCCGAGTTATCTGGGATCTGCCGAAAAGAAAAAGGGCAAGGTCGTGGCGTCGGAAGGGCGCAGCCAGAAAACGTGGAACGCGATCCGCTATTCCTATCGCGACGCCCGGCGCTATGCGGAGCGGCAGGGTCTGATGCTCAAGGGGACCGAAAAAATCTGGGATTCGAGCATCGCCAATATTGGCATCATGTGGGTCACGCAGAATGCGCGGGACCGACTGGGCGCTTATCTGGAGGCGGTCTACCCACCCTTCTGGCGGCGCGAACTGGATATTGAGAATATGGCCGTTGTCGAAGCCTGTCTGGAGGCCGCAGGCGTGAACAGCAGCGGCTTTGCCGACTTCGCATCAGGCGAGGGCCGGGCGGCGCATGATGCATTCCAGGCGCAATTTCATCCCTCCGGCATCTATGGCGTGCCCACCTTTGTGATCGATGGCGAGATCCTGTTCGGTCGTGAGCATATTCCCTGGGTCCGGTGGAAATTGTCGGGCGCCAACGGCGATGCCCCTGACATCGCCTATGAGATCACGCCATGCTGACCGTGCATATCGACTTCAAATCCCCCGCCGCCTGGCTCGCGATCCGGCCTACGCTCGCTTTGGCGGAGAAACATGACGTTCCCATTGCGTGGAAACCGTTCCCGACATTTGAACGGCCAATGCCCGACCTGCCCGAAAAGGCCAGTGTCGGCGAGACCCACCGCAAGGTTCGAGCCGAATCGCGGCGCAGGATTTTCCGCAAATATGCCGCGCTACAAGGGCTGGAGCTCAACTTCCCGGAAGTGCCAAAAGGAACGGATCTCGCGCTCGGGGCGCTGGAACTGATCTCCGGCGATCGCACCGCCTATGTCGAGGCCGCATTCAAGGCCTATTGGCAGGACCAGGCGGACCTCAACGATCCGGAAACGGTCACGTCGCTGATCACCCATTCGGTTGCCGAGCCTTTTGCTGCCGAACAATCCGCCTGTGCCGAAGCGCTTGCGTCTGCAACGGAAAGCGCGGAAGCCGACGGTATTGTTGACGCTCCCGCCTACCAGATCGCCGATCAAATGTTTATCGGCCGCGAGCATCTGCCCTGGATTTCGGAAATCATCGCCAGCGCCGATCAATAGGATCGCGGAAGATCGAGCACATGCTCCGCCAGATAGGACAGGATCAGGTTCGTGGAAATCGGGGCGATCTGGTACAGCCGGGTCTCCCGCCATTTCCGTTCAATATCGTAATCTTCGGCAAAGGCGAAGCCGCCATGGGTTTGCATGCAGGCCTCGCCCGCCGCCCATGAGGCTTCGGAGGCCAGCATCTTCGCCATATTCGCTTCCGACGCCATCGGCTCGCCCGCATCGAACAGTGCTGCGGCCTTGCGGACCATCAGGTCGGCTGCCTCGGTCTGGGCGAAGCTGCGCGCAATCGGGAATTGCACGCCCTGGTTCTGGCCGATCGGGCGGTCAAAAACTTCGCGCTCGCGTGCATAGTGGGAAGCCTTTTCGCTGAACCAGCGCGCATCGCCGATACATTCGGCCGCAATCAGCACGCGTTCGGAATTCATGCCGTTGAGAATATAGCGAAGCCCCTTGCCTTCCTCGCCGATCAGATTGTGCGCCGGAACCCTCAGGTCATCAAAATATACTTCGGTGGTGCTGTGATTGATCATCGTACGGATCGGCTTGATAGTGAGACCGCTGCCCGCCGCTTCCCGCATGTCGACGATGAACACCGACAGCCCTTCGGTGCGCCTCTGCACCTGGTCCTGCGGCGTTGTCCGGGCAAGCAGGATCATCAGATCGCTATATTCTGCCCGACTGGTCCAGACCTTCTGGCCGTTGATGACATATTCATCGCCATCCCGGACGGCGGTGGTCTTGAGGCCCAATGTGTTGGTTCCGCTGCCCGGTTCGGTGACGCCAAATGCCTGGAGACGCAGCTCGCCGGTTGCGATCTTGGGCAGATATTTGGCTTTCTGTTTGGCATTGCCGTCGCGCAGGATCGTGCCCATCGTGTACATCTGCGCGTGGCAGGCCGCGGCATTGCATCCCGATTTGTGGATTTCCTCGAGAATGGCGACGGCCTCGGTCAGGCCCAGCCCGCTGCCGCCAAATTCTTCCGGGATCAAGGCCGCGAGAAACCCCGCCCTCGTCAAAGCATCGACAAACTCACCGGGATAGGCGCGGTCTCGATCCTTCTCGCGCCAGTAGCTGCCCGGAAAATCGCCACACAGCGCGCGCACAGCCTCGCGCATCTGCAAAATTTCATCGGTATCAGTGAGCATAGAAAACTTGTCCGTCAGAGCCGTTCGGCGTGCCAGTGCAGATGCTCGTCCATGAAGGTTGAAATGGTGAAATAGCTATGGTCATGGCCCTCGCGCCTATGGAGCGTCAAAGGGATAGACGCGCTTTTGCAGGCGTCCACTAACAAATCTGGCTTGAGCTGTTCGTCGAGAAACTGGTCGGCTGCGCCCTGATCGACCAGAATATCACCTGCCCGCGCGCCATCTTCGATCAGCGCACAGGCATCATGTTCCCGCCAGGCGGCCCGATCTTCGCCCAGATACCGGCCCAGCGCCTTTTTGCCCCACGGACACCGGCTGGGTGCGACAATCGGCGCAAAGGCGGATACGCTTTTCCACATGTCCGGGTTGCGCAGTGCAATGGTCAGCGCGCCATGTCCGCCCATGCTGTGGCCAAATAGCCCTTGCCGCTCGGGATCGACCGGAAATTGCTGCGCGATCAGGGCAGGCAGCTCTTTTTCCACATAGCTGCGCATCTGGAAATGCTCGGCCCAGGGCTCCTGCGTGGCATCGACATAGAAGCCGGCGCCCTGCCCCAGATCATAGGCCGGATCATCGGGTACACCTTCCCCGCGCGGCGACGTGTCCGGCGCGACAATGATCAGGCCCAGTTCGCTCGCCAGCCGCCGGTACTCGCCTTTCTCCATGACATTGGCATGGGTGCAGGTCAGACCCGACAGATACCAGAGTGCGGGCAGCTTTCCGCTATCCGCCTGATCCGGCACATAGACCGCAAAGGTCATATCGGTGCCGGTCGCGGAGGAGGCGTGTCGGTAAACGCCCTGCACACCGCCATGACTGCGGTTGGTGGAGACAGTCTCCATGCAGCTCAGGCGACGCGGTGCATGGCGCAGAGCTTGTTGCCGTCCAGGTCGCGGACATAGGCGAGGTGCATTCCCCCCATGCTGGATTCCCGGAGGCCCGGAGGATCTTCGATTGAGGTGCCGCCGGCTGCAACACCGGCATCATGAAAGGCGGTCACCTGTTCCAGTGAATCACAGGCAAAACCGATGGTCGCGCCATTGGCACAACTGGCGGGCTGATCGTCAATCGGCTCCGACACCCCGAAAATACCACCATTGTGGATCCAGAACAGCCGCTTGTGTCCGGTATCCGATTCATTCGGCATGGGGTCTCCAGCACCCAGGGTGCCGAGCACTTTCGAATAGAATTCCTGCGCCTTATCAATATCGTTGGTACCGACCATGACGTGACTGAACATATGTTTCTCCTTTTGCGTTTCAGTAGACCACAACGCTGCGGATGCTTTCGCCCGCATGCATCAGGTCAAAACCCTTGTTTATCTCTTCCAGCGTCAATGTATGCGTGATCATCGGATCAATTGCGATCTTGCCGTTCATATACCAGTCGACAATTTTCGGGACATCCGTCCGGCCGCGTGCGCCTCCAAAAGCCGTCCCTTTCCAGACGCGTCCGGTGACCAGTTGAAACGGCCGGGTCGCAATCTCCTTGCCCGCTTCGGCAACGCCGATGATGATACTTTCGCCCCAGCCGCGATGGCAGGCTTCCAGCGCCTGACGCATGACATTGGTATTGCCAGTGCAGTCAAATGTGTAGTCGGCACCGCCGTCGGTCAGCGCCACCAGATGTTCCACAATGTCACCGCTGACATCCGCAGGATTGACGAAATGGGTCATGCCGAATTGCCGCCCCCATTCTTCACGTTCCGGATTGAGATCGACACCAACAATCATGTCCGCGCCGACCATCCGGCATCCCTGTACGACATTGAGTCCAATGCCGCCCAGACCAAAGACAATCACATTCGCGCCTGGCTCCACCTTGGCGGTGTTGGTCACGGCCCCCACGCCGGTCGTCACGCCGCATCCGACATAACAGCTTGTTTCAAAGGGCGCATCGTCGCGGATTTTCGCGACTGCAATCTCTGGCAGGACAATGAAATTCGAAAAGGTCGAACAACCCATATAGTGGTAAATCGTCTCGCCCTTGTAGGACATCCGGCTGGTCCCGTCCGGCATCACCCCCTGCCCTTGGGTCGACCGGATCGCGGTACACAAATTGGTCTTTTGCGACACACAGCTTTTGCACTGGCGACATTCCGGCGTGTAGAGCGGTATGACATGATCATCGACCGCCACCGATGTGACGCCCGGGCCAATCTCGCGAATAATCCCTGCGCCCTCATGACCCAGAACGCTCGGGAATTTGCCCTCGCTGTCGAGACCGTCTAGCGTATAGGCATCGGTATGGCAGATGCCGGTCGCCATGATCTCGACCAGGACTTCGCCGTCTTGCGGTCCCTCCAGATCCAGTTCGACAATCTCCAGCGGTTTTTTGGCTTCAAAGGCGACAGCGGCGCGGGTTTTCATGGAATTGCCTCCCTCTCCAGAATCATTGCGCTGCAGATTGGCCCACTGGTCGGAGATTGGCAATCACTGATGTTGTTTCACTTTCAATTGTTGCGGGATCAAATCCCGAATCCGCTCATCCTGAGCCCGTCGAAGGATGTTTGGCACCAGACCAGCCAGGCAATCGTGGTTCGACAAGCTCACCATGAGCGGGATTGGCGATGATCTGCGCGATTCTATTTCAGCCAGAAGCGGATCCCGTAAGCGACAATGGTCAGCACCGTCACGCTGCCCAGCCAGATCAGTGCCATCCAGCCCAGCCGCTTCCACAGCGGGGCTTCATCAGCGGAAGGGACAGGGTTCGGCTCCATCAATGATAGCCCTCGCTGCCCACCTTGCCGCGGAACACCCAATAGGCCCAGCCGGTATAGATCAGGATCAGCGGTACCGTGATGACCACGCCCACCAGCATGAAGATCTGGCTGCTTTCCGGTACCGCGGCATCCCAGATCGTGATCTGGTCGGGCACGATGAACGGGAACATGGAAATCCCGAGCCCGGCCATGCCGAGCAGGAACAGGCCGAGCGACAGCAAAAACGGCGCAGCTTCCTTGCGCCTGAACAGCCCGCGGAACAGGAAATAGCTGAGGATCAGGACCAGCAACGGCACCTGAGAGGCGAACAGGATGTTCGGCATGGTGAACCAGCGCGCCCAATATTGCGCTTCGAGAAACGGCGTGTAGAGGCTCACGCCAGCCATCAGAACCAGTGTCGCCGCCGCCGCCGGCTTTGCCAGCCGATAAGCATGATCTTGCGCGCCACCTTCGGTTTTCCAGATCAGCCAGGTTGCGCCGAGCAGCGCGTATCCTGCGACCGTGCCGAGACCGGTGAGCAGCGTATAGGGCGTCAGCCAGTCAAACCAGCTGCCGGCATAGGCGCGGTCCGCCACCTCGACACCCTGCAGCAAGGCGCCGAGGACCATGCCCTGCGAAAAGGCCGCCGCCAGCGATCCGCCGGTAAAGGCCCCGTCCCAGAAAGCGCGATGATCCGGGTCACGCCAGCGAAACTCGAAGGCAACCCCTCGGAAGACCAGCCCGAGCAGCATGATGATGATCAGCGGATAGGTCGCCGGCAGGATGATCGCATAGGCCAGCGGGAAAGCCGCCATCAGTCCGCCGCCGCCGAGCACCAGCCAGGTTTCGTTGCCGTCCCAGACCGGCGCAATGCTGTTCATCGCCTGATCGCGTTCGTCGCCGACATCAAAAACCGGAAACAGGATACCGATGCCGAGATCGAAACCGTCCATCACGACATAGGCGAACACCGCAAAGGCGATAATGAACGCCCAGATGATTGTCAGATCCATCATCCCGCTCCTTCGGGTTTCGGCGCAAAGGCGGGCGCATCTGCCTGGGCCGGGCCGGGGGCGATACCCGCCGTGCGTACCGGTCCGGTCTCGGTCGAGGCGACACCCGCTTCGCCGGTTTTCGGCTCCTTGCCCATCAGCTTCAGAATATACCAGGTCCCCACCCCGAACACCGCGAAATAGACGATGACAAAGGCGATCAGCGACGCCGCGACGGCTGGGGCAGCCAGCGGCGAGGCGCTTTCCGCGGTGCGCAGCAGGCCATAGACCGTGAAGGGCTGGCGTCCGACTTCTGTGGTGATCCAGCCAGCAATGACCGCGACAAATCCCGACGGCCCCATGATCAGCGCCGCCTTGTGCAGCCAGATCCAGTCATAAAGCTTTTTGCGCCAGCGGGCAATCAGGCTCCACAGGCCGATGCCGAGCATGGCAAAGCCGATCCCGACCATGATCCGGAAGGACCAGAACACAATTCCCACAGGCGGTTCATCGGCATCGGGCACGGTGTCGAGGCCATCCATGGGTGCATCGGGATCGTGCTTCAGGATCAGCGATCCCAGCTTGGGGATCTGGATGGCATAGTCGATCCGCTTCTCTTCACTGTTGGGAACACCGAACAGAATCAGCGGCGCGCCCTCGGGATGACTGTCATAATGTCCTTCCATCGCCATGATCTTCACCGGCTGATGCTCCAACGTGTTGAGACCATGCATGTCCCCGGCGAAAATCTGCACCGGCGCGACCAGCGCCGCCATCCACATCGCCATCGAGAACATCTTGCGGGCATGGAGGTTGGTGCGGTCCTTCAGCAAATGCCAGGCACCGACGGCGCCGACGACGAAGGCCGTGGTCAGGTAAGCAGAAATGACCGTGTGCACCAGCCGGTAGGGGAAGCTCGGGTTGAAGACGATCGGCCACCAGCTCTCGCCTGGCACAAACTGGCCATTCGCGGCGATTTCATGCCCGGTCGGCGTCTGCATCCAGCTGTTGACGCTGAGTATCCAGAAGGCGGAAATGAATGTGCCGATTGCGACCATGAGCGTTGCGGCAAAATGCAGTTTTTTGCCGACCTTGTTCATGCCGAACAGCATGACCCCAAGAAACCCGGCCTCCAAGAAGAATGCCGTCAGCACCTCATAGGCCATGAGCGGCCCGATAACCGGTCCGGCCTTGTCCGAAAATACCGACCAGTTGGTGCCGAATTGATAGGACATGACAATGCCCGACACGACACCCATCGCGAAGGTGACTGCGAAAATCTTCAGCCAATATTTAAACAGATCCATGTAGATCTGTTTGCCGGTTTTCAGCCAGAGCCCCTCGAGAACAGCGAGATAGCTGGCCAGCCCGATCGAAAAGGCCGGGAAAATAAAATGAAAACTGACCGTGAAAGCGAACTGGATGCGGGCCAGCAATATGGCATCGAAACCGTCAAACATTTTTCGTACGTCCCCTATAAGAGGTGTCACATGTGTCGCGTGTCTTGTCTGTTCCGGAGACATAGAGATGACAGAACGCTTCCACAATGTGAAGCCGCTTGATAAGATCCGCATGCGAGTTGCATGTCACGCAACTGGAAAATTCCGACCCACAGGATCTGTCATGAAAGCAATTGCCCTCATTCTCTGTTTCGGCGCTGTTCTTGGTCTTTCGCCGGCTTTGGCGCAACCGCAAGGCTTCGCGAACGGACCCGTTTTTGAAGATTTCGGACCCGCTGCTGAAGTCCAGACGGACGAACCTCTGCCCGCGGACAGCAAATTCAAAATCGCATTTGACGTCGCGAAAAAGGCGGAGCCGGGCACACTCAACCGGTCATTTGAAAGCGCCGCGCGTTTCATCAACATGCATGCGAAGGCTGGCGTGCCGGTGGAAAATATCCGCCTCGCGATTGTGGTCCATGGCGGGGCGGCCGGTGACCTGCTGAGCCAGACGGCCTATGCCGCGCGCAATAAGGGTGCCAACAACGGCAGCGCGGCCGCGATTGCGGCGCTTCAGGAAAAAGGGGTCATCTTCCATCTGTGCGGACAAAGCGCCGCCGCCCACAAGATCCGCAACACCGATCTGTTGCCGGGCGTGCGAATGGACCTGTCGGCGATGACAGCTCATGCCCGACTCCAGCAGCAGGGGTATACGCTGAACCCGTTTTAGACCGAAAGAAAGGTTCTCAATGTCCGACACAATCCGCACCATCGGCTTCTGGCTGCTCACGGGCCTGATTGTCGCCGCGTTTCTGTTTGATGCCTGGCTCAATCTCAGCGGCAATCCGGAAATCCAGGCGCAGCTCGCGAAGGCCGGGTGGGGCAAGGAACAATTGCCGCTGGGGATCACGGTGATCTTCTACTGTATCATGTTTCTGGTGCCCTATACGCGCAAGGTCGGCTTCCTGCTGATGAGCGCCCATCTCGCCGGGGCCACGGCAATCGAGATCGCGATCGGCAATTACCCGCCGTGGATTCCGGTGGTGATGCTGGTAATCCTGTGGACCGGCATGTATCTCAGATATCCCGAGGTTTTCGCGATGCAACGTCAGCCACAGGAACCCGTCAGTCCCGAATAAATTCGGCACCGATGAAGCGGGCCAGCCGGCACAGCTCGGCCTCCAGCTTCTCCGCACGGACGGCGGTCCATTTCACTTTGGGTTCGGGCCAGAGGTTGAGCAGTTTCAGCCTGCCTGCCTTGCGGTCGGCTTTCAGTTCAACCCGGCCAACCATCCGGTCGCCCTCGAGCAGCGGATAGACATAATAGCCCCATTTGCGTTTCGCCGCCGGTACAAAAATCTCGATCCGATAATCAAAACCGAACAGGCGCAACAGCCGCGTCCGGTCGCGGATCACAGGGTCGAATGGGCTCAATATACGTAACCTGGAGGTCGGTTTGACATATTCGGCCAACCGCAGTTCAATATCTGCCGGAGCCAGCGCCTTGAACCAGTCGCCGTCCGCGGATTGCAGTTCGACCGGGACCAGCATATCGGCATTGTTTTCGGTCCAGTCCCGCACTTCCCTTGCGCTGGCGGCGGCCCAGAAGCGCTGGATATCTCCAGGCGAACCAAAGCCCAGCCGATCCAGCGCATTGCGACACAGCCAGTCGAGCTGGTGCGCGTCCCCATGCGCCTGCTCGCGATGATGGTCCGGAATGACTCGTTCGATCAGGTCATAATATTTGATAAAATTGTCGCGGTGCGAGGTGCTCAGTTCGCCTGTATACCACATGTGATCCAGCGCCTTCTTGTGCGGCGGCCGCGCCCACATTTCCTTCTTGCCCTCGATCTTCGTGTCAAAGGCATGAGTGGAGAGCGGTCCTTCGTCGGCAATGCGCGCCTTGATCGCGGCAATCTCGTCGGCTGCCAGTGACGTCCGGTAGAAATCGGAGCGGTTCAGACGCTCGGCCAGCCGGGTGAACTGCCGCTGCCACATCGGGAAAAATTCCATCGGCAGCACCGAGGCATCATGGGTGAAATGCTCGAACACGGCCCGGTCTTTCGCAAGCAGGCGATTGAGCATCGGCTCGCGATAATTCTGGTTGCGGCTCCAGAGGATATGGTGATGCGCCCGGGTCACATTGCGGATCGTGTCGAGCTGGACAAAGCCCAGTTTCCGGATGATTTCCTGCAGGTCGAGAGGCCCGGTCGGTGCCGTCGCCAGTCCCTGGCTGTTCAGCCAGAGCCGGCGGGCATCACGGTTGCGAATCCTCAGGGCCACGACCGCCGGTCAACCGTCCAGCCGGTCCAGAATGCCTGCAGCAAAACCGCTCAGCGTATCATCGCGCGCGCCCATGATCACGATCCGGTCGCCCGGACGGGCCCATTGGACAATCTGCTCTCCGCAGGCTTCCCGTTCGGCAATGTGCAGGGCCTCCGGTCCGCTCGTGATCCGTTCGACAATGGCTTCACTGCCCATCGACTTGTCCACTGTCCCGCCAAAATAGACGGGATCGCATAGCAGCACCTTGTCCTCTGCATCGAGCAGATCGGCGAACACATCCGCCAGTTCCGCCCCCATCTTGCGGATCGGGCCAAAACCATGTGGCTGGAAGAAGGCGATAATCCGGCCCGGAAAGGCTTTCAGGGTCTTCAGGGTGGCGGCGATCTTGTCGGGATTATGCCCGAAATCATCGATCACGCTGATCCCGCCACGCGTGCCGACAATGTCGAAGCGCCGCGCCAGGCCGGTAAAGCCGGCAATGGCTTCCGCCGCCTTGTCCACCGGAACGCCCGCCGCCGCGGCCGCCGCAATCGCTGCAAGGGCATTGGCGATATTGTGGCGTCCGGGGACTTGCAAACTCACATCCAGCGACTCCTCGCCAGTCTCCAGAACAAAGCGGCTGCTCACTGGTTCTTCGACAATAGCCGTGGCCCGCAAATCGGCCCCCTCGCCAATCCCAAAACTGATGGCGTGGGTCAGTGAAAGCCCGCCCACCAGCGCGACGGTTTCTGCATCATCGGCATTCCAGATGGCATGTTTCGCCTTGCCCGCAAAGTCGCCGAACAGAACCCGCAG
Organism: Pseudomonadota bacterium; assembly: GCA_039181895.1. GTDB lineage: Bacteria > Pseudomonadota > Alphaproteobacteria > Sphingomonadales > Sphingomonadaceae > Parasphingorhabdus. Next base: position 347,191 of record JBCDCK010000001.1, read on the forward strand.
TTCCTCGAGACTTTTGTGATCCAGACTGACATTGTTGAGCACCGCGATTTCCGGGTCGAACAGCGCGATTGATCCGTCGCTCTCATCCACTTCGCTGACCATGATCCCGCCCTGCCCGACACGGGAACTGGCAAAGGGCGCGTCATCGGCAACGAAATTCTTCATCACCGCCCCATTCATGATCGTCGGATCACGACCAGCCTCGGTCAGTATCCAGCCGATCATGCCGGTCACAGTGGACTTGCCGCTGGTACCGCCGACCGCAACGCTGTGCGGCGCCGCGTTGAACTGTTCGGCGAGCAGCTCCGCCCGGGTCATCCGGCGGCAGCCCAGCGCATTGGCCTGCGCCACGTCCGGCACCGTGTCCTCGATCGCCGCCGATGCAATCAGCACCTGGTCGCCCCTGGTCAGCCCGCTGCCATCCTGCGGAAACAGGCCGATGCCCTTTTCCTGCAGCCAGGCAAATTTCGTGGCCAGCCGCCCCTGATCCAGTGCCCGGTCAGATCCCGCCACCGTGGCGCCATTCTCGCGAACAATCATCGCCAGCGGCAACATGCCCGACCCGCCGATGCCACAGAAATAATAGGATTTGTCTTTGCTCATCATCCCCCGCTATTGCGTCAGCAGCTTTTTGGCAATCGCGGAGGGACAAAAATCAGCATGGCAAAGACAAGGATCGGGATCTGCGCGCCCTCTACCCCGATATATGAAGAGGAAGCCGAACGTCTGACAGCGCTGGCACAGGTCAGCCATCCCGATGCCGAACTGGTTTTTCATGACCAGTGTTTCGCCATTGCGGGGCATTTTGCCGGGCCTGATGAGCTCCGTACCGACGCCTTCGTCAGTCTCGCCAATGATCCGTCCATAAATGCGATCTGGTTTGCCCGTGGCGGCTATGGCGCAGCGAGAATAGCGGAGCCGATCCTTGGCCAGCTCAAGCCAGAAGCAGGCGACAAGAGCTACATGGGATACAGTGATGGCGGCAATCTGCTGGGCGCACTGTACAAGGCCGGAATCGGGCAGCCCGCGCATGGGCCGATGCCGGTCGATATTCGCCGCGACAATGGGGACATCGCGGTCCGTCGCGCGCTCGACTGGCTCGTACACCGGGACCCCGCGGTGCTCGAACCGCATATCGAAGCCGGCCAAAAATATGCCGCGTTCAACCTGATGACACTGGCGATGATGATCGGTACGCCCTTGCTCCCTGATCTTTCCGGCCATGTGTTGATGGTCGAGGAAATTGCCGAATATCATTATGCCTTCGACCGCGCGCTGTTCAATGTCACCACCCATCTCGCGGATACCGGTCTCGCCGGCCTCTACCTTGGCCGGGTCAGCGATGTCCCGGAAAATAACCGGCCATTTGGCGAAGAGACCGAGGAGATTGCCAGTCGCTGGTGCGACCGGACCGGTATCGCCTATCTGGGACGCGCCGATATCGGACATGACATGGAGAACAAGATCGTGCCGTTCGGAGAGCCTGGGGTCTGATTGGCGTCAGGCAGTTCCGGTGAAATAGCGCACCACATCCACCGCATCAATCACCAGCGATATGCCATTAATCGTCAGGTAGAGCAGGACATATTTGCCAAACAGCGTGTCCACAGGCGCATGTTCCGCTCGCCGGCTCCATATCCACAGCCAGGCCGGTGTCCAGAAAACCAGATGCGCCAGACCGAGCAACCGGACATAGCCATATTCGGCATAGAGCATATTCATCATCACGCCGGCAGCGAAAAAGGCGGCCAATATGGCCCAGGCCTCCAGCCGAATGCCCCACGACGTTTCCCGGCGTTTGAACAGGAACAGGATCGCGGCCAGGTTGACCGCCCCCATGCTGTACATCCAGATTTTCAGCCAGGTGGGCTGCAGCGCGATCGCTTCGCCCAAAGTCGCGGGGTCTATTCCATTCACTCGGCAGCTTCTCCAATCTTGTCCTGGGTGCGGTTCTCAAAATCACTGGCATCATGGCGCTCATGGAGCTGTCCTTCGGGATCGCCCCAGGCACGGTTGACCATCTTGCCACGCTTTACCGCCTCGCGCTGGCTGATCAGTTCGGTCCAGCGGTTGACATTCTTGTAAGAGGCGGTGTCCAGAAACTCGGAGGCTTCATAGACAATGTTCGAGACCAGCGCGCCATACCACGGCCAGATGGCGATATCGGCGATCGAATATTCGTCACCAGCCATATATTCATTGTCGGCCAGATGCCGATCAAGGACATCCAGCTGGCGCTTCACTTCCATCGCAAACCGGTCGATACAATATTCAATCTTGAGCGGCGCATAGGCATAGAAATGCCCGAAACCCCCGCCAAGATAGGGCGCGCTGCCCATTTGCCAGAACAGCCAGTTCAGCGCTTCGGTGCGCTTGGCATGGTCCGTCGGCAGCAACGCCCCGAATTTCTCCGCGAGATAAAGCAGGATCGAACCGGATTCAAAAAGCCGTGTCGGCGGATTGGTGCTGTGATCCATCAGGGCCGGGATTTTGGAATTGGGGTTGATATCGACAAAGCCGCTGCCGAACTGGTCGCCGTCACCGATATTGATCAGATAGGCATCATATTCCGCACCGCTATGGCCCAGGGCGAGCAGCTCTTCCAGCATGACCGTGACTTTCACGCCATTGGGCGTTGCCATGGAATAGAGCTGCAGCGGATGCTTGCCGACGGGCAATTCGACATCCTTTGTTGGCCCGGCAATTGGCCGGTTGATATTGGCGAACCGCCCGCCATTTTCGGTGTTCCATTTCCACACTTTCGGGGGCGTGTAAGCTGCGGGATAATTCATAAGCGATGTCCTCTTTCCTGTGCGCTTGTCCGGGGCATCCGGAAGCGCACGGGAATCGCTTATCAAAGAAACGGAGGAACTGGCAAACAGGCAAAACTTGAAGCGAAACAAGTTTTTGTGCGGCGCAGCTTCAGACAATAGCAAAGCATCCGCGGTTATCATCTGTTGTCAGCTGCCATGAGACGCGCATATTCGGTCTTCGGCCGTGCCGGATGGTCAAACCACGAGCAAAGCATCGTCGCAATATCACAGCCCGATATGTCCCAGCCTCCTCGCCACAATTGCGCCGCAACAGGCCGGGCTGGCGCTGAATTGCAAGAAGCGGAAAAAAATCGGCAGAGAAACCAGGTGTGTTGAGGGTACCTGGTCTCTCTGCCTATGGGAGCGATTCGGCACATGGAGGCAACCATGATAGCGACCCTGTGCTCCCATTTTCTGATGCGCATGACGCGCAAATCTCTGACCCGATTGCGGTTTGTTCCCGATGTCCCCGGGAAACGCTTCCCGCTTGGCAGTGAAGACGATTTGGCCCGCAATGGTTTGGCTTTCCTTTTCGCTGTATGCCTGTTCGCTGCGCTTTTCGCTGTATGCCTGTTCGCTGCACGTTCAATTGCTTGACCGGTTTCACTGGCACCGGCCCTGCCTGCTTCGGCTTTACTGGAACCGGGCCTACCTGCACCGGCCTTTTCGGCGCCGTCATTCTCAGCAGACCCACTCCCCGCACATTCCTTTTCTGAACCTCCATTTCTTGCGCCTGTTATCACCATCACAATGCCAGTGTTTCAATTGCGCAGATGGGTGATGCCGGCATACCCCTACGGGATGCTCGCCTGAAGGCGACCCCGTTCGCTGGCATCGGCCCCATCTGCCTGATCAAGGAAAAAACGCTCCCTGACTACGCAATGATCAATGCGTCCAAAATCAAAGAAAAGCTTGCAGATCATCTCTATTTCTTCGCTATATTTCTTTTTTATCAACAGCTTAAAGTTAAAATGGCAAATATCTGCTCAAAGCGTTGCGCGCCGTGATGCAGGCGGAATGCGTGGCTCGTTCATGATCCAATAGCCAGTTCACTCCTCCGAATATCCGGCTCTTCCCACAATCTTCCATCATGTTTCTCAAGCTGCCCCATTGCTGCTGCGGCGGGACACCGCCTGGCCAAAGGTCCGCATCCGGCGCCGTTTGCGTCAAACGGATCCGGTCGGATTGCAGCAAGTGGCGGAGAACCTCGACGACGGCAGCAGCGATCGCCGAATGGCCGGACGGGTAAGACGGATATTCGGGCGCGGGAATCACGCTGCACCAGTCCTTGTCCGCGACCACCCGGAGGTCCGTGTTGCCTGTTGCCCGTCCCTTGCAGCGAATGGCGGTTTCAGGCCGCATGATGTCAAAATGATATTTGGCATCCCAGGTCTGAATGGCGACATCGCACTGAATCATGCCGATCAGGGCAAAAGCGCGGGCAAGATCGACAAAATCGAAATCCCTGTCACGCAACACCTGAATGGCAACCAGAAGAAGATGGCCGGATATCGTGACGCCGCCCGGAATACCTGACCAGAAGAGAGCAGATTGTGTCTGGTCGGGGGTTCTCACCGGGCTGTGCGCGCCACCAACGCTCCGCAACAAATCGAAGTCCTCGGCAAATTCCGGACTGGCCGGATTGTGGAAAAGATCGGGACGAAGCGGCGTTTTGCGGGTCGATGTCCAGAGCCGGATTTTGCCAAATCCGGGGAATACGCCTCCGACACTGGTCCGCGGTGCGATCCCGGAGCCCGCAGATCTGCGGCACGGCACAGCTTCCCATCTGAGCGGATGGGGCTGCCGGGAATAGCGCCCGAGATTATATCCGGACAGTACCGGTTCGCCGTTGTCCCCCGAACGCAAGCGCAATAGCGCATGGCCGACAGACTCTCCCCAGGCAATCCCTTCCGCTGCGCCATCGCGAGAAGACATTTTCTGAATGAACCGGTCAAATGGAATTTGACAGGAAGCGTCCAGCAAATGCTCGGTCACGGTCGAAAAGGCCTTGGCGTAAGCCAGTTGCGGATCGGCATCTGCCGGCGCCAGGGCGAGATCCCCAGCCAGGTCCACACCGAGGCCCGCCGCAAACTCTTCCAGACCCGGTCCGGTCTGGCCGCTATTCTGGCCACTCCCTCTTCCTGTCACCGCCTCTGCAGCCAGGAACCCGGCCACCATCGGCATTGTCAGACAATAGCTTGATCGGGGGAACGGCACACGGTGATCCCGGATTTTTTGCAAGACAACGTCAATCCAGTAAAAAACCGTATTCGGATTTCGGGAACCCAGAACCGGCGGCAAATAGGACAATGGGCTTGTCGTGCTTTCCGGACCGGAAAGATCACCGCCATTTGGTCCATTGGCCACGTTCCCGACGCGCGCTTTGATAGCCGGCGCATTCTCTGAAGGCGACGGCTCCGGCTCCAGGGAACGGGTCATGCCGACCCGAGAAAGTGCGGACGTGATTGGGAAGAGGTGAAATGTGAAAAATATGTATATTTTCGCACCATTGTCGCGATCACCCCCGAAACATCATTTTTCATCACCTGTTTGGGCGCAATCATGGTTGGAATCTTGCAGATTGCCTGCATTTTTACTCTAATCTGACTCTCCGGAAAATGCTGAAATACCGCCAAAATTTCCCCAAAATGCAGATCAGGTGCAAGCATCGATCAATGGCATCGCTTATAGTGCCAATCTGTCCGGAGATTGCGATTTAACAGATTGCATCATCACCTGATGCGGACAGGGTCAGTTACGGGTCGAAATTCGATAACCCACATTGTCGACCAGGCACTGGCTCAGCAAATCAGATCGACGTCACTGGTCCGGCGATCGCTGATTTCGGAGAGAGCGGCCATGAGTAACATGGCTCGCTCTCTCCTTTTTTTGGCAGAAACCTGCTGCCCTTTTGCCTAGCCTCTCCCTTTTTCCGACCCTCGCCCTCCTTCCAAGTCGCTGCCTTTGTGCGCGCCACTCCGCGTGTTCAATCCGTTCGCCTTGTTCACAGCGCTCACTTGCTCGATCGTCGATATGTCTTGCGCTCTGGCAATGGTCACCACATTCCATGCGCAACACAGCCAGATGTCGAATGAATCCATTGTCCGCATCACCGGTCAGGAAAACGTCTCGACATTGTCGCACTTGCTCAACGGTGCTCTGGCGTCAGACTGAACCTCTGCCAGTCACGCCACCGCCAATTTGGAAAAGCCGCAGCGCCATCAGCCAGTTATCGGGAGCTCTCCGGTATCCCGGATTGACGCAGCCCCGTCAGACATCGGTTCAGGACGGCTGGTTGCTTGAACGGCTGGCGGGTGGCAAAAGTCTCGACGCTATATTCCGGATTTATACGCAATATGTTTCGCCCGGCTTCCCGGGCCTTGTCTCGATCGCCCCGTTCGGAGTGGATGATCGCCAGCGTACAATGGGCAAAGAAATAGTCCGGATCAAGAGCCAGACATTCGCGAGCCGCTTCCGTGGCTTCTTCATACCGCCTTTGAAACAAAAGAATTGCGGCCAGAATTTCCGGATTGCCAGCCTTGTAAAGCGGCGCCATTAGCATGGCCTGCCGGAGTAGTTTCTCGGCCGCATGCAAGTCGCCACAATACATTTTGACCGCGCCGGCACAACCGAGCGCATAATTGTTGTTCGGGCCATTTTCCACGGCCTGATTGGCAATCCTGTTGGCTTCGTCATATTGTCGCAGAGACACGGCGATCAGTGACAGCAAGCCGAGTATTCCGGCATTGGATGGATCTATCCCCAGTCCGCGTTCAGCCGCTTGCCGCGCTGAATCCAGCGCAAGTTCAGGATTTTCGGACCACCCACCCAGGACTTCAGACCACCATGAATAGCCGATCCAGCTCCAGGCACTGGCATATTGGCTATCCAGTTCGACAGCCCGCCGTGCATATCGGCGCCCTTCCAGCACATTGGCCTGACGATGGGTAAGACAAAGTTCGCGGGCCTTCAGCACCGCTTCCCAGGCTTCGTAGTCATTCGTCCCTTCCGACCATAATCTGGCATCTTCGCCATCCGCCAACCGGACCTGCAGAGCCGTAATGATTTCCCGCGTCATTTCGTCCTGCAACTCGAAAATATCTCGCATTTTCCGGTCATATTTTTCAGCCCAGACATGATCGCCAGTCAGCGCATCGATCAGCTGTACTGACACCCGGAAACGCGCATTGGAGCAGCGCACGCTCCCATCCAGAATATGCTGGACATCAAGCTGTTTTCCCAGGGTTTTGATAAAGGACAAGTCGTGGCCCACCTGATCCGCTGATGGGGATGTAATGTTCCCGCCCTGGCGTGATACTCGCCCAATTACAAAAAGCCGGGGGACCTTTGTGAGCGCGGTTATGATATCCTCGCATATCCCGTCGGCGAAGAAACTGTGATCCGGATCATCGGACATGTTTTTGAATGGCAAAATGGCGATCGAACTGCGACCCGCATCGGTGGGTGAAACGGGCTTCGCGGCCGCCGACATCAGGGGTTGCCCGGACTCTGTCTTGTCAGTCTGGATCTGGCCGCCATTTGCCGCAAGCGGATCGCCGGGATCCGGAATTGGCTGTGCAATGCTGACGGGATGACCGCCAAATCGAAATCCTCGATTGTGGACGGTTTTGATCAGTCTCTGTTCCTTGCCGTTGTCGTCAACCGCCAGCCGGACCGACCGGATGCGGCTATTCACTACAGCTTCCGAAACAATGCGTCCGTCCCAGACCTTCGCATTGATTTCGTCTTTCGAAACGACCCGATCATGGTGGGAAACCAACAATTCCAGCAACGCATAAACCTGAGGCTGCATCGGGACAGCACTGCCACCGCGGAACAGTTCCTGCAAATTCGTGTTCAGTTCAAAGTCTTCAAATCTGTAGATCATTGTCTGAATGTTCCAGGGTTCCCTTGAGAGCCTGGTCGTCAAATCCGTGTCGCTGGCTCCATGCGTCTCCGTTCTGGGCATATATCAAATTTCGGATGCCGCCGTGACGAAAGCTCTGCACCACTTTGCGATTGCCGCAACTCTTGGCTTCGAGGAACATGGAAGGACGGCAGTCAGTATTTGGATACAACTTTGGGAACCTCAGAAGGCGGCGCGCCATTGTCACTAACCAGTCTTGGTCGCGGTTGCGACTTGGAAGGAATGTTCCTCCCCATTTTCAAGTTATCGTTCATGTCAACCTTCCAGCGTCGCAACTTCCGGCGGCGACCATAATAATTTGTCTTGCGACGATGATATGTCGGTTTCCCCGACAGAAACTCAAACAGGTCCCGCGCGCTCGAGGCCATCAACCGGAATGGCCAAAGGCCGAGACGGAAGAACATGATCACCGGAAATGACGGGAAAAGGGCAAAATTTTTCCGGTAGTATAAAGCCAGCGGCTGTCCATTCCGAAACCGCACATAAAGCGCCGTTAGAATGAAACTGCCCCCCATGTACAAAAATGAAAATGCCAGAATGTTGATTACCATGCCGATTGCCCCCGATTGCTGATCCCAAACAACTTCCCGCGCACATGAAACGTTACAAGGCCTTCAGAAACCCCATGCGCGCAGTCATTTGACAAGATGGATGTTTCACCGGCAATTGTGCACATATTCCCGGACATTACTTGCAGATGAGCTGCACAGGCCGTCCAGAAGTCCGTTATATCGCCCATTTCTCTTGCGTGTCGGAGACCTCTGAGAATCCCGATTGCCGCAATCGGTCAAAAATTCGCTCGATAATAGCGGGGTCCCGGAACAGGTGATTGCAGGCATATGCAGACTTTGAGAAGCGGGGGCATATGCGCAGCAATTCCCGCACGACCGATCGCGCCTCGCCGAGACACCCCTGATCAACCAATATGGCCACCATGGTCGGGTGAATCGCGCAATATTCCGGATCTATGCGCAAGCCATATCGGGCTTCCGCCAGAGCTGCGTCCGGCTCGCCACATAACCAGAGGGCCATCGTCAGAACGGCAGATGTACCTGCGCAATGCAGCGGGGCATATTCCTGGGCTTTTCGAAGGGCAACAACGGCTTCCTGGGGACAATCCCCATAAAGCAAGGCCAGTCCGGCATTGGAAAATACATGGGCATTTCCCGGCCCCATGGCCATCGCACGCCGGGCCTGGGACAGGGCCGCGTCAAACTTGCCTGCGCTGACTTTTACCAATGCCAGCAGGGCATGAATATTGGCGTCTTCCGGTTGCAGATCGAGCCCCTGATCTATGGCTTCAAGGGCGCGCTGGAGCATCGCGTTTTTCGGGCGACCCCAGCCTTCCTTGGCTTCCGCCCAGAATGAATAGGCGGTCCAGTGCCAAGCCGCAGCATAACCGGGATCGAGCATCAGCGCCTTCCGCGCCAGAGATCGGCCCTCAAGCACCGGTTTTTTGCGGTGTGTCAAGCATAGTTCCCGGGCGGCCATCAGAGCTTCCCAGGCGGAGAAATTATCCGTTCCGCAGGACCATGTATCGGCCTGGACACCGGAAGCGATCTGCGTCTGGAGAGCGGACACGATTTTGCGTGTCAGTTCGTCGTGCAACGCAAAAACCTCGCTTTGCCGGCGATCATAACGCTCGGCCCACACATGCCGTCCGGTTGCACCTTCGATAAGCCTTGTCGTCAGGCGCATGCGATCGCCGGAATACTGGATGCAGCCTTCCAGTAGATATTGAAATACCGGCGTGCCCCCACCCGCCGCAGCCGGTGAACCGCTGTTACCGCTTTCCGGTTCAGCGCGCAGGGCAACCGTGCGCAAACGCGGTTGCTTGGCCAATGCCACAATAACGTTTTCCCACACACCATCCGCAAAATGGTTCCGGTCCGGCTTGTCCGACCGGGACTCAAATGTCCGCACCGCTATGGTGATGCCTGTATCTCTCGCATCAGCTGCCGGCGATGGTCTTATGGAGACGACCGATTGCGGCGCAATTCCGTTTTTCGTCCGGCCGTCCGGTTGAGCGATGGCCGGAGCAGCATTTTCCTCCGGATCATTGAGCAATTTTCCTGCAAAACGAAAACCGCGATTGTGAACGGTCCGGATGAGTCGCTGGGTCTTCCCGTCATCCCCCAGGATCGTCCGCGCGGAACGGATCCGGCTGTTGATCGCCGAATCTGAAACGGTTCTCCCGTTCCAGACATGGTCCAGCAATTCCTGCCTGGGTATCATGCGCCGGCTGTTGGAGACGAGCAGTGCCAGCAGAGCAAAAACCTGAGGTTCAATGTGCACGGGATGGCCGTCCTGACGGAGCTCCTGAAGTTGCAGGTCGAGTTCAAAATCCTCAAACCGGTAAATCGGCAGGAAATGCTCGTTTGCCTGCATCAGCATGGGTCTTCTCCCTTGGTGGACAGACTGTGCCCTGCACCGATACCGGTCGCAATCCGGTCCGGGGTGCTTGATATAAACGGACTCTCGCCAGAAAAGCTGATCTTGCCCGAAACCTCCGGCAAAGATTTGAACGGAAAAGGAATCCCAAGACTTTTTTGTCTGTTCCCGGCCTTGCCGGGATGGTCATCCGAGAATCTGGAAACTGCCATCAATACCCTCCGGGGAGGCAAGTCCTCCCTTCCACCCCTCCTGACTGACGGAAATTGGGATTTTCGGGAAGCCCAAATTAGTTTAGGGTCTCCTCTGCATGGAGGACAGACAATTGTTCTTGTCTGAGGGTCGATTATGAAAGCAATGCGGTATTTCTGCATGGGTCTGCTCATGCTTTCCACTCTGCTTTTTCACGTCCCCGCAGCCGGTCAGGCCGTGCCGGAAAGGATGGAGGCAGGAACGCTCGATCAAGTGTCCAGCTCGTCCGGTGTTTTGACGCTTCCGGTGGTGCCACTGGAGGCCGGATCCGATGCCCCGCCCCTGGCCTCTTACATCAGATTTGTACGCAATCCGGAAGGCGATATCGTTTCAGACCGCTGGGAAAACTTGGCCCCGAACCCGTCAGCGCTGGACGGGTCCATCATACAGTTCGGGCCGGGCGGGCAGAAAATCCTGGTGCTCCTGAAAGTCCGGAACGACGGCAGCAAGACCGGCACCTGGCATCTCACAACCAAGCGCGGCGCACTCAAGGATTTTCAGCTCGTCGAACGGGTGAATGGCGAAGCGCGATTGCTGATTGACGGAAACAATATCGCGCAAGTCCGCGAAATCCTGCAATCCTATCACGGATTCACCCATATCTTTGAACTGGAACCCGGCGAGCAGCGGGAATTCGCACTCAGTTTCCACGGCGTCTACTCCACCGTGTTTCCACTGAGCATTCAGACGGAGGCAACATTTACCGAAGAGCGCTACTGGAATGTCGCCGTCGCGGCCGGGGGGTTTCTCGGCACGCTGACAGTGGTGATCATCGGTGTCATTTTCTATACCGCTACCGGCAGATCCGAATTTCTCTGGCTGGGCATGGCGGAACTCATTCTGGCCGCCTATATCCTGCACGTTCCGGGTTACTCGTTTTTCTATTTTCTCTACGACATGGGCAACTGGGTCTACGCCGTCGGCATCATGCTGCCCTGCGCCTATGCTCTCTTCGCCGCCCAGTTTGCCCGCGTATTCCTGAAAACCCCGGTCAACTTTCCACGCTTCAACCGCTTCCTCATCGGCATGATGATGCTGTGGATACTTGTCTTTCTCCGCCGGGTTTACATGGCCCTCATCGGAGAAGTGCAAGACGATGGCCTGCTGGGAGCAATCACGCTTTTGGCTGTGGCGACAGCGCAGATTGTCCTGCCGATCATGGCGTTTCTGGCCGTGTTCCGTCTGAGCCGCCACTACTGGCCGCTGCTCGTCGCCTGGGGCGGATGGGCGCTGTATAATTTCTATACCATCTTCGCGACACTCGGTCCTGGGTCCGGGCTACCGAACAACTGGCACTATACCGGGATCGCCGCACTTCTTACGGCGCTGTTTGCCTCACTGGCGCTCGCATTGCATATTCGGCGGGTACATCTGGACAAGCTCATTTACGAGCGGGGACTCAACCGGAGCCTGCAAAAACAGATCGAGATCCAGCAAGATTCGTTCCGGCTGGAACGGGAGAAGGCCTCAGCCATCGCAACGATCAGCGACCAGGACAATCTGATCCATGCGTCCGGTCATGATAGCCAGCAGGTCCTGATGGCACTCAACAGTATCGTAAGCGTGACCGAACGGATGAAATCCGACAAGCTTCCCGGCAATCTGGGAGACATGCTGAAATCGTCAGCTTCCTATCTGCAGGATATTGTTTCCACGACCACATCCGGCGCTATTTCCGGTTTTGAAAATGCCAGCCTCATCGCCCTGGGCCGCTTCCGCTTTGCGGAATTGATCCAGCCGATCGAGATGATCTACCGGCCACTTTTCCTCAAAAAACAGATAGCGCTCAAGGTCGATATCCAGTCGGACCGGTGGATTGTCAGTGATCGTGCGCTCTTGGCCCGGGTTTTGTCCAACCTGTTGAGCAACAGTCTGAAGTTCACGTACAAGGGGAGCGTGACGCTCTCGGCCAAGACAGATGGCGGCAAAGCCATTATCGAGGTCCGGGACACCGGAGCGGGCATGGACCCGGGATTGCTGGACCGGCTGACCGGATCCTCGGAAGGCCGGGTGAAGATCGAGGACAGCGAAGGCACCGGTTTCGGTCTGATCTCTGCCCGGTCCATCATAGCCCGTCTCTACGGTGAACTGGATATTGAAAGCCAGAAGAATATCGGAACGGTGATTGCCATCACCCTGCCTCTTTCTCGAGCTGCCCAGGCCGAACAGATAAATTCGAACGAGATGAACAAGCATGCCCGGGATATCAGATTGGTTGATGCGGACAAGATGAGCCGAGAGGAATTCGAAGCGCGGAAGGATTGCTGGCCCTGCAAAGGAAACGAGCAGGACCACAAACAGGTTGTTCCGGTGACCCACGACAGTTCGGCCAGTTTGCGCAGCTGGGTGGGATCCTTTGCCAATCTCGTCCTGATCAAACCGCTCTGGACCGACATGCTGGACCATCCGGCCGTCAAAAATCTGCGGAACAGGGCACATTGGAAATGACGCTGAAGATCCTCCATGTCGATGATCACGACCTGACCCGGGCCGGATGTGCGCTGCTTCTGTCCGGTCAAGACCGGTATCAACTGGTCCATGCACTGGACAAGGGCAAGGATGTGCTGCCGTGGCTCAAGGACCACCCGGTGGATGTGATCTTGCTGGATATCATTCTGGCAGACATGAACGGCCTCAGCCTGCTGGCCGAGATCATGGCGATGGGAACGGTGTGCGTCATCATCCTGACTGGCCAAAATGATGCCAAACAGTTTCGGTTCGCTCTGGAAATGGGCGTGAGCGGCGTTGTTCAAAAGTCTGATCCGGGAGAAGAGATACTTGCGGCCCTGGACGGGATTGACGCGGAAAAACCCTATCTCTCACCCTCAATCGCAAGCCAGCTGCAACGACTCGGCGAACCATCGGTGCACCTCTCACCGCGCCAGGCCGCTATCCTGCACTATATGGCGAATGGGGAAACCAACAAGGAAATCGCGGCAAAACTGGGCATAGCCATGCCAACTGTTTCCTTTCATATCGCCGAAATGCGACGAAAACTTGATGTCTCGCACAACCGGAAAATCGTGCAAGCCGCCAAGGATATCGGATTGATCTGAAAGAATGCGCCGGCAGGAAAAGAAGCCGGGACCTGTCATCGACATGGGAAAAGAAAGTCTCCTGGAGGCCCGAGCCGGAATCGAACCGGCGTACACGGATTTGCAATCCGCTGCGTCACCACTCCGCCATCGGGCCGGAGAGGGGGCGCAATTGCTTCTCTTTCCGCCCAATGTCAACCCTGTATCCGTGCGGGCTATATGCGGATTATCCGGCTCGGCCCCGCCGCAACCCTTCCGAAATGGAGCAATCTGTTGAAATTCGCCGCAATCTGTCTTGGCGATGCCGCGAACTGGCGCTAGAAGCAGTCGTCATGTCACCATAGTGTATTGCCTAAATAATACAGAGATGGCATAGGGTACAGGTTCAATCACAAGGGTTTCATCGTGGGTCAGGAAAATTTCCGGGAAATGCGCAAGGCAATGGTCGTCAGTCAATTGCGGACGACAGATGTCAGCGACCCGCTTGTCATTGCCGCGATGAGCGATGTGCCGCGCGAAGACTATGTCCCCGCGTCGTCACGCAATGTCGCCTATGCGGATCGCGGTGTCAGCGTCGGGAACGGCAGATCGCTGAATGCCCCGCTGTCGACAGGCCGGTTGCTGACAGCTGCCGAATTGCGGCCCGATGACCGGGTTCTCCTGATCGGCGCGGCCACGGGCTATACAGCGGCGGTTCTCTCACAGATTGTTGCCGAGGTTACAGCAGTCGAGCAGTCTGCCCGGCTTGCTGCGAAAGCCGAAGGCAATCTGGAAGGACTCGCCAATGTCACAATGCTCAAGGGTGACCACAGCAAGGGCTGTTCCGACGGCGCCCCCTATTCAGTAATCGTTATTGATGGTGTTGTCGAACAGGTTCCCGACGAGCTGTCGGAACAACTGGCGCCCGATGGGCGTCTTGTCGCAGCCATTGCAGATCGCGGCGTAGCTCGACTGGCTCTCGGCCGGAAAGCCGGAGGCATTGTGGGTTATCAATATTTCGCCGACTGCGGGGGCTCTCCCTTGCCGGGATTTGAAACTGTCAAAGGCTTTGATTTTTAAGTCATGGCAGAACAGCGCGGGAAAGAAAGGCTCCTCTTGAACAGAACCTTGCTGCTAGCAGGCAGCGCAATACTGGCTTCTATTTCGGTACCGGCCTCGGCCGACACGTTGCGGGAAGCCTTTGTCGCAGCCTATCAGACCAACCCCACATTAACTGGTGCGCAGGCGGGACAAAGAGCGCTGGATGAAAGCGTTCCGATCGCGAAGGCGGATGGCCTGCCCAATGCCAGTTCACAATTTACTTTTCAGGAAAATTTCGTGCGCAGCGCCAACAGTTTCACGGCTCCTTTGCGACAGGGATCTGCGGGTGGTACATTTGAAGTACCGATATATTCCGGCGGAGCTGTCAAAAATGCCGTCAGAGCGGCGAAAACCAGAGTTTCAGCTGGTCAATATGACCTCAGAGGAACCGAAGCCAGCCTGTTCAGCAATGTCGTCGCCTCCTATATGGACGTGATCCGCGATGAGGCGATTGTCCGGTTGAATCGGGCGAATGTCGGCGTGCTTGCCGTGAATCTGGAAGCGACAAGTGATCGCTTCGAGATTGGTGATCTGACACGCACCGATGTGGCTCAGTCCGAATCGCGTCTCGAAGTCGCCAAAGGTCAGCTGGAAACGGCCCGTGCCAATCTGATCACGAGCAAGGAAAATTACATCGCCCTTATCGGCAAGGTTCCCGGCGAGCTCGAGCCGCCACCGCCTTTGCCCAATCTCCCGGATAATCCCGACCAGGCGGTAGAATTTGCGCTGCAATATAATCCGGACTTGCTGGCCGCTAAGGAACGCAGTGCCGCAGCCGAATATGATATCAAAACCGCCCGCGCGGCGACCAAGCCCCGAATCACAACATTCGCACAAGGCAGCTACGTCAATTTCTTCGACACGCTCGGCGGCAATATTGCCAATACCAGTTTCGTTCAGGAACAGTCGACTGCAGAAGTCGGAGTGCGGGCGACAATTCCCATATACCAGGGCGGACGACCTGCAGCCCAGATCCGGCAGGCCCAGGCCCGGTCGGGACAAAGCTATGAGCAGGAAATCGCGGTTGAACGCAATATTATCGCCCAGACAAGAGCCGCTTATTCCAGCTGGCGCGCGTCAGAACGGGTGATACAGTCTTCCGAGCGGGCGGTCGCAGCCAGCGCCCTGTCGCTCGAAGGTGTTCGTGCCGAAAACAGCGTTGGCAACCGGACCATCCTGGACATCCTGAACGCCGAACAGGAATTGCTGAATGCCCAGGTCGATCTGGTGACCGCCCGCCGCAACAGCTATGTCGCGGGATTTGCACTGCTGGCGGCCATGGGCCGGGCGGAAGCCCGGGATCTGGGCCTGGAAGGCGGCCCGCTTTATGACCCGGAAGTCAATTACAAGCGCGTGAAGAATATCTTCTACGACTTCCATAGCGATCCGAATCCCAAGCCTAAAGCAACGAGAACGACCGATACGCCCGCTCAGACTGCGGACATCGAACCCCTGCCGGAGCGTGTTGAACCCGAATAGGGAGCAAAACAGCATTGTCCCGGTTGCCCAAAACATGGTTAATGGTTTAAAGACCTCGCTGCACCGGGGTGTTTGACAGTGTATCGGGGAGTTTCTGCGAGATGACAGAGCAAAACAAGGAATCGTCGATGGAGGAAATTCTCTCCTCGATCAAACGCATCATCGCGGAAGACAAGGCAATCGAAATGGATCGCGCACCTGCGCAGGAAAGTGCATCACCGGTTCGCAAGCGCACTGCGGAGCAACCGGCGGCCGAAGCCGAGACTCCAGCGGAAGACACCACGGACACGGACGAAGAAGAAGAAATCCTCGAACTGACCAATGAAGTCACTGACACACCCGAACCTGCGGCACCCTCTTCAGCCCGAGGTGTTTTTGGGGACCGCCGGAAAAAGGCACGCCTGATCGACGATCAGAAGCTCGATTCCATGCGCCAGTCACTTTCTGCCCTTGTTGCGATGGACAATGCCAGCAGCCCCGCGCCAGTCGAGCCGGTCAATGGCACATCACTGGAAGACCTGACCCGAGACATGATGCGTCCGATGCTGGAACAATGGCTCAACGACAATCTCCCACAACTGGTGGAAGAAATGGTGGCCGAAGAAATCCGGCGGATCAGCCAGAAATAGTGCCGTCTGTTTGCCGGGTTCGGTCGATTGACCGATCTCGCGGATTGATCTGCAGGTAGGCCATGCTAAACCTGAGGCATGAAAAGAAAAATCCCCGCATTGCTGGCAGCGCTGTTTCTGACAGGCTCGCTGCTTTCCGTTCCCGCTGCCTTGGCACGACCGATGACCGCGGAAGATCTCGCAACTTTGAACCGGCTGAGCTCCCCCGACGTGTCTCCCGACGAAAAATGGATCGCCTGGCAGGTTACCGAGACCGATCCGGAAAGTTATGCGCGGAATACCGGGCTGTATCTGCTCGACCTCAATGATGCCAAAGCTTCGCCGCAACGCATTGCCGACAGCGCCAATGCCAGCGAGCATAGTCCGGCCTTCTCGCCGGATGGCCGTTCCCTCTATTATCTGAGCGACGCCAGCGGCAAGGAACAGCTTTGGCGCGTGCCGGTCAGCCTTGACGGCACAATTGGCAACCCGGAGCAAGCCAGTGACCTGATCGCCGATATTGTCGGCTTCCACATCTCGCGGTCGGGCAGGAAAATCGCCATCTGGGGCGATATTGCAAGAGATTGCAAAACATTCGGCTGTGCAGAAGACGGTAATCGCGCCGAACCGGGTCCAGGCACCGGGCGGGAATATGACGAATTGTTCGTCCGCCACTGGTCCAGCTGGGAAACGCCTGGCAATTACAGCCGGATTTTTGCCTTCGATCTGACGGATGGAAAAATCTCGGGCGATGGTACCGCAATGGACGGTGATCTGGTCGGGGACAGCCCGTCCAAGCCTTTCGGTGGCGGTGGAGAAATTGCCTGGACACCGGAAGATGAAGGCGTGTTCTTCGCGATGCGCATTGCAGATCGCAATGAACCCAAGTCGACCAATCTCGACATTTACGGGACAATGGCCAACGGCCAGCAAACCAAAAACTTCACCGAAGCCAACGAGGCGACCGATACCTTGCCGGTATTCTCTCCAGATGGCCTGTGGCTGGCCTGGGCCGCCATGGAGCGGCCGGGATATGAGTCAGACCGGCTGGTACTCAAGGTACGGGGCAAGAGAGACAAATCCGACGGGTCAGAAGACCGGGCTCTGACCGGTGACTGGGATCGCTCCGTCGGATCGATAGCCTGGGCGGCGGATGGCAAGAGCCTTTATGTCACCGCACAGGACGTGCTCGATCACCCCGTTTTTGAGGTTGATTTTGAAAGCGGAGCGGTCACGCGGCTGACCGGTGCCGGCAATGCCAATAATGTGATCCCTCTGGAAGACGGTTCGATCATCTACACGCTGAACAGCCTGCAGGCGCCTTCGGATCTTTACCACCGCACCGCGGATGGCACGGTAAAACAGCTGACCAACGTCAATGGGCGCGAACTGGCCGGGATTGATGAAGTCGAAATCCGCCGATTCGATTTCAAGGGTGCCAATGGCGCGCAGGTCTGGGGGCAGATCATCAAGCCCGCAGGCAGCACAGACAAGCTTCCGATGGCATTCCTTGTCCATGGCGGACCGCAGGGCAGTTTCGGCAATAGCTGGTCTTCCCGCTGGAATCCGAAAGTGATGGCGTCCCAGGGATATGCCGTCGTCACCATCGATTTCCATGGCAGCGCCGGATATGGGCAGGAATTCATGGACTCGATCAACCAGGATTGGGGCGGCAAGCCGCTGACCGACCTGAAACTGGGTCACGCCGCGGCGCTGGAGCTCGACCGACAGATTGACGGCAGCCGATCCTGTGCCCTGGGTGCCAGCTATGGCGGCTACATGATGAACTGGATTGCCGGCAACTGGCCGGATCAGTTTGACTGTATCATCAATCATGCCGGGATTTTCGACCTGCGCAGCTTCGCCTTCAGTACCGAGGAACTGTGGTTTGACCAGTGGGACCATGGCGGTCCCTGGTGGACGCGGCCCAATGCGGAGAAGTGGAACCCGATCAACCATATACAGAACTGGAAAACGCCAACCCTTTTCATCCATGGCGAGAAGGATTTCCGGATCCCCTATACCCAGTCGCTGATGCCGTTCACCTATGCACAGGAAAGGAACATCCCCTCTCGGCTGCTGATTTTCCCGGAAGAGAACCATTGGGTGCTGAAAGGCAAGAACAGTGTGCAGTGGCATCGCAACGTCTTTGACTGGATGGCGAAATGGACCGCTGCAGGCGGGGAGTAGCGCCCGCCATACCAGCGCAGGCTGGCATCTCTGGCGAGCAGACACATAGCCAGTACACAAACGCTTTAGACCCCAGCCTCCGCTGGCGTGACGAGGAAACAGAATAATGACATATTTTACGACGGAAGATCGTGAAGGCACGATCATTGTCACGTTGACCAATGGCGCGCGCAACACGCTCAATCCGGACCTGCTGGAAGAAGGCGCGGCGCTGCTGGAAGGGCTTGCCAAAGATCCGCCAAAGCAGGGCGTTGTGCTCACCGGCGCCGGCGAGCATTTCACCTGTGGCATGGACACCAAGGTAGCGGCCGCGCTCGATGACGAGGGACAGAAACGCGCCGTCGCCGGAATCAATGCCTTTTGCGCCGGTCTCCACCGTTTGCCCTGCGCCCTGGTCGCGGCGGTCAACGGCAATGCCATTGGCGCGGGTGGCATCATGATGCTGTGCGCGGACTGGGTCTATGCCGCCACGGGCAATTATAAAATCGGCCTGCCGGAAGCGAAGGCGGGCCTGCCCTTCCCGCCGGTCCCGCAAGCCGTGCTGGATCACTGGCTGGAACCGAGCTGGCGGCGGCGACTGGCTCTGTCGAGCATGTTGCTCGCCCCCAATGAGGCGATCGGCGCCGGAATGGTGGAAGCGACCGTGATGGCGGATGACCTCATCGACAGGTCGGTCGACAAGGCAAAGGAAATAAGCGCCCAGCCCGGGTTCAAGGCGTGCAAACGGCAATTGCGCGCCAAGGCCAATGCAGAGATTGACGCGATTTTGAAGACCTAACAGACGTTCTTCTGTCATCCCCTCGAAAGCGGCGATCCATATTCGTATAGCGCCCCTTCCCGCCTCAGGGGCTGGATTGCCGCTTTCGCGGTAATGACAGCGGGCGCTTTTTCCCTGTTGTCTCGCGCGAAAACCAATGCCAAAGGCTCCCCATGACCTTAGACAAAAATTTCGATCCCGCCGGCATTGAAACGCGCTGGTATGAACATTGGGAAAAAACCGGCCAGTTCCGCCCGGAACGTGGTGGCGCGGAACCGTATACGATTGTCAATCCGCCGCCCAATGTGACCGGCAGCCTCCATATCGGGCATGCGCTGGACAACACGCTGCAGGACATCATCATCCGTCACGAGCGGCTGAAGGGCAAGGATGCGCTGTGGGTCGTCGGCATGGACCATGCCGGAATCGCAACGCAGATGGTGGTCGAGCGCCAGATGAATGAGCGCCAGCAGAAGCGCACCGATTTCTCCCGCGAGGAATTTGTCGCGAAAGTCTGGGAGTGGAAAGAGGAGTCCGGCGGCGCGATCACCAGGCAGCTGCGTCGGCTGGGTTGCTCGATGGACTGGGCCAACGAACGCTTCACCATGGACGACGGCATGAATGCCGCCGTTCTGAAAGTGTTTGTCGATCTCTATAATGACGGGCTGATTTACCGGGACAAGCGGCTGGTCAACTGGGATCCCAAGCTGAAAACGGCAATTTCCGATCTGGAAGTCGAGACCACCGATATGAAGGGATCTTTCTGGCACTTCAAATATCCGCTGGCCGATGGCGTCACGCTGGACGATGGCCGCGACCATATTGCGATTGCCACCACCCGACCGGAGACCATGCTCGCCGATATGGCCGTCGCCGTGCACCCTTCAGACGAACGCTACAAAAGCGTTATCGGCAAGGAGATTGCA
This sequence comes from Pseudomonadota bacterium, assembly GCA_039181895.1. Lineage (GTDB taxonomy): Bacteria > Pseudomonadota > Alphaproteobacteria > Sphingomonadales > Sphingomonadaceae > Parasphingorhabdus. The sequence continues at coordinate 367,649 of JBCDCK010000001.1, forward strand.
CAGCCGATTACCGGGCGCAGGTTCAAGATCGTCGCCGACGAACATGCCGATCCCGAACTGGGCAGCGGCGCGGTGAAGATTACGCCCGGACATGATTTCAACGACTTCGAGGTCGGCAAGCGCGCCGGCATCGCCCCGGCGGACATGCTCAACATGCTCGATGGCGAGGCCAATGTCTGTCAGACGGCTGACGGTCTGGTGCCGGAAGAATTTATCGGCCTGCACCGGTTCAAACGGGACGGAGTGGACGGGGCCCGCGAGCTGGTCATCCGACAGCTCAAAGACCTCGGCATGCTGATCCCGCATGTGGTCGAGAAGGATGGCGAGAAAGTTGAACTCGACGCCGAACCGCGCACCATCGCAACGCCTTTCGGCGATCGCGGCGGTGTGGTGATCGAGCCGTGGCTGACCGACCAGTGGTATGTCGATGCCGAGACCCTCGCTCAGCCCGCGATCAAGGCAGTCCGCGAGGGCGATATCGAGATTGTCCCGAAAAGCTGGGAAAAAACCTGGTTCAACTGGATGGAAAATATCCAGCCCTGGTGTGTGTCGCGCCAGCTTTGGTGGGGGCACCGGATCCCGGCGTGGTTTGACAATGACGGCAAAATCTATGTGGCCGAAGATGAAGCAGCTGCCCAAGCGCAGGCTGGAGAAGGCGTGTCACTGACCCGCGACCCCGACGTCCTCGACACCTGGTTCTCTTCCGCGCTCTGGCCGTTCGGCACGCTCGGCTGGCCCGAGGAAACCAAAGATCTCAAACGCCATTATCCCAATGACCTGCTGATTTCCGGCTTTGACATTCTCTTCTTCTGGGACGCACGCATGGCGATGCAGGGGATCCAGTTCATGAAGGACGTGCCGTGGAAACGGCTCTATCTCCACGGCCTGGTCCGCGCGCCGGATGGACAGAAAATGTCCAAGTCCAAGGGCAATGTCGTCGATCCACTCGGCCTGATCGATGAATATGGTGCCGACGCGCTGCGCTTCTTCATGGCGGCGATGGAAAGCCAGGGCCGCGATATCAAGATGGATGACAAACGAGTTGAGGGCTATCGCAATTTCGCTACCAAGCTCTGGAACGCCGCGCGCTTCTGCGAAGTGAATGACATCGGGGCGAGCCAGACGCTCAGCGCGCCGGAAGCGATCCTGCCGGTCAACCGCTGGATCATTTCGGAAGTGGTCGAAACGCTGGAAACGCTCGACAAGGCGCTGACCGACCTGCGTTTCGACGCGGCGGCAAATGTCATCTATCATTTCACCTGGGACCGGTTCTGCGACTGGTATCTGGAGCTGATCAAGCCCGTATTGCAGGGCGATGACGCAACCGCGGCGGACGAGACGCGGCAGGTGGCCGGATGGGTGCTCGACCAGATCATCGTCATGCTGCATCCCTTCATGCCCTTCATCACCGAAGAGCTGTGGCACAAGATGGCGGAAGAGCATGGCGGGCGGAGTTACGACCTGATCGTCGCCAAATGGCCGACGCCGAAGGTGGAAATCGACAGCGACGCCAAGGCGGAAGTCGACTGGCTGATCCGCCTCATCTCCGCGACCCGGACCGCAAAGGTCGAGCTCAACATCCCGCCGGGCACGAAAATGTCCGCGCATGTCCGCGACGGTGACGCCGCGCTGCAGGACCGTATCGCCCGGCAAATGCCGGCGCTGGACCGCGTTGGACGGCTGGAGGACATCTCGTTTGAACCCGCACCCGAAGGGGCTTCGGCGCAAATTGTGATTGATGAAGCCACCTACGTCCTGCCGCTGGCTGGTGCGATCGACATCGATGCGGAAAAGGCGCGGCTGACCAAGGCGCTGGAGGCCTCTCAGAAGGAGGCGAAAAGCCTCAACGGACGACTGGCCAATCCCAATTTTGTCGAGAAAGCCAAACCGGAAGCGGTCGAAAAGGCGCGGGCTGACCTCGCCGACAAGGAAGCCGAATCCGAACGGCTGCAGGCGGCCCTGGACCGGCTGGGCTGACCGTGCTCCTGCGCAGGCAGGAGCCCATCTCCCAAGCTACGCAACTCGCCATGTCGGGAGATGGATCCCCGCCCCGGTGGGGATGGAAGACTGGATTCGGCCCTTCCCCCTCAACGTCACCCTGAACCAGTTTCAGGGTCCATTTCTGTTTTCGCACTCAGAGCGATCGGGGCGCAATGGATCCTGAAACAAGTTCAGGATGATGGATAGCAGCGCGAAATCGCGGAAAACTCCTCATCCTCGTGCCCTCGGGTCTTGCTGCGAGGCCCATGCCCCGGGTCCCGATAAGCGAAGACACCAGGACAAGCTATTGTCGGTTCAAGTCTTGCCTTGCCGCATCTCTTCAGCGGCGCGGCGCATTTCTTCGGCGCCTCTGCGCATTTCCTCGGCTCCGCGGCGCATCTCTGAAGCTTTTTCGAGCATATCCTGCGCGGAGAGCTCCCTGTCATTCCACTTGTTCTGTTTGGCGGCTTCCTGCTCACGGAATTCGGGATCATTTTCCAGACGCTCGGCATAGGCTTCCATCTTGTCAGCTCCCCGGACCATCTTGTCGGCGCCTTTTTCCATGCCGACCGCGCCCTTGGCCAATCCCGCATGCACTTTCGCGTGGATTTCCTTCGCGAGATTCTCGCTCCATTCCTTGTCGAACTTGTGCTTGCCGTCATGCGCCTGTCCAGCAGCCAGCGGCAGCAGGGATGCCGCCAGACCGGCAACGGCTGCGGCTCCGATAAAGTGAAATTTGTGCATTTTGATGCTCCATCTGTGTCAGCCGCGCCCTGTGCACGGCTTAATGACTACAGATGTAATCGCGACGGCCGATCAGACCACCGGCATTCGATCAACGGTCGACGGAAAAAGACAAACACATCACGAAGATGCGCCCGAAAAGGATCAGCGTCCCTGGCTTCTCCAGCGCTTGACGACACGCTGGATAATCTCGTCCTCGCCGCCATGTTCGCGCCAGAGTTCGGAGAATACCGGGTCTTCGGATGCCGGACGCCGTTCCTCGATCAATGTGTCGAGCGACACACGGATCGGAATCGCCACACCCTCGCCGCAGCAGATAATCTCGCGGTTGCGCAAAGCGGGAATGGAGTCGAGAAAACCGCGCGCACCTTCGGGCATGGCGGCCTTCACAAAAGCCTGGTCACGATCGTTGTTGAGACGCATGGACAGGATCGTACCGCATTGTGACAGAACGCCTTCCGCCAGATCAGAGGGTCGCTGGGTGATCAGACCGAGGGAAACACCATATTTACGGCCTTCCTTCGCGATCCGGCTGAGAATGTCGCGGACGCTGCTTTCCCCGCCCACATCGTCATTCGGTATATAGCGGTGGGCCTCCTCGCAGACGAGCAGGACCGGACGTTTCGGTTCGTTTTTCGCCCAGATGGCATAGTCGAACACCAGCCGGCTGAGCACAGCCACCACGGTCGGGGTTATTTCGGACGGCATGGCCGACACGTCGATGATCGAAATCGGTTTGCCTTCGGCTGGCAGACGGAAAATCTTGGACAGGAAGTCCGCCATCGTATCGCCAACAAGCATGCCCGAGAACATGAAGCTATAGCGCGGGTCGGCCTTGATTTCGTCAATCTTGGTCTTGAGCCGCATATAGGGCGCACTGTTGGTCGACTTGTCGAGTTTGCCCATCTCGTTCTGGATGATGGTCGTCAGGTCGGACAGCAGATAGGGCACCGGGCTGTCGACGGTCAGCTTGGCAATGCCCTGTGCTGCCTGGCTCTTGGCCTTTGCGGCCAGCAGACATTTGGCGAGAATATCGCAATCGGTCTGTTTGGCATCGCCCGTTGACTGGACAAAGACTTCGCAATGTTCGCGGAAATTCATCAGCCAATAGGGCAGCGCGAGATTGTTCACGTCGAACAATTTGCCATTACCTTTGAACGCCGCTGAATATTCGCCATGAGGGTCAATCATGAGAATATGACCCTCGGGTGCCAGATCACAGATTTTGTGCAAGATCAGGGCGGCAGATGTCGATTTACCGGTACCGGTCGAACCCAGCAGCGCGAAATGCTTCCCCAGCATGGCATCGACATAGAGCGCGCCGCGAATATCATCGGTCGGGTAGACCATGCCGATTTCGACATTGGCGCGACCATCAGAGGCGTATACCTGCTTCAGATCGGCCGTTGTAACAGCATATGCGACCGAACCCGGCACCGGATAGCGGGTCACACCGCGGCGGAAATTGTAGATATGTCCAGTCAGGCGCTCTTCGTCACCTTCCCCGAGAAAATCGATTTCGGCAATGATCAGGCCGGATTGCCCCTCATAGAGGCGCTGAGTCCGGATATTGGCCAGCAGCCAGGTGGCACCGACACGGATTTTGATCTGGCTCCCGACCTGCCCGGCCATCTTGACCGTGGCATCGTCATGATTGGCGAGACCGGCAAGCACCGTCGCATCCAGAACAATCCGCGAGGAAGAACCTGCAATTTCAATAACTTCACCAATTTTATGGCCTTCAGACCGCTGCGGAGTCGATGCGCCGTTAGATGGATTTGCCACAGGTGGCTGTTCCTGTTCCTCGTCGACCTCTGGCAATGGTCTGGCGGCAGGAAAATTATGTGAACCCATATCTGACATAGATCGTCACCCCGTTGAATTTCAGATCGAGGTAATAGGCCGTTATAGTTAAGGAATATTTACTCGTCCCGTCGCTTCCTGAACCTGATGCGAGCGCTATATTTTCCGGAACAAATAGCCCGCGGCCCAGCCCAGAACGACCGAAATCAGAACCGCCAGAAGGCCATAGATAAAGCCATTTTCCTGGGACAGGTTCGTGATAAAACGCCCCATGCCGATCTTCTCGATGGTGATCTCCTTGATCTCTGCGGCTTCCACCCGTCCGTCGATGATCAGGAAGGTCTCGGCGGAATATTCCCCGACCGGCACGCTCGCGGGCAGGTCTATCCGGGCCTGATAGAGCACGGAATCCTCTATTCCGACGCTTTCCGGGAGGGTTTTGTAAAGGCGACCGCGCGAATTCAGGTCGACCAGGCCATTTGTGAACCGATTGAGCTCCTTGCTGTCGATCGCTCCGGCCGGCGACAATTGCAGGTGATCCAGGCCCAGTTCGTAGATATCTGCCGTCTTGTCATCGACAATTTCTTCAATCGGTCGGGAAGAGGCGACGGCATAATAGCCTGGCGCTGACCGAAACTCGCTGCTCGCCGCGTTGATCCAGATTCCAGCGATCTGCTGTTTTTCGCGAACGACGATGGATTCGGTCGGGCCCTTGAGGACAACCACAATGTCCGCCTGGTCCCGGTTGCGCGTGCCCGGCGGATAGGTGATCGCGCCAAAACATAACAGTTGCGCACCGTTGAAATCCCCGCGAATACTCACCCGATCTGGCGAACAATCCGTGACCAGAACCGGCGTGTTGCCGGCCGAGAAAAACAACACGCACAATCCGGCAAGAATTTTCCAGAGGGCTGGTGGCGGACTGGTCATAGCAGCTGCACCGTGTAAATTTCATCCGGCTGGAAACCCAGACCGAGCATCATCCGAACCGCGACCATCAGCACCATGATCGCGAGACACAGGCGCAGATATTCAGGGCGCATGCGCTGGGCGAATTTGGCACCCAGCTGGGCGCCGGTCACACTGCCGATCAGCAGCAGCGAGGCGAGAACAATGTCCACGGCCCGCGTTGTCATGCTGTGCATCATGGTCGAAGCGATGGTGACAAACAGGATCTGGAACAGAGAAGTGCCAACCACCACCTGCGCCCCCATGCCCAGCAGATAGAGCATGGCCGGCACCATGATGAAGCCGCCGCCGACGCCGAGCAGCATGGTCAGAATGCCGGTAATCAGTCCCAGCATGAAAGGGGCGATGGGCGAGATGTACAATCCCGAGCGATAGAAGCGCCAGCGCATGGGCAGGTTGGCCACCAGCGGATGATGCCGGCGCTTGCGGGCGGGCAACGGCTTGCCCGAACGCAACGCCCGAACGCTGGTGAAGGACTCCTTCGCCATCATCCCGCCAATGCCGCCCAGCATCAGCACATAAAGGACGTTTATCACTGTATCGATCTGGCCCAACCGCTGCAGGATCTGGAACAGGAACGTGCCGATAAATGTGCCAAAAATGCCGCCCACAACCAGCACGGCTCCCATCTGGAAATCCACCCCTTTTCTGCGCATGTGCGCAGTGACCCCGGAAATGCTCGCACCGGTGACCTGGGTCGATGCCGAAGCGGCAGCGACGGTCGGCGGGATTCCATAGAAGATCAACAGCGGCGTCGTCAGGAAACCTCCGCCAACACCAAACATGCCCGACAATATTCCCACGAGACCGCCAAGCAGGATGATGACGAACGCATCGACCGAGAGGCTGGCTATGGGAAGGTAAATATCCATGTTTCCAAATGACTAATCTCTTTTGGTGACAGGATAAAGGGACTTGGCTGTCTACGCGCAAGAAAGTCGTCTCGTGGCTGGCGATCCTTGCCGGAAAGTTCAGAAGCCGGTGGAGATGGTCAGAGTGAGGCCGGAACCCGGCTGGGCATTGCCCGCGACCCGCTGTCGCCAGTCAAGATCCAGCCGGGCATGTCCGCTGCCAATGGGTGCCAGAAAGCTCGCACGCGGCCCCGCATCTATGCGTGTCGCGTCTTTCTGCCCTCCCGTCCAGAGGCTGGTGCCGATTGTCAAAGCTCCGGATTCAGGCCGCGCGATTTCCCGGTGGAGCGAAACCGAGCCGTCATAGAACCAGGTTTCCCGCGCACCGAATACATATCCGCCCTGCGCCCAGGATTCGAGGGCGAATCCTGCCGGCAAGGGATGCGGTCCGGTACCCCCGGCCAGAAAGACCGCCGTACCGCGCGGATCGGCCGACTTCAGATCAAATCTCTGTTCTGCATGGAAGGCGAGCGGAAGCCATGCAATCGGCTTGATCCGTCCGCCAAGAGCCAGTTCCTCGTCTCCCCCGATTTCCAGAGCGGTGGAAGCCCGGGCAGTGGCTGAGATCTGGCGATTGCGATCACCTGAAATCCGATAGGCAATCTGCAGGCCGGCCTGACTGCCGCCATATTGCCCGCCGGATATACCCCCGGGGCGAACCGGTGCGGTAGCCGAAAGACCCGCGCTGCCCTGTCGCGCCAATATCCAGGCATAGCCGGTCCAGCTGTCCGATTTGCCATGCGGTTCCGGTTCAGTCTGCTCTTTTTGCCACTGAACCGGATTTTTGGGGGCGCTGACTGGAAGGGAAGAATATCCAGGCACTGTCGCTGCTGTCCCTTCATCAGGTTTCGGCGTCAGCAGCGGCGGAACCGGCAGCATCCGGATATCCGGCGGGGGTTGCATCTTCCGCTCCGGTCGCCCTGCCTGCATCCTGCCAATAGCAGCGGGCAACCTTGGCAAAGTCACGTCAGCTGCTTGGGGAAATCTGTCTTTTGTCGACACGACAGGGGGCAATTCCCGGGCGCGGACGGGGAATGAACCTTCCTTTGCCACGCTCTGCGTCACATCGGAATGCCCGGCGTCGGCAAGAGGTAACGGAGCGAAAAGGGTCCATATGGTCCGCCCGATTATCCAGCATGCCATGAACACCAGAAACATTCTGAGCGGTGCGCCGGCTTTTCGGATTGAGGAGATGTCAGCCATCCGGAATTTGCCCGACATCGGAAACGGAAATCCGGCGCCGCAAGTTCCGGATTTTCTGACCATGGGGATGGGAATGTCTTGTCTTCTCCCATTGCGGCGGCGCACCGCGAAGGCTTTCGACATATTGAATGATCGCGCGCCGCGCGGCCAGAATATTGACCCAGTTGGCCACCACTGTTCGCGGCAGCGCATAAAGGGCCTCGGCAAGGCCATAAAGGCGAAAGACAAACCAGGATTTGATAACCAACCGCCACGCCAGAAAAACAGCATTGCACAGAAGAAGGACGACAAGCGGTTCGGAAAGCGGCCGGGGGGAATGCAAGCCGCCCATTCTTGCAAGCTCCAATATTCCCGTCAGAATGACGGTGACATAGGCCACCGCGATCACCAGTGCCGCAAGGCACGCCCTGCGATCACGCCAGCGCATCCAGTTTTCGCGCCAGCAGTCCTTCCAGCCCATCCGGTCCCAGCCGGACAGGGCAATGCCTGTGATCCAGCGGCTTTTCTGGCGGACAGCATCTTCCAGATTATCCGGGAAAAACTCCTGAGTTGCGACCAGCTCGCCCTGCCTGTCAGTCAGCCGGGCAAAGATTCCCCGGGCATCGCCTGCAGTAAGATGGATGCCCAGTTCATAGTCTTCAGTCAGGCTGGCCGCATCAAATGGCTTACCGTGCACACGCGATGCCAGTTTGCCCAGCGCATCGCGTGAAAAGGCGCTGCCCACGCCTGCTGACGGGAGAGAAACACCCAGCGCTTCGCGCAGCACCATCTGTTTGCCATGCAGCTCGGCAAATTCGTCGCCATAGTGCCCGGCAACCCAACGCGAGTGGACCGCCCGGCGCGGAATGACAGGCAATTGCACAAGCGAAGCCCGGCCGGAGAGATGATTGAAAAGGTCCAGCGCGCCCGGGTGCACCAGGTCTTCCGCATCCTGCAGGATCACCGCCTTGTATCGCATCGATTCGGCAATCTCGTCTGCGCACATGGCCTGCCATAACCGGTTCAGGCAATCGGCCTTCGAAGTCGGCCCTTCCCGGTCACCAATGACCAGCCGGATCTTGTCTGAACCTCTCGCCGCACAGGCTGCCTCCGTCACGGTTTCCGGATCATTGGGATAGCATCCGACATAGATGCGATAGGCAGGATATTGCCATTGCTCCCGGCATCGCCGGATCATGGTGCCGATCACCGCGGCTTCCTTCCAGGCCGGTACAAAAATGGCCAGCGCGCCTGCTGTGTCACTGCTCCGTGTCGGACCAAGTGCCTCCACGGTTGTCCGCGGATAGCGCGACTGGATGAGAAACCGCCGTTTGAGGACATGCACGAGCCACAGACCGTCAAAAGCCACGTCGTCCAGTGCCCCGATCAGAAAACAGAGACTGGCAAACAGCAGCAATTCTCGCTGCAATATCTCCAGAAACGGAAAAACAAATGCGACCACAACCTGACATGCCCCCCGACGGTTACAGGCCGGATTCCGGGCTGTCCGCCTTGCTTAATCGTCTGTCGGGTCGCATGATAAGATAAGGACCGGACCGGTTTGGATCCGGGTCGGATAATCAGACCGGGCTCCCAAAAAGTCTCAACACGGGGCCGGTCACTTATCTGTATGAAGTTATCCAGATAACTTCATACCATCGCCGTTTGCACCTCTTTCAATATTCGGATGATGCAAGTTTGTAAACATCGAGCCGCTTTGGAACGTCGCCGGGTTCCCGTTCAGCCCGGTCCTCGGCTCGCAATTGCGCCGTTTTCGACAAACGACACTGGACTCCCCGGCACGATCAGGCCATCACCTCCCTACAAAAAGTTCAGGAGAAGATATGAGTGCATCCCAGGCAGGAGCCGCGCCGCTGACCAACACCGGTCAGGCTTTCGGAACAAGCGGTTATCGTAACTATGTCCTGCTTTCGCTGACACTACTCTACACGCTGAACTTCATTGATCGCGTGCTGATACAGATTCTGGCCCAGCCGATTATCGAGGAATTCCGGCTGGAAGACTGGCAGTTTGGCCTGCTGTCCGGCTTCGGCTTTGCATTCATGTATACGCTGATGGGCATCCCCATTGCCCGACTCTCCGAACGGACCAACCGTGTGCGGATCATTGCATTCAGCGTGATCCTCTGGTCTGTGATGACCGCGCTGTGCGGGTTTGCCGAAGGCTTTCTGTCCCTTCTCATCTTTCGGATCGGCGTCGGGATCGGGGAAGCGGGGCTGACGCCGCCGGCCAATTCCATCATCGCCGACTATTTCCCGCCGCGCAGCCGTGCACGGGCGCTTGCCACTTACACGCTCGGCATCACGCTCGGCGGCGTACTGGCAGCGGCCTTTGGCGGACCGATCGCGCAGGCCTTTTCCTGGCGGACGGCCTTCATTGCTCTGGGCTTGCCCGGTGTGATTATCGGCCTGATATTCCTGTTCACGGTCAAGGAACCGCCGCGGGGTTATTCTGATCCTGTCGACACGAAGAAGGTCGACGCGCTGGGCCTCAAGGAAACCCTGGCGGAACTCGCGGCGAAACGTACGTTCTGGCTGAACATGGCCGCCGCCGCACTGGTCGCATTTGTCGGCTATGGTGTTGCGAGTTTCCAGGTCGCCTATTTCCAGCGCGCCTTCGACATGCCGCTGGCGGAAGTCGCCCTGCTCATTTCGGTCCCGCTGGGTCTCGCTGCCTCCGCCGGCGCTTTTCTCGCCGGTTATCTGACCGAAAAGCTGAGCGTCAAAAATGAAAATGCCGTGGCATTGATACCGGGCTGGGGACTGATCATCAGTGTTCCCTTCTACTGGTTCGGATTTGCCACCTCCAACGTCCCACTCGCCATCGGCTTGCTGATCATTGGCGCGGTCTTGCATTATACCTATCTCGGCGCGCAATATACGTTGTGCCAAGGAGTTGCGAGTGCACAGTCGCGGGCCACGGCGGTCGCCTTCTTCCTGTTCGCGGTGAATCTCATCGGATATGGCCTGGGCCCGCTTGGCGTCGGTATTCTCAGCGATATCTTCATGAACATGAACCTTTCGGCTTCCTCTTTTGGTGCGGAGCTGACGACAGACATGTGCAAAGGCAGACCGGATGAAATCATTGCCTCTCTCGGCGCTGCCAAAGCGCAGACTTGCATCGATGCCAGCGCCGCCGGCCTGCGCTATTCGATCATGGTTGTCGCAACCCTGATGGCGGTGTCCGGGCTGCTCTATCTGATGTGTTGCAAGACGCTGCAAGACGACCTTGTGGCAAAAATGAATTAAGACATCATGGCACGACCCGAAACATGGCAGCTTGATCCTGCCAGTTATCCCGTATCGCTGGTCACCCAGACCCGGTTTCAGGATATTGATCCCAACCGGCATCTCAACAATGTTGCGTTCGCCACCATGTTCGAGAATGCGCGGGTGCGTTTCAACCGGGCCTTGCGGCCCTGGGCCGACCGGCCAAAGAACGAACGCAGCATGGTCGCCGCCGTATCGATCAACTATCTGCGCGAAGGGTCCTATCCCGATGATGTCGAGATTGCCTCGGGGGTCAGCAAGATTGGGACATCAAGCTATGTCATAGCCCAGGCGATGTTCCAGCACGGCCAGTGTATCGCGACTTGCGATTCCGTGATTGTGTGCCGGACGGATGGCGAAGGCAAACCGCTCCGTCAGGCCGTGGTGGACGAGCTTGAAAAAATGCGGACCCGCAACTAGTCGGAAAAATTCGCCGCGCGCTTCTGCATGAACGCCATTACCGCTTCGACCTGGTTGGGAGTCCGGCTCACCTTGTCCTGTTCAACAGACTCCATCATCAGGATTTCATCTTCGTTCATGTCCGGCAGCTGGTTGATCAGCTTTTTCGCGGCCTGAACGGCTTGCGGATGCTTGCCGGCAATTTCGGTCGCGATTTCCATTGCCCGGGCATGCGGATCATCCGACACATGGGTCACAAAACCGAGCTCTTTGCCTTCTTCACCCGTGAAGATCCGGTTGGTATAGGTCAGTTCGCGCAAGATATCATCGCGGACAAAGCTGCGCCATGTCGTGAAGCTGCCCATGTCGGGGATCAGCCCCCAGCGCATTTCCATGATTGACATTTTCGCATCCGGTGCGACCACCCGGATATCGGCAGCACTGGCAAATTGCAGCCCGCCACCAATGCACGGACCATGCACCGCGGCGATCACCGGCGCTTTCAGCCGTCGCCACAGCAGAACAATATGCTGGAATTTGTTGGCATTGCCGAAAGTCCGTTCGGCCAGGGTCTGTGACAGCGGGGTCTTGTCCCCGTCATTCGCTGCTTCGGTCGCCGCAGCCGCCGATGCCGCGAAGCTGCCCATGTCCAGCCCGGCACAGAACGCCTTGCCCTCACCTGACAGGACAATCGCGCGAATGCCGTCCATCGCCGCCAGCTTCTCTCCGGCTTCGACGATCCCGTCAATCTGCTCGGCATCGAGCGCGTTCATCTTTTCGGGCCGGTTGAACCGGACATCGGCAATATGATTTTCAACTGAAATCGTGACACGTTCTGACATGGTTTTTCTCCTTCTTCGTCACCCCAGCGCAGGCTGGGGTCTAGGGCCTCTTGTTGTCATCCTGACCAGAACACGCCTGAGATCCCAGCCTCCGCTGGGATGACATTATGTTGATTCTTGCACCTGTTTAATCGCCCAATTAACCAGCGGCAACTGGTCATTGCCAAAATACATGCGCTCGCCATCTCCGAACGGCACAAAAATACTGGGGGAGCCATAGGATCCGCGGGCAATCGCTTCTTCCGTATTGGCCCGGAGCCGGTCCTTGACCGCCTGCTCCTGAGTCCGGGCGACCAGCGCCGCGCCATCCATTCCGATTTCGTTGGCAATCGCTACCAGCACCTCCGGATCATCCAGATTACGCTGGTCGGTATAATAGGCGTTGAATGCGGCGGTTGCGAACTTGTGCAATGCCGTCTGGTCCTCTTCCAGCGCACAGCAGACACGCATGGCATGGACCGATTTGACCGGATGATGTTCGCTCGGAAAATTCATCGGCACGCCAGCCAGCGCGGCCCAGTCCTTCATCACCCGAAAGCTGTGCACGAATTTGCGGTGATCGGGATTCTCGCGCGCCGCATAGACGGTCTGGTTCACGGCATTGAACACGCCGCCGACCAGAAATGGCTTCCAGATGATCTCGGCGCCATTCTCCCTGATGATCGGCTGGATATTGTGGAACGCGATACAGGTCCAGGGGCTGGAGAGATCGAAATAGAATTCTACGGTGGTCATGTCTCGTCCTTTATCCCGAACAATATCTTGCGCGTCTGCTCGTCATTTTGCGGATTGCGGTTGATCTTGTCGCGACCCACGGCCATGCCCCGGCGCAGGCTCTCGCGCTGCTTCAAGTCTTCATACCAGCGCTGAACCGCGGGAAATTCCGCGAGATCGATTTCCTGGCGCTTGTAGGTCTGCACCCAGGGGAAGCAGGCGATATCGGCAATGCTGTAACCTGCTCCGGCCAGATAAACATTGTTCGCCAGCCGGCGGTCCATCACCCCGAACAGGCGCAACACCTCGTTGCGATAGCGCTCGGTCGCATAGGCTATCCGTTCGGGAGCATAGAGTTTGAAATGGCCGTGCTGTCCCATCATCGGCCCCAGGCCGCCCATTTGCCACATCAGCCATTCCGTTGCTGCGGTCCGGCCATGCAGGTCGCCCGGAATAAACTGCCCCGTCTTGTCCGCCAGATAGAGAAGAATCGCGCCGGTCTCGAACACACTGACCGGATCTCCACCGTCCGCCGGATCATGATCAACAATGGCAGGAATCCGGTTGTTCGGGCTGATCGCGAGAAATTCCGGTTCGAATTGCTCACCGGCACCGATATTCACCCAGTTGATGCGATAATCGAGCCCGCATTCTTCCAGCATCACGGAGATTTTCCAGCCATTCGGCGTCGGAGCGAAATACAGGTCAATCATAGAAACCGTTCATCCTTTCCATGCACATATTCAATCAAAATCCATCATTTTGTTGTTCTAGATCAATGACGGGTTCCTATTGTTATGGGAGGAACGAGGAACAGGCAAGCGAACACAAAGGAGGAGATATTCCATGACGAAAAAGATATTGATTGCATCCGACCTGACCGCGCGCGGCGACCGCCCGATCGACCGGGCCCACCAGCTCGCCAGGGCATGGAATGCAGAGCGGACGATTGTCTTTGTCGATGCTGGCAAGACCCCTGTGGAAGAGAAACAGGTGCGCAAGCTGCTCGCCCGCAATTATGGGGAAGACGCGAAGGATTGCGCGCTCGTGATCGGCAAAGGCAAGGCGCCGAAGGTTATTGCCGAAACCGCTGATCGGCTGCACAGCGACCTGATTGTCGTCGGTGCCGCACGCCACAACAACCTGTCGGATTTCTTCCTCGGCACCGCCGTCAATCATCTGGTGCATCATGCCGCGGCGCCTGTGCTGATTGTCAAGGAACGTCCCCATGCCAATTACCGGAGCATATTGGTGGCTTCGGACTTTTCCGATTTCTCCGCCCACGCCCTGCGCAAGGCGCTCGAGCTGTGGCCGGACGCACAGATCCATCTCGTGCACGCCTTCCACGTGGCCTATGAGGCGTGGCTGCGGTCCGATGGTGTGGCCGCCGAGATGCGGGCGGAGGCGCAACGCGAAATTGATGAATTTATGGCCGGCCTGTCGCTCGATCCCCGGGATGCCGACCGCATCACTTCTCATTTGGTGGAAGGCAGCCTGCATCAGTCCATCTATGAAATGCTCGATGGCGGCGAGGTCGACCTGCTGGTTCTCGGCACGCATGGCCGAGGCGGGTTTGTTCATGCCACCATCGGCAGCCGGGCCAGCGAAATGCTCGGCTGGTCGCCGGTCGATGTGCTGATGGTCTGCAAGCCGACGGACGCTTAACCGTCCGCGACCCAGTCTTTGCGCAGAGGTCTTGCCGCCAGCGCCATGAGCAGCGCGGCAAGACCATAAAGTGCGAGGGCATATAGCATTGAATAACGCAGGGCTTCGTCGCCGTAGATTGGCGCAAGCTGATCGGACAGCGCGCCCAGGAGATAAATCCCGCCACCCAGCCCCAGCAGATTGTTGATCAGCAGAAACAGGGCCGAGGCGGTGGCGCGCGATTCCGGGGTGACCAGATGCTGGATCGCAGACAAGACGGGCCCCAGCCAGACATAGGCCAATGCCTGCGGGATCAGGAACAGGACGAAGGCCAGCGTCACGCTGTTGGACGTTATGCCACCTGCGAACAGGGGAATGGCGAGCAGGAAGGCGATGGCCGGGACGAGCGCATAGGCTGCCTTGTCCCGCGTGCCCAGCCAGTCGCCCAGCCAGCCGCCTGCGAGCACGCCGACAACACCGCCGGTCAGCAGCACGCCGCCAAAAAACTGCGACGTTTCGACCAGTGACAGTCCAAAACTGCGCTGCAACACGCTGGGAAGCCAGAACCCGATACCATAGCCTAGCATCGAGCTGGACGCGGCGCCAAATGCCAGGAACCAGAAGGATTTCTTTCGCGCCAATAGGCCGACAATCTCGGAGAAGGGGATTCGGGCGGGTGATTCATCGGTTGTGACAATTTCGGTTGCAGCCGGGTCAGGGAGCGCAGTGACAGATTTCTTGTCGCGCACCAGAAACTTGAAAAGCGGCGCAATCAGAACACCCGCGAAACCGACGGCGAGGAATGCAACTCGCCAGTCTACAGTGGCCGCAATATAGCCACCCGCCAGCACACCAAGGGCCGATCCCAGCGGAATGCCGAGCGAATATATCGACAGCGCCCGGGCGCGTTTTTCGCTCGGGAAATATTCCGATATCAGGGCATAGGATGGCGCAATACCGCCGGCTTCGCCAATCCCCACGCCCAGTCGGGCCAGAAATATCTGCCAGAAATTCTGTGCAAACCCGCAGATCGCCGTGAACCCGCTCCAGCAGACCAGCGAAATGGTGATGACCCAGCTCCGGCTGGTGCGATCTGCCAGCCAGGCGAGCGGAACCGCCAGGGTCGAATAGAGCAGCGCGAAGGCAATGCCGCCGAGCAGGCCCATCTCGGTGTCGCTGAGATCCAGATCGGCCTGAATCGGCCCCGCCAGGATCGCCAGAATCTGCCGGTCGACGAAGTTGAATATGTAAACGACAAGCAACATGCCGAGCACCATATTGGGCGTGCTTCGCTGTCCCTGGGCTGATGATATGTCGGTCATTCAGGCTACATGCTGATCGAGGAATTCCCGGATCGCGGACAGCGCTTCCGGTTCATCGAGGATGGGTGCATGTCCCACATCAGGTACATCCACCCGCCGGAAATAGCCGTTGTGGCGGGATTCCATTTTCGCGGCCGTGTCCGCGTGCAATATGTCGGAGATGCCACCGCGAACCAGCAAGATCGGCAGGTCCCCCAGCATATCCCACATCGGCCACAGGTCCGGCGGAACAGTTGCAGGCTGGTCGCCTTCCATGCTGGTGGCTATGCCCGGATCATAGGCGGGCCGGAAAACCCCTTCCTCTTCCACATAGGTCCGCCGCGCAAAATCCATCCAGTCGCTGTCCGCAAATTTCGGAAATGCTGGCCCGTTGATATCCCCACAGGCTTCCGCCGCGTCTTCCCAGCTGGAAAGTGGCCCGGCATTGCCGACATAGGACTGGATGCGCCCAATACCGGCGGGATCCACTTCCGGTCCGATATCATTGATGATTAGGGCCCGCAGGCGATCCGGTTGCATCGCTCCCATGATCATCGCCATCAGTCCGCCCATCGAGGTGCCGATAGCGGTCAACCCATCTATCCCCAGGCCATCCAGCAGAGCGAACATGTCCGCGACATAGATATCCGGCAGGTAATTGGCGGGTTCCGGATCATAATCCGATCGCCCCCTTCCCCGCTGGTCGACGGTGATGACTCTGTAATCTTTGGGCAGACCGGCAATCAGCGGCTCAAAGTCCGCGCTGTTCCGGGTCAAGCCATGCATCATCAGCAAGGTTGGACCGGCCCCCGGATAATCCCGCGCGTAGAGTTCGAGCCGGCCATCCGCACTGCGATAGAAATGATCGGACCACTGTCGTACTGGTTGTCGCATGTCGGTCCTCCCGATTGTTCAGACTGCAATCAGAAGCGGAATTCTCCGGTTACGAAAATCTGGCGCGGATTGCCGTAAAAGGCCGACAATGTTCCTTCGGTTCCGAGGGCGGAAATCGGCAGACCATTGGGTCCGCTGGTAATCGCACCCGTGACCGGATCGGCGACAACGAAGGTGTAACCCGAAGTGATATATTCCTTGTCGGTCAGGTTTTTGCCATGAACACCAAGGCTCCAGCGCCCTTCCGGTGCGGTGTAGACAATGCTCGCATCCCACAAGGCAAAACCGCCCTGATCGATAAACGGATTTGGGATCTCGAACTGGTTGGTGCTGCTCCGATAAGAGAGTGTGGTGCCGAGATAGATATCCCCGTCTCCGAGCGGCGCCGAATAGGCGAGTGTTCCGCTGGCGGTCCATTCCGGCGTGTTCTGCACTTCTCGAAACTCCGCCACATCGGTGGGCACGCCGCCGATATTGGTGATGAACTGCTTGTACTCCGCGTTGATGTAGCCGAGTGCGCCATTGAAGCTGAGGCTGTCCCCGCTCGCGGCAAAATCCTGAGCAAGCCGTGCATTCATCTCCAGTTCCACGCCCCAGAATTCGGCCTTGCCGGCATTGGAAACAACGCCGCAGAAAGTGGCAATACCGCCGACATTGCAGGCGACAGAGCCGGGGATCTGGACATCGGTATAATCCGCATAGAAGCCCGCGAGCGCGACGTTCAGATCGCCGCCCAGCAAGCTGCCCTTGTAGCCGACTTCGTAGCTGTCGACCTGTTCCGGGCTGAAGCTCAGGAAGGTCGCAATATCCTGATCGTCCAGCATGCCGTTGCCATTGGCATCCGGCGCGTTCACGCCGACACCACGCGGGTCAAAGCCGCCACCCTTGAAGCCCTGCGAATAGCTGGCATAAATATTGTGATCGGGCGTCGGCTTGAAGCTGAGCGAGGCGCGCGGCGTGAACTTCTTGAAGTCGCGGCTGCCTTGGAAATCGGTGCTCGGTCCGCCAAAGGGGATACCAGCACCGCCAAATACCGGCGAACCGCCGCCAAGGAAATTCTGCCGCAAAATGTCCGCTTCCCGTTCGTCCCAGGTGTACCGGCCGCCGAGGGACAGACTGATCTGTTCTGAAAAATCATATGTCACATCGCCGAATATGGCATAGGTTTCGGTATCAACATTGGCCTGGGTGAAGGCCGTGAACCCGGCGAATGTCGTGAACAGGCGCACGTCAAAAAAGGTGTCTGCCGAAGCATCGAGATAGTAAAAACCCAGCAAGGCGTTGAGGGGACCGTCGCCGTAAAGGAGCTGGACCTCCTGGCTGATTTGCTCGTTATTGTAGATCGCCGGGACATCCAGATCGACGGCCGGAAGCGCATCAAAATCGATCGGGGAGGCGCTGTCATCCTTCCGCCAGGCGCTGATCGACCGCAGGGTGAGCGTATCGGACAGCTCCGCCGTGATGTTCATCGCCACGCCATAAGCCTCGACATCCTGAATCGGATCGTTGAGCGCCCCTCTGGTGTCAAACACATCGTTCAGCACGGGCGCTCCGGATGCGGCACCCGGTATCAGGCGATGCCCGCCGCGAGGGTTACTCTCATCCTTGGTATAGTCACCGGAAATCCGGATCAGGATCGGTTCGCCATAGCCGCCGATTTCGAGCGACGCCCGGCCGGCCCAGACATCCTTGTTGTAATTCTCGATACCCAGCGTCAGATTATCACCAAATCCGCCACGCGACAGGCGCGCCACGGATCCGCCAATACGGACCTGATCGCCGAGCGGACCGGACACGGTCACCACGCCTTCGGCGAGATGATCGGTACCGAATTTGCCGCGGAGTTTCAGCGAGAAATCCTGGGGCAGCGGCTTGGTCACATATTTGACCGCACCGCCAATGGTGTTGCGTCCGTAGAGCGTGCCCTGCGGTCCGCGCAGAACCTCGATCCGTTCGACTTCATATATATCCAGCACGGCGGCCTGCGGTCGGTTGAGATACACATCATCGAGATAGATGCCGACGCCCTGCTCAAAACCGGATACGGGATCCTGCTGTCCCACGCCGCGGATGAAAGCGGTCAGCGTGGAGTTTGTGCCGCGCGATGCCTCCAATGTCGTATTGGGTGTGATCTGGCCCAGATCGGTAATATCGATCGCACCGCGCTGGGTCAGGATTTCCTCGCTGAAGGTCGATACCGCTATCGGAACGTCGAGCAGCGACTCCTCCCGTCGCCGGGCAGTGACGACGATGACATTGCCGTCTTCGCTGTCGGATGCGGCAGCCGTTGAGTCGGTTTGTGCCTGAATGGTCTGCATGGGTACTGACAGGCCGCCCACGAATAGGGCAGCAGCAAGCGCGGAATGGCTGACGGTTTTAAGCTTTTTCATGGCCTTTGATATCCTCCCGATGAAACAGTTTCTTGATTTCGTTGGCGCTCCTATATTGAAAGTTGAACCATCTTTCAAGTTTGATGTTTGCCAAGCAGACTTTTTCGCGCTAGCCCTAAGGTCATGGATATTGTTGCCTCGACACCGAAACCGGACAATCTGCGCAAGAAACCGCGCACCGAACGCGGCAGGAAAACGCTCAGAAAATTGCTGGATGCCGCGGCGATCGAATTTGGCGAGCGCGGCTTTCACGAGGCATCGATCAGTGGGATCACGCGCCGGGCAGGTACGGCGCTGGGCAGTTTCTACACCTATTTTGACTCCAAGGAGGAAATTTTCCAGGCGCTGGTCCAGGATCTCAGCGGCCGGGTAAAACTCCATGCGGCCGCCAGGCTGGAGGGTGACAAGGACGCGCTGACCGGGGAGCGGGATGCACTGTCGGCGTTCCTCGAATTTGCCCGGGACCACAAGGAAATCTACCGGATCATCGACGAGTCAGAATTTGTGGATCCGGAAAGCTATCGCAAACATTATGAAAATACGGCACAGCGGATTCTGGAACGCCTGCAAACCGGCGGAGAGCAAGGCGACCTGCGCCCGGATCTGGAAGAGGCGCATGCCTGGGCCGTCATGGGCATGAATGTGTTCCTCGGCCTGAAATACGCAATCTGGAGTGATGACCGCACACCGGAAGATATCGCAGAGATCGCTTCGAGCATTTTGCAGAACGGTCTGTCAAAATAGCCGCTCGAACCGCCGGACAATCATCGCTATCACGCAAGAATGACTGATCACGCAGACGAGATCGAACAGGCAAGACGCGCGACTCAGGCCATTTACGAGCGCCAGGCGCGTTACTGGGATAATGTCCGACCTACATCGCTCTATGAAAAGCCCTGGCTGGATCGCTTTGTCAGAAATTTGCCCCCGGGGGCCAGCCTTCTCGATCTGGGCTGCGGATCAGGGGTGCCTGTCGCGGGCTATTTTCTCGATCAGGGGTTTTCGGTGGTTGGCGTGGATTATGCGGAAACGATGATCGCTCTCGCCCGTCAACGCTATCCCGCCGCCGAATGGCATGTCGGCGACATCCGGAATGTGGACGTCACGGGTCAGTTTGATGGCATCTATAGCTGGGACGGGTTCTTCCATCTGAATGTTGAGGAACAACGCATCGCCGTTCCTGACCTGTGTGCTCGCATCCGGTCCGGCGGCGCCATTCTGCTGACGGTTGGAACCGGACAAGGCGAAGTGACGGGTACGGTTGGCGGCGAAACCGTCTATCACGCCAGCCTCGACCCGGAAGAATATGACCGGCTGTTCCGCCAGAACGGTTTTGAGACGGTGACCTTTGTACCGAAGGATGAAAATTGTCACGGTCGCTCCGTGCTGCTCGCTTCAGGCAAAGGTCAGTCGCCCGAATTGCCCGCTCGCAGGCCTAATGCTCCGCAAACGCATGGATCATGATTGCCAGGTCGGCCTTGTTCTGGCACCTATTTGGAAAATGACGGGAGAGGCAGTCAGTGAGAATTGATCCGGCGACACAAGCAGCAAAGATGGTCGATGCCCTGGGACCAGAAGCACTGGAAAAAGCCGCGGATTACACCGTCGGGAGCCACTGGCTGCTGCTTTGGGGTCTGCTGGTTTCTGGCCTGGTCACCTGGCTGATCGTCCGCTGGGGCATTCTCGACAAAATCTGGGCAAAGCTCGAAAAGCGGAGCTGGGCATTCCGGACGTTCATCGTCAGTGCGGCCTACGCCATCATTTCGGCTGTCATGTTTCTTCCGTGGACCATCTACACCGACTGGTGGCGCGAAACAGCCTATGACCGGACCAGCCAGCCCATTGCCGATTTCCTGTCCCAGGGTGCGATTGGCGGCGGCATTTCGGCGCTGGCGCTGGGACTGTTTTTCCTCGGCGTCTATGCGCTTATTCGCAAGGCAGGCAAGCGCTGGTGGCTTTGGTCTGGTGGGCTCGCAGCTTTCACCATTACCGCCTTGCTTCTGATCTCGCCGATCCTGATCGAGCCGCTGTTCAACGAATTCCAACCCGTGCCGGAGGGAGAAGTCCGTACCGCCATCGAGGCGATGGCCGACGAAGCGGACATCCCGCGCGACCGGATATTCATGTATGACGGATCGCGCCAGTCCAACAATTTCACGGCCAATGTGTCGGGCGTCTTCGGTTCCGCGCGCATCGCAATCTCAGACGTGGCCTTGAAAGAAGCCTCCCTGGACGAGGTCAAGGCGGTGACCGGTCACGAAATCGGCCATTATGTCCTGGGTCATATTTGGCGAATTGTCGTTGTATTCTCCCTGTTGGCGATTGCGCTCTTCTTTCTGGCCGATCGATTATTTCCTTGGTTTGCGAGCAAATTCGGCAGTTCGGCTTCGATTGCCGATCCGACCGGCCTGCCCGTGCTATTGTTCGTCGTCGGACTGCTGGGACAAATTGCGCAACCGCTGACCAATGGCATGACCCGCATCGGCGAACGTGAAGCCGATAACTACTCCTTGCAGACGGTAAATTTGCCGGATGCTCTGGCGGGGGCCCTGCTCAAGACAGCCGAATATCGCTATCCCCGCCCCTCCGCTCTGCAAGAGTTCCTGTTCTACACGCATCCGTCGGTGGAATGGCGCGTGCGCAATGCGATGGAGTGGAAGAACAGTCAGCGCGCCCAACAATCTGCGCAGTAGAACGAAGAGGGTCAGCCTTTGCTCAGAAATTTCTTGATGCTGCGGGCCGCCTGACGGATGCGCTGTTCATTCTCGACCAGCGCCAGCCGGACATAGCCTTCGCCTTCATCGCCAAAACCGGTGCCGGGGGCCACGGCCACACCGGCCTCGGCGATCAGGCGTTTGGAAAATTCCATCGAACCCAGTTCACGATATTGTTCCGGCACTGGCGCCCAGGCGAACATGCTGGCTTCGGGAGAAGGGATGTCCCATCCCGCCCGGCCGAAGCTTTCCACCATCACGTCCCGGCGGCTTTTGTAGAGTGCGCGGTTCTGGTCGATAATATCCTGCGGCCCGTTGAGCGCTGCCGTAGCCGCGACCTGAATCGGGGTGAAGGCACCATAATCGAGATAGCTTTTGACCCGAGTCAGGGCGCTGATCAGTTTCCGGTTCCCCACTGCAAAGCCCATGCGCCAGCCGGGCATGGAATAGGTTTTGGACATGCTGGTAAACTCGACAACCCGCTCCTTCGCACCCTCGATCTGGAGCATGGAAGGTGTCGGGCGGTTGCCATAATAGATTTCCGCATAGGCGAGATCACTGATCACCCACAGCTTGTGCTCCCGCGCAAAATCGACAACCTTCTGGTAAAAATCCAGATCGGCAACATAGGCCGTCGGATTGCTGGGATAGCCCATGACCAGCACGGAGGGCTTGGGCACCGAATAACTCATGGCATATTCGAGCCGGGTGAAGAAATCGGGACCCGGAGCCGCCGGTATCGAACGAATCGCCGCGCCTGCGATAATGAAACCGAACGTGTGGATCGGATAGGACGGATTGGGGGCCAGCACGACGTCACCAGGCGCTGTAATCGCCTGCGCGAGATTGGCCAGTCCCTCCTTGGATCCGAGCGTGACGACCACTTCGCTGTCCATGTCGAGATCGACATCAAAGCGCCGCTTGTAATAATTGGCCTGCGCCAGACGCAGTCCCTTGATACCCTTCGACGCACTATAGCGATGCGCGGTCGGATCATTGGCCACTTCCGACAATTTGTCGATGACATGCTGTGCCGGTGCTCCATCGGGATTGCCCATGCCCAGATCGA
Source organism: Pseudomonadota bacterium (assembly GCA_039181895.1). GTDB lineage: Bacteria > Pseudomonadota > Alphaproteobacteria > Sphingomonadales > Sphingomonadaceae > Parasphingorhabdus. The sequence continues at coordinate 390,495 of JBCDCK010000001.1, forward strand.
TAATGTCCTCGCCCCGCGCCCGCGCTTCCGCCTTCATCGCGTTCACTTCAGCGAACACATAGGGCGGCAAGCGTTTGATGCGGTAGAATTCTTCAGACATGATCAGGTCTTTTCAGGTGTTGCGTTTTACGGAACCGATGCTTTGCGCAACTTTTACGGGAATGTCGAGTATTAGTGGTCCAGACTTGATCCGGAACCTTGTCGTGCTGGCGACAGCCGCCAGACCTCCATGTCCAGGGCGGAACAGATCAGCCCTTCGCCAGCCGGTTATCCCCATTTCGGACCGCATGGACCGTCTGGCCTTTTGTCATCGTCGAGCGAGAACGGATTGTGTCGAGGAAATGCCATGTCGAGCTCGCCATATCGGGTGTTAGAGATACGGTCATGTACCCGCGATTGGATGTGTCTGCCCAATGCAGCTGGGGGTTGGTCTCGCGCAAGGCCGAAGTGATATCTGCCGGCTGTGCACCGGGGAAGAAGTTCTCAAAGCCCGGTGAAGTTACACTCTGTCCAGCAAACTCCACACCAGCAGGCATCCCATCGACCTCAAGGTTAAATGCCCAGCCATTATGGCTGTCTCCGGTCAATACGATCAGGTCGGCATTGGCATCTGCGATTTCCTTCAAAATGCGATCCCGAGCGACCGGATAGCCATCCCATGCATCCATGTTGAACGGTAATCCTGCCTCCGCAGCCAATTGACCGATTTTCACCCGAAGCTGAACGAATTGTGGTGCATTTGGATCAACCCAGTTCCCGATTTCCTGCGGCGATTTCAGATTACCCATGATGCATTGCTGTGCCCAGACCTGCCATTTGGTACCGGCGGTCTTTGACTTGCGCATGGCAGTCCCAAGCCATTTCTCCTGCTTCAGCCCCAACATTTGCCGTGATGGATCTTGCCACACTTCGTCCCTGAACTTCGCCAGCGCCGGCGGAATATCGGTTTGGCCGCGCAGGGCATCAGCCATCTCAGCGGGATGATCCCGTCCGCTGATCCGGCTTTCGGTCAGGAATATCGTTGCGAGATCTCCAATCTGATATTCCGTCCAGTGTGGGTCGCTGTCATCTCGGTCGCGTACCGGCATCCATTCGCGGTAGACCTGTTCCGCCACGCGCTTGCGCACCACCCAATCGCCTTCGCTGCTGTCATGGTTCTGTGCACCTTCGCGATGGGCGTCATTGGTGAATTCATGGTCATCCCACATCGCCACCATCGGCAGAACCTGGTGGATTCGCTGCAAATCCGGATCGCTGCGATAGGCGGCATAGCGCAGGCGATAATCCGCCAGCTGGACCATTTCATGATCCGGTGCGATCATCCGCCCGGCGAGCGCATCCTTGGTCGCGGGATAGGTGCCCACGCCATATTCATAAAGATAATCCCCGGTATGGATGATCAGATCGAGATCATTCCGTCCGGCGGCATGGGCATATGCATTGAAATGCCCGAATGGCAGGTTGGAACAGCTGAACACGCCCAGGTTGAATCTTGCGACCGGTCCTTCCGGCAAGGTCCGGGTACGGCCGGTGATCGATTTCTGGCCATCGGGCGCAACGAAACGATAGAAATACCAATGGTCCGGTTGCAGGTCGCTCACCACGAATTTCGCGATATGATCCCGACTTGCGGAAGCCGTGACTTCCCCTGCCATGATGGCATCTGAGAAATCTGCGTTGCGTGCAATTTCCACTGTCAGCTTGCTGTCAGCTGTGCTGACAAACCGTGTCCACAGCAAGATCGAGTTTTGTGACGGCTCGCCGCTGGCCACACCATGGGTGAAGCCGGTGCCGGCAGCCAGTGTGGCGGCGGCTGGCACGCTTGCTGCGCCGAGGCCAAATGTTCCCAGTGCCATCAACTGACGGCGATCAATTTCAAAGGTCATAGCTTATCCCAATATTCCCAGTGCCAGCAATATGAGGAAGAATAATATCAAACTTGTGACAGTGAAAAATAAAAGTGCGACGAGCCGGATCAACGCTTCGGGCCGGGACATCTGGTAGGCGTGCCGCAATTGCCGGTACATGTGAAACGGCGGATAGAAGATCAGTAGCCCGCCCCAGATCGCGTCAGTAATACCCAAACTTGCAAGCAAGGCACATGTAATGAACAACAGCGACATGAAACTGATCGAATAGGTGGTGAATACCGCGTGATCGTAGAAATGATATCCGCGCCGGCCAATCGTCGTCAGCCAGACAAAGGGTAGCGAAATGGGGATCAGCAACCAGGCAAATTTATAGCCATTGGCCTGGAGCTTGTAGAACAGCAGGTCAGGATTGGAGCTGACCTTTTCAAAGGTTCCCTTCAGCCAGGCATCAAATTCTGGTGATCCGGATGTCACATCACTGTCGGCGTTCAGGACATTGCCGCGCTTGATGTCTTCTATTCCGGACTCGATCTGTTTCACCTCCTCGGCAGTATAATTGCCAATCTGACCGTCTCCGTCACTCAGGCTGACTTCGGGGAAAGGCGTCTCCTCTCCGGTGAAGTTCGACATGATGTTGCGAGATTTCTTGAGATCCAGAATCTCTTCCTCCAACACCAAGCGTTCCTCAGGCGAAGCCGTTTCCAGTTCGGCGGTTTTGGTTGCAATCTGCTCGTCCGCGCGCTCGACCTGTTCAGCAAAGCTGCGATCAAATGCCGCGTCAGCGACCGAGACGTCCTCGCTGCCAAAGGGATCACCGATAAAGGAAAAGACCGCGAACATCATGAAAATGGAGAACAGGAACAGCGCCATCGGCGAAATGAAGCGCGCGCGCTGACCATGAATATAGCGCCGGGTCAGCTCACCCGGTTTCCAGGCCAGCAGGGGCAGGGTCCGCCAGAATTTACCTTCGAAATGCAAAACACCGTGGACAATATCGTGCCAAAAGGCACCAATCGAACGGTGCACTTGCAAGGGTTGGCCGCAGGCACCGCAATAACTTCCAGTCACCGGCGCTCCGCAGTTCAGGCATTCTCCAGCGCTGCCATCCGCGACGTTGCCCGTGTCATCTTCAACGGCCCTGGCCAGAGCGGTACCTGTCACCGCCGTTCCGACTGCCTCTATCTCCTCCGTCATAAACCGGAGTCTTCGCCAATTCCCAACATAAGGCAAGCAGCATTTTTCCGGCCCGAACAAGAAGTGCGCAGGACGGACAGAATTTACATCTCCATCGCCTCGGCCACTTCGACGGTGCCGCCGCTGTTCAAAGCGGGGCAGCCTTTGGCCATTTCCAGCGCGCTTTCCATGTCGGGAGCGCTGACCAGAGAATATCCGGAAATGGGGTTCGACCCGCCATTATCCTCCACCCCACCGGCAGATACTGTCCTGGACGGCCCGGCAGGATTGCCCATATCGAGAGCATCCTCCCCCATGCCGCCCAGCCAGCTCATCCATTGTTCCATGACTTTGGCACCTTCCTCGGGTGTGTCGGGTGCGCTGCCGCCATGATAGGCGAAAATATATTTGGGCATTTTCCGTTCTCCTCTTCTCGCTTGTCGGGGGTAGTCTAGACTTTTTGCAATCCGGCATAGGCTGACAGCTTGATCAGGCTGGATGTCCAGCCTTCTTCATGATTATTCGCACTGTCATCATCGGGCAGACCCCGGTGCAGCATCACAAAATCCGTTCCACCCTTTCCGTCATCAGCCACGGAGAAAGTCACTTCACTCTCCGCCCCGCGCTGATCGTCCTCATCATGCCAGGCCCAGGTGAATGTGACGGATTTTCCGGGATCCACGGAAAGCACTTCACCCGTGACTTTATACCGTCCGCCTTCACTGCCATGCATGACCGATCCCCAGGGGCCTTTGCGGGAGAAATCCAGATCATGTTCTCCCAGCTCAATTCCTTCCGGTCCCCACCATTTGGCGAGATGTTGCGGCTCGGACACAAAGGCAAACACCTGTTCCGGCGGTGCTGCAAAATGCCGTTTCAGCTCCAGATCAGCCATTATTTTTCATCTCCTGTTCCAGTGCGGTTTCCAGCCTGTCGAGGCTGCCTTCCCAGAATTCCCTGTAGGTCATTGTCCATGCCGCAATCTGGCGCACGGTTTCCGGTCGCACCGAATAGAGTCGGCGCTGGCGGTCGGTGCGCTGCCTGATCAGGCCGGCTTCACGCAACAATTTGAGATGCCTGGAAAAAGCCGGCGGAGATATCGCCGCCGATGTGCTGATCTCGCCAGCGCTCAATTCCCCTTCACGGAGCAGGCGGTCAACAATGGCAAAGCGGGTGGGATCACCAAGCGCGGAAAAAACAGGAGAGAGCTGGTTCATGGATATCCATCTAATTAACTGATTCGTTATTTAACGTAATTGTTAATTAGATGGAGTCAACTGGTTCGTGTTCGATGTCAGGGAATCTCCTGAAATCCGGGTTGATTGAACTAGTTGGGAGCTTTGGGAAGCGCCTGGATATCGATCTTTTCAAAGGTGTGCACGCCGAATCGATAGTCGCGTTGCCAGCGGACAACGCCTTCAAATTCGCCCAGATCCCCGATTGTCACGATCACAGCCTCGCCAGTTTCGGGCGGAAAATGACAGGTTGCCTGGAACCCCCAGATTGACAGGTTTTCGATGCAGATTGTTTCAGACATGCCATTGTCCCGTTCCATGGGAACCTTGAGACGGATGTTGAAACGGGTGTCGCGCGCCCGGGTTCGCGGCATGCCGAAACCCGCCTGTTCTGCTGGCGATTCATTCTGTGCGTCCATGGTAACTGGTCCTACCTGTTCATACTCAACACGGGAGAAGCCCGCCAAAGGCTGACCTTCCCGCGCCGCTGGTAGCAAAAGATCCTTAAAATAGTATTGATTGCCGCCTGCGCTGCCCTTTGACAGCCGCTTTTGCGGGTGACAGGATATCATCCCCAACTGGAGAGGAAGATGATCACACCTGCCCTGTTCGATTTCCTGCGCGATCTGAAAAAGAATAATGACCGTGACTGGTTCAAGGCCCAAAAAGACCGTTACGAGGCGGAAGTTGTAGACCCCGTTACCGACTTTATCGCCAACATGGTGGAACCGGTTTTCGGGATCAGCCCGCACATCATTGTCGATCCGCGCCCCAATGGCGGCAGCCGGTTCCGCATTTACAGGGACACCCGCTTTTCCAAGGACAAGAGCCCCTACAAGACTCAGGTCGGATGCCAGTTCCGCCACGAAGCCGGTAAGGATGCCCACGCGCCGGGATTTTATGTGCACCTGTCCCCCGGGGAAGTGTTCTTTGGCGGCGGAGTCTGGGGACCGAAAGGCGACGCACTGCGCCAGATTCGTCAGCGTATTGTCGACAAGCCTGAACGCTGGCGGGAAGCGACAGATAGCCTCGATTTGCGCGGCGATCAGCTGGTCCGCGCACCGAAAGGGTTTGATCCGGACCATCCCCTGATCGAAGACTTGCGCCGCAAGAGCTTCTTCAGTTTCCGTAATGCCGACGAGAAACTGGCCTGCTCTAAAGGGTTTGAAACCGCAGTCGAACAGCAGTTCAGCAAGGTCGCCCCGCTGATGCAATTTGTCGCGGATGCCCTGCTGCTAAAATTCTGACATTCAGGACTTGCGCGCGATGAGCAGATGCGCCGTTGTCGGGGCCCGCAGCGAACCGTCGGACGTCACAAATGCGCTGACGGCCTTGGCCAGATCGGATATGATGGCCTCGATCAGCGCATCGGCAGACTGATCATCCGGGTCGATGACCGGCTGAAGACTTCCATCCGGACCCGGACGCCCCAGAAACAACAGGTCGAAAAGCACCAGCTCCCGAACCGGCGGCAATGTGATCAGCAGTTCCTGTTTCTCGACGGACCCGACATCGAGACCGGCCTGCTCCGCCACCGCCAGGACCGCCTCGCCATCGCCAAAGGAAAATGGCCCCATGGGGAGGACATCCGAACCAACATGATGTTCCAACGCCTTTTCGAAAGCACCGAAAACCGGATTCCCGTCCTGTGCCGAGGTCCATATGGCAGCGCCCAGTCTCCCACCCGGTTTCAGAACCCGCCGCGCTTCGGAAAGCGCCAGGATTTTGTCCGGGAAAAACTGCAGACCTTGCTGACAAAAAGCCATGTCGAAACTGTCATCATCAAATGGCAGTGCCAGTGCGCTGGCCTCGATAAACTCCGCTTTGCCTGCCAGATCTTGTGCTTGCTGCAAAGCTGTCGCCTTGGCAATCATGGGCGGCGCGACATCTATCGCCTTGATGGATTCCACGTCTGCCCTGCCCGACAGTTTCCGCGACACAACGCCGGTACCGCACGCAATATCGAGACAGGTGCCACGAGCGTCCAGTCTGTCCAGCAGCACGTCCGCCCAGGGCATGAACAGACCTTGCGCCAGATAGGTTTCGTAAAGGTCCGGCGGGCTGCGGTCCGCTATGAATTCACGCATCATTGTCATTTCCGCCTCTCCCGTTCTGCACTCCGCATGTTAGCATGTTTTTTCACAATGGGAGTTGCCCATTTCGATCACGAGACCTTTCACTGTCCCGCACATTTTTGCCAGTCGCCCCAATCCCACAAAATGGCCATTATCGGGGGATCAGGAGAGAACATATGTCTGTCGAATCCAAACGTACCTTTTGCCGTTTCTGCCACGCCAGCTGCGCGATGGTTGTCGAAGTCGAGGATGACAAGATCCTGTCCGTAAAGGGCGACAAGGAAGACCATCTCTTTCACGGTTATACCTGTATCAAGGGCCGCCAGATGCCGGACATGCACAATCTCGACACGCGCATGATCACCAGCAAGATCCGTCAGCCCGATGGCAGTTTCAAGAATATCGCCACCGCCGATGCGCTGAAACTCGCGGGCGAGACGATGAAGAAAATGGTGGAGGAACACGGACCGCACAGTGTCGCGGTCTATTGCGGCACCAATGCCTTTCAGAACAGTGCAGTCCTGGGGACGTCCTACGCTTTTGCCCAGGGAGTCGGAACCCGGAACTGGTATACCAGCGTGACCGTTGATCAACCGGCCAAGGTCTTCACCACAGCGCGATACGGGACCTGGATGGGAGGTGGCAATGCGTTTACTGAATCCGATGTCGCGATGTTCGTCGGCAACAACCCGATCGTCTCCCATTACTCCGGTGGCATGCCGACATCCTCACCGTCCCGCGGTCTGCGCGACGCGCTTGATCGGGGGCTGAAGCTGATCGTCGCCGATCCGCGGGTCAACGAGATGGGCAAGCTTGCGCACATCCACTTGCCCGTGAAACCGGGCGAAGATCCGGCTTTGCTCGCCGGCATGCTCAACGTCATATTTGCCGAGAAACTATATGATCAGAATTTTGTAGCCGCCCATGTCGATGGCGTCGATGAACTTGAAGCCGCGGTGAAACCGATGACACCCGATGTCGCCGCCAAACGGGCTGGGGTAGAACAGGACCAGTTGATCGCCGCGGCCCGTATGTTTGCGGGCGCCAATAAGGGCCGGGTGGTAACCGGCACCGGTCCGGAAATGGCAGGCAATGGGACATTGACCGAATATCTGGTGGCATCGCTCAACATCCTTTGTGCGCGGTTCAACCAGGAAGGCGAAAGGGTTTCCGCGCCGATGGTCTTCAACCCGCTTATGGGCGGCCCGAAAAAAGCGCAGGTCGCACCCAAAATGCCGACCTTTGGCGAAGGGTTTGCCAAGTCGCGGATTCGCGGTCTGGGCGTGTTGGGCAAGGAAATGCCTTGCAATGTCCTGGCCGATGAAATCCTCACCCCCGGTGAAGGCCAGATCAAGGCGTTTATCTCCATTGGCGGCAATCCGGAAATCGCCTTCCCCAATCAGCGGAAGGTCCGGCGCGCGCTGGAGGAATGCGAGCTCTATATCCAGGTAGACCCGTGGATGTCGGCCAGCGCCAAGCGGGCGGATATCATTTTGGCACCCAGCATGTGTCTGGAGCGCGAAGATATCAACAACGTCTCGGACGCGTTCACCGAAGAAGCCTATGCCCATTATACCGAGGCCATGGTCCCCCCGCCAGGTGATACAATGGACGAATATGAAATGCTGTGGTGGCTCGCCAAGCATATGGGAATAGAAATGAACTATCCCGGCGGCTCGGTATCGATGGATGAGTGCCCGGACAAGGTGACCGTCCTTGACCTGATCTCGGAGGGATCTCTGGTGAAGCCGAGCGAAGCCAAGGCCGATGCTGCGGCGCTGGAACGCAAGGGCGCAGCCATCACCTATGAGGACCGCCATCCGGTGGTGGGACCGGCGGATCCCGATGCAACCGAAAAATTCGATCTCAATGCCGGAGCCATGCCGCAGGATCTCCTCAAATATGCCGATAATGACCCGGCCAAGTCCGGCTTTGACTTCCGATTGATCTCGCGCCGTTCGAAACACCGCTATAACAGCAATGGCCATACTTTCCCGAAGCTGGTGGAGAAAATGCCGACCAATCCGGCCTTTTTCAATCCGGATGACCTGGCGAATGCCGGGATCGAGGATGGCGCGATCATCGAGATCAGCTCCCCGACAGCCTCGATCTTCGGTCTCGCGAAAGCCGACGAGAAAGTGCGTCCGGGCGTCATTTCGATGAGCCATGCTTTCGGCGATTCCGATGCGGGCAAGGACGACGTCATGACCAAGGGTGGCTCGACCAATCGCCTGATTGTCGATGATGATCATCTCGACCCGATTACCGGCCAAGCTGTGCAAAGCGCGATCCCGGTAAAAATAGCCGCCGCCTGACTCCAGCGCTTTTGTCGATTGCATCCGCGATGCGGCATGCTAGCGTTGCCCTCGCAAATTTTTCAAAGGGTAACGCATGACAGCAACGATCATTCACGGCGAAGCACAGGACCACTTTGCCGCCGTCCGCAATCTTATGGCAGCCAGCATCGATAGCGGCGAGGATGTCGGGCTGTCCTTCACGGCAACGATCGAGGGCGAAACTGTCGTCGATTTGTGGGGCGGCTGGGCCAATGAAGAAAAGACGCGCCCTTGGGAACGCGACACGATCGTCAATGTCTATTCGACGACCAAGACGATGACCGCACTGACGGCGCTGCTGGTTGCGGATCGCGGGGAACTGGATTTTGACAAGCCGGTCGCGCATTACTGGCCGGAATTTGCCCAGAGTGGAAAAGATGCGATCACTGTCGCGCATCTGATGAGCCATGCATCCGGCCTGTCCGGCTGGGAAGAGCCGCTCGAAACCGAGGATCTCTATGACTGGGAAAAGGCAACCTCCCTGCTCGCGGCGCAGGAACCCTGGTGGGAACCCGGAACTACGCCGGGCTATCACGCCATTACCCAGGGATATCTGGTCGGCGAGGTTGTCCGGCGGATTACCGGCAAGTCCCTGGGCACAGTGTTTCGCGAGGAAATCGCGGAGCCGCTGGATGCGGATTTCCATATTGGTCTGGCGCCCGAACATGACCACCGCGTCGCCGATCTGATCCCGCCCGAGGCCGGTGTGGGTGACGGTGATTTCTCCAATGACGTCCAGCGCAAAACCTTTACAAACCCGGCGATCGATCCGTTGTCGACCCGGACGCGGGAATGGCGCGGAGCGGAAATCCCGGCGGCTGGCGGAACGGGCAATGCGCGCTCGGTGGCCGAGATCCATGCGCTCCTCGCCAATGGCGGCGTTGCGAAGGGCAAGCGGATCCTGTCCGAAGCCGGTTGCCGCAAGGCGCTCGAGCCACAGGTCGAAGGCAATGACATGGTGCTGATGAACCTGCCGATCAAATATGGCATGGGCTTCGGCCTGCCCGGCGAGATGATCCCGCTGCCCAGCCCGAACAGCATTTTTTGGGGTGGCTATGGCGGATCGGTGATCGTGATCGACATGGATAAGCGCACCACCTTCTCCTATGTGATGAACAAGATGAACAATGGCCTCACCGGGGATCCGCGTTCGTTCAACCTGATGGTCGCGATGTGGACCGGCATAGCAGCGGGATAGGCCTCTATCAGATTTGCCAATCGACCACCCCGCTCTCCGCGTGCCATGATTCAGGCTTGGGAGCGGAGTATTGAAGCATGCCGATGGATGCAGCCTATATTGACCGGATGAAGCGCCTGATGGAGTGGGAAGCATCGCGTACCGCACCGCCCGAAGGTTTCCCGCGCCTGCCCGACATGCCGGCGGGCCGCTATACCAGCCAGGAATATTACGACCTCGAGCAGCAATATTTGTGGAAGAAGACCTGGCTTTTTGCCGCCCATATCGACGAAGTGCCAGAACCAGGCTGCTTCATGAAGTGGGAAAATATCGGGGATCCGATCATCATCGTCCATGGAATGGATGGCGAAGTCCGCGCCTTTTACAATACCTGTCGTCACCGCGGCGCGCCGGTGGTCACGGAAGAAAAAGGCCAGGCCCCGCGCCTGATGTGCGGCTATCACAACTGGACCTACAAGACCGATGGCAGTCTGGTCGGTGTCCCGGAGAAACAGGATTTCGGACCGGATTTCGACATGTCCTGCCGCAGCTTGATCCCGGTCCGCTGCGAACAGCTGGGCAACCTGATTTTCGTCAATTTCGATGCCGACGCGATGCCGCTGAAGGACTGGCTCGGACCGGTCTGGGAGGAATGGGAAGAATTTCGTTTCGACAAGGTCCGGCTGGCTGCACGCCACAGTTTCGACCTGCAATGCAACTGGAAGGTCGGGATGGAGGCCAATATGGAGGTCTATCATGTCCCCTTCATCCATCCCGAAACCGTGGCCCCGCTGGTCGACAGCAAGCGCAATGTGAACACCATCTATCCCAATGGCCACGCCCGCATGCTCGCGCCGCCGCCGAAGCAAACCGACCGGGAACATGTGCGCGCCGTTGATTCTCCGCCGGAATGGCAGCAGATTGAAACGGTCGGCGAATTTGGCCGGACCTGCACTCAAAGCTACACGATGTTCCCCAACTGGGTGTCGCCGCTGAGTAATTATTTTGTTCCGCCGCTGATTTTCTGGCCGACCGGACTCAACAGCACGAGACTGGAGCTGGTCACGATGGCGCTCGACTGGGGGGATGGTCCGGCCCCAGACCTGTGGACCGTTCCCGACGAGACCAAACCTAATGGCCGCGACATGAGCCCGATCATTCTTGAGGACACGCAATTTGGCGAGATGATCCAGAAATCAATGGAAAGCGATGGCTTCAAGAGCGTGCCGCTCAGTTATCAGGAAGCCCGGATCTACAGTTTTCACCAGTCATGCGACAAGATTATCGGTCTCAACCGGGTACCGAAAGAGCTGGCCGTCGAACAGGTGATCGGAGAGGAGTGGGTTTGGCCCAATGATCCGCGGATTGCACAAATGGAACAGATGGAAGCCGCTGAATAATTTGCCAATTTGACATTTGCCCGTTTTACAGGGGCAAATATCCCGGCCGGTTGGGGGCATCCGGCCGGGATTTTTTTGCGGTTTACCGGTGCAGGTCAAACCGGTCGAGATTCATGACCTTGTCCCAGGCAGCGACAAAGTCTTTGACAAACTTGTCCTGGGCATCGCTCGCGCCGTACACTTCAGCAACATTGCGCAGGATCGAATTGGATCCGAACACCAGGTCATTGCGCGTGCCGGTCCATTTCAGGTCACCAGTTGCGCGATCGCGACCTTCAAAATGGCTTTCCGCGTCCGAAGTCGCTTTCCATTCCGTCGCCATGTCGAGCAAATTCACGAAGAAGTCGTTGGTCAGCTGACCGGGGCGATCCGTGAACACACCGTTGGAAGATCCATCGGCATTCGCGCCCAGTGCCCGCATCCCGCCAACCAGTGCCGTCATTTCCGGCGTAGTCAGCGTGAGCAGGGCGGCCCGGTCAACCAGCGTATCTTCCGCAGGCCGCCGGCTGTCCACATTCAGATAGTTGCGGAAACCGTCAGCTTTGGGCTCAAGAACGTCGAACGAGTCGGCGTCCGTCTGATCCGCACTGGCGTCGGTACGGCCGGGTGTGAACGGAACGGATATGGCTGAACCCGCATCCAGAGCCGCCTTCTCGATGGCCGCACAGCCGCCCAGAACGATCAGGTCAGCAAGGGACACGTCACCGGAGAAACCGGATTGAATGCCTTCCAGAACCGACAGAACTTTTTCCAGCTCGGCCGGGTTGTTGACCGCCCAGTCCTTTTGCGGCGCAAGACGAATACGGGCACCATTGGCACCGCCGCGCTTGTCACTGCCGCGGAACGTAGAAGCGGAACCCCAAGCCACGCGGACCAGTTCGGCAACGCTCAACCCGGAGTCGAGGATCTGCGATTTGAGCGCCGCAATATCCTGATCTCCAATCGGCGTACCGGACATTGCCGGGATCGGGTCCTGCCAGATCAGCGTTTCTTCCGGAACTTCCGGGCCGATATAGCGTGCCTTCGGTCCCATGTCGCGATGGGTCAGCTTGTACCAGGCTTTGGCATAGGCTTCCGCAAACTCGTCGGGATTCTCGTGGAAATGCTTCGAGATCGGACCGTAAATCGGGTCCAGCTTCAGCGCCATGTCCGCAGTGGTCATCATCAGCGGCTCGGTCCGTGAGGAATCATGAGCTGCAGGCGGCTGATCCGCATTGGAATCGGCCGTTGGGGTCCATTGCTTGTGACCGCTGGGGCTGGTGGTCATTTCCCAGTCGTAACCGAGCAGGACATCGAAATAGCCCATGTCCCATTGCGTCGGGTTGACCGTCCAGGCGCCTTCGAAGCCAGCGGTCGTGGTGTCGCCTCCGCTGCCGGAGCCATGACTGTTGAGCCAGCCGAAGCCCTGTGTGGCCATCGCCTCGCCTTCCGGCTCGCGACCGACATTGTCTTCCGGTCCGGCGCCATGGCCTTTGCCGAACGTATGACCGCCCGCTACCAGAGCAACGGTTTCATAATCATCCATCGCCATGCGTGCGAACGTATCGCGAATGTCATAGGCGGATGCCAGCGGATCGGGATTGCCATTGGGACCTTCGGGATTGACGTAGATCAGGCCCATCTGGACCGCACCAAGTGGCTCGGCCAGATCGCGTTCGCCGCTATAGCGCTCGTCGCCCAGCCATTCGGATTCCGGACCCCAGTAGATGTCTTCTTCCGGTTCGTGGATATCTTCCCGTCCACCGCTGAAGCCGAAGGTTTTGAAGCCCATTGATTCCATTGCGACATTGCCGGCCAGGATCATCAGGTCGGCCCAAGACAGCTTGCGGCCATATTTCTGCTTGATCGGCCAGAGCAGACGGCGCGCCTTGTCGAGATTGCCATTGTCGGGCCAGCTGTTGAGAGGTGCAAACCGGTGGGAACCGGTGGACGAGCCGCCGCGACCGTCAAATGTCCGGTAGGTCCCGGCGCTGTGCCACGCCATCCGGATGAACAATCCTCCATAGTGGCCATAATCCGCCGGCCACCAATCCTGCGAATCGGTCATCAGATTCGTCAGATCTTCCTTCACTGCTGCCAGATCCAGCGTTTCAAATTCCGCAGCATAGTCGAAATCGTCATCCATCGGATCGATCAGCGGGGAATTCTGGTTGAGAACGCGAAGATTTACTTGGCTCGGCCACCAACGCTGATTTGCCGACTGTCCGGTCATTTGCTGCCCCGCGCTCCCATGCGCGATCGGGCATTTGCTTTCATTTGCCATTTCAGGGACTCCTTTTGATTTGGATGCGGGCACTTTATACCTTCGCCACAGATGGACCAAGGCAATTGTCTTCCTGAGAGAGATCGATTGTTTCGATAAATTGACCGGGCGCGGGATCACCTGTTGCGAGGCCTGAGGTACTCGCGGGCGGAATAGTTGCAGCAAAGTCTGGTCTTTCCTTTTCCCCTTCCCTAAATGCTGCCACATGCATTTTCTCGATCAGGCCAAGATTTACGTGAGCTCCGGCGCGGGCGGGCCCGGAGCCGTCAGTTTCCGGCGCGAAAAGTATATCCAGTTCGGCGGACCTGACGGCGGCAATGGCGGCAAAGGGGGTGACATCATCTTCCGCGCTGTAGAAGGCCTCAACACGCTGATCGATTTTCGCTATGCCCAGCATTTGCGGGCACCGCGTGGCAAGGGCGGCGCAGGTCGCAACCGGACCGGAGCGGGCGGCGAAGACCTGGTGATCAAGGTCCCGGTCGGCACCCAGATATTGTCGGAAGACAAGGAACATGTGCTGCTCGATTTCACCCGCGAGGGGCAAGAGGAAATCTTTCTCGAAGGCGGAGTCGGCGGACGGGGCAATGCCAGCTATAAAAGCGCGACCAATCGCGCCCCGCGCCAGCATCAACCCGGTGAACCGGGCGAAGAACGCGCGGTCTGGCTGCGGCTCAAACTGATCGCCGATGCCGGACTGGTCGGATTGCCCAATGCCGGCAAGTCGACGCTGATCAATTTTGTCAGCAACTCGAAAGCGAAGGTCGGGGCCTATCCGTTCACCACTATTCATCCGCAGCTCGGCGTGGTTCGTCATCGCAGCCGCGAATTTGTTCTGGCGGATATTCCGGGCCTGATTGACGGAGCTGCTGAAGGAGCAGGAATTGGTGACCGTTTTCTGGGTCATATCGAACGCTGCAAGGTCCTTCTTCACCTGATCGATGCGACGGGCGATGATCCGGTTGCGGCATGGAAAACCGTGACCGGTGAACTCGAGCAATATGGCGCAGGCCTCGCCGAAAAGCCCCAGATTCTAGCCCTCAACAAGGCGGATCTGCTCGACGATGAACTCATGGCAGCGATAGCGGATGATCTGCGCGCGGCGGGAGCGAAAGACATTCTGCCGCTGTCCGGCGCAACCGGCGCGGGTATGGATGCCGTTCTGGATACCGTTCTGGACGCCATCGGGACCAGCAGCTCGATTGAGAATCAGAAATTTGCCGATGCAGCGGAAGAGGACGAACCGAAAAAGGACTGGTCTCCACTATGAATGGCGGCCAACCCCAAAATTTGCCGGAAAAGCTTGTAGTCAAAGTCGGATCTTCTTTGCTGATCGATGACGATGGACAGGTACGAAGAGGCTGGCTGGAGACGCTGGTTGCCGACATTGCGGAACTCCAGAGCACAGGGCATTCGGTGATCGTTGTTTCCTCCGGAGCGATTGCGCTGGGCGCACGTCAGCTGGACCTGCCAGCGGGTGGCCGCGCCAGCCTGGCTGATGCGCAGGCAGCGGCTTCGGTCGGCCAGATTGCGCTAAGCAGCCTCTGGTCGGCGCTATTTGCCGAAAAGCGGCTGACAGCGGCGCAAATGCTGCTCACGCTCGACGATATGGAAGACCGCAAACGCTATCTCAACGCAACGGCCACACTGGAGCGGCTGGCCGAGAAAGGCGCGATTCCGGTAATCAATGAGAATGACAGCGTAGCCACGGACGAAATCCGTTTTGGCGACAATGACCGGCTCGCCGCGCGCGTCGGTCAGGCGGCCTCTGCCGACCGCGTGATCCTGCTGTCTGATGTCGACGGGCTCTATGACCGGCGTCCAGGAAGTGAAACCGAAGGCCAGTTTATCCCGGTCGTCGAAACCGTGGATGACAATATTCTGGCCATGGCCGACGGGACATCCTCGTCCGGCATGGGATCGGGTGGCATGACATCGAAGCTGGAAGCCGCGCGTATCGCCAATCTCGCCGGGATCGAATTGTCAATCATTTCTGGCCGCGAAGATCATCCGCTGAAGCGGTTAGAGGAAAGCGGTGTCGGAACGGTTTTCCGCGCCAGCCGATCGGAAAATGCCCGCAAAAGCTGGCTTGGCGGACGGTTGACGGCGAGCGGATCGATCACCGTGGACGCAGGTGCAGTGGAGGCATTGCGCAACGGCAACAGCCTGCTCGCCGCTGGAATCATCTCGCTGGAAGGACAGTTTGTGCGCAGCGATGTGCTCGATATCCTCGATCCGGAAGGACAGGTGATCGCGCGCGGGTTGGCGGAATATGATGCGCTGGACTGCGCCAAAATCATCGGCCGAAACAGTTCCGAGCTGGAGGCCCTGCTCGGTTATGCCCCGCGAAGCGCAGTCGTGCACCGCAACCAGATGGTCCTCGTATGACCGCAAATTACCTCGGATAAGCGATGCGTACCAAACAGACATTGGCCATTACCGGAGCAACGGGTTTTGTCGGAGAGCATTTGCTCAATCTGGCTGTGCGCGCGGGCTTCCCCGTGCGGGCGCTGACCCGACGGCATCAGGATGACCGGCCCAATGTGACATGGGTGGACGGATCGCTGGGCAATCGGGACAGTCTTGACGAGCTCTGCAGCGGTGCCGACGTCGTCATACATATCGCCGGCGTCGTCAACGCACCCGACCGGGAGGGATTTGAGGAAGGCAATGTCGCAGGGACATTCGCCATGGTCGAAGCCGCCAAGAAGGCGGGATGCAAGCGGTTCCTGCATGTCTCCTCGCTGGCCGCGACCCAACCCGATCTGTCCCTCTATGGCGAAACGAAAGCCAAGGCTGAAAAGATTGTCGCGACGAGCGGACTTGACTGGACCATCATCCGGCCACCGGCGGTTTTCGGACCGGGTGACGGCGAAATGCTGGACCTCTTCAAAATGGCGAAACTCGGAATAGTCACCTTGCCGCCTGACGCCGACGGCGTGCTTTCGGTCATCCATGTCGACGACCTCGCCCACGCGCTGATGACGCTGATTCCCGAACATGAGGATCTGACCGCCCGGATTTTCGAAGTCGATGACGGCACGCCCGGCGGCTGGACCCAGATCCAGTTTGCCCGCGTCATCGGCAAAGCGGTCGGCAACAAAAAGGTCCGGACCATCGGCGTGCCCCGTGCCTTGCTGCAATTGGGTGCAAAGGCCGACCGGCTGTTCCGCAAGGACAAGGCCAAACTGACTGCGGATCGGGTGAGCTATTTCTGTCATGACGACTGGACGATCAATCCGGCAAGGCGCCTGCCCCATCAGCTCTGGGCTCCGAAAGTGGAGACGGAAAAAGGCCTACGCGACACCGCCCAATGGTATCGCCTTAATGACTGGATGTAGCGCCAGTCATCTGATAGCGTTGACGAACTTGAAGTAGGGTCGCCTTTGAAAAGAGGATACTCGGATGGACAGTTTCGCACGGAAACATTGGGTCAAATTACCTCGCCTGCTTCTTCTTGTCACCGCGCTGGCGTGTTTCGCCGCCACGCCTGCGCGAGCAAAAGACCGTGTCACTCCGCTGTTCGCCAGCGATGATGTCCTCATAGTCGATCTGACCGGCCCGATCAGGTCCATTGCGAAGCGCGCCACCAAGTCTACGGATCCTCAGGATGCAGTTCTGCAAGCCAATGGGGAAACCCATAATATCGCTCTTTCGGCGCGAGGCGTTTCGCGCCGGAAACGCGAGAATTGCGTATTCCCGCCACTGCGCATCCGGTTTGCAGAGAAACCACCCAAAAGCTCGCTTTTCCACAAGCAACGCAGCATCAAGCTGGTCACGCATTGCAAGGACAAGGATCGCAACGAGCAGGTACTTCTGCGGGAATTTGCAACCTATCGCCTCTACAATCTGATGACACCAGAGAGCCTCAAAGTCAGGCTGGCCAGGCTGCGCTACCGCGATGGCGAAAAGGTCGTGGCGGAACGATATGGTTTTTTCATCGAGGATATTGACGACGCGGCGCGGCGGCTCGGCGGCAAGGAAATCGACATCCCGCGAACCTCGGTCTCATCGCTCAGCGTTCCCGCAGCGGCCCGCTACACCTTGTTCCAGTACATGATCGGCAACACAGACTGGGCGATGATCGCCGGCCCGCCGGGATCCGACTGTTGCCACAATTCCAAGCTCGTTGGTCAGAACAAAGCCGCACGGTCGGCCCTCATCCCGGTTCCCTATGATTTCGACAATGCGGGGATCGTAAATGCCCCTTATGCCGTCCCCGCCGATGTTCTGCCGATCCGGTCAGTCCGCCAACGCTACTATCGCGGTCATTGCCGGATGAATGATGCGGTGAAACAGGCCGTACAAGGATTTCTTTCCCGGCGTGCCGCCGTCGAAGGCGAAATCGCTTCGATCGCTGTGATGAGTGATGATTCCCGAAAACAGATGCGCGACTATCTCAACGAATTTTTCGAACAGCTCAAAAGCGCGGACACGATCGACAGGAAACTGTTCAAGACCTGCCGGTAGAATAGGCCATTCAAAGCAGCGGACCGGCCAGTTTTTCCAGCACATAGACCACGAAGGTCAGCGTTAATCCGATCAGGAACACCCGGTAAGCCAGGCCCAGATAGCGATATTTCTTTTTCGCGAGTACCATGCCCATCTGATGGATATCGAGCGACATCGCCCGGTATACCTCGTCCTGATCGGAAAGATGGCTGTCCACCAGCTTGTCGTAAAAGCTGTCGGCATCGATTTCGCTGAAATTTCCGAAGAACAGCCAATTGCGCTGGCCGGTTGGAGGTGTTCCGGTTTGCGGCAGCACTGCCAGGGCACCAAAACCGGCAGCGGCGAATGCGGTGCCTGCCAGGATCAGCAAGGGGAGCGAGAAAGCTTCATTCGCACCCTGTCCGATCGCGAGCGTGAACACAACAAATGTCGCACCGATCAGCATATTGGCTTTCTGGTCCGCCATCATGCTCAATTGCACATGATGCTGCTGTGTCGTGCGCAATAGCGTGACCGCCTCTTTCGGCCACTTCTTCTTTGGGGCCACAGGCTCTTCCGGCTGTTTCGGAGTTGCAGGTTCAACCGGCTGCTGCACAGTGGGCGGGGTCAACGGTTCCATTATCACTCCCGTATCAATTTGCGGCGACCAGTTCTGCGAAACACTAAGCGATCAGGACGTTCCAAGCAACGGCCCGGACGCCTGTTCCGCCAGATAAGTAACAAAAGTCAGCGACAAGCCGATCAGGAACACCCGATAAGCCAGTCCCAGATAGCGATATTTCTTTTTCTCCAGCACCAGACCCATCTGGTAAATATCCCGCAGCATGGTGCGATAGACCTGTTCCTGGTCGCGCAGATTCCGGGCCAGAAGCCTGTCCTTGAACTCCTCTTCCGACATTTGGGAAAAAGCACCAAAAAACAATATGTTGGGATTAGCACCGGCTCTGATCTTGGTAGCCGGCATCACCGCAATCGCGGCCAATCCGGCTGCGGAAAAAGCCGAAATGGCCAGAATAAGCAATGGCAGGGAAAAGCTGCTGACATGGCTCTGTCCAATGGCCAGAGTAAACACGACAAAGGTCGCACCAATCAACATATTCGCCTTGTGATCGGCCATCAGGCTGAGCTGGACATGGTGCTGCTGGGTCGTCCGGAGCAGCTGGATGACCTCGGCTGGCCATTCTTGTCCGGAGGAGTCGCTGTCAGCCGCCATAGTTCTCTCCTGCTTCGCCACAAACTTGCACAACTAGCCCAATTGGGCAAGTTGATGCCCCGTTTCCGCCTTATTCCCTTGCCAAGGGGACGCATCAGTTGGCAAAGGTCAACCACAACAATGCAGGAAACACACATGGCAAGTCGCGAACAGATAATGGAAAAAGTGGAAGGCCTGATCGGTCCTTTCAACAACAAGGGCGTCGAACTCAGGGAAGAGACCACTTTTGCCAATGACCTTGAATGGGACAGCCTCACCGTGATGGATTTCGTGGCCGCCGTGGAAGACGAGTTTGACATCATCATCACCATGAACATGCAGGCCGAAATCGAGAATGTTGGTCAGCTTGCCGATGCTGTCGCGAAACTGATGGATAACTAGATACGGAATATTATGCGCCATGCCGGACCGGGTTCGGCATCTTGAACGGCTTGTCAGCCATTCAGCAAGATCCTGAGATACACGCGGGATGGCGAAGGGACGCCAAAGACATGAACGATCTGCTTTCGAAATTTGACCCCCTCATCCAGGAGCGGGAGACGCTGCTCGCAACCGGCGTCAAAGACCCGTTTTCACTGGTGATGGAAGAGGTACTGTCACCCACGGTGGCAATGTGCAATGGCCGGGAAACCATCTTGCTGGGCACCTATAATTATATGGGCATGACCTTTGACGATGATGTTCAGCAGGCGGGGCTCAAGGCGCTGGAAGATTTTGGCTCAGGGACTACTGGCAGCCGGGTACTCAACGGCACCTACGGCCTGCATCGGGATTGCGAAGAGGCGCTGAAGGAATTTTATGCCATGGATCATGCCATGGTCTTTTCCACTGGCTACCAGGCCAATCTCGGGATGATCTCGACTCTCGCCGGCAAAGGCGACTATGTCATTCTCGATATCGACAGCCACGCCTCCATTTATGACGGCTGCGCGATGGGCAATGCCGAGATTGTCGCCTTCCGCCACAATGATGTTGAAGCGCTCGAAAAGCGGCTGAAACGCCTGCCCGAAGACGCTGGCAAACTGGTGGTTCTGGAAGGCGTCTATTCGATGCTCGGCGATGTCGCTCCGCTCAAGGAGATGATCCGCATCTGCAAGGAAAACGGCGCGATGACGCTGGTCGACGAAGCGCACAGCATGGGCTTTATCGGACAAAACGGACGCGGTGTGGCCGAGGATCAGGATGTGATCAATGATGTCGACTTCATCATCGGTACGTTCAGCAAATCCGTCGGCACTGTCGGCGGGTTCTGTGTCTCCAATCATCCCAAATTCGAAATCCTGCGGCTGGTCTGCCGACCCTATGTCTTCACCGCCTCCTTGCCACCCAGCGTGATGGCCACCGCCAGCACCTCGATCCGCAAGTTGATGCATTCCGGCAACAAGCGCGCCCATCTCTGGGAAAACAGCAAGAAGCTGCACCAGGGCCTGCGTGACCTCGGTTTTGAGCTCGGCACGCCGGAAGCCCAAAGCGCGATCATCGCGGTGATCATGCCCGATCTCGAAAAGGGCGCGATGATCTGGCAGGCGCTGCTCGAGGAAGGGCTCTACGTCAACCTCGCCCGCCCACCGGCAACTCCCGCAAACATGACCCTGCTGCGCTGCTCGCTCTGCGCAGAACATACCAGTGAGCAGGTCGACCAGATCCTCGGCATGTTTGAGGCGGCGGGGAAAGCGGTCGGAGCGATTTAATCCTCCCTGAAGCGAAGCTTTGGGGAGGGGGACCGCCAGCCAGAGGCTGGTGGTGGAGGGGTCTGCCGAAAAGTGCCCCTCCGCCGGTCACTTCGCGACCGCCACCTCCCCATCGCTGCGCTACAGGGAGGATATTGCGGCTTTGACTGATTTCACATAGAGCGGCGACATGACCACACCCATCCTCATCGAACAACGGGGCCCCGTTGAAATTTTGTCGCTCAACCGGCCGGACAAGCTCAATACGATGAACGAAGACATGATCTTCGCGCTGCAGGATTATTTTCGCGAGTTGCAGAGTCGCCATGATGTGCGGGTGGTGCTGTTCCGGGCCGAGGGTCGCGCTTTCTGTGCCGGCCTCGACATCGGCGCTTGGCAGAATGACGGGTCACGGGGACAGGTGCAGCATGTCTGGCGCACCCAGAGGCATATTGCGACGGTGATGCAGCTGATGCGGCAATGCCCGCAGCCGATCATCGCGCTCGCCCAGGGTGCGGCCTGTGGTGGCGGTTTCTCGCTGCTGCTCGCCAGTGACGTGCGCTATGGCGCGCCCGATCTGAAAATGAACGCCGCCTATATCAAGATTGGCCTGGGCGGATGCGATATGGGGTCGAGCTATTTTCTGCCGCGTCTCGTCGGCTCTTCGCTGGCATCCGAGCTCATTCTCACGGGCCGGTTCCTGCATTCCGAACGGGCCGAGAAAACCGGGCTGATCAGTGAAGTGGTCGAAACAGACCAGCTGCTCTCCACCGGCCTCGCGCTCGCCGAAGAGATGCTCGACACCGCCCCGATGGGCCTGCGCCTGTCCAAGGATGCGCTCAATCGCAATATCGATGCGCAAAGCTTCGAGGCAGCGCTGGCCATTGAAGATCGCCAGCAAGTCATGCTCAGCATGACCGAGGACAGCCGCGAAGCCGCCAAAGCGTTTTTCGCCAAACGCAAACCGGATTACAAGGATCGGTAACGTTCCATCACCCCAGCGAAGTTTGTGGTCTCTGGCGTGTTTCATAGCCGCATGAGATACCAGCCTTCGCTGGTATGACGCGTTATTTGATCGCCCCGCCTGCGATCAATCGGGGCAACATCGTCAGAGCCCCCAGAATCGGCCATTTGCGTTGCCACGGCTTGATCACATAATTGGTGCCTGCATGGCGATTGATTTTCCAGGCGAGATAATCGATCCCGCCGGCATAGGTCCCCGATGCCTTGGCGAGCCGTGCCAGCGTCAGCAGTTTGCCATTGCGACGCAGGGACTTCCAGCGTCGCTCCGCCGCGGGGGTGGTGAGGTTCAATGCTTCGGCAGGATCCTGCTGCTGCATTCTGACCATCGTCGCCAGTCCGATATGATCGTAACGCTCCGGATCGGCATCAACGACCGAACCCGGGCGGTTGGCCCGCTCGGCGCGCAGTTCGGCCCCATAGGTCAGCGCAAATCCGTGCCGAAAAATGCGTTCCGGTGTCTGCGGCTGTGCGCCGAGTACCGGAACCGTGAGTTCGAACAGGGTGATCGAGGCCTGTTCGATCGCCGCGACGGCTTTGTCCCGGGCGGCCTCGTCCGCGCACCAGGCCAGTCGCGACGGCTGGGCAAAACGGGCCCAGACACTCACCGCACTTGCCTCAGGCCGGTTCAGCCGGAGAAAATCCGCTTCGCTCAGCACCGCCACCTTGGCGACCAGGCCGTCATGTTCGGCCGGAAAGACATTGGGCGGCAAAAGCCGGTTGGCGCCCACCAGCCAGCTTTTCCCGTACGCCGCGTCATAACTGGACACGATCAGATAGAAATCGAGCATTTGCCCTTTCAGCTCGGTCGTCCGCAGGCAGGACCCATAAAACAGGACCGCCCGCGAGGCATCACCATATCGCCCGGCGATATCCGCGGCAAAGGCGGATACCTGCGGGTCAATCGGCAGGCTTAGCTCTTCGGTAATCAGGGGTGTCAATTCGCTCACGCGAAAGGCCTTAGCTCAAGCGGCAAGCTTTAGAAAGGATACCGGCTTGGTCGATTTGAGGACAATCGGACGGCCTTCCTGGGCCCGGAACAACTCGCCGTCCATCAGGACATTGCTGTTTTTGCCTTCGATGCGGATCGTGTCGCCCTGTTCAAAATGAATGCCCTTTTGCCGCTTCTTGCCAAGATTGCCAGACACCACCGCAAACAGGAATCGCAGAATTGCACCGGCCTGCTGATCAATCGCGACAAATTGCATCCGCCCGCGATTCTTGGTGCTGCGGGCGAGACGACGCATCAGCAACAATTTCTCCAGGGTGGTCACAATCAGCACAGCAAAATTGCCCTGATACTCCCCTTCCCGGATCAACGAGATCTTCACCGGTGAGGGTCGGTTGGGCAGAAACTTTGCGCGCAAACCGAACAGCACGGAAGCCAGCGCAGCAATTGCCGTCAAGACATGGGCCGCCGCATTGGGCAGTCCGAGCGGATAGATTTTGTGACGGCAATAGAGAATGAACTCGGAAAGACCGGCACCGCCGAGGAACATGCCCAGCACAACCTTGCTGTCCTTGCCGCCGTCCGACAGAGCGATCAGTTCGCGATCAACCAGATGTTCGTGCAAATCATGCTTGGCCATCTCGACAATGCGTTCGAGCGCCTTCAACGGATCGCCTTCGGCTCCGAGATCGAGCGCGATCAGATTGGTCTTGCCATTGGGCAGGACCGCCACCGGCGGCGGATTGTCTCCGAAATGCCCGCCCTGGTGAAGCTCCGTCAGCGCGGCCTGAACCGTGCCGTCACCGCCGTTGATAACCAGCACCTTCGGCTTGACGCGGGCAATGGTTTCCAGCGCTCTCGCAATTTCGTCGACCGTATCCACCTCATAATGGAAGACATCACTTGTCTTGACACAATAGGAGCGCACCTCGGGCAATATCGCCCGGTTTCCCGTCGAATTGGGATTGGAGAGGAGCGCGACATTGGCCATTAGCCGTGGCCCACCAGACAAGAGAGAGACGGGGTCATCTGTATTTCATCCGGATGTTGATCGCCTTCACTTCATTGCCGACGGCAAACGCGGTTTTCTTGTAGCTGGGCTTGCCGAGATTGAAGATGCTGATACTCGGGTTGTTCGACATTCCGCCGCCATCGCTAAAAATGTCTGTCTTGCCATTGCCGTTGATATCATGGCGCACCGCGACGGCGTAATTGCCAGCCGCATCGATCGGCAGGCAGAATTGCATGTCGCCTTTTTGCGCAGGCGTCTCCACCCGGTGCAGCCACGCGCCTTTCTTGAGCCATTCCGATTTTGTGCCACGATATGTCTGCACCCGCATCATGCCGGTTCCGGCCTTGACGCCACTGATTTTGACCAGCACGGCAGAGCCGTTGCTGCCATCGCAGCGGCTGAGGTCATTGTCGATCTTCTGGCGGTTCGCTTCCGCAGGGCCAGCGGTAACCAGAATCAGGGTTGAAAGGGCAGAAACTGCTGCAATTTTCAACATGACGAGAATACTCCTAGACGTTATACACCCACCTGTACTCCGGCGGGTGATGATATTTGCCCCCTGAATAATGATTCTTATGGCCTTGATTTGCGGCAGAAACATGGTGAGAGGGCGACGATAAGTTGAAATTCTTCACGTCCACCGACCGCTATATCGCCCGGCTGGTTGCGGTGCCCCTGTTTGGGACACTGGTCATTGCCGCGATGCTGCTGGTCCTTGAAAAAATGTTGCGTCTGTTCGACTTTGTCGCTGCGGAAGGCGGTCCAGTCAGTGTCGTCTGGCGAATGCTCGCCAATCTGATTCCCGAATATCTGTCGCTGGGCATTCCGATCGGGCTGTTACTCGGGATATTGCTGGCATTTCGCCGGCTGGCACTCAGTTCCGAACTGGACGTTTTCCGGGCCGTCGGCCAGGGCTATGGCCGGTTGCTCAGGGTACCTTATATGTTTGCGGTCGGGCTTGCGCTGGTCAATCTGACGCTGGTCGGCTTCATCCAACCGCTATCCCGCTATTATTACGAGGAATTGCGCTTCGAACTGCGGTCAGGTGCCCTCGGTGCCTCGATCAAGGTCGGCGAGTTTACCAGCCTCGGGCAGCGCATGACGATGCGGATCGAGGAAAGCCGCGACAATGGAACACAGCTGAGCGGCATGTTCGTCCGTGCGGAAAACCGGGAAGGGCAGACCGTTTCGGTCACCGCGAAAAATGGCCAGTTTCTGGCAACCGATGATCCCGATACGATCATCTTGCGGCTGTCCAACGGCGTCCTGATCCACGATGCGCCGAGCTATGACCAGCCCAGGGTGCTCAGTTTCAGCAGTCATGACCTGCCCATCGACCTGCCGGATATTGAAGCGTTCCGGCAACGGGGAGAAAAGAATCTCGAATATACCATCCCCGAACTGGTACGGGTTGGCCTCGATACCAGCCGGACCGAGACCCAACGCAATGAATCGCGGGCCAATTTCCATTTCCGGATGGTCGAGGTTGTGATGATGCTGCTGATGCCTCTGCTCGCCGTGGCTTTGGCGATTCCACCAAAACGATCAAATTCGGCGCTGGGCGTGTTCCTGTCGATCATCATGATTGTGACCTATCACAAGGTCAATCAATATGGGGAGGATATCGGCGCACTCGGCATTGTCGATCCGATCGTGGCGCTCTGGGTTCCGTTCTTCCTGTTCGCAGCGTTGATCATCTGGATGTATCACATGGTCGCCCATGTGCCCGGCGGACAGCCAATCGGCGCGCTCGAAAAAGGTTTCTCGAAATTCGGCGGTGTTTTCAAAGGCCTGCTCAACTTCAACCGCAAGCGAGCCAATGTAAATGATTGATTGTTCTGCCATTTTCCTATTGCCGGGAGATCGGGGCGCATGAATTTTTTCCCGTCCCGCACCCTGTCCGTCTACATGGCACGGATGTTCCTCATCCGGGTGTTCAGCGTCGTTGCCTTGCTGGTCGTCGTGCTGATGTCGCTTGACCTGCTCGGTCAGAGCGGCAAGATTTTCGCCTATCCGGGCAATGGCGAAGCGGAACTGTGGACTTACACTTCGCTTCGTCTGCCCCAGATTTTTGCCTTTGCCCTGCCTTTTTCGGTGTTGCTTGGCACGTTGATCACACTCGCCACGCTGAACCAGAACAGCGAGGTGGTATCGATGAAGGCTGGCGGCCTGTCCGCTCACCAAATCCTTGCACCGCTGATCCTCGCGAGCATGGGCGTGGCGATTTTATCTTTTCTGTTCAACGAGATCGTCGTCGCTCCGGCGACAGCCCGGCTTTCCGCATGGGAAAAGGTCGAGTTTGGACCCATCCCCGAAACCAGCAATATCCGATCCCGGGTATGGGTGCGCGATGGCAACAATCTTATCAACGCCAAGACCGTGGTTGGTGCCGGTTCGTCTGTGCTGCTCCGGGATATCACCATCTACAACCGCTCGGAGAGCGGGCTGAGCAGCGTGATCCAGGCCGAAGAGGGCCGTTATGGCAGTGAAATTTGGACTTTATCCGCCGTGACCCGCTTTGATGTTGCCAGCGGAACCGAGCAAAAGCTGGATAGTCTGGAGATCGGTGGCAGTCTGACGCCGGACCAGTTCACGCTGTCGGATGTCAGCGCAGACGCCCTGTCCTTCCCCGAATTGCGCAGCGCCATCCAGCAGCTGAAGGAAGCCGGTCGGCCGACCGCCAAGCTCGAGGCCAGCTTTTGGCACAAATTATCGGGGCCGCTGTCCGTGGTACTCATGCCCTTGCTGGGCGCAGTCGCGGCATTCGGGCTCGCCCGTTCCGGCCAGCTATTCCTGCGCGCCGTTATCGGCATGGCGCTGGGCTTTACCTATTTCGTCGCGGACAATTTCGCACTGGCCATGGGAAATATCGGTGCCTATCCACCCTTTCTGGCGGCCTGGGCTCCGTTTCTGCTGTTTTTCCTGATCGGTGAAACTGTCCTGATCCGGACCGAGGAATAGCCTCGCTCAGATTGAACCGGTGCGCGCAGATCCGCGGACCAGCCCCATGACCAGCGTCGACAGGCTGCTGTGATTGCCCTTCGCATAGGTCGAGCCTTCGGGCAGCTCCTGCACGATCCGCCGATGCGCTTCGCCCAGCGCATGATAGGGCAGACCCGGCAGGAGATGGTGCAGCGCATGATAACGCAGACCGACCGGCGCCCACAATGCCGGCAAAGTGGCTGGCGGCGGCACGTTAACGCTGTCGAGATATTGCGCGGTGACGGTCATCTCCCCGCCGTCATTTTCCCAGAGATGCGCGACCAAAGTCCGGATCTGGTTGAGCACGACACTGCCCGACATTACCAAAAGGAATATCCCAAATGCGCGTAGCGGGATGACCTGAATCACCACCATCGCCATCAGTGCAATCGCCCAGATGCTCGCCGCAATCTCGGTGACCAGCCAGCGCTGTTTGAGGTCGCCTTCCGGTGGTTTGCGCCGGAAATCCGGATTGATGATGAGGCCGGAATAGCGCTCAACCACCAGCTTGCGGAGCGGCGGGATCACAAAGGACAGCGGCGTCAGCACGCCGAACCGGAAGAGCAGCGCAATCGGCGCGAGAGAAGCCACGACCACGAACAGCGGAACGGTCCACGGCTTCATCAGGGCCAGCGGCAGATATTCCGGATCTTCGATTGTTCCGTATTTCTTGGTTCGGTGGTGGATGCTGTGGACGCCTTCATACATGAAAGACGGTATCAGCATGGGTACGCCGAACAGCGCGTTCCACATGAAATGAAAGCCGGGCAAGGCATTGCGGCGGACATGGGTCAGCTCATGGATGAAACTGCCCGCGCGATAGAGCGCGAGGATGGCAACAAAGCCGGCAACCAGCGCAACCGCAGCGGATGATACAAATATCGCAGCGAACAGCGCGCCATAGCCAATGGTCACCGAAAGGAGGAAATCCGTCCAGTAAATGGCGGGCTTTGCACCGTGCAAATCGCGCGTGACCTTCGCCGCCGTGCGGATGAGGTCATTATCTTCTGCCGCGCGGGAGCGGGCCATGCTGTCATCAGCCGTGCTGTCAGCAAATTCGCGGGCATCCTGGGCCGGGGGAAACGAACTGTCCATATCTACCTGTCTTGGTTACGCGCCGCCTACAGCAGCATATCATGGCACAAAAAAGGCCTGAATATGTTTGCAGCGGAGTTTCGTCCCGCGATCCTGCTCTTGACATGATCGCGAAATTGTCGCCACAGCCTGCCTGAACAAAAAGGACCCGACATTCCGTGGCAACAGCAGACATAGTCATCGAACCGGTCACAACCAAGGCCCAGACCAGACAATTTGTCGAATGCGCCTATCAGATCAACGCGGATGATCCCAACTGGGTACCGCCGCTCAAGTCAGAGGTTTATGCCCTGCTGACACCGGGGAAAAACCCGTTTTTCGAACATGCACGGGTCCAGCTGTTCCTGGCCATGCAAAACGGGCGGGTCACCGGCAGGATAAGTGCCCATATTGATGAACTGGCACTCGAACAGCCGCCGGAGCGGGGCATGGGTCCCGGTACCGGAAACTGGGGCATGCTGGAGGCGGAAAGCCAGACCGTGGCGGAAGCGCTGATCCGGCAAGCGGAGAACTGGCTGAAGCATCAGGGCATGCACCGCGTGCTGGCGCCGCTCAGCCTTTCCGTCTGGGATGAACCCGGATTGCTTACCAGGGGTCATGATCAACCGCCCACAGTGATGATGGGGCATAACAAGGCCGATTATCAGGGCTGGATCGAAAGCATGGATTATGCCTCGGTCAAATTGCTGCACACTTATGCCCTGGAAGTGAACGACGGCTTTCCGCCATTGATCGAGCGGATCGTAAAGTCCGGAGAGCGGAACGACAAACTGGTCATCAGGCGGGTGGACAAAAAGCACTTCGACCGGGATGCGAAAATCATCATGGGCCTGCTGAACGACGCCTGGTCTGGCAACTGGGGTTTTGTCCCACTGACGGACACAGAGATCGCGCATGTCGGCAAGAAGCTCAAAGCCATTGTCTATGAAGACCTGATCATGATCGCCGAACTGGAAGGCGAGCCAGTGGCATTCATGATGACCTTGCCGGACCTCAACGAAAAGCTCAAACCCATGGGTGGCAGCCTGTTGCCGTTTAACTGGATCAAGCTGCTCTGGTGGCTGAAATTCCCCAAGGCGAAGAAGATGCGCGTCCCGCTCATGGGGGTGAAACGGGAATTGCAGAACAGCCGTCTGGCGAGCCAGCTCGCTTTCATGATGATTGAATATATCCGGCGCAAGGCTGTCGCCAATTTTGGCACCGAGCGGGCTGAAATCGGCTGGATTCTCGAAGATAATCAGGGAATGTTGGCCATTGCGGACGCGATCAGGTCGGAGATAAACCGCACCTACACACTCTATGATAAAAACATCTGAGCAGCTGGTGCCCAAGGCAAGGGGAGCGAGAAAACCCGCTCCCGCCATTTATTGATATCAGTCAGCTGCGGCCATCAGCCGGTGCGGCATATTGGATGCCGTTGTCGGCAATATCCTCACGGTCAATGCGTTCGTGAATCCAGTCTGCGACTTTCTGCCCGTAACGCGTGATCGAGTGCATGTTGAAGAAGTGCATGAATCCCAGCACCAATATGGCAACCCCGACCTTCCAGGCCAGGAAGCGAATGACTTCTACTGCCGTTTGCGGTTCATCCGCGTAGCTGAGCGCGATGGCGATGAAACCGAGATTGACCAGATAGAAGCCCACCACGAGCAGATGATTCACGGACGTTGCCAGTTCCTGATCATGGCCGAAACAGCGCACCAGAAAAACCAGACCGTTTCGCGACAGGGTGTGCGCCACCCAGATCGTCATGCCAATGGCGAGGATCAGGTATAAAGCGTAAGCAATGATCGTCATGATAAACTCCAATTCTTATTTTCATTTATTTCTGTAATTACCGAAACTGATAGATACGCGAAAATTTATTCATGTGTTTCTCCTGTTTTCAGTTGGTTGAGCCGGATGAGCCAGGAACGAACCTGGCAACCTTCGAGCCCAGTTTCATCAGGGCAATCAGCGTGGATTTCTTGAGGCTGCGAACTTGCAGATACCAGGTCGTGAGCGTCGAAATAAATTCATGCATCCGGCCAATGCGGTGGCGCACATGTTCGGGTATCTCGTCGCGTCCAGCCATTCTCTCGCTCAATTCACCCAGCCGGGTGATGATCGGGTCGATCTCTCGGCGCTTGCGCTCGGCAACGATTGCCATGAACATGTCCCACAGATCCAGTTCCGCAACAAAATGATCGCGGCGGTCCCCCACAACATGCGTAAGGCGGACAATGTTATAGCCCTGGAGTTCCTTCAATGCCGTCGACACATTGGACCGTGCCAGGGACAGGGCTTCGCAAATCTCTTCTGCATGAAGCGGCCGGTCAGACAGGTAAAGCAGCGCGTGAATCTGGGAAACAGAGCGGTTCACGCCCCAATGGCTACCCATTTCTCCCCAGTGGAGAATATATTCCTGGGCTTCGGGGACTTGGATCACGCTCATCGACCGACTCCGGATATTCCTTTATTTCTGTATTTTCTGAAATAAAGGAATATCTCGAATTGTCAAAAGCTTTTTGAGACTTTTTGTGTTTTGAAAGTGGCGATGGGAGCAGCTGGGCGTTTTTGCATATCCGGCTATTGACGACTATGCTCCGACAAGACGTTCTGCCTCTTCGCGAATGATCCGGTCTATTCCGCGCTGCCAGAGATCATTATGGCCCCCGCCCCGCATCGGAAACGCAATTTTTGGTTCACTGGCCTGATCAAACAGTTTCTGACCCATGGCAAAGGGGATGAGATCATCCGCCGTGCCATGGATCCATCTCAGCGGCATATCGATCTGGTCAATGCGGTCAAGGGAGCGGAAACGGTCCAGTGTGAGCCATTTCGCGGGCAGGATCGCAAACTGGCGCTGGGCCATGTCGTCCATTCCGGTATAGGCGGCCTCGAGAATCAGCCCGGCGGCTGAATTGCGTGCTGCGAGCCAGGTCGCCACGCCGGTCCCCAGCGACTGTCCGGTGATCACAATCTTGTCCGGTGAATGTCCCTGTGCGATCAGCCAGTCATAGTGCGCCTGTGCCGCATCATAAAAGCTCTGTTCCGAGGACTTTCCGGGATTGCCATTATATCCGGGATATCCGACCGCCAGCACCCCCGCGCCGTCTCCGGCCAGCGCGCGATACATGGGCAGCCGGTCCATCATTCCTCCGCCATTGCCATGAAAATGAATCAGCACCGGACTGGCCGGTGATTGCGGAGCGCGCCAGAGTGACGTGAGCTCGCCGGATTGTTCCGTATCAATGGCGACCGCAGAAAAGCCCTCTACGGCCAAAGCGGAGGCATCGGGCATTTCCTGTGACGGGAAATAGAGCAGGCTGCGCTGGAACAGGAATGCCAGCACCACGAGTATCAGATAAACAAGGGCGGCAATGCCCAGGACGGACAGCATGAAGCCCCTCAAAGGTCCAGTTCAACCCAGGTTGGCGCATGGTCGCTGGCTTTTTCCCGCCCGCGATGGTCCTTGTCCACCCCGCAGCGCGACAGACGGTCAGCAGCCGGTGGGCTGAGCAGCAAATGGTCGATGCGAAAACCCTGGTCCCGCTGCCAGCCGCCGCTGCGATAATCCCAGTAGGTCCAGATGTTGCCGGCGGGGTATGTCACGCCCAGTGCATCGGTCCAGCCATCATGCAGCAATCTTTGATAGCCCTGCCGGCTTTCCGGCTGCATCAGCGCATCGCTGGCCATGGCCTTGACCGAGAACACGTCATTGTCACGGGGAATCACATTATAATCCCCGGCCAGCACGGCTGGCACCTCGTCCTGCCAGATCTCGATTGCGCGGTCGCGCAGCCGCTTCATCCAACGGAGCTTGAAATCGAATTTCGGACCGGGCTGCGGATTGCCATTGGGAAGGTAAATGCTGGCGACACGCACATCCGGGCCGTCTGACCGTTTGATATTGGCTTCCAGATAGCGGCTGTGCTCGTCCTCCGGCTCGCCATCCAGCCCCCGTTTTGTTTCCTCGGGCACCTGATTGCGGGCGAGAATGGCGACGCCGTTGAAGCTCTTCTGGCCATGCCAGATCGCACCATAACCGATTTCCTCGAACTTTTCGGCCGGGAAGCCTTCATCCTGTGTCTTGATTTCCTGCAGGCAGGCGACGTCTGGCCGGATTTCTTCCAGCCATTCCAGCAGCCGCGGCATGCGGGCCTTGATTCCGTTAATGTTGAAACTGGCGATTCGCACCGGGTTGGTCAGACCGAAAAGCTGGAACCGCAACCGCAGCCTGATGCAGCGTTGGGATTGGTCACCTGAAACGCACTGCCACCGAGCGATTCGACAAAGTCCACGGCGCTGCCTCGCACCAGATCGAGGCTGATCTCGTCGACCACCAGCGTGACTCCGGCTTCTTCGACGGCCGTATCATCGGATTCGATTCCCTCGGCCAGGCCAAAGCGATACTGGAAACCCGAACAGCCGCCACCTTCCACGGAAAGGCGCAATATGGCGGGCTTGCCCTGCTTCTCGGCAATGGCAGATACGCGTTTTGCTGCGCTGGGTGTCAGGATAATGTCCTGGCCTGCTATTTCTGCTGTTTCAGTCATGATTACCAGATAGTGATCCCGGGCCAGATAGTCAAAAGGGGCGGCACGCTTTTCAGCTTACCAACCCCTTTCAGCACCCTCTCCCAAAGGTGTTCGGAAATTTCGTCGTATCGTCTACTCTGCCGGGCCGCCAAGTGCAACTCCCGGGATGGCTTTCTGCGCGAGTAGGAAGTCGTTGGACTGCATGAACGGCATCGGATTGACGGCCTGTCCGGCTATCCGGACCTCATAGTGCAGGTGACTTCCGGTCGAACGTCCGGTCGAGCCCATGAAACCAATCAGATCGCCGGCCTTGACGCGGGCATTGGCCTTGACGTTGAGGCGCGACATATGTCCGTAGCGCGTCTGGATTTCATTGCCATGGTTGATCTCGATGTAATTGCCATATCCGCGCACCCATTGCGACCGACCCACAATTCCGTCGGCAGTGGCATAAATCGGCGTGCCAACTGGTCCAGCCATATCTACGCCCTTGTGGCGAGCACGGCGGCCCTTGAACGGGTCGGTCCGGAAACCGAACGTGCTGGTCAGCCGATATTTCTTCACTGGTTTGAGAGAAGGAATGGTCAGCTGAACCGCTTTTTTCTTGCCCACTCCGGACATATTGTTGAACAGCAGGCGAAAGGCCGGATCTTCATCGCCCAGTATCGAACTACTGGAAGAGTCGGACAATTTTTCCTTGAGAGCAGTAAAAGGGATGCTGGCGGCTTCTTCGGCTTCTTCAGCGTGAGCCGCAGGAGAAAAGACGAGAACCATTCCGGCCAAGGCCAACGCAGTGATCTTTGTCACAGCCCCGTTAAACAAACCTACTACGCTGTCGGTCATTACTGATCGACTCCTGTTACTGACGAACCACATGGTTCTGATTTTTGGCAGAAATTCCGCCCCCGGTAATTGATTACACGTGTAAATTCATAATGCTTAACTATTCAATACCGACATAATATTCCCGGGTTAAACCGGCTGCATGGCGCGCTGAGTCGTTAAATGGCGGCTTCAAACCGCCTTTGAAGTGGGTTTTTACAAGATTTTTCCAATGGCTGTAGGGCTCCGATTCTTGCGCTTTGCACGCCCATTCGAACCATTTTGTGCCAAAGGAAACATGGTTAATTTCGTCATGGTAGATGCGATTCAACACCTTTGCGGTGAGCGGATCACCTTGATGATGAAAACGCTCCACGGTATCCGGCGTGATGTCCAGGCCCCTTGCCTCCAGTACCATTGGCACTATCGCCAAACGGGCCGAGCTGTCATCCGCGGTGTCGCGAGCGGCGTCCCACAGGCCGTCATGAGCAGGCAATTGCCCGTAAAAACTGCCCATTTCCCGCAACCGGCGATCAAGCAAGACGAAATGCATGGCCTCCTCGGCGCCGACGCGGAACCAGTCATCACAAAATTCGGGCGGGAATTCAGAGCCAAAGCGGGCGATCATGTCGAAAGCGAGATCAATGGCGACAAATTCAATATGCGCGAGCGCGTGAATCAGGGCGATCCGGCGCTTGAGCGACGTTCCCTTGCCCCGGCGTGGCATCTGGCCGGGGCGCATCAGTTCCGGCCGATCAGGGCGCGCAGGGATCTCTGGCAATTGATCAACAAAAGCATGATTCAGCCGGCCTTGACGCCAGTCGCGTGTCGCTCTGCGGGCGGCCATCACCTTGCGCGCAGGATCGGCGGTCAGCAGGACCTCACGCGCCGCCAATCCGGCAGAAGATAACTGATGATCTGCCAAGGCGCTCAGGCGGCCTGTACCGCCGCCAGCACTTCCTCGGCATGGCCCTTCACCTTGACCTTGGGCCAGGCCTCGAGAACCGTGCCATCTGGTCCGATCAGAAAGGTTGAGCGGATGATTCCCATATAGGTTTTGCCATACATTTTCTTTTCGGCCCAAACGCCAATTTTCTCCAGAAATTCGGTTGATTCATCCGACGCGATATCGACGGTCAGCTCCTGTTTGTTGATGAAATTCTGTTGTCGCTTGGGCGAATCGGCGGACATGCCGAGCACGGTCGCACCGGCCTTTTCAAATTCCGGCATCAGGGCAGAGAAATCCCTGGATTCTGTGGTGCATCCGGGCGTACTGGCCTTGGGATAGAAAAACAGCACCAGCTTCTTTCCCATATAGTCGGACAGTTTCACGGGGGAACCATCGGGTGCGGTCAGGTCTGCGTCCGGCATCTTGTCACCAGCTGCGATCATAATATGTCTCCTAAAATTTCATCCGGGTCCGGCCTCAAGTGCCGATTCCATTCGTCAATAACGCATTGCCGGGCCCTGTCATACCCGTTCAAAAGGGCATCCCAGTCCGCCTGACCGGCCGCTTTTGCAATCAGGTCACGGCTGGCTTCCGGCGGATAATCGCAGTCCGGAGACATCAGGCGCAGCGCCACCAGCAGGCGGGTCATCAGTTCGTGCGCCGCCACCAGCCGCTCGTCAAGATGCCCGGCCTCGGCCAGCGCACGTGCGGCCCTGCTCAGCTGAGGATAAAGCGCGTCGCCGGTTTTGAGCTGCAGGAAGTGGATGATGAACTCCCAGTCGACCAGCCCGCCCTCCATCAATTTGGTATCCAGCGGACCCTGCGGGGGTTTGTGTTCCACGATGTCGAGCCGCATCTTTCGCACTTCCTTGCGCAACCGTTCCGATTCGCGATCCTTCCCCAGCACCGCACAAATGTCGGCTTGCAGGGTCTCGCACGCCGCGGCGCTGCCATAAACCGGCCGCGCGCGAGTCAGCGCCATGTGCTCCCAGGTCCAGGCGTTGCCGTTCTGATATTTGCGGAAACTGTCGAAACTGACCGCCATCGGACCCTGTTTCCCCGATGGTCGCAAGCGCGTG
This sequence comes from Pseudomonadota bacterium, assembly GCA_039181895.1. GTDB lineage: Bacteria > Pseudomonadota > Alphaproteobacteria > Sphingomonadales > Sphingomonadaceae > Parasphingorhabdus. The sequence goes on from JBCDCK010000001.1 coordinate 425,785, forward strand.
TCCACTTCGTAAAGCGGGCCCGCAGCGGTTGGTACCGAGAGAGCGGTGACCACTCGCGTCGCCAGACGGTTGAAATATTGCGTTCCGCCAAGCGGGCGATTCCCATCGGAGTCAGCGCCATGATCGCCGGTAAACAGGAAGATGAGGTCGAGATCCGAGGCATGGGTCAGCGCCTCACCGCCAAGCCGGCCCAAGGCCAAGATGATCAGCTCGCTCCCCGGCACCTTGCCGTGGACTGCTTCAAACTCCGCTATGGTCGCATCCGTCAGGACCTTGATCGCCGCTTCCGCAACGCGGGCATAGCCAGCCGCCACGTCGAGCGGATCATGGCGTCCCTCAATCAGCTGCGTGCCCAATGCAAAACGCTTTTCCCCGACCCGCGCGCGGACAAGATCGAGCAGAACCTGATAGTCATCTCCGCCTTCCGTGCGGGCAAACTCCTCCGCCAGCACTGCGACATCTGGCGGCAAATCCAGAGCAGTTGCATCGATCAGGCCCTCCAGATATTCGGTCCGTCGCGCCAGGGCATCAGCGAGGGTCGGTGCATGGCTCAAAATCCGGCCGAGCATGTCGCGCAGTCCCGGCCGCGCTTCCAGCATGCGAAAAAAATTGATCGCCGTCGGCAGTTTGTCGATGAGACTGTCGAGACGGGACAGCGCCTTGTCCGGATTGGGTGAACCGGCCAGCGATTCGATCAGTTCCGGCAGTACGGCTTCGAAGGACTCCAGCGCCGCCGCGCTGCGCAAGGCCGTCACCTTGCCACTGCGCCAGCGCTGGATCCGCTCAGCGAAAAATCCGGGATCATCAATATTCAGCTGTTGGCAGGCCGCTTGCAGCTTTTGCCCGTCCTGTGGCATCTGGCGGGTTTCGTCCGGGTCAATCAGTTCGTCATAAATGGCACCAACGGCATCGACATGCGGCGCGAGCAGATCGAGCAGCGCGCTGCCGTCCTCCAGACCATGCAACAGCGCGACCCGGTCCAGTCCTTCTGGCGTATCGGGCAGACTGTGGGTTTGCTGGTCATTGACCATTTGCAGCCGGTGTTCGATGACCCGGTACAGGCTGTAGGCCTGTTTCAGACGGGCGCTCTTGGCCGGGTCAATCCGCCCCGCCTCCGCCAGCGCATCGAGCGCCTCCCGCGTAGCCGGCGTCCGGAGTTCCGGCTGCCGTCCGCCGTAGATGAGCTGATGCATTTGCGCGTAAAATTCCGCCTCCCGTATGCCTCCGCGACCCTTTTTCAGGTCATAACCGGGACCGAATTGCTGACCGGCGCTGAAATGATCGCGGATCTGTTCTGACACTGCGCCGATATTGCGGATCGCGCCATAGTCCAGTGATCGCCGCCAGATAAACGGGTTGATGGTTTCCAGAAACCCTTCCCCGAGCCCCGTGTCGCCGGCTGCGGCGCGCGACCTGATAAAGGCCGCCTGTTCCCAGGCCAGCGCGCTCGACTCATAATAGCTGATCGCGGCATCCACCGGCAGCGCCACCGGGCTGACCTCGGGCGAAGGACGCAGGCGCATGTCGACCCGAAACACATAGCCATCCTCGTCCCGGGCATTGAGCGCCTCGACCAGCTTTTGCCCGATACGGCGCGCCGCGTCGGGCGGATCTTCCCGGCCCCGGGTCGGGATCCGGTCCGGGTCATAAATGAAGATCGGGTCAATGTCGGAGGAGTAATTGAGCTCCCGGCTGCCATGCTTTCCCAGCCCGATTATCGCAAAGCCTTCCGGTGGCGCGCCGGGATAACGCGTGGCATATATGTCGGCGAGCGCCTCATCCAGTGCTTGATCGGCAAAATCGGACAGTCGATGAACAACTTCCGTGAGGTTTAGATGTCCCGCCAGATCGCCTATCGCCAGCACCAGCGCCAGCGCGCGTTTTTCACGGCGCAATTTCTGACTGACGGTTTCGGCACCTTCACCTGCCTGCTTCGCATGAGCGAGCGCCGCTTCCAGATTCTCCTGACCCAGCAGGTCCGTCAGCTCGGGCTGAACCTCCATCGCCATGGCCAGATAGGGCGCATGTTGCCGCGCCCTGTCCATGGCGTCCGCCAAACTGGTCGAAGGCGGCAGTACGTCCGTCATCCGAGATATTTGCTCCGAAAATCGGCCGCAAATGCCGCAAATCGTCCTTCGGCAATGGCATCGCGCATGCGCGCCATCAACCACTGGTACCAGGCAATATTATGTTCGGTCATCAGCATCGCGCCGAGAATCTCTTTGGACTTGATCAGATGATGCAGATAAGCGCGGCTGTAGTTCTGGCTCACCGCGCAAGGACATTCCGCATCCAGCGGTTCGAGATCTTCGGCGAATTTCGCATTGCGAATATTGAGTGGTCCGTGGGTGGTGAAAGCCTGCCCATTGCGTCCGGATCGGCTTGGCAGGACACAGTCGAACATGTCGACGCCCCGCTCCACCGCACCAACCAGATCATCCGGTTTGCCGACCCCCATGAGATAGCGCGGCTTGTCTTCGGGCAACTGGCCCGGCGCATAGTTTAGAACGCCAAACATCGCCTCTTGCCCCTCACCCACGGCGAGCCCGCCAATCGCATAACCGTCAAAACCGATATCAATCAGGGCTTCCGCAGAAGCCGCCCGTATATCGCGATCCAACGCTCCTTGCTGGATGCCAAAAAGCGCTGACCGGGCGGCATGTTCCTCACCGCTGTCGAATCCGTCCCGCGAACGCTTCGCCCAGCGCATCGAACGCTCCATCGATTCCAGCGCCTCATCCCGCGTCGCGCCATTTTTGGTACACTCGTCGAACGCCATGACAATATCGCTGCCCAGCAGCCGCTGGATTTCCATCGACCGTTCCGGTGTCAGCATGTGGCGCGATCCGTCGAGATGGCTTTGAAACTCCACACCCTCCTCGCTCAACTTGGTCAGATCCGACAGGCTCATCACCTGATAGCCGCCACTGTCAGTCAGGATGGGCCGGTCCCAGTTCATGAACTTGTGCAGACCGCCCAGCCGCGCCATCCGTTCTGCCCCGGGGCGCAGCATCAGGTGATAGGTATTGCCAAGGATGATATCGGCGCCCGCCGACCTTACGGATTCCGGTTTCATAGCCTTGACCGTTGCCGCTGTTCCCACGGGCATGAAGGCCGGCGTCCGTATTTCCCCCCGCTGCATCTGGATCGCACCCAGCCGCGCCCGGCCGTCGGTTGCGGAGATGGAAAAACGGAAGCGGTCGGTCATAAATTTATCCCGAAAACGGTAAAGATGGCCAGAACAAGGCAGATTTTGCGTTTTCGTTCTGATCGTGTAGTTAACGCAATATCCTGTTCGAATCCCTCAGTATCTGTGCAGGATATAGGCAATTTTTCAAAGACCAAAATCTGGAGCATGATATGACCAAAGCAAGTAAACTCGGTTCAGCAGCAACCGCACTGATCGCGGCGGCAGCGCTGTCCGCCTGTTCTGGCGGCGCGGGCGAATCGACCGAAGGCGCAGAAGCCGGCGAAGCAGAAGCAACCGAAGTGGCTGCGGCTGAAAAAGAGAAATGCTTCGGCATCGCTCTGGCGGGGAAAAATGATTGCGCCGCTGGCGAAGGCACAAGCTGCGCCGGGACCTCGGTAGTCGATTATCAGGGCAACGCCTGGAAATATACCGATGCCGGTGAATGTGAAGCCCAGGGTGGCTCGCTGACTGAAGTTGCAGATAATGATCCGCCGGTCGTACCGGCTGAAGCAGAAGGCTAGACCTTTCTGACCGGTATCTGATGCCATTTCAAAAAGGGTGGTTCCTGTTGGAGCCGCCCTTTTTCTTTTGGTTATCTGCCGCCTATGCATCGGATTCACGTGCGGCGGAAATCGCACGCGCAAAATCGCGCTGCGAAACCGCGCCACGTATCAGGATCGGGCCGATCAAAAAAGCCGGTGTTCCTTGCAGATTGAGGCTGAAGGCCTGCAGTCGGTTGCGATCCAGCTGGTCTTCGATTTCCTGTTGATGGGCATTCAGATCTTCGAGCAACTGGTCCCAGCTGCCTCCCGACTGCTCGACCGCCGACTGCAATTGGGCATTGCCCAGACCGGCCTGACGCATCAGCCGGTCATAGACCTGCGGGTACAGGCCCTGCCAGTCCGCGGCGATGGCGATCCGGGCCGCACGCTCTGAAGATGCTCCGAAAATCGGCCAGTCCTTGTAGACCATGTTGCACCGGCCGTCTTCGGCTGCGGCCAGCTGGATCGCCGGGTGCGCTTTCCGGCACGCGGCGCAGTTGAAATCATTGAACGAGATGATCGTGAGGTCCGCACCCGGAACCTGTTTCATTGGCGAAGAGCGATCTGCCCGCAATTCCTGGATCAGACCATTATCGCCGACATCCTCACCCACGGACCGGTTGTTTCTCAACAAAGTGGCCAAACCCACACCAAGCAGGGCCGCTGCGCCGAACTGAAGAATTGTCCGGCGATCAAGGCCGCCAGGAGTTTTGGTCGTGTTCATAGGCTCGCCGACTAAATGGAGCAAAGGGGCAAGGCAAGCGCTCCGGTGCCCTTTTTCACTATCGGTGAATCAGGGAAGAAGCAGACTCGAATCACCATAGCTGTAGAAGCGATAGCCCTGCGCGATGGCATGGGCGTAAACAGCCCGCATGTGTTCGAGCCCCATCAGTGCGCTGACCAGCATGAACAGGGTCGATTTGGGCAAGTGGAAATTGGTCATCAGCCCGTCAATCGCCTTGAACCGGTAGCCGGGAGTTATGAATATATCGGTGTCCCCCTCGAACGGACGGATGATGTTATCTGCTCTCGCCGCGCTTTCCAGCAGGCGGAGGCTGGTGGTGCCGACGGCAATCACGCGCCCGCCCGAAGCCCGGGTTTCGTTGAGCCGGTCCGCGACGTCCGCCCCGATTCGCCCCCATTCGCTGTGCATCTGGTGGTCGTCGGTCTCGTCTGCCTTGACCGGGAGAAAAGTTCCGGCCCCGACATGCAGGGTCAGCGTCTGCGTGCCAATGCCAGCGCTGGCCAGACTTGCCATGAGCTCATCGGTGAAATGCAGGGCCGCAGTCGGCGCTGCCACCGCGCCATCCTCGCGTGCAAACATGGTCTGGTAATCGTCCGCGTCCCGCTCGTCGATCGCGCGTTTGCTGGCAATATAGGGCGGGAGCGGCATTGTTCCGGCTCGTTCCAGCAGAATCTCCACCGGTTCCTCACCCAGGAACCGCAGTGTAAAGCTGCCATCCAGGTTTTTCTCCTCGGCGACGGCAAAAACCCCCGCACCAAAATCGATCCGATCGTCCGGTTTCAATCGCTTCGCATTGCGGACAAAGGCTTGCCAGCGACGCAGGTCCAGTCGCTTGTGCAGTGTCGCGCCGATGGTGGCATTCCCCCGGCGTCCGGTCAGCTGTGCTGGAATGACCCGGGTATCGTTGAAGACCAGGACATCCTTAGGGGTGAGCAAATCCGCCAGATCCCGGACCACATGATCGGTGATTTCGCCATGTTGGGCCAGCAACAGCCTGGCGCTGTCACGAGGAACAGCGGGACGTAGCGCGATATTCTCTGGTGGAAGCGCAAAATCAAAAAGATCGACACGCACAGGTCAGGTCACGGATTGATCGGCGCGCTCAAGTCGTCGATCGAAAATTCCCGTTCCGGTGCCGGTGTCAGCGCTTCCGGTGGTGGCGGCGCCTTGCCATCTGCGGCAATCGAGGCCTGCACGATGCGGCTCGGGCTGGCCGGCGGTTCGCCCCGCTGGATCGTATCAACATATTGCATTCCTGCGGTGACCCGACCGAATGCAGTGTAATTGTTGTCGAGAGAAAAACGCGGATAGAAGACAATGAAGAACTGGCTGTTCGCACTGTCTTCACTTTGGGCCCGCGCCATCGAAACAACACCGCGCAAATGCGGAAAGTTGTTGAATTCAGCTTTCAGATCGGGAAGCTCGGAGCCGCCGGTTCCGGTACCCGTCGGATCACCGGTTTGCGCCATGAATCCGTCGATCACGCGGTGAAAAATAATCCCGTCATAAAATCCCTGGCGGGTGAGCGCCTTGACCCGTTCCACATGATTGGGGGCCATGGCAGGGAACATCTGGATGGTGACCCGCCCGCCCGTGGAAAGGTCGAGATGGAGAATATTTTCTTCCGGATTGACGGAAGCCGGCGCGGCTTCGGCGGGTTCCGCTTCCTGTGCAAAGGCCGGGTTCACCGCCAGTGCAGCGACAGCCAGTGCCGGAATTAGTTTACGCAACATGCTCATATCTGTTCGATCCTGATCTGGATGATTCTTGTTGGCAACGCCTTTGAACCATCCGGCCTTTCGCTGCAATGAATTGCTTGCATTGCCGACTATTGCTCGCCCTTCAGGCCCAGCTTCTGCACGCGCGCCACGATCTCGTCCCGCACCAACGGAGTGACGAACTTGTGGATCTCGCCGCCAAATATCGCGATCTCCTTGACAAGCCGGGATGCGATGGGCTGGAGCGAGACGTCCGCCATAAGGAAAACAGTTTCAATCTGGTCATTCAGTTGCTGGTTCATACCCGCCATCTGATACTCATATTCGAAATCAGCGACCGCACGCAACCCGCGGACAATAACACTGGCGCCCTGCTTCTCGGCAAATTTCATCAGCAAGGCATCAAATGCCACAACCTCGACAGCACCGCCCAGAGCCGCGGTTTCGCGGCGGACCATGTCCAGTCGTTCCTCGACTGAAAACATGGGAGATTTGGAAGGATTGGTCGTGACACCGATGACCAGCTTGTCGACCAGCCGCGTGCCGCGCTGGATGATATCCATGTGACCCAGCGTGATGGGATCAAAAGTTCCCGGATAGACACCCACTCTCATGACATGGTTCCCCCTGCTATATTGCTCATTATCTGTCCCGTTCCACGGTAAAAGCCGCGATTTCGCGAAGCAGATCCGCTTCCTCGCCATAGCTGCTCAAATGCGACTGCGCCTGATTGACCAGCATCTTCGCCTGTTCCCGGGCGCGATCCAGACCCATCAGGCTCAAAAAGGTCTGCTTGCCGGCTTCCTCATCCTTGTGCAGCGCCTTGCCGGCACGCGCCTCGTCACCTTCGACATCCAGAATGTCATCGGCAATCTGGAAAGCGAGACCGAGATCATGAGCATAGCCGCGCAAACCCGTCCGGCCTTCTGTCGGCACCTTGCCGAGGATCGCACCAATCTCGACACAGGCCGCGATGAGCGCGCCCGTCTTGAGCTGCTGCAGCCGGGTCACGGTTTGCAGATCAAAAGTTTCGTTTTCGGCGACAAGGTCCATCATCTGGCCGCCCGCCATCCCTGACGGGCCGGCAGCCTTGGCGAGGCAGGAAACCATCTCGGCCCGGATGAAGGGATCCGGATGAGTCTGGTCATCTGACAGCAAATCAAAGGCCAGCGCGTGCAGTGCATCGCCTGCCAGAACGGCTTCCGCTTCGCCATAGGCGATATGGGCGGTCGGCTTGCCGCGGCGCAGGTCATCATCATCCATGCAGGGCAAGTCATCATGAACAAGGGAATAGACATGGAGCGCCTCAACGGCCGTAGCAGCCTTGATGGCGCTGTTATGATCCACATTGAACAGTCGCGAGGTCGCCGTCACCAAAAGCGGCCGCAGACGCTTGCCACCGCCGATCGCGGCATGCCGCATGGCCCGGAACAGCACGGCACGCGGGTCATCCGGCACCAGAAGAAGGGAATCAAATTGCGCATCGACTGCTTCTGCGACCGTCTGCATTTCCTGCTGAAGGTCGAGATTGCTGTTGGCGGCCACGTGCGCGGTCAGTCCGCATCAAAGGCGGTGACGCCGTCGGGATTGCCATCACGGTCAAGAGTGATTTTTTCAATCCTCGCCTGGGCCGCTTCCAGCCGTTTCTGGCAAAGCCCCCTGAGCTTTTCGCCTTCGCTGTAGAGCGCGATCGACTGGTCGAGAGGCACGTCGCCGCTTTCCAGCTTTCGGACGATATCTTCCAACTGGTGCAACGCATCTTCAAAACTGAGATCGCCTGTCTCGCCGGAATCTTCTGCAGTGGTTTGGTTCATCTTCAATCCAATGACGGGGCTTTGGGTTTGGGTCAAGGGTCGGTCGCGCAAAATGCCGCTTCCGTCCCCACAAGCAACCCCGTCTGGCCAATCGGGCGTAACCGGACTAAGCTGCTTGAAGGGCGGCGGAGCAGAGGGGGGAGAGACCAAGCTATGTTTATCGGTCATTTTGCACCGGCGATGGTGGCGGCAGTCCATCCAAAAGCGCCGGGCCTGGGAACCCTGTTCGTCGCCGGGCAGCTGGTCGATTTCGGGTTTTTCGGTCTGGCACTGCTGGGCATCGAGAAATTCCGGATCGTGCCGGGTATCACCGTCATGAACCCGCTGGATCTCTATCACTTTCCCTACACCCACAGTCTGCTTGGCAGCGGTATCTGGGCGCTGGCCTTTGGCCTGCTCATCTGGCTGATCACCCGCAACCGGGCCGGCGCGGTGATTGGTGGTCTGGTGGTGCTCTCCCACTGGCTGCTCGACTGGGTGGTCCATGCACCGGATCTCACCCTCGCCGGTTCCCCGCCGAAACTGGGCCTGGGTTTATGGAACTATCCGGCCATTGCCATGCCGCTGGAGCTGATTCTGACCTTTGGGGCCCTGGCCTTTTTCATCACCCGGACCCGCTCGACTTCGCCGCGGTCCCGCCCTGCGCTCGTCCTTCTGGCCGTATTGCTGGCGTTTATGCAGGTCTATAACTGGATTGGACCCCAACCGGTCGCGGCCGACGCCGCAATGATGATCACCGCACTGATTGCCTTTGTTCTGGCAGCAGCGGCGGCGGCATTTGTCGGCCGCACCCGGACACTGAAAACCGCCTGAACCGGCACAGAGGAAAAAGCCATGACCCAGTATATCGCCGCTTATCTTGTCGCTGCCGTCGTTTTCGGCATTCTCGATTTCCTGTGGCTCAGCAATATGGCGAGCACCCTGTACCGGCCGGTGATCGGGGAGATCATGGCCGACGAGTTCCGCAAGGCGCCAGCCGCTGCTTTCTATTTCATCTATCTGTTCGGGATCGTCTGGTTCGGCATCAAGCCAGCGCTGATCAGCGGGCAATGGACAAGCGCGCTGCTCAATGGTGCGCTTTTTGGCGGAATTGCTTATGCCACCTATGACCTCACCAGTCAGGCCGTACTGAAAACCTGGTCGACGAAAATCACGCTCTATGACATTGCCTGGGGAACATTCGCCACCGGGACAACCGCTGCACTGACCGCTTTTTTGATCTTGCGCTTCGTGAAGGCCTAGATAGGCTAAGCGTCAGGAGATTCTGAACAATAATGCCCGAAAACAAACCGACTCTGGCGGTCATCGGTACCGGAATAGCCGGGCTGTCCGCCGCCTGGTTGCTGCACAATCAGTATCAGGTGACGGTCTTTGAAAGCCAATCGCGGGCCGGCATGGGTGTCCACACCATTGACTGGACCAGTCGCGGCAAGCAAAGCCGGATCGATGTCCCGTTGCGGATTTTCAGTCGCGGCTATTACAAGCACCTGCTGGCGCTTTACGAACATGTCGGAGTCGAGATCCTTGCCACGGACCACGCCGGCGCTTTTGCCGATGGCGACGGGCGGATGCTCTTTCACTATGGCAATATCAATCTGGGCGGACAGAGCATCTCCTATCCCAGAGGCAGCAGCCTGCTGAATCCGGCGGCCTGGAAAATCGGTCTCCAGGGTCGCCGGTTTTTCTCCCGGGCAACCCGGGACATGAGAAATCCGGATGCTTTGGCGCAGATCAGCTTCGGGCAATATCTGCGGGAGAGTGATACCGGGCAGGAATTCACCGACACGGTCCTCTTGCCGATGATGTCGGTGACTTGCACCTGTGACTATCAGGCGGTGCGGGATTATCCGGCCGACATCATGCTCGGCTATCTCACCAGTGGCGTGCAGGAGTTGGGCATCATGAGTGCCGCCAAAGGCGTGGATGATATTGTGCCGCGACTGCTCGATGGCGTGACATTGCGGACAGACAGCCCGGTTGCGGACATCCGGCCCGAGGAAGACGGAATGTCAGTGACAATTGCAGCAGGGGAGAGCCAGACCTTCGATCATGTTGTGGTCGCGGCACAGGCCCAGCAGGCCGCAGCGATGCTTACAGGATTTGATGCGCAAAAAGACCTGCTCGGCACGGTTCCGTTCGAAAAGTCCGAGATGAGCGTACATACCGACGAAGGTCTTTTGCCGGGATCGGCGGAGCAGCTGTCTCCGGTCAGCTACCATCTCCCGCATGACAGCAGTCGCGCCGAAGTCACAGTGAACCTGACCCGGACCATTGCGCGCCTGAAGGATCAGGACACCGTGTTCCAGACATGGAATCCGATCCGCGATCCGGACCCCGAAAAGGAGCTGGCACGGGTCAGTTTCACCCGGCCGACAGTCAATCAGGCCAGCCGGGAAGCCATGTCGAAATTGCGCGATTTTCATGGCCGGCAGGGGAACCGCCTGTGGTTTTGCGGATCCTATGTGGCCGAAAAAATCCCGCTGATGGATGCGGCCGTCGACTCCTCCGTCGCCATTGCCCGGCGATTGGGTGCCCCGATCCCGTGGCAGACCGGGGCGGCTGGCTAGGCCGGTACATGTCCGAATTTCATGACCTTGCGGAAATTGCGCTGAACAAAGACGGGCAGGCCTGGGGAAATCTCGGATACTGGAAAGAGGAGACGGAATATTCCGCCGCTTGTGCCGCACTGGCGCGACTATTGGGGGATGCCTTGCAGCTGGATTCGGAATCCGTCATCATGGATGCCGGATTTGGCTGTGGCGACCAGTTGCTGATGTGGCTGGATCACTATCATGTCTCTGGCCTGCATGGTGTGAACCATTCGCTATCCCAGACCGCATTTGCGCGGCATCGATTGACAGAATCCGGGTACGGCCAGATCGCCAGACAGCTTCTTGAAGGCGATGTTATGGATCCCGCACATTGGGATTTCGGGGCCGGTACGCCATCCGTGAACCGGGTCATCGCCCTCGATTGCGCCTATCATTTTCCCGATCGCGGCCAGTTCTGGCAACAGGCCGTCCGCGCGCTACAACCGGGCGGGCGGCTCGGCGTCACGGACCTGATCCTGTCCGATCACGACCGACCGGTTGGGCTTGGTAGTCTTTTTCTAGGGGCCATGCTGAAAGTATCACGGATCCCGTCAGGAAACATAGTCAGTGAGAAGGAATATGTCCGGAAAATGAAACAGGCCGGGCTCGAGCAGATCGAGCTGCAAGACATCAGCACGGATGTCCTCCCGGCCTTTGGACGATGGTGGAAGGCATTTCGGCCGTCGGTCAAGCTGCCATGGTCCGGCCGGCTGAAATACGAAATCACCGCCCGTTTTCTGGACTGGGCCTGGCAGAGCGACCTGCTGCGCTACCAGGTGGTCACGGCGGTCCGTCCCTAGCCGGCCGCCTGCAACTGCTCGTCAATCTGGCCCAGCCGTTCCTTGCCGAAATACATTTCGCCATCGACATACATGGTGGGGATGCCAAACGCCCCGCGTGCAACTGCCTGTTCGGTATTGTCCATCAATTGCTGCTTGACTGCGGGATCCTGCGTTTTCTCCAGCAGAGCTTTCGCGTCATATCCCGCATCGGTCAGGATTTTGCCGAGCACTTCAAGATCCGTCACATCCAGTCCCTGTTCCCAGACCCCGGGCTGGAGAGCTTCGACCAGCTTGGCCCGTTCTCCCGATTCCACCGCCAGCAGCAGGCGTTGGAGGGTCACGGTGTTGAACGGGAATTTGGGATTCATCTGGAATTTGGTCAGGCCATATTTGGCGATATAGCGATTCATTTCGAGCATCGCATATTCGTTTTTGCCTTTGACATCTGCATCCCGCATGAATGGGGGTGCGTTACCGGTGAGCTTGTGCATACCGCCCAGAAAAGATGGTGTAATCACCAGTTCGGCGCCGTGTTTTTCCGCCAGGGCCTTGAGCGGCTGCCATATCAAATAGGCGTTGGGGCTGACAAAATCGAAAATCAGTTCAATGGTCTTGGTCATGCGGAGTCCCTCCCTGTGGATTTACTCTCATCATGAAACCATGTTTTGTCGCCGGGGGCAAAGCATTTCCGCAGGCACAGGGAATGACCAGCGCTATTTCACATATTTGGCGGCCACTTTCGCGATGCCTCCATTGCTGTGAGCGACGTCCTTGACCACCGCTCCGCGCCAGCCGCATTCGACACCCAATCGTTTTGCCTGTGCATGCCCGGCGTCCAGAAAAGAGGCCCCGCGATTGAAGCGATGTTCACCCTGGAGCAGCGCCTCGGGGGTGCGGCGCAAGCTCTCATGATTGGCATCATTGTCCTGGTCGCCAAGCAATATGATCATGTCTTTCTGGACCGCCATCCGGATCCGGTCTTCTCCCAGCGCCGCCGCGGTGAGACCATAGGGATCCTTGAATCCGTAAGGATAGACCTGTTCTGCATCCGGCATGGTATACCATCCAGCATTGGCGGCGAGAAAGCGTTTCACCCGGGCCTCGGGCTTGTAATAGAGAAAGCGGTGGACAAATTGCGAGCCGGCGGAATGCCCGTAGAGCGTATATCCGGTCTGCACGCTGCCCAGCTCCCTGACGGCATGATCGAAAAGTGGTTCAATGGCCGAAAAGGTCCATTTCTCTTCATCCCGCAGATAATATCTGTCGTCTTTTCGGCCAAAGACATAGCCCAGATTATACCGGCGCGATCCGCGAAAATCGCGCGCGGCAAATTCCGGCGCAATCACGACAAAGCCATATTTCTGGGCATGGGGCACCCATTCAAGCAGATAGCGGGCCGGGTTGCGTTTGGCGCCGTGCAACATGAACATGATCGGGGCCTCTTTCACATCCACGCCGGACGGCACAAAGGCCCAGACGGGGATCGGCTTTCCCGCCCAGCCGTCAAACATGAAACGGGTGACTTCCCCGGCCGTGAAGGGCACCGCCTTGAACTGACCATGGGCGACAAATTTCCCCTTGGCCGCGTTTTTCGGCACCCGGTAGTCGGGAACGGCATCATCTTCCGCAGCCATTGCCATCGAGGGTTGCGCCACCAGCATCAGTGCGGCGCAAAGCCCAGCAAAAATCCGGATCATGTCTTTCTCCCTGTTATTCGTCCGTGCCTATCAAATCACGCGCGATGCGGCCAATGCGAAAAAGGAAGAGCATATTGCCAAAATGGAATAGGCTGTTCCATGCCGACCCGAAAACCGGGGGACAGCGCCAAAAGATACGAATTCCCTCTAGGCGAAATTGACCGGCCTCGCTAAAGGGGCTGCATGACCACAGACACGCTGATCGCCGAGCCGCAAATCTCACCGGAAACCGTGGCCGAGCATGGCCTCAACGAAGAGGAATATCAGCGCATCCTGAGCGCGCTTGGGCGCGAGCCGAATATCACCGAGCTGGGTATTTTCTCGGTCATGTGGTCGGAACACTGCTCCTACAAGTCCTCTCGCCTGCACCTCAAGAAGCTGCCGACCACAGGGCCCCAAGTCATTTGCGGTCCGGGCGAAAATGCGGGCGTCATCGACATCGGTGACGGCCAGGCAGCAATCTTCAAGATGGAGAGTCATAACCACCCGAGCTATATCGAGCCCTATCAAGGCGCAGCCACCGGCGTCGGCGGGATCCTGCGTGATGTCTTCACCATGGGCGCACGCCCGGTCGCCAATCTCAACGCGCTGCGTTTTGGCCGGCCCGAACATCCGAAGATGAAGCATCTCGTCAAGGGTGTAGTCGCCGGGATCGGCGGATACGGCAATTGCGTCGGCGTTCCGACCGTGGGCGGCGAGACCAATTTTCACGAAGCCTATGACGGCAATATCATCGTCAATGCGATGACGGTCGGTGTGGCCGATGCGAACAAGATTTTCTATTCTGCCGCCAGCGGCGTCGGCAATCCGATCGTCTATGTCGGTTCGAAGACGGGCCGCGACGGCATCCATGGCGCGACCATGGCGAGCACCGAGTTTGACGATGACAGCGATGAGAAGCGCCCCACCGTGCAGGTCGGCGATCCGTTTACCGAGAAGCTGCTGATCGAGGCCTGTCTCGAACTGATGGCCAGCGATGCGATTGTCGCGATCCAGGACATGGGCGCCGCCGGGCTGACCAGCTCTTCGGTCGAAATGGCGACCAATGGCGAGGTCGGCATCATTCTCGACATGGACAAGGTGCCGTGCCGCGAAACCGGCATGACCGCCTATGAAATGATGCTGTCGGAAAGCCAGGAACGCATGCTGATGGTGCTGAAGCCCGGCCGCGAAGAGATGGCCGAGGCGATTTTCCGCAAATGGGAACTCGATTTCGCGGTGATCGGCGAAGTCACCGACACGCGCCGGATGGTGCTGACCCACCAGGGCGAGACGGTGTGTGACATCCCGCTCGGCCCGCTCGCCGATGATGCGCCGCTCTATGACCGCCCGCATCTGACGCAGGAGGAATATAAGGCCCATGTCGCGATTCCCGAACTGGGCGACATTCCCGAGAGCACGGACATTGGCGCGGATCTGGTCAAGCTGATGGCTAGCCCCGCCCTCGCCTCGCGCCGCTGGATCTGGGAGCAATATGACAGCCAAGTCGGTGCCGATACCTGCCAGCGCAGCGGCGGTGATGCCGCCGTGGTCCGCGTCCACGGCACCAACAAGGGCCTTGCCATCACCACCGACTGCACGCCGCGCTATTGCAGGGCCGACCCGGTCGAGGGCGGCAAGCAGGCGATTGCCGAAGCCTATCGCAACCTCACCGCGGTCGGCGCCAAACCGCTGGCCACCACCGACTGCATGAATTTCGGCAATCCCGAAAAGCCACATATCATGGCGCAATTTGTCGGCTGCATCGAAGGCATGGCCGAAGCCTGCGCAGCGCTCGACATGCCGATCGTGTCCGGCAATGTCAGCCTGTATAACGAAACCACCGGCGCGGATGGCGTCAGCCATGCGATATTGCCGACGCCGGCTATTGGTGCGGTGGGCCTGATTGACGATCTCGACAAGATGATGACGATGGGGTTCAAGGAGGAGGGAAATGTTCTCCTCATGCTGGGCCATGATAATCTGAATTGCAGTTATGGAGGTCCCCTTGACCAATCGATTTGGCTTTCCGAGATTATTGGCAAAACAAGTGGGATGCCTCCCAATGTTGATCTGAACTTGGAGCGCAAAAACGGAGACTATGTTAAACGACTGATCGAAAGTGGTCAGGTTGCAGCAGTCCATGACATTTCGGACGGAGGCTTGGCTATCGCAATTGCCGAGATGGCTTTGGCATCTGGACGTGGTGCGCGTATCCACAACTATGACTGGCAATCGCCTGTCACGAGTTTCTTGTTCGGCGAAGCCCAAAGTCGATATATTCTAGAAGTTTCAGAGGAAACGGCAGAAGCAATACATCAAGACATTCTCAATGACCAATCTGAAGATCTTCGGACCGAACGAATCGGTGTAGTAGAGGGGGACTCAATCAAGTTTGAATTCGAAGACGAACCTCATCTGGATTGCAATATCCCCCTCACCGATCTGCGCGAGGCCAGTGACAGTTTCTTTCGCGACTGGATGGCCGACTAAACCCGTCATGCTGAACTCGTTTCAGCATCCATTGTGCCTCATCGCGCGGCTGTGTGAATCGGAGAAATGGATCCTGAAACGAGTTCAGGATGACGCTGTGGGTTTAGGCGAATAGCGTGTCGGATCTCCTCCAACCCCTGCTCCATTATGGCGGGCATTTTCTGTTGCCTTTCGTGATTGCCCGGCTGATCTGGCGGCCGCATTGGCGGGTGGCGGGGCTCGTCATGACGGCGACGATCGCCATCGATCTCGATCACCTCTTTGCCGATCCGATTTTCGATCCAGAGCGTTGCAGTATCGGCTTTCATCCGCTGCATTCGGGCTGGGCGGCTTTGGTCTATGCCCTGCTGCTAATCCCCTCGTCCTGGAAAGTGCGCGCGGTCGGGCTGGGTTGTTTGCTGCATCTCGCGGTTGATGGCGGTGACTGTTTAATGCAGGCTTGGTCATAGCCGTCTCGGGAGGAGAAGCACCCATGTCATCAGGCTATTCCGGCACGCCGCTGGCGAAAAAGCTGACGCTGAAAGACGGCATGACGGTCTGGTTTGAAGACATGCCGGACAGCGTGCGCGAGGAAATCGACGCCTATGGTCTGAAACTGTTCGAAAAGGCCGTTCCGGTCGACGGGCTCGACGCGGCCCATATATTTGTCACCGAACGTGCGGTGCTAGAGAAACTTCTGACCACCCTGCGTTCTCTCATCAGCCCGGCCGGTCAGGTCTGGGTCAGCTGGCCGAAAAAGGCGGCGAAGGTCGACACCGACATCACCGAAGACACGATCCGCAGCCTCTGCCTGCCGATGGGATTTGTCGACATCAAGGTGTGCGCCATCGATGCCGTCTGGTCCGGCCTCAAGCTGGTCATCCGCAAGGAATTGCGCTAGTCGGCTATCGGCTTTCTTCGCGCAAAGCTCCAGCCAAGTGCGATCACCCAAAGCGCCTGCGCCGTATAGACGAGGATGGCGCCATGCAGGTGCATGTTCAAATGTCCGCTAGCCAGGAGCAAAGCAGGGATCAATCCGGCAACCATCCCGGCGACCGCGAGCACCCGCTGCGCATGCCGCCATAGCATCACTGCCCACAATACAAAGCCAATCCCGGTGGCAATCACGCCCAACCGGGCCAGGGCCTGATCAGCTTCCCAAACCAGCTGGCGGATTTGCGGCAGCGCTTCACCGTCCACCCGATCGAGAAATGCGGGCATCATAAAGCCATTGATGGTGGCGGCACCCGTCCCGGCCAGATAGCCGGCACCGACAAACAGCATCCCCGTGGTGATCCACAGATTCCAGCCATAGGACCGCATACCGACAATCATCGCCCCCACTTGTACGACGATAACCGCCTGCAAGCTCCCATGCACCAGCGGGATCATTACCCCAGCCTGCCAGCTATCGGGATGCAGCAGCATCAAGATTATCGTCAGCAGCCCGGTGGCGATCAATATCCGGCCAGCCCATTGGATTTCGCTGTCATGATGATTGTTCATTGCTTTTCTCCTGATCAACTGGAAGACATCCAAAAGCGATGGAAACGGGAGAAACAATGAACATTCAGGGCAAAAAGTCCGGCACGCGCGCCGAAACCCGCGCGCACCTGATGGATGTGTTCAACACGCTATTGCTTGCAGGCGATGCGCCCCGGCCGAAAGTCAGCCATATCATCGCCGAAGCACGGGTGTCCCGCTCGACATTCTATGATCATTTCGATGGGGTCGAGGCTCTGTTGCACGAAAGTCTGGAAGGCTTGCTCAGCGAGGTTGCCGACTGTCTGACCGGAACCCCCGACCGGGAACGCTTCGACTGGCTGCTGACACATATCTGGGAGAATCGCAAAATGGGTCGCGAGCTGCTGTCCGGCACGCGCGGCGAGCAGGCGGAAGCGATCCTCGCGCGTCAGGTGGAAGTGCGTTTGCCGCCGGGCCCCGACCGGCGACTGATGGCCATACTCACGGCAGGCGTGATCATCACCGCGCTGAGCAACTGGGTGTCGGGCAGGCTTGGCGGATCACCGAGCCATCTCGCGGACCGGCTTTTGCCAACAGTGTCAGCGATTTTGACAGGGCAGTCGGCCCAACCGGATTAGGCGGCTTTCGCTTCACCCTCGGCCAACAGGTCATAAGGATCGATGCCCTCTGACCGATAGATATCATGCGACTGCTGATAATATTCCGGTGTTCCGATTCCGAATTCCCGGCGAATTTCGTCGAGCGGGCGGGCCAGCAGATCGGTGATCGAGCGGTCGGTAATCTTCGGACAGGCACGACCCATTTTCTGCGCCTCCCGGATCGCCTTGAAAATAGGTGCCTTGCTTTTCACGGTCTGTTTCAGGTTGAGTCCGCCGCCATAGGCTATGAACAAATGGCCCAGTGCCGGGCTTTGGCCATAGGTGAAGGCCAGCACACATTGTTCGCCCAATGCGTCGCGGCCATAACCGGTCAGCACGTGGAGCAGATCATGCGTATCGCGCTGGCGATAGCCATACCATTCGATGAGGTCGCCATAGCTTTTCTGCTGAAACTTGTCCGATTCCGCGACCAGTCCGGCAGCTGTGAGGCCTTCCTGCTCCATGAAATCGCAATAGGCATGAGCGAGGCTGCCCTCGGGCATCGCCCGTAGCCGGTCATGATCGTCGAGCAGGTCTGGCAAGGACGGTTCTTGCGCCCGTACTGCCCGCCCGGTTTCGCTCAGCGTGAAGGCTTTGGCGTCCGAACGGAAATTCTTGCGTGGCAGGCATTCGAAAATGTGGAAGACCTGTTCGGTATCTTCCTTGTCCTTCAGCAGCTCGCGGAAATGGTGCAGCGCTTTCAGCGGACGAAAGCGGGGTACCGGCCGATCGGGATGGACCACGGGCGGTTCGGCGGCTGTTCCGCCCTGACCGGCGGCAAAGTCATGTTGAAACTTCATGATTCTGCCTTTAGCCACTACTTACACTGCTGTCAATAGTAGAATGGCGCTTTCCACGGAACGCGCCGTGGGCTATCTGATCGGCTCTCATTTCAGCCTGATCGCGGGACCATATTATGCAACCCCATGAAACCCTGCCCTATACCGAATTGCCGGACTATTCCGACGATGAACGGATTGCGCGCGCAAAGGCCTTTTACGCGGCGATAAAGACCCGGCGCACCTGTCGCTATTTTTCCGACGAGCCGGTGCCGCGCGCGGTGATCGAACATGCCCTGCTGGCCGCCGGCACCGCGCCCAATGGGGCCAATCACCAACCGTGGCATTTTGCGGTTATTGAATCTGCTGACAAGAAAGCGGCGCTGCGCGAAGCCGCGGAGCAGGAAGAACGCGAATTCTACGAAACCAAAGCCAGCGACGAATGGCTCGAAGCACTCGATCCGCTGGGGACCGATGCGGACAAGCCGTTTCTGGAAACCGCGCCCTATCTCATCGTGATCTTCGGTCAGCGCAAGGGCGGCATGTTCCCCGGCGAGAAAAAGCAGAATTACTATGTCAACGAGAGCGTCGGCATTGCCACCGGCATGCTGATCACCGCTCTGCATGACGCCGGGCTGGCGACGCTGACCCACACACCCAATCCGATGAAGTTCCTCAACCAGATCTGTGATCGGCCGTCGGACGAGAAACCGATGATGGTGCTGGTGGTCGGCAAGCCGGCGGCGGACGCGACCATTCCCAAACATGCCACATTCAAGAAACCGCTGGATCAGATTGCTTCGTGGCTTTGAATGTCCGGGCGCAGAGCCCATCACGGCCCCGTCAATAGAAGGACAAGCACCTCCATGACTGCAGCCACACCCGCCCTGCCGCGCCATATCGAGCTGGATGCCCTGCGCGGTTTTGCGGTCATGGGCATTTTGCTAATGAACATCATCGCCTTTGCCTTGCCCGAACTTGCCTATATCAATCCGGCGATCCACGGGTCCTCGAGCGGTGCCGATACGATCAGCTGGTTTCTGTCCTTCATCTTCGTCGATGGCAAGATGCGCGGGCTGTTCACGCTGCTGTTCGGAGCCAGCATGATGCTGATCATCGCACGTGCGGAAGCCAAAGGCGAAAACGCCGCCAAGGTACATTTCTCGCGCATGGGATGGCTGGCGCTGTTTGGTCTTGCCCATTTTTTCCTGATCTGGTTCGGCGACATCCTGTTTCTCTATGCCGTGATCGGTTGTCTTGCGTGGTTTGTGGCCGACTGGGACAGCGACGAACTGATCCGCAAGGGGGTGCTCATCTATGCGATGGGATTTGTCGCCTGGCTGCTGTTCATGGGCAGCATGTTCTTTCTGCAATATCAGGCCCAGATGGCCGATCCCGGTTCGGCAACAGATATAAGCTTTCAGGAAATGATCGGGGAACTCACCCTCAGTCCGGCAAAAATCGCCCAGGAAATCGCCATTTATCAAGGCAGCTGGTTCGAGATTGTCATGGACAAGGTGGAAAATTACTGGTTCGAACCCCTGTTCCTGGTCTTCACCAGCGGCCTTGAAACCCTGCCATTGATGATGCTTGGGATGGCGCTTTACAAAAACGGGTTCATGACCGGGCAATGGGAATCGGGCCGCTACCGCTCACTGGGCCTGCGTCTGACCGGATGGGGACTGGTTCTGATCGTTCCGCTGGCCGCGCTGGTTTACTGGTCCGGATTTGATCCGCTGATCACATTCAACGCCATCCTTGCCTGGTCCATACCCTCGCGACTTTTGCTGACCATAGGCTTCGCAGCACTGCTGATCCTGCTGATCCAGCGGCTCGCCCATCATGCGATCCTCCAGCGGATCGCCGCGGCCGGACGCGTGGCCTTCAGCAATTATCTCGGCACCAGCATCCTGATGACCTTCATCTTCTATGGCTGGGGCCTGGGGCTGTTTGGACAATTCGGCCGGGCCGAGCTCTATCTGTTCGTCATTGCGACCTGGGTCCTGATGCTGCTCTGGTCGAAACCGTGGCTCAGTCATTTTCGTTATGGTCCGCTGGAATGGCTGTGGCGATCGCTGGCTCGTGGAGAGGTTCAGAAACTGCCGATCCGCTAGGTCATTCGGCTGGCAGTTCTTCATCCTCCGGGTCGACGTCCTCGCCAAAGAGTGAACTGGTAACCTGAGATGTCAATTGTTCCCGTAAATCAAGATTCTGGACAATCCGCACCGGCTCACTTTCGGTGTCGGCATTTCCCAGCGGTTCCCCATTTCTGTTGTAAGTCACTTCCCGAAAACTGTTCTGGTCGATAGCCTCGTAGACCATACAGACTTTGGGATTCCCCATCATGCCGAGAATATGGTGTAGCGCCATTGCTTCTATCTCGGGATCCCGATCCGTTTCCGACGCAGCATCGAAAGGAAATTGTTCGTCGCGATAAACCCGCACATGGCTTGCGAACTTCCCCACATCGCGGCGAGTACAATAAGCTTTGCCCAGTGTTTCCGTAGCCTGGTCGCCGGCAAAGGCGAGATGGCGCCGCCCGATAGCAACAAAGCCTCCAGACGCAGCGTCCGCCGGCGCAACGGAATTGACTCCGGCCTGGACCAGTTGCCAGCCTTCCATCAGCTCGGGGGGTATCGGCCCGAAGAAGGTCAATGCCGGCACTTCCCCCGTGGTCAGCAACGCGTTTCCGGTCAGGCCACCCGGGCGCGAAACCAATATGGCTGCAATGTCCTCTCCCGACTCCTGCCATTTTTTTTCCGGTGCGCCGGTTGGCGTCAGGATTTCCTCTATCACCTGCTCCATACTCGACTCGAGTCCTGCAAAAACTCCTTTCAATTCACTTTGCATGAGCTGCCAAAATGCGGGAGCGGAAATCTCGGTCTGACTTTCTGTCTGGCCCCCCATTTCTCCCGTCGCCCTGTCCTCTACAGGAACGGCAAGGGCGGGAACGCTGGCAAAAAGAAGAACAGACGTAAGCAAAAAGGTCTTTTTCATAACCGACGATTAAACCGCAATAGGCGGGACGCCAATAGCGGATCGCATTTCCGAAATTCGCTTCACTTTTGCTATTGCGATCTATTCTCATTAGCTTTATAGAGTGATCCAGAGGAGATGATATGGTTGTTTGCGTGTGCAATGCGATAAAGGAAAAAGACCTGCGGGCGGCGGTTCGCAGCGGGGCAGAGAAGCCGTCAGATGTCTATGCACAGCTCGGTCGCAAACCCAAATGCGGGCAGTGCCTGGCCTTCGCGCAATCCATTATCAAATCCGAAGTTGCGACCGCTTAGCATTATCTTTAGCAACATATTGAAATAATTACATTTTCTATCGATCCGGGTCTTCCGTTTCGATCCGTCATGGGGTATAAGGTAGCTTCACACGCAACTGGCGACTGGGAAGGAAGCTGCCATGAAGGGCGACGCAAAAGTCATCGATTATCTCAACGAGTGTCTCAAGAACGAGCTCACCGCAATCAACCAATATTTTCTGCACAGCAAGATGCTGGACAACTGGGGCGTGAGCAAACTCGCCAAGTTTGAATATGAAGAGTCAATCGACGAAATGAAGCACGCGGACAAACTGGCCGAGCGGATCCTGTTTCTGGACGGATTGCCCAATTTCCAGTTGCTCGGTCGTCTCAAAATCGGCGAGAATGTTGAAGAAATCCTGAAGGCCGATCTTGCATTGGAGCATGAGGCCCTGCCTCCGCTCAAGGATGCCATCGAACATTGCGAGAAGGTTCGCGACTATGTCACTCGCGATCTGTTTGCCGAGATCCTGGAAAGCGAAGAGGAGCATGTCGACACGCTGGAGCAACAATTTGACATGATCGAGCGCATGGGCATTGAAAACTACGTTCAGTTGCAGTCGGAATCGGCAGAATAGAAAGCTATTCGTCCGGCCTGCCGACCGGCAGTACTAGAAACCGCTGGCGCGGCTGCCAAATCCGTTGCTTTCGCGGTGCACGACCGGGCTGGACTCGCGGTCGAGCTCGGCGAGCGTCTCCTCGAACATCGGCCGCAGGGCGACGATGGCTTCCAGCAGTTCGTCCGGCCCCTGATGATAATCGACGCATTTGCGTGCGGTCATTTCGATATTTTCCGCCGCGGAAGACAGCTGGACGGCACCAAACTGGGCAGACTCGCCTTTCAGCGTGTGGGCCGGCATGACAATGCCCGCCGCATCGCCATTGCGCATGGCGGTTTCGATCTGCGCGACCGACTGAGTTCCGTCTTCCCGAAAATAACCCAGAATCCGGACGAAATCCGGCCCGAGCGCATTGCGGGATTCGGTAAACACCGTCCAGTCTATGAGTTCGTTTTCAAGCTCCACCGCGCATGATTTCCCTGTGATATCTGTTCAGAGATCTGGTCCTATGCGGCAAGATAGAACGCAATATGTAAAAACAGGGTTAACCAGCCTAAATAAATCCGGCATCAGATGATCAAATATGGCAGAAAACCGGGCTATTCCTTGTCGTGATAAGGGTTTTTCGGAGACCGGATGATCAGCCGAACGGGTACGCCGCCAAATCCGAGATTCTTGCGAATGCCGTTGATCAGATAGCGGCGATAGCTTTCCGGCAAATCGTCTACCCGGGTCCCGAAAATGACGAATGACGGCGGACGAGTCTTGGCCTGGGTAATGTAGCGCAGCTTGATCCGCTTGCCGCCCGGTGCCGGTGGCGGATTATCCTCGATCGCATCTTCGAACCAGCGGTTGAGCTTGCCGGTTGGCACGCGCTGGGACCAGGTCTTGCGGACCTGGAAGGCAGCACTGACCAGCTGATCAATCCCCTTGCCGGTAAAGGCCGATACCGCAATCAGCGGCACGTCACGCACCTGAGCAAGACCATCGTCCAGCGCCGCCCGAATGCCGTTGAACAATCCGCTCGGGCCTTCGGCCACGTCCCATTTGTTGATCGCAATCACCAGACAGCGGCCTTCCTGAATGACCTGATCCGCAATCCGCAAATCCTGTGCCTCCAGCCCCTTGGTCGCATCGAGCAAAAGGACCACGACTTCGGCAAAATCAATCGCCCGTTTCGCATCGGCTACCGACAGCTTCTCCAGCTTGTCGCTGACCTTTGCCCGCTTGCGCATGCCAGCCGTGTCGATCAGGCGCACGCGCCGGTTCGGGTCGATCCCTTCGAGCTGGTCTTCCTCCGACAGATTTGCGTCGTGCCAGATCCAGTCAACAGTGATGCTGTCCCGGGTGATGCCCGCTTCGGGCCCGGTAATCAGCCGGTCTTCCGCCAGCATCTTGTTGATGAGAGTCGACTTGCCGGCATTGGGTCGGCCGACAATCGCCAGTTTGAGCGGCGCATTCTGATCCGCCGGATCATCCTGTGCCGCTGCCTCAAAACCTTCGACAAAGGGCCGCATCGCCTGAAACAGGTCGGCCACACCTTCGCCATGTTCGGCGCTGAGCGGGATCGGGTCACCAAAACCCAGGGAATAGCTTTCCAATATTCCGGATTCCGCAGCCTTGCCTTCCGCCTTGTTGACGATCAGCACGACAGGCGTTTTGGAACTGCGCAGCCAGCGGGCAATCTCCTCGTCGAGCGGGGTCAGTCCCGCACGACCGTCAATGACGAACAACGCCAGCTCGGCATCGGCCACCGCCATCTCGGTCTGCTTGCGCATGCGGCCGGGAAGGCTGCGCGCGTCCTCGTCCTCATAGCCGGCGGTATCGATGATATTGAAATCAAGGCCAAGCAGATGGGCCGCACCCTCGCGCCGATCGCGGGTCACACCGGGTCGGTCGTCAACCAGCGCCAGCTTCTTGCCGACAAGCCGGTTGAACAGGGTGGACTTTCCAACATTGGGCCGCCCGATGATTGCGATATTGGGCAGCATGTGGCTGGGTCCCGTCCTTTTTCTGATCCTTACCGAAAAGCCGAAATGCGGCCGCTGTCATCCAGGATATAGAGCATTCCACCCGCCACAATCGGCGGCAGCGAGACGCCGTCGTTCAGTTCGAACAATGTCGTGCTTGATCCTTCCCCGGGTGACACAGAAACCACTTCACCTTCGGTACTTGCCACGATCAGCCGGTTGCCGGCGAGAACCGGACCGGTCCAGTTGATCGGGTTCTTTTTCTTCTTCGGATTGCGATGTGCAGCCAACTGGCTGATCCAGCGCACCTTTCCTGTAGGCCGCGCAATACAAAGCAGCTTTGCGTCATCAGTCAGCACAAACACCCATTCGCCAGCGACGACAGGTGTGGCGATGCCGGCAATATTCAGTTCCCAGATCCGCTGCCCGGTGACCAGTTCATAGGCCGCCATACGCCCGCCCTGTCCCAGCGCAAAAACCCGGCCACGATCAATGACAGGGTCGGCATCAATGTCGGACAGGGTCGCAACAGAAGTGGAGATGCTCGTCCGGGCCAGCGCGTCGTTCCAAAGATTGCGTCCATTTTCATAGCGATAAGCGGTGAGTTCTCCGGACGAATAGCCGGCAATCACCGTGCCTTGGGCCGCAGCCGGAGCAGCCACTCCGAAAATTCCGGCGAGGCCGACTGTACCAGCTTCATTCCACTGCACCGACCCGTCGGCCTGACTGAGCGCATAGATCTGGTTGTCCTGAGTCATGACATAGACATTGCCGTTGGAAATGGTCGGAGCGCCGCGCAAAGGTCCGGCCGGACGGACTTTCCACGCCTGGCTGCCATCATTTGCATTCAGTGCCACGACATCACCGACGCCGTTGGTCGCATAGACCATCGTGCCCTCGGCACTGACGCCGCCGCCAAACACGGAAGAGGATCCGTCGCCCTTGACCTCGATCTGCATCGACCAGGCCCTGGAACCGGTCTCGGCATCAAAGGCATGCACGACGGCATCGGTATCCATCGCATATAGCCTTCCGCCCGAAACGACCGGGGCCGCCGCGAGTCGTTCGCGCTTGCTGGTCCCGCTGATATTCGCGGTCCAGACCCGGGACGGGGATTCGCCCAGCGCCACATGGCCGATCGACTTGCCGGCATTGCCACCCGATTGCGCCCAGTCCGTATTAGCGGCAGCTAGCGGCAGAATGACCGAAATCCCCGCCAATGCTGGATCAACTTCCGCTCCGCTTTCGCCGGTCAGAATGTTCGTCCGCTTGCCGAGGGTCGGCGTGTTCTTCTTGCTGTCACCATCGCCACCGCCGAGCACACCACATCCGGCGAGCAGCGACAGCGCGATCAGACCAGCGCAGGCTTTGGCAAAAACTCCTTGTCGGGACTTACGCATTACTCAGTCTCTCCCGTGCCGGTTTCGGCATCCTCTTCATTTTCTGTCACTGCATCAATGCCCTGCACGCCCGCCATCTGCAAGGCGCGCGACCGGATGGTCGGCGGAACCGACTGGTCCTGCGCCAATTGCGCAAATAACGGTCCGGCCAGATCAGTCTGTTTCATCTGCAGATAGGAAATGGCGACCATCTCCCCCGCGCTGCCAAACCAGGGGCTGCCCGGAACCGCCAGCGGTTTCAGGCGGTCCACCACCTGCTGCGGCTCCAGCGAGTCAAATTCGGTTGCGGTCTGGCGGATCAGCGCCAGGTCGCGAAATGGCTGAGGCAGGGTCTCGTCTGCTGCGACGTTCTTGTAACCTTCAATCGCCTTGGCCGGATCTTCTTTCTCCAGGGCAATATTCGCCTGCATCAACTGTGCCGCGGCGCGATAGCCGTCCTGTTTGGCTTCTTCCAGCGGCTTCAACGCTGTCGATGCACCATCAAGATTATTCTGCCGCATACTGTCAATCGCAGCGACATATTCCTCGCTGCGCAGTCCAGCTTCTTCCTGCTGGCTGTTATTGTAGAAAATCCAGCCGGCCAGCGAGGCCAGGCCGACAATGACAACCAGTCCGATCCAGATGCCATAGCGGGTCGCAAAGTTCTGCAGGTCAGCCTGGCGGACAGCATCGTCCACTTCACGCATGAAAACCTGTTCACTGCGATCCGGTTCTTCTTCCGGTTTTTTCTTCTCGTCCTTTGCCAATGTGGCTTCCTTTAACTAGTTCTGAGGGCGGAAACGGCACGCCTCGAAATTTTCGCCTGTTCTTTAGCGCCGGTACGCCAAAAGTCCAAGCCAATCGTCCATTTCCACAAGCTGAACGTGAAAATGGCACGCGCTTCAATTTCTGTCTATTTTTTCGGCTGATAGAGCTGATCTGGCCCGGGAAAACTGCGATTTCGCACGTCTTCGGCATATTCCCCCGCGGCCTGCTCAATCTGCTCGGAAATATTGTGGTAGCGTTTGACGAAGCGGGCCGTACGCTCGAACATCCCCAGCATGTCTTCGGTCACCAGGACTTGACCATCGCATTGGGCCGAAGCGCCGATTCCGATGACGGGAATGTCCACTGATTTGGTAACGGCAATGGCAATCGGTTCGAGCACCCCTTCCACGACCATTGCGAAGGCACCGGCATCCGCCACCGCTTTGGCATCGGCAAGGATCTTTTCATGCTCCTCCTGGCTGCGGCCCCGTGCGGCATAGCCGCCCAGCACATTCACAGCCTGGGGCGTCAGCCCGACATGCGCCATCACCGGAATGCCGCGCCGGGACAGAAAGGCGATGGTCTCCGCCATCGAATCTCCGCCTTCCAGCTTGACCGCCGCACATCCGGTTTCAGCCATGATCCGGCTGGCGGATTCAAACGCCTTTTGCGGAGATTCTTCATAGCTCCCGAATGGCATGTCGACGATCACCAGGCTATGATAACTTCCGCGCACCACCGCCGCGCCATGATTGCACATCATGTCCAGGGTCACCGGCAATGTGGATGGCAGGCCATAAATGACCTGGCCCAGAGAATCACCGACAAGCAGCATGTCGCAATGCGCGTCGAGCAGCTGTGCGGTGCGCGCGGTATAGGCGGTCAGCATGACCAGCGGCTCTTCGGTCTTGCCCTCGAATTTGCGGCGCTGAATGGCGGGGACGGTCAACCGCTTGCGAGGTTGCGGGGTCGGATTGGCCCGACTGGTCGATGTATCAAGTTTGTAGGTCGTAGACATGCCCGTCCAATAGCTCCGACAGCCCGATAAGGCCAGCATTGCGTTTCGCGCGGAAATGCGGCAGACAATGGCTCTCTCACGACTCAGCATCCAATTTTTCTCCAGATATG
The DNA here is from genome assembly GCA_039181895.1 of Pseudomonadota bacterium. Taxonomy (GTDB): domain Bacteria; phylum Pseudomonadota; class Alphaproteobacteria; order Sphingomonadales; family Sphingomonadaceae; genus Parasphingorhabdus. The sequence continues at coordinate 453,332 of JBCDCK010000001.1, forward strand.
GGAATTTGCCATGCCTACGGCCCGCAAGCCGCAGTCCATATTGCTGTTCGTCGCGTTCATCGTTTTCATCGACATGGTGGGAATCGGTCTGATCCTGCCCGTCATGCCTTCGCTGATCGGCGGGCTGAGCGGCGCAACCATCGACCGGGCGGCCGAAATTGGCGGCTGGCTGCTGTTCGCTTATGCCACCATGCAGTTTCTGTTCGCGCCCGTGATCGGCGGTCTGAGCGACCGGTTCGGCCGGCGTCCGGTCCTGCTCGTGACGCTGTTCCTGCTCGGATTGGACTATGCGATCATGGCCTGGGCACCCGATCTTGTCTGGCTGTTTATCGGCCGCATCATCTCCGGAATCATGGGCGCCAGCTGGGCCGCCGCGAATAGTTGTGTGGCGGATGTCGCAACCCCCGAGGAACGCGGAAAGTTTTTCGGCATATTGGGAGGTGCTGGCGCATTTGGCTTTGTTATCGGCCCCGGAATTGGCGGCTTGCTGGGTCAATATGGCGACCGGCTGCCGTTCATTGCCGCGGCCATACTGGCATTGCTCGGAGCATTGATTGGCCTGTTCATTTTGAAGGAGACCCTGCCGCCGGAAAAGCGGCGGTCCTTCTCGCTGACCCGCGCGAATCCGCTTGGCAGCATCATCCAGATGGCGCGCACGCCACTGGTGATCGGGTTTCTGTCGTCGATATTTGTACTCCAGCTGGCGGCACAGGCACAGATTGCGGTCTGGGCTTACTGGCTGATTGATCGGTTCGATTGGAGCGTGTTGCAGATCGGGATCAGCGTCGCGATATACGGTCTGCTGATCGCGATTGTTCAAGGCGGCCTGACCGGGCCGGCCATTGCCCGATTTGGCGAGCGACGGACCGGTCTGTTCGGCCTAATGTTCGCCATGCCTGCCTATCTGTGCTTTGCATTCGCGAGCCAGGAGTGGATGGTCTATTTCGGCATCGTCATCGGCGCGATGAGCGGCTTTGCCTTTCCCGCCATGCAACAGATGATGAGCAGCCGGATCAGCGAAGATGCTCAGGGAGAGCTGCAGGGTGCGGTTGCCAGCATGATCAGCCTGACATCGATATTCGGTCCGGTCATGATGACCGCGATTTTCGCAGCCTGGGCCGATGACACGGGATATTATTTCCCCGGCGCGCCATTCCTTGTCGGGACTTTGCTGATGGGGCTGTCTCTGCTGATCTACGCTGCAACCGCGCGCAGATATTATTCGGCACCCGCCTGATTTCGGGCCGTAACCGCTTCGGTCACATTGTCGCTGAACAGACCATCGATCCCGACCGCGATGAAGCGCTGAACTTCCTCTTCCAGATAGCCGGTTCCGGCGGGATTGATGCCGCCTTTCATATCTGTTGGCAGGAAGTAATTCTCGCGCCGGAATGTCCAGGGGTGAACCGCCAGCCCAGCCGCGTGTGCGGCGGCTACCAGACCGGTGTCCGCATCGAGCCGGTCCAGCGAATCCCGGCTGATCACCATGTCTTTGGACGGGCCGATACCGCTGGCATAAAGCGCAATGTCCGCCAGTCCTTCCGCTGAGACCATGTCTGCATAGCTGGTATCCGGCTGATCGGGCGGTCCACTCTCGCTCGCGACGAGCTGAACGAGGCGCACCTTTGTATTGAGTTTCAGCAGCTTGAGATTGTCGACCTCGAAGGACTGAATGAATACCGGATCTTCGGGACCGTCATAGCCATAGCGTTTCAGCAATGCGAGCAACGGCGCATCATGAGGCAGGTCGATCCCGGCGAAATAGGACGGATGTTTGGTTTCGGGATAAACCCCGATCCGCAGGCCGGTTTCCGCCTCGTGGCGCTTGAGCAGTTCCAGAATCTCCTCGAATGTCGGAACCCGAAACTTGCCGTCATGGGCCGTGTTGGAATCCCGGAGTTGCGGCAGCCGTTCCCGTGCGAACAGGGTCTTCAGTTCCGCGAGGGTGAAGTCCTCGGTGAACCAGCCTTCATAGTCCCGGCCATCGATGGTCTTGCTGGTCTTGCGATCGGCAAATTCCGGACGGTCGGCAACATCGGTTGTTTCGCTGATCTCGTTTTCGTGCCGCGCGACCAGTATCCCGTCTTTGGTCAGGACCAGATCCGGCTCGATAAAATCCGCGCCTTGTTCAATCGCCAGTTCATAGGCCTCGAGCGTATGTTCCGGCCGTTCGCCGCTGGCGCCGCGATGAGCAATGATGATCGGCGGTTCGCCGTTCAGGGTTGGCATGGTTTCCGTCACCTCCGCATCTGTTCCGCAACCGCCGAGCATCAGTGTCAGCGGAATGAGCCAGGCCCGGCCGGCGCGCATCAGGCCGACACCTCGACACCCTTCCAGAACGCGATGCGGTCGCGGATTTCCGCAGCCGCCTCCTTCGGTTCGGGATAATACCAGGCGGCATCGCCATTGGTTTCCCCGTCGACGACAATACTGTGATAGGCGGCCGTGCCTTTCCACGGGCAGAAGCTGGTGTGGCTGCTGTCGGCCAGGAACTCCGCATTGACCGCTTCACGCGGGAAATAGTGATTGCCTTCGACCACCACCGTGTCGTTGCTTTCCGCGATAACCGCGCCATTCCATTTTGCCTGCACCATCATTGCCTCCATTTTCGCATTCCGACCACCACAACCGTCAGCAGAGCGAGCGGCAGCCAGATCCATCTAGCCTCTGATTGTAACACTTTCATGCCACGCTCACCGACAAAATTCGATACCCCGAGAGGAGAGACCGCAATCGGCGCATACGGCGCAAAATGCCGCGTATCGCTCCACGGCCAGAACAGCGCCGCCCCCAACCCGCCGCTGGTCAGCGTATCGAGCAGACCATGGGACGCCATGGCAATAAAAAGGAAAAGCCCCGCCACAAGATATTTGTCAGGCCGAAGCAGTGCCGTCGCCAAAAACGCCGCGACCGCGGCAAAGGCGAGACTGTGTGTCGCGCCGCGATGGCCCCAGCGGTCGGCATAGTCGATGCCGAAGCCAAAACCGATCACATCGGCGTCAGGCAACATGGAAAAGGCTATTCCGGTGACCAGAACAGGCATCGATATCCGATGGCGTCCCAGCATCAGCGCCCCGGCGATCGGGACAGCAGCATGGGACATGATCGTGGGCATCAGGTCTGTCCGTCAGCCGCGATCCCGCATCAGCTGTTGCGGGCTTCCAGACCGGCGGCCTCGTAATCCGAGGCCTTGAAACCGACGACCAGCTCTTCGCCATGTTCGAGAACCGGGCGTTTGATCATGCTCGGATTCTCGGCCATCAGCATCACCGCCGTGTCATCACCGACATTCTGCTTCACCATGTCAGGGAGCTTTTTAAACGTGGTGCCGCGCTTGTTGAGCAGGGTTTCCCAGCCCACCTGTAACACCCACATTTCCAGCTTTTCCTTGGTGATTCCGGACTTTTTATAGTCATGGAAAACATAATTGTGGCCGTTCTTCTCCATCCAGTTGCGCGCCTTCTTGATCGTGTCGCAATTGGAGATCCCGTACATCTTGGTTTCGCCTGGCATGATATTCACCCTGTTTTCTGGTCAGAAGCGCGAGCCATGTCGGTTGCGCGGCAATTGAGGGATGGAAATAGCCACAAATTTGCGCGGCGCAAGGGGCAATCGCGTCAGCGCCGACGAGGACCGGAAGCTTCCGGACAGAATTGGCGACGACTTCTCAGGCCGGTTCATAGCCTTCCGGCAGCTGGCGGATCACATGGTCGGGATCGAACCAGGGCGCGGCGTCCGAACGCCAGATATGTGCATCCGGTTTCAGTGTGATCTCGGTATCCATGCATCCCATGCGCAGCAGGACGATATCGGTCCCATCGCGTTCAGCGATCAGCTGGGACCCGCATTTCGTACAGAAATGCCGATTCTTGCCGGGAGAGGATTCGAACTGGCTCAGCACCTCCTCGCCGGCCGTCCAGCGGAAGGCCTCGCGCGCGACGGGCATCACGCTCGAAAACGCGGCGCTATGCGCCTTTCGGCAGGTCTGGCAATGGCAGTGGATGATGATGCCCGGATCGCAATCCGCTGTATATTTCACCAATCCGCACAGACAGCTTCCGTTCAACATGGTTCCGTTCTCCTCACGCTGTATCCAGCCTGCGACCGATGGTCACCACCGGCTGGGTCTCATATCCCAGGGCCTTGTAGAAGCCGATGGCTTGTTCATTGTCTTCCCGGACCATCAGCTGGATCTTCGGGGCATGGCAGCCTTGCAGCCAATTTTCCGCTGCTTCCATCATGAGCCGGCCATATCCAGCACGCCGATGTTCGGGATCCACGGCGAGATAATAGACCCAGCCGCGATGGCCGTCGAATCCGACCATGATCGTGGCCACGATCCGCCCCTCGGACTCGAGGATCAAAATGGTCGATGTCTCCCCGGCCATCGCCAGCTGAAAATCCGCTGCCGGATCATTCCAGGGCCGGGTCAGGCCGCAGCTTTGCCAAAGCGCGATCACGGCGTCGCGATCTTCCGAATTGGCGCCGCGGATGGTGTTGGCCGGTTCCGTCATCAGATATCGACGACGATCTTGCCGAAATGCTGCCCCGATTCCTGATGGCGGAAGGCGTCGGCCAGACCGGCCAGCGGAAAGGACTTGTCGAGCACCGGCTTAATGCCATTGGCATTGATCGCCGCAATCATTTCCAGTTGCTGCGCCCGGCTGCCCACGGTCAGTCCCTGCACACGCAGGTTTTTCGCCATCAGCATCGCGGTCTGTACCGGTCCGGCAAACCCGGTCAGCACGCCGATCAGTGCGATATGACCACCGATCCGGCTGGCCATCATCGACTGGTCGAGCGTTCCCGGCCCGCCAATTTCGACGACGCAGTCGACACCCTTGCCGCCGGTCAGTTCGAGCACCTTTGGCCCCCAGGCCTCGACCTCTTTGTAGTTGATCAGATGATCCGCACCGAGCTGTTTGAGCCGAGCGAGCTTGTCATCGGACGAGGATGTCGCAATCACGGTCGCGCCCGCCGCCTTGGCAAATTGCAGCGCGAAAATGGAGACACCGCCGGTGCCCTGCACCAGAACGGCATCACCCGGTTTCACACAGCCATCGACAAACAGCGCGCGCCAGGCGGTCAAGCCTGCGCAGGTCAGCGTGGCCGCTTCCGCCGCGCTATATCCTTCCGGCGCATGGGTCCAGGATGTCGCCGGACCGACCGCCTGTTCGCACGCATAGCCATCAATGCCATCGCCCGGCACCCGCTGGAAGCCGCCTTCTGGCGGCGGGCCATCGATCCAGTCGGGGAAGAAGGTCGAGACCACCAGATCTCCCGCCTTGAACTCGGTCACGCCCGCACCCACGGCGGTGACTTCGCCCGCTCCATCCGACATGGGAATCCGGTTCTCCGCGGTCGGCAGCATCCCCTTGACCACCGCATAGTCATGATAGTTCAGCGAGGACGCGCGCAGCCGGACGGCGATCTCCCCGGAGCCCGGCGCGGCGGGATCGGGCAGATCGACGAGAGTCAGATTGTCGAGCGATGCGGGTGCGGCAAGTTGAATGGCTTTCATGGGACAAGGATTCCTCTGTTTCTGTTTTCCCACTGCTATCACATCTGCGCGGCGGTTGGGCAATCCTCACGAATTGGACAGGAGGCGCAATCGGGCCGCTTCGGTCGGCAAAAGGTCTGGCCGAGCCGCTTCAGCAACAGGTGATGCTCGTCCATGTCCCCGGCGCTCCACTCCTCCGGCAGAACCGGCATCAGTTCGTCAAAGGCACGCGCAAAATCGGCCGTGGGCGGGACGAGACCGGTGCGCTGCATCACCCGGCAATGGCCGGTTTCGATCACCAGCGCCTTGCGGTTTAGCGTGCTGGCATTGAGCACCCCGGCGCTGATCTTGCGGCCGACGCCAGGCAGGCTTTCCAGCCATGCCATCGCTTCTTCAACCGGCAGATTGTGGAGATGCGTCAGGCTGACCTCACCGCGCTGCTGGCGAATTTCGGTGAGGCAGGCCTTCAGTCTCTGTGCCGACTGCCCGGGAAAGGTCGCAGTGCGCAGCCGTTCGGTCAGATCGTCGACCGGCGCATCCGCAACCTGTTCCCACGCGCCATATTCGGCAAGAAGGCGATCCGTATTTTCATTGGAAATCCGCGTCTTCGACCGCGCCCCAATCACACCCTGCACCAGCGTCCACACCGGATCGCGGCGCTTTTCCGATGGCCGGACAATCCGGCCAAAGCGCGCGATCAGCGCTACGTGGATGCGGCGCAGGACTTCCGTGCGCGGATCAGAACCGAGAGGGAGTTGCATGGAGAAGAGCCTTATCCCAATTCAACTGGGCGTAAAACCATATCGGCACGAAGGACTAGTCGATGGTTGCGAACATCAGGCTCGCACCATCATCTGTCATGCCATGCGCCCGCGCCTGTTGGCATATCGCCGCAAATTCCTCCCGAAATCCGGTATCCGGTTGTGCAGTACGGAGCAGCTTTTCGCCTGCCATCTGCAATTCCTCCATCGGAATGGGGATCGGAACCAGCATTGTCTGCAGCTCGATGCGGGCCTGCGGGATAGTTTGCTGCACCATGTTGAACAGATCATCGGTGGACAGGCTGTCATTGTGGATCATTCCCGACGCGCGATCGATTTTCTTGCAGAAGCGATCGAAACCAGCCGCCACCTGCTGGCTGGGAATCGCCGGATCATACCATTGATCGAGGAAAGCCACGCCCTTGCGGGCAATGCGCCCAGCCTGTTGGCACACCGCCGGCAGGTCGGCGAAATGATGCGCGGTAAATTCCGATACGACCCAGTCAAAGCTGTTGTCAGCGAACGGCGCATGTTCGGCCGTCGCGTGATGAACGGTCAGATCGGCCCGTTCCGCTTCCAAAACCTGATCCTTGTCCGGCTCCAGTCCTTCGCTCCGGATCCCGTCCCCCCGCAAGCGCCGGAGTAGCGCACCGGACCCACAGCCAAAATCGACCACGGTTTCCGGGTGATGTGTCATGAGTTTGGCGTAAAATGTATCGCGGTAGGTTCCGTGGGGCCTTGGCCTCGGCGAAGTGACATTTTGCATCGATCGTCTCTCTTCAAGCCAGAGGTATAGCTGATAGGCTTGGCCGATGCATGTTGAATCGGAGCCCGTAAACCAACAGGCTTGTCATCCCGGACCTGCCTGTCCCTGCGCAGGCAGGGAATCCAGGATCCAGCGCGAAACAGGGAGAATGTCATTGATGGATGCCGAAACATGCTCTGCATGATGGATTTTTCTTCCGCGCGACAACGCGCTATAGATCAATCGATCTTCGGAGTTCTTATGATTAATCTCATCTACCTGTTGGCCTGTGGTTCTACCCTCCTGATTACCCTGATGGCTGTGCGCGCCGACCGGCAATTGCGGCCCCGGAACCGGTTACCGATTCACTGGAACTGGAAACTGGAACCGGATGGATTCGGTTCAAGGCATTTTGCGCTCTGGTTCATGCCCTTCCTGTTCGGTTTCATCCTGATCGCCACCGCTCTTGCCCTTCACCTGATTCCGCCAGGACCGATAAACAAGGTGGGTTCTCCGGAAGAAGCCGTCACATTAATGATCTTCATGGCGGCGGCGTTTATCGGCATCAAATATTTATACCTGAAAGCCATCTTCCGCTGGGTGACAGAGAATGAAGGGTGAGATCGGCTAATTCCCCAACAAGTCGCAGCACAAGAAGTCTATTAAGATAAACAGATCTCGACGTAGGGCCTTTTGAACCCTATCGCCCTCTGTCGCGGTCAACGATGCGCCTCCACAACCAGCGACCAGCTAGTCCAAAAACGACTGCCGCCGTCATCCAAACCAATTGATATAGGCCACCCAACCCCAACCACGGATGTGTATGTTGTTCTTCCATCATCCGGAACATTTGGATGAGAGCCGGTAGAAATACGAAGAGTTCAACCAGAATAAGATACAAAAGCCAATTGCTGCCGATCATCGCCGCTGTCAAAACGAACAATATCACCGGAAACAAGAAAAACCGCTCACTAATGCCCTGATATTCGAACGAATAGTAATGAGCTATCCAGCCTGGAAACATCGCTTCCACCATTGCCGACATAGCAGTGAGATAGAATATGGGGATCAATATCCCCGACAGTCTCATCACTCTTTCCATCAGCGCGGGCGGTGCCTCGCATTATCGAATATTTCTGACAAACAGCTCGCGGACACTTGCTCTGCAGCGGTGCGGTCGTTTGCGCGACCGAGTGAAGCCGGAAATCGTCCCCCGGACGGTTTCTCTTTCGGCTTCACTCCCACTCAATCGTCCCCGGGGGTTTGCTGGTATAGTCATAGACCACCCGGTTGATGCCCTTGACCTCGTTGACAATCCGGGTCGCCACGCGGGTCAGGAAGCTGGCGTCGAAGGGATAGACGTCGGCGGTCATACCGTCCGTGCTGGTCACGGCGCGGAGGCCGCAGACATTGTCATAGGTGCGGCCGTCACCCATCACGCCGACGGTTTTCACCGGCAGCAGCACCGCAAAGGCCTGCCAGATCGCGTCATAGAGACCAGCATTGCGGATTTCCTCGAGATAGATCGCGTCGGCTTTTCTGAGGATATCGCAGCGTTCCTTGGTCACTTCGCCGGGAATGCGGATGGCGAGGCCGGGGCCCGGGAACGGATGGCGGCCGACAAAGATTTCGGGCAATCCGAGTTCGCGGCCGAGAGCGCGGACTTCGTCCTTGAACAATTCGCGCAAGGGTTCGACGAGCTGCATGTTCATGCGTTCGGGCAGGCCGCCGACATTGTGATGCGACTTGATCGTGACGCTCGGCCCGCCGGTGAAGGACACGCTTTCGATGACGTCCGGATAGAGCGTTCCTTGCGCGAGGAAATCGGCGCCGCCGACCTTGTTGGCCTCGATCTCGAACACGTCGATGAAAGTCTTGCCGATAAATTTGCGCTTCTTTTCCGGGTCGGTCTCGCCTTTCAAACCGTTGAGGAACAGCGTCTCGACATCGAGATGCACGAGCGGGATGTTATAGTGCCCCTTGAACAGGCTCACCACCTGGTCCGCTTCGCCCTGACGCATCAGGCCGTGATCGACAAAGACGCAAGTCAACTGTTCGCCAATCGCTTCGTGGATCAGTACCGCCGCTACCGCGCTGTCGACGCCGCCGCTGAGTCCGCAAATCACTTTGCCGTCGCCCACTTGTTCCCGGATTTCCTTGATCTTGGCCGCCTTGAACTCGGCCATGGTCCAGTCGCCGGCGCAGCCACAGACATGGCGCACGAAATTGGCGATCATCTTGCCTCCGTCCGGCGTGTGGACCACTTCGGGATGGAATTGCGTGCCATAATAGCGCCGCTCGTCGTCCGCGATCAGCGCGAAGGGCGCGCCGTCCGTGGTGGCGACGATGCGGAAGCCGGGCGCGAATTCGGTGACCTTGTCGCCGTGACTCATCCACACCTGATGCTTTTCCCCGACCTTCCAGAGGCCGTCAAACAGCACGCATTCCTCGGAAATCTCGATGAAGGCGCGGCCAAATTCGCCGCTGTCACCGGACTCGACCTGGCCGCCCAGCTGGTGGGTCATGACCTGCTGGCCATAGCAGATACCGAGGATCGGCAGACCGGAATCAAAAATCGCATCCGGCGCCCGTGGGCTGCCCTCTTCGGGGACCCCGGCCGGCGACCCGGACAAGATCACGCCCTTGGGTTTCAGGCGGTTGAAAGCCTCTTCGGCAGTGTTGAACGGCGCGATCTCGGAATAGACCCCTGCCTCGCGCACCCGGCGGGCGATAAGCTGCGTCACCTGACTGCCGAAATCGACGATCAGGATGGTTTCTTCATGAGCTATGGACATGGCGTTGCGCTTAATGAGAGGCGGAGAAAGAGTCTATATTTTATTCCCCCAAGCGCCGGGCGCGGGGTTGAGTCTTTTTTAAGACCTCAGGCGCCGGGCGGCGACATCCGTCGCCTTGGCTACGCGCCATAAGGCGCGGCGGCCAGTCGGCCTTGCCTCGCTTCGCTCGGAATGGTGACCGATTGATATGTCGGGTTACCGAGCGCAGCGAGGGAAGCGCGACCGCGCGCCCGAGCTTATGCGAGGAAAGCCAAGCGGGCGGATGCCCGCGCCCGGCGCTTGAGGTCTAATAAAAACTCAAACCCCTCCGTTATTCCAAAACCTCCGCTCATCCTGAGCTTGTCGAAGGATGGACTGTCGCGCACCAATCATGGTTCGACAGGCTCACCATGAGCGGATCTGGACGCCATTACCGGCGCCTGAAGTCCAAACAAAATCTCAAATCCACGCCAGCAGATTATCGATCTGTCCTTGCTGTTCCCCTTGCGCTTGCGCCGCGAGACTTGCGGCGATCTGACGCGCTTCGTCGGCCTTACCATTGACCGCCAGCGCGTTTGCCAAGTGCCAGCGAAATTCGATATTGTCCGGTTGCGCGGCCACCGCTTCCCGGATCAGGGCGAGCGCCCGGTCCGGGTCCTTGCGCGTCTTCAGCAGGATCCAGCCGAGCGTGTCCTTGACCATCGCATCATCGGGCGCGAGCGCCAGCGCTTCGCTCGCCAGTTCCACTGCCCGGTCGCCTTGCGACAGGTTCAGCCGCGCCATCGCCGCATTGTTGAGCAGCATCACCTTTTGCGGATGCGGTCTTTCGAGCAGCCGGTCATAAATGGCCGCCGTGGCCAGCCAGTCTTGCGCAATGATGGCCTGCTCGGCCTCGAACACGGCATTCAATGTCGGAACCTTGTCCAGCTCCGCCGCCCGCTTCGTGTAATCGCCACTGTCCTGACCGGCAGCGGCGGCCAGTCTGGCGGCCTGTTTCAGGACGTCCGCAGGAGCTGTGGCCGTATTGGCGAGGGGCGCCATGGCCTGCCAGGCTTCTCTGTCATTGCCCGCAGCAGACAAGGCTGTGGACAGTGCCAGCACGGCATTCGCATCCGCCGGATTTTGCGAAAGATAGCGGCTGAGCTTGTCGATCGCCTGTTCGTGATTGCCGCGCCGCATGTCGAGGATACCGGCGAGCCGCAGGGCAGGCGGTGCTTCCGCCAGCTCCGCCTTTGAGTTCAGAAACCGTTCGAATGCGGCGTCGCTCTTGCCATCATCAAAATCCATGCGGGCGAGAAAATAGGTCGCCCAGGGATGGGCCGGAGACGCCGTCAATACCTTTTCAAAGCTGCGCCGCGCTTCCTGGCTGTCGCCCATGTCGCGCAGTACCGCGCCGCGCAGATATTCGGCCATCACGCTGTCCTGGCGAACATCCCGGACCCGGTCGAAAGCGGCCAGCGCGGCCTTGCCATCGGCTTTTGCCAAAGCCAGCCGCCCGCCCAGCAGCAAGGCCTCCATACTATCGGGTGCCTGTTTCAGGGCGCGGTCTGCATGTCTGGCGGCGCCGTCATAATCGCCCAGATCCAACGCCCGGCTGCCACGGACCCAGTTGAGTTCGGCATGATCAGGGGACGCCTGCAAGGCTTCCGTCAGGACCGCGTCTGCTTCCTCATCCCGCCCCAGTCCGAACAGCGCCAATATCCGGATCGCATCCAGTTCCGGCGCCTTTTCCCCCGCGGCCTCGGCCAGTTCCAGGGCGGCGTCATTCTTGCCGTTGAGCAGCAGCGCCTTGCCCATCAGGGGGCGCACCCGGTCTGCGAAATCCGCCTGTCCGTCCAGCTTGCGCAACGCCGCCTCGGCCCCGATGCCGTCACCGAGCTCGATCAGTGTCCGGGCATAGAGCAGGTTGGTTTCCGGATTGCCGCTGTCCTCGCGCAGCGCGGTCATCAGATGGATGCGTGCGGACAGATAATCCTGCGCGCCCATGGCTGCCTGGGCATCCGCCACCGGATTGTCGGACCCTGCCGAACAGGCACTCAAAGCCCCCGCAGCGACAATCTGGAACAGGGCAAGGCCTGAAAGTCTGCATCTGCTATCCGGTTTCATCTGGCCGAATTAGCAAAAAGATGTTGCTTTTTGGCTAACGGACCCGGGCCCGTCAATGGTGTCGGAAATTTTAACGTTATCGCCTCTTTAAAGGATTTGGTTAACCTCCAACAGGCTGATATTTAATGATATTTAACGAATGGCACGCCCCTTGCGTCGGATGTTCCGCATATATTTTTGATGTCCGGCCACTGCCAGCGACACCGAAAATACAGATGGAAGGACGACATGATGAAAAAGACATTGATCATCACCGCAATCGCCGGAACGCTGGCCGCGATGACGCCAGCCAAGGCCGCGATCTACAATTATGATGCCTGGATCAGCAACGGTATCGGCAACGCGCAGGTGACAGTAGACTCATCGGCTGGCACCGCGACATACACGGGCCGCAACATCAACCTGACCGTCTCCAGCAAAAAGCTGAAGGGTTTCTCCGGCGCCAATAATCACCGCACCACCTACAAGGCGGAAAATATCAGCGGTTCTTTCCGTCGCTATGGCCGCACCTACAGCGCCTATCAGTCGACCCGGCCCAAGCACACCCAGATTGCGCTTGGCGGCAATTCCAACTTCCTGTGGACCTACGGCCGCGACCGCTGGGGTCGTCACATCGATTTTGATGGCAAGGGCAAGCTGAAATATACCGGTTCCACCGGCGGAACACCGGTTCCGGCACCCGGCATGCTCGGCCTGCTGGCACTAGCGCTTGCTGGCCTCGGCTTTGCCCGTCGCCCGAAAGCCGCGAAAGCCGCTGCCGTCGCCTGATCCACAAACGGAAAATCACATCGTCACCAGGGGCTGCGGCAACGCGGCCCTTTTTTTTAGCTTTCCGTTCCCGCCAAAGCCCTGAGTTCGGTCTTCAGGATCTTGCCGATATGGCTGCGCGGGAGTTCGGCGATCAGGCGCAGTTCGGACAGGCGCTGAGTCTTGCCGAGATCGGCATTGGTCGCCGTCTTGAGGGTCTCCGGATCCAGCTTCACGCCCTTTTCCGCGACGACAAAGCCGAGCGGGGTTTCGCCCCATTGTTTCGACGGCACCCCGATCACCGCGGCATCGGCGACACCCGGCTGCTCCAGCAAGGCTTCCTCGAGATCGCGCGGATAGATATTGAAGCCACCGGAAATGATCATGTCCTTGGACCGCCCCATCAGCGTGATGAAGCCGTCTTCATCGACCCGGCCGATATCGCCCATGCGCTGCCAGCGATCGCCCTTTTCGTCATACCAGCTGGCTTCCTCGGTCTTTTCCGGCTGGTTCTGATAGCCACTCATCATCGTCTGTGACCGACCGACCAGTTCGCCCATCGCACCCGGTGGCAAGGGGTTCAGGTCCTCGTCGACAGTGATCACCTCACTACCACCCCAGGCGATGCCGACCGTGTGCAGCTTGTCGGGATGGGCATGGGCGAGCAGGATGCAGACCACCCCGCCCTCGGTCATCGAATAGATCTCGATCAGCCCGCCGGGCATGCGTTCCAGCACCTCGGCCTTGAGCTCGGCCGAGAAAGGCGCGCTGGTACAATATTTGTGGGTGAAGGCCGACAGGTCATAATCATCGAACCCCTCAAAATCCATAAGCCTTTGATATTGCACTGGAACCAGCATGGTATGTGTGGCGCGATGTTGCTGCGCCAGCGCCAGCCAGCGCTGACAGTCAAACTTGCGCATCAGCACCGCGGTGCCGCCATAGGCCATGGTCGCGACAAAGATTCCGAGCGTCGTGTTGGAATAAAGCGGCGTCGAAAAAAGCGACACCTGACCCGGTTTGCCATAGCCCGAATTCTCGCCGACGGCCATCTGGTACCAGCGCATCTGGCGGCTGTGGACAATGCCCTTGGGCGTGCCGGTGGTGCCGCTGGAATAGATGATATTATAAGGGTCTTCCGGGCCGACACCGGGATCTGCGGGCATCGCGCCTTCGCCCGCCATCCAGTCGAACAGCAAAGGCGCGTCGTCCTCCGCTGCATCCATCATGACTTGTTTGAGCGGCGGCAGATCCAGCCCGCTTTCCAGCATTTCGGCACGTTTGGGGCCATCAATGAACCAGTGCATCGCCCCGCTGTCGCGCGCCATGTTGGCCAGCTGCTTCGGCGTCGCCGAGGTCGTCAGCGGCGCCGCACAACCGCCCGCGACAATCGCGGCGAGATAGACCAGGGCATAGCGAATGGTCGTCGTCCCGAGAATCGCCACCGCCTGACCCTTCTCCAGTCCATCCGCCTGCAACTGCGCCGCAATCCGGTTGACCAGCGCCGCCGTCTCCGCCCAGCTAAGCTTCTCCTCGCCATCATCCAGCGCAATCCGCTCCGGCTGATTAACCGCATGGGCGTTGATGAGTTCGGCGAGATGGCCGAAGGGCTGGTCGAGATAGGTGTAGGGGTTGAGTTTTGTCATGCCAGTGGTGTTTCCGCATCTTTGGGGGAAATGCAATGGGAGATCAGAGATGAGCGGCTACATGCGCAGTGGCCGTAGCTTGTGTCAGCAAATTTGACCAAAAAGTCTTCAACGAAGTTCGTGAAACACATCATCAGGCTCATCACTCTTAAAGTGCTCACTGATAGCGAACAAAAAACCTGAATCATATGAGTGTTGGATGGGAATAGAGTCATATTCACGGGTTATTTGGACAACTCTTTCTTCCAGAGTTTCATGGTCATCATCTAGAATTCTTCCGTGGGTGTTGGGGATGGAAACCATCGTTATTCCATCTTCATCCAAAATTTCAAAAAAGCTGCAATGTAGGTGGGAACTGTAGTAAGCATAACTTTTGTTTTTATATTCTTTTATTTCTTCGAAATTCAAATATTTATTTAAACTATTATATTGATCAATTCCAAGTTTGTAGAGCTTAATTGCACCGCGCCTTCTGTCGGTTATCAATATATGACTATCACCCTTTTTCATTAACAGAATATATTCTCTATGCTGCCCCTGAGTTCCGGCAAGAATTTTGGCCGCAAAATACTCCTGCTTTTTGCCGCTGGTATCTGAGATCAGATCCTTGATCTTGCTCATCGCCCCAGTTTGCTTCCTCAGGTCTTCCTTGCACTCACTCAATGGGCCGCCCTCGTTTCTGTTTCGATCAATTTCATTGGTGCAAGAAATCAAGCACACACAGCACATAAGGGGGAAAGAAAACAAACGCGTGGTTTTCATTGGCTACTTAATTCCATATCTGCGGAACTTTGGTAATTGGTTCCCTGTCACACCGGAAATAATCATCGCATATCCGGCACTAGCAATGGGGCACAAAGGAAAACTGAGCCTGCTGAGCTAATTCCAATCCAGAAAATCGTCGCGGGTCCCGAGATTTGGCTAGTGGTTTCTGGGGTGAAATACTTCAAAAGTAACAATATGATAGCTTTCAAACCAAGCCCCATCAGCAAAAATCCAGAAACTAATCTCAACGATGTAAAAAGTCCTCGATAGTCAATCCAGACAAATTGGATCATGGCCAACGTCAAAACAGTCGCAAAAAGGGCCAGCGTTCCCAATGTGGGTGCCAAAATTGCTCGCAGCGTTTCAAACACACTCATTATTGCCCCACGTTTTTGTGAACTACTTCCATTCATTCACTGAAACCAACAGCTCGTCCAAAGCAATTCACTTTGCGCAACAACTTGAAGATTGGCGCGATTGGGAACGGGATTCCGACAGCCTTCCCATTTAAAGCAAATATCTCCGACAAAAACCAATAGCGCGCCAAATGCCATAGAGCACAGGCGAGAAAATCAGGCTGTTGAAGATCACGGAAACAAGTACCGACACAAGACTTGAATCAGCAGGGGTTTGGAAGACATAAAAGGCACCCGATCCCCAACTGTTCAGAAACATGAGGGTAAGGATACTCAATCCGACCAGAAGCAAGAATGTTCTCATTGTCCCGCTAGCTTCTTTGCGCCTTCGCGTCTTCGCGTGAAACCCTATCCCGCCACCAGCTTCACGAAGGTGCTCTCGACCCAGCCGCTGGCGCAGGGGCCGTCATAATTGCGTTTGGAGCGGACCGGGGAGGAGACGCCGCAATCGATGGCGCTTTCGCCTTCGGCCGGCGCAGGAGCGTAGACGACGCCGAGCCATTGCTGGTCGTGGCTGCGGGTGCAGATATAGACCTGTTGACCGATGGCGAGCCCGTCCTTGCGCTCTGCGGCGTCAAAGGGGGCGATCAGGACATTCAGGGGTCCGCCTGGCGGGCCAGTCACCTGGCCGACCGCCTGACAGGCATCAAAGCGCGGACCGCCCTCGCCAATGCGGACCGGGCGTTCGCCGGGGTTCGACGCGACACGGTCGCCGCGGCCCGTGGGGTTGGCTTCGTTTGTTTGGGCATCTGGCAGGTCCTCGCTGACCTGGGTATTTTCCGCACAGCCACTGACAAGAAGCGCGGCGGGCAGAAGTAAAAGCAATTGTCTGAACATGCAGCAGGTCTAGCCCAAAACCATAGGGCTTGGGAAGATTCGAATGTGGGGGTGGTTTGATCAAGCGAGATTTGACTCCAGCGAAGGCCAGCTCCTGTGATTTGAAGGCCAATATTCGCTCATGGTGAGCCTGTCGAACCATGATATGTGCGACAGTTCATCCTTAGACAAGCTCAGGATGAGCGCGGGGTTTTGGCGTTGCGGAGGGGTTTTGAGGATTCTTTTTTACCTCAAACGCCGGGCGGGCACATCCGTGCCCTTGGCTTTCCTCGCATAAGCTCGGGCGCGCGGTCGCGCTTGCCTCGCTGCGCTCGGTTCACCGCTCCATCCTAAGGTCGCCAATCCGACGCGAAGCGGAGGCAAGGCCGACCGGCCGCCGCGCCTTATGGCGCGTAGCCAAGGCGACGGATGTCGCCGCCCGGCGCTTGAGGGAATAAACAAAGACTCTTCAGCGCCCGGCGTTTGAGGTAAAAAAGAATCCCGGTGCTTGAGGTTAAACAAAAACTCTTTCCGGCGCCTGAGGTTCTAAAAAAGACCACTCTTCACAAAACGATCTGCGTCTGAGTCACCACCGCCACCAATGTCCCGTCCTCCAGTGTGATCCGTGTCTGCCAGACCGACTGGCGGCGTCCGACTTTCAGCGGCGTCGCCTCGCCATATACCGTCTGACCTTCCGGCGCGGCATTCAGGAAATTGGTCTTGCTTTCCGATGTCGTGGTCCCGTTCGACCCTTCCGGCAGATTGGCAAAGCCGCCAAAGGCGCCCAGCACGTCGGCAAAAGTCATCACCGCCCCGCCATGTATCGACGGCGTCCCGCGGCCATTACCCGCGGTACAGATTTCCGGCCGCACCAGCATCTGCCCGACAATCCTGCCCTTGCTCATCTCGGTGATTTCAATGCCCATCGTCTTCGCAAATGGCACCATGTCCGCGGGGTTTGTCATCGGGATCACCTTTTTCGGTTTGATTCACGCGAAGGCGCGAAGAAGCGAAGTCACTATGGTTGTTGACAATACGTTTGCAACCTTCCTTGAAGGTCGGGGCGCCGAAATTCATCAAAAGACCGAGCGGCAATGGCATCAGACGTAAATAGGTCAGCACCTGCTTTGCATGAACGGGCATGTGCCGCTCGGTAGATTTCAACTCAATCAACAGCTTGTTACCGACAACAATATCAGCCCGAAATCCTTCCCGCAGGATGATACCATCATGTTCAATCCTGACCGGTTTTTGCCGGTCGACTTGCAATCCGTGCCGGGATAGAGCGTTGGCCATCAACGCTTCGTATACGCTTTCCAGCAATCCCGGACCAAGGTCCACGTGCAGCTTGTAACCGCAATGCACCGCAATTTCCGAAAGCTGTTCAACAGAATGTTCCATGGGCTTTTCTTCGCATTCTTCGCGCCTTCGCGCGACAAGAAATGATAGAATGTCCTTTTATGTTAACTGTTTGTTTTTGTTGACTTATAATATCCAAAAATCCAACAAATTCCTTGGGTTTCCCGGGCCGAAGGTCTAAAAGGAAAGGATGAGTGAAAACACCCCGAATGATACCCCCGAAACACATGGCGAACCGGATGCCGAACAAGCGTCCAGTGCGTCCAATCAAAATGAATATGGCGCGGATTCCATCAAGGTCCTCAAAGGCCTTGATGCGGTTCGCAAGCGGCCCGGCATGTATATTGGCGACACCGATGACGGCTCCGGTCTGCATCACATGGTGTTCGAGGTTTCGGACAATGCGATTGATGAAGCGCTGGCCGGGCATTGCGACCTGATCCTGATCACGCTCAACCCCGACGGCAGCGTGTCGGTCGAGGATAATGGCCGCGGCATTCCCGTGGGGATGCACAAGGAAGAAGGCGTGTCCGCCGCCGAGGTCATCATGACCCAGCTGCACGCGGGCGGCAAGTTCGAGAATACCTCCGACGACAATGCCTACAAGGTCTCCGGCGGTCTCCACGGTGTCGGCGTTTCGGTCGTCAACGCGCTGTCGGAATGGCTGGAGCTCAACATCTGGCGCGAGGGCAAGGAACATAATATGCGCTTCGAATTCGGCGAAGCGGTGCGCTCCCTCGAAGTGATTGGCGATGCGCCGGCGGCGGACAATGAAACCGGCGTCAAAAAAGGCACGCGGGTCACCTTTTTCCCCTCGCCCGAAACGTTCAAGATCACCGAATTTGATTTCGAGAAGCTCGAACATCGCTATCGCGAGCTCGCCTTTCTCAACAGCGGGGTGCACATCCTGCTGCGTGACGAACGGCATGAGGAAGCCAAGGAAATCGACCTCTATTATGAAGGCGGGATCGCCGCCTTTGTCCAGTGGCTCGATCGCAACAAGACCGCGCTGATCGCTGATCCGATCGCGATCAATGGCACGCGCGATGACATTACCATCGACGTCGCGCTGGAGTGGAATGATTCCTATTATGAGAACGTCCTGTGCTTCACCAACAATATCCCCCAGCGGGATGGCGGCACCCATCTCGCGGCCTTCCGTTCGGCGCTGACCCGGACGCTCAACAATTATGCCGAGGCCTCTGGGGCGCTGAAGAAGGAAAAGGTCAAGCTGACCGGCGATGACATGCGCGAAGGCCTGACCGCGATCGTGTCGGTCAAGCTGCCCGACCCCAAATTCAGCTCGCAGACCAAGGACAAGCTGGTCTCTTCCGAAGTGCGCCAGCCGCTGGAGAGCCTGATGGCCGACAAGCTCGCCGAATGGCTGGAAGAGAATCCGCAAAATGCCGCGCTGGTCGTACAGAAGATTATCGACGCCGCTGCGGCGCGCGAAGCGGCCAAGAAGGCGCGTGAACTGACCCGGCGCAAGGGGGCGATGGACATTGCCTCGCTGCCCGGAAAGCTCGCCGATTGCCGCGAACGGGACGCCTCCAAATGCGAGCTGTTCCTGGTCGAGGGCGATTCTGCTGGTGGCTCCGCGAAACAAGGTCGTGACAGCCAGTATCAGGCGATCCTGCCGCTCAAGGGCAAGATCCTCAATGTCGAACGTGCGCGTTTTGACCGGATGCTCTCGTCCAAGGAGGTCGGAACGCTGATCCAGGCGATGGGCACCGGCATCGGGCGCGAGGATTTCGATCTGGAGAAGCTGCGCTATCACAAGATTGTGATCATGACCGACGCCGATGTCGACGGCGCGCATATCCGCACATTGCTGCTGACCTTCTTTTACCGGCAGATGCCCGAGATTATCGAGAACGGGCATCTCTTCATCGCCCAGCCGCCGCTCTACAAGGTCGGCAAGGGCAAGAGCGAGGTCTATCTGAAAGACGATAACGCGCTCGACCAGTATCTGGTGGATGCCGGCCTCGGCAATATGGTGCTGCAAACCGCGGAAGGGGCCCGCAGCGGCGAAGACCTCCGCGCGCTGATCGAACATGGCCGGCGCATGCGCAGCCTGATGGCCTATGTCCCGCGCCGCTATGACAGCACGATTGTAGAGGGCATGGCGCTCACCGGCGCCCTGGATCCGGCGCTCGGCGTCGACCAGCGCCAGAAGGCGGTCGAGGCCACCGCCCAATGGATGGACCAGGTCGACGAGGAAGGCCGCTGGTCCGGCAAGCTGTCGGAAGAGGGCGGCTATCTGTTCGAGCGGCTGTGGCGGGGGGTGACCGACCATCATGTCATCGAACACAAGTTCCTCGAGTCCGCCGAAGCGCGCAAATTGCACCGGCTGGCCTCGGAACAGCAAAGCACCTATGCCGCCGCCAGCCGCCTGATCAAGGGGTCAGAGGATGGAGACAGCGGTGACGGTGATGAAGGCACCCGCATAACGCGCCCGTCCGAACTGCTCGAAACGGTGCTCGCTGCCGGCCGCAAGGGAATTGCCATTTCTCGTTACAAGGGCCTCGGCGAGATGAATGCCGAACAGCTGTGGGAAACAACCCTCGATCCGGAAGTGCGCTCGTTGCTTCAGGTCACGGTGGAACAGGCCGATGTCACGGACGAGATCTTCACCAAGCTGATGGGCGACGTCGTCGAACCGCGCCGCGAGTTTATCGTCGACAATGCGCTGGACGTGGCGAATCTGGATATCTGATCGGGTTCCGACGCGTTCATCCGGCTTTCCGGGGTCGCGGAGATATCCGGACGGGAACCGTCTCCGCCAAGATGGGTGATCAGGATATCGCGCAGCTTTGGAGCGGCTTCAACCAGCTTCCGCTTTCGGGATAAAACAGTCTTGTCGTTGCGACGGGTGACGGTATGAATCTCCGCCTCACCCCTTGCCGCGACTGCGCACCTGGTCGTCTTGTGATGGCACGATGTTTTTTGGAGCCTGGTTCAATTCGATCAGATTTCGACTTGGCTTGGACATCTGCTCTTCCAGATGCCGTTCCTCGGCATTCTCGACACGGTTTCGGCCGTTTGACTTCGCTCGATAGAGCGCAGCATCGGCCCGGGCAAACAGCTGTTCATAGGTCTCCCCTTCCCGCGCCGTGGCCACCCCAAAACTCGCGGTCAGACGGATATCATCGCTGAGTCCGGAATGTTCGAGACTCACAAAAGCCAGCCTGATTCGTTCGGCCAACCGATGAGCCGGACCATTTTCGCAGTTCCAGACCGCGATGCAGAATTCCTCACCGCCGATTCGACCGGCCGTGTCGCATCCGCGCACCATCTTTCTGACAAGAGCACCAAATCCCGAAATCGCCTGGTCGCCTGCCTGGTGCCCCCAAATGTCATTGACCTGCTTGAAATGGTCGATATCGGCCACTACCAGACTGAGCGGGCGCCGCTCCGTCTGGGCACGCGGGAGAAGAATTCGCATCGACTGCTCGAAAGTACCGCGGTTGTACAATCCGGTGAGGCTATCGCGTTCACTGCTTTCACGCAGAGCGGTTGTCCATTCGGCAATGGTCGCACCGATCAGGACCATACCTGTGGTCACGCCTTTTATCCCGAGCGCGAGTCCGATCATCGAATAGTAAACCGACTCCCGATAAGCCTCCGCTGGCATCGACTGCTCGAGCAGCAAAGTCAAATTTGGCCTGACGAAGAAATCGGCGGCCTGAAAAGCCATGACCACGATAATCGCGACGTCGATCAGGGTGCGGCGCGGTGCCGTGAGGAGCGTCGTGACGCCCATGGCAAACATGACTCCGTAACCCGAATTCACGATAACCAGCCGCGTGCCGATATCGTTGGAAAGGCTCACCGCCACTCCCAACGCCAGTGCGCTGATCAGGTAGACGACCGCGAAGCTCCCCAGATGAAGCCTTTGGCCGGCGCGCTCACAGACCGATGCGACCATGACAGTCGAGGCAAGAGTGTAAAAAACTTGCGTCGCATGAAAGGTGTAGAATGCGTCGGTTGGCAGGAAATGTGTGATCAGAAATCCGATTGCGGACAGGGCATAGGCAATGGCAAAACCGAGCACGTGACGCTTCAAGCGCCCCACCCGCCAAAGCACCGCAAATGCGACCGCGAAGAACAGCGCCATAAGCGGTGTTACCAATCCAAGAATTTGCAATTGCATCTGCGCCCAACACTCCTGAACAAGCGGGATAGGCCAATAAAGTTAAGGCCACCTTTAGAAATCGCACTTCCTCGACGGGTCTCTTGGTTGTCTCTTGCAATTGGTCGTCTCGGCGCAACCGCTTTTCCTCTTGCCAGCCGTCGCCCTGCCTGTTTGCGGCAAGCCTCACTTACTTCAGATACGTTTGAAGGATAATGCGGAAGTCGAAAAAACAGCTCCCATCATTGTCGCCAATAATTACCCCGACTAGAAAATTCGTGATAACCCTCCCTCATGCCCCACCACATCCACAAACTGACCATCGCCACCCATGGCCCGTCGCTCACCGACTTCACCCGGGAGGCGGCGGACTGGGTGGCAGAGACGCAAATCGATACAGGCCTGCTGACGCTTTTCTGTCGCCACACATCTGCTTCGCTGGTCATTCAGGAAAACGCCGCACCGGAAGTGCAGAGCGATCTGATCGCGGCCTTTGACCGGTTTGCACCGGAGGGATCACATTACCTGCATGACAGCGAAGGACCGGACGACATGCCGGCCCATATCAAGGCGGCGCTGACCCAGACGCATCTGGCGATTCCGGTGGTGGCAGGCCGGCTGGTGCTGGGCACGTGGCAAGGCCTCTATCTGTTCGAACATCGCAGCCGTCCGCATCAGCGGGAGGTGGTGCTGCATCTCGCGGGAGACTAAGCGCGACCGGCGCGCCAGCGCAGCAGCGGCCGGACGACAGCCCAGAACAGCGCCAGATAGCCGCCGGACTGGAGCAACAGACCAAGGTCGGGGTTGAACAGGAAGATCGCCGACATTGGTACATCATTGATTTGCGGAATCCCGATCAGCAGGGTCCACGCCATTCCCGCCAGCAGCAGCGACGGCAGGACCAGTCGCAATATCGCTGAACCGGAGAAGATCTTGCCATTGAGCGGGACCAGCTTTTTGCGGATGGTCAGGAAGCCGATGATCACCATGATCATGAACAGCGGGAACAGGCAAATCACGAAAAAGGCGATACGGGACGGGAGATCGAATGCAACCGGTGGCACGGGCAGTCCCATCACCATATTACCCACTCCGCGAGAGAGGGCAGCGACATTGCGATTGCCAAAACTGCTGTTGGTGTTGGCAAGCACGACAAATCCGAACCGGCCATCGGGCGAAAATCCGGCGATCGATTCAAAGCCCGGATTGCTGCCGGTATGGAAGACCAGTCGAAAATCTTCAAAATCGCGCACGAACCAGCCGAGCGCATATTGCGCCCCTGGGCCGGATCCGGCTGGTGTGATCATCTGCTGCTGCATGTCCGGTGACAGGAACCGGCCGTCAGCATTGATGAAATGGGTCAAAAACTGTGCGAGATCCTGGCTCGAGGCAGCTATGCCGCCCTGCGCCACCACGCCGCGCCCTATCTCTCCGCGAAAGGGCTGCGGCCGCGTCAGCCAGAAACGGTGTCCTTGTGCCGCTCCCGCCCCGTCCGGTTGCAGCTGTCCGGCGGCGCTGTTTGGCATCGAAGTGGCGGACAGGATGGCGGTGTTGACGGCGGCCTCGAAAGGATTGCCCGATTTCCGCTCAAACAGAAGCCCGAGAATCTGATAATTCGCATTGGAATATTGATATTGCGCACCAGGCACGGAAACGAGCCGCAAACCCGCCATGTCGCGCACTGCCTGTTCCAGCGCGTCTGGCGCATTGCTGATGCCATCCTGGTTGCGGTTGCCGTCAAACATCGAAAATCCGCTGCGATGGCTGAGCAGATGGCGGATCGTGATTTTGTCTGAGGCTGATTTTAACCGGGTCCGGAACCAGGGCACATGTTCGACAACCGGATCATCAAGACCCAGCACGCCTTGCTCCACCAGTTGCAGGATTGCGGTTGCAGTAAACGGCTTGCTGATGGAACCGATCATGAAGGCTGTGTTTTCGGTAACCGGGCCGCCTTCGGCATGTGTCACGCCAAAGCCTCTGGCATGGACAATCTCACCATCCGTGATCAGCGCTATGGCGACGCCGGGAATGGCCAGCTCTTCCATGCGCTGTTCCACAAATGCGTCGATTTCGGCAATGCGTTCCTTGGAGAGTGGAGGCGGAGAAGCGTTTGCCGGCCCCACAGCCAGAATGGCGGACAACCAGACGATCAAATAATTGCGAACCCAGCTTTCCGTCATCTCATTCCCCCGACTGCTGGCTTCATAGGCCAGACAGGAAAGGCTTGCCCAGCGAAAAAACAATAGCGGAAAGATTCCCGCTTGCAGTTGATCGAACGGAACTCGCTGTTTGTCGAAGACGCTCGGCTCTGATCGACAGCCAGAACACCCCGGTCGACTTCAGCTTCAAATTGCCTGGCCGCTGACCAGAATAGCCATTGCCGGATGCTGGGAGGGCTGTCGGCGGTTAATGGTCCGTCACGACAGGTGTCCCCGCATGCATCGGCATCGGGAGGGACATGATGGGAAATCCGGAGCTCGCGGAGAAAACCCGCAGCGCCTTGCGCGCCGCGGAAGAGGGCGATCCAGATCGCAATGCCAAGCTCGAACAGGCGCTGGAATCTGATCCGTATAATGGCGCACTCATTATTCAGCATGCCGTGGCACGGGTGGACACCGGAGACCGGGATCCATTTGCTCATCTCACAGATATCATTCGCCGCGCACCAGACTGGGTGGATGGTCATGCCGCGCTGGCACGATTGCGCTGGGAGACCGGAGATCGGGAGAATTTCCTCGATGATCTCGAACGGGCGCTCGCCAAACAACCGAACAATCCGGCATTGTGGAATCTCTATATTGACCTGCTTGCGGCCGTGGAACGCTTTGACGAGGCCGCTGACGCCGCCCGCGCGGCAATGGATGCAGGTTTTGCCGATCCTATGCTTAAGCTGATCGAAGCCATGCATGCCGGCTCTGCCGGAGATCACCAGCGCGCCATGCGTCTGTTTGCCGAACTGCCAGCCCGGTTCGCCGGACGCGCCGTCAATGAAGCCCGGCAGCACTTGCGGATGAACCAGCCAGATCAGGCATCCCCTCTGCTGGATCAGGCGCGCGCAGAAAACCCGGACGAGCTGGCCGCCTGGGCGCTGACTGAACTGACCTGGAGAAAGCTTGAAGATCCCCGCCATGACTGGCTGTTCCGGGATGGGGCGCTGATTTCTTTTGCCCCCGTCGATCTGGGCCAGACCGAGCTGGAAGAACTCGCGTTGCTGCTCGAAAAGCTGCACCAGTCGCAATATCAGCCGGTCGGTCAAAGTGTTCGCAACGGCACCCAGACACGCGGCAATCTGCAGCGCAACAAAAACCCGCTGCTCGTCCATCTGTTTGACCGGCTACAGTCGGCCGTCGAAAGCTATTTTGGAACGCTGCCGGATCCTGATCCCGACCATCCGCTGCTGAAACACAGACAGTCGGCAATCCGGATCACCGGTGGCTGGTCGATCCGCGCGACGGCGGGCGGTTATCACACCAGCCATTTGCACCCGGGCGGCAAGATCAGTTCCGCCTGCTATATCAGTATTCCCGATCTAGAAGACACGGACCGGGCGGGGCATCTCCAACTGGGCAGCCCGCCCAAGGACATTCCGATGGCGCTTGAACCGATTCGCACGATCAAGCCGCGCACCGGATATCTCGCGCTATTCCCGAGTTTTCTGTACCACGGTACGGTTCCCTTCTCCTGTCCGGGTCAGCGCATGACCGTCGCGTTTGATGCGGCCTGAGTGACCTCATCTATGTCACCATCGCCTTGAGTGTGGCGACACGATCCGCCTCTTCCGGCGGCTTGTCCTGGCGGATCCGGTGAATGCGGGGAAAACGCATCGCCAGGCCTGATTTGTGCCGTTTGCTGTCATGGATGGAATCGAAGGCTACCTCCAGCACCATTGTCTTGGCCACTTCGCGCACCGGGCCATAGCGGTTGAGCGTGTTTTGGCGGACAAAGCGGTCGAGCATTTTCAGCTCCTCGTCGGTAAAGCCCGAATAGGCCTTTCCCACCGGAAGCAGCTGGCCTTCGTCGCTCCAGCAGCCGAATGTGTAATCGGAATAGAAGGATGCCCGCCGGCCATTGCCGCGCTGGGCATACATCATCACGCAATCGGCGGTTAGCGGGTCGCGCTTCCATTTATACCAGTGGCCGACCTTGCGACCGGAGAGATAGGGGCTGTCGCGGCGTTTGAGCATCACGCCCTCGATTGCTGCGTCGCGCGCGGACGCCCGAAGCTCAGCCAGCGCTTCAAAATCGGGCACATCGATCACCTGTGACAAGTCAAATCTTTCGGCCGCGAGGCGCGGGACAAATTTTTCCAGATGCCCCCGGCGCTGGTGCCACGGGAGTTCCCGCCGGTCGGTGCTGCCATCAACCAGCAAATCGTAAAGGCGAATGAATGCGGGTGCTTCAGCGAGCATCTTTTTCGACACGGTTTTGCGGCCGAGCCGTTTTTGCAGAGCATTGAAACTGGCCGCACCGCCGCCCGCAACCTCTGCGCCCTGGGCTTCGCCGCGCACCATTAGTTCGCCATCGACCACCCCGTCGACATCAAAAGCTGCAACAATGTCCGGAAAGGCTTTGCTGATCTCGTCCCCGCCGCGGCTGTAGAGGCGGGTCTCGCCTGCCGTCCGGGCGATCTGCACGCGAATGCCGTCCCATTTCCACTCCGCCGCATATTCGGAGAGGTCGAGACTTTCGCCTTCGAACGGATGGGAAAGCATGAACGGGCGGAAAAAGGGTATCGTGGACAGATCCGGTGCCGGCCCGCCATCGGCGGCCCAGGCGAAGAGCTCGGTATAAGGCGGCTCCAGTGCGTGCCAATATTCCTCGACCGCATCGACGGACACATCGAACGCCTGGGCAAAGGCGGTTTTCGCCAGACGTGCGGAAAGACCGATACGCATTCCGCCAAGCGCCAGCTTGAGCATGGCATAGCGGCTGTCCGCGTCCATCCGGTCCAGCAAGCCGGCCACCACATCCGGCGCAGTCGTACGCGTAGTTGCCGCGAGGGCATCCACCACCGCCGACAATCGCTTGTCTTCCGGCTCCACGCCCTCGGTGCCGGGCCAGATCAGCGCGACAGTCTCCGCCGTATCCCCGACATGATGGCGCGACAGGCGGAACAAGTCGGGATCAATCCGGGTCCCGGCAAGATTGCGGATGGTCGATGATTTCACTGCCGGAAAATCGAGACTGTCGGTCAGTGCCGCCAGTGCCCAGCCGCGATCCGGATCCGGCGTGTCCCGCAAATAGGTCGCCAGCGCGTGCAGTTTGGCATTGCGCGAGCGGGTATAGATCAGCCGGTCAATCAGGGCGGCGAAGCGCTGCATCAGCCGTCATCCTCCTCACCGCGCCCGACCATCGCCAGCGCCCGCGCCTTGCGCTGCGTCAGTTCGCACCAGCGCAGCAGGCCATCCTCGCTGCCATGGGTGATCCAGGTTTCCCGAGGGGACAAATCAGCAATCGTGTCGGTCAGCTCGTTCCAGTCAGCATGGTCGGAGATGATCAGTGGCAGTTCGACATTGCGCTGCCGCGCCCGACCGCGCACCCGCATCCAGCCCGAGGCCATGGCGGTCACCGGATCGGGCAGCCGGCGGGTCCAGCGGTCGGTAAGGGCCGAGGGCGGGCACAGCACAATCTTGCCCACCATCTCTTCCTTGGGCGTATCAGCAACCGGTCGCAATTCGCCGAGATCGACACCAAGTTCCTCGTAGAGCCGGCACATTTTTTCCAGCGCACCGTGCAGATAGAGAGGCTCGTCCCAGCCGGCCGCGCGCAATTCCGCGATCACCCGCTGTGCCTTGCCCAGCGCATAGGCCCCGACCAGCACACAACGTTCCGGCTCGACCTCCAGCCGGTCAAACAGCTTGCCGATTTCTCCCGCAATCGGCGGGTGCGTGAAGACCGGCAATCCAAAAGTCGCCTCGGTGATAAATATGTCGCACGGGACCAGCTCGAACGGCGCGCAAGTCGGGTCTGACCGGCGTTTGTAGTCCCCGGTCACGACCACGCGTTCGCCCTGATATTCCATCAGGATCTGCGCGGAACCGAGAACATGCCCCGCCGAATGCAGGCTGAAGGTTACGCCGCCCTCTTCCACAATATCTCCATAGCGCAAGGCGGTCCCTTCATCGGTCCCGTAGCGCAGCCCCATGATCGCCAGTGTTTCGCGCGTGGCCCAGACCTGACCATGTCCGCCGCGCGCATGGTCGGCATGGCCGTGGGTTACAAAGGCGCGGGACTGGGCGCCGGACGGATCAATCCAGATATCCGCCGGACGGACGTAAATTCCTTGCGGATGGGGTTCGATCCAGTGTTTGCCTTTTGCCATAACTGCTCAACAAGGGTGCGGTTGGCTGCGCGTCAGGCTGCCACTGGCGTCCGTGGCGATTCCGCAAACACACTGGGGGTCAGCCAGGAAGAGATATTGCGCGTGAGCGCCTCCTCTCCTTCCACAAACAGGTCACCGGACTTGATCGCTTCCCGATAGGTGCGATCGCCCATCCAGACGTCGTGCATTGTCACGATGGAACAGGTGAAATAGACATCCACATCTTTTCCCGGATCCTTGAGGCACAGGTCGACCTTTTCGCCATTGACCAGCAGCCACCAGTTTTTCTGCTCATCGATATCATTGAAGTGAAAGCGGATCACGGTCTGGTTGCCGATTAGCTTGGCCGGATTGATGCTGCGTTCGAGATAATACATCAGGAATTCGGGATCGATATCCTCGCCGAGCACCGTGTGGCGCGCCCAGCACAGACCCCATTCGCCAAGATTGACGAGAACCGGTAACAGCGCCTCGCAGGCTTCGGTGGGATAATATTCAAAGCCCTTCTGGCCCTGCAGCTTTCGGCGCACCACCATGCCCTGCTCCTCTAGCGATTTCAGCCGGCTGGTCAGCAAGGCCGGAGAAATGTCGCCCAGTCCGCGCTGCAATTCGTTGAATCGCCGCCCACCCATCAGCAGCTCTCGGACAATCAGGATCGTCCATTTTTCACCAAGTATCTCGGTGGCCTTGGCAATCGGGCAAAACTGGCCATATTTCATTTCTTCATCCCCTCAACGACGCGCTTGGCTGGCTAAGTTCAACTTCTGTAGTGCATTACTCTATACTTTGTAGCGCGATGCTTCAATGCGTGAACTAAACTCCGTGCCGGGCTCCGCATAGAGACGTTCCTGTCGCCGGATGGTCCGGCTCAACTTACAGGAGAATGAAAATGCCACTCGTAACAATTGACGTCATCAAGGATGTATTCACCCCGGAGCAGAAGCAGGACATCATTTCCCGCGTCACCGAAACCATGGTTGCCATTGAAGGCGAAGCGCTTCGGCCCGTCACCTGGGTCCGGATCCAGGAAGTCGAACAGGGAGACTGGGGCATCGGCGGACAGATGCTGAAAGCGGCGGACGTTCATGCTATGGCCGGTGCCGAGGCACAGGCGGCATAGCCTGACAATCTAAAACGGGGCGGGGCCGGAACGGGGTCCCGCCAACGGATACTCAAGGAGGCAAAACCATGACAACAGAATCCATGGTCTCGGAAGCTGCCGAACTCGGCGCTCAATTTGCAAAACACTCGTCGCAGTTTGAACAGGACGACGCGTTTGTTTTTGATAATTACAAAACCCTCAAGCAGCACAAGATCTTTTCCGGCCAGGTGCCTGCCGAATTTGGCGGACGCGGCCTGTCTCACCGGGAAATGTGCACCTTTTTGCGGCGGCTGGCGAAGGACTGCCCGTCGACAGCGCTCGCGGTTGCCATGCACCAGCATCTGGTGAGTGCCGCGCGCAAGAACCACGAAGCCGGAAACCCCGGCCAGGCCCTGCTCGAAAAGGTCGCGGCGGGAGAACTGGTGCTGGTCAGCACCGGTGCCAATGACTGGCTGGAATCCAATGGCGAGGCCACCAAAGTCGATGGCGGCTACAATATCAACGCGATCAAGCCTTTTGGCAGCGGTTCTCCCTGCGGCGACCTCGCCATCACCTCTTGCGCCATTGACTGCCCGGAAGACGGCCCGTCAGTGTTGCACTTTCCACTGAGCCTCAAAAGCGAAGGCGTGGAATTTCTCGATGACTGGAAAGCCATGGGCATGCGCGCCACCGGTTCGCAGACCCTGCGCTTCAAGGACGTTTTTGTCCCGGAAGAAGCGGTGGGTCTCAAGCGGCCTCGCGGACCTTTCCATGGCGCCTTCAGCATCATTGTGACCGTGGCCATGCCGCTGATCATGTCAGTCTATACCGGCGTGGCAGAAGCTGCGGCGGAGATTGCGCGGGAACGCGCCAAAAAACGGGCCGGGGATTCGGTCACCCCGTTTCTTGTCGGCGAGATGGAAAATGCCCTCACCACCGCACAGCTGGCGGTCGATTCCATGGTCGATCTCTGTGACGATCTGGCGTTCACGCCGAGTGAACAGCTCGCCAGCCAGATCCTCGCACGCAAGACGATCTGTGCCAATCATGTCATCCTGGCCTGCGAAAAAGCGCTCGAGGCCAGTGGCGGCGGCGGTTTCATGCGCGGTGCAGGGATCGAGCGCCTGCTCCGCGATGCGCATGCCGGACAATTTCATCCGCTCCCGGAGAAACGGCAGCATCAGTTTACGGGCCGGGTGTCCATGGGTCTGGAACCTGTGGCCGGCTGACCCCGCCGCTAGCGCTTGCGGGCAATCTTGAGCTTGTCCTGCTTCGCGCGTTTCTTGATCGATTCCTCACTGCGGGTCAGCGCCTTGCTGATCGCCTTGAGGGTCATCCCCTTTTTGGCAAAGGCATGCAGCTTCTGGATTTCTTCGGAGTTCCAGGGCTGCTTGTGCCGTTCAAACCGGTCCTTCATGCTTTCCAGCATCCTTTCAGATGATCATCGGTCATGCCGATCGCCTGCATATAGGCATAGATTATCGTGCTGCCGACAAAGCTCATCCCGCGTTTCTTGAGAGTTTTCGAGATGGTATCGCTGACCGGAGAGGTCGTGGGCATATCGGCAAAGCTCTCGGGCCGGTTGACCGGCGGCGGACCATCCAGATGATCCCATAGCCAGCCTGCGAAACTGCCATATTCTTCCTGCATGTCGAGAAATACCCGGGCGTTTTTGCGCACCGAATAGATTTTCAGGCGATTGCGGATGATCCCCTCATCCTCACGCAGCGCCTCCAGTTCGACATCGCTCATGTCGGCACAGCGCTCCACATCAAATCCATGAAAGGCCCGCCGGTAGCCGTCCCGCTTGCGCAGCACGGTTTCCCAGCTGAGGCCTGCCTGGGCGCCTTCGAGGATCAGGTCTTCGAACAGCAGCCGATCATCATGGACCGGGACGCCCCATTCATTGTCGTGATAGTCGCCGTAAAATTCCTTGCCCGCCTGTCCGCCGAAACAGCGCGCCTTTCCGTCTGCACCCATGACTGTCATGATTCCGGGATAGGCCGGGATAACAAGCTTGGGAAGTCCCTGTCCCGATTATTCGGCAGGCTGGATATCCGGCGTGCGGCCCTTTTCCGGTCCCCACCAGCCGCTGCGTCGCTTGGCCCAGTTGATTGCGCGCGGGATCGGAGCATTGCGGTCCATCCACTCGGCATATTCCTTGTAGGCCGGATCGGCGAGCAGATGCTTTTCCTCGGTCTTGGCCCGCCAGTAATAGACGCCGCTGACGGCCGCCAGAATAACCGCATTGCGGATCATGTCGGTATAATTACCGCCAACCGTGAGGAAGGGGAGCGAGGCCAGCCACCAATAGGCGTTCTTCGCCATATAAGCGGGATGCTTGGTCCAGGAATAGGGGCCGTGCGTCAATATGCCGCGATGCGTGAGATTGGAAAAACGCAGCCCGAAAGCCACCGTCGCCCAGGCATAGATGGCGGTCAGGATGACCAGCACGCTGCCCCAGATCCACAGCAGGGTCTCGTTGCCTTGGAACCAGTAATCCCAACCCGCCGTATCCACTTCATAATGAAGCGGGCCGCCGGGATACATCAGCGCGAAGGGCGGGTAGCAGATCAGTGCCGCAACCCAGCCGCCGAGATAGGGATTGGCGGTCCGGATATGCGCATCGAGCGGCTTCATCGTCAGCAGATAACCGACCGTGGCAAACTGCACGTCGACAATGAACATTGCAACGATCAGCCAGTGCGCGATCGCGACGGGGTCACCCGCTATTTCGGCGAAATCCAGCCGGACAAAATCCCCGAAGCCGCCCGGAACGATGGATATCATGAATGCCAGGAAAAACCCCTTCACCGCCCAGGCCCGCAGATGATGGTAGATCTGTTCCGGCTCGAATTTGCCGTGCTGGCGGATCAGAAACTGGCCGAGATGCCAGGCTCCGTCCCGGGGATCGACCATATGGCGGTCCAGCCACAGCACATAGGGAACCGATATGGCGACCAGCCAGGGCGCAACCGTTTCCATCATCTCCATCGAAAACTGATATTGGCCGGTCCAGTACCAGCGCCCGATACAGTAAATGACGGCGATCAGTCCCCAAGTCGCCCAGAGGCCGGTCAGCTTGACGATACTGACATCCAGCGTCTCTTTCAGCGGTTTGGGATTTTTCCAGTCAATGCCCGTCGTGGGGCGCAGATGCACCTTGTCGTTGAGCAGCGACCAGATGATCATCGGCAGCGCACAGGCGGCGCAAGCCGCGAGAGCAGAATAAGGTCCGTCCATGCCATATTGGCGGGCGATCAGAACCCAGCAGCCCAGTCCGATCAAACCAGCCACCCCGACACCGGAAGATACCGCAGATTGCGGACGCGGGTCTGCCCCGGATGTTTTTCGTCCGAACATGCCCGGGCTTTAACCAAAAATGGTAAGTAACCGGTGAACGGCACCGGATGCGACGGAAAAACCTAGGAAAATCCAGCCTCAGTCCCTATATTGCGACCATCTTGAAACCGGAACGCAAACCCTCATGCCGACAGGAAAATTTATGAAAACCCTCAGTCTGACAGCAGCTCTGCCGATTGCGCTCGTCGCCTGCACCAACAGTGAAGATGCACAGGCCACCGGCGGTGTTTCCGAAGAACGAGCGGCGCTGGCGGATATTTCGCCGGTGGATCGGATGCCGTTCGAAAAAACCGAAGTTGCGCGTTTTGACGAACCCTGGGCAATGACCTTCCTGCCTGATGGCCGGATGCTGGTGACCGAAAAGGCTGGCACGTTGCTGCTCGTCGACCAATCCGGCACCAAGACCGAAATCGCCAATGTGCCTGACGTGGCCTATGGTGGACAGGGCGGCTTCGGTGATGTCATCCTGGCACCCGATTTCGCCACCAGCGGGACAATCTATCTGAGCTGGGCCGAGGGCGGAGACGATAATACCCGCGGTGCCGTTGTCGCAATGGCGCAGCTGGATCTGGAGAGCGAAGAACTGGCGCTGGAGGACTTGAAAGTCATCTGGACACAGACGCCCAAAGTCACCGGACGCGGGCATTATTCCCACCGCATGGTTTTTTCGCCCGATGGCAAATATCTGTTCATCGGATCCGGTGAGCGCCAGAAATTCGATCCGTCTCAGGACATGTCCAGCAATATGGGCAAGATTGTCCGGCTCTATCCGGATGGCAGCATTCCGCAAGACAATCCCTTTGTGGATCAGGAAGGCGCCCTGCCCGATATCTGGTCGCTCGGTCACCGCAACATTTTGGGCATCGCCTTTGATGGCGAGGGCCGTTTGTGGAACAACGAAATGGGTCCGCGGGACGGGGACGAACTGAATTTGGTCAAGCGCGGATCCAATTACGGCTATCCGATTGTGTCGGAAGGCGTGCATTATGACGGCCGGGATATTCCCAATCACGATACCCGGCCGGAATTTGATGCCCCGGACGTCGCCTGGGTACCGACAATCGCCCCGGCCGGACTGGTTTTCTATTCCGGCGACCTGTTCCCGGCCTGGAAAGGCAGTGCCTTTATCGGCGGTCTTGCCAGCGAAGCGATTATCCGCGTCAGCTTTGATGGCGAAGACGCACAAGAGGCCGAACGCTTTGCGATGGGCGCCCGGATCCGCGAGCTTGAACAGGGGCCAAACGGCGCCATGTGGGTCCTGGAAGATGGTGAAGGTGGGGCTTTGCTAAAGCTGACCCCACGCAGATAGCGCGCTCCCGCCGAAATTGCGTCAGCGTGACGCCGCTGTCGGTCAGCGCGACGCGGTGGTGGTGCCTGACAG
Organism: Pseudomonadota bacterium; assembly: GCA_039181895.1. Taxonomy (GTDB): domain Bacteria; phylum Pseudomonadota; class Alphaproteobacteria; order Sphingomonadales; family Sphingomonadaceae; genus Parasphingorhabdus. The sequence continues at coordinate 487,249 of JBCDCK010000001.1, forward strand.
GTCGCTCAGGAATTCCCGGACACGGTCGGCATTGGCGCCGAGGTCATGGATCCCCACGCGTGAGACAGAGCGCATGTCTATGATGCTGGCATCGCCATTTTCAGCGGAACGCGCCCGGATCACCACGTCATCCTTGAAGCGGAACAGGGAGATGGTCGCTGTGGCTTCCAGATGACCTGTCGCCGGATCGATCTTGGCCACATTCCATCCGCGGTCTTCGACCAGACGTCCTGCCTTTTCAATAACCGCATCTGCCGGCTCGTCAATCCGCACGGAGCGGATATCGGGATAGGCATCCTGGTGAAGTCTCGCCCAGCGCTGACGCGGATTCATGCCCTGCATGTCGCTGTCATCAGCCCCGGGAATATTGTCCCAGTTATCCTCGCGAAGCGGGAGGGTTGAAAATTGCGGCGGATCAGCCAGATCGGTCGTGATATCGTGGATCGCCGGAAGCGTGGCAATGGTGATTGCATAATTGGCGAGAAACGCCAGAAAGCCGAGGGTCACAACCGACCCCAGTCCCAGCAGCGGCCAACGCGTCTTGCGTCCCTTTCGCCGGTCAAGAATGATGCCGACAATGGCGATGATCAACGCAATCAGGGCTGCGATGCCGGTAAAGGGCAGGATCGACAGGCCGGCTTGCCAGCCCCACAATCCGATACCGCCGCCAGCGGCTGCACCGAAAAAGGTGATGACGGCACCAACGGCAATCACCAGAACCAGCCAGCCTTTCGGATCTTTCCGCAAACCCGCCAGCTTGCCGCCGGATGTCGCAACCTCTGCGCTGCCGTCTATCTGTTCGTTCACGCCCGATACTCCCTTTTGTTCCGATCTTTTAGACACCAGGCCGGGATAGTGCAATCGGGTCCTTCAGGCCGGTGCGACCGCCCGCAAAGGCACAAATTTTGCCAGCCGGTCGACAGATGGCGGGAATGAAGCTAGACGCGCGTTTTCGCCCGTGGCCGATAGATGGAAGTTTCGCCGTGATCAGCATTATTCCGCTAGTCGAAATTGACCCTGAACTGGTCGAACAACTGCTCGATGCCGCGTTCGGATCGGATCGCCTGGAACGCACCGCCTACAAGGTGCGTGAAGGCATGGACATATTGGAAGGCCTCAGCGTGGCAGCCGTCGACAGCGCGGAAAACGAGCTGCTCGGCTCGCTGCAATGCTGGCCGGTGGCGCTGACGGATGATGCAGGGAAAATGCATCCCATGATCATGGTCGGCCCGGTGGCCGTGCATCCCGACTGTCAGGGCGAAGGCGTTGGCAAGGCAATGCTGGGTGCGATGCTCAAGGAACTGCAGGAAGGCGAAAGCCTGCCATTGGTAATGATCGGTGACCCGGCCTATTATGACCGCTTCTTCGATTTCTCCCCCGCCCGGACCCGGGGCTGGTCCCTGCCCGGACCATGGGAACCCGACCGGCTGCTGGTGCGTGCGCATGAAACTGCCAAATTGCCCGAAAAGGGCAAGCTGGGTCCGTGGGTGCGGCCGGTAAAGCACTGACCCGGAGGGTAAACCAGGATTTACAAACACATCCTCTCCCAATAGGCCTGTTCCATGCCTTATGCTCCTCCGCCCGAACTGGCCTCGCTGTCCCTCTCCGATATTGCGGATCTGGTCGCGCAGCAGAAACTGCCCCCGGTGGAACAGTGGGACCCCCAGGAAACCGGCGACAGCGAGATGCGGATTGCATCCAATGGCGGCTGGTTTCATCAGGGCGGCCCGATCAGTCGGCCGGCCATGGTCCGGGCCTTCTCGACTTTGCTGCGCCGAGAGGAGAATGGCAGTTTTGCGCTGGTCACGCCTTATCAAAAGCTCAGCATAGCGGTTGATGACGCCCCGTTTGTCGCCGTTGAAATGGAAAGCGCGGGCAGCAAAACTGACCGGCAACTGGCATTCCGTCTGAATACCGACCATCTCGTTATCGCGGACGGCGATCATCCGTTACGTTTTCCAGTCAGATCAGATGCGCCGCAACCCTATCTCACGGTCCGCCGCGGCCTCGAAGCCGTGCTCGCCAGGCCGGTCTATTACGCCCTCGCCGAACTGGCGCTGGAAGATGATCTGGATCCGTTTGGTATCTGGAGCCACGGGGCCTTTTTTCCGATTGATCCGGGTTCATGACGCGCTGTTCCGAAGATCTTCGCGCCCGCCTGTCAGCAGCCCTGCGCACCGGACATGCCAATGATCTGGACGCGCATATGTCGGACGAGCGCGATTTTGTGTCGGATGTTGACAGTCTCCGGAATGCCGCTGTGCTGATTGCCATTACCGACCGTCCGGATCCGGGCGTGATATTCGTCCAGCGCCCCGATCATATGCGTAACCATCCGGGCCAGGTCGCCTTTCCTGGCGGAAAGATTGATCCGGAAGATCGCGATGCCATCCACGCCGCTTTGAGAGAGGCCGAAGAAGAAGTCAGCATGGCACCTGGCGACGTCGACATTATCGGCGAAACCGACCTTTACCATTCGGGCAGCGGCTACAAGATCCAGCCGGTACTGGGCGTCATCCCGCCTGACCTTCCACTGATTCCCAGTCCCGATGAAGTGGCAGACTGGTTTGAAGCCCCGCTGGACTTCATTCTCGACCCGAAAAACCAGAGCGCCCATGTCGGTGAATGGCGGGGTGCGCGGCGTCAATATTATCAGATAAACTGGGAGAACCGCCGCATATGGGGCATCACTGCCGGGATTCTCGTGAACCTGTCGAAACGGCTGGGATGGGCATCATGATATTGCCCCCCGCAGATTGGCATCAGCGCACATCCCTCAAAAATCTCGTGTCCATATTGGATGGCGAACGGGGTATCACACGCTATGTGGGCGGTGCCGTGCGGGATACGTTGCTGGAATTGCCGGTATCGGATGTCGACCTCGCGACCAAGCTCATGCCGGAAGCGGTGATTGACCGGTTGAAGACAGCACATATCAAGGTGATCCCGACTGGCCTCGCCCACGGAACCGTTACCGCGGTGACCGACGACGGGCCGGTCGAGATCACCACCTTGCGCAGTGACGTTTCGACCGACGGCCGGCGCGCGACCGTCGCCTTTACCGATGACTGGAAAGAGGATGCCGCGCGGCGGGATTTCACGATCAATGCGCTCTCGGCCAATCCGGCCACGCTGGAGGTACATGACTATTTCGGCGGAGAACAGGATCTCGAGACTCGCCACATCCGGTTTATCGGTTCCGCAGCGGAACGGATTGCCGAAGATCATTTGCGCATCATGCGCTATTTCCGGTTTCTCGCCCGGTTCGGCAAGGATGAAGTTGACGGAGAGGCCTTCGCGGCCTGTACTGACGCCGCCGCAAGCCTGCGCTCCCTGTCACGCGAGCGCATTGCCGACGAGCTGATGAAATTGCTGGCCACGTCGGACCCGGTCTTTGCGGTCACCAAGATGTTTGAAGCGAACCTGTTCGCGCATGTCTTTGCCGAAACAGATGCAGACGCGATCCCGCTTCTGGCCCGCCTGGTCCGGCGCGAGCAGGAAGCAGGGTATAGTCCCGACCCCCTGCGACGTCTGGTGGTACTGCTCCCGAAGGACACTGAAACATCTCTGAAGATCGTCACACTATTGCGCTTTTCCAAAAAAGCGCGGCGAGCGGTTACCAGCCGGCTTAGCGATCTGGCTCCGACCCCGGATACTATCCCGGCCCTTGCCTATCACCATGGCGCAGACGCGGGGCGGGACATGGCGCTGTTATTTGCCGAAGATAGCGATCTTGCCACTTGTCTTGCACTTCTGGAATACTGGACAAAACCCCTATTCCCCGTCGGTGGAGGTGATCTCGTCGAAATGGGCCTGGAACCCGGGCCAATCGTCGCGGAAACGTTGCGGAAGATCGAACAGGCGTGGATCAAAAAAGGCTTCCCTGGTGACAGGGAAGCCATTGAACTTGCAAAACTGATGGTCCGACAAGCGTCAGCCCGCTGAACCAGTCAGGTTATTGTCAGGCGAGCGTGGGCTGAAGCGACGTCAGCTTCTTGCGGCGACGCATCGCGTCACCAACCAGACGAGGTGATTCATCGAGATCCAAACAGGGACCGCGGCAGGCAAGGCCGAACCCGTTGAGCACGGCCATAAGTTTACATGCCGATCCCAACGTGGGGCAGCTTTGTCGCGGATGTTTATCAGTCAAATTTCCCGTTTTTGGGGAATCCGGTCGGCGGCAGTCGTCCGGCAGCACCCCGGGCAACCCGCCACATGGTTAGGTCGTTTTCCGTACGGGTCCGTCCTGTATCCCCGCCCATCGCCCAGCTCAGGCCCTCTTCCAGCCTAAAGCAAATCGCGTCGGACAGGCCGCCATCCTTGTATTTCTGGAGCATCACGCCCTGCCCCTTGGCCATCTCCGGCATTTCGGACAAGGCGAAAACGACCAACTTGCGGTTTTCGCCAATGGCCGCGACATGATCCGCGTCTTCAGGTACGGAACGGACAACCAGCAACCGCGCATCCCCTTTCAGATTGACGACCTGGCGGCCTTTCTTTGTCTCCGCCACGACGTCCGAGATTTTCGCAACAAAGCCGCGGCCCCAGGTCGATGCTACGAGCAGGCGCCCCTGGGGATCGGCGATGGTCAGGGCCACCGGTTCGGTACCCGGCTCCATATCGACCATCGACGCTACCGGCTCACCAAAGCCCCGCGCGCCCGGGAGCTTATCCGCACCGATCGTGTAGAAACGGCCATTGTCGCAGCACATCAGCAGCTTGTCGGTGGTCTGGGCATGGAAAGCGAATTTCGGCCCGTCCCCTTCCTTGAATTTGAAACTATCCGGCTGCGACAGGTCGGCATGGCCTTTCATAGCCTTGATCCAGCCACGCTGGGACATGATGACGGTGACCGGCTCCTTCTCGATCATCGCTTCCAGCGGAATGTCCCGTGCCGGTGCCGCTTCGACCAGCTGGGTCCGCCGCTTGCCGATATCCGTATCTTCCGCGTAGAGCTTGCGCAGCCCGGCGAGATCCTTTTTCAGCCGGGTCTTCTGCCGTGCGGGGCTGGCGATCAGTTTTTCCAGACCTTCCCGTTCTTCCTGCAGCTTGTCCCGTTCCGACCGCAGTTCCATTTCCTCGAGCTTGCGCAGACTGCGCAGCCGCATGTTGAGGATCGCCTCGGCCTGGCGGTCGCTGAGCTTGAATTCCTTCATCAGCTCGCCTTTGGGATCATCTTCATAGCGAATAATCTCGATGACCCGGTCGAGATTGAGGAAGGCGATAATATAGCCGTCGAGCAGCTCCAGCCGCGCATCGATCTTTTCCAGCCGGTGCTGCGACCGGCGCACCAGCACTTCGATCTGGTGCCGGATCCATTCCTTCAGCACTTCCCTTATGCCCATCACCTTGGGTGTGCGGGTGTCGTCGAGCACATTCATGTTGAGCGAGAATCGGTTCTCCAGATCGCTCATCCGGAACAGGCTGTCCATCAGCAGATCGACGTCAACCGCCCGGTTTTTCGGTTCCAGAACGATGCGGATTTCTTCATCCGACTCATCTCGGATATCAGCGAGAATCGGTAATTTCTTGTCGGCAATCAGCTGGGCAATCTGTTCGATCAGCTTGCCCTTCTGCACCTGATAGGGAATTTCGGTGACAACGGCCTGCCAGGCGCCGCGCCCCTCGGCATCTTCCTTGTGCCATTTCGCGCGCAGGCGCATCGCGCCGCGACCGCTCTCATAAGCGGCATCAATCACCGATTTCGGATCAACCAGCGTCCCGCCGGTGGCGAAATCCGGTCCCTTCACGATTTCCATGATCTCGGCATGTTCGGTCCTGGGCGAGTCGATCAGCAGGGTGACGGCATCGATAATCTCGGCCACATTGTGCGACGGGATGCTCGTCGCCATGCCAACTGCAATCCCGCTCGCACCATTGGCCAGCAGGTTCGGAAACAGGCCGGGCATGATCTCCGGCTCCTCGTCCTCGCCATTATAGGTCGGCTTGAAATCGACCGTGCCTTCATCCAGCCCGTGCATCAGCTCGATCGCGGTCCGGGTCAGCCGAGCCTCGGTATAGCGATAGGCTGCGGCGTTATCGCCGTCGATATTCCCGAAATTGCCCTGCCCGTCGACCAGCGGATAGCGCAGCGAGAATGTCTGGGCGAGGCGGACCATCGCGTCATAGACGGACTGGTCCCCATGCGGATGATATTTACCGATCACATCCCCGACCACGCGCGCACATTTCTTGTACCCCTGGGCCGGATCCAGCTTGAGCAGCCGCATCGCCCATAGCAGACGCCGGTGGACCGGTTTCAGCCCGTCGCGCAGATCAGGCAGCGACCGCGCGGTAATCGTCGACATCGCATAGATCAGATAGCGTTCCGACAATGCGGCATCGAACGGCGCATCGACAATGGCGTCAAATTCATCTTCGGGAGTCGCTTCGGGCGTATCGGTCACATCACTCATGAGCGCTGCGATAGCAGGGTCGATTCCCGCTGTGTAGAGCGAATTGCATAGACGGGAATTTTGTTAAATGCGGCTAAAATTGCCCGTGCCTACCTTTGCCTTTTGAAAAAGCCGTCGCACCGGCCAGAGTTTCCCCGCTTCGCAAGGTTTCCATGCCGAGCGTGATCTCATTTTGCATCGCCGAATCATGGTCCATTGCCCATTGGTCATGCATGGATTTGCGATCATTGCGCATGCATAGTTGCGGAAAGGCAGATATCTGTCCGGCCAGTTCCAAGGCCATTTCCAGAGCAGCACCATCCTCCGAAACGCGATTGGCCAGCCCGATAGCAAGGGCTTCTTCAGAGCCAACTTCCCGCCCGGTCAAAATCAGATCGCTGGCGCGGGATTGCCCGATCAATCGCGGCAGCCGGATCGTCCCCATATCGATTAGCGGGACACCGAACCGCCGACAAAAAATGCCAAATCGCGCCGATGCCGCCATCACGCGCAAATCACACCACAGAGCCAGTTCCATCCCGCCAGCGACAGCATAACCTTCGACCGCGGCAATAACGGGCTTGGACAAGCGCATTCTGGTCGGACCCATCGGCGCCAATGGCCCGGTCTTCTCTACCGTGTTCCCTTTTCCGGCCGCAACCGCCTGCAAGTCGGCACCCGCACAGAAATTCCCGTCCGCACCCTGCAAAATGGCGATATTGAGACTCTCGTCCTGGTCAAAGCGCTCGAAGGCATCAAACAGCAACTGCGCCGTTGGCCCATCCACGGCGTTGCGGCGTTCCGGCCGGTTGATGGTGATGATCACAATATCAGAGCGTGTTTCACATTCGACGGACATTTGTCTCTCCCCAAGCAGCAGCTATCCCAAACCTGACATCCCTTTTTGTCGCCCAAGCCCGTCCGAGTCTAGAATTGCTGCCCACGGAGAGAGACGAAGGGCCCGTCGATGCGAGGACTGTTGGCGGCTTGCGGATGCACGGGCTGTGGGGAAAAAGAGGAGTGTTTGCGCCACCGCAGGCTTTCGACTATAGCGATCTTGCGCTGCCCCGGCCCGTCGTTTCCGTTTGATTCGGCCTGTCGGGGCATGATTTTTTCGCTCCCAACGCGAGTAGGAACCCGCCCATGTCCCGTCGTCGCCAGATCTACGAAGGCAAAGCCAAAATTTTATATGAGGGACCGGAACCCGGAACCATCATCCAGTATTTCAAGGACGATGCCACCGCCTTCAATGCGGAGAAAAAGGGCACGATCAGCGGCAAGGGCGTCATCAACAATCGGGTTAGTGAGCATATTTTCTCGCAACTGACCCATATCGGCATACCCAGCCATTTTATCCGCCGCCTCAACATGCGGGAGCAGCTGGTCAAACAGGTGGAAATTGTGCCGATCGAAGTGATCGTCCGCAATGTGGCTGCCGGGTCCCTGTCCAAACGGCTGGGCATCGAAGAGGGTACGCCGCTGCCGCACACCTTGCTCGAATATTGTTACAAGGATGACGCGCTGGGCGATCCGCTGATAGCCGAAGAGCATATCGCCTGTTTCGGCTGGGCGACACAGGAAGAAATGCAGGATATCTCCTCCATGGCTATCCGCATCAATGACTTCATGGCCGGCATGTTTGCCGGAATCGGGATCCGGCTGGTGGATTTCAAACTGGAATTCGGCCGTCTGTTCGACGGAGATTTCTCGCGGATCATCCTCGCAGACGAGATCAGCCCGGACGGATGCCGGTTGTGGGATCTCGAAACCAATGAAAAACTGGACAAGGACCGGTTCCGCCGCGACTTGGGCGGTGAGGCAGAGGCCTATCAGGAGGTCGCCCGGCGCATGGGCCTGTTGCCCGAAGGCGGGCTCAGCGAAGTGCTCGACCTGGATAGTGAACGAAAGAAGCGCGGAAAGTAACCATAGTTTTTTGTCCGGCTTTTAGACCGGTCTGTGCATGTCCCTGCTACGGGGGCAGGCAAAAAGCTCGGATGGTTTACGCGATCTTAACCAGCTGAATGATAGCAGTGCCCTCATGTGGAACTCATGTGAGGAATTATTCCGATGCGCCTTCTGATTCTGTTAGCCAGTACGACGATGCTTGCCGCCTGTGGCGGAGCCGGCCCACAAACTGCCGGTAGCAGTGCACCTCCGGGTGGCGCTGGTGGAGGCGTTGGTGGTGGCGGCACACACACATTTGTGAATCCCACTGAGCCGACCAGCTATATCGCAATCGGCAGTTCGCACAGCTATCAATACACTGTCGAAGAAGCGGGAAATCCCGGCGCTGAACAGGGAGCGCAACTTTATCAAGGCGATGCCACGACCGTGCGCAATTCCAATCTGACGATTGAATATAGTCCACGAGACGCGATTTTCAATGTCAGCTTCAACAATGTACTGGCCGGAACAACCGGTGCCAGCCGTTTTCAGGACCCTCTCCATCGGACAGATTTTGGCGGAGCAGTTGAACCCCAGTTTGGAACGCCGGATCTGCAATCCGCACAGTTCGGATTGCAGGGTATCAATTACCTGGAATCCGGTTCTCAATCGAACCTGTTCCGGACGTCGGCAACCGAGTTCATTTTTGATCTGATCGATCCTGCATCGGCGGGTTCCTATGACGCCACCACATTTTTCTACCAGACACCGGGCACAGAGACCCAATATGTGACTTTCGCCGGCTACCTGCGGAATACGGTTGCTTTGAGCAGCGTCGAAATCGAACTTCCGGGCGGCGCCACGACCGAAGTTCTCAGACAACAAAATACCTTTGAACGCGGTGCCTTTTCCTATGGTGAGCTTTCGCCAGCAGACGTTGTACCTACAAGCGGAACGGGTTCGTTCACCGGGAGCATGCTGGCCTCGATGGTCTTTAACGACCAGCCTGATGTCAATGGGAACCTTGACACCTACTTTCAGTGGATAGCCGGTACAGCATCGACAAACGTCGACTTCGGAGCGAATACTTTCTCGCTGGCGCTTGATGGCACAGTTGGAGCCCCGTTTTTTGACGGCACCAGCGGTCAGCACAGCGTTCTGGAAAACGCCCAGTTCTTCGCCAATGGCGCCGGTCAGATCGATCTGGTCGCAGCTGGCGGTTTCCTGGGTCAGTTTGACGAAGCCTGGTTCATCAATCCTGGCGGTGCCCGGTTGGATCTCGTGATAGCTGGATCCAGCATCGACGGTGCTCTTTATGGTCCAAATGCCGAAGAAGTCGGCGGCGGTTACCGGATCGTCGGCGGAACACCGGATGAGCGGATCGATATTCTCGGAACCTTTGTCGGCCAACGCCCCTGATCCAAATCTGTGAAAAGGCAGACATCGCTTATGCGTGCCAGTTCCGCGCCATACTTATTGTTAACCATGTTTTTGGCGGCGCCGGTCATGGCAGCGGACGACATGGCCGACGGGGCAAGCGCAACATCGATGGGGCCGGCTTCACAACCGGTTTGTGACGACGCAGGGAATTGCCGGCTTCAGATCACGCCTCAGCAATTGCTGGCAAAGGCCGAACAGCTCGTTCATGAGAAAAAATATGACTCAGCCGCACCATTGGTAGCGGCGCTGGGTCAGGTTCCTGACCTCAGGATGCAGCAGCAGTTTCTCGCTGGCTATATTGCAGTGGAAACGGGAGACCTCAAAAGCGCGATAAAAACATTCCGGTCAATGTTGAGCGAGGATCCCGGGCAAACCCGGGTTCGGCTCGAACTGGCGCGCGCCTATCTGATGACCGGCAAGGAATCAAACGCCGATTATCACTTTCGGCTCGCCCAGAATGACGAAGACTTGCCGGACGAAATCGCCCGGACAATTCGCAACACGCGCAGCATCATCCGCGACCAGCGCATCTGGCGGTTCAGTTTCGACTTTGGCTTTGCCCCGGACACCAATATCAACGGTGCTACGGAAGCCGAACAAGTGGATGTCAATTTCGGACCGATCCGGGTGCCTTTGGAACTCGACGACAATGCACGCAGCCGGTCGGGGATTGGTCAGACCGCTGGTTTCTCCGGCGGCATCCGGCTGAAGGCAAACAGCAACCTCGCATTTCTGTTCGATGCCGACACCAAAGTGGTCAACTACTCAGGAACGGCTGCGGATGACATTGTGGCGCAAATTGCCGCTGGACCGGAATACCGGGTGGCACGCTACGCAAGTGTATCCCTGCAGGCCGTCGGACAGCAACGCTGGTATGGCGGCCAGCTCGCGACCCGCGAATATGGTGGTCGTGCAGGATTGCAAACCGCACTTAGCCGGGGGCAGCGGATCGGAATGGAAATTGACGGTCGCCGAACTGAGTCGAAGCTCAGCGATGCCTATACCGGCTGGCGACTGGGTGGAAATGCGACATATGAACATCTGATCGGCAGATCGCTAATCGCCTCAGCGAGTGTGTTTGTGCGCAGAGATCTGCTGAACTCGGATAGTTTTTCAAGCATCAACTATGGTTTAAATCTGGGAATCGGCGGTGAACTGCCGCTTGGCTTGAATGCCGGAATTTCGGGCAGCGTCAGCCGATCCCGCTTCGATGAAGCCAATGCCTTCTTCTCCAATGAGAGGCGCAAGGACTGGCGCAGTTTCGCCAGGGCCTATGTTGGCAGCCGAAAAATCAAGTTCCTCGGTTTCTCTCCATCGGTGGATTACAACTATTCGCGCGTGGACAGCAACTACGAGCTCTACCGCATGAACCGGCACCGGGTGAATTTCAAACTCGCCAGATTTTTCTGACTGTTTTCCATACAGGCTTCGGATTTATCGCTGCAAAGCAGACTGCCCTCTTGCCCCCGCTGAAGACCGCGCTATAGGGATGGGCATCGTTGGTGATAATTGGCGAAGCGAGATCCATGAAACTGAAAATTTTTGTGACACTGAAAAACGGTGTACTCGACCCGCAGGGCAAAGCCATTCATCACGCGCTGGAGAGCCTCAACTTCCGGGGAGTACATGATGTACGGGCCGGCAAACTTATCGAACTCTCGGTTGATGACGATATCTCGGACGATGACATTGAGGCGATGTGCGAAAAGCTGCTCGCCAATACGGTGATTGAGAATTACGAAATCGAGAAAATGGCGGACGCCGCCGCCGAGGAAACGGTTTAGTGCAGTCCGCCGTAATCGTCTTCCCGGGATCAAATTGCGATCGCGACATGGCGGTCGCCCTGGAGACAGTTTCCGGAACCCGGCCACACATGATCTGGCATGGGGAAAGCAATCTGCCGGACAATCTCGACATGATCGCCATTCCTGGCGGGTTTTCCTATGGAGACTATTTGAGATCCGGCGCCATGGCCGCCCGGTCGAATATCGTTCCGGCTGTTCAGGATGCCGCTAGGAAGGGCTTAAAGATCCTTGGCGTGTGCAACGGATTTCAGATCCTGACTGAAATCGGACTGTTGCCCGGCGCCCTGATGCGTAACAGTCAGATCAATTTTGTCTGCAAGGACGCTCCGCTCGTTATTGCACCCAACCGAACCCGGTTCACCAGCGGGTATCAGGCTGAAGAACCCATTTCCATTCCTGTCGCTCATCACGACGGAAATTATTTTGCCGACGAAGATGAACTGAACAGACTGGAAGACGATGAACGTGTCGTTTTCCGGTACGCGGAGAATATAAACGGATCCGCAAGAAACATCGCCGGTATCACAAATGCCGAAGGCAATATCCTGGGGATGATGCCGCATCCGGAACGGGCAATAGACCGCAAGCACGGCGGAACCGATGGCCGGAAACTTTTCGAAGCACTGATGTAACCAGCTCACCTGAGAAAAAGATGTGATCGACCTGGTCCTTCGGGCACCAGTCTCGTTGCGTCAAAAAAAAGGGCCGGTCCGAAGACCAGCCCTTTTTTTTGTTTGTGGCGGATTAGTTGCCGGAACCAGGTCCGTACATAACTTCCACACGACGGTTCTGCGGCTCGCGCACACCATCAGCGGTTTCAACGCGCGGACGCGATTCACCGAAGGCTTCGCTGCTGATCGCACCGCCGCCAATTCCGCGAGACTCGAGATAAGCCCGAACCGCTTCGTTGCGACGCTGAGACAGGCCGACATTGTAGCTGGCAGAACCAGATTTGTCAGCGTGACCAGCCAGCATGACCTGAGCCGAACCACAGTCACCATAAGCCGTGACCGCATTGTCCAGAACCGTTGCGGCTTCTGGCGTGATGTCTGACTGATCCCAGTCAAAGAACACAATATAAGGTCCAGGCGCACATACCGGTGGCGGTGGTGGCGGTGGCGGTGGTGGTGGTGGTGGTGGGGGGGGAGGCGGAGGAGGCGGTGGTGGTGGTGGTGCCTCTGGCTCGCCGCCGAAGTTGTAGATCAGACTACCCAGAATGGAGTGGGTCGAGATATCCGCAGAAACGTCACGTCCGATAGAGTCGACAAGATCGACACCGGACTGATTGAAATAGCGATATTTCAGACCAACGTCCCAGCTGTCGCTCAGCGGAGCGCGCACACCAGCAAGAATCTGCCATGCGAAGCCAGTGTCCGAATCGTCCAGCCAAGGTCCTGCAATGATGTTCGTGACTTCCGTACGCGCAACACCGACACCGCCGCCGACAAAGCCCTGGAGACTATCGTCGTCGCCAAAGTCGACCAAGCCGTTCAGCATGAAGCTCAGGGCATTTACTTCGCCGTTGGTATCAAGATTGTAACCAGCATTTCCAGGGTTACCTCCACCGGGAATCAAAACGCCACCTGTCTGGGGACCAGCGCCGATCAGTCCATCAGCGGCGGCTGACTTGTAGGCAACTTCCGATTCCAGACGAAACGGTCCAAAATCATATCCAACAATGGCATCAAAGTCGTACCCTGCCTCATAGTCAATGGAGGCAACATCATTGATGCCTGCAATGTCCAGATTGGTGTCTTCAACAAGTAAAGCACCGCCTTCTACGCCCACATACCACTGACCGTCACGGGCCAGAGCAGGTGAGGCAAGCGCCGTGGAGGCAAGCGCCAAACCTATGGCAAGCTTCCGCATTTATATTCCCCTTCTCATTTAGGTTCTAGAATTCACGGCGCTTTGTAACCTTTCGTCCGATCCGTTGCAAGCCGACAAATTCCAGAACTGTTGCGAAAATGTCGCCATTTTCGCCATTTACGTCAAAAAGCGACGCCGTCGGACGAATGACGGACGATGAAATGCGCGAAATTGCAGATGAAACGACCAGATAATCAGTTTTCCGGCAAAATTGCATGTGTTTGCAAGGCGATAAGAATCGAATCGAGGGCCGCCCTTGCTTCGCTGTCAATGGTTGTTCCCCCGGCAGCGGGAGCAATGGCGTCGCAATTTTGCCAGCTCCCTTGTCGGAAAATTGTCACAATGCCGGAATCCTGCGAAAGCACCCGCATACCATCGACCGGGGAGATAAATTGCCAGCCATTTTCCGTCCATGCAGCAATATTGTCATCTTGCCCTTCCCAATCACCGGTCGCTCCTGTCGCAACCACCCAGCATTTCCCTTCCTCCGTTGACAGGGCATCGGGATCAACAGCCAATCCTTCGACAACCGGGCTGATCAAAAAATCGACCAGCATTATGGCTTCGTTGTGGAACAGCTCCTTGTGCGCCTGCCCGGCCGCGAGCAAGGGCAGCTGGAACCGGGCGCTGTGATAATCTGTCATGAACTATCTCCTTGGCAAACGAAATTCAGATGGCCGAAAACAGCCTATCGGCAGGCGGGGGAAAGGGGGTGCGAAAGGAAGCGAATGTCCCGGCTACCAGTCAGATCGGGACTTCCATGGTGAGCGGATCTGACCATGCATAACGCCCGGTTTGCCGTACTTCGATCAGCAGATTCACCGTGCCGAAATCCCGATATTGCTGCAATTTCGCTGAATCAATCAGCCATTCCGGAGAGGAAGTCTGTGCAGAAAAATCTGCGATGCCAACATTGTCTGCCATGATCGAAACGTCATAAAGCTCTTCATCCTCGCCGAGCGGAACCTCAACGCCGTCGAGCCAGAGCAGTCCTGACCGGGATCGCCGGGTCCAACTGACCAACAATTCTCCTGACGCTTCAATGCTCCATTGCGGATGGACCGGCGACCAGGGCGTCAGCGCCCGCCCCGCTGACGGCAAGGACGCGATGACCGGTTCGTCGTCATCCCTACCGGCAAAAGCCATGCTTACCGGCTGGAAAAGCGGATAAAAACGAGCATCAATAGCGGCAAGGCTGTCATCAATGAGAACAAAGGCTTCTCCATCCGCATGGTCTGTCATTGCCGCTTCGCTTCCGCCCAGTCCGCGCAGCAGATGCGATAACCGATACTGGTTCCCACCAAGCGGTTCAGCCATTCCGAATTGCAGGATTTCCGAGCCGACCACCGCCATGTTCTGACCGGCCAGCAACTGATCCTGATCTGCCGGGCTGAGCAGCATGGCCGAATTGTGCAGTGTCACGTCTATTTCGTTTTGCCGGTCAATCAGCAGCGGGTTGGCATCGTTCAAAATACCATTGACCTGTCCGATGATTGCAGGCGCTGCAATGCGTGTTACCCACTGTCCGGTGCCGTCTGCAGAATAGACTTGGGCGTTGCGCCAGCCTGTTTCGCCCGCTGCCGCGGCATAAAGCCTGGGTTCGTCAGAGATCAGCTCCGGGGAACCTATGGCAAACGGCAGATCGACCAGTTCTGCCCGCGTTTCCCCCGCAAGCAGATCAGCCTCGCTCACTGCCCGGCCCCCGTCCGCCGTATCCGCGGCAATAGCCGATCCACCAATATGGCGGGAGAGTTGCAATTCGATCGCTCCACCCTTGAATTCCCAGTCCCGCACGCGCCAGTTTCCCTGCTGGTCGGGGAGTGTCAGCAGCGTTCCCGGTTTCGCCAGTTCAGCACCCGTAGCGATGTGCAGCTGCAAGGTCGTCCGGTCCTGATAGTCTGACCAGATTGCAGTCTCGGCGAGGCTGCGAGCCAGGCTGGCCGAGAGCGAAGCCGGAATCTCCGTCTGTACGGTCACCCTTCCCGATCCCGGCCGGAAAGCTGTTTGCAGGCCGGCCTGATAATCCCGCGCCGGGTCATGGTATCGCAGCGCGTGACGCGTCGCTATTTCGGTTTCCGGGCGTGTCTGGACCGAAGGCCGTTCGCATTTGCGGCCATCCAGTTCCCGCACAATATCGGTGCCTTTCAGAGCGATGGGCGTGCGGGCATCCTCCAGGCGATGGAAGGCGCGATATCCGGATGATTCGACCTCCAGTGAAAGAGGCACGGCCTCCATGAGCGGTTGCAGCGCACCAGCAATGTCGCTGCCGGAGGCCGAGAAACCAGCAAACTCCGGATCAAGATCAGTCTCGATCATATCGCCGGAAAGGTCCTTGAGCAGCTCCGTCAAGGGTGCGGCACCGCCATCGGCGATTAATTCAAACGTGAGTGAAGGAATGCGATTGCCGAAATCCGCAAGCTCCATATCCTCAAAAACCGCGATCGCCAGGCCACGAAATGCGGGCGCGCTATCCATCCCCTCAGCTGCGGCAATCAGGCCGTCAGCCTGCTGGTCCTCATGGCCGGAGAAAAACCGAAAGCCGGTGCCTGTCTTGAAATCTCCTGCGGCCCCGCGCAGCAACTTTCCATCGGCCCAGATCCGACCGACCGAATCTGTCTCCCGGCTCGACAGCGCAACCGCGAAACTGGCCGAGTAACTGTAACTCGTCGTCGCCGGACGCCCCTTGCCTCCCCCTTCGGTCTCACGCGATTCCTGTATGTCGGTGGCCCAAATGACTGTTCCGGCAACTCGCATCGCACCGTATATCCGCGGAATCAACGAGCCATAGCTGGAGGTCTGGATGGCCAGATCCTGCAGCCGTGCGCCTTCCCGGGCAGAGGGCTTGAAAAGGAAATTCTGATCAACGGTGCGGCCAAGCAAAGCGCCGATACCGGCACCCACCGGACCGCCCACGGCAGAGCCGACAGCGGTCAGCAAGATCGTTGCCATCTAACTCTCCAAGATTCTGAATGTGGACAGGATGCGGCCTTCAAGACGGCCCGGAGTACAAACCACCCTGCGCAAGCCTGCATGGGCGTGAACCATGCCCAGTTCGGTATGAACCAGCAGGTGCAATTGCAAAGGTGCGGGGCGTGTCAGCACGATATCCCCGGCGTTCCACGGGGCGTCCGGGCCGTCTGAAAAGTGGGCAATATCCCGGAATCCCAGATGCCGAATGCAGTGCCGGATTTTCTCCGCATCTCCTCCGCGCAGTGCATAGCCATTGGGAATGTCGGAATTCCGGCCGGCAGCCTTTACGCAAAGGGCACACAGACCAATACAATCCAGGCCATGATTGGGATCCCGACCGTGCAGGCGAAAAGGCGTACCCACCAGAGCCAGTGCCGTCCGCGCGATGATCTGCGCCTCGCTCGTTCCACAAGTCATGCGCCGGGATACCGGGTCAGCAAATCATTCCCGGGCAAATGTGGCTCACCGCGAAAATTCAGGACATTGGCAAACCGGTCACGGCAGGTTGCCAGCTGCTTGTCGCAACCAGCGGTCAACAAGGCCCGATCACCGGATGCAACTGCATTTTCCGGCTCATCCGCCAAAGTCAAAGCATCACCTTCTCCGGACATGATCGTGAAACCCAGTCCACAATTCGCGCCAGAAAGCCATCGCAACTGGCCCAGCGCATAATGCCCGGCAGTGCCGGACAGCCCTGCAAATGCCAGCGCCCCGTCGGTCACACCCGTGACGGTCAGTTCCGTCTGGTGGGCATGCAGGTTCATTTTGCAGGACTTGTCGCCAAAATGGGCCCGGCAAGTTGGCGAGGTAGCCGGTGCCACAGCCTGTTTCAGCCGGGCAGTCGCACCGATGATTTCCACCCGGAATTCTTGACCGGACCGCGCGACTTCACCAAATTCGCCGCTGATCAAAGGCACGGCCTCATTTGTCGGCATGTACCAGTCGACAAGGGACACCTCAAGACGCGCTCCGTTCCAGCGACCGGAGGCCAGATCACTTTCCAGGATCGCCGCGCTGGTCATCACGCCCTCGATCTCGACGCTGTCCACGTCCAGGCGGTCACTCAGTGATATTGTCGATGGAACCATTCCCGGAGCAGCCCGGTAGCGAAATTCGTCGATCCAGATGTCCCGGTCATGGGAGACAAAACCGAGTGCCACCCCGTCCGAGCGTTCCAGCCGCCAGGCAAATGCGCGAGTTGTGAGCTTGCCGCCCAACCATCCCACACTCACGGCGCTTCTTTCACTTCCAGCAGGGGCACGACGGGGATGTCTCCAGCCTGAAAAGTCGCATGACTGATGTCCAGCCGGTCCGCTGCAAACCGCACGGGGACATCGAACAGGAAGCCGGCTGTAACCGCCTGCCCGGCAGACGGCGGCTCATCAAATTCGACTTGCCCCAGGTCACCAAGCGTCCAGTCGGATGTCTCCACACCATCTACAGCCACAATGAGCGAATCTGAAACGGGTCGGGTGATGAAACGGTTTTGCAGCTCCGCACTGTCGTCTCCGTAATTTTTGACCAGCGCAAATGTCGTTTGCTCTCCGTCCCCGGTGCCGATCTGCTGATCGGTTGCTCCGGGCGTACCGATCATGCCAGCAGAGCTATGGTCGCTTGGATCACGGAACCGGAAGGCCCTGGCGGCGCCACGACGGGCTCGGAAAAAGCCGAGCAACAGATCAACCTCCGCCGCACTTCGTATTCCGGGACCAGCATCAAATTCCAGCCGCGCATCTGCCCAGTCGCTATTGCGTGTTTCATGACCCGAAAGGCTGGTCGTGACGCTGGTCGAAAAATGCGGCGACACTGTGGCTCCCATACCGATGGACAGCGGAAACTCGACATCGTCAAAGGCCTGCACTTCGTCCTCCTCTTCAGCAAAATGGACAAATCCGTCCCGGGCCACCTGTGGCAGCGCCCAGACGAAGATTTCGGCCGCGCCCCGGCCCTGCGCATCGCCGATCGCATCGGCCATGTTGCGCCAGATGAAACGATCCGTTTCCGCCAGCACGAAACCGGCAAAATAATGCTGCTGTCCGGGCGGATATCCCAGTCGGGCGGTCGCCGCCGCGATACCCTCCCGTGTCGCGGACCGGTTGCCCGCAATCACCCAGTCATAATCCTCCAGTTGCAGCACATCGAAGGCAGGGATGGCCCAGCCGACAGGCAGATTGGCGCGCTGCGCTTCCGGCGCTGCTTCGTCCAGGATAGTCGGCAAATAGGCCAGCAACAGGGTCTCCACGCCTGCCGATCCGGCCTCGTCCCGGACAGCAGCCATCAGATCGCTGGTCGATTGGGCCAATAGTTCACCCGCCCTATCCAGCATCGCATTTTGCGCGTCACTTTTGGCTCCGTTAATATCGGCAATCGACACCGCGAGATCTGCAAAAGCTGCCAGTGCAGAGGCATCGTAAAGGCAGATCCGGCCATCCGTCATGATCCACCACCACGGCTCGCCCACCTGAAAGCGGATCACCGTGCCGATATCACGGGCAATGCCGACAAAGGCACGTGCGACAGACTGGAGATAGGACATGGCCCCGGCATGAGCCGGTGAGAGCAAGGCCGACGGCGGGTCCCACCCGGTCAGGGCAGGCTCCCCGTTTTCCGCCAGCTGCTTCCAGTCATTCCAGCAATGTGCGTTGAACAGCTCGTAGGACAGCGATTGGATCACCTCAAAACCCATGGCCGTGGCGCGGGTTAGAAAATCGCGGTGCCAGGCAACACAAGGCTGGTTGATCGCCGCAAATTCTTCCCCTTCCTGCGGGTTGGACAGACTGACATACAAGCCGTCTCCGAGGGTTTCGAGCCGAAAATAGTGGCTCATGCCGAGATAGTGATTGATCGATCCGCGATATCCCAGGGCCCGTATCGAATGCAGCAGTCGTTCCGGCGTCTGGTTGAAGCTGTCATCATAGGCGGTCGCCATGGAGAGGCCGTGTTCCGGCACCATGATATCCCCGATGTCCAGCACCGCACCGGCCCCGTCCGTGCTGATCGCGCTGATTTCCACCCATCCGTGGCGGGGAGAGGCAAAGCGGTTTCCCAGGCCGTCATATTCCGGTGGAATGATGGAGATGAAAAGACGATCAATATTTTCCGGATGGACCGGATCCGCTTCTCCGGGCAGCAGGAAGCCGCCATCGAGCGCCGAAAAGGCAATGGCGATATCGGCATTCTCAGGATCGCCGCTGGCATAGTTCCACAGTCTTACATACCAGGATTTGGCATGGCCGGCCGCGTCGGTCCCTTCAATTGTCAGCGTTGGACCGTTGACTTCATCGAGAGGCATGATGCCCGATGATTGCCAGTGAAACTGCAGCGAAAGACGGCTGTAGTCTGTGCACGTCTCATATGTCAGCAACGGATGATCGAGGCTGTCCTCGCTGTCCCAGATCAGACCGGCCAGGTCATCGCTGTTGTAAAACACCGCATCGACCCGCATCGCATCCTTGGCCGTTGTGACCAGCGACGCCATCATCGGGCGCGGGAAATTGACGGTCCAGTAGCGCGGGTCAAATCTCTTGATGGTCGATACCTGTTGCCCGTTGCGCCCGTCGGCGAGCCAGAATCCCATGATGATCTTTCCTGATTATGTATCGGTCAGTTGCGCGACGCTAGCGCGCTGCGGATCGAACGGGCGACCTGCCGCCCGGACCGGCGAAGCTGGTCGGGCGCGCTGCTCTGACCATTGTCGGAGACATGGATTGTGAGATGGACGTTTGGAGTGACGGTTGTCCCGGCGCTCGGTTCAATGCGCCCTGCCGCAGCCGGGATGAAATATTCAGGCCCTTGCTCGCCGACGCGGTATGCGCGACCGGAAGTTACCGGACCGCCGGTGGCGCGTCCTGGCGCCCCCAGAAGCGCGCTCAGGACGGAATTTCCGATCCCCAGCAGACCCTGGCTCCCTCCGCCGAACAGTCCGCCCAGACCATTGGATATCGCGGCATTGGCGATGTCGGAAATGATTGCCATAGCCGTGCGCTTCAGGTCTTCAAAATCCAGCGAACCGCGACGAATAGCAGAGCTCAGAGCGTTGCCCAGCACGTCTCCAGCGCGTTCAACGCCTTGCGCAAAGGACCCGTCCAACTCCGCTTTCATAGTCGACACATCCTTTGCAAACCCCGCAGTATCAGCGCGAACCTGCACCACGAGTCGTTCAATTTCTTCATCCATCGGGACAGTCTTTCTGCAATTTTTCGAGTGACCGACGATCCAGCGGTGCGGCCGGCACGCCGCTCAATCCGGCACGTTCCAGCGCAACAAATATGCTGTACAATTCCGCCGGAGTGGCGGACCAGAACTGATCCGGCGTCCAACCGAGGAACAGGCTCACCTGCCCGCCAATCTGCCGGGCTCCGTCGGCAAAGCTGTCAGCCATGGAGAGATCCAGCTTGAGCCGGCTGACCTTGCAAAATCTGCCGCAACAGGATCTTGAGTACTGGCGTCATGCGCGCGATCCCGAGTCCGGCCATCGCCTCGTCAAATTCCGCGCGGGTCAGATGTTCGGGGCGGTCGCGCAGCAAGTGCCAGAACAGGGTGGTGATTTCGGTGAAGAGCAGCTGACCATCTGCCGCCCTGCCGACCAGCGCGAAGAGCGAGCCGAGATCCTCCTCCGCTGCCGCCAATGCTGCGAAAGTGGGCCGCAGCGCCAGTTGCGCATCACCGATCTGCAGGATCGCTTCCCCTCTCGCCGCCACTGCCGGTTCAGCCACTGATAACCGCCCCGGAGCTTTCCAGGCTCATCGTATAGCTGCGCTCGCCGTTGAAATCGCCGCTATAGTCCAGCCGGGCCACCAGAAAATCTCCCTGCATGACCTCGCCACTTTCAAAGCTGAGTTGATAGGCATCGATCAGGCCGTTCAGCGCATGATCGCGGATCCGCAGTTCGGCATCGGACCCGGTAAACACGCCAGCCCCGGAAACCGAGACCGAGCGAATTCCGGCACCGGACAGCAATTGCCTCCAGCCTGCACTGTCCTTGTTGGTGATCACCACTGGCTCGCCATTGATGGTCAGTTGCGTCGTGCGCAAACCGGCGATCGTGGTGTAGCTGACCGGATCCGCGCCGTCGCCGATCTTCAGGAGAAAGGCACTGCCTTTTTCTGCTGCCATGAATATGTTCCTTTGTGCTGGATGAAGTGTTTATGTCTGCAGGCACCGGGCCCGATACTCGATCAGCCCGCGCCACGGTCCGGTCGCGCTCCGGACGATCCGCGAGCGACGAAAGGTGAAGGTGACGATCTGCCAGTCGTCCGGGTCAGTCAGTTCCTGCTCCAGCGCCGCTTCGACCCGCGCCATGATTGCGCCGATACGCACCGCGCTGGTGCCGCTGTCATGCACCGTCAGTCCGATCGACAGAGCTCGCCCCGTGCCGGTCTTGTGGCTCCAGTCGCGGGACGCGCTCGTCGTCAGCGAGACATAGGGAAATTCTGCACGCGGCGGCGGCCCGTCATAAACGCCGCTGATCATCTCCATCAGTTCGGCGCTGTCCTGCAGGGCACTGACCAGGCTGACCTGCACGGCCTCCAGAGCGCTGCTCACCGGACGCCCTGCAGCAGAAAGCCGATATCCCAGAGGCTACCATTGTCCTGAAGCTCGCCGGTCAAATTCGGGCCGCTGATGACGAGCGCATCGCCGTCCTGCCGCACCTGGACATGATCAGGAAGATCGTCGGCAAGACCGGTTTCCAGCTGGCTCGTCAGATGATCCACTCGCGCCTGGCCCAGCTCCGCGCCGCGCGCCTGTACGGAGGATTTCCATTGTCCGGTCATAATGTCTCCTCCGCCAATAGGCAGGTTTTCGGTGTCGGCCGAAGTTCCACCGTCACCGTCCGGACGATCAGGCTCCGGTTGTTCCAGGTGAGCCGGTCTCCCGGCAGTATCTCGTCCGCCAGCCGCATCTGGAACTGCCACAGCAGCATCGCACTGCGGCTGTCTGCAACGGCCTCCACGCCGGTTCCCGCTGGCTCTGCGGATGCGTGATATTCACCGACCAGTTCAAAAACCCCGGACACCGAACCGCTGCTATCCCGGTCATCTGTCGATCGTTCGATACGGATCCACTCCCGCAAGGTTCCGGCAAATTCCCGGCTCTTGTCCTGTGCCATTTCAGCGGATCCGGATCCGGCGATGGGGCTGCCAGAGTGCAGTGACAGCATGGGGTGGCCCGTCAGCCTCTGCATCATCGCGATTGGCATATAAATATCCCGCCATTCGCACGATCCCCTGGCGCAGCGACGCTGGTACATCGGTCCATTCTTCGGCGAGGCCGGCAATATAGGTGACGCGCAATCGCGAAAGACCCGCGTCCGAGTTCAGGCGGAGCCAGCCATAGGCTTCGCTGTCAATATCCACCGCATAATCGTCGACCGCAAGATCTGTTGCCATGCCATCGGATGCCAGGTCTTCGGCGGCCCCGATCACCTGCACCGGCAACTGGCTGAGGCGCTGCCAGATATTCCGGACCGGCAGGACTTCTGTCACTGTCCGCGCAATCAGCAGCTGGCGTGTGAAATTCTCGCAGAGGAGAACCGCGCTCACCACCAGGTCGGACAGGGCAGCGTCATCCTGATCATGATCGAGGCGGAGAAAATCCTTCACATCGGAGATCAGATCGGACGGGATATCCGGCAGCATATCTATCGAAACAGTCACCAGTCGGGATCCTTTCAGCGAGCAGATTGATGGGGATGAAGAAAAGCCTGCACCGGCTCAGGGGAGCTTGCCGGTGCAGGCGCTGCCGCCGGAGCGGCAAGACGTTATCGGTTGGTTCAGGAGGCGCTGAACTGCATCAGCTTGATCGCCTCGCTGTTCATCACCTGACCGCCAACGCGCTTGGTCGCATAGAAATGCACGAACGGCTTGTTGGTGAACGGATCGCGCAAGATACTGGTCGCGCTGCGTTCGGCAATCAGATAACCGGCGCGGAAATTCCCGAAGGCGATGGACAGCGAGTCCGTCGCGATGTCGGGCATGTCTTCCGCCTCGACCACCGGATAGCCGAGCAAGGTCCCCGGCTGCCCCTGGGCCAGCGAGGACTGCCACAGAAAGGCACCATCGGCGGTCTTGAACTTGCGGATCCGGGCGAGGGTCGCGCTATTCATCACAAAGCTGGCACCTTGGCGATAGGCGGGCTTCAGCGTGTGGACCAAATCGACCAGCGCATCCTCGCCATCACTGCCGGCAAAGCTGCCAGCGGATCCCGTGGCGATATATTCCAGCGTCCCGAAATCCCGCTGGTCGTCGGGTTCATCGGTGACGGTGCTGTTCAGATATCCGAGCGGCTGGTTGACGCCGCTGCCATTGACAAAGGCCGCGCCCTCGGACCGGGCAAATTCCCGGGCGATCTCGTCGGCGAGCCAGGCTTCTACGTCAAAGGCTGCATCATCGAGCATGGTCTGCGATGCCGCAGGGTTGGCATAAAGTTCACCGGTCGGCGGTGCGATCTCGTTGAAATTCGGCGTGTCGGTTTCCGGACGCGCAGCGGTTTCGCTGACCCAGCCAGAGGGCGTGCCGCCATCGGTGACCAGCTTGCGATAGCCTGCGCTGCCTGTCTGGACGACCGTGGCAATCGACCGGATGGGCGAGATGTCGTTCAGCGTGCGGCCGATCAGCGCATCAATCTCCTGCGGCACCGCGAACCCGCCTTCGGGGCCGGAAGAACCGGAAAAGCTCTTCAGTTCGATCCCGCTATGATCACCGCGCCGGAGATATTTGTCGGTAAAGGCGCGTGTGGTTTCGGAGACCGGCAGGCCCTTGGCCTCGTCGGCGCTGCCCGCAAGAACCGGCCGGAACGCCGCGCGGGAAATCTCGACCATCTGGTCTTTCAGACTGTCGACATCCGTGCGCAGTCCGGTGATCCGATCGTCATCTGGGCTGGCGGCGCCATTGCTGTCGAAACTGGCTTCCAGCGGATCGGCCTTGTATTCCAGATCAGCCGGGAAGGTAGCGGAGGTATCAGTCATGTCATTCCTTTCAGTTGGGCAATTATTGGAAACCGGGCATCGCAGCCCGGCAGGTCAGGTGTCGGCATTGGCCAGCGCAATGATCTTGGCCCGGCTCTGCATGGGACGCGTCACAAGCGAAAATTCGGCGACGTCGATGTCCAGCAATTCACGAGGTGCATGACCGCGTGCCTTGCGCACCCGGTACCCGAAGCTGAGTCCGGTCGCAGACCCTTCACGCAACATCCTGATGGCGGTACGACCCGCCCGGGTTGTGCCAGGGACGGTCGCGATGACCTGCAATCCGCGATCATCTTCCCGGGCATGACGAACGGTTCCGATCGGGCGCAGCGGATCATGCTGCCAGAGAAGCGGCATTTCCTGTCCCGGTGCGAGATCGCCAAAGGCCCCCGGACGGATAACGTCTCCGCCCCGGTCCAGATGATTGAAAATCGCCGCATAACCGGCAAAACGGATGGCCGTCACTGGATCATGTCGCCCAGACCCAGGCGAACGGCAATGCCGATCAGGAGCAGCGCCAGCATGCCGCGCACTATCCAGGTCAGCACCGCTTTCCAGGCGCTGGCTTTAGCATCGCGCCACGCCCGCAGCAGCTCGCGCAGCTGATCGATATCGTCCTGGGCCTTCGGATCGGCCAGCCCGAGCCGGTCGAGCACCCGCTCGGCCCCGCTGTCCGTCGCTTCCTCGACAATCGCACGCAGAGTGACCAGATCCGCCCCCTCGCCCTCCGCCTGCTCGAGCAAGCGGGCGAGCATTTCATCCTTGTACATGGTGATGTTCCTTTTTTTTTGGGCTCAAGCGCCGGGGAGTCTTTTTTAGACCTCAAGCGCCGGGCGCGGTTTTGAGTCTTTATTTGGACCTCAAGCGCCGGGCGCGGGCATCCGCCCGCTTGGCTTTCCTCGCATAAGCTCGGGCGCGCGGTCGCGCTTGCCTCGCTGCGCTCGGTAACCCGAATTATCGAGGAGTCACCGAACCGAGCGAAGTGAGGCAAGGCCGACCGGCCGCCGCGCCTTATTGCGCGTAGCCAAGGCGACGGATGTCGCCGCCCCGCGCTTGAGGTCCAAATAAAGACTCAACCCCGCGCCCGGCGCTTGAGGTCAAAAAAACCTCCAATTCTCTCCGCTATTCCTAACCCCGCTCATCCAGAGCTTGTCGAAGGATGAACCGTCCCGGCCTTCATGGTTCGACAGGCTCACCATGAGCGGGAATTTGGATCACTTTCGGTGGCTCACGCTCCCTCTAATCAATCCCCAGCAACTTCCGTTTCTCTTCCCCGGTCAGGAAATCCGCACCACTGATCTGGTTCCACATCCGCTCGCGATCTTCCGACAGGGCGGGAATCTGGTCGCGGTCGACGCGCAGGTCGAGGTCGGGCCACCAGGGGCTCAGCCCGCGCGACAGACCTTCCAGGATCTTCCCGGCCAGCGGCAGAATCGTCAGCCGCCACAGGGCCCGATTGGCTTCGCGGTAATTGGCATAGCTATTGTCACCGGGCAGGCCGAGCAGCATCGGCGGCACGCCAAAGGCCAGCGCAATTTCCCGCGCGGCGGCGGCCTTGAGCGCGACAAAATCCATCTCTGCCGGGGTCATGCTGAGCGCCTGCCAGGTGAGGCCGCCTTCCAGCAACAGCGGCCGCCCGGCATTGTCACTGCCGGAGAAACTGTCCTCCATTTCGGCGCGCAATCGGTCATATTGTTCCCCGGACAGCAACGCACCGTCGGGGCCGGGATCATGGACCAGCGCCCCGGACGGCCGCGCGGCATTGTCGAGCAGTGCCCGGTTCCAGTCCGACGCCCGGTTATGCACCGCTACCGCACCGGCAGCCGCACCCAGGCATCCCAGACCATAATGGTCATCGGTCGGATGAAAGGCCTTGATATGAACAATTTGCACTGGTCCCGCGCCGTCATTTGCGGCGAAGCGGGTTTGATGGTCTCCGGCGCGATAGACATAGGCCGCTGGCCAGCCGGTCGCGTCCGGTTCCACCGTGATACGGTCAGGGCGGAGTGCAAACAGTTCCGGCTCATCTCCGGCGGAACCCGCCGTTGCACTACCGATCTGCACATAGGCATTGCCGTGCAGCAGCAGGTGGGCCGCGATTGTTTCCAGCAACGGCTGGCCTGCGAGACTTTGCCCAACGAGCGCTGCTGCCTTATCATCGAGCGGCATCAGCGGCGCATCAGCCACCGCTTCCGACACGATCCGCACGGCGCGCTGGGCAATGGCATTTTCGACATAGGCCTCGCGCACGGCCGCCTCATAGGAAAACGGTGCCGTTCCCGAAAAGAAGGCGCCGCCATAGGTCCCGATATAGGATCGCCCAAGCGTCGGACGTGAGCTCCCGCTCCCGCCCTTGAAGGCGAGCGTGAGGTTTTTCCAGAATGTCATGTTTTTTCCTAGATCATGGGTCTGATATTCGGTTTCCTTGCGGGCGCCAGCATCAGCTCCGTCAACGCCCAGACCAGTGCATCCGCGCGGTCGGGAGATCGTCCCGGGCCTTCATAGGCACCTCCTGTGAGCAGTCCGCACATCTCGTCCTCGAGACGCGGGAAGCATCCCGCATGATGCACGCGGCCATTCTCGTAGAGTGCTGCCACCGGCTCTGCCCGGGCCACCTTGCCACGCGAGGCGTGAACCAGCCGGACCGGCAAGGAGATTTGGGCAGCGTGGAGCACCGACTTCACCATCGCGCCGCCCTGATTGGCTTCTGCAATGACCCGGTCAGCCTGCCAGTGATCGGCACTGTCGGCGACAGCCCGCGCCCAGGTTTCCGGACTGGCCTGTTCCACCGAACAATCTGCAAGAACAAAGCCCCGGACTGTACTGCCCGATCCGGCCATGCCCGCCACAATGATCCCGCAGGCATCGCCCTGTGCCGAGGCCGGCGGATCCACGCCGATGACGATCCGGGCCAGCGGCGGAATTTCCCGCACCCGGCAGAGTTCAATCATCTGCCGCGACCAGAGCGCGCCTTCCAGCTCTTCTATCAGTTCACCGTCCAGCTCCTGTCTGCCCAGCCGTGTCCCGGCATAATCCCGCTCCATCGCGGTCAGAAATGCCTGCGGCAGGTTGAGGTCATTATCTTGCGTCCGGCCACGCGTCACCACCACGTCCGGAGCTTTCGCCAGCGCGCGGACCAGCGGCACCGGGCGCGGCGTGGTTGTCAGCACGGCTTGCGGATTCTCGCCCAGTCGCAATCCCATCTTGAGATTGTGCCATGTCGCTTCCGCCTGCCCTGCATTGTTGATCCATTTGGCAATCTCGTCGCACCAGCAATGGCTCGATTGCGGTCCGCGCAAGGCCTCCGGTTCGGCCGCCGAATAGACCCGCGCCTCGGCGCCACTGGTCCAGCGGAGCCTTTTGAGGGAAGGCTCCCATTCGGGGCGTTCATTTGGCGGCGCGATCGTCAGCAGGCCGCTGTCGCCTTCGATCATCACTGATCGGCATTCGGCATAGTTCGCACCAACCAGCGCGAACCGGGCCGATCCGTCCCGCTCGGCAATGGATCGCACCCATTCCGCGCCGGCCCGGGTCTTGCCAAAGCCGCGCCCGGCCATGATCAGCCAGGTCGACCAGGGCGGATCCGGCGGCATCTGGTCGGGGCGAGCCCAGCGCGTCCAGTCATGCTCCCAGCCTACCAGTTCCTTTCCGGTCAGGCTCTCCAGAAAGCGCGTTTGTTCCGTCGGTTCTTGCGCGATCAGATGCCGCGTGGTCCGGATTCGGCTCACCGGCTAGTCTGCAGGCCCGAGGGGCAGCGAAACCCCCGGCGGTTCATTGTCCCCTCTGGCGCCTTGTTCCCGCGCCCGCCGGTTTTCCAGACGTTCCCGCATCGCGTCGAGCTTGGCATTGATCCGCGCGCGAATTTCACCGATATCGCCCATATGCTCCCGTGCCGCGCGTTCGAGCGCAACGGTCTCGCGATGGAGCGACAGCAGGCGCAGGGCTATCGGATCATTATAGTGCCGGATCGCGCCAACCTGCCGGCCATTGTGAAACACGGGTTTCAGCACCCCGTGCCGCGCACGCTCCAGCAATTCGGTTTCCAGCAATTCATATCCGGAGGTCAGCGCCTCGCGCCAGGCATCCGCAAATTCTGCATCCTTCTCTCGCCAGAAATAGACCGTGGACTTGGCCAGTCCGGCCTTGTCGGCAGCCGCCGAGACGCTGGAGCTTGTCGCCAGTTCTGACAGAAACACCGCGCGCTGGTCCTCCCTGTAACTGGCCCGTTGTCCAGTGGCAGGCGACAGGCTTCGGGCGGTCGACCGCCGCTTCACGGCCAGCCTCTCATCTTGTGCATTCTGATCCTGTCGCAGCTATATTGGAGAAAAAGACCGCCGCATCGCCGCAGTCGGTCCAGCAATGTTCAGGAGCAGTGAGGAAATATCTACCTGCCCCGAATCGCTTTTGTCCGATGATTGCAATATGTACCCAAACAGCGTTACGATGTCAAGTTATTTTACCTATTTGGTACACTGCTAGGATACCTGATGCGGAACTATCCGCTGATCTGTTCCCGGAAATCTGCGCTGATCAGGACTTTTTCGGTGATATATTCTTCCGCCATCTCGGCAAGCTCGCGGCCGAGATGCCAGTCGAGGATTTGCATGTCAGCTATGATCGGCGGATTGACCAATATGTCCCCGTCGCTCAGCATCTCCTTGGAAGCCATGCGGCTGGCCACTACCATTGACCGCGACATGATCTCGACAATCGAGGGGAATTCGGCCTCGCGCTTCTTGCGGGTCATCACGTCCCGGAGCAGCGCCCAGCGTCCGCGAATGTCATCATAGGCGACATCGGTGCGCCATATCTCGTTGGGATCGCCCAGCGAGACGACGATATTGGGACCGGTTTTCAGGTCATGCATGACCTTGACCGGCACATTGTCGAGCACGCCGCCGTCCACCAGGATGTTGCGGTCGCGGTCGATAAAGGGCGGCAATATGGTGGGCAGCGAGCCTGAGGCCCGAACGCATTCCCAAAGCGGCCCGCGCCGGTGAACATGCAGGCCATTGGTCGAGAGATTGGTGGAGACGCCGAAAAAACTGACCGGCTGATCGGCAATATCCCGGGTCCCGTAACGGGAGCGCAACTCTGCATCGAAAACCGTCGGATCGAGGAGCGAATAGAGCGGCAGGGTCAGTCGCCGCATCGCCTTGGCCTCGATGAACATGG
This sequence comes from Pseudomonadota bacterium, assembly GCA_039181895.1. Taxonomy (GTDB): domain Bacteria; phylum Pseudomonadota; class Alphaproteobacteria; order Sphingomonadales; family Sphingomonadaceae; genus Parasphingorhabdus. Next base: position 516,753 of record JBCDCK010000001.1, read on the forward strand.
CTTCCATCTGGTCCAGTGTTTCATCGACCGACATGCCCTTGGCCACAGCGCCGCCCATGGCCGCGCCGGCGCTCGCGCCACCGATGAAGTCAATCGGTATGTCGGCTTTCTGCAGCGCACGGATGACACCGAGATGAGCACAGCCCAACGCGCCGCCACCGGCCAGAACCACGCCGACGGCGCGGCCGGTGAGGAAACGTGCCACCTTGGTGAAATCTTCATCCGTGTCCAGCGCCAGGTGATGATGCAGTTTCGGCTCGCGCGGATCAATCCATTCGGAGCTGCGGGAGATCGTCTTGCTGCCCTTGTCCCGCACCAGCAAGACCGTCCGCTGGGGCCCGGCGATCCAGCGCATGGCGGATTCTTCCGCCGGATTGACTGCAGAGTTCGCCTGCCCCGGACGGCCGACCATGACCAGTGCATCGGCATTGCGGCAAATCTGCTCGCTCCAGTCCTGCGAACCGCTGCCATCGACCAGGACCCAAGCTCCGCGGGCTTCCTGCTCCGCCAACCAGGCTTGATAGGCTGCTCCGTCGGATGCCTCGCTGGTCGCCTGGTCCACCGCGACGATCGGGGTTTCCTTGCGCGCGACGGCCTCAAAGGCACTGGTCAGCCGGGACAGGAACCCGTCGGGCAACCGGGAATCGCCAGCCGGAAGAATGGCGATCACGCGCGGCATGCTGGTCGAAACCGAAGAGATACGCGATGTCGCCACTGCCAGTCGTTCCGACACAAGTTTCAGCATCGCCTGATTGAGCTCGGGATGCCGGATCGCGATTTCGTCAAAAGCCTTGCGCGAGACCTCGAGGACCGAAGAGTCGCGCGTCGCGACTACATCTGCGGTGCGCTTGCCGCCCGCAAAAAAGGCAAGTTCACCGACCGCCTCGCCGGCCTCGATATGCGCTACCACATGCACTTTGTTGACGACAACCCGAAACCGTCCGGATTCGACAAAATACAGCGCATCGGCATCCTCGCCCTGAAGCACAATTGGCTCGCCACCGGCGACGGATCTGATTTCGGAAACGCTGGCGAGCGCGTGCAGGGCGTCGGCGGGTACGTCAGCAAAAAGCTGGTGGCGTGAGAGGTCAGGACCGTCTGTTTCTGATCCTGATGCCGCGCAATCGATGGGCTTGTCGTCTGACATTCTATTCCCCGACAGGTGCGACCCCATTGCGCTTCATTATCGGCGCTTCCCCGGAAGAATCAATGATTTTCGTGGTTTATCCGCAAATCGGGTCTGCCCTTACCCGAAGGCACAGATCAGACCCCGGCTCGGTGCCACGCGATTGGCCAGCATCTCGAGATAGGCATCCTGCAGGGCCTTTTGTCCCGCCAGATTCTCAACCGACAAATGGCCAGCGACGGCTTCGACGAAGGATTCAAACTGGGCATCCACACGAGAGCGGAATTCCACCGGTCCCACTTCCTTGATCAGCGTTTCCGCCGCCGTGGGTGCAAAAAAGAGGACAGGTTCCGGTCCCTTCATATCCCCTGCACCGGACCGTTCCGAAATATGGGTCGCTCCGACCAGCGAGCTGAATTTCAGATTGTCATTCCAATGGGCATGGATCTGGCCAAGAACCGTGCTGTTGCCGGCAAAGTCCACCGAGACAATTTTCTCGTCGGCATTGGCATTGCCAAGATCATCATAGGTCAGCACCTCGTCATAGAGTCCGGTGGACGCAACAAACGCGGCATTGCCCGCTGATGTCAGACCGATCCGCCGGATATCGGGGCTCAGATTTTTCGACACCAGTGCCAGACCGAGCGCGGTTTTCGACGAGGCGCTGGTCAGCAATACCGCTTCTGCGCCAAACCAGTCCGACTGACGCATCATGTCCTCGATCAGGAAGCTGGTGGTGAAAAGCGGCTGGTAGAGCGCACGCTCGGCTTCGCCCGTACCGGCATCCGTCCCCAGACGCTGATATTGGTTATAAATGATCGCCAGACCCTGCCGGTGCGCGGCGCTGTCGACAAAGCCGGATTCGGAAATATTGCCCGGCGACACCAGCAAATGGGTCGCCATCGGCAGATAACCATATACCCGTTCACCGACCACAATGTCGGCATTTTTGGAAGCCACCACGCGAGCAAAGCCCCAGACGGGTACAATACCCCAGTCCGCGTCGCCTGTCGGGAAGAAATTCCAATACCCGAATCCATCGCCCACTGCCGCATAGGTAATATTGTTGGCGGTCAGCGCATATTTTTCAATTTCGAGCAGAAACTGCCCTTCTGCCAGTACCGGAGCCGGACTGTCTTGCCACTCGCTGTTCGGCAAATCGGTTTTCTTTACCCAAAGGCTGCTGATCTGGTTGGTCATGTTCCTGCTCCATTTCGTGAATCATTGCACCGGCAATGCGGATTTTTCCGCACCATAAGGTGTAGGGATCGATAAGCAAAAACAAATGCGCCACAGGGGCCCTGTCGCAAAAGCATTTGCGAAAATTTCATGCACTGCTAATCCATCAGCCACAGGGATAACGCGCAGTTCTCGCGCGATCGGGGAGTCAATCATGAGTGCAGCACCAGTAACCGGCGCGGAAGCAGCGATTAACAACGTCACCAATGTCTCGGATTTCATTTGGGGCGGGACATGGAATGGTGCGGAAATTCTGCCCATTCCGCCCATGGTTGTAATCCTTCTCGGCGCGGGCATTTATTTCATGATCGGTCTGAAAGGCTATCCGCTGAGGCGGCTTTTTCCGGCTCTGGCAGGTTTGTTCAAAAAGTCAGACGAAAAGGCTGCCGGTGAAATTTCGCCCTTCGCTGCCCTGTCCACAGCCTTGTCCGGCCAGGTCGGAACCGGGAATCTGGCAGGCGTCGCCACGGCCATCACACTGGGCGGACCGGGGGCCATATTCTGGATGTGGATCACCGCACTGTTCGGGATGGCGCTGGCCTTTGCCGAAGGGTCTCTCGCCGTCCGTTTTCGCGAAAAGACCGAGGAAGGCACCTATCGCGGAGGTCCGATGACCTACATAACTTACGGCCTTGGCCCGAAATGGACATGGCTGGCGGTATTGTTCTGCCTCGGCGCTCTCTTCTCAGCGCTGGTCACCGGCAACGGCATTCAGGCCAACAGCCTCGGCGACAGTGCCAGCGAGCTGTTTGGCGTGGAAGAATGGGTAGGCGGTGCGGTCGCCGCCGTCGCGGTTTTTGCCGTCATTGTCGGCGGCATCAAGTCAATCGGTAAGGTTGCCGAAACCATCGTGCCGTGGATGGCTGGCCTGTATCTGGTCATGGCCACCATCGCGCTTCTGATCAATCTGCCCTATTTGCCGGAAACCTTCTACCGTATCTTCGCGGGGGCCTTTGGATATGATGCGGCAACGGGTGGCTTCCTGGGCGCCATGATCATGATCGCCATTCGGGCCGGTGTGGCACGCGGGCTGTTTTCCAACGAAGCCGGCCAGGGTTCGACGCCGATTGCCCATGCCGTCGCGCGGACCAATGATCCGGCCGCACAGGGCCGCTTCGCGATGATGGGAACATTTATCGATACTATTGTAATCTGCACGATGACGGCGCTGGTCATGCTCACCGTAGCCGGTGATTTCACCGTGACCGACGCCAATGGCGTGAAACAGGCCGTTGAACATGCCTGGCAGTCAGACCTGAACGGCTTCGCCATGACGTCGGGGGCTTATGCCGCCGCTTTCCCGTGGCCGGTTATCGGCATTCCGATCGGCACGCTGATCGTGTCGGTTGCATTGATATTGTTCGTGTTCACCACCCTGCTGACCTGGAGCTATTATGGCGAGCGGGCCATCACTTATCTTTACGACCTGTTCCCGGGATCAAGCCTGAAAGGCGAAGCGCGACTCCATCTGCTATGGCGCATTGCCTGGTGTGTGGTGATTTTCTTCGGTTCCTTTGCGCCGCTGCAACTGGTCTGGCGACTGGGCGACATTTCGAACGCGGCAATGACCTTCCCGAATATCATTGCGTTGCTCGCCCTGTCCGGCGTGGTCTTTGCCCTGGCGAAGGGCGAGCGAACCGCGGGCACGGACCATGGCCGCGAAACGCCCGAGGAACTGAAAGAGGAAATCAGCGGTGCAGCTGGGCATTGATATTGAAACCTCAAACGCCGGGCGCGGGCATCCGCCCGCTTGGCTTTCCTCGCACAAGCTCGGGCGCGCAGTCGCGCTTGCCTCGCTACACTCGGTTCACCGCTCCATCGTGAGCTCGCCAATCCGACGCGATGCGGAGGCAAGGCCGACCGGCCGCCGCGCCTTGTGGCGCGTAGCCAAGGCGACGGATGTCGCCGCCCGGCGCTTGAGGTTAAACAAAAACTTCCGGCGCTTGAGGGATAATTAAACAATGCTCAAACGCCTTTATGAGTGGATGCTGGAAAAAGCCGGGCATCCGCAAGCGACCAAATGGCTCTCCGGCATCAGTTTCGCCGAATCCAGTTTCTTCCCGATCCCGCCCGATGTCATGCTCGCGCCAATGTGTCTGGCCAGACCGGAACGGGCTTTCTGGTATGCCACAGTCTGCACGATTTCATCGGTACTGGGCGCATTGCTCGGCTATGCCATCGGCTATTTCCTGTTTGAAACGGTCGGCATCGCCATTCTCGAATTCTACGGTGTCACACAGGAATTCGACGTCTTTGCAGAGAATTTCAATGAACAGGGATGGATCGTCGTGCTGCTCGCCGGCTTTACGCCGCTGCCGTTCAAGGTGATCACCATCGCGGCAGGCAGTACCGCCATGCCGCTCTATATCCTGGTGATTGCCGCGATCATTGCCCGATCCGCGCGCTTCTTTCTGGTTGCTGGCCTGCTGCGCTTCTTCGGACCACCGATGAAGGAGTGGATCGACAAGAATTTCGCCCTCGCCACGACGCTCGGCGGTATCCTGTTTGTCGGCGGTTTCGTTGCGGTGAAATGGCTGGTTTGAGGGGATTGAATTTTTTGGAACCTCAAGCGTCGGGAAGAGTTTTTGTTTGGACCTCAGGCGCCGGGCGAAGAAGAGTCTTTTTTATTCCCTCAAGCGCCGGGCGCGGGCATCCGCCCGCTTGGCTTTCCTCGCATAAGCTCGGGCGCGCAGTCGCGCCTGCCGACGCTATGCGTCGGAGTGGTACCCTATCGAAAGATCACCGAACCGAGCGCTAGCGAGGCAAGGCCGACCGGCCGCCGCGCCGTATGGCGCGTAGCCAACCGGGCGGTTGCCCGCGCCCGGCGCGTGAGGTCAAAAAAAGAATCATCCACCAACCGAACAAAATATTTCTAGCGGTATTTCGG
>JBCDCK010000002.1:0-508901 GCA_039181895.1 Pseudomonadota bacterium
CGACCGCCTGGATTATGCGCCTGCCCCGTCTTCGTTCCTCACGTATGCGTTCGTTGATAAGCACGTTCGCATCGACGGCCGAACCAACGGTCAGAATGAACCCGGCAATCCCTGGCAGAGTGAGCGTGGCATTGAAAATGGCCATCACACCCAGGATCAGAAACAGATTCAGCGTCAGCGCCATATTGGCGTAAAAGCCAAAGCGACCGTAAGTCACAACCATGAAGGTGAGTACGGCAACCGTCCCGATGATAGCGGCAAGCATGCCTTTCTCGATGGAATCCTGTCCCAGATCCGGACCGACCGTGCGCTCCTCCACCACCTTCAGCTCGACCGGCAAGGCACCCGACCGCAAAGCAATGGACAGCTGATTGGCACTGTCGACCGTGAAATTTCCCGAAATCTGAGCTGATCCGCCGAGAATGGGTTCGTTGATGTTCGGGGCGGATAGGACCTCGCCATCCAATATGATGGCAAAGGGCCGGCCGACATTATTCTGTGTCAGGCGCGCAAATTTCGCACCGCCTTCGGTGTCGAAGGTGATGTTGACCACCGGCGCGTTGGTCTCCTGATCAAATCCCTGTCCGGCGTCAGTCAGCTTGTCTCCGGAGATTCCCCCAAGACGTTTGACGGCGATGTTGGGAAGCCCCGTCGGGTTGTCGGGATATGGAAATATCTGGCTCCCAACCGGAGCCCGTCCGGATGCGACCGAATTTGGATCAGCTTCGAAGTCGACCAGCTTGAACTCAAGTTTGGCCGTTTGACCCAGCAGGGCTTTCAAGGCTTCAGGATCTTCCAGACCAGGCACCTGCACAACGATCCGCTCGTCGCCCTGCCGGATGATCGTGGGTTCCCTGGTTCCCATCTCGTCAATCCGGCGGCGGATCACGTCCGTAGCCGTATCCATCGCATTGTCGACGGCCGTCTCGAGACCGGCAGAAGTCGGGGTCAAGACAAATCGGGTGTCATCACGAACTTCAATATCCCAGTCGCGTTGTCCGGTCAGGCCGGCACCGGTCGTCAGCGGAAGCAATTCTTCGCGCGCCGCGTCGACCTGTGTTGAATCGCGCACCAGGAAAGACAATACACCGTCCTGTCGCGAAATATCCCCGATGTTGATCCGCGGGTCGGCCCGGCGCATGACGGCGCGAACCGATTCTTCCATGGTCTCCAGACGCGTACTCGCTACATCGGCTGGATCGGCTTCGAGCAGGATATGACTGCCACCCGACAAGTCGAGGCCCAGATTGATGGTTTCATCGGGCAGAAATGTCGGCCAGTATTTGTGATTCTCTCCGAAAAACAGACTGGGCAGCGACATGAGCACGCCAAAGGCCAGTAGCAGGGAGATGGAAACCACTTTCCAGCGCGGAAAATCTAACATGTCAGACTAAAATCCCAATATTTCCGACCCGTTCCGGTCATGTTTGCTTCCGAGAATCAATCGTTCGCCGGTTTACCGCTACCACGCGGCATCACATCCGAAAGTGTTCCCTTGACGGCTTTCACGCGCAATCCCTTGGCCAGTTCGACTTCAACATATTCATCGTCGACCTTGGTGGCTTTGCCGACCAATCCGCCGCCAGTCACCACTTCATCATTTTTCTGAACCGCGCCGATTTTCGCCTGATGCTCTTTCATCCGCTTCTGCTGCGGACGAATGAGAAGAAAATAGAACACCGCAAAGATCAAAACCAGTGGCATGATCGAGACGAGAAATCCTCCGGCTCCACCGGAAGCTGCCTGTGCTGAAACCCATAAAATCGTCATTCGGAAATCCCCAAAAAAACTTCTCAACCATTGCAGACAAACCGCCCGTCTTTCAGTTGGAACGGAGGCTGGTTTCTGCGATGGGCGCGCCTATCACGCAGCCCGAATGAAAGCAATCGCAAAGCCCGGTCCTCGATCCGTTCTTTAAATGGTGACATGGAACAGAGAGATCAAGGCAGCCAGCTTCTTCAGGTCTCGTTGCAAGAGCGAACAAGATTGAGCCAAACCGCTTGCCATCCCCTGTCGACCAACATATATGCCGCTTCTCAACTGGCCGCCGGCCAGACGAATGGTCGGGACGTAGCGCAGCCTGGTAGCGCATCACACTGGGGGTGTGGGGGTCGGAGGTTCGAATCCTCTCGTCCCGACCAGTTCATCAAATCCATGCGGAACAGCCCTTTTCTGTGGGCTTGCCGTCTTCCTCGCGAAAACACGGATAATCGCACTTTCCTACAAATAACCAAATAGGTTAATCTCCCGATCTTGTTCACGCGAGCGACGGAGATACGGATGCATATTGACCAGATTATTGAAGACGCGATTTCGGTTGAAGGAGGCTATTCCAACCATCCATCCGACACGGGCGGTCCGACTCGATGGGGGATAACCGAAAGGGTTGCGCGCCACTGGGGATATACCGGTGATATGCGGCACCTGCCCAAATCCCGCGCGGCTGCCATATATAAGAGCCAATATTGGTCGCGACCGGGATTTGATCGTGTTCATGCCTTGGCACCAGATCTGGCGGCAGAGCTGTTTGACACCGGCATCAACATGGGTCCGGGTATTGCAACGGGTTTTCTTCAACGGACTTTGAATGCACTGAATCGCGAGGGAAAGGATTTCGCGGAAATCCTGGTCGACAGGAAGCTTGGCACTCAGACCCTCGGTGCGCTGCGGGCCTTTCTCAAGACACGCGGACGGTCTGGAGAAGACGTCTTGCTGAAAGCGGTCGAGGCACTTCAGGGTACAAGATATATCCGGCTTGCCGAAAAACGGCCCGCGAACGAGGCCTTTCTTTATGGCTGGCTCGCCAACAGGATCTCTTGATCCTCCGCCGCCAGCCAGAACCTGTCCAAAAGTTCAAGAAAACTTCACAAGATATGAAAATGGAGCCCAATATGTCGCTAGTGCCCAACCTGATTATGCCGCTCACGCGCATCATCGACAAGATTTTGCCGGACAAAGCTGCCAGAGAACGGGCCAAACTGGAGCTGTTGAAGCTCGAAGGCACCCAGGACCTCGAAGAGGTGCGCGTCCAATTGTCAGCGATACTCGCCGAGGCGCAGTCCGCAGATCCGTGGACAAGCCGGGCAAGGCCGTCCTTTCTATACGTCATGTATGTTCTTCTGCTGTGGGCAATTCCCATGGGATTCATTGCCGCATTCCGGCCGGATGCGGCGAAAGATATCGCCGAAGGCATGAACAGCTATCTGTCCGGAATCCCCGAACCGCTCTATGCCTTATTTGGCACGGGCTATCTTGGATACACCATGGCACGTCAGTGGGGCAAAATTCGCGGGGTCGACAAATAGAAGGAAAACCGCCAATCCTGCCGCTGAAAAATTGGGCATTGAAATTCGGTTTTGCCCAATAAATGGACATCTTCCGCCATTATTCCCAATATATGACAATTAGGCTTGCCATGCCTGCATGTTTCCAGATAAAGGAGCAGGTCTAGTTCATCCAAAGGGGATATTTTAATGTCTAACGAAACCAATCTTCGCAAAATGCTTCTTGTAGCAGGCGGCCTGGCTCTGGCAGTTCCGGCGCTTTCCGCATGTTCCGAGCAGGCTAGCGATGCTGTTGAAGCTGCTGAGTGTGCCGCATGTGCCGCTGGTTGTGCCGCTGAATGTGCTGCTGAAGCCGCCGGTTGTGCTGCATGTGCCGCTGGCTGTGCCGCTGAAGCCGCTGGCTGTGCCGCTGCATGTGCTGCTGGCTGTGCTGCTGAAGCCGCTGGTTGTGCTGCATGTGCTGCTGCATGTGCTGCATGCGCTGCTACTGAGTAATATCAGTAAGCTGCATTGGAAAATGCATTAGAAAGGCTGTTTGAGCTTACCGGCCAGATAGCTAAAGAGGGCGTCTCGCTAGTACCCCGTGTGGTACCGGCAGACGCCCCTTTCGTTCAATATCAACATTATCCCAAAGGCGACTGCATTGCACCAGGCAATCAGTCTCGCTGGTTCTACCATGCTCACAAGCCGGAGGAACGCGAGGAAGGCGAACACGGCCACTTTCACCTGTTCCTTCCGCTGGACATGTTCAAGGGTGTCAAGTCACTCTACAATCCGCCGAAAAAACTGCCCAATGGAAAGCCCACCCAGGGTGTCGTGCACTTTGGTGCGCTCAGCTTTGGACTCGACGGCATGCCGATGAGCTGGTTCACGACCAACTATTGGGTGACCTACGAATATTTCATGCCTGCGGAAGCGATCGCTTCGCGGCTGAAGAATTTTGACATGACAGGGGCCAAAGGCGACCCGCTCGTCAATGACTGGTTGACCGCCGCGGTTCACAGCTTTCACGATCCGATCATCGAAATGCTGGATGCGCGCGATGTCGAGCTGGCGGAACAGAAGAAAGAACTCGGTCACGCCGTGTTCGAAGACAAGTCCGTGGAAATCATGTCCCGGGTCCCGTTCGATCTCTGATCACAAACAATCGAATTGATGGTGCGCCCGACAGGATTCGAACCTGTGGCCCCCAGATTAGGAATCTGATGCTCTATCCACCTGAGCTACGGGCGCGCCGAGAAGAGCCGTTTAGCTTTTGCCTGCCGGATAGACCAGCTTCAATTTTGTGATTCGGGCGGTGTGACCTGGAATGGAAGCGGCGCGATATCTATTCCCTCTTCCTCCAGCGCGTCCACTTCATCTGGCGTGGCAATGCCATGGACAGATTTCTCTTCCGTTTCGCCATAGTGAATTTCCCGTGCCTTCTCCGGGAATTCATCCCCCACCCACTCTGACTGCTCGAGCAGTTTTTCCTGGACCTCAGCAGCCAATTTCAGAATTTCTCCCTGGTCTAGGGGGATCGATGACGTGTTGCTGACGGTTCCGGAAGATGTAGCGGCAGGGTTGCTCCCAGTTGGCCGCGTCGCTGGGGGTCTCTGGTTGCCCTTGGCACTGACATTTGGTGCCATCAAGCCTTTGCTCACAGATAGCGACCCACAGGTTGGACAGGTCAGCAGACCCCTCGCCTTCTGATCGTCAAAATCAGCTGATGATCCGAACCAACCCTCGAATTTGTGGCCATGGGGCTTACACACAAGATCAAACACTATCATTCCATCAACTCCGGACCCGAAAAGTCTCGCCGGTTTTTGAGCGCCGGCAGTTTCCGACGGACTTCCTGAATATCATTAAGGTCTATATCACAAAACCCAACACCCGTGACTTCCGCCATATCGAGCAGTACTCGCCCCCAGGGATCGACAACCATTGAATGTCCGTATGTACGCCGACCGTCTTCATGCGTTCCACATTGCGCGGCTGCGATGACAAAGGCCGACGATTCGATGGCTCTTGCCCGTAACAACACTTCCCAATGCGCTTGTCCGGTGGGCACAGTGAATGCCGCTGGAACGGTCAGGATATCTGCGCCCTGATCTGCCAGGGCCGCGTAGAGTGATGGAAATCGCACATCATAACAGATCGAGAGGCCGAGTCCTGCTTCATCGGTCCGCGCGAGCACAGCTTGCTTGCCGCTGGCATAGGCCGCGGATTCTCGCCAGGAATCCTCCGCATTCACCTCAACATCAAACAGATGTATCTTGTCATATCGGGCCACCACAACACCTTCGGGATTGATCAGCAGTGATCGGTTGACCCACTTGTCATCATCTCGCCCTTCATCACGCAATGCCAGAGAGCCCAGCGATACCCATATGCCGGACGTGGCCGCCTGGTTCTGCACGGCTGAAAGAACGAGATCATCTGATTCGGACCGGATATGCGCCGCAGCCCGGGACCGGTTGCGATCTATCATGCCTGACATTTCCGGTGTAAACAGCATGCTGGCACCACCTGCGGCGGCAGCGGTGATATGATCGCAAAGATCCGCTGCATTCTGTTCCGGGTCCAGGCCGGTACAAGTCTGGGCCAGCGCTATCCGCATGCTGCGTTATTGCGCCAGAAGCTGATCGAGTTGTCCGGATGAGTCCAGTGCGGCCAATTCATCCGAACCGCCGATATGCTGATCATCGATGAAAATCTGCGGTACAGTGGTCCGTCCATTGGCCCGCTGTATCATTTCCGCGCGCTTTGCACCGCCCAGGGAAATATCGAATTCCTCAAAATCGACATTTCTGGAACTCAGCAAAGATTTTGCACGGAAGCAGTAACCACATGTAAATTTTGTATATATTTCAACTTTAGCCATTCTGGGGCTCCAATATCCACTGACCCTTCAAATGGGTTCTCACCCAGCGAATTGCAACTGTCACATGCCGCAGGCTCAGTCTACCGTCTGACAAACTCTCGCCCAGCACAGCACCGAAACCTTTTTCGCGCCGGCTGCCTTGAGAACGCCAGCACAGGCATTGGCGGTGCTCCCTGATGTGAACACGTCATCAATAAGCAAAATTTCCTTGTCCGGCAATTCCGAACATCCTTTTGCTGTTACTTCAAAAGCGTTGCGCACCGTCTGGAACCGCTCGGCAGAGCTCATCTTTTTCAACGGTGGTGTTGCGTGTGCGCGAATCAACAGGTCGCTGGCAACCGGACAACCCGAACGCCGGCCAATTCCCCGGGCAATCAGAGCTGACTGGTTGAAGCCTCTGCGCCACAGCCGGGTGCGATGCAGCGGAACGGGAATAATCAGCTTCGGCACTTCCTGTTCGGTGATCAGACGTTCCATCTGGCCGGAAATCAAATCTGCAATCCCCAGTCTTCCGCCATATTTTAACCGAATGACAAGCCGGGCACTCAATTCGTCATAGCTTACTGCCGCACGGACGCTGTCAAAATGTGGCGGGTTTGCCAGGCATTGACCACAGAGTGTTTCGGGAGCGCGATCAAATGCGAAAGGTTCGCCACAGCGGATACATTCGGGACCAGCCAAAAACGTGAACTGCCGCCAGCAGTCCAGACATATTTCATGATCTCTGGCAACCGATACGCCGCATGCGGGACAACGGGGTGGCAGAGCGAATTCTGCGAGAATCTGGATGAGGGGTTTGATGAGTCCCATTTTTTCTTGTCGGCTGGCAATGGCAGAGGCACAAGGCCCTATGGTTGACCCATCCGGACAAAGCGAAATATTTGATCGCCGTCGCAGAAGATCCGTCCGGGACAGGGCGTTTCAGCGTGCAGACGGTCCGGATATTTTCAGTGAACTCATGGTCGAAGCGGTCTTCGACAATTTGAGCCTGGTGAATCGTGACTTCCGGCATTGTCTGGTGATGGGCCTCGCGGCTCCGCAATTGGTGAATCGGCTCGCGGACCAGGGAATCAATGCTGTTGTTGCTGACGCCAGTTATGAAGTGGCTCGCGCAACCAAGGGTGTTCAGTGCGATGAGGACCGACTGCCATTTGCCGACCACAGTTTTGATCTGGCGATTACCATTGGTACCCTCGATACCGTAAATGATCTCCCGGGTGCGCTGGCATTGCAATTAAGAGCGCTGAAGCCTGATGGCCTTTTTCTCGGTGCCTTTGTCGGGGCGGAAAGCCTTGGCAAATTGAAAGCAGCTCTGATGGATGCGGAGGGTCCAAGCGTCTCGGCTCACATTCATCCCCAGATTGACATTCGTACGATGGGAGATCTGCTATCCAGAATCGGTTTCAAGCTGGCGGTGGTTGATGGCGATCGGCATCAGCTTCGCTATGCACATATGGAAAAACTGGTCGATGATCTGAGAAACGCAGGCGGGTCCAACCTTCTTGTTGGCAGTAATCGTCCGTTGTCGCGCTCTGTCTATATCAGGGCCGTCGAAAGTTTTGCGGAAAGGGCAGACCCGGACGGCAAAACTTCGGAAAATTTTGAATTCATCAACATTTGTGCATGGGCTCCCCATCCCGACCAGCCGGTACCGGCGCGGCGTGGCAGCGGGAAAGTGTCGCTCCGTAAGGCCCTGGACAAGGGTGAATAGAATGTGTTCAGACCACAATCGGGCTCAAGCGCTTCAACTGGGCAACAAGCGGACCATCTGCCGGAGGCATTTCGGCCCCATTCATTTCTTCCGCGACAATCCATTTTAGTTCCGCCGATTCCCGGGATGCAATTTTCCCGTCCCATGTGATGCAATGATATAGCAGCAGAAGCAGGTGCCGGTCACCCAATGGTTCGCTGGCAAACGCGACTGGCTCAAGCGCGGCTGCGTCGACCACAATCCCGAGTTCTTCTTCCAGCTCCCGAGCCAATGCCGACTCGGGCGTCTCGCCATTCTCAACCTTTCCGCCAGGGAATTCCCAGAGACCCGCCATAGACTTGCCAAGTGGCCGTTTTTGCAAGAGAAATGTGCCTTCCGGGTTCTGAAGAGCAGCGGCAACGACAAACAGATATGTCGGATTATTTTCCATTTTTTTTTGCGATGTAAGGATTTTGTTAATCCATTCCTGTGAAAAACAGCTCGTTCGCAACCTAGCAGAACTTTTAAGAAGTTGAGAGGGATATGATTAAAATTCTGAAGAATATTTGCCTTTCTGATGAAGGTGCGACAGCCGTCGAATATGGTTTGATTGTTGCGTTGATTGCTCTGGCTGCTTTGGCAGCTATCAGCGGCGTAGCCAATGAAACCACGGGTATGTGGAATGACGTGGCCACCCAGGTGGTCGACAGTTCCTCCTGACAGCTGTTGCCTTTAAACTTTTGTAAAGAATTGCTGACTAAGTTGAGAAACATCGGCCGGAATTTTTGGTCGAAAGGGTAAGTGAAGTTTGTCAAATATAGGAGACCAAACATGAAACTCGTACGTAAGATGTTTAAGAACGAAGAAGGCGCAACGGCTATTGAATATGGTCTGATTGCTGCTCTGATCGCTGTTGCAGCTATCGTTGCAATGGGTCAGCTGGGTAACACCCTGAGCAACACCTTCACCCAGGTCGAAAACTCGATGGCTGGTTAATCTTCGGATTAGTTCAAAAAAGAGACGGCAGCTTGAAAAAGCTGCCGTCTTTTTTTGTGCGTGAAACAAATCGGGTCGGCACATTTCAATAGGTGACAATCTTGACCTGCTGTCCGGCGCGAAGACCGTCACCCGAGCGCAGACGGTTCAGGATGAGGAAGCGTTCCATCTGGAAATCCTGATAGGCCATGCGGCTGGACAGGCTGCTAACCGTGTCTCCACTTTTTACCGTCACAACATCAATCTTGCGGGGCTGGATTGCGGCAGCGGTAGATGCCGACAGCCTGCTGACGCTCTGATACATGTTCGAAAATACTCCTGCACGACCGGCCGGTGCCAGCGTCGCGAAGTGAAACGCGCTGTTTTTCGAAAACTCATAGGCGAAGACTGTAACATCAACTCTGCCATTCCGATTGTTCACGGTTCCGATCGCATAGGCAGCAGATATGCCGTTTATTGTTGTGCGCTGTATCTCGCCGTAGGATATACGCTGATTTTCGCCTGCCAGGCTTTTGAATGCATTGGCAATATAGGTGGACATATTGCCATTGTAGCTCGCCGTTGTGAACTGGCCCTGCCCGCCGGAACCGTTAATTGAAACGGCTCGTGCTCCATTTTGCATCTTGAAACCGTTCGGGACAGTGAATCGCAATTTCAGCTCAGGATGAAGAAAGTTATTTCCCTCGATGACGCCCTGCTTGGGATCGTCCCCATACAGAATACCATCAACATTGCGGAGGAATTCCGCTCGATTGCGCTTTCCGCCATTCGAGCTGAACTGCCCGGCATTGCGGGCAGCGCGGTCTACGCGTTGCGCCGGATCGGGATGGGTACTGGCCCATTCCGGAACACCCCGCGCATCGCGACCAGCCACACGGGCATCGATCGCGGATTGTGCCGCCAGTGATGCCAGCATTGTTGACAGCGCGCGCGGGTCATATCCGGCAGATGAAAGATACTGAATGCCCAGATCGTCGGCCTCATATTCCTGCTTTCGGGAATAGCGCAGCGTAAGTAACTGGCTTCCTGTCCCGAAGATCTGTTGACCCAGCCGTCCTATCGAGGAGTCTCCCAGAAGCACCGCAGCACCAATCTGTCCGAGCGCACCCAAAATGCTGTTCCTTCTAGCCGCTTTCTGGCGTTTTTGGCTGTGCCGGGCGGCAACATGCCCGACTTCATGACCCAGAACGCCGGCCATTTCTGCCTCATCATTCATCAATGCCATGAGCTGACGCGTCAGGTAAACATATCCGCCGGGAATAGCGAAAGCGTTGTTGACGGGACTATTGAGAAGCGTGACGGTAAAATCGCTCCGCGCGTCTCCCAGACCCGATTGGACCGCAATGTTCTGCCCGACACGAACGACATAGTCGGTTTGCGGTCCCTCATAAGCGCCGCCGAATTCCTTCAAAAGCTGCGGATGGACTTCCGCACCCTTTTTCTTGTCTGCAGCCGAGATGGTTCGCACTTCACCGCCCTGCGAACGCGACTGACTTCCGGCGGATTCCACTGCACCGGCATCGGCGCCGGAGCCATTGCAACTCGCAACCGCCACGAGAGCAACGGTAGCCAAAAGCTTTTGTGTGATCTTCATGCCGAACTTCTCCTTGCCGCATCAGTTTACAACAGCGAGCCGCTCAAAAACAGGCAAGCTGATGTAAAAAGGTTTATCGGAACGACAAAACGGGTTCTAAAGCCAATTCTGCAATTCGGCGAGCTCGGTCTTACAAGGCGCCCATGGCCAGAAATTTCTCACGTCGCATTTTCCGCAATTCCTGGCGCTGGACACCAGATAACGCTGACATTTCCTCGGCTATCGCTTTTCCAAGATTGGCAATACACAAATCAGGATCACGATGGGCGCCACCAACCGGCTCCTTGATGATCCGGTCAATGACACCCAATTTCTTGAGATTCTGTGCCGTGATCTTCATGGCATCAGCTGCAATGTCAGCCTTGTCGCCGGTTCGCCACAAAATCGACGCACAGCCCTCGGGAGAAATAACCGAATAAACGGCATGCTCCAGCATCAAGACTCGTTCCGCAGCGGCCAGTGCAACGGCACCTCCGGAGCCGCCCTCTCCTACGATGACAGCGACCATCGGAACTCCAAGCGACAGGCATTTTTCCGTCGACCGGGCAATGGCTTCCGCCTGCCCTCGCTCTTCCGCAGACACGCCTGGAAATGCGCCGGAAGTGTCAACCAGCGTTACGACCGGGAGCGAGAAGCGATCCGCCAGATCCATCAGGCGGATCGCCTTGCGATACCCTTCCGGCTTCCCCATGCCAAAATTGTGCTTCAGGCGGCTCTCCGTATCGCTGCCTTTTTCATGACCGATCACCACAACCTTCTGGTTTCCCAACTTGGCAAACCCGCCAATAATGGCCTGATCGTCGCCAAAATTGCGATCTCCGCCAAGCGGCATGAAATCCTCAAAAAGGCCAGCAACGAAATCCTTGAAATGCGGGCGCTCAGGATGCCGTGCTACCTGAGTTTTTTGCCACGGCGTCAGCTTTGCATATGTATCACGCAACAGGTTGGCCGACTTGGTTTGCAATTTCGCGATTTCAGACTCGATATCCAGCGAACCTTCGTCAGCCGTTTCCCGAAGTTCGATTATGCGCGATTCCAAAGCGGCAATCGGTTTTTCAAAATCAAGAAATGATGTCATGCCATCGGGTTAGAACCGTCAGTGAAAAACGTCAACGCGAGAGATTCGCCTTACTTAAAGGATGCCGGTCATTTACCAATTTCACCAGCCGCGCGCTGTCAACATGGGTGTAAATCTGTGTGGTGCTGATATCGCTATGGCCAAGCAAGGTTTGCAATGCCCGCAGATCAGCCCCTCCCTCCAGCAAATGTGTAGCAAAGGCATGTCGCAAGACATGCGGGCTCAGTTTGGCAGGGTTCAGGCCCACCTGGGCTGCGAGTTCCTTGATGATCTGATACAGCCGGATCCTGCTGATATGACCTGTCCGGGAGGGAAACAGGAATGGCCTGTCCGAATCCACATGTTCCAGCCAGGCTTGCACAGCGTTTCGGGCACGGTCAGAAATGGGTACCAGTCGCTCTTTTCCGCCTTTACCCCTGATCATCAGGAACGGCCGATTCCGGACCACAGCTTGCCTTGGCAGAGATACCAGTTCGCTTGCTCGCAATCCGGATCCGTAGAGCAGTTCCACCAGGGCTGACAAACGGAAGTCCAATGAACGCGGGTTCTTGACGCCCAGTCTCTTCTCTATGGCGGAAAAAAGCTGTTCGACTTCCTGGTGCGACAGGATTTTGGGCAAAGGTCTTTGCGTTGCGGGGCGTGGCAAGGCATCGGACGGGTCATCTTCGCGAAAGCCCTCTTCTACCAGAAATCCGAAATATCTTCTCAAGGCCGAGGATTTTCTTGCGACCGTGCTGTTCCGAAGATCACCCCAGCCCTGCGCCAGTTTTTGCAGTGTGTCCTTACCCGCAGCACTGATCGGGCCTGGCGTCAGGGCTGCGGCCTGTTCAAGGTCAGACCGATAGGCGGACAAGGTATTTGGCGAGGCGCCCGCTTCGGCTGCCATCATCTCCAGAAATCGGTCTATATAGGCTGCATCATTCCCGGACATTCCGGCAATCTACCCCAGCTTTTCGGGCAAAGGCAATCAAAGCTTCCCTGGTCAGACGCGAGTGAGCGCTTCTGCTGCGATCATGCGCGCTTCCGGCTCCATGCCTATCGACTTGAGCGAACGTACAATATGATAGAGGTGCAACGGCGACATCGCGTTCCAGTCCCGTCCCTGCATGCCAACCGCGGTCAACAGGGCAACTGTACCTTGCTGCTGACGTCGCGCGGCGGACACCATCGCGCGGCTCCATTTGCTGCTTCTCGACAAATCGAGGCCCAGGTCTTGGGAAAACTCCTCCCGGGCGCCCTGCTCCAGCCGGTCAAGTCCGGCGAGCGCGGCCAACAGGAACTGGCTCTTGAGCTGCCCTTCTGTGTCGTCATTGTCACCAAATTGATCCAGGTCCGCATAGCTTGCGGCCAGGTTGCTGGCCGGAACGCCGACGACGAGTAGTCCCCAAGCCTCGCTGCCTGCAGCCACTTCCGAAAGCCAGTTTGCGGCGTTCCGGTCAAATCCGGCCGTCAGCATGGAAGCGACAAGATCCGCGCTATGCTCTGACAGGCTGCTCGAAGGCGCAATTTTCGCTGCTGCCTTCGCGGTCAGAATCTTTGCGCCATAAGATGTCAGCGGAGCGTCTGATCTGGTCCAGAGCGTGCGCATCGCCTCGATACGATCTGATGCAGTTGGTCCCCGGTAAGCTGTTCGCAGAAGCGAAGCCTGAACCTTCCAGTCTCCACCCGTATCCGGGTCATCATAGGCCGTAGAATACAAGCCCACGATGGCCTTGTTCGACAATACGCCGATTGCCGCTGCAATTGCCGAAGCCTTCATCCGGGAGTCGATGGCCAACATCGGGGCTCTTGCTCTCCAGCCTTGTACATGCCGCCCAGCTTGCTGATAGAGGCGGTCCGGCGGTTCGACACCCGTCGCGGCTCCTAATCCGTATCTCCAGTTGTTGAAATACTGGATGTCATCCCAGTCAATCGTCACAGCTCGGCGGCCTTCGAAGCCGGCACCAACGGTTTTTTCGGCCAGCAAATAATCGATCCCGGTGGCAACCCTGTTTCGGCGTGCCTGCCGCAATAGCGAAGTCGCCCGGCTCTGTTCCCCGGAAAAGGATGCACAGATGGGACCAAACATCGTCCAGGTTGGTGCGTCGCTGACTTTGTCGCCACCTGGTACCGACGGACAAATCCCGGCGGGATCGGCAGTTGCCAGATGTGCCTGCATCGCAACTTCATAAAGCCTGGGGGTATAATTTCCGCCGTCCACTTCCAGAACGAGGGATCTAGCCGCATCAGCTTCCCCCATCAGCAAGAGCCGCCAGGCCCGTTCGGCTACCCAGTCTGCGGGATTCACATTGGCAGGACTGTCAACTTTGCTGAGCAGCGTTCTTCG
The DNA here is from genome assembly GCA_039181895.1 of Pseudomonadota bacterium. Classification (GTDB taxonomy): domain Bacteria; phylum Pseudomonadota; class Alphaproteobacteria; order Sphingomonadales; family Sphingomonadaceae; genus Parasphingorhabdus. The sequence goes on from JBCDCK010000002.1 coordinate 13,835, forward strand.
GAGCAAAATAGAGCTCCAGCGGGATAATATCGGCCCCCGAAGGTTACGAATCAGGTTGGTCAGATACTGTCCGCCCTCTTCACCAAAAGCATCTGTCGGGACACCTCCGGTTTCCGGCGTCAGCACCCCAATTTCGTCCATGGAACGCGTTGCCCCGGCAGCCAGATAATATTGCGGCCGCAACAAATCGTCCAGTTCGTTCAGATCCGGTTCTCCATCCTCATCGAGAAGGGAAGACGGCAATTCCAGACCTGGAGTCCCACCAGGGCCTGTCACACTGGCTGCGGGAGAACCTGGTTGAGTCGAAGGTTGCGCCGGTTGGACACGCGAAACTGGTGGTGGAGTAGCAGGTGCTGCGACAGGTGGCGGCGCGGGTGCCGGCGGCGGGGCGGGCTCCGGATCGCCAAAGCCGGGCGGCAGCAGGGATTCAGGATTGTCCTGCCCCAGAGCCGGCAGCGCGACGACCAGCGCACCGAAAGCGGCGGTGGAAAGTATCACCTTGTTCAAATGTCGACGCATCAATCAGATGCTCCGGAACTCTGTACCGGTTTCTCAACGGGTTTCAGTTCCTGCTCCACATCCATCGAAGCCAGCCCGAACATGCCTGCACCCACAAGGATCACAAGCAACAAAATCACAACCAGACTGCGTGGCATCTCTAATCCCAACTCTTTTCGACCATAACCCAAATCCGGATGCATTGAGTTTGGCACTCTTTGGCAACCTATGTATAGCCTTTGCCTCAATGAGCAAAAACATGGAAGACTCTTTTCAACAGCCTGCCGAAGAAACGGGTGGTCATGCCGAACCGGAGATCGCCAGGCCGATTGTTCTCATCGGCCTGATGGGTGTGGGCAAGACGACGGTTGGTCGCCGGTTGGCAAAAAAGCTGGATTTGCCGTTTGTGGATGCGGACGAGGAAATCGAGAAAGCCGCTGGATTGACGATTTCCGAGATTTTTGACCGGTTCGGAGAAGAATATTTTCGCGACGGCGAGCGGCGGGTGATTTCGAGATTGCTGGATGATCGCAAACAGGTCATTGCCACCGGCGGCGGCGCCTTCATGAACGCGGAAACACGCCACCTGATCCTTTCCCATGCAACCGCCGTTTGGCTGGATGCAGACGTTGATATTCTGGTCAAACGGGTGGCGCGGCGGGATACCCGGCCGTTGCTCAAAGACGGAGATCCCCGAGAAATCCTTCGAAAGCTGGCGGATGAACGAAATCCTGTATATGCGCAGGCACATGTCCATGTCGTCGGTAACGATTCCCCGCACGAAACCACCGTCAACAGCATATTGAGCTCCCTGTCCCAATGACCCGCATTCCCGTCGAATTAGCCGAACGCAGCTATGACATATTGATCGAACCCGGAGCTCTTGCATCGGCTGGCAATCATGTTGGTGAGCATGCCAAAAACGGGCGGGTTTTTGTCATCACGGACAAAAATGTTGCAAGCCACTGGCTTCCGGCATTGCGCTCCGCTCTCGACAAAATCGACATCAAGTGCATCGAGAAGATTCTTCCGGCCGGTGAAGCCACCAAAAGCTGGCAAATGCTTGAAGATCTGGTTGAGGGCCTGCTGGCGCAGCAGATTGAAAGGTCAGACATCCTGATCGCTCTCGGTGGCGGCGTGATTGGAGATCTGGTCGGCTTTGCCGCCGCAATCATCAAGCGCGGCTGCAAATTTGTCCAGATCCCGACCACCCTGCTCGCCCAGGTCGACAGCAGCGTGGGTGGCAAGACCGCCATCAACAGCAAGGCCGGGAAAAACCTGGTGGGCAGTTTCAACCAGCCGGAATTTGTGCTCATTGATCCGGAGGTTTTGGACAGTCTCCCGGACCGTGAACTGCGGGCTGGCTATGCCGAAGTCCTGAAATATGGCCTGATCGACAAGCCCGATTTTTTTGACTGGTGTGAGCAAAATGGCCCCGACGTACTTGGCCGCGACACCGATGCGCTTGTCCATGCCATTGCCGAAAGCGTGGCGGCCAAAGCCCGAATTGTTGCGGAAGACGAGCGCGAGCTCAGCGGAAAACGTGCGTTGCTCAATCTCGGGCATACATTTGGTCATGCGCTGGAGGCGGAAACCGGATATTCCGAGCGTCTGGTGCACGGCGAGGCGGTGGCCGCCGGCATGGCGCTCGCCTTTGGCTATTCCCGAAGGCGTGGACATTGCCCGGAAGCAGATACCCGACGCGTCACGGCTGCCCTGCAATCCTCAAACCTGCCGTTCGACTTGGCAAGTGCTTCGGTCCAGGCGACCGGCACAGCGCTTGTTGCGCACATGATGCATGACAAGAAGATGCAGTCCGGACGCCTGCCCTTCCTGCTCGCCAACGGCATCGGTCAGACGTTTGTTGCACCGGATGTTGATCTTGAAGACGTGGCAGAATTCCTCGACAATAGTCGTTGATCTCCCGGTCTAGTCACTGCTCATCTTCCCACCGGAAAGCCCAAATCCGATATGCCGACCCGCGAACATGTCATCAGCTGCCCGTTGCGCTTCCAGGCGATCGCAATCGAGGCGACGATATTCGCGATCCACCTCTTCAATCAGCGCTTCGTCGAGATCCATCGCCATCATGGCCTGCTTGGCCAGATGAATGGCAGACTCAAAAACCTCGCGTTTCACTCCGGCGAGATTGGCTTTCTTGACGTCCAGCAAATGCACCCGGTCAAAGGCGCGCACAAATAGTTTTGTATCGGGAAACGCCATTGCAATACCCTCAAGCGCTTCCGCCCCAAAATGGCGGTCATCGATGCAGAAGATAATTGCCGCGCAATTTTCTGCACCGGCGTTGCGTAGCAAGTCCGTTCGGGTGCCATCACCATAAAATACCTTGCGGCCGAATTGCTGACTGACGTCGATCTGCTGCGGTTTGATATCGATGATGGTGACCGACACATTAGCCCCCTGAAGCATCTGAGAGACTGTCTGTCCAAAGCGCCCATGTCCCACCACCAAAACTGTGGATCTTTCAGCACGAGAGGGATCATCGAGTTCGACGTCATTTTCGGATGCAGTCGTTCCAAATCTCTGCGCGACGAGCATAAGGAACGGAGTGGTGGCCATGGACACTGTGATGACGGCTCCGAACAGGCTGCTCGCCTGCGGGTCGATCAACATCGCCCGCTCTGCCTCGGCGAACAGAACGAACCCGAATTCCCCGCCCTGGCTCAACAACAGGCCCATTCCAAGCGCTGGCAGGGTTTCCATTCCGAAAAGCTTGCCCAGTCCGAAAATGATCAAGGTCTTTGTCGCAACGAGGATCAAGGCCGCCGTGAAGACAAAAGCCGTGTTGTCCTGAATGACACTCAGATCGAGCATCATGCCCACAGCCAGGAAAAACAGGCCGAGAAGCAACGATCGGAACGGATCAATGTCTGCCTCCAGTTCGTGGCGATATGGCGAGTTTGCCAACATGACACCGGCGATGAAGGCTCCAAGAGCCGGTGACAGGCCAATAACTTCCATTAAAGCGGCGCTGCCGAATACGGCGACCAGTCCCGCCACAATGAACAATTCCCTTTCGGCAATCTGGCCAATCAGTTTCAGCAAAGGCTGCAATAAATAGCGCCCCGCCAATATCAGACCACCGATCGCCAACACGCCCAGAATAGCGGTCAGCCAACCCGGCAGACTATCCTCGGATGCTGGCGCACGGGACAACACACCGACAATTGTCAGCAAGGGAATGATCGAAAGGTCCTGAAACAGCAAAATCGAAAAGGCATTCTCGCCCGACGGCGTGTTCAGGCGTCCGCTCGATTGGAGCATGGGCAACACCTGTGCTGTGGACGACAGAGCCAGAGGCAAGCCAATCGCTAATGCGGCGCCCCACGTAAAACTGGTGGAGAGCAAGATCAGCAGGAACAGCGCGATGCCGCAAAGGATCACCTGACTCATGCCCAGTCCGAAGATGGCCCGACGCAATCGCATGAGCCGGGCGGGGGCCAGTTCGAGCCCGACAAGGAACAACAGAAGGATGATCCCGATTTCCGAAAACTCAAGGATCGTCCTGCCTTCGCTGATCAGGCCAAATCCCTGAGGCCCGATCAATACCCCCGCGATCAGGTAACCGAGAACAGCTCCGATGCCAAATTTTCGGAACAGCAGCACGAGCAGCAGCGCCGCACCCAGCATGATGAAGCCCGCGATCAGCAAGTCCCCGAAATGTGCGCCGCCATGATCCATTTGTCAGTTTACCTTATCTGCTTCAGCTGCAGCGGCCAGAGCTTCAATAATGGCATCATAAGGCAGAAGGATGGCACCATGACGCCCCGGATAATCTCTGGCGGTCGCCAGCAGATCGATATCCTGCCAGTTTCCCGGATTCTCATTTTTGCCCTCCAGAAAGCCCCGCAAAATATCCCGCGCTGCCCGGATGTCAGTCGCGGGCTTGCCAATCGCTTCTCGGGCAACAATGGCGGTGGAGGCCTGACCAAGTGCACAGGCGTTCACCTCGATTCCCAGTTCCTCAATTAACTGGTCTGGCGAGATCCTGACGTCGGCAACAACTCGGCTACCGCAGGTCTGCGAGCGCATTTCGGCAGTCCCATGTGGATCCTGCAATCGTCCCTCATGCGGGATGGAAACGGCCAATCTCAGCACTTCACGGGTATAGAGTGGCTGATTCATTCGGCCACTTCCTGTCCATCGCGCTGCTGTTTCACCAGGTCCACCATCGCGGTGCCACTTGCGTTGAGCAGTGGATAGGTGCGCGATTCCGTCAGCCAGTCAGGTCTGTTCTCTTCTAAACCATAAAAACTGTCATAGACGAGAATTACCAGAAGGTAGAATAAAGTCGCTATAATCAACCCCTTGATCATGCCAAATCCAAAACCCAGAACCCGATCGACCGGCCCCAGCAGCGACTTGCGCGACTTCTGACCGATTGCCCGTGCAATGGATCGGCCCAGTGCGTAAACCACGATCAAAATAGCGGCAAAAGCCAGGACCGAAGCGCCGCCATCATTCCCGATCGGACCTGAAAGAAAGTCAGTTACCGAGGGGTGCAGGAAGCGCACCGCGACAATGATCAGCAACCAAACGCAAAGCGATAGAATTTCCTGAACCAGTCCGCGCAGAAAACCGAAAATTGCCCCGCTGCCCATCAGCAAGAGTACAAAAATATCCAAGGCAGTCATGCTGTCTAGCTAGTCACGTCCAAGCATATGGTCAACGAGATTGGCAAGCTTCGCAAAATGTAGCTGTTTGGGGCCTTTCGAGCCCTTCTCTCCCGAAGCGGGGATCAGCGCCCGGTCAAAGCCAAGCTTGGCCGCTTCCTTGAGCCGCAATGGCGTATTGGCGACGGGCCGGATTTCCCCGGACAGCGAAATTTCCCCGAAAATCACGGCATCGCTGGGCATCGGGCGTTCGGCATGAGCGGATATCAGCGCTGCCGCCACAGCAAGATCGGCGGCAGGATCTGTCAGCCGGTAACCGCCAGCAATGTTCAGATAGACTTCCGCCCCCGAAAAACTCAGCCCACAGCGCGCTTCCAGCACGGCGAGAATCATCGCCAACCGCGAACTGTCCCAGCCCACCACGGAACGACGCGGTGTCGCCCCGCTTGCCAGGCGAACAGTCAAAGCCTGAATTTCCACGAGCACCGGTCTGGTGCCTTCCAGAGCCGGGAAGACGGTTGCTCCCGTCACTTCCTCGCTACGGTCTGTCAGAAAAAGTGCCGAGGGATTTTGCACCTCGGTCAGGCCCTTTTCTTCCATGGCGAAAACGCCGATTTCGTCCGTCCCGCCAAAGCGGTTCTTGATCGACCGCAGGATCCGGTACTGATGGCTGCGCTCCCCTTCGAAACTCATCACGGTATCGACCATATGCTCCAGAACACGAGGGCCGGCGATATTGCCGTCTTTGGTGACGTGCCCAACCAACATCAGCATCGTGCCATGTTCCTTGGCGAACTTGATCAGCTCCTGCGCCGAAGCGCGTACCTGACTGACCGTACCCGGCGCGCCTTCGATCAGATCGCTGTGCATGGTCTGAATAGAATCGACCACGACAAAATCGGGCGCATCACGACGCAGCGTGGTCAGGATATCTCGGACGGAAGTCGCAGAAGCCAACTGGACGGGAGATGCCCCGAGACCGAGCCGACGAGCCCGCAGCCGTACCTGATCCGCGGCTTCCTCACCAGAAATATAGGCAACGGACAGTCCCAGATCGGCGAGACGTGCGGAAACCTGCAGCAGGAGCGTCGATTTTCCGATCCCCGGATCTCCGCCCATCAGCGTCGCGGAACCGGCGACCAGTCCGCCACCGACCGCGCGGTCAAACTCCGCAATGCCGGTCTGCCTGCGGTCGGGAAGCGCAATATCGCTATCCAAGCCTACAAGCCGCACTTCGCGCCCGCCAGTTTGCAGATTATGCTTGGCGGCAAATACGGTTTCCCCGGCTTCTTCGGTCAGCGTATTCCATGCCCCGCAGTCGGGGCACTGCCCCTGCCACCGAAAGGAAATCGATCCGCAGTCCTGACAAACATATTTCTTTTTCGCCTTGGCCATGACTTTCACTTACCAGAACAAACAAGGAACGCCAGAATTTTCTGACCAATCCCACTTGCACCGCTCTGCCCTTGCTGTAGGCACCTCAGATATGCGTCAAAAAGAATTGCGACTGGCCCTGATTTGTTATGGCGGCGTAAGCCTCGCCATCTACATGCACGGGATCACCAAGGAGATCTGGAAGCTCGCTCAAGCCAGTCGGGATTTTCATGATGACACGCGCAATGACCAGTGCAGTCGCGGCGTCTATTTCGACATGTTTGAGTGGATGGAGCAGGAAACCGGCATCAGATTGCGGGTCCTGCCAGACATCATCGCTGGCGCCAGTGCCGGCGGGATAAATGGAATCTTCCTTTCTCAGGCCATAATCTCTGGTCAGTCGCTGGAACCGCTGACCGACATGTGGCTCGACACGGCAGATGTCGACCGCCTGCTCGATCCGGATGCCCGTCCGCTGTCCCGCTTTTCCAAGTTCTGGGCGGAACCCATTGCCTGGCTGGCGCTGGGCCGCAAAGGCGGTGCCGTGGAACAAACTGTTTCCAAGGAAGCCCGCGAAGAAGTCAAAATGAAACTGTCGCGATTTGTCCGCGCCCGTTGGTTCGCTCCTCCCTTTGGCGGAAAGGTCTTCTCGACACTCATCTTCGATGCGCTCAAGGCCATGACCGGTACCGAAGCCGGTCCGCGATTGTTGCCACCGGAACAACCACTTGATCTGTTCGTTACGGTCACGGATTTTGTTGGTCACCCCGAAAAACTGCAGCTGAACAGCCCGCCGGAAGCGCTGGAAATGGAGCACCGGATCACCATCGGCTTTTCCACCCGCGGGCAACGCAGCAAAAACGTCGCCGATCCGGCCGAGCTCGTTTTTTCTGGACGTGCAACAGCCAGTTTTCCCGGTGCCTTCCCGCCCTTCACCGTTGCTGAACTGGACGAGGTGCTGAAAGACAAGGGCTATGTCTGGTCGGGCCGCAAGAACTTCCTCAAACGGGTGCTTCCCAATCAGAGTCGCACGGGCACGGCAGAAGACACAATCCTGATCGATGGGTCGGTTCTTGCAAACGCGCCCTTTGCACAGGCCATTGAGGCACTGAAGAACCGGCCGGCCAAACGCGAAATCGACCGGCGTTTTGTCTATATCGATCCCCGACCTGACCTCGACGTGGCCAAAAGCGACAAGGCCATGCAACGTCTGCAGGCTGCGCAGGACGAGGAAAATGAAAGTCTGCCCGGCTTTTTCTCGACCATCTTCGGCGCGATTTCCAATATCCCCCGCGAACAACCGATCCGGGACAATCTGGATGATATCGCCCGCCGATCGAACCGGATCATCCAGATGCGGCTGATCACCGACAATCTGAGGAGCGAGGTTGAGCAAATCGTCGAAGGTCTTTTTGGACGCACGCTCTTCCTTGATCGACCAACGGCTGGCCGGCTGGCGACATGGCGGCGCAAATCCCGCGACAAGGCAGCGAAGCTCTCCGGATTTTCCTATAGCGCCTATGGTCACCTCAAACTGAGCACCATTGTTGAAGAGATCGTGCAAACGGTTCGTCGGGCCAGAAACGAACCGCTGGCACAGAATCAACAGGTTCTGCGGGACGTCCTGTGGAGCGAACTCCACAAGCGTGGTCTCGAAAATGTGGGGAAAAAGGCTGGCTCCGGACCTTCCAAACCGGCAATCGATTTCTTTCGCGAACAGGATCTGGGATATCGCATCCGGCGTCTCCGCTTTCTCGCCAGACGCCTGGCCGAGGATCTGGATGACTGCGCACCGGAAGACTATGATGCAATCGAGAAGATGCATGATGTGATCTACGACTGTCTCGCGATCTACATTGAACGCGAAACGGTGGATTATCTCGGCCAGGATTTTGCGGCTTTGGCTGAACAAGCCGACACCATGCCCGCGGCCATGCTGGACGGACTGGCCACTGCGCGGGACCTGACTGCCGCGGATTCCGCGGTAGACCAGAGACTGGCAGAAGCCCTCACCGGACTTCCGAAAAAGGAAAAACGGTCGATGCTTCTCGCGTTTCTGGGCTTCCCCTTCTACGACATAGCGACCCTGCCTTTGCTCCAGGGCGAAGGGCTGGATGAATTCGACCCGATAAAGGTTGATCGCATTTCCCCGGAAGATGCGAAAAGCATTCGCGAGGGCGGCGTCGCTGCCACGTTGAAGGGCATCGAGTTCAATAATTTCGGTGCGTTTTTCAGCCGCAGTTATCGCGAGAATGATTATCTTTGGGGCCGGCTGCACGGGGCGGAACGAATGATCGACATCATGCTGTCCACCATGCCCGTTACCAAGCGACCCGATGCGCAGCAGACCCTCGACTTCAAAAAGACGATTTTTCGAAAGATCGTGGATGAGGAAGAGAAACGTCTCAGCACAATCGGCCCGCTGTTCAGATCGCTGCGCAAGGAAATCGAAAGAGCGATTCCGATTTGAACGGATTTCTTGTGACAAACGGACTGGAGATAATCCGGCGGCCACCCTTGGCATGACGATCATTTCAATTCAGGCATTTTTTTCCGTCAATCATCCCTTCGCAAAGAACATCAGTTGCACCAGCCGCCCGTCCTCCGGCGTCTTCCCGAAAGCCTTGCCGCTATTGTGGAACATCCAGGGGCTGAACAGGATCAAGCGGTTGAACCGCATTGGTACTGTCATCTCCCTGACCCACTTCGCGGGTTGAGTGGTATCCTTGTTGACCACGTCTTCAATCAGCTCATTGATATCGACATAGCCGGCTTTTTGAATGGCCGTCAGATCTGTTGGTACGCGCTCCAGCCCAGTGCGCTTGTGGCGGAAAAACTCTGTTCCGCCTTTGCAATGCTCCGGCAAGGAGAGATACAGGATGCCGGAGTAGAAAGCCGGATCAATATGCACACCGCTCCGTCCCTTGTCTCCGCGCAGCGTCACGCGGCAGTGCATATGGCTGGTATTCGCCGCCGCCTTGACGGGCGCACTGATCATCCTGCCAATGCGCTCATTGAGACCTTCCACAACCAGTGGAATGGTTGAAATATGCCCCGGATAATTGCCATGCTTGTTGTCCGGATCATAATCGAGCGCGAGAGCTGCCCTCCGCGCAGCCATCGGATCGGCCAGAAAATCATCAATGACGAGGAGCGAAGGCAGCATCATTTGACCGGTCTCAGGGTGACAAAGGTGACAGTGTGTAACCCAACCATTTCAGGTCGTACCTCAACTAATTCAGCCGTTCTCTGGTCAAAGTGCCAAGGTGACACAATTGCGAAATTTTTGATATCCGGGTGGTTTGTCATCGAGCAACATCATAAGACAGTCCGGCAACGTAGGACAATCATTTCTCTGCCGGCCAGCGTGTCGCGACCAGGCTATCCCGTTTACCGATACGGTTCAACCAGTGGCGCAATGGCAATAGCTGACCGATCAATTCGGTCCCTTCGGGCGTCAGTTGCACCGGTCGGGTGACGCAATAGACAAAGATATCCGCCAATGTGAAATCCGGGCCGGCGAAATGCGGGGACTGTTCAATCCGCTCGCATACCACCCCAAGATGATGGGTGATTTCCGGCAAGGCGGCCTCGATAATGTCCGAGCGCAGCGGCATGCCGAGATGGTGATGCGCAAGATAGGGCATAACCAGACCATGTTCGAACGCGGGGAAGAGATAATTATTGGCTACCGCGATCCAGCGATCCATTTCCGCACGGACTTTCGCATCAGCGGGCTGAAGCGCACCGCCATTATGCGCATTGTCGATATATTGCGCGATCGCCACGCTTTCGAACAGGTGGAGCCCGTCAATTTCAACCGTTGGCACTTTCCGGAAAGGGTGACGGCGCTTGTTTTCCGGCGATTGCGCAGGTGTCGGCGTAATATCCCATCTGACCCCCGCCTCCTCCGCCACCGTCTGCACGATGCGCGTGTAGGTCGAGATGATCGTGCCGTGAATGTGAAGATGCGGTGCAACTGCCATCTGGCGAGACGATATTCGATATGCTGGTCATAAGCAATTGGCGGGTCGACTTGGCGGCAAAAGAGGAGATCAGGCAACCGGTGATCCGTCTTTCTCCACACGCCTCCTGTCCAGTCATGATGGCGCTTGGAAATCAAGATCAGAGCATGCCCGACAGCCAGGCATGTGCCGCGAAACTGGCCAGTAAAAGTCCTCAACTCCAACTGTCACGCGCCGCTATCTGAAAATTGCCATCTACAATCTAGTCGCCAATCCAACTGCCATGAAAACCGGCAGGTACACGCGCCTGCAAATGTATGCGCGCGATTGGTTCATCAGACATTTCCGCCGCGTTGAGGATGACCAATTCGCTCAGATGTTCGGTGGGATCAAACACAAAGGCCATCAAATATCCATCATCCTCGCTGACTGGATTGTCGGCAGGGACGAAGATGGCCTCGCTTCCAAACCGCCCATCTTTGAGACGATGGCATGTGCGCGCACCTGTCTCCATGTCATATTTGTGAAAACCGAGGATATTGGGCGCGCCGCCAGTATCAAACTCTGCAGCATATCCATATGTGTGTGGACGGCCAACCAGCTGCGGTGAAGTCACCGGAAAGTCCACACCCAGGTCATCCAGTTGCTCTTCTGTGACCGAGCTTTGATCAAGGTCGATTGTCCACCGATGAAGCTTGGGTACCGGTGGATTTTTCATCCCTACCGAGGTGTAGCCAACCATTCGCGGCGCGTGAAACACAACCCGCGAGCCCCGCTCATGGGCATTCATCGTGTGGTAGACATAGCAAGGATCAATCTCGAACCATTTTACATCCTGGCTTTTGCCGGTTCGCGGCATGACGCCGAGCCGCGCACCATAGCTTTCATCATAGCTGATCGGGATTCCCGGTTTGCCCAGTTTCTCCAAGTCCCAAAGCATGGGAAGGTCCATAAACAGCACGAAATTTTCCGTGATCGCGAAGTCATGAACCATCGTCGCTGCTTTAACGTCAATGATTTCGGACTGGACCAACTCACCGCTGGGCGAGACGCGGTAATAGGTCAAAAACGGGGGCATTATCCCGTAACCAAAGAACAGCATTTCTCCGGTTTTGGGGCAGATTTTGGGGTGAGCGGTCATATTGCCGGCCAACTTTCCGTCGAAATCATATGGACCGACGGTTTCCAGATCATCAGACATTTCAATGGGAATCTGCGTTTCTTGCAGCGCCAGTATCTTGTCCGCATGTGCCACGATATGGGTGTTTGCGAGGGAGTTTCCTCTTACCATTCTGTTCTCATTGGTGATCTGTTCGAAATCCAAAAGGGGTGTTTGGACATAGCGATTGCGATACCAATGAGCTTTGCCGTCACCGATTTTGACGCCGTGGATCATCCCCTCGCCCAGGAACCAGTCAGCGCTTGGGTGCGCACGCGGATTTGGCCCGTTACGCAAATATGTTCCGTTCAGCTCTTTTGGGATTTCGCCGGTTACCTTCAGATTTACTGTCTCGACAGTTTCTTCGACCGGCGCAAAGTTTCCAGCCATCCAAAAAGGTGCATCAGGATGTTCTTTGGTCAAAATATTGCTCCTCTCTCGCACTGAATTGGCCTGCCATTCACCGTGGCAGTTCACTTCATCCTGCATGCCATATTATCAATTCAAACGATCATAACAATTCTGAGAGTATCTTTTGAAAACTGGATAACTAGCCTCATGTTCAGGATTGCGGCGAAATCCAGCATTTGATGATCGCCGGTTTAAATCACGCAACAGGTGCAAAAAAGCATCGACGTGGAGGGGAGGACAAGATGTCATTCAAGAAGAGATTGTGCCTGCGGACGGCAAGCGTTGCTATTTCTACAACTCTGGCAATAGGCATGGCCAACCCGGCCATCGCTCAGGTTGAGGATGAGTCTGCGCAGGAAAATGAGTCCAACAACAACCTCATCGTTGTGACGGCGCGAAAACAGGAAGAAACCCTGCAGGATGTTCCTGTCGCGGTTGCCGTTGTCAGCGGTGACACGCTTGATGACTTCCGCATTGATGAAGCCGCTGATCTGGTTAGCCGCGTACCCGCTCTTTCAGTCCAGGTGGGCGGTTCGGGCGCCGGTGCGCAGATTGGTATCCGCGGTATCAACTCTTCCAACATTTCGAACGCGTTTGATTCCGCCGTAGCGATCAATATCGATGGTATTGCCGTGAGCACGCAACGGATCTTGCAATCAGCCTTTTTCGATCTGGAGCAGGTGGAAGTCTTGAAGGGGCCTCAACCGCTATTCTTCGGCAAGTCGACTTCAGCGGGTGTTTTGACATTGCGCAGCGCGAACCCGACGCCAGACTGGGAAGTATCCGGAACCGTCTCCTATGAATTCGAAGAAGAGGGATATACCGTAGGCGGTTTTGTCTCCGGGCCGATAACCGATACGCTGGGCATCCGCGTTGCTGCCGAATATCAAGACATTGAGAAGTTCGTGGAGTTGCAGGACAATGTACCCGCGGTGGATCGCGACAAGGGTTTGACCAATTTTATCGGCCGTCTGACGCTGGCTTGGGAGCCTTCGGACAGCTTTGATGCAACCCTTAAACTGAATTACAACAGGCAGCGTTCGGAGACGTTGAACGGCTTCACTGACATGTTTTGTGGCGGCAATGGGCAGCCAGAGCCGTCATTCCTGGCGGTGTTTGGCCTGTCATTTGCGTCCACCCATAACTGTAATATTTCAGACAATCTGTTCCCCGGGCCTGATGGACTGGCGAATATCAATGTTGTGCCCACGGGTCTGGACATAGGTGGGCGCGATATTACCCAAGCGTTCAATGACACCGATCTGTTTATGACCAGTTTAGAGGCCAATATCGCACTGACCGAAAGCCTGACTCTGACATTGCTTTCGGGATATGTTGAGCTGGATAATCTCTACAACGACACGTTCAACACAACAGGACAGAACGCTGATGGAACTGCCGCCGGCTTTGCCGCACCTTTTGAAAACACTTTGGAGCAGTATACCCAGGAATTTCGACTCTCGAGTGATTTTGACGGACCGTTCAACTTTCAACTGGGCGGTTTCTGGGAAAGCCGAGACAGCGGACTGCTGACCGCCCAGAACGCCTTCCTTCCTTCCGCTGTATTGGGGCCGGACGCGGTCACCGGATTCACCTTTGACTGGTTGGCGGATCGCCCCCTCTCAGCAGAAGCCATCTCCTTCTATGCGAGTGGATCGCTCGACCTGACCGACACCATCAACCTGTCCGGCGGTGTTCGCTGGACCGATGAACAAAAGAGCACAACGATTGCCTTTCCGTTTGTTCATTCGTTTATCTCTGGTCCGCTGGGCGCGGTCCCGTCAGGCTTTTTTGCAGGCCCGATCAGATTCAGTGACAGCAATTTCTCTCCCGAGGTGGTGTTGAAATACTCGCCAACCGACGATCTAAATATCTATGCGGCGTTCAAGACGGGGTTCAAGTCCGGTGGTGTGGACAACAACACCTTGCCAACAGGCGCGGTGCTGTTGCTGAACGATCCCGATCCGGCAGTTGCCGAGGCGGCTGCGGATTCCCTTCGGTTCGATTCAGAGACTTCAACTGGTGGTGAAATCGGGGTGCGTTCGCAATTGGCCAACGGATCTTTGACCCTCAACGCAACCGCATTTTACTATGTGTTTTCTGATCAACAAATTCAGAATTTTGACGTCAATATCTTCAACTTCTCGACATTCAACGCTGGTGAAACCACAACCCAAGGTATCGACGTCGATTGGCGTTGGTCCACGCCCGTCGATGGACTTACCCTCAGCGGTGCCCTCTCTTATCTGGATGCCGCCTTCAGCGACACCTTTGTGTCGGTGAATGGTTTGGATCTGGATGGCCGCGCGGCGGCTCGAGCACCGGAATGGTCCGGCAATGTTGCCATCGATTGGGATATTCCCCTTGGCGATTCGCTGGAGCTTGGGCTCAACTCCGTGATCAGCTACACCGACGAGTATTTCACGACGACCACCAGTCCAACCGAACTTGATCTGGCAACGAATATCGGTGACATCGTCCAAGACGGGTTCTTCACCATCGACGGTTCGATATCGATCGGTGATCCGGACGGGAAATGGACGCTGTCTTTGATCGGGACCAATCTCACGGACGAGATTTTCATCAACACCTCTGCTCCCCCGCCATTTGGCGCGCCCGGAACTGATGACCGGTTGGTGACTCTGAACCGCGGCCGGCAAGTATTTGTCGAGATTGGCTTTAAGTTTTAGTTGGGTTCTCTTCCGACTAATTCCTTGGGTGGGTGCTGGAAACTGACTTGGCACCCACCTTTTCTCCCTGTTGCAATGAGGAGGTTGTCTTGGGATCAACAGTCGTGGCATTGTAATGTGGTCGGAAGTGGGGACAAGACCGGGGACAAGACCCATGTCCTGTAATCATCGCCACCGCCCTTTCTTACAGAATCCAGAAGTGAGACCTGATGCAAACAAAAATGGAATACACGACAAAGTCAAAATTACTGCAAGCTGGTATCAAGGTGTTTAGCAACCATGGATATGCTGGCGGTTCCATACGTCAAATCGTTGATCTGGCTGGCACCAATATCGCAAGCGTAACCTATCATTACGGGTCAAAGAAACAGCTTTGGCAGGCTGTTTTTACGCATCTGCAGAATAAATTGATCGAAGCCATTTTGGTCGATTCAGACAAGTGGCGGGATATGGCACCCTATGACAGGGTGAAGAGTACGACCCGAAATTACGTGCGATTTTGCGCGCGCTATCCCGAGCTGCATCGCATCTCCATGTTTGAAACCATCCACGGTGGCGAGATGCTCGATTGGATGAACGAGCGGAAATTTGCTCTCTTCTCAAAAAAGTCGATGGAGTGGGTCTCGCTGGCGCAGGACGAAGGTGTCTATTCTTCGGATGTCTCTGCCATTCACCTGCACTTCATCGTGACGCACGCATCCAACTCGATCTTTCTTTTGGCGCCCCATATCAAGGCAACATTCGGAATTGATGTCTTCGAAGAAGAGCAGATCGAGAAGTTCACGGACGCCATGATCTCTCTCTTCCTGAACAGCGAACCCAATACGGACCTGGGTACATTGGGTACGCAGTCGCCCTCCGCGACAGCTCAAGACAGCGAGAATTCCGACAATGGGCAAAATGCGCTCCAAAAAGAGTTTTTTGCGAACTTCAAGTCTTCATGACAGATGATGCGGTTGAAATTGCGATCCAAAATCTGGTTGGCGCTATGGACGTGGCCAACGGAGATCTGTCGGTTGACGATCCGTCGACGGGAGAAATCATTGCCCGAGTGCGCGCCTATGGCCTCGATGAGATTTCCCGGATAATCGGTGGCGCGGATGACGCCAGACATGCTTGGGCGGCGCGGACCGCGAAAGAGCGTGGATCCATTTTAACGAAATGGTTCAATCTGGTTATGGCCCACCAATCGGAGCTGGCACTTCTGGTCACCGCGGAATGCGGCAAGCCGTTGGCGGAATCGATGGTGGAAATAGGCTATGGAGCCGCCTTCATTGAATGGTTCGCCGAAGAAGGGAAACGCGCTTATGGCGAAACCATTCCCAGCTTTGCTGCAGGCAAACGGGTCCTTACCATAAAGCAACCGGTCGGAACCTGTGCGGCAATAACGCCCTGGAACTTTCCTGTCGCGATGGTGACGCGGAAAGTCGCACCGGCCCTCGCGGCAGGCTGTTCCATCATATTGAAACCAGCGGAGGCTACTCCGCTTTCCGCGCTCGCGCTGGAAAAACTGGCGATGGAAGCGGGCGTGCCCAAAGAGGTTTTCAAAGTCACTCCGGTCCTTGATCCTGCGCCCGTGGGTGAACTTTTTTGCAGCGATGAACGGATCCGCAAATTGAGCTTTACCGGTTCCACGCCGGTCGGGAAAATCCTGATGCGGCAGGCGGCGGAAAATGTCACCAAAGTGAGTCTCGAACTGGGCGGAAACGCGCCCTTCATCGTATTTGACGATGCAGATATTGATGCCGCTGTCGAAGGATCAATCGCCTCCAAATTCCGAAATGCTGGCCAGACCTGTGTATGCGCGAACCGCTTTGTCGTCCAGGAGAGCGTGGCAGGGGAATTTACCGAGAAGCTTGTCGCCAGAATGGATGGACTGAAGGTAGCGCCGGGTCTGGAACAAGGGGCCGAGATCGGTCCGTTGATAAACGATGCAGGCCATTCGAAGGTCAGCGCCCTGGTCGAAAGCGCAATCGCTGGGGGTGCCGTTGCGCGCCTCGGCGGCAAGTCGTGCGACAGGGGCGGTAATTTCTATGAGCCAACCGTCTTGACCGGTGTCACGCGGGATATGGACATTGTGAATGCAGAGATATTTGGCCCGGTTGCTCCAATCATGACCTTTGCCGATGAGACAGAGGCCATTCGCATCGCCAATGACACGCCATTTGGCCTGGCCGCCTATTTTTACGCCCGCGATCTGGGGCGCGTATGGCGGGTAATGGAAGCGCTCGAATACGGCATGATTGGCATCAATGATGGCATCGTCTCATCTGAAGTCGCGCCTTTTGGCGGGATCAAACAATCCGGGCTTGGGCGAGAGGGCTCAAAGCACGGGCTCGATGAATATATGGAACTGAAATACGCTTTGATGGGCGGCATTTCCTGATCAATCCCAAGTTCACATCAGCACGATTACCAAAACGGAGAACGATATCATGGCACAACCTTTTTCCGATCACCCCTATCTCACAGGCCACCATCAGCCGATGCGGTTCGAAGCGCACGCACCCGATCTGATTGTCGAAGGCGAACTGCCAGAGGATCTGCACGGGGTATTCTATCGCACAGGATCAGAGCCGCTCTACGACCCGCCAGAAGGCTATCACTGGTTTGACGGGGACGGGATGGTTTACGGCTTTTTCTTCGAGGATGGCCGTGTGTCGATGCGCAACAAATGGGTGCGCACGGAAAAATTTGATGCGGAACTGGCAGCAGGCAGGCGCTTGTTCGGTGTCTTTGGCGATCCCGCAACCAGTGATCCGAGCGTGCAGGGTGTCCGGTACAATACCGGCAATACGAATATCATTCTCCACAATGGCAAATTGATGGCCGTTATGGAGGGGTGCCCCGCTATCGAAATGGATCCGCGCAGCCTCGAAACGCGTGATTATCTGGACTATGGCGGGACGATCACCGGACCATTTTCTGCGCATCCCACCGTCGATCTCACCACCGGCGAGATGATGAGCTATGGCTGGATGATCAACGGACCGCAGGGCAAGCCGGAAATCCGCTATGAAGTGATCGACAAAAACGGCCAGATCACAAATCAATTCTCTTTTGAAGCGCCATATATGAGCATGGTTCACACCGCGCTCGTTACTGAAAACTGGGTCCTGGTGCCGTTCAACCCGCTTGAGGTCAGCCTTGATCGCGCGATGAAGGGCGGCCCGATGCAGGCATGGGTCAAGGGGCGGAATTCGCGCTTTGCCCTGTTCCCGAGGCATGGAAGCGCCAGCGATATTCGCTGGCTGGAAATGCCGGGCCGGCACATGTTCCATGAGCTCAACGCCTGGGAAGAAGATGGCAAGTTGATCGCAGATGTCGCAGCCGCCAATGGCACTGCACTTTTCCCGAACGATGATGGCTCGCAAAGCACACATGGCGACACGGCATTGGAATTGCGGCGCTGGACGATTGATCTAACCGGCGAGACCAATGACATCAAAGAAGAAACCCTCAACGATCGCGACATCCAGTTCCCGCGCCCGGATGACCGGATGATGACGCGCAAGACACGCCACGGCTACGCCAACCTCAATCTCAATTCGGTCGATGGACGCGTGGATGGAATGGATGGAGTGATCCACTTCGATACGAAGTCCGGCAAAGAGGATATTTACCACTTTGGCAATGGCGCGGGCTGCGGAGAATTGGTCTTCGCGCCAAAAACCGGATCAACCGAGGAAGCCGACGGCTATGCGATGAGCTTGATCCATCCCGCCGATTCCCACACCACTGAACTGGCAATCTTTCAGGCACAGGACGTTGCGGCAGGCCCGATAGCGAGGGTCATCATCCCCTATCGCATCCCGAGCGGTTTTCACTGCAATTATTACAGCGCCGACGGCTCTCTGGCTGAACCGATTTTTGCATGATGGAAGGTCGGTCAGCGAGCGTCGATTCATGGCTGATATTGAATGCACAATAAGGCGGCGACGCTGATCTACAGGTCTTCTGGATTGCTAAATCTATGGTCTCTCCACTTTCGGGCACCATCGTCTGCGAGATAGGGAACCGATACAGGCGATCATCTGGTTCAACATTGGTCAGTGTCCGCTTTCGGGATGTTCCGGCCATAAGCGCTAGTGATGGCCCAGGGCGCAATAACGGACGTTGGTATATAGCAATCTGTCTGCCCGTTATCGACCCAGTTTACGCTCCGTTTCCGAGCATTATCCGGCTTTGTTGACATCATAGCTGGCTCGCGCAGCGTCAATATGGCTGAGGTTTTCGAGCGCCCACACGCCCAGTGCATTTACCGGCTCGCGAAAACTCTTGCCCATTTCGGTGAGTGTGTACTCCACTTTGGGCGGGATCGTGGGATATTGTGTGCGATGCACCAGGCCGTCGCGGACCAATTCGCGCAGCGTGAGGCTGAGCATGCGCTGCGAGATCCCGAGATTCCGTTTCAGCTCGTTGAACCGCAAAGTGCCATATTGTGCGAGCGAGATAATCACCAGCACGCTCCAGCGATCGCCAACGCGGGTCAGAACCTCATTGATCCTCTGACAATCGGGGCATTGGGTGGACCCATGGGTCATAGCCTGGGCGGATGGTTTGCACTTGGACATGGTGGTTCCCCTTTTGTGACCGAGGCTCAAAAATGTGCCTTCTTGTCAATCGATCCGGTTCCGAATAATTATTCAGTCACAAATCAATACCGTGGATTCTCCGCGGAGACAATGGGGGTAAGTAAGAATGAATGACAAGACGCTGCTCGAACTGTTGAACTGGCGCTATGCGACCAAAAAAATGGATCCTGCGAAAGAGGTGCCACAGCACAAGGTCGATGCAATTGTCGAAGCGATCCGTATGGCACCGACTTCCAGCGGCACCCAGCCCTTCGAACTGATCCTGGTGACCAATCCCGATTTGCTTGCACAGATCCGCGCGGCGGCCAATGACCAGTCACCGGTCACTGATTGTTCGCACCTGCTCGTGTTTGCTGCGTGGGACAATTACACCGAAGACCGCATCGATGAAGTGACCCAACTCAACATTGATGCGCGCGGGGAGATCCCGTTGATCCATCAATATTACGGCAATCTCAAAGCCAATTATGTCCCGCGTCAGGCAGAAGTGAACTACGCTCATGCCGCCCGCCAAGCCTATATCGCGCTGGGCATTGGTCTGGTCGCAGCGGCTGAACAGGGAGTCGACAGCACTCCGATGGAAGGATTTGATCCGCCTGCAGTTGACGCCATTCTGGGGCTTGGGGAGAAGGGATTGCGCTCGGTCGTGTTGCTGCCACTGGGTTATCGCGATCCAACCGGTGATTGGCTGCTGCCGATGGCGAAGGTGCGCAAGGCACGCGAACGCATGGTGACGCAGATCGATTGATCCAGTCATTGCATTCAAAACGAAACCGGGGAGGCGAATATGCTCACTGAAAACGGAGCTCCAGCAAATATCGACGCATGGATCGGGATCGCAATTGTGGTCGCGTCAGTGCTTACCGCTTGGCTGATGAACACGCGTGCGCCCAAGGTGCGCGTCTTTGGCACCGTGCTCGCGGCGCTCGGATGCTTTGCCGTCATTATTTGGTTCCTCGGAGTGCTTGGCACCGGCGTGCTGGAGGACCCCAAGCCCAACCAGACGCCGATGGACTCTGCAAAACCTGCGCTGATGTGGATCCAGGCCGGAGTTGCTCTGATCGCAGGCCTGTTGCTGTCATGGGCGGCATTCCAACAGCTCGGCGACACGGCGGAGCTGGATCTGCCAATTGGGAACGAGGAGGGGCGTTACGGCTTTGCTTCACGCATGCTCCACTGGACCACGGCGATCCTGTTCCTCTCGTTGTTCCCGATTGGCATGTTCGCCTCGATGATTCCGGAGGAGGCGTGGTTCCGAAATTACTATTACGTGATCCACAAGTCGATCGGTGTACTGGTCTTCATCCTGCTGTTCGTGCGCCTGTTCTGGAACCGCAAATCAAAGCGCCCGCAACTTGATTCCTCGCTCAAGCCGGGGGAGCGCAGATGGGCGCACCGGGTTCATATCATTCTCTATGTCATGCTGCTCGCGATGCCGGTCACCGGCTATATGATGACCAGCTATCACGGCTTTCCTACCTATTTCTTCGGGTTGGAACTTGATCCGCTTTGGGACAAGAGCGATGCCTACATAATCTGGGGTACGTTCCATAAATATCTGCTCCCCTATGTGCTTTACATTATTCTCGGAGCCCATATTCTCGGCGCCTTGAAACACCACTTCATCGACCGACACACGGCCGCATTGAAACGAATGGTGGGATAAGCAGCAAAGTCAGGTGAGCTGGCCAAGTCCGCTTTCTCTTCCATATGCGGACCTATGCACTGGTCTCGTTGAACGTCCGCTTTCAGGATCAAGCGGACAAAAGCCACAATCCGTTTGCTGCATGACCGTTTCGGACACAATATCCGCTGCGGCATTGGGAAGTCCGTCAGCCGAGCATCAGCTGCGTTGGAGCATGGCGATCTGTTTGAGGCTTTGATCGCGCGGCATGCCGCTGAACCCGAAAAAATGCGACTGTCCAGTTTCGCCATGCGGACCCTGGTCAACGATGTGGAACACCGCTGCGGCAAGATCCTCCGGTTTCATTCCGGCATCGGCTTTTTCCGGCGACACCGCACGCAGCATGGGAGTGTCCACAGCGCCGAAGCACAGTTCGTTCACCCGAATGCTCAGATCTTTCAGCTCAGCCGCCCAGGTTTGTGTCAATCGCCACAACCCGAATTTGGCGCAGTCATAGCCGGTGGAACCGACGATGTAGGACAGGTAGTGATCTTCATCCATATGCTCGGTGTTCATGTTGATGATGACGGGATTTTCTGCTGTCCGGAGCATCGGGACGGCGGCCAGCGTGCAGAAAAAGGCCGCGTTCAGGCAGGAATCGATCGCTGTCCGGAATGCCGTGACCTGGCTTTGATAGTCACCGGAAGTGAGCGAGCTGTCGTTCCACACGGCGCTGTTGTTCAGGAGCAGATCGATATGATCTGTTTCCTCGCCAATCCTGTCGAATGCTGTCCTGACTTCGTCGGGGTTGCCGGCGTTGATGGCAATGCTGGTGCACTGTCCTCCGGCATCCGTCACCAGCTTGTCGGTATCGGCATTGCCGAGGACATCATGATCGATATTGTACACCCGGCCGCCACGTTCACCGACAGCTTTCGCCACGGCCTGTCCGATTCCGACGGCACCGCCGGTGATGACTGCTGTCAGGTTCGACATTCGCTATCTCCTGCCCGACCACCAGCTGGCGATTTCAACGGGATATCGTTCCTGCGCTATTTTCATATTCTCTTCCATGTCATCGGTCAGCGCAGGATCCATTGTTTGGGTGAGCCCGCCACCGGCCCCCTCGACCGGGTCGACATATTCCAACCGGATATCGGCGATGACGTCGGCAAAATCATGCCCTTCATGATGATCGGACATCTGATGGCGGTAAAAGGCCCACTTGTCCTGGAACGACAAAAGGCAATAGAAGAAATTCTCTTCCTGGCCTTTCCAATATTCGTAGCGTGCGACACCCGTTTCGGTTTCCAGTGTCTGCTTGACCATATCGGCGGTAATCGCTTCGAACTTGTCCAGCTTGTCGGGCTTGATCCAGATATGCGCGAGTAAAGTGGTCATGCCATTCTCCCTAGGCTTTGGAAAATCTCAGATTGAGTTTCAGCGTGCCCAGCATGATGCCGGGCTGATGCAGGAAATCATTGTCCTCGCCATAGGCGATGTCATCGAGTCTATCGAGCAGCCGGTTCCAGGCAATTGTCTGTTCCAGCCGCGACAATCCGGCGCCCGGACACACCCGCGGTCCGGCAGAAAAGGCCAGGTGTCGGGTTGCGGCCTTGCGATCCAGTTTCAGGCTCTTCGGATCCTCAAATTCGTCCGGGTCAATATTCGCGGCGGCCCAGCGAAGGTGCAGCGTTGAACCCGCCGGTACGTTCACTCCCTGAAACACCTCATCCTGACTGGTAATCCGGGTCGAAAGGCCCTGTGTCGGGGAGCGCAACCGCATTCCTTCCTCGATAAACGTTCTCAAAAGACGGCGGTCCTGTTTCAGGTTTCGGAATAGTTCGGGGCTTTCACAAATCAACTGGGCCTGTTCGGCGAGCGCATATTGCGTGGTTTCGAGACCGCCTATCAACATGGCGTACACCACGCCATTAATCTCGTCATCGGTCAGTTTCCGATCAAGCGCCCTATAGTGAACCTGCGTAAGGAACGAGACCATGTCGTCTTGTGGATCGGCGCGCTTTTCTCTGGTCTTTTCGCGCACATATTCACCGAAACCTTCAAGCAACCGGCTTTTTTCGTTCATCTGTTCTTCGGTCAGCCTGTTATTGTGCCCGCATCCGTGGACGTAAGCCAGGACCTGCGCATTGCCCCACTCCTCCAGTTGCGGTGTATCCTCCATCGGAAATCCCAGCACGGAGGCCATGGTCCGTTGCGGCAACGAACGGGCAAATTGTTTGACAAAATCCACTTCGCCATCATCAATCCAGTGATCAATCAGATGGTCGACATGACCTGTGATCATTTCACGATGACGTTTCGCGCCGGGACCGACCCAGGGATCGGTCAATTCCTGCCGGTGGGCCCGCCACAGCTCGGGCGTGGGCCGGAGCGAACAGATCGAAATGATCATGGCGTCCAGACCCGGCATTTCCTGAGGCAGTTTTCCTTCCTCCTCGATTTGCCTGACGAGCAATGCCAGGGTCGGGGGAAAGCGATCCCAGTCCTTCACGACAAGCGAAATATCTTCGTATTTGGTCAGTATATAGGCGTCCCGGTCGGGGGTCAGTCCCTCGCCCGGTATCTTCAGGACCGGCGCCTGTTCGTGCAGGAGATCATAAGCTGCATACCATTGCTCCGGAGCCCCGGGACCGAACAGGTCAACCTCATCAGCCGTTCGCGGGCATTGCATTGGCGATGCTTCTGTGGTGCCCACGCTCTTCTCCTGTCTGGTCTGTTCATTTCGCCAGTTGTGTCACCTCTTCAAAAGAGCATTCTGCGTTCAGAATCCATTGGCAAATTGGAGAGGAAAGGAGAGGCGTTGATGAGCCGGATAGAAAAACTTCCACCCGAGCAGTGGGATCCGCGCATTGTCGCGGCAGTCAAACCGGAAGAGGCGACAGAGCTGGAACAGGGGCTGACCCGATTCTTTGCGCATTGCCCGGAGCAGGCATTGGGCTTGATGGGATTCGGTGGCGCGCTGAAAATGAATCGCTCCCTGCCTGACCGGATGGTTGAACTTGTCCGGTTGCGTATTGCATTTTTCAATCAGTGCCGGTCCTGCATGGCGATCCGGTATCGCGATGCTCTGGATGACGGCCTCGACGAAGACCTGGTCTGTTCGCTGGAAAAACCTGCCGAGTCCGAAAACCTGTCTGATGCGGAAAAAATTGCGATCCGCTATGGCGAGCTCTTCGCAACAGACCATCTCGCCATTGATGACAGGATTCACGATCAGTTGCGGGAACATTTCAGCGAAGCGCAGATTGTGGAACTGGGCATGACCGTTGCATTTTTTGTCGGCTTCGGACGGCTGGCTGCGACTTGGAAGATGGTCGAGGAATTGCCCGCCGCATTTCAGGACACCAGCCAGAGCATTGCGCCCTGGGGCGAAGAAGCCATTCACGTACGTTGAGGAAAGATCATGGCCACAAAATTAGATCCGGATGTAAACCTGTTCGACAGTGACACGCAGCAATGTCCCTATGAAGCTTACAAGACGTTGCGCAATGAGGCGCCGGTCTACAAGCAGCCGGGGACCGACAATATGTTTGTTGTCACCCGCTATGATGACGTCCGTGAGGTATTGACCAATCCGGCGCGTTTCCCCAGCGCTGCGCCTGACATGAGCAGCCGTGCCTCTCCGGCAGATATGGAACGCGGTCGCAAGGTAGTCGCGCGGTTTGAGGAAAAGGGATGGCTGCCTGCACCAACCCTGGCAGGCCGGGATGATCCCAACCACAAGCAGATGCGTGCCATGTTCAACGAGGCCTTCAAGCCGAGCCGGATCAAGCAGATTGATCCGCTGGTCGAAAACCTCGCCTATGAATTGATCGACAGCTTTGTCGACGATGGCCATTGCGAATGGGTGAAGCAGTTCGCAATTCCACTGCCACTTTTCATTATTGGCGAACAAATGGGTGCGAAGCGGGAGGATATGTGGAAGATCAAGCGCTGGACCGACGCTTTTTTCCAGCGGATTTCGATGATGCTTCCCGAAGATCGCCACCTGGAGATGGTCGACCGGGAAATTGAGGCACAGCATTATTTTCAGCCGATCTTCGAACGTTTGCGAGAAAATCCGGACGAGTCATTGATAAGTGTGCTGGTCAACACGGTTATCGAGGGTTGGGGTCGACCTCTCAACGATAATGAACTGCACGCCGAAATGATGGCTGACACCTTTGTCGGCGGCAGCGAAACAACGACCAACGCGTTGGCCGCCGGCATGAAATTGCTGATCGAGAACAAGGATGTCTGGCAAAAACTAAAGTCGGATCCCGAGAAGTATATGAGAACCTTCGTTGAGGAAGTGGTGCGGCTGGAATCACCCGTGCAGAGCCTGATGCGCTTTGTTCTGGAGGATACCGAGATCGCGGGGATTGCTATTCCCGCAGGCTCCGTCATCAATGTCAGATATGCGGCGGCCAATCGCGACGAACGCTTTTTTGACTGTCCGGAAAAGATCGACCTCGAGCGCAAGAAAGCCGGTGCCCATATGGGCTTTGGCTCCGGCACCCATCACTGTCTTGGTGCACCTTTGGCGAGACGAGAGCTTGTCTGGGGATTCACTGCAATCGTTGATCGATTTGAAGATATGTGGTTTGCGGAAGGCAAGAATGATTTCGCATATCATCCGCACTTTCTGCTGCGCTCACTCAAAGAGCTTCACATTGAATTCGAACCCAGATCGGGACGATGAAATTCACCGCCCTGGTACAGGAATTGCAGCATCATGGATCCCTATAACTATATAGTCATCGTCAGCGCACTTGCTCTGCTGTCCTACTATTTTACCTTGCTGATGGCAGGTCTGGCGCGCGGAAGATTCAAGATTGAGGCCCCTTCGCATAGCGGCCCGCCCGAATATGAACGTTATGTGCGCGCGCATCACAATACCCTTGAACATCTCGTCCTGTTTCTGCCGGGACTATGGCTGTTTGCCTATAGCGTGAGCCCACATTGGGCCGCAGCCATCGGATTGATCTGGCCGATTATGCGTGTCGGATATGCATTGGGATACCACAGAGCGCCGGAAAAACGCCTCCTCTGGATCTATCTCAGCATGCCTCCCATCTATATTTTCGTTCTGGGCTCATTGTTCAGCGGACTATGGCAATTGGCGAACAGCTTGTAATTGGTCAAAATTGCAATCGGCGCCAATTGACTCGATGTCGGCGCACAGGCAAAAATTGGCAATTCGCCGTTCCCATGATCTCAGATTTGGGTCAGCGAGTCACAATGGCTGACAAGGCCACAGAAACCCGCATTGTCTCATATTTTCCGGACGGGTTTAACGATGCTTGCGGCGGCGAAGTGAAAACCGCCAAGGACGGCGAGATTTGCCAAATTCCAGCGAGGGCCGCGGCGCAGTGGTTTCGGTCACCAGCTTATGATTTCGTTTGAGGAAAATTGCCGTGATTATTCCTGCGATTGCGCCGAACAGGTGCGATTCAAAGGAAATGAAGCCGGCAGTTGGCAAAACACCAACCACCATGCCACCGTAGAAAAAGACAACGCCAAGTGCGATAACAATGTTGCGAAAACTGCGCTCTATCCATCCCAGTGCGATGATCAGGCTCCATAACCCGAAAATCCAGCCACTTGCGCCAATATGCAGGGCATCCCGTGCAAAGAGCCATACCAGGATGCCAGTGATTGCGATGATCAGGAAACTGGCGAACAGAAAATAGCGTCTGCCATTGAGCAAGCACAGGAAACTGAACACCACTATCGCAAGCATGTTATTTCCCAAATGCGTGAAATCCCCATGCAGCCACGGCGCGGTGAAGATAGTGTAGATGCTGTCAATCTCGCGCGGTTCGATGCCGTAACTGGTCAGATAGCCGCCGGACAACAGATTGGCGAAATGGACCGCGACAAATAGTCCGCACAGGATCGCTATGACTTTCAGGCGTTCTGTCAGGTTGGGAATTTTCATTGGCCTGTGCGGTTTAGCATCCGCTGAACCGCACTGCAAATTCGCAGCCATGGCCGAGAATTCCGTCGCGTTACGTCGGGAGATCGCAAAGGCGACCGTCTCCGAACTATTCGGTCAGGTCTTCCCACGCTTCTTTGAGCTTTGTGAAAAAACCGTCCGATTGCGGGCTTTCCGCGCCAGTCTCGGTCTCCTGGAACTGCCGCAAGATCTGGCGCTGTTCCTTGGTGAGTCTGGTCGGGGTCTCCACGTCGATCTGGACCACCATGTCGCCATGACCACGACCACGCAGCACCGGCATGCCGGCGCCGCGTTGGCGGATCTGCTTGCCGCTCTGGATGCCTGCAGGAATCCGGATGTCATGCTTGGTGCCATCCAGTCCTGGAATGGTGATTTCACCACCCAGCGCCGCCATGGAAAAGCTGATCGGCGCGCGGGTGAACAATGTTGTGCCGTCGCGTTCGAAGATCGGATGACGTTTGAGATGGATAAAAATATACAAATCGCCGGGAGCAGCGCCGCGCGCGCCGGCTTCGCCCTTGCCGCTCAAGCGGATCCGCGTGCCGGTATCGACTCCGGCCGGAATTTCCACTTCCAGTGTCTGTGGCTTGTCGACCCGGCCTTCGCCGAAACAGACGTGACACGGGCTTTCGATTATCTCGCCCCGACCCTGGCATGTTGCACAGGTGCGCTCGACAACGAAAAACCCCTGTTGTGCGCGAACCTTGCCGTGTCCGTGGCAGGTGGGGCAGATCTTGGTGCCAGTACCCGGTTCTGATCCGGAGCCATCACATGCCTCGCAAGCGACCGAGACGTCGATCTCGATCTCCGTCTGCTGCCCGTGGAACGCCTCTTCCAGCGTGATTTCCATGTCATAGCGCAAGTCCGCACCACGTGCCGGACCGCGCTGTTGCTGTCCGCCAAATCCGCCACCGGCATTGCCGCCACCGAAAATCGTTTCGAAAATATCGCCAATATCGTTGAAAGCAGCTCCGGCAAAGCCACCACCGCCAGCATTGTTGCCGCCGCCGTTGGTGAACGCGGCATGGCCATATCGATCATAGGCGGCCCGCTTTTGCGGGTCCTTGAGCACGTCATAGGCTTCGCTGATCGCCTTGAATTTCGCCTCGGCCTCGGCATCACCGGGATTACGGTCCGGATGATATTGCATCGCCAGCTTGCGATAGGAGGATTTCAGAGTCGCGCCGTCACAGCCACGATCGACCTGCAGCTGTTCATAATAGTCGATTTCGGTTGCCATTACACTGCTTCCCCCGAAGCCGGAAAAGCGCTGCCCCGGCAAGAGTGGCCTGGGCCGGATTCACGCTCCCGCCCTGCCAGCCCTTGCGGGGGCAGCGTCCGATTCATTATTCTGCGGCCTTGGCTTTGTCTTCCGGCTCGGCATCATCCGAGTCATTGACTTCCGAAAATTCGGCGTCGACGACATCGTCATCCGCCTGTGCGGCAGCATCAGCCGCCGCAGCGTCAGCGGCATCGCCGCCCGCAGCCTGCTCGGCTTCATAGATCTTCTGACCCATTTGCATCGAAACCTGTGCCAGCGCTTCCGACTTCGTCTTCATCGCTTCCGGATCACCGCCTTCAATGGCTTCTTTCGTTTCCGTCAGCGCCGCCTCGATCTGGCCTTTCAGCTCTTCGTCGATCTTGTCGCCATGCTCGGCCAGCTGCTTCTCGGTCGTGTGGACAAGACTTTCGGCATTGTTCTTGGCTTCCGCCTCTTCCCGCCGTTTCTTGTCTTCTTCCGCAAATTTCTCGGCATCCTGGACCATCTGGTCGATGTCATTGTCGGTGAGACCGCCAGACGCCTGGATCTTGATCTGCTGTTCCTTGCCGGTGCCCTTGTCCTTGGCCGAAACGTTCACGATTCCGTTGGCGTCAATGTCAAACGTCACGTCAATCTGCGGCACACCGCGCGGTGCCGGCGGAATGCCGACCAGATCAAACTGGCCCAGCATCTTGTTGTCCGCTGCCATTTCGCGTTCGCCCTGGAACACCCGGATGGTCACGGCCTGCTGATTGTCATCGGCGGTCGAGTAGACCTGCGATTTCTTGGTTGGAATGGTCGTGTTGCGGTCAATCATCCGCGTAAAGACACCGCCGAGGGTTTCGATGCCCAGCGACAGCGGAGTAACATCGAGCAGCAGAACATCCTTGACGTCACCCTGCAACACGCCGGCCTGAATGGCGGCACCCATGGCCACCACTTCGTCCGGGTTCACGCCGACATGCGGCTCCTTGCCGAAAAACTCCTGCACGGTTTCGCGCACCTTGGGCATGCGGGTCATGCCGCCAACCATGACGACGTCATCAATTTCCGAAGCGTTGATACCGGCGTCCTTGAGCGCTTTCTTGCAAGGGTCGAGAGTCCGCTTGACGAGATCGCCAACCAGCTTTTCCAGATCGCTCCGGCTGATCGATTTCACCAGATGCTTTGGTCCGTTCTGGTCGGCCGTGATGAACGGCAGGTTGACTTCGGTTGTCTGCGCCGAGGACAGTTCGATCTTCGCCTTTTCGGCGGCTTCCTTCAGACGCTGGAGGGCCAGCTTGTCCTTGGTGAGGTCAATGCTTTCCTGCTTTTTGAAATCGTCGGAAAGAAATTCGACAATTTTGGCATCAAAGTCTTCGCCGCCCAGGAAGGTATCACCATTGGTGGATTTCACTTCGAAAACACCGTCGCCGATTTCGAGAATGGAGATATCGAACGTCCCGCCACCAAGGTCGTAAACTGCGATAGTCTTGCCGTCATTCTTCTCCAGCCCATAGGCGAGCGCAGCGGCCGTTGGTTCATTGATGATGCGAAGAACCTCGAGGCCGGCAATCTTGCCTGCATCCTTGGTCGCCTGACGCTGGGCGTCGTTGAAATAGGCCGGAACGGTAATGACCGCCTGCTCGACCGTTTCACCAAGATAGCTTTCGGCTGTCTCCTTCATCTTCTGCAGCGTGAAGGCCGAGATCTGGGCAGGAGAATAGTCTTCACCGCCGGCCTTCACCCAGGCATCTCCGTTGGAACCCTTGACGATCTCGTAGGGAACCAGCTCCATGTCCTTTTTCGTCATCGGGTCATCGAACCGGCGGCCGATCAGGCGCTTGACCGCAAAGATCGTGCTTTCCGGATTGGTGACCGCCTGGCGCTTCGCCGGCTGGCCAATCAGACGCTCGCCATCCTTGGTAAACGCCACAACGGACGGGGTTGTCCGGGCGCCTTCCGCATTTTCAATAACCTTCGGCTTGCCGCCGTCCATGACGGCTACGCAACTGTTCGTCGTGCCGAGATCAATACCGATAACTTTAGCCATAATTCCCTCAGTTCAATTTCCATATTAAGCAAAATAGCCGCCCGGCCCTTTTACAGCGGCACCGTTACAGCTTCGCAATGGGATATAGGTGGCATTTTTCCCTGCACAAGACTTGGCAGCCAGACCGTGAGGCCCTACATTGATAATAGTATCCATATGGCACAGAAATTCAGGAGTTTTACAGGTCTTATGCGGAAATTCTTGTCACTGTTTTTTGGTGGTACCCTGTTGATGGTTCTTTCCGCATGCGGTCAGGGTGATGTGCTCTATGTTGACGAGGCCGTGGTCAATCTTTCCCCTGTGGACGGCAATCCTTCGTCCGGATATTTTGAGGTGCATGGCGGTCCGGAGGATGTCGAACTTGTTGGCGTGACTTCGGATGATGTCGTTCGGCTGGAATTGCATGAAACGGTCGAAGAAAATGGCCTTACAGTGATGCAGCCGGTCAAATCGGTTCCAGTACCTGCCGGAGATACTGTGAAGTTTGAACCCGGCGGCAAGCATCTGATGATCTGGGGCATTGGAAATGGATCAATATCACGCGGGTCCCTGACGATGATCTTCATTTTTTCCAATGATGACCGCATCCAGTTTGATGCAGTTGTGCGAAAAATGGGTGACCCCGCCGGGTCAGACAGCGCGGAATAGTCCGGCTGCGTGGCCGTGACGGAACGCCTTCTTTCATCGGCTGAAATCGATCTGTGCCGCTCTGTTTTTGGTGATGCCATAGACTATAGCCAGGTACGGGTTTTCAAACGGAAATGGTGGCCGTTTCAGCCAAAAAACGTAACAATGGCCCCGGATGGCAATTTGTGGTTTCATCCTCGGGGTGGAAAATTCTGCGACGACTACTGCGCTGCGGACCTGAACCTGCAAGGTCTGTTCATTCACGAAATGGTCCATGTCTGGCAGCATCAACAAGGTGTTTTTCTGCCCCTCGTGCGCCATCCCTTTTGTCGATATGATTATATCCTGGAGCCCGGCCGAAAGTTCGGCGACTATAATGTGGAACAGCAGGCGGAAATCGTCCGCCATATCTTTTTGCTCCGCAAGGGCATGGTACTCAAAAGCGGTTTGACGCTTCCGGATTTTCAGGGGCTGACCACTTTTGATCCACGGCCTGCTGCGGTGGAATGACCCTCATCGGATAGTCGCCTGTCCAGCCGACCAGGAACGGAAAATGGCCGGCATATGCAATCTCGGGGGTATAGAGGGAGGGAGAATTTCCGAGGTCTTGCATATGCCGGCGGCTTGGGTAATCGCCCGTCATAAACGGGCGGGTTCCAATTTCATGCGTGCGGCAGCAATTTCGTCTTTGATCCGGAGCCGGATCTTCTTCAGCTGCTGCATTTCCTGCTGCCGACTGGCGGCCTTGCAATTGTCAATCAGCCGGTTGAGCCGCCGATGACGTTGATAAAGCTTGTCCAGATAACTGTTCATTTTCATCTCCTGACAACAGGGATAGTCCGAATCAGAACATTCATCTAATCGAATGATGTTGATTTTCTAGATAGTATATATCTATGGGTTGGGTAGCAGGCCCAAACGTGCACGCATTGACCAGCGGGCCAGCATAAGAAACGCAACAATGCCCAGCCCACTGGCAAGCCCGACCCAGACACCCACGCCTTCCCAGCCTTGCCAGAATGCAAGACCCGCGCCGACGCCGATGCCGATAAACCAGTAGCCCATCAGTGCGAAGATCATCGGAACAGTCGTATCATGAAGGCCGCGCAACATTCCGGCGCCAACAACCTGCGCCCCGTCGACAATCTGGAAAATGGCAGCAATTGCCAGAAAGCTGACCGCCAGCGTGGCGACTTTTGCATTGCCGGGCGCATCCGCATCAATGAACAGGCCGATCAGGAATTCGGGTGCGAGCAGCAAGACCAGCGCCATCGCGGCCATGAAGCCGGTTCCCAGCACGAAACTGACCCAGCCCGCGCGCGCGATGGCGGGATGATCGCGCCGACCATATTGAATGCCGACCCTGACCGTTGCCGCCTGCCCCAGCCCCATCGGAACCATGAATGTCAGCGAGGCCAGTTGCAGGGCAATGGCGTGCGCCGCCACGGATTCGGCATTGATCAGACCCATCAGCAGAGCTGCGATACCAAAGACCGATCCTTCGAGGCCCATGGTTATGCCGATGGGCAGGCCCAGTTTCCACAAGGCACGATATCGCTGCCAGTCACTGCGCCAGAAGCGTCCGAACAGCTTGTAGCGCCGAAAGCGCTGGTGGAGCATCACAACCAGCGCCATGCTGGCAAACATCAGCACATTGGTCATCACGCTGCCGATCCCGGCACCGACCACTCCGAAAGCCGGCAAGCCGAAATTCCCGAAAATAAGGGCATAGTTGAAAAGCGCG
Organism: Pseudomonadota bacterium; assembly: GCA_039181895.1. GTDB lineage: Bacteria > Pseudomonadota > Alphaproteobacteria > Sphingomonadales > Sphingomonadaceae > Parasphingorhabdus. The sequence continues at coordinate 46,411 of JBCDCK010000002.1, forward strand.
TTGGCCAGTACGCCAACGATGCTGACCACCAGCGCCCAGACCGGCTGCTCCAGGGCAGACACAAAATTGCGCAGGATGATGAACCCCAGAAACGGCAATATCGACCACATATAGGCGGAAATATAAGTGCCGGCGATATGCGCGAGATCGGGCTGCTGGCCAAAGCTGAGCAATATCTGCTCGGTATTCCACAACAGGAACCAGAACGGCACGATTACCGAAACCGCTGTCCAGATTGCCTGCCGGAAAGTCCGGCGCACATCGCGCACACTATGTGGCATGCGCCCAATCTCACTGGCCATCATCGGCGCGGAAGCCGTGATCAGGCCCATGCAGAAAATCGCGCAGCTCATCGCCAGATTGAAACCCAGGGTGGCACCCGCCAGTTCGCGCGCACCCAGCCAGCCCAGCATCAGGACATCGGTGGCGCCGATCAGTGCCATCGTCAGGTTGGACAGGATGAGCGGCCAGGCGAGGCGAAGTGTCGCCCCGGTCTCGTGCCGCCAGGCCGCGGGTCCAGTCAAAGATTGCGCTTTGCGAATCATTGCGGCGCGTTAGCCCAGACGGCCCCCGGATGCCAGCCAATCTCGCCACACAACAACAGACATGAAAAACCCCGCCAAATCGCTCTGGCGGGGTTTCAAATGTTATTCAGGATATAAAGTTCAGAATATCAAGCGTAGCTGACTTTCACATTCTGCTTGCGGCGACGCATGGCAGCGCCGACAGCGCCAAATCCGAAGATCATGAAGGCCCAGGTGGCTGGCTCGGGAACCGCGCCCGCTCCGAAGCTCGCCTTGAAGAAGACATCACGATTTTGGAGGAAACCAAGTGACCAGTTGTTGGTCAACAGATTGCCAAAGTTTGTACCATTGTTCTGGAACACAAACTGACCATCGATGCCATCATTGGCAATAGGCATATCGAATGTGCTCTGGGGCTGCAGCGCAAGTTCCGAAATACTCAAAAAAGCAACATAAGTATCTCCAGCTGATAGGGCCAGACCACCGGTGTTGAACATATATTCGGTGAGACCACCATCGCCGTGAGTCCGCACATCGCTGGAGTAAAGAACAGACCCCACCTTCGTGCCGTCCCAGGTTCCCAGATAGCCCTTGAAATCCAAATCACCGGATCCATCGAACCGGTCACCCAAGAACATGGAGAAGCTGTTGATTGCGCTGCCACCGGCATTGAATAGCTGGCCATAAGTCGCAGTATCATCTGAACCGAATTGGAAGACATCGCCAGATGAACCTCCAGTGGTATTGTCGATATCCTGAGCTGCCGCCGGAGCCATCGGCAAAGCCAATGCCATCGCCGTACCCAGCGTGTATTTCATCAATTTGTTCACAAAAACCCCCTCGAGAGATAGAAAAATCTCGACCCGGCCTACAAACTACCAACACAGGCCGGAAAAATCAACAAAATGTTAAGGAAATCGTCCCGTTTTGAGACGTGAGAATTGGCGACCCCAAAGGATTGAAAGGCAGAACAACAAATTATCCCTTGCCTGCGCAGTGACGCATCTGGCAGGTCCGCCGCTTCCATCAGGATAAATTGTCGGGGGACTTCACGCTTATGCTCAGCGCAATCGGACTGATCGGCGGACTGGCACTACTCATCTACATGACGGTCAGAGGGGTGAACATCCTGATCGCCGGGCCCGTAGCCGCAGCGATTGTGGCCGTCACCAGCGGAATCGCCTGGTTGCCACCGCTCGCCGCGCCAGAGGCACCGGATTTCGCTACCGCCTATATGGACGGCTTTGTCGGCTTCTTCAAAAGCTGGTTCTTCATGTTCCTGCTCGGCGCGATTTTCGGCGAAATCATGAGCGCGAGCGGGGCCGCCGCCAGTGTCGCCCACTGGATTGTCGAGAAGATCGGTATCAAACATGCGGTGCTTGCCGTCGTCGCGGCCTGTGCGGTGCTGACCTATGGCGGGGTCAGCGTCTTCATCGTGGCATTCTCGGTCTATTCGCTCGCCGTCCACCTGTTTCGCGAAGCCAATCTGCCCCGGAGGTTCATTCCGGCGGCCCTGGCTTTTGGATCGGTGACTTTCACCATGACGACTGCAGGATCTCCGGAGATCCAGAATCTGATCCCGATGGAGTTTCTGGGAACTACCGCCTATGCTGGCTGGGAAGTCAGTCTGGTCGTTGCGGTGTTCATGGCAGTATCCGGGCATTTCTGGCTCAATTCCATGGTCAAGCGCGCGGTAGCCAGGGGCGAGCATTTTGTCGGCCGCGAAAGCGATGATACCAATACCGATTATGGCGCCCTGCCCGCACCGATCCTTTGCCTGCTGCCGCTGGTCGCGGTGCTCGGCGTGTTTCTGATTTTCCAATATCCCCAGAATATGGGGCCGCTGTCAGCCATCTTGCCCGCCAGCTCGCTCGACAAATGGGCGCTGGTGGCCGCGCTCGGGTCCGGGGCCTTGGTGGCGCTGATCGTGGGATTCAAAAAGCTGGCTGCGATGCCGGATGCCTTTTCCCGCGGCGCCACCAGTGCTGTCGTTGCGATCACCAACACCTGCGCGGTGGTTGGATTTGGCGCCGTTGCCAAACTGTCACCCGCCTTCCAGGAGGCGCTGGTCATGGTCCAGAATATCCCCGGCAGCCCGCTGATTGGCGCAGCAATAGCGGTCACCGTGATTGCGGGCCTGACTGGATCCGCTTCCGGCGGCCAGTCGATCGCCCTGCCCCTGATCGCGCCGCATTATCTGGATGTTGGCGCGCAGCCGGATGAACTGCATCGCGTTGTGGCAATCTCCTCCGGCGCGCTCGATAGCCTGCCGCATAATGGCTATGTGGTGACCACCATCCGCGCAGTCTGCGGAGAAACCCACAAGGATGCCTATGGTGCCGTTGGCGCGCTCACCGTAGTTATCCCGCTGATCGGGACGATTATGGCTGTGGTGCTGTTTACGATGTTCTAGCTGCAGAGATCCCGGACAGAGTGATCGGTCATGTCCATCATTCTGGCGGTTGACCAACCTGCAAAACAAGTCCGCTGCTCACCCAGTCAACGCCTTCATAGGCAAAGGATTGCCGAACATAGAGCGGCTGGGGATTAATCGGATAGTGGCCCCTGATTACAAAAAAGCCGCCGTCATCAATCCCGGCATTGTCAATAATCGGGGTCATTTTACTGATTTCAGCATAGTCTTCGGCAAACCTGAAATTTCTCCCATAGGCCTCATTCAGCTGCGCCACGGTGAATTGTCGGCGGAAGAGTCCCGAAGAGTTGTCCCATAATTTTTGCATGCTCCGATCGGCAAGCGATTCCGCATAGACCGTGATTGTATCGCGAAATAGCTGTTGCTGTTTGTCAACAGGTGGAACGGCAGCCGATCCACCTCCACTGTCTTTGAACCCGGCGCTTTCCTTTTCAATCGCGTTTATCAGCCATCCGCTCTCTGAATCGATCAGGCGCAGTTTGATGGGGATTTTGCTTCCCCCTTCGGTTGTGACCGTGCCTTCCAGCTCCGCAACACCGCCGGTCATCATCCGGCCGCCCCAGGATGCTTCCCTGACCTTGTCAAAGGCATTGGCGGCGAGGTAGGTTTCAAGCTCCTCTTTGCTTGTCCCCGCCTTGAAATCGTCAGACAGCAGCGCATAGGCGGCGTCGATATCGTCATTCTGGACCGCGGCGAAAAAGTCATCACCTGCCTTGGTTACACCTCCGGTCAGCCAGAAAATCATGCCGACCAGAACAGAAATACCAGCCACGCCTCCCAGCACCACTTTCATCCAGGTTTTCATAGGTAATCCTTCCGTTTTCCTACTGCATCGCCCGACCCTGGCTGCCGCCTTTGATTGAGAAGTGGAGAAACGGCGCACAATATGCCATCCCCAGTTCATGGGATATGCCTGAGCCCGCATTACGGACTAATCCGGAAGTCGGTCATCCTTTGCATTTGGTCATTGGGAGGTTTTTTATGCGACCCGGATTTTCCAAAGTCGCCATTGTGGAGGATGACCCACCTGTTCTCGCGGATATCTGCAAAGCCATTGAATCAGCGGATGACATGGAACTGGTGGGATCCGCTCCCAATTTCGCCTCGGGACAGAAACTCGTCGCTGGTGGCGGATTTGATGTCCTGATCTGTGACCTTGGTCTTCCGGACGGCGATGGCACCGATCTGGTGCACATGGCGTCCGAACGCCAGAATGATATCGACATCATGGTGCTGACAATGTTTGCCGATCATCAGAAAGTCCTCAATGCCATTCGTGCCGGCGCGCGCGGTTATCTGCTCAAGGACCAGCCGCTGGAAAACTGTGTCGATGCGATCCGGGAAATTCGCAGCGGAGGGTCTCCGATCAGTCCGATCATCGCCCGACTGGTATTGAAACAGCTGCAGCCGCAAGCAGAGCCGGTTGACCAGCTGGCTGAAGCCCTGTCCAGCCGCGAACTGGAGACCCTCAATCTGCTGTCCCGCGGGTTTTCCTATTCCGAGTCCGCCGAAATCATGAATATCTCCGCCCATACGGTCGCCACCTATGTGAAGCATATCTATCGCAAGCTGAAAGTGAATTCGCGTGCCGAGGCCGTCTACGAGGCTTCCAGTCGCGGTATTTTGAGGAGCTAGGAGCTTGGTCGCACGGCTCATCTGCCTGCTGGTACTGGCGTGTGCGATGACACTCGGCTTTGCGGCTTTGGCGCAAGATGTATCACCTGGTCCCGCAGCAATGGTCGAAAGTCGCGCGGGTGGAAAAATCCTGAGATTCTCTCAAGCCGAGATCAGATTGAGCACCAGTGAAACGGTTCCCGAAACAGGCTGGACTGCGCGCCAATTGCCTGCCCTCTGGCTTTCCGACGAGGCACGAGCGCAGCAGGATGGGGATCTTTCAGCATGGGTTCGGACCAGATTCGACCGTTCGGATTTTGGGGATGCGGCCTTGTCGATCTTCACCGAAGATAATCGCGAAAGACTGTCAGTATTTGTCAACGGCGTAAATATTTTCCGGAACTATACAAGTGAACAGGATCTCATGCTGGGCTGGAACCAGCCTTATCTGATTCCCGTTCCCGAGGCATTGCTCAAGCCTGGCCGGAATGAAATCGCGATGCGGGTGGAATCAGGCAACAAACATGCTTTGGGCTTCGGTACGATCAGCCTGGGCACGCAAAACAGCGTGGGGGCGATTTACGACCGCCAGTATCTTCTGCGCATAGATGCCCCGAAAACACTGAACTGGGTGATGCTGCTGCTTTCCGCACTGATCTTTGTGATGTGGCTTGGACGGCGGCAGGAGAAGGAACTTCTCTGGCTTTCCCTCACCGGTTTCCTCTGGTTCCTCCGCAACTACCATTTTTTCGCGCAGACGGTCCCGTTCGATCCTTTTCTGTTTCAGCAGCTCACTTATTATTCCATCTATTTCGCGGTGGCTTGCTCGCTCGCATTCTGTGCCGAATTCCTCAAGTTGAGTTACCGAAAGACGATGATTTTCGCCATGTTCGCAATCGGTCTGTTGCTCAGCATTTCCCGCTTCCTGCTGACTCTCAGCGACCGCACGGACATGGCGAGCAGCCTGATGACCGTAGTGCTGTTCGGCACGTTTCTCGTGGTTCTGCTCAACCACGCGGTGCGTACAAGATCGACGGAAAGCTGGTTGTTGCTGATCCTCCTGTCACTGACGGCCGCCACCGGCGTTCACGACATTGGCCGGATCCCGAATATCGACTGGTGGACCGGAGCCGGATTCCATTTCCAGCCCTATATCGGCTTCTTCCTGTTCATGGTGTTCATGCTGTCGCTGGCTCGCCGGTTCCTCAGTGCACTGAGCCTTGTCGAGGAGACCAATGTCCATCTGGCGAAAAGCGTCAAGGAAGCCACCGATGCGCTGGCGGCCTCCCAGAAAGCGCAACGGGAAATGGAAGTCGACCGGGCACTGGAAACCGAACGCGAGCGACTGATGCGCGAAATGCACGACGGAATTGGCTCCAGCCTTGTGACTGCGCTGGCGGTGGCCCGCAAGCGCAACGATCCGGCGCCAACGATCAAGACATTGCAACGCGCGATCAGTGATCTGAAAATTACCGTAGACTCGCTCGCGCCTGTGGAAGGCGATGTCGTTACCTTGCTGGCCAATATCCGGCATCGGATGGAGCAGGAACTGACCGAAGCCGGAATTGCAATTGTCTGGAAAGTGGAGGACTGCGATCCGCTCGATTGGATGGATGCCAGCCACAGCCTGCACTTGCTGCGTTTGCTGCAGGAAGCGCTGAGCAACATCCTCCAGCATGCCCAGGCAACGACCATCACCCTTGCCTGCAAACCTGACACATTTGAACGGAAAGCGGGATTGCGGATCTCGATTCTGGATGACGGAACCGGTTTTGAACCAGGCAATCGGAAAGGCAGCAAGGGATTGCAGTTCATGTATGAACGTGCCGCCATATTGAATGGCCTGCTGACGATCGAGAGTGAAAAGCAAAGCGGAACCGCGGTCAGCCTTTGGCTGCCACTGGTTCCGCCTTCGCAACATGCGGACCAGAAACTGGAAAGGCTGGACGGTTAAATCCAGCCTCTGTCCGGTTCCGGTTTACTTGAGGCGCTCGATCTTTCCGGCCGCCTCGTCGATGATCGCTGCGACGTCGAGGATCTTGTCCGATCCCTTTTCCTCATCCGCCAGGCGGATCCGGATCGCGCTTTTGAGATTCCCGGTCGCCCGCTTGATCGAGGCGGCGTCAGAGGCCTGCCCCATCTGCGCCACGCCCTCGAGGCGATCCAGAATATCGGCAATATGCTTTTCCTCGTCCTTGAGCAGTGCCTTGCCGGCCTTGGTGATCGAATAGATCTTCTTGCCGCCCTCATCGACTTTCTCGTCGATCAGGTCCATGTCGGCCATCAGCGTCAGCGTCGGATAGACAATGCCCGGACTCGGCGCATAGTGACCACCAGTCAGCTCCTCGATCTTCTGGATCAGGTCATAGCCGTGGCGCGGCTCCTCGGCGATCAGGTGCAGCGCCAGCAATTTCAGTTCGCCGCGCTGAAACATCCGGGCGCGCCGCTTGGCTTTCGCCCCTTCAAATGCCGCTGCGGCAAAGGCTCTTGCAAATTTTTTTCCGTCCATGGCACCCCAACGCTTACCGCGTCGGGAACCAGGTCCGCAATCAGAATAACCAGCATAACGCATCATCGTATCTCCTTTATATCTAAACTATGTCTAAGATATATCTTTATATTGCTTAAACAAGATGCAGCGATCACAAAATGGCCAAGTCCTTCAATTTGCGCCGGTATTTTCTTCCGGAACAATCGGCTGCATCAGGGAGAAGCCGAGACGGATATCGCCATCATCAATCATCCGGTTGATCACGCCGTCCGCATGCGCCGGCACGATATGCAGGTCTTTTTCCGTCTTGGACAGCTCGTGAATGGCCTTGAGCTGATTGACAACCGCTCCCCTGTCTTCCGGATCGACCATCAGCATCCGGACCAGCCGCGTCCGGTCGACACCTTCCGTCACATTGCGCTCCGTATAGGCAATGTCGCCAATGAACAGATACTCCATGCCGCCAGACAACCGGACAAAGAATATCACGCTTCCTGGCGTATGGCCCGCCGCCCGGATCATGACGATCCCCGGTGCCACCCGGGTCATCCGTTCCAGCGCCACCGGTTCCACCCGGTCAAATTCCGGCGGCAATTGGCCTGTCCGGGTGAAGCGCCGCATCCCCTCAAACTGTTCGGAGGTCAGCATCAGCTTGTCAGCCAGTTCCGAAGGATTGCGATGACGAACAATCCCGCCGACATGATCGGGATGTTCATGCGTGACAATGATCCCGACGGCAGATGACATCACATCCTGGATCCGCGTCCACACCTGCCCGTCGAAGCCTTCGGACTGGTCATAATATATGGCCAGACGCTCATCCATTCCGGCCTCCAGTGCATAATGCCCGTCCGGCATCACGATCTGGAAAATGTTCCGGTTCATCAGCGCTTCGCCAAATCCCGCGCCGGCCCGAACCGCGAATACCGGAACCGGGGTCTTCGCCAAGATCTCGGTCCGGATTTCGACCGGTAACTTGTCTTCGGGAGCCTCCGCAAGGGCCCGAATTTCGTCCATATCGAGAGTATAATTGCTCTCATCGGGCAATGAACCGTCGAGCAGATAGTAATAGACCGCGCCGCTCAAAAGCAGTACAAAGACGAGAAGCAACAAGCGTTTCATGCGTTGAACCTAACCCTTCCCTGCAAGCTGTGCGAGTCTCTTTCCGGCGATACCCCATGGTGCAGACTTGCAGAGTTTCATCCACTGTGTAGGCTGGTCCGTATATAAGGATAAGGAGAAACAGCGTGTCGGGTAAAGTCTATATATTGGGGGGTCATCAGACCGACTTTGCGCAAAACTGGACGCGCGAGAATCTCGACCTGTTTGACCTGTTTTCGCAAACCGTGCGTACCGGACTGGAGAAAACCCGGCTGGATGCGAAAGATATCGAAGTCGGTCATGTCGGCAATTTTGTTGCGGAGCTGTTCACCGGACAGGGCATGCTGGGCGGCTTTTTCGGCCATGTGCACAAGGATTTCTCCGGCATGCCTTCCTCCCGGCACGAGGGCGCCTGCGCTTCCGGATCGCTGGCGATCCTGGGCGCGATGGCGGATATCGAAAGCGGCCGCTATGATCTCGCCTGTGTTGCCGGCGTGGAACTGATGCGCAATGTGTCGGGCCAGCAGGCGGCGGACAATCTCGGCGCGGCCATTTATGTTGGCGAGGAAGGCCAGGACGCCACCTATATCTGGCCCGCGATGTTCTCCGATCTGGCGGAGGAATATGACCGCAGATATGGTCTCAACCACGACCATCTGATGGCGATTTCCGAAACCAATTTTGCCAATGCCCGGCGCAATCCCAATGCCCAGACCCGCGGCTGGGAATTTCACGAGAACAGCTTCACGCAGGATGACGAACATAATCCGGTCATCGAAGGCTGGATGCGCAAACAGGATTGCGGCCAGGTATCGGACGGGGCCGCAGTTGTGTTTCTCGCCTCGGAAGCTCGGGCAAAGCAATATGCGGACACGCACGGCATCGCTCTGGACAGTCTTGCGCAGATCAAGGGCTGGGGCCACACGACCGCACCGATGCTGATGCGCACGAAATTGCAGGAAAGCGCCAATGATGATTATGTGCTCCCCTGGACGCGCAAGGCGATTACAGACGCCTATGCCCGTGCCGGGATCAGCGGACCGGACCAGCTCGACGCGATCGAGACCCATGACTGTTTTTCCGTCACCGAATATATGGCGATCGAGCATTTCGGGATTACCGCGCCGGGTGAAGCCTGGAAAGCGGTTGAGAACGGCGTGATCAGCTTTGACGGCAATTTGCCGGTCAATCCGTCTGGCGGCCTGATCGGCATGGGGCATCCGGTTGGCGCCACCGGGGTGCGGATGATGCTCGATGCGATGAAACAGGTCACCGGAACCGCCGGAGACTATCAGGTGGAAGGCGCGAAAAATGTCGGCACGTTCAATGTGGGCGGGTCCGGAACAACCAATTGTTCCTTTGTTGTGGGGGTTTAAGCCGTGAATTTGAAAATATTGCTGCCGCTCGCCATTGCGATCGCCATCGGGGCCGGTGTGGCCATTGCCGGAAGTGACAATGGCGCGATGTACGGCACCATGCCGGTGTTCCTGCTCTGCGGTATCCTGGCCTTCGCGATCAACTGGCTGGCGTTCATTCCCGCCAATATCTGGCAGACCGAGAAATTCTACGATCTCACCGGGTCGATCACCTATGTCACCATCATGGCGGTCGCCTGTGCGCTATCGGGGCCGCTCGACAACCGCGCGCTGATCATCGCCGCGCTGGTCATGGTCTGGGCCCTGCGGCTGGGCTCCTTCCTGTTCCTGCGCATTCGTGCCGACGGCAAGGACCAGCGGTTTGACAAGATCAAGGTTTCTCCGCCGCGCTTTTTCTTCACCTGGACGCTGCAGGCCCTCTGGGTGCTGCTCACCGCCGCCAGCGCGCTGGCGATCATCACCAGCGGTACCAAGTTGCCGATCGATATTTTCGCCATCATCGGCATTGGGCTGTGGCTGGCCGGCTTCGGCATCGAAGTCGTCTCCGACCGCCAAAAACGCGAATTTCGCAAAAAGCCGGAAAACAAAGGCAAATTCATTGCCACCGGCCTCTGGGCCTGGTCGCGGCATCCCAATTATTTCGGCGAGATCCTGCTCTGGACCGGCATCACCGTCGCCTCCCTGCCCATCCTGAGCGGCTGGCAATGGGTCACCATCATTTCGCCGATCTTCGTCGCCACGCTACTGATCAAGATCAGCGGCATTCCCAAGCTGGAAGCGCATGCCGAGGAAAAATGGGGCGATGACCCGGCCTACCGAGCCTATGCCGACAACACGCCCGTCCTGATGATGCGCCCGCCCAAAAAAGCCTGAGGCGAGCTATTCCGGCTTTTTCGCGACGCCGACAAAGGCGGGACGCAGGAGGCGGTCCTTGATGACATAGCCGGCCTGCATTTCCTGCACGATGGTGCCGGGTTCATGCTCTTCGGTCGGGATCTCGACCATCGCCTGGTGCTGGTTCGGATCAAGCGGCAGTCCCATCGAAGCGACGCGCTTGACGCCATTCTGTTCGAAAACCTTTTCCAGTTCGCGGGCCGTGGCTTCGATGCCGCCGATCAGGCCGCCCCATTTCTCTTCATTTTTCACTTCGTCGGGAATCGCTTCCAGCGCCCGCTGCATATTGTCCATCACGGAGAGCATATCGCGCGCGAAGCCGGTGGCGGCATAGGCCTTGGCATCCTGCGCATCCTTTTCGAGACGCCGACGCACATTCTGGGTTTCAGCCTGCGCATAGAGCACCGCCTGTTTGGTTTCCGCCAGTTCGTTTTCCAGCGCCGCAATCCGCTCGAGGCTGTCATCACCGGCAGCGTCTTCCACTGCCGGATTTTCGCCCTCGCCGCCCTGTTTCATGCTTTCGGGCACACCTTCCAGTTCGGCTTCCGCCGCCGCATCCAGGCCGTCATTCTTCTCGTCGGGCTTCGTATCACTCATCTCTTCAAATCAACCTGTTTTTCAAATATTTGGACGGCATTTGGGCCGCCGGAAATCTATCATTTGGTCAGCAAACGGGAGAGCGTTTGCGCCGTGAAGTCTACCATGGGTACGACCCGGGCGTAATTCAAGCGCGTGGGACCGATGACACCGACGACGCCGACCACCTGTCCCTCTCCGTCGCGATAGGGGGCCGCTATCACAGATGAGCCGGAAAGCGAGAATAATTTGTTCTCCGCACCGATAAAAATTTTCGCGGCTTCCGCATCGCGGGCATTGTCGAGCAGCCGGGAAATCTCCTGCTTGCCCTCCAGTTCGTCGAGCAGTTGCCGGACACGGTCGAGATCATCAAGATTGCTGTCGTCGAGCAGATTCGCCTGCCCGCGGACGATCAGCACCGGGCGATCCGCCGGATCACGGCTCCAGGTGACCAGACCGGCCTTGACCAGATCTTCCGAGGCCTTGTCGATGGCCAGTTCGCCCAAGCTGATTTCGCGGTCCAGCCGCGCCAGCGCCTGCGATAGCGACAATCCGCCAAATCGGGCGGTCAGATAGTTGCCGGCTTCGACCAGCGCCGATTCCGGGACGCCGGGCGGCAGGTCGAGCACGCGATTTTCGATCGCGCCATCCTGGGAAACAAGGATCGCCAGCCCCTGCCCCTCGGACAGTTTCACGAAACTGAACTGCTTGAGCAAAGGCTCGCGCTTGGGCACCATGACGAGACCGGCACAGGAGGACAGTCCCGACAACACCGAAGTCGTAGCCCGCAGCGCATCCTCGACCGGGCCCTCTTCGCTGATCTGGCTTTCAATCGCCGCGCGCTCTTCCTGCGAAGGCTCCGCCGCCTGCATCATCCCGTCGACAAACAGCCGAAGGCCCAGCTCGGTCGGCATCCGCCCGGCGCTGGTATGCGGCGCGGCGAGCAGACCCAGTTCCTCGAGATCCTGCATGACATTGCGGATCGAGGCGGGAGACAGCTCGAGCCCCGGCGCTTTTGATATGGTCCGCGACCCCACCGGCGCGCCGCTGTCGAGATAGGATTCCACCACGACCCGGAAAATATCCTGCGCGCGGGTGGTCATTTCGGTGATCGGTGTGCTGGTCATTGAGATTAGATAAGCTACTCTGTCATGCTTCTCAACATTCTAGCCACGGCTGATTATCTTAAACCCAGACTTGACGAATATTCTATTGGCAGATCGGATATTGCATGATCCAATATTTTGACTTCTTGATGAACGGCGCTTTTACACTTTTCAGACAGATATTCGTCGTCAATCCAATTGGGGTAAATCCCGTAAGTAAGGACTGGATAACTATCTCCAATTTCCAGCAAGATTGGAGCACCCTCATTAGTGTCCATTCCACAAACGTTGTTTCGTCGATGGTCGCTGATCGACCAATCCAATCTGGCTAATTTGTTCCGAATAGCCGCATTGGCATTTGTGGTAAGTTCAAAATGTTCAGACTTTGCTGGATTACTCCAATCAAAAGCACATCCGTGGATTCCCACCAGTCCGGTATCATGGAACCATTGAACACGAACATTCCCATTTGGCTGCATTTCAAAGACGGCCATTTTTGAGCAATAGATATTCTCTTTGGAATGATCGACAAATTGCACAGCAAGCGAGATTGATTTTGTTCGAAGCAACTTCTCACGCTGAGCAAATGTACTTTCGAAGAAAGTGCACCCGGATAACTGCAGTAGGAACAGAGATTTCCAAATTGTTTTGGATATTTGCGAAAACATAAAAACCTCTGCTTGGCAGTTAGCAATAGTCTAGCTATCCCCCCTTCCCAAAGCCACAGGAGAATCACTTATGCGCCCTTCAGGACGCGCGCCGGACGAGATGCGCGCTATCACTATTGAAACCGGTTTCACCAAACATGCCGAAGGGTCGTGTCTGATCAGCTTTGGGGACACGCGGGTCTTGTGTACCGCCAGCGTCGAAGAACGGATCCCACCTTGGCTGCGCGGCAAGGGCGAAGGCTGGGTCACCGGCGAATATTCGATGCTTCCCCGCGCCACCCACACGCGCGGCTCGCGCGAAGCGGCCCGAGGGAAGCAGTCCGGTAGAACACAGGAAATTCAGCGGCTTATTGGGCGTTCCTTACGAGCAGTCGTAGATCTGAAAAAGCTCGGCGAGCGGCAGATCACGCTCGATTGCGATGTCATCCAGGCCGACGGCGGCACCCGTACCGCGTCGATCAGCGGTGCCTGGGTCGCGCTGCGGCTCGCGGTCAATGACCTGATGGCACAAAAGCTCATCACCGAAGACCCGATCGAGCAGAAAATCGCGGCGATCAGCTGCGGGATCTATGATGGCACGCCGGTGCTGGATCTCGACTATGACGAAGACAGCAATGCCGGCGCCGATGCCAATTTCGTGCTGACCGGTGACGGCAATATTGCCGAGGCGCAGGCGACCGCCGAAGGCGCAACCTATGACGAGGAAGGCCTGATGCGCCTGCTCCGGCTCGCGAAAATCGGTTGCGGGCAGATATTTGAAGCGCAGGACAAGGCGGTTTCATAAGCACCAACAACCTTGTCATGCCAGCGAAGGCTGGCATCTCGGGCCGTTATTCATGACGCCTGAGACCCCAGCCTTCGCTGGGGTGACATATGAGAGAAGAAGATGACAACCCACCGCAAACTCGCTCCCGGCAAATTGATCATTGCGACCCATAATCCGGGCAAGCTGCGCGAAATCCGGGCGCTGCTGGAACCGTTCGGGGTTGAGCCCGTCTCGGCGGGCGATCTCGGCCTGCCCGAACCGGAAGAAACCGGAACGACCTTTGCCGAAAATGCGCTCCTGAAAGCCCGGGCCAGCGCAGAAAGCGCGGATTGCGTAGCCTTGGCGGATGACAGCGGATTGTGCGTTGCTGCACTGGATGGCCGGCCAGGCGTCTACACCGCCGACTGGGCCGAACGGCAATGGTTTGAGGGCGAAAAAGGCCGCGACTGGTATATGGCGATGGGCAAGGTCGAGGGGAAACTGGCCGAACAGGGTCCGGACGTCGACCGCAGCGCCTATTTCATCGCCACCCTCGCCCTCGCCTGGCCCGACGGTCACAGTGAAGTTTTTGAGGGCAAAGCGCATGGATCAATTGTCTGGCCACCCCGCGGAACAATGGGTTTCGGCTATGACCCGGTTTTTCAACCGCGAGGCCATGACGTCACCTTTGCCGAACTCGATCCAGAGGAAAAAATCGCGCTGAACCACCGGACACATGCGTTCCGGAAACTGGTTCAGGCCTGTCTCGAATAAATTCGGTCAGGGGACGCGCTGACCGATAACGTTCCCCGGCGGATTATAGCGGCACACCAGGACATCGCGCTGGTTATTGGAGGCAATCCCGCAGCCGATACGGCTCGTGGTGCTCCAGATAATCTGGGTATAATGGCCGACAACCTCGCCATTGCGGCTGACATTGGGGAATGTGCCGGGTACGAAAAACTCTTTCTCGTTGATCCAGGCGTCCACCATCTGCTGGAACGAGAAGAATCCGGCGGTTCCCGCCCACAGATTCTCCCCCTGATTGGGGCGGGATGAGCGCGGACTGTGCTCAAACCGGCCGTTGGCGATCAGCACTTCCGCATAGGCCCGCGCCTGATCGTTGAGATCGGCATCCAGTACCACCGGCGCCGCTCCGACTTCCGCGCGCGCTTCATTATGCGCCTGCAGCATGACGTCGAGCATCGGATCGCCGGTTGGCGTCGGTGTCGGGGTCGGCGTAGGCGTGGGAGTCGGCGTAGGCGTTGGCGTTGGCGTTGGCGTCGGAGTTGGTGTGGGTGTGGGTGTAGGTGTCGGCGTTGGCGTAGGGGTCGGCGTTGGCGTGGGTGTTGGCGTATTGGGCAGCGTGACCTGCTGCGGGTCGGCCTGTTCGCCGCCACAGGCGGTCAGAGCAACAATTGCTGAAGCTTGCAGCAGGATGCCGCTGCGCCTAATGGATTTCCGGTGTCCCATAGTCCCTCCTCAACACTTTATCCGGCCCAGTCCGAACGCCACGTCTCGGCGCTCTACGTGCACTGGCCTTTTTGCGTCGCCAAATGTCCCTATTGCGACTTCAACAGCCATGTCCGGGATCAGATTGATCCAGATGTCTGGCTCTCCGCTCTCCTGTTCGATCTAAGGCATGAACATTCCGTTAATTCGGACACCCGGCTGGGGTCGATTTTCTTCGGCGGCGGCACCCCGTCGCTCATGCCCCCTCGGCTCGTCGCGCAGCTCATCATGGAGGCCGATCGGCTATGGGGTCTGGAGGCCGATTGCGAGATCACCCTCGAGGCCAATCCGTCGAGTGTCGAAGCCGCCCGCTTTGCCGATCTGGCCCAGACCGGAGTGAACCGGGTTTCCCTTGGATTACAGTCACTTGATGACGAAACGCTGCGATTTTTGGGGCGCGCGCATGATGTCGCAGAGGGGCTGGCGGCGCTGGATATTGCACAACGCGAATTTGACCGGGTCAGTTTCGACCTGATTTATGCACGTCCGGGCCAGTCGGCGGCGGACTGGCAGGCGGAACTGGAGCGGGCGCTGGCTTTCGGAGCGCACCATCTGTCGCTTTATCAATTGACCATCGAACCGGGTACGCGGTTCGAAACACTGGTCCGCAAGGGCGATCTGATTCCAGCTGATGACGATCATTGCGCCGATCTGTTCGATCTGACGCAAGATGTTACGGCCGCAGCCGGCCTACCCGCCTATGAAATCAGCAACCATGCCCGTCCGGGTCAGGAAAGCCGGCACAACCTCACCTACTGGCGTTATGGCGACTATATGGGCGTGGGTCCCGGTGCCCATGGCCGGCGCGAGAATACCGCCACCGAGCGCCATCGCAAGCCAGAGAATTTTCTGTCTGCAGTCAAACGCAATGGCAACGGTCTGCAGAGCGAACAGCCCCTGACACCAGAAACGCGCGCTTCTGAAGCGCTGATGATGGGTTTGCGGCTTGCGGAAGGGATCGAACTCCAGCGTCTGGAGGAGAAAACCGGACTGACTGCGGGGCAAATGGTCAATATCAATGGCACCAGTCGGTTGCAGGAATTGGGTCTGGTCAGCATGAATGGGGCGCATCTGCAGGTAACGGCCAAAGGCAGGCCCCTGCTCGACGCGCTACTGCCAAAAATTATCCGCTGAAACTGAGCATTTGAGCCGGAGTCCCGCGTCTGCTAGGATTCCCGAATGGAAACCGCAGCCGCCCTGATCGAAAGCTGGAGAAATGATCTCGTAGACGGGCGTCGTCGGTCGCGGCACACGGTGCGTGCCTATATTTCCACCGCCGAGCGGTTTTGCACGTTTCTCGCAGAGCATCTGGGGAAGGTGATCACCACGACCGAGCTGGGCACTTTGAAACAGGCGGATATCCGATCCTATCTGGCATTTCGCCGTGCCGACGGTCTGACCAGCAACAGCGCCGCGCGGGAATTGTCCGCGATCCGCAGCTTCCTGAAATTTGCATTACAGGACGACAATGGCGAAACGCCGGCCCTGCCCCGCATGAAGGGTCCCAAGGTCCGGAAAGGCATTCCCCGTCCAGCGGCCCCTGATGACATTCTGGCGATGGCGGAGGATATCGCTGCCACCGCCAGCGAAGACTGGATCGGCGCACGCGACTGGGCGGTCCTGATGCTGCTCTATGGCAGTGGCCTGAGGATCAGCGAAGCGCTGGACTTCACGGCGGATATCCTGCCATTGTCAGATACTATCCGGGTGACCGGCAAGCGGGGCAAGACCCGGATTGTCCCGCTGCTGCCCGAGGTGCGGGATGCGATCATGCGCTATCTTGACCTCTGCCCTCATCCGGTCGCGCCGGAATCGCCTCTTTTTCGGGGCAAGCGCGGCGGCGGCCTGTCCGCCAATATCGTCCGCCGGGTGGTGCAGCAGGCGCGGACAAAGCTGGGGATCTCCGATAAAACGACCCCGCATGCCCTGCGCCACAGTTTCGCGACCCATTTGCTGGCAGGCGGGGCCGATCTCCGCAGCCTGCAGGAATTGCTCGGTCATGCGAGTCTCAGTTCCACGCAGGTCTATACGGCGGTTGATGCCGCGCATTTGCTGGATGTCTACGAGAACGCCCATCCTCGCGCCGGATCCGGTTGAACGATTGCCACCGTCAGGGATTTCTGGATTGCCCGACTGGTTTGCTCTATCAGCCAAAGAAAAAACGGGACAGGATGAACATGAAAGTGGAACCCACCAGCTCGTCATGCGGCGCGCATATTACCGGCATTGATCTGACGCAGTACCTGTCCACTGACAGCGTAGCGGAAATTCGCGCGCACTGGGTGGAGCACAAGGTTCTGGCTTTTCCCGATCAGCAGCTGACGGATGATGATCTGGAACGTGTAACACAATATTTTGGCGATTTTGGCGAGGATCCGTTTTTCGGTCATATTGACGGCCATGAGCATATCGCTGCCATCCAGCGGAATGCGGACGAAACGACTCCGATATTCGCCGAAATATTTCACTCTGACTGGAGTTTCATGGACGTCCCGCCCGCCGGAACCATGCTTTACGGAATCACCATTCCGCCGCATGGAGGCAACACGCTGTTTGCTGATCAGGTTGCCGCTTATGAGCGCCTTCCCGACGACTTGCGCAACAAAGCTGATCAGCTGACCGCCATTCACTCAGCCCGGCGCGGTTACGCGCCCGGCGGCATGTATGATGCGGATGACCAGGAATCCGGCCGAAGCATGAAAATCATCGCCAGCGAGCGCGCCATGGAAACCTGCGAGCATCCATTCGTCCGCACCCACCGCGAAACAGGGCAGAAAGCGCTGTTCAGCTCCGCCGCCTATATTATCGGCTTCACGGACATGCCGCAGGAAGAAAGCGATGCGCTGCTGATGGAATATTATGCGCATCAAAGCGCCGAGGATGTGGTCTACTCACACCCTTGGCAAAAGGACATGCTGGTCATGTGGGACAACCGTTCCCTTCTGCATTCGGCGACCGGCGGCTATGACGGTCATGACCGCCTGCTGCACCGGACAACAATTGCGGACATTGCGTTCTAGCTTTTCAGCCCAACCGGTCTTCGATCGCGTCCCAGATCATGCCGGACGTGTCGGTCCCGTTAAACGCGTCAATCGCGACAATGCCCGTCGGTGAGGTCACGTTGATCTCGGTCAGCCATTTGCCGCCAATCACGTCGATCCCGACAAAGATCAGGCCCAGCCGTTTCAGATCGGGACCCATGGCCGCGCAAATCTCTTTTTCGCGATCCGTCAGGCCTGCCGCTTCGGCATAGCCGCCCTGCGCCAGATTGGAGCGAAATTCACCCTTGCCCGGTTTGCGATTGATCGCGCCCGCGACTTCCCCGTCAACCAGCACGATCCGCTTGTCGCCGTCCTGCACTTCGGGCAAAAACGGCTGTATCATATGCGGTTCCGGCCAGGTCTGATTGAACATTTCGGTGAGCGCGCTGAGATTGCTGCCATCCTCCGGCACCAGAAAAATCGCCTTGCCGCCATTGCCATGCAGCGGCTTGACCACCACGCCGCCATGTTCGGCCTGAAAGGCGCGAATTTCGTCCAGATCACGCGTGATTAGCGTCGGCGGCATATATTCCGCATAGTCCAGCACATAGACTTTCTCAGGCGCATTGCGGACCGAGACCGGGTTGTTGACAACCAGCGTTTCGCCATCAATCCGCTCGAGCAAATGGGTGGCGGTAATATAGCCGACGTCAAATGGCGGATCCTGCCGCATCAGCACCACGTCGATATCGCGGCCCAGGTCCAGCTTCACCGGCTCTCCGAACTGAAAATGATCGCCCTCGACCTGTTGCACGTTCACCGGATGAGCAGGTGCCGTCAGCCGCCCGTCAGCCGAAAGCGTCAGGTCCTTCACATCATAGTGAAACAGCTCGTGGCCACGTGTCTGCGCCGATATCATCAGCGCAAAGCTGCTGTCCCCGGCGATATTGACGCTCTCCATGGGATCCATCTGGACGGCAATTTTCAGGGTCATTTTGTTGTTCTTTCTTCTGTTTCATCGCCAGACAACGGCTCTGTACGCGCCTGTCGAACCATCAGTGCGAGCTTAGAATCCGTGCCACACATTGGTCAAATGGGTGGGCAGTCGTCCGGGCGCAACCAAAATCACGTCGATGCGCGCATCTTCGCCCTGATCGCAATATTCCGGAAACAGGATTTCCGCTGCGGCCGCGACGCGTTTCAGGCGATGCTGGTCGATGGCGAGATCCAGATCTGTCTTCTTTGACCGCGCTTTCACTTCAACAAAAGCCACCAGATTTCTGCGCCGGGCGATGAGATCAACCTCCCCTTTCGGCGTTCGGACCCGTTCCGCGAGAATGCGCCAGCCCTGCAGCCGCAACCAGGTCGCCGCGAATTTCTCCGCCCAGCGCCCGCGTTGCTCCGCCTGCTTGCGATTCACGGCGTCCCGCTCTCCTTCCAGCTGCTGGCCAGTTGGTAGAGGGCCTTGCGGTCTGCGCCATATTGACGCGCGACCTCGCCAGCGGCTTTGGATGCGGGCAGCCGGGTCAGTGCGGATTTCAGTGCTTCTTCGATATCTTCCTGGCTGGCTGGCGCGGCGGCTCCCGGCGGTCCGACAACGACAACAATCTCGCCTTTCGGCCCGTCCAACGCATAGCGTCCCGCCAGGTCTGACAAAGACCCTGTCACCGTCTCCTCGAATTTCTTGGTAATCTCCCGCACCACCGCAGCGTCGCGATTGCCAAGAACGTCCAGACTGTCCTCCAGCATGGCGCCCAGCCGTGATCCGTTCTCATAAAAGACCAGCGTGGCTTTCAAACCCCGCAGCTCGTCAAGCGCGGTTCGGCGCGCCTTTGTTTTGGACGGCAGGAATCCCTCGAACAGAAACCGGTCGCTGGGCAATCCGGAAAGCGTCAGAGCCGCGATTGCTGCACTGGGGCCCGGCGCAGTTGTGACCGGTATGCCTTCCGCCCTCGCCGCACTGACGAGCTTGTACCCCGGGTCCGAGATCAGCGGAGTGCCCGCATCACTGACCAGTGCGACAATTTTACATCGGGCGGCGTCCAAAATCTCCTTACGCTCTTTCGCTCCTTTATGGTCGTTATAGACCATCATCCGGGATTTTTTTCCGATGTGGTTGAGCAGCTTACCGGTCACTCTTGTGTCTTCGACCAAAATCAGATCCGCCGCGGCAAGGGTTGCTTCAGCCCGCCGGGACAAATCTCCAAGGTTGCCGATTGGCGTGGCGACGATATAGAGACCGGGTTGAATGGGAGCAGACATATGACCGTCATGGCAGACAAGCGCACAATTGGACAAGCCGAAACGAAACCCGGTTTCGGGGGTTTTACAAAGTGGGCCGGGATCGCATCCCTGGTCTTGCTGGCCGGTTGTGAATCGCTCGTTCCGCGCGGCGGCGAGCGAACGACGACGCCAACTGCGCCCCCGCCCCCGGTATCCGGCCAGTTGCCGACAGACCAGACCCATCACCGGATTGCGCTGCTGGTTCCGCTTTCCGGCAAGAATGCCGGTGTCGGCCAGTCGCTCGCCAATGCTACCACCATGGCGCTGCTCGACACCAGGGCGCAGAATATCCGGATGACCAATTATGACACGGCACAGGGGATCACCGCCGCCGCTCGCAAGGCGATTGCGGACGGCAACAAGCTGATCATCGGTCCGCTGCTGAGCGACAATGTCGTGACCACCGCGAATATCGCCCGGCGGGCCGGTGTGCCGATCCTGAGTTTCTCCAATGATGCCGGTGTCGCCGGGAACAACGTGTTCCTGCTGGGGCACATCCCGGCCCAGTCAATCAACCGGATTGTCACCTATGCCAAGGGCCGGGGCATGGATCGCTTTGCCGCGCTCGTTCCCAACGGCGTCTACGGTCAGCGGGCGTCCTCGACACTCCTGAAATCGGTCAAGGATGCCGGTGGAACCGTCGTCACCATCCAGAATTTCAATCGCGATTCCGCCTCGGTGGAAGCCGCGACCCGGCGGCTCAACCAGAATGGCGAATATGACGCGATCCTGCTTGCTGACAATGGTGCGATGGCGGTTCGTGCCGCACCAATGATCCGCAAGAATGCCAGCGAGACAGCGAAGATTCTGGGTACTGACCTGTGGAATACCAGCAGCGACCTTGCCGGTGCCCCGTCCATGCGCGGCGCCTGGTTTGCGAGCGTGGCCGATGGCCTTTACGGTCAATATGCAACCAAATATCGCAGTCGCTATGGCAAGGCGCCTTTCCGGCTGTCCAGTCTCGGCTATGATTCGGTGCTTTTGACCGTGAAAGTGGCGCAGAACTGGCAAGTGGGAACGCCGTTCCCGATCAACCAGCTGACAGATTCGGGCGGCTTTATCGGGCTGGACGGCGTGTTTCGCTTCCGCCGCGATGGTATTTCGGAACGGGCACTGGAGGTACAGGAAATCCGGCGTGGCAGTTTCGCGGTAATCGACGCAGCGCCAAAGGGATTCTGACGCCCGTCAACGTCGAGCCCTATCCGATCTGCTGGCCGGTGTCCTTCCAGTCGGCCAGGAAACCTTCAATGCCCTTGTCGGTCAGCACATGCTTGAACAGACCGCGGATCACGCCCGGTGGCATGGTCGCGACATCGGCGCCGATCCGCGCGGATTCGAGCACATGGACCGGATGGCGGATGGAAGCGACGAGGATTTCGGTTTCATAGGCATAATTGTCATAGATCAGCCGGATGTCATCAATCAGCTTCATGCCGTCAAAGCCATTGTCATCATGCCGCCCGACAAAGGGAGAAATGAAGCTGGCGCCAGCTTTCGCCGCAAGCAGCGCCTGATTGGCGGAGAAACAGAGCGTGACATTGACCATCGTGCCGTCGCTGGTCAGTGCCTTGCAGGTCTTGAGCCCGTCAATGGTCAGCGGCACCTTTATACAGACATTGTCCGCAATCTTCCGCAGCACCTCGGCTTCCTTCATCATGCTGTCGTGATCGAGCGCCACAACTTCAGCGGAAACCGGTCCGCCGGTCAGATCGCAAATCTCTTTCGTCACCTCCATGATGTCCCGGCCCGACTTCTTGATCAGCGAGGGATTGGTGGTGACGCCATCGACCATGCCGGTCGCCGCCAGTTCGGCAATTTCGGCGGTATCGGCGGTATCTACAAAAAATTTCATTTGTCTGCTCCTGCGGCGGCGCCAATCTGGCAATTGGATATTTCGGGACAGGCCTAACCTCTTTCGGATCGGGGCGAAACTGCCGGTGCGTCCGACTGTGCAGAAATCTGTGGATAATTTGTGGGACAGATCGGGGATTGTTTTTCGCGGCCGCAATGGATGACGTGCCGAACTTGCCTGCCTATACCGGGGGCATGAATCGTGCATCCGACCGAGTCAGGGTCATTCTTCTCAACTCCGCCCTCGGGCCGCTCGATTATCGGGTGCCCGAAGGCATGCATGCCGAGCCCGGTGCGATCGTCATGGCCCCGCTCGGCCCTCGCAAGCTGCCCGGCGTGGTCTGGGAAGCTGACAGCTTTCCCACCGAGGAAATTGATTTCAAACGTCTGCGTCCCCTGCGCGAAGTCCGGGATGGTGCGCGGATATCCGCGCCGCTCCGGCGGCTGATCGAGTGGACATCCGACTATTATCTGGCATCACCGGCTGCGGTATTGCGGATGGTCCTGTCCAGCGGCGCGGCCTTTGCCGATGATCGCCCGATCGTGGAATATCGCCTCAACGGACTGGTCCCGGACCGGATGACGCCGCAACGCGAAAAAGCACTGACCGCGTTGGCCGGTGAACAGGGGACAGTCAGTGAGCTGGCGAATATCGCGGGCATATCTGCCGCCGTCATTCGCGGACTGGAAAAGGCCGGTGCGATGGACCGGTTTGAAGTGCCTGTTTTTACTGCGACAAAGCTGCCGGATCCGGATCATTACAAGGTCGAATTGAACGAAGACCAGGCCCGGGTGGGAGCCGTTTTGACCGAGTCCGTCCAACAAAAGGCGTTCAAAACCTACCTGCTGGATGGCGTGACCGGCTCGGGCAAGACCGAGGTCTATTTCGAAGCTATCGCCGAAGCCTTGCGCCAAGACCGGCAGACCCTCGTCCTTCTCCCCGAAATCGCACTGACCGAACCGTTTCTTGACCGTTTTCGTACCCGGTTCGGAGCCGAGCCTGTCGCCTGGCACAGCGGTCTGAAGCAGTCGGAGCGCAAGAAGAACTGGCGCGCTTTGGCCGAAGGTCAGGCAAAAGTCGTGGTCGGTGCCCGCTCCGCATTGTTCCTGCCTTACAAGGATCTCGGACTGATCATTGTCGACGAAGCGCATGAAATCAGTTTCAAGCAGGAAGACGGTGTCCGCTATCATGCCAGAGATGTCGCGGTCATGCGCGGGCTGCACGAGCAGATTCCTGTCGTACTGGCCTCGGCAACCCCTGCTATCGAAAGCCGGCATCAGGTTGAACAGGGCAATTACGAATTGCTTGAACTCCCGGCCCGTTTCGGCGCGGCGAGCATGCCCGACGTGGAGGCGCTTGATCTCACCAGCGATATCCCGCCGCGGGGTTCGTGGCTGGCGCCGACGCTGGTCCGCGCGCTTGAGAACAATCTCGGCAAGGGGGAACAGTCGCTGTTGTTCCTCAATCGCCGGGGCTTCGCTCCGCTGACGCTGTGCCGGACCTGTGGCCACCGGATCAATTGCCCGAATTGCACCGCATGGATGGTGGAACATCGCCTCACCCGTCGTCTTGCCTGCCACCATTGCGGGCATGTCATGCCCTTGCCGGAAAAATGTCCCGAATGCGGGGACGAGGATTCGCTGGTCGCCTGCGGACCGGGTGTGGAACGCATCTGCGATGAGGTGAAGACCCTGTTCCCCGAAGCGCGGACAGCCATTGTTACCTCCGACACGATCTGGTCTCCGGCAAAGGCCGGGGAATTTGTCGCCAAAATGGAAGCGGGTGCGATCGACATCGTTGTCGGAACACAATTGGTGACCAAGGGCTATCATTTCCCCAATCTGACGCTGGTCGGCGTCGTCGATGCCGATATCGGACTAGAGGGCGGTGATCTCCGCGCGGCCGAACGCAGTTTTCAGCAAATAGCCCAGGTAGCGGGTCGCGCGGGACGTGCCAGCAAACCGGGCCGGGTCTATGTCCAGACCCGCATGCCCGATGCACCGGTTATTCAGGCAATCATCAATAATGATCGCGACGGTTTCTACGCGGCCGAAATCGAATCGCGCCGGGTGGCAGCGGCTCCGCCATTTGCACGACTGGCCGCAATCATTGTCTCATCCGAGGATAATGCCGAGGCAATGGAAACCGCGCGACTGATCGGTCAGACGGCTCCCAGTTCCGAAGGATTTGCGGTCTTTGGTCCTGCTCCCGCCCCTCTGGCCATGTTGCGCGGGCGGCACCGCCACCGCCTGCTGATCCATGCCCATCGCTCCGTGGAACTTCAGAAGTTCGTGCGGGAGTGGCTTGAGGATCTGGAATGGCCGCGCGCAGTCCGTGTAGGTGTGGACGTCGATCCCTACAGCTTTGTTTAACCATTGATGGGCAGTTTCATTTTGAAAAAACTTCCAATTTCCCGCATGGGCAGATCATGAACAAAAATCTTGTCCTGGTTTTCATGCTGCTGGTCGCCGGCCTGTTTTCCGTGCCGGTCCAGGCCGACCCGGCGGACATTCAGGCGGCCAGCAGATCCGTTGTCCGGGTCGTGCTCGCAGCAACGGATGGGGACAAGGTCGCCTTTGTCGGTCATGGTAGCGGTTTTGCGGTGACTCCCGACAAGATTGTTACCAATGCCCATGTCGTCGAAATCGCGCGCAGAGAACCAACAGTGGTTATCGGAATCATCCCCTCCCAGGGCGGCAAGAGTTTCGGCGGCAAGGTCATTGCCTATTCGCCCGGCAATGATCTCGCGCTGATCCAGGTCCAGGATGGCGGACGTATTCCCACAATGACAGTGTTCAGCGGACCCGTCGCTGATGGCGCGAGCGTGGTTGCGGTCGGTTATCCCAGTTCGGTCGACCGGGCGCAGGGACTCGATCTCGATGACCTCATCAATCCGATGTCCCCTGTCAAAACACGCGGCTCGGTTTCCGGTGGCCGTTCGACTCGGGAATTCGACACGATCCTCCACACCGCCCCAATTGCCAGCGGAAATAGCGGCGGACCCTTGATAGACAATTGCGGTCGGGTGCTGGGCGCCAACAGCTTTGGTTCACTTTCCGACGGCAATGACGCGGAATTCGGCTTTGCGGTCTCCAATCGCGAGATCATGGCCTTTTTGCGCAAAGCTGGCGTCGCCGCCAATGCCACGTCGACACCTTGCCGCTCCTCGGCCGAGATTTCGCGAGAGGAACAGGCACGGGAATTCGCCGCCCGCGCCAAGGTTGAAGCCGCACGCCAGGCAGAAGCGGCCGAGCGGGAGGCTCTGGAGGAAAGCCTGAGAATATCGATCTCGCAGGATATCATCGTCGAGCGCGAGAATCAGATGGCCCTCGCGGCGCTGATGCTGTTCCTTTCGCTCATTGCCCTCGGCGGCGCGGCCTGGTTGCTGATGCAGCAAAAGATCAATCCAGCCAAGGCGGCTGCAGTCGGAGCCGGCCTGCTGTTCCTCGGCGCCATTCTGGTATTTATCGCCCGGCCATCCTTTTCCGAAATCGAGGACCGGGTAGCGGTTGCGATGAAAGAAGAGATGCCAGACGGCAGCGAAGAAAGTCCGCAGGCGAGCAAGGCTGAACCCGGCAAATATATGTGCCGGCTCAATCCCGATCGCAGCCGGATCACCGTGTCCCAACTCGACGAAGTGCCCTTCGAATGGTCCGAAGGCGGATGCGTAAACGGTCGGACACAATATGCGCCCGACAGCGGCAGATGGTCGCGGATATTCGTGCCCAATGAAGAGCAGACGGTCACGATCAGCAGCTTTGATCCCGACCGCGCCGAATATACAACCGAACGCTATCTGCTCGACCTGATGACCATGACCCGGGCCCGAGACATCCGCCAGAAATATGGCAACAAGGCCTGCACCAGTGATGCCCAGGTGCTGTCCGACATCGAAGACATGGTCCGCGCGATCCGTGTGGAGCTGCCCGGCCAGGCCAACGAGCGACTGGTCTACGAATGTGACAAGGTGGAGTAGCGCGTGACTTTCAGGCTTTTGTGGTTTTTCTTTCTCGCTGCTTTTGTCACCGGTGCTGCCCAGGCAAAATGGCTGGTGGCCAAAAGTCCCAACTTCATAATCTACAGCGAAGAAAAAGAGGACGGGCTAAGGAAAAGATCCCGCGAGCTGGAAGTTTTCCATAAAATGCTAGTCGCGATCACTGGCTCTAAATCAGCAAAAAATCCCTATCCGGTTACGATATATTTTCCGCGCGACATCGATGACATCCAGGAAATCGCAGGCAGGGGGACGGCTGGATTCTATACGATAATGCAGGGTGAACCGGTCGCTGTCGCGCCTCGCAAGACCTTCGCGGAAACCTATGACTTCACCGGCGATCTTGTGCTGCGCCACGAATATGCGCACCATTTCATGTTTCAATATTTTCCCGGCGCCTATCCGGGTTGGTATGAAGAAGGTTTCGCAGAAATGGTTTCCACCTTCAAACTGGACGAATCCGGAGACGTGCTGTTCGGGTTGCCCGCCGATCATCGGGCATATGGCTTCTCGACAATCG
Source organism: Pseudomonadota bacterium (assembly GCA_039181895.1). Lineage (GTDB taxonomy): Bacteria > Pseudomonadota > Alphaproteobacteria > Sphingomonadales > Sphingomonadaceae > Parasphingorhabdus. The sequence goes on from JBCDCK010000002.1 coordinate 73,082, forward strand.
AATGGATTCCCAATAGCGCACTTATGACAAAAGAGCGGGGGGACTTGGCCAGCCATTATTTTGACAATTATTATTCGCAGAGCTGGGTCACGGTTCATTTTCTGACCATGTCGCCAGAATGGCGACCAAAGCTCGCGGACTATCTCGCCCGGATCAATGCCGGCCAATCGTTCCAGCAGGCATCACTGGCATTTGGCTCCAATCTGAGGGTTTTGGACAAAGCCATCCAGTCCTATGTTAAAAATAAAAAAAATACTCCTATCGTCGGCTGTCTGGACTGACGCTGAAAGAAGACGCAATCGAGATAAGTCCGGTCCCGGCAGATGAAGCCCAAATACTCGACCTCAAGATGAACTATCTGAAATATATTCCTCAACGCAGAGCCAAATTTTACTTTGGCAGACTGCGCAAGCAGGTCGCCAAGGTGCAGCCAAATGCCCCCGCCCTTTTATTGCTGGCAAAGGCGGAGCAAAGATTTGGCAATCATGATGAAACTATTGCCGCAGCCGACAGGTTGCTGGCAATGTCTCCGGATCATCAGCGTGCGTATTACTGGAAAGGGATGGGCTTGCTGGGGAAAGCCCAGCAGGCTGAGGAACCCGAGAAAAAGGCGCTCATCAAATCATCTCGCCTGGCAATCGGCAAGGCCAACCGGTTGGCCCCTGAAGATCCCCTGCCCCTCCGTGCCTATTTCCGTTCCTACAAGATCATGCAAGAGACGCCCCCGAAACTTGTTGAAGACGCATTATGGCAATCGCACCGGACCGTGCCACAAGATGATTACACCCGGCGGATGCTTGTCGAACATCTGGTGGAAAAAGGTGACAGGGAAACAGCGCTGCAACTACTCAAGCCGCTGGTATTTGCAGCTCATCGGCGTCACACACGCAGCTGGGCAAAGGAACTCTACAAAACGTTACGCAGTGAAGACGGCGCTGAAAATGATCGCAAACCTTCCTCCTAGTTTCTTTCCCGCTCGAGCAATTTCTCCTTGATCTGCAGACCATAGGCATAACCGCCCGGCGAACCGTCGCTACGGATCACACGGTGACAGGGTATCAGAACGGCGACATTGTTCGCGCCATTGGCGCTGCCGACGGCACGAACCGCTTTCGGTTTCCCGATGGCCGCGGCAATTTCTGCATAGCTGCGGGTTTCGCCAGGGGGAATTTTCTGCAGCTCGCGCCAGACCGCTTCCTGAAAGACCGTGCCCTGAACATCGATCGGGATATGGGCGGACGTTCCCGGCTGCTCCACAGATTCTGTGACTTGTGCGGCCAACTGCGCAAAATCCGCATCGCCGGGCTGCAAATCTGCCTTGGGAAAACGTGCCTGCAGATCCGCTTCATTTTCGTTGAACGAGAGGCAGCACACGCCTTTTTCGGTCGCTGCCAGCATCATGTCCCCCAAACTGGTCGGCACGATTGCCCAACGGATGGTTACGCCTGCTCCGCCATTTCTCCATGCACTTGCCTGCATACCCAGCCTTTCCTTCGTCTCGTCATAAAATCGCGAAGCCGAGCCATATCCGGCCTCATAGAGCACGTCGGTAACCGATGCGCCGTCCTCGAGGCCATCCCTCACCCGCTCCAGACGCAAGGCTCTGGCATAGGCGGCCGGAGACAGACCAGTGTCCCGCTTGAAGAGGCGTTGCAGATGGCTTGGCGAATAACCGGTAATCTGACCCAGTTCGGCCAGGGTCGGTGCCTGTTCGGCCATGCGGATCGCATCAATCACGGCCTTGACCGCGGCATCATCACGGGCAATCTCTTTCGGCCGACAGCGCAAACATGCGCGCAATCCGGCGGCTTCAGCTTCTTCCGGTGTAACAAAAAAGCGCACGTTCTCGCGCTTGGGGTGGCGAGCCGAACAGGACGGGCGGCAGTAGATACCGGTGCTGAAAACGCCGGTGACGAATTTGCCGTCAAAGGAGCGGTCACGGTTCGACATTGCCTGCCAGGCGATTGTCTCGTCAAATGTGGACTCATGTTCGATCATGTGCCCCTTTTGCCAGCCTATGCGATCAGGTACATCCCGTATCTTGCGATCAAAGCAAATTATTATCCGGGAGGTAATTGAAAGCCGCCGAAAACTCCCCATTTTCATTGCGAGTGAAATGATTCGGAAACCTATCTTGCATCGCAGCAAAATGGTTGCTAGACGCCGCGCATCCGTGGGCGGAATCGCAGGATTTTCGGCCATTATGCGGACCACATCAGGAACGGTTTTCAAGCCATTTTTCAAGGCCACAAAACAGGCCAAGGAGTGACAAACGCGTGGAGAATTCCAGCGGCATACGGGCAAGTTTGGCGGGACGCTATGCGACCGCGCTTTTCGAACTGGCCACCGAAAACAAGGCCATCGACACCGTCGAAGCCAGCCTTGCCAATTTGAAGCAGGCAATTTCCGAATCGGACGATCTGTCGGCGCTGACCAGCAGCCCGGTTGTTTCGCGGGAAGATGCCGGCAAGGCAATCGCGGCGGCAGCGTCGTCTTTGGCGCTCGACGAGCTGACCACCAACGTCCTCGGTGTGCTGGCGGCAAATCGGCGGCTGGACCAGATCCCTGCCCTAGTTCGTGCCTTCACCACATTGGCCTCCGGCCATCGCGGAGAAGTTACGGCCGAAGTCACCTCCGCCCATCCACTCGCTGATGGACAGATTGATGCGCTGAAAGCGCAGCTCAAGAAACGTGTTGGCAGCGATGTCAGCGTTTCCACACAAGTCGATCCGGATATTCTCGGCGGCCTGATCGTGAAGATCGGCAGCCAGATGATCGACAGCTCTATTAAAACTCGTTTGAACACCCTGTCTCAGGCCATGAAAGGCTAAAGGAAGAATATAATGGACATTCGCGCAGCAGAAATTTCAAAGGTCATCAAGGACCAGATCGCCAATTTCGGCAATGAAGCCCAGGTTTCCGAAGTCGGAACCGTGCTGGCCGTCGGTGACGGTATTGCCCGTATTCATGGTCTCGACCAGGTGCAGGCCGGTGAGATGGTGGAATTTTCCAACGGTATCCAGGGCATGGCGCTGAATCTCGAAGCCGACAATGTCGGTGTCGTGATCTTCGGCTCTGACGCCGAAATCAAGGAAGGCGATGTCGTCAAGCGGACCGGCACGATTGTGGACGTTCCGATCGGCAAGGAACTGCTTGGCCGCGTTGTTGATGGCCTCGGCAACCCGATTGACGGCAAGGGTCCGATTGAAACCAAGGAACGGAGCCGGGTGGAAGTCAAGGCACCGGGCATTATCCCGCGTAAATCGGTGCACGAACCCGTGCAGACCGGCCTCAAGGCGCTCGACGCTCTGGTCCCCGTTGGCCGTGGCCAGCGCGAGTTGATCATTGGTGACCGTCAGACCGGCAAGACCGCTGTCGCCATCGATACATTCATCAACCAGAAGACGGTCAATGAGTCGGACGACGAAGGCAAGAAGCTTTACTGCATCTATGTCGCCGTCGGCCAGAAACGTTCCACCGTGGCCCAGATTGTGCGCCAGCTGGAAGAAAATGGCGCGATGGAATATTCCATCGTGGTTGCCGCTTCGGCATCCGAACCCGCTCCGCTTCAGTATCTCGCGCCTTATACCGGTGTGACCATGGGCGAATATTTCCGCGATAACGGCATGCACGCCTGTATCGTATATGACGATCTTTCCAAACAGGCTGTAGCTTACAGGCAGATGTCCCTGCTGCTGCGTCGTCCTCCGGGCCGTGAAGCCTATCCGGGTGACGTCTTCTATCTTCACAGTCGTCTCCTCGAGCGTGCTGCCAAGATGAATGAAGACAATGGGTCCGGATCGCTGACTGCATTGCCGATCATCGAAACCCAGGCCGGTGACGTGTCCGCCTATATCCCGACCAACGTGATTTCGATTACCGATGGTCAGATCTTCCTTGAGACCGACCTGTTCAACCAGGGCATCCGCCCGGCGATCAACGTGGGTCTGTCGGTGTCCCGTGTGGGATCCGCTGCGCAGACCAAGGCGATGAAGAAAGTGTCCGGCTCGATCAAGCTCGACCTCGCACAATATCGCGAAATGGCGGCCTTTGCGCAATTCGGTTCGGACCTCGATGCCTCGACACAGAAACTGCTGGCTCGTGGTGAGCGTCTGACCCAGCTGCTCAAGCAAGCCCAGTTCCAGCCGCTGCCCTTCGAAGAACAGACCGCTTCCATCTACGCTGGCACCAACGGTCACCTCGACGATGTCGCGGTTTCCGATGTCGTCCGCTACGAGGAAGCGATGCTGGCTCATATGCGCAGCGAGCATGCCGATGTTCTGAAAACCATCCGTGAGAGCGGCGATCTGGCCGATGACACCAAGGCATCGCTGGAAAGCGCGCTCGCAGCGTTCGGCAAGACCTTTAGCTAAGCCAGACGAACCCCAGGGGTAAGGAGCCAAAATGGCTAGTTTGAAAGAACTGAAAGATCGGATCGAGTCGGTCAAGTCGACCCAGAAGATCACCAAGGCCAAGAAGATGGTGGCCGCGGCCAAACTGCGCCGGGCGCAGATGGCTGCCGAAGCCGCACGGCCCTATGCCGAGCAGATGGAAAAGGTGATGGGCAATCTCGCTTCCAAGGTATCGGTCGATGAGAATTCATCGAAGTTGCTCGCCGGAACCGGCAAAACCGACACGCATCTGCTGGTCGTTGCCACATCCGACCGCGGCCTTTGCGGCGCTTTCAACGCCAATATCGTGAAGGAAGCCAAACAGAAGGCCGAGAAGCTGGAGAAAGAGGGCAAGACTGTCCTGTTCTACATGGTCGGCCGCAAGGGCTTGCCGATTATCAAGCGTGCCTATCCGAACCAGATCATCAAGCATTTCGACACGTCGGAAGTCAAAGCCCCCGGTTTTGATGAAGCCAAGGCGATTGCTGCCGAGCTGACCGAACTGGTCGAAGACGGCAAATTTGATGTTGCTCACCTATTCTTCGGCAAGTTCAAGTCGGCTCTGGTTCAGGAACCCACAGTTCAGCAGATCATCCCGATCGCCGTCGAGGAAGGTGCCGTGGCCGAGGCTGGCGGCGCCGTGGATTACGAGCCGGATGAAGAAGAAATTCTCGCCGAATTGCTGCCGCGCAACCTGACCACCCAGATTTTCGGCGCATTGCTGGAAAATATGGCGTCGGAACAGGGCGCATCGATGACCGCCATGGACAATGCCACGCGCAATGCCGGCGACCTGATCGACAACCTCACCATCGTTTACAACCGCAGCCGCCAGGCCGCGATCACCACCGAACTGATTGAAATTATCGCTGGCGCAGAAGCGCTCTAAAGCACGTACGCAAGGAAACGGAAAAATGGCAAATACCAACAATGTAGGCCGCATTTCACAGGTTATCGGCGCCGTCGTCGACGTGACCTTTGACTCGGATATCCCGGCAATTCTGTCGGCTCTGGAAACAGACAATAACGGCAACCGGCTGGTTCTTGAGGTTGCGCAGCATCTCGGCGAAAACACCGTGCGCACGATCGCCATGGACGCTACGGAAGGTTTGACCCGCGGTCAGGAAGTGACCGACACCGGATCGCAGATCCAGATGCCTGTTGGTCCCGAAACACTGGGCCGGATCATGAACGTGGTCGGCGAGCCCATCGACGAACGCGGCCCGATCGGCAACAAGTCTACCGCTCCTATTCACGCAGAAGCCCCGGCTTTTGTCGACCAGTCCACCGAATCCGAAATTCTGGTGACCGGCATTAAAGTGGTTGACCTGCTCGCACCTTATGCCAAGGGCGGTAAAATCGGCCTGTTCGGCGGTGCCGGCGTGGGCAAGACCGTGCTTATTCAGGAACTGATCAACAATATCGCAAAAGGCCACGGCGGAACGTCCGTGTTCGCCGGTGTTGGTGAGCGGACCCGCGAAGGAAACGATCTCTATCACGAATTTCTCGACGCCGGCGTTATCGCCAAGGATGCCGACGGCAATCCCATGTCAGAAGGTTCCAAAGTGGCTCTGGTCTTCGGCCAGATGAACGAACCTCCGGGAGCGCGTGCCCGTGTGGCCCTGTCCGGTCTGACCCAGGCGGAATATTTCCGTGACCAGGAAGGTCAGGACGTGCTGTTCTTCGTCGACAATATCTTCCGTTTCACCCAGGCTGGTTCGGAAGTGTCCGCCCTGCTCGGCCGTATTCCTTCGGCTGTGGGTTACCAGCCCACCCTGTCCACAGACATGGGTGCACTGCAGGAGCGGATTACCTCGACCAACAAGGGATCGATCACCTCGGTGCAGGCCATTTACGTCCCTGCCGATGACTTGACCGACCCGGCCCCCGCAACATCCTTTGCCCACCTGGACGCCACCACCGTTCTCAACCGTGCGATTTCCGAGCTCGGCATCTACCCGGCTGTTGACCCGCTCGACTCCACCTCGCGTGTTCTCGAACCCCGCGTTGTTGGCCAGGAACATTATGACACCGCCCGTGCGGTTCAGGAAACGCTGCAGAAATACAAGTCGCTGCAGGATATCATCGCCATTCTCGGCATGGACGAGCTCTCGGAAGAAGACAAATTGGTCGTCGCCCGGGCCCGCAAGATCCAGAAATTCCTGTCGCAGCCTTTCCACGTCGCCGAAGTCTTCACCGGCATCCCCGGCAAGTTCGTGGATCTGGAAGACACGATCAAGTCGTTCAAGGCCGTTGTTGACGGCGAATATGATCACCTTCCCGAAAACGCCTTCTACATGGTCGGCGGCATCGACGAAGCGATCGAAAAAGGCAAGCAACTGGCTGCAGAAGCGGCCTAATTCAGTGTTAAGTACGGGAGTCCTAGCTATCACAATGTTGCTTGCCGGGACTCCTATGGCAGCCGCATCAGAGGCGACTTCTGCACATGACCTGGCTTTGCTCACATCTGAGGTCTGCTTTGCTCACGCAAGCGACTCTTTGAAGTTCGGACAAACTATTTCCGCTGATACCGAGACACTAAAAAAAATTGGTTTCTCATTTGGGATACAAAAGGAAAGTTACACGCGCTTTGGAAGAAGATATGAAGCAATTCTAAATCGCGCAACTATGGGAAACAAGGCGTCCGGAGAGGATGCGATTGTTCTTAGTTTTGGTGGGCAGGTCCCCGGATGTAAGTCTATGTTGCTCTCGAAATCTTCGGAATCACACATAAATCGCTTTTCAGACGTTATAACGAATGAAAAATTTGGATGGATCGAACCACCTTCATCTACTTCAACTCGTGGGAATCTAACCAAAAAAATATTCTTAAAGCGAGGGCTAAACAGCCAACCTTATGTAATGAATGTTATGATATTCAATTTCCCGGATTCTGAGCTACGGTTGTTGACAACAGTGAACGCCATTCCGCCCGGCGTTGAGTTGCCTGAAGGCTTTTGACAATGGCAAAACTGAGAATAGAAGATTGCGTCAACGAAACCTGCCCATGGTCGGGAGATCCGGTGTCGGAGGACTCATTGACGGAATATCGGGGCAAGGTTGTCGGTTTTTGCAACACCGGTTGTCGGGACAAATTTGAAAAAGCGGCGTCGCATTTTGATGCAGCGATACAGGACTGAAGAATATGGCAAATTTGCATTTTGAACTCGTCACACCAGAGAAACTCGTCCGTTCGGATGATGTTTTCATGGTGGTCGTTCCCGGAACCGAAGGTGATTTTGGCGTATTGGCCAATCATGCACCGGTTATGTCGACCATTCGTGACGCGGATCTCGTCATCTATGCCAGCGAAGGCGCAGCACCGGAGACAATCACGGTCCAGGGCGGATTTGCGGAGGTGAATGAAGCCGGTCTCACCGTATTGGCCGAAGCCGTTTCCTAGGCTTCCAGCACCGTTTCTGCTTTCCGCTCGCTGCGCCACAGCAGCAATCCGCTGGCCAGGATCAGCATCGCGCCGACAATCGCGATAGGATCAAGCGGATCATCAAAGATATAGACGCTGATGACGCCCGATATGATCAGCTGAATATAGACCAGCGGCGCTACCGATGCAGCTGACGTCCGCATTGTGGCCATGAACAGCAGGAAATGGCAGCAGGTCGCGGTAAACGCGATGAAGGCGCATTTCAGGACAACTTCCAATGATGGCAAACCCGATACGGCCATAACCGGTACAAGCGCATGACCTGCGGCGGCCGCCGCAACCAGAAACAGCGCCGTCCAGAACGAGAGGTAGAATTGCGCGGCCGTGATTGATCGCTGGGAAGACACCATGCGATTGAGGATCAGCATCGCCGCCATCGCACAAGCGGAAATCAGCGGCAAAATAGCCACCCAGCCGAACGCGGCGACATTGGGCCGCAGCATGATCAGAACGCCGCCAAAAGCGATAAAAGTCGCCACCCAGGTCGCTGGGCGCATTTTTTCCTTGAGGAACCAGCCGGACAGCAATGCGGTGATTATCGGATTGACAAAGGCAATCGCGACGGCATCTGCCAGCGGCATCACGTAAATGGCGGAAAAGAAAGTGATTGTCCCGGTGGCCAGCGCAAGACCACGCGCCGCATGCAGCCAGGGGCGGCGGATCTGGAAACCCTGACGCCCCTCCCGCCAAGCCAGAATCAGCGCCAGCACAATCGCTCCGATAGTGAAGCGCAACGCGGCCACGGCGGCGGCCGGCCAGTCGAGCGCCATGGATTTCACAAGCGCATCCCCGATCGGGAATCCCGAAAAGGCAATCAGGGCCAATGTGATGCCGCTGCCCGCTGATACAGATTTTCGTGATGCTTCGGCGTTCAAGACGGTTCCCTGTTTTTTTGCACAGCTTATGAACTGTTCGCAGGCTATTGTCCGGGAAACAACCGACTTCTGAACCAGATAGCCAAATTCCCGGCAAATGTTTCACGACCGTTCATTATCCAAAGATTAACCATTTTCATGGAAAGAGGCTGTGGGTCCAATTGTAATGCAACTAATTCCGGCGGAGAACCATGAGCGCATTTGGCAAGAAAAACGGTTTGGGTGGCGGTCGTCCATCCTTTGGTGTTGCAAAACCGATGTCCGGCGGATCAAAATCCGCGCCGAAAGAAGACAATGCTTCGGATTCTCCGGAAAACGAGCCCGGGGGAGAGCAATTCCCTCCCATCGATTCCGTGCCGCTTCCCGGTGAAGAGGCGCAAGGCGGCGGTGCACCGGACCAAAGCGATGCGATGTCCCGGCTGGCCGAACGGTCCAACCCGCTTCCGGAGGAAACCGAAAAAGATGAAGGTTTCGGAGCCTCTGTCCACAAGATCAAGGAACAGGTCCTTCCGCGACTGCTGGAACGGGTAGATCCCGAAGCGGCAGCCACGCTCAACAAGGAAGAGCTGACCGAAGAATTCCGCCCGATCATCATGGAAGTGCTGACCGAGCTCAAGCTGACCCTCAATCGCCGCGAGCAATTTGCTCTGGAAAAGGTTCTGGTCGATGAACTGCTCGGTTTCGGTCCGCTGGAGGAGCTGCTCCAGAATCCGGATATTTCCGATATCATGGTCAACGGACCGGAACAGACCTATATTGAGATCAAGGGTAAGCTGGAAATCGCGCCGATCCAGTTCCGCGACGAAGAACATCTGTTCCAGATCGCCCAGCGCATCGTGAACCAGGTCGGCCGCCGCGTCGACCAGACCACACCGCTGGCTGACGCCCGTCTGAAAGACGGTTCGCGTGTTAACGTCATCGTGCCGCCGCTGAGCCTCAAGGGTACCGCGATCTCGATTCGTAAATTTTCCGAGAAACCGATCACGCTGGACATGATGAAGGGCTTTGGCTCGATGTCCGACAATATGTGTACGGCGCTCAAGATTGCCGGTGCCTGCCGCTTCAACGTGGTGATTTCCGGCGGTACGGGTTCGGGTAAAACGACTATGCTCAACGCAATGTCGAAAATGATCGACCCCGGCGAGCGCGTGCTGACCATCGAGGATGCTGCCGAGCTTCGTCTGCAGCAGCCGCACTGGCTGCCGCTGGAAACCCGGCCCCCAAATCTTGAAGGCGAAGGCGCCATCACCATTGGTGACCTCGTGAAGAACGCCCTGCGTATGCGTCCTGACCGCATCATCCTCGGTGAGATTCGCGGCGCGGAGTGTTTCGACCTTCTCGCCGCCATGAACACGGGCCATGACGGCTCCATGTGTACGCTTCACGCCAATAGCCCGCGCGAGTGTCTCGGCCGTATGGAAAACATGATCCTGATGGGCGATATCAAGATCCCGAAAGAAGCCATTTCGCGCCAGATCGCGGAGTCGGTGGACCTGATTGTCCAGGTGAAACGTCTGCGTGACGGTTCGCGTCGGACAACCAACATCACCGAAGTCATCGGGATGGAAGGCGATGTCATCGTGACCCAGGAACTATTCAAATACCAGTATCTGGACGAGGATGCCGACGGCAAGATCATCGGGGATTATGTGTCATCCGGTCTGCGCCCCTACACGCTCGAAAAAGCGCGGCAATATGGTTTCGACCAGCCGTTCCTGGAAGCCTGCCTCTAATATCTACCGGACGAGCGCATGGGCCAGGTCCTGGCCGCGCGGTGACAGCGAATAGTCTGTGACGGGCGGAAACGCGTCGTGCAGGGCGCGTTTCACCAGCTGCTGTTCCTGCACGGCTTTCATGCTGAGCGAAATAGCCCGCGGGGTCGATCCTTCCAGAGAGCGATTGATGGCGTTGAATCGGGTCACACCCGATCCCAGCACATGCACAATCGGCAGGCTCCAGCGTTTCAGATTCTTGCTGTCGCAGTCGAGCCGCTCCTGTACCCGATGCACGGCGCGTGCGCGGTCGGCTACTGCCCGCCCCGGTTCCGTCAGCAGATATTCCGGTCGCAGCGGATGCCCGTGACCCGGATTTTTCCGGACCCATCCCATCTCGACAACATATCGGAGGCTGCCCGAAAGACTGTCGGCAGAAATACCGAGACCCCGGGACAGCTCGGCAAATCGCGCGCCTCCGCGTTCGGCAAAGATCGCAAGAAGCGGAACAATCCAGCGGTATCGGGCCAGTGCGACGGTCGTGGCGAGATCTTTATTTGACATATTTGATATGTAATATACATTTCTGACTGTAAATCAATTTGTGATTCGGTGAAATGGGAGGAAGTCGCGGCATGTCTCTGAAATATCTGAATGAAATGACCTGTTCGATTGGCGTGAGTGATATCGATGCCTCAATTAACTGGTTTGAGGACGTGCTGGGCTTCAAACTGCTTTACAAGGCCGAGGAGATTGCGTGGGCGGAAATGTCCACCGGCCTCGGTGCCGTTAACCTCGGTCTCGGCCAGGTGGAGAATGTGACCGAAGGCGGCGGGGCAACGCCCGTATGGGGCGTCACCGATATCACTGCCTCCAAGGCGCATCTTGAACAGCATGACGTGAAACTGGATGGCGATATCCAGGATATCCCCGGGCTGGTGAAGCTCCTGACCTTCTATGATATCGATGGCAATGCGATGATGCTTTTCGAGCATAACCAGGATGATTGAACTGCTGCTCACTGCCCTGCTGACGACCGCCACCGATCCACCAAAACCCGCCCGCGACATCCCTGATCGGATGATGGAAATCCGCTGGCTGACCGGCCAGTGGTCCGGGACCGGAACCTTGTTCGGAAACCCCGTCCGGATGGAACTTGTCATCTGTCCGGTAGCGGCCGGCCACGGTTTTGCACTCGACTATGTCGTGAAGCCCGAACAACCGTCCAGTACGTCCAGCATCTTCGCCGGACATGCTCTTTACTGGCCAAAGAACGGATCGGGCTGGTCGGGTCGATGGGTCGGCAGCAACGGCGTCAATCACCAGCTCGATGTGCGATCCGGTTCCCTGTCGCTGGAAACCACCTGGAGCAATGCCGACGTCGAAACCGGCCGCACCAGCTATGCACTCGACCGGGCCCGCAAGCTGATCGTCAATGACAAGGTCAGACAATCCGAAGGCAATTTCCGGCAATTCGCCACCGGTCGCTATGAACGGACCGGTGGCTGCACCTAGCCGGCCTCGATAAATCCGAAGCCGAAAGCCAGCGAAATCCCGAAGGTCAGCAAGGCCATGGCGGTGATGGTCGGCCACGGCATGAAGCCGACCTTGTCGATATCCTTGCGATTATTGCGCCGGCGACTGGCGATTTCGGCAATCAGGGCAATGGTCGCCGATATCCCCGCGACGATCATCCACAGCGGCAGCATATGGCGTCAGCTCTTGCTCAGCATGTTGATAATGCCGGAAAAGTCCATGCCGCCCTGCCCTTCGGTCTCGGCATATTGTTCGTATAGCGCCTGCGCCTTGGCGCCCATTGGCACCTCGGCTCCGGCACTTTCCGCTGCGGCCATGGCGAGCCGCAGATCCTTCAGCATCAAAGCCGCGGCAAAACCGCCTTCATAACCATTGTCCGCGGGGCTCTGCGGGCCGACACCCGGCACTGGGCAATAGCTGGTCATCGACCAGTTCTGCCCCGAAGCCTTGGAGGAAATATCGTAGAAATTCTGGAGATCGAGTCCCAGCTTTTCGGCCATCTTGAAGGTTTCGCAGGTCGCGATCATCGACGCGCCCAGCAGCATGTTGTTGCAGATCTTGGCCGCCTGTCCTGCACCATTGGCCCCGGCATGGATCACCGCCTTGCCCATGTCCGAGAGGATGGGCTCCGCGCGTTTAAAGCCTTCCTCGCTCCCGCCAACCATGAAGGTCAGCGTGCCGCCATTAGCCGCAGCGATGCCGCCGGAAACCGGTGCGTCAACCGGCACCAGTCCTTTGGCATCGGCCATGGTCGCCACGTCCTTGGCGCTGTCGACATCGATCGTCGAACAGTCAATCACCAGCGTGCCGGGATCGCCATTGATCACCACCTCATATTCGTAAACCTTGCGGACATGCTCCCCGGCTGGAAGCATGGTCACCACGGCTTCCATGTCATTCACCGCCGCTGCGGCTTCGCTGGTCGGATGACAACCTGCTTCACCCGCGCGGGCCAGCGCCTCGCCCGACAGGTCAAAGGCATGCACCTCATGCCCCGCCTTCGCCAGATTAGCGGCCATGCCGCCGCCCATATTGCCCAGTCCGATAAATCCGATTTTCATTTTTCTCCCCTCCCGCTTGCGGGAGGGGCCGGGGGTGGGCCTGCTCCCTGATGATTGATTCTGATTGGGAGAGACTGGCCCTCCCCTAGCCCCTCCCGCAAGCGGGAGGGGGAGTTTACCGCCCCTTCCACTTGCCTTCCCGCTTCTCGATAAACGCGGCCATGCCTTCGGCCTTGTCTTCGGTTGCGGTCAGGATCTGGAACAGGCGCCGTTCGTGCAGCAGGCCCTGGTCGAGCATCGTCTCGAACGCGGCATTGACCATTTCCTTGTTCACCTGGATCGCCATGGGCGGCATGGAGGCGATGGTCGCGGCCGCCTTCACCGCTTCGTCGAGCAGGTCGTCATGCGGCACCACTCGTGCCACCAGTCCGGACCGTTCCGCCTCCTCCGCGTCCATCATCCGTCCGGTCAGGCACATGTCCATCGATTTGGACTTGCCGACCGCCCGGGTCAGACGCTGGGAGCCGCCCATGCCGGGGGCGACACCGAGCTTGATCTCGGGCTGACCGAATTTGGCATTCTCACTCGCAATGATGAAGTCCGCCATCATCGCCAATTCGCAGCCACCGCCCAGGGCAAAGCCGTTGACCGCAGCGATCCACGGCTTGCGCGTCGTTTTGACGATCTGGCTGGTCCATTTGGAGAAAAAATCCTCGAGATAGAAATCCGCCGCCGCTTTTTCGTACATTTCCTTGATATCGGCCCCGGCGGCAAACGCCTTGTCGCCCGAGCCGGTGAGCACGGCGCAGCCCTGATTTTTGTCCGCCTCGAATGCCGCAAACGCGTCAATCAGCTCGTCCAGCACATGACTGTCCAGCGCATTGAGCGCCTTGGGCTTGTTCAGCGTGATGACTGTAACCGCATCACGCTGTTCGGTCAGGATATTCTCATACGGCATTTTTCTCTCCTATTCGTCATCCCAGCGGGGGCCGGCAGGACGCTTTAAGCTCAAGATTCAAGCGGCTGCCATTCCTCACTGGCGGGCAACGGCGCGAAAATATTGTCGATCCATTCTTCTGTGACATCTTCTGGTGTGGGCGGATCCCATTTGGGATCATTGTCCTTGTCGACGATCAGCGCGCGAACCCCTTCCAGAAAATCATGCATGACAAGGACATGATAGCCGATGCGATATTCATTGCGCATTTCATCCGCAAAATTTTCCATCGCCGCGCCTTCTTTCAGCTGGCGCAGCGCCACCTTGCAGGTCTGCGGGCTCTTGGTGCCAAGGGTATCGCGCTCCTTGGCCGCCCAGTCGCTGTCATCGGCTTCGAGAGCCGCAAGAATGTCTTCATATCTGTCGGAAGCAAAAAACCGGTCGATCTTGTCGAAATTCCCGGCAATCCGGGCTTCCGGCATGGCTGCGGACAACTGTCCCAAAATGCCCTCAATGCGGCCAGGATTTTCCGCGATCCGCTGCTTGGCTTCGTCCAGACTCCCGGCTTCGAGATAGTGGGTGGCCAACCCGGTTTCCTTGCATTCCGCTCCGTTAAGACGCGCGCCGGTCAGGGCGAGGAACTGCCCCAATCGCCCGGCCAGTCGCGACAGATACCAGCCGCCGCCGACATCGGGAAACAGGCCGATCCCGGTTTCTGGCATGGCGAAGCGGGTATTCTCCGTCGCCACGCGATATTTGGCAGGCTGCGAGATACCGACACCGCCGCCCATGGTGATGCCATCCATAAACGCCACCACCGGTTTGGGATATTCAAACAGCAGATGATTGAGCTGATATTCGTGATAGAAAAACTCCCGCCCTTCCTTGCCGTCCTTCAGACCGGAATCGCGCAGCATGGCGATATCCCCGCCTGCACAAAATCCGCGACCTTCGCTGTGGTCGATCATCACCGCTTCGACACTGTCATCGTCACGCCAGGCCAGCAGGGCTTCGGTCATCGCGAGACACATGTCGAGATTGAGCGAGTGGATCACCTTGGGCCGGTTCAGGCTGATATGGCCGACACGACCGGTTTTTCTTATGATTAGATCGTCTGTCATTGGGGTCCTTTACTGCCGCAGCATCTCGCGGGACACGATCATCCGCATGACCTGGTTTGTGCCTTCCAGAATGGAATGCACGCGCAGATCGCGCCAAAAGCGCTCGATCGGATAATCCTGCAAATATCCATATCCACCAAAGAGTTGCAGCGCATCATTGACAATTTTTGATCCGTTATCGGTTGCCAGTCGCTTTGCCATCGCGGCGAATTTCGTCTTGTCCGGTGCGCCCTCTGTCACCTTGGCCGCCGCCATGTAGAGCAGCGCCCGCGCGGATTCCAGATCGGTTGCCATGTCCGCCAGCATGAACTGGGTATTCTGAAAATCGGCAATGGCCTGTCCGAACTGCTTGCGCTCCTTGGTGTAGCTCACGGCCTCATCGAGACAGCGTTGCGCTCCGCCCAGCGAACAGGCCCCGATATTCAACCGGCCACCGTCGAGTCCTGCCATCGCAATGCGAAAGCCCTCGCCTTCGCTACCAACCCGATTTTCAACGGGCACCCGCACTCCGTCAAAATTGACCTGGGCCGTGGGCTGGGAATGCCAGCCCAGCTTCTTTTCGTTGGCGCCAAAGGAGACACCTTCCATATCGCTGTCGATCACCAGACAGGTGACTCCCCGCGCGCCATCGTCGCTGGTGCGGGTCATCGTGACCATCACTTCATTGGCCCCGCCGCCGGAGATGAACTGTTTGGAACCGGTCACGACATAGTGATCGCCGTCGAGCACCGCCTTGGTCTTGAGTGACGCGGCGTCAGAACCCGCTCCGGCCTCGGTGAGGCAATAGCTGGATATCTTCTCCATCGGCACGAGCGCAGGCAGATATTTGTCCTTCACGGCCTGCGATCCGAACGTATCTATCATCCAGGCCGCCATATTGTGGATCGAAATGAATGCGCTGGTCGACGGGCAACCATAAGCCATGGCCTCCATGATAATCGCGCTTTCAAGCCGCCCCAGGCCTATGCCGCCAGATTCCTCACTGACATAAATGCCGCCAAAGCCCAGTTCGGCAGCCCTCTGGATGGTTTCGCGGGGAAAGATATATTCCGCGTCCCATTTTCCGGCATGAGGGGTGATTTCATCTGCGGTGAATTTTTGCGCCATATCCTGGATGGCAATCTGGTCGTCGGTGAGCGCGAACTGATTCATGACTTTGAGAATCTTCCTGATAACAGGTTGGAACGAGCGGCCTGCTTACTCCCGCAAAACCCGCTCCGCAAATAGCTTTTTTGCTACTTTCTGATCATTGCGCATGTACCATCGGTTCCCCACTCCGCGTTCCGCCGCAAGCATCTGGGTTCGCGTGCCCTGGGCTGTGTCCACGTCGGGAATCATCGCTATCATCGGATCGGCATAGGCCTCGTCGGCGGTGACAATGGTCCATCCGTCATCTTTCAGCGCAATGGCGAGATCATCCACAAACATCGCAGCGAGATCGGTTTCGTGCAGCAATATAACCTGTACCGGTGCTCGCCCCAGCGTCCGACGGGCCAAGTCATCCGAAAAGTTTGCGGATTGCACATAGGATTCGACAAACAGGTCGCGCATGGCGTTCCAGTCCATGATTTTTCCCTGTCGCGCCGCAGCCAGAGCCAGCTCTTCCATATACCAGTCGGATGCATCCACGGTCACATAGGCATTGACCAATCCCCGCTCTCGCAACCCTGCCCGCACCGCATCCCGCTTGGATGTGCTGGTCCCTCCTTCATCCAGATAGGGAAAACGGAACCAGGGGCGCAAGTTGGGCTTATCGTCGAGCCAGATCTGTGCATCATCGATATCCGCAAGAAACTTCCGCGCAGACACGGCCGATAGTTTCGAATGATGCGCCGTATGATTGGCGAGCACGTGGCCGGCGGCAGCATATCGCATAACTGTTTCGCTATCGTCGTCGCTTTCCGTTATTCGTCCCGGATTGACAAAGAAAGCGGCCTGCTCGATCCCGCCATGCCGCAGGGCTTCCAGCAACAGTCCCGGCCGTTCCCCATCTTGCAGGAACGCACCGGGATCGCGCGGGACGTCATCGAAACTGAAAGCGATGCGTTTGCCGTTGAGTTCTGGTGCTTTCAATGCCGAGACGGGCGTGATTTGGGCTTGTGAGGGCGTTTCCAGACGCACCGACGTCGCCAGCACAAAGACCAGCGCGCCGAGCACCATCATCAAGGCAAAACTGCGTGGTGAAAACCCGATCACGGGCTGGCCCAATTCGTGACTGTTGGTGCGATCACCGTTCTCTACCTGCCCTCACCTGTCTAGAAGCGGGCTATTCTTCCAAGAAATGACGGGTTTTACCACGGATTTGCGCAACTTGTCCTGAATCGAGACTGGATCAGTCCGAACGGCATCGGGAACTACCCCATGGTCGGAATAACAAACGCATCCTTGTTCCCGCCATCGGCCGTGCCATCGGGCCAGCGCTGGGTGATGGTCTTGACCTTGGTCCAGAACTTCACGCCCTCCATGCCGTGCTGGTTGGTGTCGCCAAAAGCCGACCGCTTCCAGCCGCCAAAGCTGTGATAGGCGACGGGTACCGGAATCGGCACATTGATGCCGACCATCCCGACATTGACCCGGCTCGCAAATTCGCGGGCCGCATGGCCGTTGCGGGTGAAGATCGCGACGCCATTGCCATATTGGTGCTGGCTGGGGAGCGACAGGGCTTCCTCGAAATTTTGCGCGCGGACAATCTGGAGCACCGGGCCGAAAATCTCTTCCTTGTAGCTTTCCATGTCGGTCGTGACCTTGTCGAACAGGCTGGGTCCGATGAAACAGCCTTCCTCATGCCCCTGCAGCGAAAAGCCGCGGCCGTCGACAACCAGTTCGGCGCCTTCGTCGACACCCTTCTGGATCCAGCCTTCGACACGTTCCTTATGCGCCGGATTGACCACTGGCCCGTAATGCGCCTCCTCGTCAGTCGATATGCCGACGCGCAGGGCCTCGATTGCGGGAATCATCTTCTCGCGCAGACGATCGGCGGTATCTTCACCCACAGGGACAACAACCGGCAGTGCCATGCAACGCTCGCCTGCGGATCCGAACGCCGCACCTGACAGGTCGTTTACGACCTGATCCATATCGGCGTCCGGCAAGACGATCCCGTGATTTTTCGCGCCGCCCATGGCCTGCACGCGCTTGCCGGCAGCCACGCCGCGCTGATAGACATAATGGGCAATGTCCGAAGAGCCAACGAAGCTGATCCCGCCGATGGCCGGGTGATCGAGAATCGCATCGACCATTTCCTTGTCGCCGTGGAGGCATTGCAAAATGCCTTCGGGCAGACCCGCCTCCAGCATCAGTTCGACCAATCGCACCGGAACCGAAGGATCACGTTCGGACGGTTTCAGGATGAAGGCATTGCCGGTCGCGATGGCTGGGCCGAACATCCACATCGGGATCATCGCCGGAAAATTGAACGGGGTGATCCCCGCACCAATGCCGATTGGTTGGCGCATCGAATAGACATCAATGCCAGGTCCGGCACCCTGGGTATATTCGCCCTTCAGCACATGCGGAATGCCGCAGCAGAATTCGATCACTTCCAGGCCGCGCTGCACATCCCCCTTGGAGTCGGCAATGACCTTGCCATGCTCGCGGCTGAGCAGTTCAGCCAGCTCGTCCATATGGGCTTCGACCAGTTCCTTGAACCGGAACATGACACGCGCCCGTTTCTGCGGATTGGTCGCCGCCCAGGCGGGTTGTGCGGCGAGCGCGGCATCCACCGCTGTTTGCAGGACATCGGCGCCACCGAGATCGACCTTGCCCTGAATTCCGCCATTATTGGGATCGAAAATATCGCTTTGACGTCCGCCGCCAGCTGACGCGCCTTCTGCCAGAACATGAGTTACGGTGCGCATTGTGAGACTCCTGATTGCTTTTGCGGGCTATATGCTATTTACCGCGGCAATGCACAACTCCTGTGATCCTATCTTTATTGGCAATCCGGCATGAGCAGCACCGAAGCAGCGGTGGCTGCCCCGCCGCTGCAGGCGCAGGATCGGCCGCTCGCCGGAATCATCACCCGACTCGCGGCGATGCTTTCTCTGGCGATCATGTTTGCCTTTGTGAAACTGGCCGGTGAGCAAGGCGTCCATGTCACGGAAAGCCTGTTCTATCGCCAGCTGACCGCCATGCCGCTGATCTGCTTCCTGATCTGGCGGAGTGAGGCGGGCTGGCCTGCGATCAAATCCGACAAGCACAGGCTCCACATCCTCCGTTCCATTCTCGGGATATTTGCCATGGGCCTGAATTTCTGGGCAATGACCTTGCTCCCGTTGGCGGACGCGACAACGATCAGTTTCACGGTACCCATATTTGCCACGCTTTTCGCGGCCCTGATCCTGCGCGAGAAAGTCGGTATCCGCCGCTGGTCCGCGATCCTCATCGGCTTCATCGGCGTCCTGATCGTTGTTCAACCCGGTGGCAACCTGATCCCGGCCTTTGGGGCAACAGTGGCGCTGGTCGGTGCGCTGGTGACCGCATCGGTCACGCTCGTCATCCGCATGCTCGGCCGAACCGAGACCAGCATTGTCACCATATTCTGGTTCTCGGTCTACACCTTGCCGGCGCTGGCCGTCTGCGCCTGGATTTATGGCGGGGGACATGATGCAAAGACCTGGGCCTATCTGCTCGGCGTGGGGATTTTCGGGGCACTGGGGCAATTGACGATTACCCAGTCTCTGCGCTTCGCTCCGGTATCGACGATCATGCCGATGGACTACAGCGCCCTTCTCTGGGCGACGATCATCGGCATCATGGTGTTCGGACAATGGCCGGGGCTTTCGATCTGGCTCGGCGCGCCGGTGATTATCGGGTCCGGCCTGTTCATTGCCTGGCGGGAGCATGTACGCACGGCAAGAGCTTCCCAATAGAGAGAGCGTGAGAAGAGCCGGCAAGCTTGCTCCTTGGCAATCCCGGGCAAAACGCATAGCATCTTCGAAAAGGGAGGATGCCATGCGGTTCATCAGCAGGCTTTGGGTCATTATCGTGCTGGCAATGGGCAGCGCACATGTGTCAGCGGAAGAGACCAAGGGGCCGCTGCCCTATCCCGAGATCACCATCTATGAGGCCGCGAAGATCGTGACCATGGAGCCGGGCTATCCGGAAGCCCGCTATGTCGCGACGGCTGACGGACTGATCCTGGGACTGGCGATGGAACTGGACGAACTGGACGCATGGACGCGGGGACGTGCCGTCACCGTGAACCGGGATTTTGTGGATCATGTCCTGATGCCCGGTTTCATCGAACCGCATATCCATCCGATGCAGACGATCATGATGCTGCCGATCCCGTTCATCAGTCCGGAAAGCTGGGAACTGCCGGGCAAAAGCTACCCGGCCATTCGCGGCAAGGAAGCCTATGAGAAACGCCTGCGGGAGGTGCTCGCAGGAAGTGATGACAAACTCTTCATCACCTGGGGCCATCACAAGCTGTTTCATGGTGACATGGACAAGGCCGAACTGGATCGTATTGCCCCGAATCGACCGGTCGTTATCTGGCAGCGCAGTTTTCATGAGATCATCGCCAACAGTCCGGCACTCGAACTGCTTGGTATAGGCACCGAAGCCGCATTCATTGCCGAGTTCAACAAGCCGGGCATCGATCCCACCCATGCCGATTATGCCAGCGGGATCATTCATGAAACCGCATTGTTCAATGGCGTGGAGAAACTGCAACCTTATTTGTTTTCCGCCGAGAAAACGCGTCAGGGTCTCGCGGAGATGCGGCAAATGATGCTCGAAAATGGCGTGACCACCAGCGCCGATCTCGCCTTTGGCGGCTTTGGCGGACCCGAACAGGAATCGCGGCTGTTCAAAAGCCTTTATGACCAGCCAACCATGCCGTCACGGATACTTGCCATTCCGGTCGCCCCGTTGATCACCGGAGATCCGAATGTCTGGCTGAAGGACATGAAGGCGAAATATGACAGCCCGAAATTCTTTTTTTCCAACAGGGTCAAGCTGTTCGCCGATGGTGCCTTTTTCGCGCAATATATGCAGATGAACCCGCCCGGCTATAGCGATGGCCATGAAGGCAAGTGGCTGACCGAGCCGGAAGAATTGCTGAAACAGACCGAACGCTTCTGGAATGCCGGTTGGAACCTCCACACCCATGTCAACGGCGACAAGGGGCTGGATGTGGTCCTTGAGATCACCGAACAACTGACTCCCCGCAACGGGCAGGATATTGTCATGGAGCATCTCGGCTATTCGACCGAGGCCCAGAACCGGCGGATTGGCGAACTGGGCCTGTTTGTTTCTGCCCAGCCCAATTACATCCGGATATTGGGCGATGCCTATGCCAAGACCGGACTGGGTCCGGATCGCGCCGCACAGATGAGCCGACTGGGATCTCTGGAACGCAAGAATGTGCCGCTCGGCCTGCACAGCGATTTCAACATGGCACCGATCAACCCGCTCTATCTCGCATGGGTTGCCAGCAACCGGATCTCGCTTGATGGCAATGTCAAAGCCCCGAAAGAACGGCTGTCGCTCGACAAGGCCCTGCGTGCGATTACCATCGAAGCAGCGCAAGTGATCGGCATGGATGATCAGGTCGGATCGATCGCCACCGGCAAAAAAGCCGATTTCACCGTTCTTGACCGCAATCCTTATGATGCCGGCGCAGAAGAGTTGCGTAATATCCGGGTACAGGGCGTGATATTTGAGGGCCGCTGGTTCCCGGCGAAGTAATCAGGACCGAACACGATCAGGAAGGACGATCCATGCACCTTACACAAATGCTTCACAGCGCGGCCGATACCCGGCCCAGTCATATCGCGACGATCGATGGCGACAGGCGCAAGACCTGGGCGGAAGTCCGGACGCGCGTATCGCGGTTGGCTGGCGCTTTGCGAGCACTTGGTATGGCAGCCGGTGACCGCGTCGCGATTCTCGCCCTGAATTCGGATCGTTACACCGAATATATGTTCGCCACCTGGTGGGCCGGCGGAGCCGTGGTCCCGATGAATACCCGCTGGTCGGCAGCTGAGAATGCCTATTCGCTGAATGACTCACAGGCCGAAATCCTGTTTGTCGACAGTCATTTCGCACCGATGATCCAAGAAATTGGAGATGATGCCAAGACGGTCAAGGCAATCGTGCATCTGGAAGAAGGCGGTCCGGAGGGGATGCTGTCCTATGAGGATTTGATCGCTGGACATGAACCCTGCGAAGACGCGATGCGGAGCGACGACGACCTGGCCGGACTGTTCTATACCGGCGGCACGACCGGCTTTCCCAAAGGCGTGATGGTGTCGCAAAAGGCGCTCTGGTACAATAATATCACGCTGGGCGGACAGGCCAACTTCACTAGCGAATCCATATATTTACACACGGCACCTATGTTCCATATGGCGGATCTGGCCGCAGGTGGCGGTGCAATGATGGCGGGCGGAACCCATGTCTATGTGCCGTCTTTCGAACCGGTTTCGACGATGAACGCCATTGCCGACAACAAGGTCACTCATGCGCTGCTGGTGCCGACCATGCTGGGCATGGTGCTCCAGCATCCGGAGTTTGATGTGGCGAAGTTCCAGTCGGTAACCAACTATCTCTATGGCGCATCTCCGATGCCCGAAGGTCTCTTGCGTCAGGCGATGGAGCTTTTGCCCGATGTCGATTTTTCGCAGGCTTATGGACAGACCGAAATGGCACCATTGGTGACCATCCTCGACCCGAAAGACCATGTCCTCGATGGTCCTCGATCGAAACAGATCAAGTCCGCCGGACGCCCCGCCTGGGGCTGTGAAATCAAGATTGTCGACGAAGATGGCAAGGAAGTGCCCAAAGGCACCGTCGGAGAAATTGCCGCACGCAGCCCCGGCAACATGCTCGGCTACTGGCAACAGCCGGAACAGACGGCAGATACGCTGATCGACGGCTGGGTCCATACCGGCGATGGCGCCTATCAGGACGAGGAAGGCTTCGTCTATATTGTCGACCGGATGAAGGACATGATTGTGTCGGGCGGTGAAAATGTCTTTTCCGCCGAAGTCGAAAGCGCGATTTCCACGCATCCCGATGTCGCGGGTGTGGCCGTTGTGGGAATTCCCAGTGAACAATGGGGGGAGGCTGTCCACGCTATCGTGATCCCGAAAGAAGGCAGCACGCCGGACGAAAATTCGATCATCGCCCACTGCAAGGACCAGATCGCCGGCTATAAATGCCCGCGCTCAATTGATTTCCGTACCGATCCTTTCCCCTTGTCCGGGGCAGGAAAGGTGCTCAAGCGGGATTTGCGAGCACCTTATTGGGAGGGTCAGGAACGCAGCGTGAGCTGAATCAGGCGCGGACGCACCTAGGATTTGGCAGCATCCGTCTTCCGATAGATGTTCATCACCACGCCATTGCCGGTTGGTTCAGACTTCACCAGATCGAACCGGTGGCTGGCCGGTGAGTCCGCAAACGGCTTTTTGCCGCTTCCCAATGTCACCGGAAAAATCCATAATCGCATTTCGTCGACCAGATCGGCGGTCAGCAAAGCCTGAATCAGCTGACTGCTCCCGTGGATTTGAATCAGCGGGCCGTCCTTGGCTTTCAACCGGGGTATCTCCTCGGTCAGATCACCGGACAGGATGATCGTATTCTGCCAGTCGGAACGGGCCATGGTGGAGGACAGAACATATTTGCGTGCCGCGTCCAGCTTGCTGTTCACATTCTCGCTATTAGGACCGGCATCGCGGCTGGCGGCAAAAAGCTCATAGGTCTTCCGCCCGAACAGCATGTCATAAGGTTCGGCCATCGCTTCGCGTTCGACCTGCGCCATCACGCCGTCCCAGTAAGGCATGGCCCAGCCGCCCTGGCGAAATCCGCCGGCCGGATCTTCATCAGGTGAACCCACCCCCTGCATCACTCCGTCCAGGGAGACAAAGGTGAGGATGGCCAGTTTTCTCATGTTTTCACCTTGCTGCAAAACCGGCAATCAATTCACTTACATCGGCATATCCATGGCCTGCGCCAATTCGATCGTGCCACCGATATCGAGATGCGGCGACTTGCGGGTCATCTCGATGGCCGCTTCCTGACTGGCTGCCTCGATGATGGTGATTCCGGATAACGGATTGGCTCCGCCGCCCTCGGTCACGGCATCGCTGCTTACGGTAACCGTATTGCTGACCGGAATGCCGCGATCGACCACGGCATCCCCAAGCCCATCCATCCACGCCATCCAGTTCTGCATATGCTGCTGTCCCTCTTCCGGTGTCATCTGTGTTTTCCCGCCATGATAAGCGAGCAGATATTTGGTCATGTTCTTTTCCTTCCTCATTTTGCGCGTGCCTGATGAACCCCTTATTGCGCGCATTTAAATATGTTAAAGAACATTTTTTGAATTCTGGCATAGCGCGACCGAAGGGGGAACATCATGCCTTACACCGCCGAACACAAGCGCCAGACACGCGCCAAAATCGTCGAGTCCGCCCGTATGCTGTTCAATCAGCACGGGTTCCAGGACGTCACCATCGACATGGTGATGGAAAATACCGGCCTGACACGCGGTGGATTCTACAATCATTTCCGAAACAAGGAAGAGCTCTATCAGGCTGCCGTTTCAAGCTTCCTGCACGGACGGGGCGCAGAATGGCGCCGTGACGCGGGCGTCGACCCCAGCAGTCCGGGGCATGTCATGATGCGACAGATGATCTCCGGCTATCTGTCATCGGAACATCTTGGCGATATCGAAGGCCAATGCCCGATGATCGCCCTGCCCTCCGACATCGCCCGTGCAAACCCCCAGGTTCAGGATTCCTACCAGCAACTTCTGGAAGCGATGGTCGGCCTGTTTGAAAATGGTCTGAGCGACGCGTTGCCGGACAGGCGTCGGCAGGCCCTGTCGCTGGCAGCGCTTTGTGTCGGGGGGATGGTCATCGCGAAATCGTTACCAGATTCCGGACTGGCGGAGGAAGTAAGACTGGCAGCGGAGGGATATGCCCTGAGCCAGCTGGGCTAGTTGATGCGGATTTATCTCGAAAGCGGATATTGGCTTGCCCACAAAAAGCCCCACCCACAGACAAAGTCTGCGGGCAGGGTCAAAAGCCGGGGCGGGTTCAAGGGGAGTAGGCCAAAGGGCATGCATGCCCATTCCGGCTTTTTATCTCAGTCTCTTTCGCCGAGCACGACGGTTCTCGTGTTGCCATCCCGATTGCTGTAAACCGTGGTCTTGGTGCCGTTTTGATAGGTCGATGATTTGCTTGCCACCGTTTCCCCCGCGACGTTCGTCCAGCCTTTGGTGACATTGCCGCCGCCATCTTCATAACGAGTTCCTGTCTCATCATAACTGCCTCCCCGACCACTGCTGGTCCCGAGACTCTTGCTTCGTTCATAGCCATTGTCGGTTCGGGTTGCAGAGGCAGAGCCATTGACTGATCCACCATTGCGGAATGTCGCGCCATAACTGCGGGTGATGCTCTCATTTCCATAAATTGCAGATTGTGAGCGGGTCGCAGTCCGGCCCTGAAAATCCGAATAGGAGGCGTTGGCGCTATAGCCATTTTCATGGCCTTGAACGCTGCGGTTGTAGGTTGCCGTGCGCCCGTTTGCACCTGTCCAACTGGCCGAAGCTTTGGCATTTCGAGCATCGCGGTTGGCATTGCGGGTCACCGTCTTGCTCGCTTGGCCGCGCCGGGTATCAAACCTTACGCCATAATCTGAGCTGCCATTGCCACGTTCAAAATTCTGGCTGGCAACCCGGGGCCGGGCGTCAGCCGATCCCGCTGTGCTGACAAATACCGTCAGGGCAACGGCCGAAGCGGCAATGAAACTTTTCATGTAAAACATTGGGGGTCCTTTCTTGTTATTGACACCCCTTAGACGCCTTGACCGGGTTCACTATTCCCGATCCGGAAAATATATTTTCGAGACCCTATTGACCGAAGCGCTGCCGCACCATTTCGCGCCGTTCCTGCAAATTTTTCAGCTGCTCTGGCGTCAAATGCGGTTCGAGTTCTTGCTGCATTTTTTCAAAATTCTGATTGAGAGCCGCACGGGTTTCCCCGAAAATTGCCTCAACTTCCTTTCCTGCCCGGGAAATGATCGGATCAATTTGGGCCTTCTGACCAGCGGTCACCGGCGCAATCACATTGTTTATCAATGCTTTGTAACCCTCGGCCTGGGTGAACTGCCTGGCGGTTTCGAGACGGTTCCGAACGAACATGCCGGTCACCGCTGCACCGATCAGCGCGCCGATCAGCAAGGTGGTGATCAAGATGAACAGCGGGCGTTTGTAAACAGGGCTTTTGGTCATAATATCTTCCTCATACCAACAGCGTCAGTGCAACATCGATTGTCGGCAAGGCAAAAAGGGTTTCCACCAGTGTGGAACCCGATGTTGCAGCACTGGCATTGCTTGCCATTGCCAATCCAGACACCGCGAATGCCGGCAATGCGACCCGCGGGAACAATCGCGACAGTGCCGCAGATAGATCGACATCGAAAAACCCGGTTTCGTTTTGCTTCGATGCTTGAATGCGTTCGGCCCGGACTCTTTCCATCACTCGCTGCTCGAAAAAGGGTTTGAGCGCTGGTTTAGGCGCATCCGCGATCAGCGACCGTAACTCCTGTTCTGCCACAATCAGCCGGTCAACCTCCGACTGCTCAGCGCGCAGGATATCCAGTTCTGTCTGCTCCTGTTGGGTGATCCGTCCTTCGGCATAGCGTTCGACCAGATATTGAATGCGAAAATCGCTCATGTGCTTGCTCCTGTTATTGCTTGCGCCATCTGCGCTTTGCCGCGCGACAGGCGCGAGAGGATTGTCCCGCTGGGCACCTCGAGAATGTCGGCAGCTTCTTCTGTGCTGCAACCCTCCATCAGGCGCAGGACAACCACTGCGCGAATGTCCGGGTGAAGTCTGTTCAAGGCAAACTGAATGATGTCGCGGTTTTCGGTATCGCGATGCTGATCCTGATTACCGGCTACATGATCTTCCCAGCTACTGTCATTGTCCCTTGGCGCGAAAAAACGCATCAGGTTTCGCTTGCGGCGCCGCAATGCATCTCTGGCGCTATTGATCGCTATGCGCGTGATGTAAGTTCTCACGGATGCATTGCCTTCAAAACGCCCAAGGCTCCGATAAAATTTTATCATCACTTCCTGCCCCACTTCGTCGGCCTCGTCACCGGCGCCGAGCATGGAGACGACCGTTGCCGCCACAGTTCCTTCATAGCGGCGCACGAGTTCGGCGAAGCAATTGTCGTCACCATCTCGCGCGCCACCAATCAACGCCAGATCGTCTTGTTGCACCACTGGCGCCATCATTGTGTTCCCGGTTGAATGCCAAACGCCATATCATGCGATTCACGCTATTTCTTCGGACCGGTCAAGCTGCTTGCCGTCGAGCTTGTGGTCTGTCGGTTGCCAGCCGGGATGACGAAACATATGGCCAAGCGCATTTTTGATAGATCCGGCGCTCGCGACATCCCGAGCCATCGCCATCCAGTCAAACAGCGCAATCTTGAGTGGATTGTGCGTTGTAACCGGTTTCACAGTTCCATATCTGATCGCAATATCGTCACGTTCTTCTTGGTAGGTGCCGAACAGGATATCGAAAACAATCAGCACGCCGCCGTAATTCTTGTCGAGATATTCCGGGTTGGAGCCATGATGCACCCGGTGGTTTGATGGCGTGTTCAGGATCTTCTCCAGAAATCCAAGTTTTCCAATCCATTCATTGTGGATCCAGATCTGGTAAAACAGACCCAGGGCCAACACCAGAAAGATGCCAACGGGATGAAAACCCGCCAACGCCAGTGGTGCAAAAAACAGGACACTACCTGAGATCAGGCCGGTAAAGCCAAGCCTCCCGGCCACCGAAAGGTTCATGTGGTTTGCCGTATGGTGGACGCCGTGAGTGGCCCACAGCCAGCGCATTTCGTGCCCGAACCGATGGTGCCAATAATAGAAAAATTCCACGGCCAGGAACAGTAATGCGCCCATCCAGATACTGTCTATCTCAATTGTCAGCAACCTGTGCTCATACACCCAGAAGAGAAATGTCGCCGCGATACCGGCGGTAATCAGGTCGACGATCCGCTTGAGTAGCGCGACCCCTATCGAGGCGAAAGCTTCTGCCCAAGGGTAGGCAGTCTTGCGAATCCAGATCAGCAACCCTGCTTCCAGAAGAATGAACAGACTCAAAAACAGGATGAATCCCATTTTGCCTTCATGGGTACCGAATTCCATTCTTTCCTCCGTATCCGTTCAGGGAGTTGGCGGCGCTGGCGATCTCTCTGGGGAGGGAGCGCCTTTTCGGCATTTGGGGGATCAGCCAGCGCCGCGTCTCAGGGTCGGGGGTCAGCCCTGAATCCGTTTCCTCATGCGGGCGCGATTTTCATCCTGTATCTTTTCCAGCGTCTTCATCTGGGTGCCGGAAAGGATGCGTGACAATTTGGCATTTGTTGCGTCACGCTGTTTCGAGAGATCGCTTCGCAACGAGAGTTTCTTGCGGAGACTCAGTTTGGGCCGGTTGTCCTGCGAAAAGCCATAGCGTTGCAGAATGTTGATGTTCGCTCTCATGTTCGACTTGAGGATCGGAATGACCTGCTCTTTTTGCGCGCTTGTCAGCTGAAGCCGCTGGCCAGCCTGTTCAAGCCGCTGTTCGATCTGGGCCTTCTGGCTGTCGGAAAGGTTTTGCGTTTGCGCTTGGACTGGCGAGGGAACCAACAGGGCGCTCGCTATCGCAAGCATAATTGCGCCGCCAAGAGCAGCGTTCATTGTCCAGATACATTTGGAAACTGCATTCTTCATTTTTCTTAACTCCGGTTTCCATCCAGTTTTTGGACGGTTCGCGGACTTAGACGATCCGTTCGCGAGAAACATTCCCGGAGGAAGAAAAAATTTTCAACGATCGTCTTTTGTACCCAAATCGGACTCTGCAGAAATGACCGCTTCATCCCGAAAGCGGACATTCAGGGGGACCTGATCAAATCATCTGTCGTTGCGAGTTTTCAACAACATCCTGGAGATGACGATTATCGGCACCGAAATAGCGAACCAGGCGGGCACATGCCAGAAGCCGTCATAAATCAGCGCAAGAATCAGACCGAAGAGAGTCAGTGCCGCCAGAATTGTCGGGATGGCGAATGTCGATTGCTTCACACCACCCACCTGCGCCGTTTCACCCACAAATAGATCCCTGAGCCAAGGACGGCAAGCGCGATCGCGTTGAGAATGCCCCAGATGATCTTCAGGGGCAGACCACCATAATCCCCAAAGTGCAATGGCCGCGACAGCGATAGGGCTTGTGAGTACCAGGGCATTTCTCGAAGCCCTGCCATTTGTCCGCTGCGCGCGTCCACCAGGACGGGCGTGGTGAGGTGCCGCGTCAACGGGGTTTCTCCGTGCAAGAAGATGGCGAAATGCCCCTTGGTTGAATAGTCGCTGCCCGGAAAGGCCACGAATTGTAGCGTCATGCCGGGCGCCGCCGCCTTCGCTTCAGCAATGGCCGCGTCGAGCGAGGCAAACTCCGTCGAAGCCGGCTCGCCCTCGTGATCCCGCTTGAGATCGACCAGAGCACTTTCACGCCAGGTCTCATTGATCGGCTGCTCCAGAGTGTTCACCACTCCAGTGAGGCCGACAACCGCAAGCCAAAGCATCGTCGCGATACCCAAAAGATTGTGAAGATCGAGCCATTTGAGCCTCGACGATTTATTCTGGCGCACCATGCCAAAGTCATGCTTTTTCATGAACGGCGCGTAGAGGACAACGCCCGACACGAGCGCCACGAAGAACAGAAACCCCATCGATCCCAAAAAGAGCATTCCCGGCAATCCGAGGAACATATCGGTGTGAAGCTGCAGGATGAAATCCATCACCTCATGCGTTGTGCTCGGTTCAACAACCGCGTTGCCGCTTGTCTGATCGTAGGGTGCAAAATGCATTTGCGATCCTGGAGCATCGGCTGATGGCCCGGACGTGACATTGACAACCGGCCGATCCGTATCGAAGCTCATGTAAATTGGCGCTTCACCTGGGCGGTTTGCCAAGGCCTTGGCCAGAACCTTGTCGTAGGAGAGCAAAGGGCCATTGGGATTGGCAGGTTTCCAATCGCTTTCATCGAACGCGGCTTCGATCTCATCGTGAAAAATCAGCGGCATTCCCGTTGCGCAAAGCATGACGAGGAAAATCGTGCAGATCAGGCTGGACCAGCTATGGACCAACCACCAAATCCGGAAAGCGCGGCGGCTCATCGCTGCCAATCCGCCAGAAATGCATGACCGGGCGGCGCATTGCACCGCTCCGATCTGCCTCCGACTGATGCCGTCGGTTCGTTAGAATTCAAACGCCACAGATGCGATGACCGTACGAGGGTCTGCCTGAACGAGGTAGTTTGCGCCCGGAAAACCGCCGGTTGATTCCCAATAATTCTCATCTGCAACATTCTCGACCCGCACTCGGACAACGATATTGCCGTCATCGTTGTTTCCGTTTGTTCTAAACCTGTAACTTGCCCCGATATCAAACCGCGTCCAGCTATCAATTGAGATGGTGTTGGCGTTGTTTGTGAACTGGCCGTCAGAGTAAGTGATGCGGCCATCGAAAGATAGGCCGGGGACCGCCGCAACGTCGTACCGCGCATTCAAGCTTGCCCTGAAATCAGGAACACCAATGGGCGTGTTGCCCTCATCAATGCCATCCTGCGTGTTCGTCAGTTCGGCATCGAGCAGTGTGAAGCCACCGATCAGGCTCAGACCCTGGACTATCTCTCCATACGCAACAACCTCGATTCCCTGCGTCCTCTGCTCTCCGTTGTCGGAAAAGATCGCATCCTCAACGATTGCGCTGGGGCGGTTGAGCGAGAATGCGCTCGCAGTGATCCCAAAACCGTCGCCGTCATATTTGACGCCGGCCTCGAATTGCTCGCCGCGGAACGGGCTCAGCACTTCGCCTGCGTTCAGAACGGCGACGCCGCCGCTCAACGCAGGGGCGGTGCCACCTTCCTGAATATTCTCGGCGTAATTGCCAAAGAAAGACAGCGTGTCGCTTGCCTTGAAAACAACGCCAACGGCCGGAGTGAATGCGCTTTCATCAAATCCTCCAGTGCTTGCACCGGTATTGAAGTCGAACGCCTGGGTTTCGATTTCCTGATAGCGCACACCGAGCGTGACGAGCAGCCGCTCATCAAACAGCGAAAGAGTGTCGGCGATCGCCAGTGAGAAATTGTTCACCTCGCGTGTGGTCAGCGGGTTGCTAAGGTCGCCGCCAAGGAATGTTCCAATCGGCGGAAGCGCGACAGGCTGGGTATCATTCAAATTGCCGGTTGCGGCCGCAAATTGGAATGCGAAGGCGTTCTTTTCATTCAGATCTGTAAAGGATGCCGATGCAACAAGTTGATGACCGATGTTGCCGGTTTTGAAGGACGCTCTGATACCTGCATCACCGGCATACACGCTCTCTTCGCGCACATTATCAAAGCGGAATGCTGAAAAGTCGCCATTCTCATCCGCAGTGGGATTTGCCAGCACGTTGTTTTCTTCGCCATCACGACCTCCAAAGGCAAACCACGCTGTGACATTGTCCGAGAAGTCGAACTCGCCCCTTATCGTTCCGAAAAGATGTTCATCGCCGGAAAATGTGTCTTCGACGGCGTAATTGGCATCGGCATCAGGCACATCTGGAATTGCGCCAGATGGCGTTACCTGCGGGCGTGGCTGATCAAGCAGGATATCCTGATAACCGATATCGGCCGTGAAGCGAAAGCGTTCCCCCTCATAGCTGGCTGCAAACGACAGAACCGTGGTTTCGCGGTCCTGCCCATCGACCGAGGTCTCGCCGTCGCGGTAGACTCCGTTGGCGCGGATACCGAATTCGTCAAAACTGCCAAATGTGCGCCCGACATCGCCGGCAAGGTAGCCCTCTAGCCCCGTTCGCGCGCCGATCGTTAAACGTGTCACATCTGCATCTGCGCGTTTGGGAACGATATTGATGAGCCCGCCCGAACCCGACCCGCCGACCGAGGCTCCATTTACAAAGGCGCTTGCGCCTCTGAACACTTCCACGCGTTCGATCAGCTCCGCTGAAAGAGATTGCCTCGGAAGTATGCCGAACAGACCGTTGTAATTGGTATCGTCGGAAAAGACCGGAAACCCCCGGATGATGTAGACTTCCTGAAAGTTGCCAAAGCCTTTCGCGGTTTGGACCGTCGGATCGTTGCGCAATACATCAGTGATGGAACTTGCCTGCTGCTTGCGCGCCAATTCATCGGTCAGCGAAAGCACTGAGAACGGGGTGTCGAGATAGTCGCGATTGCCCAAAACACCCGCTCGCGCAGCTCGGCCCACGTCACCGCCTTCGTATGTGCCGCCTAGTTCGATTTGCGATCCGATAACGACAATCTCGTTCTGAGAGTCTTCGTCGGTGGCGGGCTCCTGGCTGTCGCTTGACTGAGCTTGAGCCGCAACACTCCAAGAAATGAGAGCGGTACCGACAAGAAGGTAGCGAATATTTCTCATGGATCGAATTTTCCTTTGATAGAGAAATCTTCCTTAATGCTAGTAAAACTCATTAGCAATAAAAACATGGAATTATCCGGAATGGATCTTAAGCGGAACGGCAGCGATTGCATTCGCAACGTCCGCTTTAGCGCCCGAAGCCGACATTCGAAAAAATTCTCAAATCCATGTTGCAACTGCGAAATAACAATGGCTATGATTGCTCATCATTCCAGGAGCACATGCCTTGCGTATCGCCATTATCGACGAAAGCAGAGCGCGCGCCGCGATTATCGAGGAAGGTTTGCGTGCATCCGGCGATCACGAAATTTTCTTGATCACCGAGCGATTGGGGCTGGCAAGACGGATTGAGGAAACAGCGCCGGATGTCATCCTCATCGACCTTGGCAATCCATCACGCGACATGCTGGAAGAATATTTCAGCTTTTCCAGAGCGGTGGCGCGACCGATAGCCATGTTTGTCGATCAGTCGGATGAGGATTCTATCGGTCGCGCAATTGATGCAGGCGTTTCCGCCTATGTCGTCGACGGCATGCGGGAAGACCGGATCAAGCCCATACTGGATCTCGCCATCCGCCGGTTCAGTGCATTCTCTGCGCTGGAGCGCGAGCTGGAAGAGGCGCGTACGGCGCTTTCCGAACGACAGATTATTGATCGGGCCAAAGCCATATTGATGCAAAGTCAAAGTCTCAACGAACCAGAAGCTTATACGCGCCTGCGCAGTCATGCGATGGAGACAAACCGAAAGATTGTGCAGGTGGCAGAAGCGTTGGTTACGGCACATGACCTGATGAACCCGGATCCCAAAACCCCAGGCGCAGAAGAAGGCAGTAAAAATGAGTAGACCACTTGTCCGGATTGGATTTCTGCCCCTGGTTGACGCGGCTCTGCCAATTTTGGCACGCGAACATGGTTTTGCGGAAGCCGAGGGCCTCGATATTCAATTGGTCCGCGACATGAGCTGGGCCGGGGTGCGCGATCGCCTGCTTTATGACCATAGCGATGCGGCGCATATGATCGCTCCACTGGCACTGGCTACAAGTCTGGGCAGAGAGCGGGCAGCCGTTTCTCTTTCCGTACCCTTCGTCCTCGGATTGAATGGCAACGCAATTACGGTTTCGGCGGAACTGGGCGGGCGTTTGCTGAAGGAAAATGATCTCGGCGATCCTGCGATTATTGGCACCCGGCTGAAAGATATTGCGCGCGAGAGGAAACAGACGGGGCGTCCGCTGACGCTCGGAGTCGTGCATCGCTATTCCAGTCACAATTACATGTTGCGCTACTGGCTGGCTGCAGCGGATGTCCATCCCGATAACGATGTCCGCGTTGTAACCGTGGCACCGCCTTATGCCGCCGATGCGCTTGCCAACGGCGAGATAGATGGCATGTGTGTCGGTGAACCCTGGAACAGCGTCGCAGTCGAAAAAGGCATTGGCCAGATCATCCTCGTGACTGCCCAGATTTGGCGCCGTGGTGTTGAGAAAGTGCTCGCCATGAAGAGTGAATGGCTGGCGGATAATGAACCTTCTACTCATGCCCTGATCCGGGCGCTCCGCCTGGCGGGACAGCATTTTGTCAATCCGGAGAACTGGGCCCAAAATGCGGAAATATTGGCTCGAGCGGAATATCTCGATGGCTCGGCAACGCTGATCAAGCGGGCCATATCCGACCGGATATTGCTGCGGCAGGGACAGGATGAAACCCATGTTCCGGATTTTATGTTCCAATATCGCCAGGCGGCAAACTTTCCATGGAAAAGTCAGGCCTTGTGGCTCTATTCGCAAATGCTCCGATGGGATGACCAACCGTGGTCCAAAGCGGAAGCCGAGATTGCAGAAGCCGTCTTTCGGACCAATGTCTATCGCCGGGCATTGGCCGGGCTCGATGAACCGATGCCCAGCGCAAGCAAGAAAGTCGAAGGCGGAATTTCCGGAACCATATCAGCTGGTTCCAGTCAAAGCCCTTTGACGCTGGAGCCGGATCTGTTCTTTGATGGCAGAAGCTTCGATCCGGACAATATTCCGGACTATCTCAAGCAGTTGCGTGAAACGCAATAGCAGTTGCAAATGTTGCGTTGCAAAAAGACTTGCAACGAATCAAATTGTGGTTATCCATAGGGGGTGAAAGGCGATGATGCGCTTTCAAACAGGTTTCAATTAGTCCAATGAAGGGCTGAAAAACCGATCCAGAAGAAACGGACAAGGCAACGGTGCCGCCCGGACGCAGGAAGCAAACTGCGGTTCGAGGCGGTTTTTTTGTGCGCGTTTGAGGTGGAAAGTTTGAAAGCGACTGTCGGAACCGGGAAAATGAAACGCCAACATTGGGGATAATGATGAACAGGAACAGAAGAGCTTTCAACAAAGGCATCGTTTCGATCGCTGCGGCCACCGCATTCTCTTTCGCACTTGCAGCATGTGGAAGTGGCGGAGATTCTGGCGGTTCGTCGGGAACGGTTGCTGCCGTAGATATTCCGGAAGGAGCAGTTGAAAAGCCGCAGCTCAAACTCGGATTCATCAAGCTCACCGATATGGCACCACTGGCAATCGCCAAAGAAAAAGGCTTTTTTGCAGAGGAAGGCCTGAACGTCACGCTTGAACCGCAGGCAAACTGGAAAGTGTTGCTGGATGGCGTAATTGGCGGGCAGCTCGACGGAGCGCACATGCTCGCGGGTCAACCGCTGGCCGCAACCATCGGATACGGAACCAAGGCCGACCTGATCGCGCCGCTCAGCCTGGACCTGAACGGCAATGCCATCACCCTTTCCAACAAGGTCTGGGACATGATCAAGGATGACTTGCCGAAACAGGCCGACGGCAAGCCAGAGCATCCGATTTCAGCCTCCCATCTGAAGCCCGTGATTGCCGAATTCACCAAGCAGGGCAAACCATTCAACATGGGCATGGTTTTCCCGGTTTCGACCCATAATTATGAACTGCGCTACTGGCTTGCCGCGGGGGGGATCAAGCCAGGCTATTATGCCGACGGCGATGTCACCGGCATTATCGATGCAGAAGCCAAATTGTCGGTCACCCCACCCCCGCAAATGCCGGCCACACTGGAGGCCGGAACGATTGAAGGCTATTGTGTGGGCGAGCCCTGGAATCAGGCTGCCGTGCAAAAGAAGATTGGCGTGCCGGTCGTGACCGATGAGCAAATCTGGCACCTCAACCCTGAAAAAGTGCTTGGTCTCCGCAAGGATTTCGCAGAGAATTTTCCCGCAACCACCGCAGCACTGCTTCGTGCCGTGATCAAGGCACAGCAATGGCTGGATGCTGACGGGGGTGCCAATCGGTCCGAAGCTGTCGAAATTCTCGCCCGTCCCAATTATGTCGGTGCCGATGCGGAAGTGATCGGCAACAGCATGACCGGTACCTTCGAATTTGAGCAGGGCGACAAACGTGCTGCACCCGATTTCAATATCTTCTTCCGGGAATATGCCGGCTATCCCTTCTACTCCGACGCAATCTGGTATCTCACCCAGATGCGCCGCTGGGGCCAGATTTCCGAGAGCAAGTCGGATGACTGGTATTTCGAAACGGCCAAGGCGGTGTATCGTCCTGACCTCTACATGGCAGCGGCCCAAAAGCTGTCCGAAGATGGGATCATTCCAGCAGAGTCCATCCCGGAAACCGATGGCTTCAAGGCCCCGCAGGACGGCTTTATCGACGGCATCACCTTCAATGGCAAAGAACCCAATGCCTATCTCGGCAAGTTCGATATCGGCCTGAAGGACGGACAAACTGTTTCAGCAACCGGCGTAAGTGGCGGCTGATCGGGACCGGGCGGCCCGGTAATGCTCTCTCCTTTGGGTCGGGCCGCCCACTTGTTTTCCAAACTGACATGCAGGGACGGATAGAATGAACGCAGTAACGACATTGGAAACAGCCGAAGCCGCCGAAGTGGCGCCCTTGGAGGCTCCCTTAACTGAAAGCGGTGGCGGAGCGCTGGACGGACTGAAGGAAAAACTGGGCGCCATGGAATTGCCCGGTCCCAGGGAACTGTTTCAGGCGCTCTGGCCTCCCGTCGTTGGCATATTTGCTTTTCTCGCGCTCTGGGCGGTTTTGGCTCCGCAAGTCGACACGTCGCTCGGCACGTTGCCCGGACCGTTGGAAGTCGCTGGCGAAGGCGCGGGACTCTGGGAGGAATTTCAGGCCTCGGAGGCAGCCAAGGCAGAATTCTATGCACAGCAGGATGCACGCAACGCGGCGCTGATTGAAGCGGGTCGCGGCGGCGAAGTTCAAAATTTCGACTATAGCGGCGCTCCCACATTCCTGGACCAGATCATTACGTCCTTGCAGACTGTCGCATTGGGCTTTTTCTTCGCCACGATCGTTGCCGTTCCGATCGGACTGGTCGCGGGTCTCTCCAAAACCGTGAACGCAGCCATCAACCCGATGATTCAGGTCATGCGTCCGGTCAGTCCGCTCGCCTGGTTACCCATCGTCACGATGGTGATTTCTGCAACCATGACTAGCCCGGATCCGACCCTGCCGAAGAGCTTTGTGATTTCCGCCATCGTGGTGATGCTTTGTTCACTTTGGCCGACGCTGATCAACACAGCGGTTGGCACGGCATCCATCGACAAGGACCTGCTCAATGTTGGACGCGTTTTGCGACTGGGCTGGTGGTCCAAACTGACCAAGCTTGTCCTGCCTTCGGCCATCCCGTTTATTTTTACTGGCATGCGCCTCTCTCTGGGCGTGGGCTGGATGGTTCTGATCGCCGCCGAAATGCTCGCGCAGAATCCCGGACTGGGCAAGTTTGTCTGGGATGAATTCCAGAATGGCAGCTCCCAATCACTCGGGCGCATCATGTTCGCTGTCGTCGTCATCGGCCTGATCGGCTTCCTGCTCGACCGGATCATGGGTTTCGCCCAGGCTTATGTCAGTCGCAACAACGCGGTCTGAGGGGAGTTATCATGGCCGAACCCATTCTCTCGCTGAAGAATATTCACAAGGGTTATACCGACGGAAGCGGTAATCGCACGGAGGTGATCAAGGGCATCGATCTGGATGTCGAAGATGGCGAGTTCATTGCGATCCTGGGCTTTTCCGGCTCTGGAAAAACAACTCTGATGTCGATGATTGCCGGATTGGCCGAACCCGACAGCGGGGAGGTTGTCGTGAAAGGTGAAGTCAAGCACGAGACGGGGGCGGAACGCGGCCTGGTCTTCCAAAGCTACTCGCTTTTCCCTTGGTTGACGGTCGAAGGCAATGTCCGGCTCGCAGTGGAAGCGGTCCAAACCGACATGGGGAAGGATGAACAGAACCTGCTGATTCATGACACGATCAAGCTGGTTGGTCTGGATCATGCGATAGATCGCAAACCTTCGGAACTGTCCGGCGGCATGCGGCAGCGTGTGGCGGTTGCGCGGGCACTTGCCATGCAGCCGGAGATTCTTTTGCTGGATGAACCCTTGTCGGCGCTTGATGCTTTGACCCGGGCCAAGCTCCAGGATGAGATTGAACGCATTCGCTCGCAGGACAAGCGAACGATCATTTTGATTACCAATGACGTGGATGAAGCTTTGTTGCTCGCTGATCGAATTGCGGTTCTCGAACCACCACCATCGGGCAAGCTGGGACGCATATTCGATGTAAATCTGGAACGCCCGCGCCAGCGTACGGCCATGAACCATGATCCTGCATACAAAAGTCTGCGCAATGAAATAGCCGGTTATCTAAGCGATTTGAACAGCGGCAATGTGAGCCTGACCGGAGCCGAAGATCTCAGCTTGCCGGATGTTGCACCGATTGATCTGCTGAAATTGCCGCAGGCGTATCTGGATGCAGCCAAAACCAACGTTAAACGGCGCTATCTGGAGTTCTACAAGCTCAAAAAAGTCTATCCTACACCCAAGGGTCCGTTGACGGTGCTGGAGGACGTGAACATTCTGATGGACAAGGGCGACTTCATCTCCCTGATCGGCCATTCGGGATGCGGCAAGTCCACGGCACTCACAATGGCGGCGGGCTTGAACGAGATTACCGGCGGCAGCATTGTTCTGGATGGACGGGAAATTGACGTTGCCGGTCCTGACAAGGCAGTTGTATTTCAGGCACCATCGCTGATGCCCTGGCTCACGGCTCGCGACAATGTCGGCATGGGCGTGGAACGCGTTTACCCGCATGCGGGCAAGAAGGAACGACAGGAAATAGTCGAATATTATCTATCGCGTGTCGGACTGGGAGACGCCATGGACAAGCTGGCCTCGGATCTTTCCAATGGCATGAAACAACGTGTGGGCATTGCCAGAGCCTTTGCACTTTCCCCCAAATTGCTGTTGCTCGACGAACCCTTCGGCATGCTCGACAGTCTGACCCGTTGGGAACTTCAGGACGTCCTGATGGAAGTCTGGGATCGGACGAAGGTGACGGCCATCTGTGTCACGCATGATGTCGACGAGGCCATTTTGCTGGCTGACCGTGTGGTGATGATGACCAATGGCCCGCATGCCACGATCGGCAAAGTTCTGGAGGTCGATCTGCCGAGACCGCGGGATCGCAAGGCGTTGCTCGAGCATCCGAAATTTTACGATTACCGCGAACAGGTTCTGCAATTTTTGGAAGACTATGAAAATGGAGCCCATGCCGACGCAGCATGAGCCCGAGGGGATGGCCTGATCTTTATGAATCGGGGAAGTTAGTATGAGAAAAACAACAGTTCTGCTTATGAGTATGTACGCTGCAGGTGCGGTGACGCCGGCGATGGCCGCGGAAGGGGATGGCGCTATAGAGCTCAAACCGATCTTCGACATCCGCGCACGATATGAAGGCGTCGATCAAGACAATGCCCTTAGGGATGCG
Source organism: Pseudomonadota bacterium (assembly GCA_039181895.1). Classification (GTDB taxonomy): domain Bacteria; phylum Pseudomonadota; class Alphaproteobacteria; order Sphingomonadales; family Sphingomonadaceae; genus Parasphingorhabdus. The sequence goes on from JBCDCK010000002.1 coordinate 112,351, forward strand.
GATGCAGTAACCGCCCGGATCCGCGCAGGACTGGAAGTAAAAGTCAGCGATTTTTCCTTTCTCGCAGAAGGCGAAGGCACGCTGGCGATTATAGATGATTTCAACAGCACGACAAATGGCAATGCCGGAATCTTCTCTGTTGTAGCCGACCCGGACAATATCGAGCTCAACCGATTGCAATTGCAATATGGTGGAATTGAAAAAACCAAAGTCACCCTTGGCCGTCAGCGTATCAATATCGGTGATCAAAGATTTGTCGGTGCGGTAGGTTGGCGTCAAAACGAACAGACTTTTGATGCGTTGCGCCTGCAAAGCAGCGCACTGGGGCCGGTATCGGTGGATGCAAGCTATATCATCAGCCAGCGGACGATTTTCGGTATCGATGCCGGACCACGCCAAAGCTTCGATATGGATACGTTTCTGGTGGATCTCGGACTCAACCTGGGTCCGATCAAGCTAACCGGATTTGCACATTTCATTGATCAAGATGAACCAGCTAGGTTCGCTTTTGCCAGCAAGACCTTCGGGATCAGGGCTTTCGGTAAATTCAATTTGGGCAAGGTCAAGCTGACGGCCAATGCCAGCTATGCCAACCAGTCGGACTATCAGACAAATCCGGCCGATTATGATGTGGATTACATCGCTGCCGAGCTCAGCGGTGCGATCAGCGGCTTCGGGGCAAAAGTCGGATATGAGGAGCTTGGCGCGGACGGTGCAGGCAATCGTTTCCAGACGCCATTTGCCACGCTCCACAAATTTAACGGCTGGGCCGATCTGTTTCTCAGTACCCCCGCCACCGGCCTCCGGGACTATTATGGTGGCGTCAGTTACGCTCCAGGAAATATCGGGCCGTTCAAGGGTGTGAAAACGCAGTTTGTCTATCACAAATTTGAAGCGGATGTCGGGGGTGCCGATTATGGCGACGAGATAAATGCTTCGCTGGGTTTCAAACTCGGCAAAGTGGGCGTGCTCTTCAAATATGCCGATTTCAACAGCGATGGGTTTGCCGTCGATACCACCAAATTCTGGCTGCAGTTCGGCTGGAAATACTAGGAGACGGCCAGGTCATGGCATCGGAGAGCAGCAAATGAATGCACCCATTACTCATCCGGATCGTTTCGTGCATGATCCGTCTGACGACCGCCCGCATCTGGTGGTGGTGGGCAATGGCATGGCCGGTTGTCGGGCCGTGGAAGAGATATTGGCGCGCGATGCCGCGAAGTTCCGGATCACTATTTTTGGTGCCGAACCACGTGTCAATTATGATCGCATCATGCTGTCTCCCGTGCTGGCCGGCGAAAAGCAGTATGAGGATATCATCATCAATGATGAATCCTGGTATCTCGACAATCAGATCGCGTTGATCGCGGGCGATCCGGTGGCGCAGATTGACCGGCAATCGCAGATTGTTACGGCTCAGTCTGGCCAAATCGAACGGTACGACAAGCTGCTGCTCGCTACTGGTTCCGATCCGTTTGTCATTCCGGTGCCGGGCAAGGATTTGCCCGGTGTCGTTACCTTTCGCGATCTTGATGATGTGAACACCATGCTCAAGGCGAGCGAGCAAAAAGGCGGGAAAGCTGTGGTGATTGGAGGCGGCTTGCTGGGCCTTGAAGCCGCCCATGGTCTGCATCTGCGCGGCATGGATGTGACCGTATTGCACCTGATGCCGACATTGATGGAACGGCAACTTGACGAAGCGGCGGGCTGGCTACTCAAAGATGCGCTGGAGGCTCGGGGCCAGACGATCCTGACCGGCGCAGACACGCAGGAGATTCTCGGCGACCGGCATGTCGAGGGCGTGCTTTTGCGAGATGGGACGCGCATCGAAGCGGACATTGTCGTTATGGCCGTAGGAATCCGGCCCAATATCCGGCTGGCCAAAGAGGCCGGTCTCGCTGTCGGTCGCGGTGTGCACGTCGACAATGATCTACTGACGTCTGACGGCAATGTCCTGGCCGTGGGTGAATGTGTTGAACATGATGGCCAGGTTTATGGTTTGGTCGCACCGCTTTGGGAAATGTGCCGGGCATTGGCCGATGGACTGACAAAGGAAGCGACCGGTTACACGGGGAGCGTCACGTCCACCAAATTGAAGGTTTCGGGTATTGACGTATTCTCTGCAGGAGATTTTTCGGGCGGCGAAGGCTGCGAGGATATCATCCTGCGAGATGCTTCGCGAGGCGTCTACAAGCGAGTCATTGTCAAGGATGACCAGATCCAGGGGGCGGTTCTCTATGGTGATACCAGCGACGGTGCCTGGTATTTTGACATGCTCAAGAAAGGCAGGGACATCTCGGATATCCGGGACAATCTGATCTTTGGTCAGGCGTTCGCGGAAGGCGGTGGCAACGCGGACCCTGACTTCGCCGTTGCAGCAATGGCCGACGACGCAGAAATCTGCGGCTGCAACGGTGTCGACAAACAAACGGTCGTCGGCGCAATCAAAGACGGATCGCAGACGGTCGATGCCGTGCGATCCTGCACCAAGGCCAGTGCCAGTTGCGGGAGCTGCACCAGTCTTGTGGAAAGCCTTCTCTCGCTCACATTGGGCGGTGATTATGAGGGTGCGCGGGAAGAAGCACCGATGTGCGGATGTACCAGCTTCACGCATGACGAGGTGCGCAAACTGATCGTGGACAAAAACCTCAAGGCGATCCCGCAAGTGTGGCAGGAGCTGCACTGGACGACGCCCAATGGCTGTGCCTCCTGCCGGCCGGCGCTGAACTATTACCTGCTCTGCGCCTGGCCGGGTGAGTATGTCGATGATCAGCAGAGCCGCTTCGTCAACGAGCGCCTCCATGCCAATATCCAGAAGGATGGCACCTACTCTGTTGTGCCGCGCATGTGGGGTGGAGTGACCAGCCCGAAAGAGCTGCGTGCGATTGCCGATGTGACGGAAAAATATGGTGCGCGTATGGTGAAGGTCACCGGCGGTCAGCGTCTGGATATTTTTGGCATCAAGAAGGAAGACTTGCCTGCCGTCTGGGCAGATTTGAACGCTGCGGGGATGGTTTCCGGTCATGCTTATGGAAAGGCATTGCGCACGGTCAAAACATGTGTTGGCAGCGAATGGTGCCGTTTTGGTACCCAAGACAGCACGGGCCTCGGGATCAAGCTGGAGCAAATGAGCTGGGGCAGCTGGATGCCCCACAAATTCAAGATGGCGGTCTCCGGCTGCCCGCGCAATTGCGCCGAGGCAACGATCAAGGATTTTGGCGTCATTTGCGTCGACAGCGGCTATGAACTGCATGTCGGCGGCAATGGCGGAATCACGGTGCGTGTCACCGATCTGCTTTGCAAGGTGGAAACCGAGGAAGAAGCGCTGGAATATAGCGCAGCCTTTGTGCAGCTTTACCGGGAGGAAGCCCGCTATCTGGAACGTACGGCGCCCTGGATCGAACGTGTCGGCCTGGACTATGTCAAAAGCCGGATGCTCGACGATCCGGATGAACGTGCAGCACTGGCCGCGCGCTTTCGACTGTCCCAGAGCTTTTTCCAGGATGATCCCTGGGCGAAACGGGCCGCGGGGGAAGACGATAAACTCCACCAGCATATGGCAGAGATACGACCGATGGAAGCCGTATGAAGCCGAAATCACAACTGACGGCGGAGTGGCTCGATATTGGCCCCATGGATCAGCTGCCGGCTATGGGCGCGCGAACATTACCGGTCCAGGGTGGCGAGGAAATCGCCATTTTCCGCACCGCGCAAGGGGAAATATATGCGCTGCACAACAAATGTCCGCACAAGGGCGGTCCGCTCAGTCAGGGGATTGTGCATGGCACCGAGGTCACCTGTCCACTCCACAACTGGCGGATCTCGCTTGCGAGCGGCGAAGCCTTGGGAGAAGACAATGGATGTGTCCCGACCATTCCCGTGCGCATTGAAAATGGCCGGATGTATCTGAAGCGGGCAGAAGCACTGGCTTCGATCAAACAGGATGTGCCGGCTTGAATGCTATTCGTACAACCTGTCCCTATTGCGGTGTCGGTTGCGGCATAAGCGCGACACCCGGCGCAAATCGCAGCGTCGATATAGCGGGTGATCTCGAGCACCCTGCAAATGCTGGAAGGTTATGCTCGAAGGGCACGCATCTGGCGGAAACTGTCGGGCTGGAGGGGCGGTTGCTCTATCCTGAAATTCAGGGTGCGCGGAGTGATTGGGACAGCGCATTGACGCTCGTGGCAGACCGTTTTTCCCGAACCATTGCCAAACATGGCCCGGACAGCGTGGCATTATATGTGTCGGGCCAGTTGCTGACCGAGGACTATTACGTCGCCAACAAGCTGATGAAAGGCTTTATCGGTTCAGCCAATATCGACACCAATAGCCGCTTGTGCATGGCGAGCGCGGTTGCGGCACATAACCGCGCTTTTGGCGAAGATATCGTGCCATGCAGCTATGATGATCTCGCAGCTGCGGACCTGATCTTGCTGGTGGGATCGAACACCGCCTGGTGTCATCCGGTGATCTGGCAGCAAATAGAGGCAGCGCGCGCGGCACGCGGCAGCAAATTGGTGGTCATTGACCCCAGGCGCACTGAAACCGCGGCCGCCGCCGATCTGCACTTGGCGATCCGGCCGGATGGGGACGTGGCCCTGTTCAACGCCCTGCTCAAGGCGGTCCATCGGCGCGGCGCAATTGACGAGGACTATCTGGCCGCGCATGTCGATCTGCCGGACGACTTCTGGGCAAATCTCACGGGTTCCCCTCAGGAAGCGGGGGTTTCGTCCGAAGATTTCGAGACTTTGGCTGAATGGGTCTGCGCAATTCCCCGCCTGGTGACCCTGTTCAGCCAGGGTGCCAATCAGTCGGTTCAGGGAACGGACAAGGGAAATGCGATTATCAACCTGCACCTCGCAACGGGCCGGATCGGCGCGCCGGGAGCTGGACCGTTCAGCATCACCGGCCAACCCAATGCCATGGGTGGACGGGAAGTTGGCGGCCTGGCCTCCATGCTGGCGGCACATATGGGTTTTTCGGAGGAGGAAAAGCGCACTGCACAAGATTTTTGGCAGTCACCAACCATTGCCCCGGCACCGGGTCGCAAGGCGGTCGACATGTTCCGCGACATATATGACGGCAAGATCAAGGCGCTGTGGGTGATGGCAACAAATCCGGCCGTATCAATGCCGGACGCCAAATTCGTTCGCGAAGCGCTGGCGCGTTGCGATTTCGTGGCTGTCTCGGATGTCATGCATCATACGGATACCGGGGCCTATGCCGATGTGAAATTGCCGGCATTGGCCTGGGCGGAAAAAGACGGCATGGTCACCAACAGCGAACGGGTTGTCAGCCGTCAGCGCGCCTTGTTTGCTCCGCCCGGAGAAGCCAAACCGGACTGGTGGATCATCAATGAGGTCGCCGCTCACATGGGCTTTGGTAAAGCTTTTGCGGCCAGTTCCGCTGCCGACATATTTCGCGAATATTGTGCGCAGACTGGCTATCGCAATGATGGTCAGCGCTTGCTCGATATATCTTCCTGGTCGGAGATTTCCGATGCCGACTATGCCGCCTGGCGGCCACGGCAATGGGGTGGTCGATCTCCATTTGCCGAAGGACGATATTCGACCGCAAACGGGCGCGCGCAAATGATAGCGACGGAGCCAAAAGCGGTTTGCCATGATGATGAGTTTCCCTTGCGCCTGAACAGCGGTCGCTATCGCGATCAGTGGCACACGATGACGCGCACCGGCCTGTCACCAACCTTGTCCCAGCATTTGCGCGAACCACTTGTGGCCATCCATCCGGATGACGCGGCTCGCTTCGACATCGCCGACGGGGCATTGACGCGGGTTACCGCGGCCCATGCCGCCGCTGTCTTTCGGGCCTTGCATGATCCCGGTCAACGCCCGGGCGAACTTTTTGTCCCGATGCACTGGACCGATCAGCACGGCAATATCGGGCGGGCAAACATGTTGGCCGATCAGCGGGTGGATCCCATATCCGGTCAGCCGGGCTTCAAAAATGGTGACGTGCGAATCGCGCCGCTGCAAACCGACTGGAAGGCCTTTCTGGTCACGAGGGAGAAACCGGAACTTGAGGATGCGGTCTATTGGACGGCCGGTGCGGTGGGGTCGGGGCTGCTTTACGAGCTGGCCGGCCAGGGTGCCGTTAATGTCGAAGCACTCTTGCCGTCCGCCGGTCAGCGGATGGAAGCCTTTGACAGCGCCAGGGGAACTCGGCGCATAGCCGTCATGGATGATACCGGGAGACTCGCTGCAGCGCTGTTTCTCACGCGAAGCGGCGAGCTGCCGAGCCGGGAATGGATTATAGGTCAGCTGCAACCGGATGAACGGCCCGACAATTTGGCCTTGTTGGCGGGACGGGCGCCAGGCCAGATAACGGACAGCGGTCCGACTGTCTGCGTTTGCTTCAACGTGGGCGCAAAAACCCTGCTGCGCGGCATTGCAGAGCAATCACTTGCCGACGTGGATGCCGTCGGGAAAGCCCTTTCCGCTGGCACAAATTGCGGCAGCTGCCGACCGGCCATCGCTGCCCTGCTGGAACAAGTCGAACAACGAGAAGGGGAGATCGCCATTGCGGCAGAATGACGCATTTCCCTCTGGTATTGTGTGGTTTGTCGGCGCGGGTCCGGGCGATCCCGATTTGCTGACGCGCAAGGCCGAAAGGTTGATCGCTGGAGCAACTGTGATCTTCCATGATGCGCTGGTCGGATCAAAAATTCTGGATATGGTGCCGGATCATGTCCGCCTCGTTTCCGTGGGCAAGCGGGCGGGACGCCACAGCAAGGACCAGCGCGCAATCAATAAGTTGCTGGTCGAAGCAGCTTTGGCCCATGAGAAAGTGCTTCGGCTCAAAGGCGGTGATCCGGGAATATTCGGCCGACTGCAGGAGGAAATGGATGCGCTGGACTCGCATCAGATCGCTTATCGCATATGCCCCGGCATAACGGCGGCGTCCGCAGCTGCAGCATCGGCTGGACGGTCGCTCACCCTTCGCGGAATGGCACGCAAATTGTCCTTCGTCACTGCGCATGCCCGGGCCGGGGAAGAGCTTGATCTGGACTGGCAGACACTCGCCGATCCCGCAGCAACCTTGGCTGTTTATATGGGCAAATCATCAGCTGGGACGGTATCCAGGCAATTGCAGAACGCGGGAATGGCGACAGATACGCCCGTTCTTCTGGTGGAAAATGCCAGCCTGCCCAGTGAAAGACATTTTGCGACGTCTCTCGGGTTGTTGGAACTGACCGCTCAGACAGCCTTGTCGGCCGGACCTGCGATCATGCTCATAGGCCAGGCGCTCGCTCCGAAAACACATGTCCGGATGGGTTTGGAAGATAGTTTCCACATTTCCTAAAGTCGACTGTTGCGCCCAAAGCGGACATTAGAGATCAATGCTCTCAGCTCAAGCCAAGGCTGGCAACGTCAATCGGCAAACATGGGTGACACTGCCCCCACGACCTCCCGTTCCCTTTCAATGATCCGTGTGAAGGACGGGCGCGTATGAATGCGGTCAACATAGGCTGCCAGGGTCGGCCAATGGTCCGCATTCACCTCTTCCCCGGCATGCCGCATATTGATGAAGATGCTCCCGGCGGTCACGTCGGCCAGCGTCATGGCATCTCCCAGCAGAAAGGGCTTGTCACCATCCAGCTGGCTTTCCAGATAAGCAAAATGTTGCGGGAGGAGCCCCAGAGCTGCGTCAATGGCCGCCGGATCGGATTCCTTCTGAAGCAACACGGGATTGACAAAACGGTGAATGAACAGCGGGGCCTCCACTTTCGAAAAAAGCCCGGTGCCGAGATAATCGCACAGCCAGTGCATCCATCCCAGATCCCAGCTGTCCTTCGGAAAGAGTGGCGGATCGGCAATTTCGCTTTCAATAAAGGTGCAACCTGCGAGCGAGTCGGGAAGGAAGCGGCCTTCCACCTCAAGCACCGGCACTTTGCCGAGCGGACTGATTTTCAGGAATTCGGGATCGGGTTCTCCCAGCGGCACCACGTTGACAATATCGTAGGTGACTCCCTTTTCCTCACAAAAGGCCAGCAACCGGCGCACCCAGGGTGACATGATGGTTCCGTGGATTGTCACATTCATCAGATATTCTCCATTTCCGATATTTCAGGTGTAAAGTGGTTGCAATATAGGACCGGTTATCGTAGTTGGTCTTATATTGCAACCATGCTAGGCTGAGTTTTCTGGCAGAAGGGAGAGAATGGACCATGACGACATGCAACTGCATCGTACAGGCCGGGCAGATTTCCGGCGAAACCCAGGCGGCCTTGCGAACAAGGCTGGATAAATTTGCTCAGGCCAAATTCGGATCACCAGCCGAAATCGGATGGGTCGAAATTGCACCCGGTAGCGGTTACACTGCCTCCAAACCGTCGACGTCATCCATCGTCTCACTTGCCGCGAACAAGCCGGTGGAACAGTCAGAGCGCATAGCGATGCTGGAAGAACTGTGCGATATCTGGTCAAGAGAGACCGGTTGTTCGCTCGACGAAATTGTCGGCGTCATCAACGACCCCGCCTGAACGGGATACCATCTAAGGAGAAACCCATGCCCCTGTACATGACCAATGCCGCCCAAGGCGCCATCACCGATGCAGCCAAGCAGAAAATCGCCGCGGATATCACGCGCATTCACTGCGATGTCACCGAAGCCCCGCCGGCCTTTGTCCACGCTTTCTTTGTGGAAGACGCCCCGCACATGCCGCTCGATGGAAAATCGGCTTTCCTCCTCGGGAGCATTCGTTCTGGCCGAAACGCGGAGCAGAAAGCCCAGATCACGGACGAGATGCGCCAGGCGATCCACCAGCATGCCGCTCTGCCGCTGGATGACATTCAGGTGGTGATCCGCGACACCCCGGCCAGCTGGGTGATGGAAGGTGGCGACATCATGCCCGAACCCGGTGAAGAGGATCAGTGGATTGCAGCCCATGAAGCCAAAAAGGCGGCTGAAAATGGCTGAGTCCGCGATAATTATCGGTGCTGGCGCATCCAACGGAGTGGGCGGCGCGCTGGCGCGGCAGTTTGCGGATAATGGTCTGCATGCCATCATCGCGGGACGCACTCTGGAAAAAGTGCAGAAAATCGCCGAAGAAATCACCGCCAGTGGCGGCTCGGCTGAAGCTGTGCGGGCTGATGTGACGTCCGAAGCCGATCAGGACGTACTTTTTGCATTGGCGTCGGAACGGGGACCAATTGGTGCCGTGCTCTACAATGCGGGCAACAACGCCATCATTCCCTTTGAACAACTGGATGCCCAGACGCTCGAAGACTTCTGGCGGGTCGGTTGTTTCGGGGCGTTCCTGACCGCCAAACGCGCCATTCCGGTGCTGAAGGACCAGGGAAAAGGCAGCCTGTTCTTCACGGGTGCGTCCGGCTCCATGCGCGGCAAACCAAATTTCGCCCATTTTGCATCGATGAAAGCGGGGCTTCGCATGCTTGCCCAGTCCCTCGCTCGCGAATATGGCCCGCAAGGCGTCCATGTGGCGCATTTCGTTATCGATGGTGTGATAGATGGCGAAATGGTCCGCAGCCGGTTTGGTGAGTATCTGGAAAAGCTGGGCGAAGATGGGTGTCTGAAACCCGAAGCGATTGCCGAAGCGTTCTGGCACGTTCATACGCAGCATCGCTCGGCCTGGACCCACGAACTGGATCTGCGGCCGTTCAAGGAAAACTGGTAGCCCGCCCGGGATTGACGGTTTCGCCCTAGTTTTTGGCCCAGTTTTTTTCCGGTGCGTCATCGGCCTTGCGCATGCTCACCTCGCTCAGCGGCATCTTTTCGCCGTTTTTCCGGCGCGGCCAGACCTGGGGCAATCGCTCGCCGGTCTGCGCATCGATGATCTCGGTCGAGGGTCCTTTCTCGTGCGGGACCCATTTGTCTCCCCACTGGGACAAGGCGATCATGACAGGCGCCAGTTCCCTGCCCCGCTCCGTCAGGGCATATTCGTCAAATGCAGATCCATCTGCAGCCGGTACCTTTTCGAGAATGCCGACCTCCACAAGCTGTGCCAGCCGCACGGTCAACGTGTTTTTCGCGATGCCCAGAGACTTCTCGAAATGCTTGAAGCGACGCGCGCCCATCATCACGTCGCGGATGATCAGCAGCGACCACCAGGACCCGACATGTTCCAGCGTCCGGGCAATCGAGCATTGCATATCCGAAAAGGATTTGGTTTTCATGGCCTGACCTATCTGGTTGCGATATGAGACTATAAAGCATGCGTGGCGGGATTGTGCAACCATGTAGCGTTTTGGCGGGCTCGGGCTTTTTTCCAAACTTGGGAGGATGGCCCACCCGGATTTGCCATTCTCCCTCCAATTTCTGTCAATCGACTCATTCCATGAAGTCTTTACTCTTTTGGACATTGTGGCATCGGAACGGACCAATTGGTTTCATAACCTTCAATCAGGACTGGCTTATCCCCCCGGAGCTTCATAAGGTCTACCATCGCAAAAAAGGGGTTCACCATGAAATTTCGCTACCTGCTCGCCGCTTGGTGCATGTCTTCGATAACTGTACCTGTGCTCGCGGAAAATGATCTTGCTGAAAACCGTTTCACCGCCGAAAGCGTGTTCGACCTTGAATATGCAGATGATCCGCAAATTTCGCCGGATGGCTCCACCATTGTATATGCCCGCAAGTCGATGGACAGCTTCACGGATCGGGTAAAAAGCGAACTTTGGTCAATTGATACGGGCAGCGGGGCACATCGGCCGCTGGTGACAGGGAAGAACAGCAACTCTTCCGTCCGCTGGTCACCAAATGGTGACCGACTGGTTTATCTCACATCGACTGATGGCAAGCCGGATATGCGGCTGCGCTATAGTGATAGCGGCGAGAGTTTTTCCCTGGGGCAGTTTGAGTTTCCTCCCAGTGCACCGGCATGGTCACCCGACGGGAAGTCACTCGCATTTGCCATGTTGGTCCCGGAAATGCCTGTCAGTCTCGCAAAGCCCCCGAGAGCGCCCAATGGAGCCGAATGGGCCAAGACGGTGAAAGTCATTGATGACCTTGTTTTCCGTTTCGACGGTGCCGGCTATCTCCCGAGGGGCACACGCCATGTCTTTGTACTGAACGCCGAGGGTGGGACACCGCGACAGATCACCAGCGGCGGCAATGATTTCGGTTCACCTCAATGGCTCGACAATGACACATTACTGGTTACCGGCAATGATGTTGAAAATGCCGACCTTGATCCCATCGAAAGCGAAATTTATCGGGTTGAGCTTTCAGACGGGTCCCGAACTGCCCTCACAATGCGTGATGGCCCCGACATAGCGCCTCGTGTTTCGCCAGACCGCTCTCGCATTGCCTATCTCGGCTATGACGACAAGCTGAAGTCTTATCAGCAAACCGAACTGTATGTCATGAACCCGGACGGGTCGGGTGTGCGCAATCTGACGGCGGGATATGATCGGTCGATCAGCCGAATCGCATGGCGCGCCGACAGCCGAGCCCTTATCGCGCAATCGGAGGTTGACGGTGCCCTGACTCTGGTTTCCATAGATCTGTCCGGCAATGTCCGCCCTTTGCGACAGGATATGGGCGGTACATCCATCGGTCGCCCCTATGCCGGAGGCAGTTTTTCGGTGGCCAGTCGCGCGGGCGGCAGCACACCGCTGATCGCGTATACAAAAGGCACTTCTCAACGCCCGGCTGAGGTGGCTTTTTCGCGTGGTGGCCGTTCCGCCCGTACCCTGACCAATCTCAACGAAGATGCTCTCGGTCATCTGCAACTGGCGCGGATTGAGGAAATTCAGATACCTTCCCGTCATGATGGCCGCACGATCGAGGCTTGGGTCGCCCTGCCTCCCGACTTTCGCGCAGACGGCAGTTTTCCTCTAATTCTCGAAATTCACGGCGGGCCACATACGATGTACGGCCCGTTCTTCGCAGCCGAGATCCAGCGTTTTGCCGCTGAAGGATATGTTACCGCTTATGTCAATCCGCGCGGTTCCACCGGCTATGGCGAGGAGTTCGCGCAGCTGATTGATCTCAACTATCCAGGAGAGGATCATGACGACCTGATGAGCGTGGTCGACACCCTGGTTGCGCGAAACTATGTGAGCAAGGATCGCCTGTTCATCACCGGGGGTTCAGGCGGTGGAGTCCTGACCGCATGGGCGGTCGGCAAAACAGATCGCTTTGCTGCCGCTGCGACAATCAAGCCAGTGATAAACTGGACCAGCATGGCTTTGTCCGCAGACATTTCGCGCTTTGTCAGCCGGCACTGGTTCCGTGCACAACCTTGGGAACAGCCGCAGGAATATTGGCGCCGCTCGCCGCTATCCCTGGTAGGCAATGTCAAAACCCCCACGATGGTTATGGTGGGCGAAGCCGATTGGCGCACGCCAACTTGGGAAGCGGAACAATATTACACCGCGCTCAAGGTACAGGATGTTGATTCTGTTCTGGTTCGTGTTCCTGGCGCATCGCATTTGATTGCTGGTCGCCCCAGCCAGTTGATCGCCAAAACCGACAATATCATGGGCTGGTTCGCCAAATATGATCCGGTCAAGAAAGGCGAGAATGAGACAAAAGATCAGTGATGCAGGGAAGAGTGCCTCGGGTCAGTTTCCGATCACTAAAACAGAATCGCCCAGGTCCGCTAAGACCTAATATCATAGCAATTGCTTCTACTGGCAACAAACCGAACCTTCCGTGCGTACCGCCAAAGGCTCAATTTACACCCCTGTCCTGCCCTTCCCAATAAGGCGCTCGCAATTCCCTGCGGAGGATCTTGCCGCTGGCATTGCGGGGCAGTTCCGGTATCACGTCTACCGACTTGGGCACCTTGAAGCCGGCAATGCGCTCTCGGGCCCAGCTGATCACACTGTCAGTATCGACATCTTCCACGCCGGGCTTGGGCGAAACCACGGCCTTGACGGCCTCGCCCCATTTCTCGTGGGGGATACCGATGACCGCAACCTCATTGACCTGCGGGTGCCCGAAAATCGCGTTTTCCACTTCTGCGGGATAGACATTCTCCCCGCCTGATATGATCATGTCCTTGACCCGGTCCTTGATATAGAAATAGCCGTCTTCATCCATGATCGCGGCATCGCCGGTATAGAGCCAGCCGTCCGCATCTACGGTCTCGGCTGTCTTTTCAGGATTATTGAAATAATGCAGCATGTTAAGGCCAGAACGCGTGGCGATTTCTCCGATTGTGCCGGGCGACACCTCGACACGATTTTCATCGACAATTTTCATCTCCACGCTCGGCAGCGGAATGCCGATCCCGCGCATCCGCTCATTGCCGTTCGGATCATGGTCTTCCGGCGGCAAGATACAGACGGTGCCGGTCGTTTCGGTCATGCCCTATTGCTGGCAGAACAGCGCTTGCGGCATGGTCTGGATACACTGGCGGAGCAGTTCCAGCGGAATTGGCGCCGCGCCATAGGTGACGGAACGGAGGCTGCTGAAATCGGTATCTTTAGCCCGCGGCACACTGACCAGCATCTGTAGCGCGGTTGGGACCAGGAAAAACTGGTTGAGTCCCTTGTCGATGCAATCGAGCACCCCGTCCGGCGTGAATTCCGGGATCACCATCATGGTGGCCCCGTTGTAGAACGCGATCGGCCCGATTCCGGAACCGGCAATATGCGCGCAAGGCATGACGGCAAGCGTGCTGTCATCCGGACCGATGTCAATCCAGGCATGTTCCGGTTTGTTCTCCACCAGCGGGCGCAATTTGAACAGATTGTCATTGGTGAGCACCGCGCCTTTGGGATTGCCGGTCGTCCCCGAAGTATAGAGCTGCAACACGCCTTCGGACGTGTCAGGTTCCGGCAGATCACCCGGTGTCGTCTTGACCAGCCATTCGTCCAGCGCCTGCAGGCCATCTGCTTCCCCGGCTGCGAGGATTGTTTGGACTGTCCCCGTCTCTGCCGCGGCTTTCCGGGCCGTATCCGCAAATTCCGGTTCGCAGATCAGCAGGGGTGCCTGCGTATCTTTGAGCACATAGGCGACTTCGGGTGCCGCCAGGCGCCAGCCAATCGGCGCGATGACAAGACCCGCGCGACTGGCCGCTGCGAACAGGGTGAAATAGAGGCCGCTATTCTTGCCGAGCCAGCAAACGCGATCGCCCTTTTTCAGGCCGGCGCCGGTCATGGCACTGGCATAGTCGGTCACGATCCGGTCAAGCTCGGCATAGGTCAGCACACCCGCCGGATCATCCAGCGCAATATTGTCCGGGTTGCGGTCCGCCCAGAAAGCGATCGATGATCCCATGCAAATGCGTTTTTCCGTACCAGCCATGCCCGCTCCATTATCCTTGTTTTCCACAATGTTAGGCGGACGGCTGGGCCAAGGCAAGGGAGATGCCGATTCGCGGCGCTGCTAATCCCGGCGGTAGATGAGCGAGATATTGTTTGCGGGCATGTCGATCAGGCTCTCGCGCCGGAAACCCGTTTTTGCAGCCAGCGCATTCATGTCGGCGACATCGCGAATCCCCCATTGCAGATTGCGGCTTTTGAGGCTGCGTTCAAAAGCCAGATTGCCCTCCGCCGGCGGCTCATCTGCCTGAAAATAGGGTCCGTACAGATAAAAGGGTGCCCCCGGTTTCAGCAATCGCGAGGCTTTCTCAAACAGACCGATGGACGCTTCCCACGGCGCGATATGGACCATGTTTATGCACAGGATCGCCGCAGGCTCCGCAATGTCCCATTCCGGGTGGAGCGCATCCAGTGCCAGCGGCGGTAATATGTTCGGCAAGTCTTCGCGTTCCGTCCATGCGCGGATCGAGCGGTGGTTTTCCAGATCGGGATCGCTGGGCTGAAAAGTCAGATGCGGGAAAGCCCGACCGAAATAGACCGCATGTTCGCCGGTCCCGCTCGCCACTTCGAGTATCGTGCCGCTGGCCGGCAGAATTTCCCGCAACACGGCTACAATGGCGTCGCGATTGCGCAATGTGGCTGGCGCATGGCGTTGCGCATCCGGTCCGTTTTCCGGAAACAGGCCGGAACCGGACTCACTCATCAATATCCTCCAGCCGCTGTCGACGCCAGATCGCGGCGAGGAAACTGCCGATCACGACATGATACACAGCAGAAATCGCGCTGGGTACCGGCGCCAGGGCGGCCTGCATCGGCGTGGCAAATTGGGCGGCGAAACTGGGCGTGGATGCGAGACTGGATCCCAGTCCGCTATTCTGCATGCCTACCTCGATACTGATTGTCCGCTGTTCACCAGTGCCAAAACCGAGCCATTTGGTGATCAGATAGCCCAGAGCGAACCCGAAGGCATGGAGCAGCAGCACCGCGAACAACAAGACCCCGAAATGCTGCTCGATCAGGGGTTTGGACGCGGCAATGATTCCACCGACAATGAGCACCACAACGATCACCGATGCGAGCGGTGAAATCTTGCTGATCTGACCTGTCATCCTCGGAAAATAGCGATTGAGCGCAACACCGGCAATGACCGGTATGAGGACGATGGCAACCATGTTGACGAACAGGCTCCAGCGATCAATTTCAACAAACTTCCCCGCCAGCCATCCGGTCAGTAGCGGCGTGGCGATGACGGCGATCAGGGTCGAGGCCATCGTCATCGTCACGGAAAGCGCCAGATTGGCCCGCGCAAGATAGGCCACCACATTGGATGCGGTTCCGCCCGGGCAACAGGAGACGAGGATCAGGCCAACGGCCAGCCCGGCCTCCAGCGCCATGCCCGAAGCGATGAGAATGCCTGCCAGCGGCATCAGCGTGAACTGCAACACCACACCAGCGGCCACACATTTCGGGATTTGCGCGATCCGCCGGAAATCTTCCAGCGACAGGGTAATGCCCATGCCCAACATGATCACGCCCAGCAAAACACTGACCAGCGACTGGCCAAAAGGCTGGAAACGCCCGTCGACCACCCAGAGAAAATGCGCCGGTACCAGCCACGCCCATGCCGTTCCCAATACGGTCCACAGCGCGAACAGGCTGGTCAGCCGTTGAATGATCATTCTGCAGCTTCGACCAGCTCTTCGGGTTCTTCCCAGACCAGGATTGGCTTGCGCGCGGCCTGCGTTTCGTCCAGCCGGTGGCGCGGGGCGAAATGCGGGGCGGATCTAAGTGCTTCATCACCCGCCTTGGCCCGCTCTGCAACCGATCGAAAAGCACCGATAAACTGATCAATCGCCGCCTTGCTCTCAGTCTCGGTCGGCTCGACCAGCATCGCGCCATGTACCACCAGCGGGAAATACATGGTCATCGGATGATAGCCTTCGTCAATCAACCCCTTGGCGAGGTCCAGCGTGGACAGTCCTTCTGCAAAGCCCTTGTCGGAGAACAGGGCCTCATGCATGCACGGGCCGGAGTGGGCGAAAGGCGCGTCAAGCGTGTCTTCCAGACTGCGCAATATGTAATTGGCGTTCAGCACCGCATCTTCCGAAACCTGCTTCAGACCGTCTGCGCCGTGACTGAGCATGTAGGTCAGCGCACGGGTGAACATGCCCATCTGCCCGTGAAAGGCAACCATCCGGCCGAAGCTGCTTTCATGATGGTCTTCCGCTGTCTCTTCCTCGACCAGATAAAAATGTCCATCGTCCTTTTTCTCGACAAAAGGTAGCGGGGCAAAGGGTGCCAGTGCTTCCGAAAAGACAACCGGACCGGAACCCGGTCCGCCCCCGCCATGTGGCGTGGAAAAAGTCTTGTGGAGATTGATGTGCATCGCGTCGATACCCAGATCGCCTGGCCGGACCCGGCCGACAATCGCGTTGAAATTCGCTCCATCGCAATAGACCAGGCCACCTGCTTCGTGCACGGCATCGGAAATGGCTTTCATATCCGGTTCAAACAGGCCGCAGGTATTCGGGTTGGTGATCATCACACCAGCAACGTCCGGACCCAGCCGGGCCTTTAGGGCATCGAGGTCAACACGCCCCGCATCATTGGCAGGAATATCCTCGACCTTGTACCCGGCAAAGGCGGCGGTGGCCGGATTGGTTCCGTGCGCACTTTCGGGTACCAAGATGACTTCCCGCGCGTCGCCGCGGGCTTCCAGCGCCGAACGGATCGCCAGAATGCCGCAGAGCTCGCCATGAGCCCCCGCCTTCGGACTCATTGCCACTGCAGGCATGCCGGTAAGTTTTTTCAGCCATTCCGCCAGTTGATGGATGGTTTCCAGCGCACCCTGCACGCTTTCCATGGGCTGCAACGGATGAATATCGGCAAAGCCCTTGAGCCGGGCCATCTTCTCGTTGAGCCGCGGGTTATGTTTCATGGTGCAGCTGCCCAGGGGGAACAAGCCGACATCAATTGCGTAATTCTGCCGGCTCAGGCGCGTATAATGTCGCACCGTTTCCGCTTCGGACAATCCGGGAATGGCAATTGACTGATTCCGTTCCAGCCCGCCAAGGCAGGTTTCGACATCCGGCGCATCCGGCAGATCAACGCCAGAGCGATCTGGTGAACCGGTTTCAAAAATCAAAGGTTCGTCGACAATCAGCGCCCGGTTTCCGGTATGAGTAGTCGGTCCTGCCGCGGCACCAGCTTCAATATTTTCATCCTGCCGCGTCGGACGGCCTTCTGACAACATGTTCATGCCAGCTCTCCTTCCAGCGCTGCAACCAGCTGATCGACGTCCGCGTCGCTGGTGGTTTCCGTGACGGCGACCACCAGGCCATGTGTGAGGCTGCTCTCTTCGGGATAGAGCCTGCCCAGCGACACACCGGCGAGAATCCTCTGTTCGGCCAGTTTCCGCACAAGCGGGCGTGTATCCTTATCAATAACCAGCGTGAACTCGTTGAAATAACTGGTGTTCATGAGGGATATTCCCGGGATCCGAGACAGTTTTTCGGCCGCCGCGACCGCCTTTTTGTGGTTGAGCATGGCGAGCTCACGCAGACCTTTTTCACCCAGCAATGTCATATGCGCGGTAAATGCGAGGGCACATAAACCGCTATTGGTACAGATATTGGATGTCGCCTTCTCGCGGCGGATATGTTGCTCGCGAGTCGACAGGGTCAGCACAAAACCACGCTTGCCTTCGGCATCCACGGTCTGGCCGCACAGCCGGCCCGGCATCTGCCGGACATATTTCTGCTTGCATCCGAAGAGGCCGACATAGGGACCGCCAAATTGCAGGCCAACGCCGAGAGACTGGCCCTCGCCGACGACGATATCCGCACCCATTTCACCCGGTGACTGGATCGCACCCAATGCCACGGGCTCGGTAACCACGGCGATCAGCAGCGCCTTGTGCGCATGCGCCTTTTCGGCCAGCGCGGACATGTCGGAGATCCGCCCCAAAATATCCGGATACTGGACGACCACACAGCTGGTATCATCATCAATCCGGTCCAGAAGATCATCCATGTCCGTCGCTGCCGCCAGCTCTGGCGCTTGATGGTCCAGCTGATCCTTTGTGAATCGTGCCATGGTGCGGGCAACCGACACATAGTGCGGGTGCAAGCCAGACGACAAAACCGCTTTGCCGCGCTTGGTGATGCGCCGCGCCATGGTGATCGCTTCCCAGCAGGCAGTCGAGCCATCATACATGGATGCATTGGCGACATCGACGCCGAACAGCCGGGCAACCTGCGTCTGAAACTCAAACAGTGTCTGCAAGGTCCCCTGCGCTATTTCCGGCTGGTAGGGCGTATAGGCGGTCAAAAATTCGCCGCGCTGAATGATATGGTCGACACTGGCCGGGACATGATGGCGATAGGCTCCGGCCCCCAGGAAAAAGGGCATATCGCCCGCCGCGTGATTGCGCTTCGCCAGCCCCTTCATATGCACTTCCACGGCCATCTCACCGGAATGCATAGGGAGATCATGGATCGGACCATCCAGTTGCACTTCCCTGGGCACATCTACGAACAGATCATCGACAGACGATGCCCCGATAGTGGACAGCATATTCCGCCGGTCTTGAGGGGTAAGTGGGAGATAACGCATTGTTTTTCCTTTTTTTCGTCGCCCCAGCGAAGGCTGGGGTCTCAGGCGATACCATCAACTCGTCCGGGATATCGCCTTGGATGCCAGCCTGCGCGACTAGAGATCGTCGACAAACGCCTTGTAGGCTTTCTCGTCCATAAGGTCGTCCAGCTCAGACTTGTCCGTAAGACTCAGCCGGAAAAACCAGCCATCCTCTTCGGCCGAGCTGTTGACCAGAGCCGGCTCTTCTTCCAACGCATCATTTGCTTCGATCACTGTTCCTGAAATCGGCGCGTAAACATCCGAAGCCGCTTTCACCGATTCCACAACGGCAGCATCATCGCCTGCAGACAGCTCGGCCCCGATTTCCGGTGTCTCGACAAAGACGATATCGCCAAGCTGTTCCTGCGCATAATCGGTGATACCGACAGTCGCGGTATCGCCTTCCACATCGATCCATTCATGCTCGTCGGTAAAATATCTGCTCATAGTCTCGTCCTCTTCACTCCAGGCTATAATTTCGGTTTGCGGTGATAGCGATGTGGTACAAAGGGCATGTCCGTCACGGCGCAGGCGATCTGCTTTTTGCGCTGTTCTACAAGAATTTGCGTGCCGGTCTCGGCCAGCGCCATTGGCACATAGGCCATCGCAATCGGACGCTGCAATGTCGGGGAAAAGCCGCCGCTGGTCACCTGACCAATCGCCGCACCATTTGCATCGACCACGGCAGCACCTTCGCGGACGGGCTGGCGGCCGTCGACCAGAAGGCCAACCCGCTTTTTGTCCGCGCTGCGTGGATATTGGGCAAGTACACGCTCCGCACCGGCAAAATTGCCTTCCTCGCGTCGCGCTTTGGACAGCGCGAAATTCAGATTGGCTTCAACCGGCAGGATATCGGCATCCATGTCATGGCCATAGAGCGGCAATCCCGCTTCCAGCCGCAAGCTGTCGCGTGCGCCGAGCCCTATCGGCTTTACTTCCGCCAGTGCGACAAGGGCTTCTGCCAGAGTCTCGGCATGTTCAGCCGAAACCGAAATCTCATATCCGTCTTCGCCGGTATATCCGGACCGGCTGATCCCGAGCGGAATATCATTCCAGACAAACGGGCCGGCTTCCATGAAGTAGAGGTCACCAGGCACCGGACCGTCGGGAAAGGTGGACCTGATATCCAGTTTCGCCAATGCCTCCGCCGCTTTTGGGCCTTGCAGGGCGAGCAGGGCAAGATCATCGAGATGATGGAGGGCGATCCCCGACGGCAGTTCGGATTGCAGATAGGCAATGTCGTCCTGCTTGGTTGCACCATTGACCACGAGATAGAGATTTCGCCCGGTATTGGTGACCATCAAATCGTCCAATATGCCGCCATCACCGGCCAGCAACAGCGTATAGCGGATCTTGCCCACACCCAGCGCGTAAATATTGCCCGGCACCAGCGCTTCCAGCGCCTCCGCGGCACCCTCGCCAATCAGGTTGAGCTGTCCCATGTGACTGACATCGAACAGGCCAGCATTTTCTCGCGTCCACAGATGCTCGGCCATCACGCCTTCATATTGGACCGGCATTTCATAGCCGGCAAACGGCACCATGCGCCCGCCAGCCGCACGATGCCAGTCTCCGAGTGGCAATTGTTTCAGTCTGTCCGTTGTTTCGCTCATCAAAATTCCGTTCCGACATGAGGACACAGTTCGCAGAAAACCCCTGCAAAACTGCCCCCTCTGTCACGGAACCTGAGAGTTTCATGGCCGCAATGGGCCACTTACCCCTTCGGTGGAACGCCGGCCATTATGGCCATCCGTTCTCTTTCCAGAGTGCCTGTGAGACTGTTGCGGTCCAGTAGCCTGAGAGTTTCCGGGGCGGTTGCTCCTTCGGCGGTCATTTTTGAGAGATGACGCTCTCCCGCACAGTCTCCTGGTCGGTGCCAAAATGGCGATGACCAAAAGCAGCGCAAAGAGTGACCCAGGGTGGCGGGAGAGTCAATGATTCTATAGTCTGGTAACGGAAATTCTGGCTTCCATTTCCACGATTTGATAATCTGGTTCAAACTGCATTTGGCGAAACTTTCAATATGATTCAGGTTAAATAATGAAATCACTAGCTTATGCTCTTTTCCCGCTTTTGCTCCTGAACGCCTATTCCGCCATTGCCGCCGGAACTGAACGCACATCAGAACAGCGCGCAGAAGAGCAGGGAGATCGACAGATCGTAGTTACTGGTCAGGATATCCGGAATGCAGCACGATCATTTGTCAAACAGCTGCAGATCCCCGAATATGGGGGACAATATGCGCGCTGGGAGGTCCCGCTCTGCCTGCAGATGATAGGTTGGCAGAAAGAACATGCTGCCAATGTCAAATCCCTGATCGAAATCGCCACCAGAGAAATTGGCCATGACGTAGCGAAGGCAGAATGTCGGCCGAACATGGCGATTGTTCTGACACCGGATCCTGATGCTTTTATCAATCGGCTCCGGAAATCCGAGCCCAGAATATTCAACCGTTTCAGCCGAAGCCAGCGGCAATCCGCAACTGAGGGCAATCAGCCAGTCAGGCTGTTGCTTGGCGCACGTGATATGAACAAGGATGGACGACCCATTCATTTTGCCGGTGCACTCGCCCCTCCTCCCGGCCTCGAAGCTCTCGGCAGAATCAGCGAGTCGATTGTCCAGGGTGGTGGAGTTGGAGATTCGAGGATTGGTACCACCGTGAAATCGAACTTTGTTGCCGGTGTCGCAGTGGTGGACATACATGCTCTTGATGGCGCGACGTTCGAAGGCCTGTCCTCCTATCTTGCCATGCGCCTGTTGTCCGGCGTTCCTGGCAATCGGATACCGGAAAGCGGCGAAACTGTTTTACAGCTATTCCAGGCGCTTGATGAGGAATCTGATCCGCCGACGGAGCTGTCAAGATGGGATGTGGCGTTTCTGCGCGGACTTTATAAAAGCACTTCTGCCGCTCGATCGGTTCGCCAAAGAGGAGAGATTGTCAAATCCATGCGCAAGTCTCTGGCGCAACCCTGAGCGGCGAAACAACTGAAGGTCATTCGCTTAAATTGCCGCCAGATTCCAGATCTGATCATTCTCATGGATAAAGGTTCCCGCGTCGCGTTTTGTCATCAGGGTCCGTATGGCAGTGGCTACTTCTCTCGCTGCGATGGAGCGATATCTCCGCAATGATCCGTGCAAAAGCCGGTCCATCACCGGACTGGCCAATATCGCCAGCCCTTCGCCCAGACGCGCGTCGCCAGTGCGTTCGCCGCGCAGCAAACCGGGGCGGACGATGTCCAGCCGTTCAAATTTCTGCGCCCGCATCAGGTCTTCTGCCTCTCCCTTGACGCGAAGATAAAAAGACGATGCAGAGGAGTCAGCCATGGTGGATGACACAGCGATCATCTGCCGCGCACCGGCTTTCTTGCTTGCCTCGGCAATTGCTCCGACAAGATCCCGGTCTATGGCGGCAAAAGCCGCTTTCGAACCAGCTTTTTTCATGGTGCTGCCGAGACAGGAAATCACGATATCCGGCTTCGCGGTCGATATTTCCTCCGGCCATGTTGCCGGATCGGCGATATGAATTTGGGCATCGCCATAATCCTGACCCGCAGGGCGGCGCAGAAGCAGGTGGAGAGCAGGCCCCTGCCCTTGATCAACAAGTTGGCGCGCCAGCAAACCGCCAGTTAGGCCAGTTGCACCCACCAGGAGAATCTTTTCAGGCATCGACTTTTCCAAATATCTGCGCATGGCAATTGGCGGCATAGCGGTCCGTCATTCCGGCCAGAAAATCGGCAATATGGCGCATGCGTTCCGGCTGTTTTTCCGGCAAGCCAGAAGCCCAGTCCGGCGGCATCAGCGCCGGATCCTCACTATAAGCCCGGATCAGGTCAGAAACCACAAGACGCGCCTTTTCCGCGGCATTGAGTTGCTCCGGGTGATTGTACAGATTGGCATACATAAACCCTTTGAGAGACCGTTCCTTGCGCGCCATGTCATCTGAAAACCCGCCAATCATCACACCCGCTGCACGCACATCATCGGCGCTGGTCACGCCTTTCTGTTCGATGCGCTGCCGGGTGGTTTCAATCACGTCATTGACCATCAGGCCGATCTGGTCCCGGACCAGCTCTGGGATCAACCGGTCCTGCGGAACATCCGCAAAGTTCGCGCAGATTTCATCCCAACGTTCCAGGATGAAGGGCAATTCGAGAAGTTGATCGACAGTCAGCAATCCCGCCCGAATGCCGTCGTCAATATCGTGATTGTCATAGGCAATATCGTCGGCAACAGCCGCGATTTGAGCCTCCAGCGAAGGCCAGCTCTTCAGATCAAGTCCAAATTCCTGATCCGCCTCCGCCAGGGCCCAGGGCGGATTTTCGACCGGACCATTATGCTTGGCGAGGCCTTCGAGCGTTTCCCATGTCAGATTGAGTCCATCCCAACGGGGATAGGGCCGTTCCAGTCTGGCGAGCGTCCGTATGGTTTGTGCATTGTGGTCGAAACCGCCATGTTCGGCCAGCGCCTCTTCCAGCGCATCTTCCCCCGCATGTCCAAATGGGGGATGCCCGATATCATGAGCGAGACATAGTGCTTCAGTTAGATCCTCGTTCAGACCAAGCGCGCGCGCAATGGTACGTCCGATTTGCGCCACTTCGAGGCTATGGGTCAGACGGACCCGAAAATGATCTCCGTCGGGAGAAACAAAGACCTGGGTCTTGTGTCGCAGCCGGCGAAAGGAAATCGAATGGATGATGCGGTCCCGGTCGCGCTGAAAATCATCGCGCGGACCTCGTGTCAACTGACGAGCAGTTGAACGGCCTTCGTCATGCAACCGACCCCGGCTGTCGGCGGGCTTGCTGGCATAGCTGGCCTCTAGTATCACGGCTCGAGGATCATTTTGCGGCGATCCGGGTGACGACCGTACCATCCGCGCTAATCCACGCAAATCCGTCTCCGCCGCCCTTGCGAAAATCGGACTCAAACTTTTTCGCGCTGCCGAGATTGTCAAATGGCCCCACTACAAGACGAGTCATCCTGCCCCAGGGGGAAGTCCAGCCTTCCACATTGTTGAACAGGTCGGGATTTTTCCGGGCAAAGCGGCGATAATCAAATTTGAGTGCGCTTGCCTCGGCGCCCGTCGCGACCTGCACCCAGAACCGCCGCGGATGCTTGGGTTCCGCCTTTACAGGTTCCGGCTCGTCCACTTCAGCTGGGGAAGGCCGGGCCTTGGCCGGTGTAATCTTGGCAAGATCGACCGGAACGAAAGCAGTTTTCTTTTCGCTTTCGGGGATACTGATCGCGCCAATTATGTCGGATAATGGCTTGGGCTGAATCGGTGGCGGAGTATCCGCGGTCGAAGCTGTTCCTGCTGTCGCAAGATCAAAATTGACCAGCTGAACAGGCTTGTTCGCAATTTTCGGGGGTTCCTCTGCAGGTGGCTGAGTGGCTGGCGCCCGCGGTTTGACTCCGGCAATTTCGACTTTGCGTTCGACCGATTTTGACACCAAGGCAGGACCGGACGGCGGTGAACTTTGGGAACTGCGCTGGCCAGCAGTCTCCACCGGAATTGCAACTGCGGTCTCGAATCCCGGTGCGGCAGCCATCTCCTCGGTTTTTTCTCGATTGTTCTCTACCAGAATCCCGGCAGAGCGGTCAGCCGAGATCGCGGAGCCCGGGCGAGGCAATTCCCGCGCCCCTTCCAGAACAGTAATGTCCCGATCCGCGGCGGGAGCCATGCGCGAGCTTGTTCCGACTGATCCCGGGCGCCGGCGAAGAGAAGTGTCCGGCATCGCCAGTACACGCGGGGCCTTTGCATCTTCCCCCAGCGGCTTGCCAATCGGGATCAGCCCGGCATCAGCACCATCTCCGCTTCGCACAGTCGAGTTCGCGGCATAGCGTACAGAGGCGACGTCCACCCCGACATTCTCGCTTGCCGGGAAATGCCCGAAATGGACAGCTGCAGCTTTCTGCGCAGCGGTTAATTTGGACATCCTCTGCAGGAAAGGCTTCAACGCATTTGCCATGCTCCTGTTCATCGTCTGCCGCGCGATCTTGTTGGCTTCTTTGGTCTGGTCGTTCATTGCCAGAATGAACACCTTGTTGCGCCACGCCGTGCGATCACTTTTCTGGAGCAGGCCGTAGAGTTTTTCTTCCGATCCTGCGAGATCGCCACTGATTCCCAGAGATACGGCATAGCGCGTCAGCAGTTCTTCACTCTCGCCGTGCTGAATGGCAAGCGCGTAGTCTTTTTGTGCATCCGCATTTCTTCCGATCAGATCATAGGCCAGGCCGCGATCGGCAGCGATATCCTTGAGTGCAAATCCGTTGGCAATGGCCTCGTCGAAATAGCGCAGGGCACCGAAGGGGTTTTTCTCCTCAAGCAAGGCGCGTGCAAGGCCCGCCTTGACTCTTCCACTACGGGGATAAATCTGGTCAGCCTTGGCCAGAAAGCCAATCGCAGCGCGTGTATCTCCCAAATCCAGCGCCGCAAGTCCGGCATCCGCAAGAGCCGAAGAATCATTGGAATTCTGAGCGATACGACGAAGCGCATTCTGAAGCTTTGTCTGTTCAGCGCTGGGACCAGCCTGCGCGAAAACCGGGGCTGGAGCCATTCCCGCTGCAAAAACGGGAAGAAAGGCCAGCCATGCATGTTTCATATTCATGTTCACACGCCCGATAATGGGTCGGACAGGACAAATTTCAAGCAGTCGGTACAAAATGCGAGGCCAATTGCCCTTATCGGTGGACAAGTGCCAAGGGGCAGCAAGGTGCTATTCCCGCTGCCGGTTTCGGACCGGCTCGGTCACTGATTATTCTGACGATTCAGGAACCGCGGGATATCCAGCGGATCTTTTGCTTCGCCTTCCTCTTCTTCATTATCCTCTTCGTCCTTTGATCCGCCTCGGGTCAGATTCGACATGCGCTCGAACAATGTCCCGCCGCCGCTGGCAACCCGGGGAGCCGGCGCTTCGGGAGCGGCCGGCTCAGGAGCATCATCGTCATAAACCGGCTGGGCATTTTCCCCACCAAGGACCAGTTCGTCCTCTTCTGGAGCTGCGTCATCCGCCGTTCCAGGCGTAAGCGAAGCAAAAGACGGCGCAGCAGGTTCCTCCTCGGCACCGGCCTCATCGTCATAGGTTGCTGCAGGCGCTGGCGAAGCTTCGACTTCTTCTTCGACTGCCGTTGGTTCCGACTCTTCTTCAGCAACTGGTTCAGCCAGTTCCAGCGGTTCCTCTTCTGCAGTTTCTTCGACAGCAGGCTCTTCCTCGCTTTCAGCAAAAGACGGAACGACCGGTTCGGTGGCTGCAGCCGGAGCACTCATGGCAAAGCTGGAACTCGGTGCAGGCGCGGCAATGGAGCCGTCATGATCAATGCCGGTTGCCACGACGGAAACGCGGATGCGGCCATCTAGATTTTCGTTAAAGGCACTGCCCCAGATGATATTGGCATCGGGATCAACCAACTCACGGATGTGATTGGCTGCTTCATCGACTTCCATCAGCCGCATGTCTTCACCGCCGGTGATCGAAACGATGACACCCTTTGCACCTTGCATGGACACGCCATCCAGCAACGGATTGGCAATAGCCTTTTCGGCGGCTTCGAGCGCACGCCCGTCACCTTCGGCTTCACCCGTACCCATCATCGCTTTGCCCATTTCGTGCATCACGCTGCGCACATCGGCAAAATCGAGGTTGATGAGACCTGGCATCACCATCAGATCAGTAATACCGCGAACGCCCTGCTGGAGGACTTCGTCGGCGAGCAGGAATGCTTCCTTGAACGTGGTGTTCGGATTGGCGACCAGGAACAGATTCTGGTTTGGGATCACAATCAACGTGTCGACATTTTTCTGCAGTTCTTCGATTCCGGCTTCGGCAGATTTCATCCGCCTTGTGCCTTCGAAAGTGAACGGTTTGGTCACCACTCCCACCGTCAGAATACCCCGGTCACGTGCAGCCTTGGCGATAACCGGCGCTGCGCCGGTACCTGTGCCACCGCCCATGCCCGCGGCAATAAAGCACATGTGGGTGCCTTCCAGCGCCTGCTCAACAGCATCGATGGTTTCTTCTGCTGCTGCCCGTCCGACTTCCGGACGCGATCCAGCACCGAGGCCCTGGGTAATATCCGGTCCAAGCTGAATCCGCTGTTCCGCTGGCGAACTGTTGAGAGATTGGGCGTCGGTATTGGTCACCACGAAATCGACGCCTTCAACCTTGGCGGCAATCATGTTTGCAATAGCATTTCCGCCTGCTCCCCCGACACCGATTACGGCGATACGCGGTTTGAGTTCTTCCACTTCCGGCGGGCCAATATTGATGCTCATGTCACTGTCTCCCCAGACATAATATGATAGTGTCTCATTTGGGTAACGCTTTGCACATTTTTGTCATCGGAATCACCCGAAAAGTTAATTTTTTTGGTAAAATGTCAAAAATTGCCGCGGATGGCAGACATCAACCGTCCAATTACTGCAGACCCCGCATATTTGTGCACCGGCTGGTAATCCGGCGAAAGCGATCTGAGATCGACCGGTTCTTCTGCCGCATAAAGCACCAGCCCGGCCAGACCGGCAAATCCAGGGCCACTATGCGCCTCCGGAAGAGCGGTCAGGCCCAAAGGTCGGCCCACCCGAACTGTCTGCCCGAGAGCGGACTGCGCATAGTCTGCAATGCCCTTGAGTTCCGCTCCTCCGCCAGTCAGCACAACCTGGCGTCCAACCGGACCGGTAAAGCCAAGATCCTTGAGCGACTGTCCGATTTCACCCATCAGATGATCCAGTCTCTGGCGGATCACAGCGATCAGCTGGGCACGCGTGATGCGGCCATCTTCATCCGTTTCCTCGGTCTTGGTCTCGGCGTCGATCTGGATCACGTCATGATTGTCACGCGGACTGGTCGTGGCAGAACCGTAGAAACATTTGATCCGCTCGGCCTGGGCCCGGCGCATCCCGAAGGAAGACGCAATGTCATCGGTTATGTCGGCCGCACCATAAGGCAAGGTATGCAGTCCCACCAGCATGTCCCCGGCGAACAGCGAGATATTGGTCACTTCTGCGCCCAGTTCTACCAGTGCCACGCCCAGTTCGCGTTCCTCCTTGGACAGGCAGGCCGTTCCCGCAGAGATCGG
Organism: Pseudomonadota bacterium; assembly: GCA_039181895.1. Classification (GTDB taxonomy): domain Bacteria; phylum Pseudomonadota; class Alphaproteobacteria; order Sphingomonadales; family Sphingomonadaceae; genus Parasphingorhabdus. The sequence goes on from JBCDCK010000002.1 coordinate 140,316, forward strand.
GGATGCCACGATCGACCTGACGTTGAGATGCGCGCCGCGGACACTCATGTCGATATTGCGCACCGGCGATCCATCGGCAAGTATGACGTGAATATCCACGCCCAGTCGGTCGGCATGCAGACCTTTGGGTTTCTTGACCCCGTTCAGGCCATCCAGTGTGTACAACGCTGGCTGGGCATGCAGCACCATCTTGCCCTGCGGATCGATACTTTTGCGTCCGGCGTCAAGCAGATGATCAATATCATCCTGTTCGATGCGGTGACCGCCGAGCTCGGTTTCAACTGACGTCAGCATGCTGGTCAGACCGCCAGCGGAAAAGCTGACCCAGACGTCATCGATATTGGTACCCGCAATCCGCTCGGCCTGTTCAACTGCATCCCGGACATCCAGTTCGGTCTTTTCCGTATCGGCAATATATCCGCGCTTGACCCCGGTGCTCGCGCGCTGACCGGTGCCAAGAACAGCGAGTTTGCCATCGTCCATCCGGCCGGCAATCATCGCCGTGATCTTGGATGATCCGATATCCAGTGCCGTGTATATTTTTTCTACGCGTGCGCTCATCTTCCTTTGCCTACCCCCTGTTGTTCGATCAAGCCCTGTTCACTTGACCTGTGTGTTCAACTCTCCGGTTCTGTTGTCGCCTTTGGCGGCATGCGCAAATAGGCGCGTTCCTCGTCCCGCAGATCAAAATGTACCACGCCGCGCCCCAGCAGCCGGTTGACCCCATCCATTCGCGCAAAATTCAGCAAGGCCGCCGCTGCGGTATCGCGGCCCTCTGGCAATGCCAGGGTTTCGCCGCTGTCAAACTCCAGGTTCCAGCGCCGGTTGCCGATCCAGGTTGCGCCGGTAATCATCGGGCGCAGTGCCGGAGCCGCTTCGAGCAGCTCCGTTAGTTCGGGCACCTGTTTGTTGGCCTTGCGGCCCACAACGACCGGTAAGTCGGGCAATTCCTCCGGCGCAATATCCTGCAGCGGAAACCCTGTTTCGTCGATCAGCGACAACTGACCATCACGCTGCCAGACCGCCGCTGGTTCGCGCTCGACAATTTCCACGACAAGCGTTTCGGGCAAGCGGCGGGAAATTCTGGCTTCGCGGATCCAGCCGTTGGCGAGAAGATCATCGCGCACCTGGTCGATATCGACCAGAGCCATGGACCGGTCCTTCTGGGCCAGCGTGATCTCGTAAACTTTCAGTTCGTCTATGCGGTTGATGCCGGTGACCTCGACCCGCTTCACTTCGAATCCTGCAGATCCGACCGCAGAAGCCACTTCCGAGCTGACCCGTTGATTGATCCCGGCATAGTGACCGACGCTGAAAAGACCGAGAATGAACACCCCAACCAGGCCCCAGGTAAGGCCTTTCTGGATCTGCGCTTCCGTCACGGGCATGGCCCGAATCAGTTTGTCGAATATCGAAACCTGACGGATTTTCGACTTGCCCGGCTTGCGCGGCTTGCCCTTGACCTTCTTGTTGGTCCGTTTGACTTTCGATGACGTCATTGGCTCTTCCTCATTGCAGGGCTTCCCTGATGATCATTTCGACCAGTTGTTCATAGCTGATCCCGACTTGCTCGGCCTGTTCCGGCACCAGACTGAGCGGGGTCATCCCTGGTTGGGTGTTTGTTTCCAGAACATACAGCCCTTCCGTGCCCCGTTCATCATCCCAGCGATAATCCGTTCGCGATGTGCCCCGGCATCCCAGTATGGCGTGTGCCCGCAGCGCATAGTCCAGACAGAGCGCTTCAATTTCCGGCGGGATTTTGGCTGGACAGACATGTTCGGTCAGACCATCGGTATATTTTGCGTCATAGTCATAGAAACCCTGGGTCGGTTTCAGTTCGGTCACGCACAGCGCCTTCCCGCCCACCACGGCGGTGGTCAACTCTCGCCCGCGAATGAAAGGCTCGGCAAGCAGTTCGTCAAATTCCTGCCAGGGGCCGGCGACGTCCTTGCCAATCGGATTGCCATAATTGCCATCATCCGTGACAATCGCCACACCGACCGAAGACCCTTCATTGACGGGTTTCAGGACATAGGGCCTGGGAAGCGGATCCGCCCGATACAAGTCCTCACACTTGACCATCTTGCCTTCCGGCATGGGGATGCCCGCCGGGACCAGCTGCTGCTTGGTCAGTTCCTTGTCGATCGCAATAACCGACGTGGCGAGACCACTGTGCGTATAGGGGATCTGCATCAGATCCAGCATCCCCTGCACGGATCCATCTTCGCCGGGACAGCCGTGCAGCGCATTGAAAACTACGTCGGGCCGGATCGACTCCAGCACCTGTGCCACATTGCGATCCATATCCACGCATGTGACCTGATGACCGTTTTTCTCCAGCGCATCGGCCACGCCGTTACCGCTCATCAACGACACCTCACGCTCGGCCGACCAACCGCCCATCAGTACGGCGATGTGCAGCTGACCCGTCATGCGGCGAAACTCGGTTTGTAAAGTGCTGGCTGTGCTTCGATCACATCTTCCGCGCAATCATTTTCCCAAGGATACAACCCCTGTTGCGCACCGGGCCAGACAATTTGATAGGCCTCGGACAGCTCAGATCCGAATTCCTGCACATGGTACCACATTGATGAATTGAAATAGCCTTCTTCAATCTGACTCGGGTGTACTTTTTTGGCGATACAATCAAAGCCTTCAATCAATTCCGAAATAGCCAAGTCTTCCGTCAGAACCAAACCTTCCTCTCGACACTGGCGCAAAACTTCGTTGATCATGGACTGCATCAATTTGCGATTGAGCCCGAAGATTATGACTTCCGGCTGTCCGACTGTTTTGGCAAATCCGATCGAGTAGGCAAAATCTGGTTTCTTGCCTTTATCGTCAAACACCAGGTTCACCTGACAACCATGTTCCTCAACATTGTCGATCAAGCGTTGTTCAAATTCGTTCAATTCGCGATGCCCGCTCATGCCACATCCCCCACGCGCTGGATTTCCCAGTGGAGGTCGACGCCGCTATGCGCCTTCACCCGTTTGCGCACTTCTTCGCCAAGAGCCTCGATATCCGATGATGTTGCACCACCCAGATTGATCAGGAAATTGCAGTGCTTTTCCGACACCTGCGCCTGTCCCATCTGCAATCCGCGACAGCCGGCTTCGTCGACCAGTTGCCAGGCTTTCTTGCCATCGGGGTTCTTGAAGGTGCTGCCACCCGTCTTTGTGCGCAGCGGCTGCGAGGCCTCACGCTCGTCGGCAATGCGTTTCATTTCCGCGCCGATCGTTTCCGGGTCACCGCTTTCTCCGCGAAAACGCGCCCCAACCACGATCGCCCCTTCCGGCAATCGCGAATGGCGATAGCTATATCCCATGTCCGGCAGCGCAATGGTTTGAAGCTCTCCGTTGCGCAGCACCACTTCCGCGCTTTCGAGTATATCAGCCACCTCCCGGCCATAGGCACCTGCATTCATGCGCACGGCGCCGCCGACCGTTCCCGGGATACCGCGCAGGAATTCCATGCCGGCAATTCCGTGATCACGCGCCATGCTTGCGGCGGAAATGCCCGGTGCACCTGCGCCACAGATCAGCACATCATCGATCCCGAACCGGCCTTTCGACACGGTTTCGATGCCGGCAAATGCCTTGCCCAATCTGATCACCACGCCCTGGATGCCCCCGTCGCGGATGATCAGATTGGACCCTAGCCCCAAAGGCCAGACCGTAACCCCGGTATCGAGATCACGGAGAAACTGTTGCAAATCGTCAATATCTTTTGGCTCGAACAGCCACTGAGCCGTGCCGCCGGTCTTGAACCATACGAGCCGGGCCAGCGGTGCGTTTTCGGTCAGCTTGCCGCGCACCTGGGGAAGTGTCGCCACCGTCATGATCGCGCCTCCCCGATGGCATCGGCAAGACCCGCCGCCCATTTGGTGATATCACCAGCGCCGAGACACACGATCATGTCTCCGGCCTGCGCGACGTCTGCGAGACGGCCAACAAGATCATCCATGTCGGCCACAGTCTCGGCCACCCGGTGCCCGCGCCGCCGAAGACCGGCCGCGAGGGCTTCGCTGTCCACGCCATCAATCGGCTTCTCACCGGCGACATAGACTGGCGTGACATAGACCATGTCGGCATCGTTGAAGGCCTGCTGGAATTCTTCCATATGGTCGCGGAGACGCGTGAAACGGTGGGGCTGCACCACGGCAATGATGCGCCCTTCCGCGCCTTCCCGGGCCGCGGACAAAACGGCGCGGATCTCGACAGGGTGATGGCCATAATCATCAATAACAATTGCGCCGTCGACCTCTCCGACCTTGGTAAAGCGCCTCTTCACACCGCCAAAATGGTCGAATCCTGTGGCAATCTGTTCGTCGCTCATGCCCATCTCCAGGCCAACGGCGACCGCAGCTATGGCGTTTTCGACATTGTGCCGGCCGGGCATCGGCAAGGTGATGCCCTCAATGACCCGCGTGTCACCTTCGCGATTGCGAACGACCACATCAAAACGATTCCCGCCGGGAATCGGCGTGACATTGATGCCCTTGATATCGGCCTGCGCCGAAAAGCCGTAGGTGATGAGACGCCGGTCCCGGATCCTTGGCAGGATCGCCTGCACTTCGGGATGATCGAGACACAATATCGCGGCGCCATAAAAGGGGACATTCTCGATAAATTCTACAAAGCTGTCCTTGATCTTGTCGAAACTGCCATAGTGATCGAGATGCTCCGGATCGATATTGGTGACCACGGCAATCGTGCCGTCGAGCCGCAGGAAACTGCCATCGCTTTCGTCTGCTTCGACAACCATCCATTCGCTGTCCCCCAGCCGGGCGTTGGAACCATAATTATTGATGATGCCGCCGTTGATCACCGTGGGGTCAATCCCGCCCGCATCCAGCATCGCTGCAACCATCGAGGTGGTCGTTGTCTTGCCATGCGTACCGGCAATTGCGATTGTGGATTTGAGCCGCATCAGTTCAGCCAGCATCTCCGCCCGGCGGACCAGCGGGATGCGATCCGTCAGCGCTTTCTCCACTTCGGGATTGCCGCGCTTGACGGCGGTGGACGTGACGATAACAGACGTACCTTCGACATTTTCTGGCTGATGCCCGATTTTGACATCGATGCCCTTCGCCCGCAAACCTTCGACAACAGCGCTCTCTGCGATGTCAGATCCTTGCACCTGATAGCCGAGATTGTGCATCACTTCGGCAATGCCGGACATGCCGATACCGCCAATCCCGACGAAATGAATCGTTCCGATATCGGTACCGACTCCTTTCATGCAGCGCTGTCCTGAGCGAGGGCTTCTCGTCCGCCAGGAGCAAGCGACGTCTTGTCGTCCTTAACCTTGAGCGGTTTTGTCAGCGGCGAGGTGCCGATGCTCTCGACCAGATCTGCCAGATCATTGACAGCATCCGGACGACCGCATTTGCGGGCAAACCGTGCAGCATTTTCCAGCGCTCCGGGACCTAGGGCCATTTTCTGCATCTGCTTGGCCAGTTCCTTGGCCGTGAATTGCGGTTGCGCAATCGCCCGGGCACCGCCGGCCGCGACCATCTCCTTGACATTGTAACTTTGATGATCATCAGTCGCGATCGGCAACGGCACCAATATGGCTGGCCGGCCCGCGGTAGTCAGTTCGGCGATAGTCGATGCGCCGGCCCGCGAAATGACAAGATGCGACCAGCCCAGTCGCTGCGGCAGATCAGGCAGATAGGTTGCGAGTTCCGCGGGAATGTCATGCTCTGCATATTTGGCGCGCACCGTTTCGATATCCGCCTCCCGGCACTGCTGGGTGACCTGAAGACGGCGGCGCAGATGGACGGGCAACATCGCCATCGCATCGGGTACAACATCCGACAGGACGGTCGCACCCTGACTGCCACCGGTGACCAGTACACGGAATATCCCATCCTCGGTCAATGGCGGATAAGGTTCCTCGCGCAGCGCGATGACTTCCTCACGCACGGGATTGCCGACCAGATGCACCTTCTTTTCATGCTTCGGCTTGAGTCGCAAAATGTCGGGATAGGAAGTCGCGATGGCGTTGACAGATCGGGCCGCCAACCGGTTTACCCGACCCAGCACGGCATTTTGTTCGTGTACAATGGTCGGGATGTCGAGACGATCCGCCGCCAGCAACGCGGGAAATGCGGGATAGCCCCCGAAACCGACCACTGCGGAGGGTTCGAATGTCCGGTAAAGCTGCAATGCCATGCTGCGGCCCTTCAGGATCGCGCGCGCCCCCGAAAGCCAGCCGCGTGGATCCTTTGTGATCCGGCCGGCCGGCAGGACATGGACCTGGCCCTCATCGACCATGCCCGGGATTTTCTCGCCCCGCTCGTCCGTAATCAGCGCTACCCGATGGCCGCGCAGCACCAGTTCCTTCGCCAGCGCATAGGCGGGAATCATGTGCCCTCCGGTGCCACCCGCGGCGAGAACAAAATGTTTCGTAAAACTCATCGTTTCATCTGCCCCGTTGTCGTCCACTCTCTGACATATTGCGAACGATCCAGATACGGGTTTCTGCGGGTAAATGCCAGCAGGAGTCCGGCGCCAAATGAAAGCGCGATGAAAGACGAACCGCCATAGCTGACGAACGGCAGAGTCATGCCCTTGGAGGGGAAGAGCTGAAGATTCACCGCGATGTTGATCAGTGCCTGCCCGCCAAACTGAGCAGTGAGACCGGCAACGGCCAGAATGATGAAATTGTCTTCTTCGTCCAGCAGGCGCAGGAAGACACGGACAATGATCGCGAAATAGACCAGGGCAATCGCCATGCAGGCAAGCAGCCCGAACTCCTCACCAATGACCGAGAATATATAGTCGGTATGCGCCTCGGGGAGCTTGAACTTTGCAGTACCCAGCCCCGGACCGGTGCCAAGCAGACCGCCACTGATAAGCGTCTTGTGAGCCAGCATTACCTGATCAAACTCATCGCCGCCGAATAGCCAGCTGTTGATCCGCTGTGTCGCCACGGGATAGAGGAAATAGGCTGCAACGATCCCGCCCACGCCGAGAATGCTGATTCCGCCGATGATCCTGGCAGAAAGGCCAGAGATCATCATCAGAACGAACCAGATCCCGCAAAATATGATTGTCTGACCAAGATTCGGCTGCATCATCAATAGCAGCGCCACCACACCCGTCAGAACGAAGGACAGGGAAACGACAGGCAATGAGGGATCCTTGACGCGCAGCGACAATAGCCAGCCGACCGATACCGCATAGAACGGCTTCAGAAACTCCCCGGGCTGAATTGTGGCAAAACCATAACCAATCCAGCGTTGCGCCCCGTTGACCGAATTGCCCAAGACTGGCACCAGAAACAGAAGACCGAAAGCGCCCACAGCCGCCAGAATAGCAAAACGCCGAGCCTGCTCCTTGGGCAGCATGGATATAACGAGCATGATCGGAATACCTACGGCCACCCAGCCAAGCTGACGGTAGAAATAGTAAAGCGGGTCAAGCGTAACCGTGGCCGTGCTGTGTTTGAGCGCGGAAACCGGAGAGGCAGCTGCAACCGCGATCAGGCCGATGGCGATCAGCGACATGATCAGTGCGAGCAGCACCCGGTCCAGTTCCCAGAACCAGACTGAAAGCGGCGAACGGTCACTACGCCCGAGGCGGGATTCCAACTGGAACCGCTTTTTCTGCAAACCGGCAGCAAGCTCTGGCATGGCGCTATTGGATGCGTTTTCCGTCATGCAGCATTGTCCCCCACTGCGATTCCGATCTGTTTCTTCTCGATCACCGACTTGACGGCACAGCGGAAACACTCGCCCCGTGCCTCGAAATCCTTGAACTGGTCGAAGGACGCGCAGGCCGGTGACAACAGGATCGTGTCGCCGGGCCGGGCATTTGCTGCCGCACGTTGCACTGCGGTCAGCATCATTTCGCAAGACTCCACCGGCATCACCGGCTTCAGCAGCTCCTCAAACAAGGGACCGGCTTCACCAATCGTATAGGCCTGGACCACATTCCCGAAAAACGGCTCGCACTCGGCCAGATTCTCGCTTTTGGGCAAGCCCCCCAATATCCAGTGAATCCGGGGATAGGCACCCAGTGCTGGTCCGCTTGACGCCGGGTTGGTAGCCTTGCTGTCGTTCACAAACAATACGCCACTGGCTTCAGCTGTTCGCTCCATCCGGTGGTCAAGACCCCGGAAATTTTCCAGGGCCGGTCGCCATTGGGCTTCTTCGATACCCAAAGCTTCGACGGCCGCGACAGCGGCGAGTGCATTTTCCAGATTGTGCGGACCTTGCAGCGAAGGCCAGTTTTCCTGACCGGTCATGGTGGACCGGCTGGTATCGATGATATTCTGCACCCGGTCCTCGGCCCGGATCTCGCGCAAGGCCAGCTGCGACTTCTCGTCCTTTCCGGAAAATATGGCGACATGTTCCGGGCTCATCATGTCAAACAGCCGCGCCTTTGCGGCAGCATAGGCATCAAAACTGTCATAGCGGTCGAGATGGTCCGGCGTGATGTTGAGCAGCATCGCCACGTCACAGTCGAGGCTTTGCATCAGATCGATCTGATAGCTCGACAATTCGAGCACATAGATGCCACCCGCGGGCAGCGGGTTCTGACTCATGATCGGCAGGCCGATATTCCCGCCCATCTGTGCCGGAAGGCCTGCGCTTTGCAGGATGTGATGGATCAATGCCGTCGTTGTCGACTTGCCGTTGGTTCCGGTAATGCCGACAATCCGGTGCGGCGGCAGTTCGCTCCGCGCCTGTGCAAACAATTCCATGTCGCCGATGATCGATGCGCCGTCGGCGGCTGCCTTTGCCACAATCGGATGCCGGTTGAGTGGCACGCCGGGTGACACAACGATCCCGTCGAAGCCGCTGAGGTCTGATTCCATCAAGTCGGCGATTACCGCCCGGTCCGCGGCGGCGCTCCGCAATTCTTCCTGATTGTCCCATGCCAGCAACTCCGCTCCGCTCACTGACAGCGCAGCCAGCGTTGCCATTCCTGACCGGGCGAGGCCCAGTATGGCATATCGCTTGCCGGAAAAGACGGAAGAGGTGATCATTCCTTTCGTTTACCTCAGTTTCAGTGTCGCGAGTCCTGCCAGGGCCAGAACCAGGCTGATGATCCAGAACCGGATCACCACGGTGGATTCCGACCAGCCGAGCTGCTCAAAATGGTGATGGATAGGGGCCATGCGAAATACCCGCTTGCCGGTGCGCTTGTAAAAGAAGACCTGCACGATGACCGAAACCGCTTCGAGAACAAACAGCCCGCCGACAATGGCGAGAACGATTTCGTGATGGATTGAAACAGCGATCGCACCCAGCGCCCCGCCCAGCGCCAGGCTGCCGGTGTCCCCCATGAATACAGCGGCAGGCGGCGCATTGAACCAGAGAAAGGCCAGACAGGCACCGATAATACAGGCGCAGAATATGGCAAGCTCCCCTGCCCCCCGGACGAACGGAATGCCCAGATATTCGGCAAAAACCGCATTGCCGGACAGATAGACGATGATCAGGAATGTCGCGCTGGCAATTACCACGGGCATGGTGGCGAGACCATCCAGACCATCGGTCAGATTGACGGCATTTCCTGCGCCAACGATGACAAACATGGCGAACGGGAAATAGGCCCAGCCCAGATTGATTTCGATATCACTGAAGAACGGCACATAAAGCGATGTCCCGACTTCCTGAATAATCAACCATGTCGCGAACCCGGCGATGGCAAATTCCAGCAAAAGCCGGACTTTGCCGGAGACACCCTTGTGGCTGGCCTTGGTAACCTTGTCATAGTCATCCATGAAACCGATCGCCCCAAAACCCAGGGTTACAAAGATGCAGGTCCAGACAAATATATTGGTCAAATCCATCCACAGCAGGAGAGAAATCACCAGCGATATCAGAATCATCAGTCCGCCCATCGTGGGCGTCCCCGCCTTCTTGAGGTGAGTGATGGGTCCGTCCTCGCGGATCGGCTGGCCCTTGCCCTGACGCATGCGCAGCATGTTGATAAACCGCGGTCCTATGAGCAGACCAATGAGCAGGGCGGTTGCCACCGCAGCGCCCGACCGAAAGCTCAGATAGCGGAATATATTGAATATCCCTTCAAACTCGAGCCATTGTGCCAATAGGTAAAACATTACTACTCCCCGCTCACCAGTCCGGAAACCGTGCTGGCAAGCCCCAGATAATTTGATCCCTTGATCAGAAGGATGTCCCTGTCGCCCAGAATTTCGGCGACCGCAGACAGAGCGTCTGCAGCGCTGGCGACATGTGATATTTCCACCGATTGATCAAGCTGTGCGGCCGGATTTTGCTGCAAGCGAGCTGCCGTGTGCACCATCTCGTCGCCGACAAGTATGACGTGCGAAATGCCTGCAGCGAGAATGTCGTCTGCCAAGGCCTCATGAAATTGTTGCGAATGATCGCCCAGCTCTCCCATAGCTCCCAGAATTGCGAGACGCCTGCCTTCGCATTTTTCTTCCGCCAACTGGGTCAGCGTGGCTTTCATCGAGACCGGATTCGCATTGTAGCTTTCATCGATCAGCAGCGCAGAACCGCCACCCTTCAGCTGTAACCTGTGGCGCTGACCGCGCCCGGCCAGACCCTCCAGCTCCGCCAGTGCCAGTCCCGCAGAAGCCAGATCACCACCCACTGCCTGCACGGCGGCGAGAATGGCCAGAGCGTTCGACACCCAGTGCTCGCCCGGCATGGAAATGGTGAAGCAGAGACTTTGATCGCCCATATTTGCGGTTACCAGAGATCCACCAGCCTGCGCAGGGACCATATCGACTGCCCGGACGTCTGCACCATCCTGCAGTCCAAAACTGATGATCTTCTCACAGTGCTGGGCAGCCTTGTCGCGCAGCCGCTGATAATGGCGGTTGTCAAACGGAACGATTGCGGTCCCGCCTTCGACCAGACCTTCAAAAATCTCGCCCTTCGCATCGGCAATCGCTTCCTCGTCCGGAAAATATCCGATATGCGCGGGCGCAATGGTGGTCACGATGGCGGCATGTGGACGTACCAGCCGGGTGAGCGCCGACAATTCGCCGCTGTGGTTCATTCCCATTTCGAAAATACCGAACTGCGAATCCTGCGGCATGCGGGAAAGGCTCAGCGGCACACCGACATGATTGTTATAGCTTTTGAGCGACCGGTGCGCCTTGCCCAGCGATGACCGGTTCAGAGCAGCATAGAGCGCTTCCTTGACACCGGTCTTGCCAACCGATCCGGTTACGCCAATGATCTTGGCTTCGGTCCGGGCTCGCGATCCTGTGCACAGCTTGTCCAGTGCGGCAGCCGTGTCGGATACCCGGATATGCGGTCCGTCAAACGGTTCGGATACCAAAACGCCCGTTGCTCCTGCCTTGATCGCCTTGTCGATATAAAGATGCCCGTCAGTCTCTTCGCCCTTCATGGCAATGAACAGATCACCTTCCCCGACCTCTCGGGAGTCAAACGCAACGCCATTGACCCGAAAATCCCCCTGGGCCTCTCCGCCAACAGCGGCTGCTATTTCGGATGATGTCCACAATGCCATCAGGCCACCTGCTCGTTGCTGGCCTGGCGTGCGCATTCGCGGGCGACCTCGACATCGTCAAAGGGGATGATCCGGTCGCCGACAATTTGCCCCTGTTCATGCCCCTTGCCGGCCAGCAGGACAATATCATCCTGTCCAGCCTGCGCGATGGCCGCCAGTATGGCTTCCCGGCGATCCGCAACTTCCTGCGCCTCTCCGGCACCTGCCAGAATTTCAGCACGAATCGCAACCGGATCTTCATTGCGCGGATTATCGTCGGTCACCAGCACGACATCCGACATGTCTGCCGCAACGGCACCCATTTCCGGACGCTTGCCTTTGTCCCGGTCGCCACCAGCGCCGAAAACAGTGATCAATTGCCCCTTTACATGCGGGCGCAGCGCTTCAATGGCGGCCCGAAGCCCGTCGGGCGTATGCGCATAGTCGACATATACGGGCGCGCCGACTGCAGTGATGACAGCTCTTTCGAGACGCCCACGCACTGGTTGCAGCCGTTGCATGTGATCGAAAACATCATCCAGCGTTCCGCCCGTGGAAAGCACGACACCGGCCGCACAAAGCGCGTTAGCCGCTTGATAGGAACCGATAAGCGGCAGGGCAATTCTGTGGGTATTGCCATTGGCCTTGACCATCAGCGTCTGGCCCAGCTGTGTCGGCATCCGCGAGACGAGCCGGAGCGATGTGCCGTTCTCGCCGACGGTAAAGAGCTTGAGCCCCCGGTCCATAGCGCGGCGGGAGACCTTGCTGGACCATTGTTCGTCGTCAGCCCAGACCACGGCGGTTCCGTCCGCGTCGAGCACCTCATCAAACAGGCGCATCTTCGCTTCAAAATAACTGTCCATATCTCCGTGATAATCGAGATGATCGCGACTGAGATTGGTGAAGACGCCGACCTGAACCGGTAATCCTTCGGTCCGGTACTGGGCCAGGCCATGGCTGGAGGCTTCGAATATGGCGTGGCTGACGCCCTCGCGTGCCAGACCGGACATGTTGGAAAGAAAGGTCACAATATCCGGTGTAGTCAGTCCTGTCTTGACCTGCTCTGAAGCGGTTGTCACGCCGAGTGTCCCGATTGATGCGCTGTTCAATCCGGCCATCCGCCACAATTGACGGGTCAGTTCCGCGGTCGATGTCTTGCCATTGGTTCCCGTAACCGCAGCAACGCAGGTGGGAGATGGCGTGAAGTAGCGTGCCGCCAGCAGCGCAAAAAGACGCCGCGGTTGATCATCCCTGATGTGGACAGCACCTTCGACAATCGCCTCCGGCCGTGCCACCACCGCGATGGCACCGGCCTGGATCGCGGCGTCAATATAGTCCTCTCCGTTGGCTGCAGATCCCTGGAACGCGCCAAATATATTACCGGGCGCAATTTTGCGGTTGTCGATCGCGAGACCGGACACATGACAGTCGCCGGCATCTCCGGTCAGATCAACTTCCGCAATGCCCGCCACAAGCGCACGCAAATTCATCTGCTATCCTTTCGGCGTCCACAAAAGGGGTGTCAGTTCGGAAACATCAACATCGCGATGCTCATCCGGGACCACACCCAGCATCGGTCCAACCCGGGGCACCACTTTTCGCACAATCGGTGCCGCGGTCCAGCCGGCGGTTCTTGCAAAGCCAGTCTCCGCCGTCCCCTTGGGTTCATCCAGCATGGCAATGATAACATATCGCGGATTGTCCATCGGAAAAGCGGCAGCAAATGTCGACACCAGCGACGTCCGGTTATAGCCGCCATCGGCCGGTTTTTCGGCAGAGCCCGTTTTTCCGCCAATCCGATAGCCTGGCGCATCAGCGTTGCGACCGGTTCCGCTCGACACGATCATGCGCAGCAGCTGGCGCATCCGTGCACTGGTGGCTGCCTTGAATACCCGCCGCCCTTCGGTTTCGTCACCTGGCTCAACCTTAAGCAGAGTCGCCGGACGCCAGATACCGCCGTTGACCAACGCGGAATAAGCGCTGGCAAGATGCAGCGGCGTTACCGCAATACCGTGCCCATAGGCGACCGTCATGTTGGTCACCCGCCCCCATCGCTGGGGCCACAGGGGGCGGCCCCGTTCCGCTATTTCGATATGTGGTCGTTCGTCAAATCCCAGCCGCCGGATCATGTTCTCCATGCCCTCCCGGCCAAGATTGTCGGCAAGGCGGGCGGTCACAATGTTGGAACTGTGTACCAGGGTTTCCGGGATATTGAGATACCGGTCCTGGCTGTGATCGTCCTTGATCGTGAACCCGGCAACCTTGATCGGTTCGGTAGCATTGTAGCGAATGGCGAGATCGGTTACGGTTCCGGCATCCAGTGCTGCAGCGACAGTCAGTGGCTTGAAGGTTGACCCGAGTTCAAACACACTTTGGGTCACTTCATTGACCTGATGCTTCATGCTGCTTTGGCGGATCTTGTTCGGATCAAATACCGGAAGGGAAGCAAGCGCCATGACTTCGCCGGTGCGGACATCCATGATAATTCCCGCAGCCCCCTTGGCTTCATGTGCCGTCATCGCGGTGAACAATTCGCTTTCCAGCGCCGCCTGAACGCGGGTGTCAATCGACAGGATACTGGGCCTTGCACGCAAGGTTTCGTCAATCAGGCGATCATTGAGAGCACGTTCCATGCCCATGATGCCGTTGTTGTCCGCATCGACATAGCCAAGAATATGCGCAGCCAGATCCCGCTGCGGATAGAGGCGTTCATTCTCGCGCGGGAATTCAATACCGATCTCTCCAATGGCGTGAACCTGCCGGACTTCGGTCGGCAATGCCCTGCGGCGCAGATAAGTCGGGCGCGGTCCGGTCAGCTTTGCCAGAAACTCGGCCTCGCTGGTATCAGGAAAAAGTCCGGCAAGCTGTCTGGCCAACTGCTTCTTGTCACCCAACACGCGTTCCGGAACGACCCGAACGGCATAGCCGCGAATGGTCCGGGCCAGGGCGACGCCGTTGCGATCAACAATATCTCCGCGCGGTGGCACATAACTCGCGCTGGACATTCTGGCAGGCTGCGCATCTTCCAGGATGGTCAGACTGATCAGGCGCCCGGTAACGATTGTAAATCCCGCGAGAAAAACCAGCAGCAATACCATCAACCGGAAGTGGGCGCTGGCGGAAATTTCCTTGTTTTTACCGGAAAACTGCACTTTTCTGCTGCTCGCCAGGAGTGTGGTCATCCTCCGTTACTCCGGGTCCGCTCCCGATCAGCCTTTACCGTCAGATCCTTGATGAGCCCGTCATCCAGCAGCTTCTTCTCGATACTGGCGACGCGCTCCGTGCGATTGTTCCTCGGTGTCAGTTCGGCCGGCTGCAGTGAATCGGTCGCTTCCGACGGTTCAGTCGCTCCAGCTGTCGATGCCTCACCCCCTTCCTCAGAGGGCGTTTTGGCAGAAGCCGTCGCGAAGACCGATCCAATAATTCCGGCCGGCTCGACCTCGTCCATCGTGTTGGCCACCGCAATTCTGATCGGCTCCCTTGCTTGCTTGCCCCCGCCAAGGCTGGCCAATGCGCGCTCGCCCTGGAGATACTGGGCGGCCTCAGGTGCGACATAACCATATTCCAGCTTGTTCCACTCTTCCAGCTGGCGAAGATTGGCCCGTGCACTGAATTCCGTTTCCAGATAGCGGATCTCGCGTTTGACCGAGACGATTTTCTGATCGGTCCGCGCAAGATCGCTGCGCAGAGACGCGACGCTAAGCGAAAGGGGATAAAGCAGGATGGCAACCAGACAGACGAGCATCAGCCAGCCGATACCCTCCAGTCTTTTGGCTGCCAGCTTCATCTCGCACCACCTGCCGCTGTTTGTGGCGGCGCGTGGGAACGCACCGCGGAACGAAGGGTGGCGGAGCGGGCTCGGGGATTAGAGGCCTGCTCCGCCCCGGTCGGACGCACCGCTTTGGCTGGTTTATGAAAGGTGGGTGCCGACCGTATTTCTGAAACTTGGGGTAGATGACGGGATCCGGAGGCCTGCTGGCCACTCCGGTTCCGCAGAAAATTTTTGACGATGCGATCTTCGAGGCTGTGGAATGTTACCACCGCCAGTCGACCGCCGGGTTTGAGCAATCGCTCTGCCGCAGCGAGGCCGTCTTCGAGCTCGCCCAGTTCGCGATTGATGTGAATGCGAATGGCCTGAAAAGTTCGGGTTGCGGGGTCTTTCTTGTCTCCGGAACGATAGCCCAATGCCTTGCGAACAACCCGCGCCAGTTCCGATGTCCGTGTCAGCGGGCGCGCCCGGACAATCGCCGCCGCGATCCGCCGCGACCGACGCTCTTCGCCATATTGATAAATGACATCTGCAATTTCGGACTCATCAGCATTGTTGAGAAAATCCGCCGCGCTGGGTCCATCCTGCGCCATGCGCATGTCCAGAGGACCGTCTTTCTGGAATGAGAATCCGCGTGCCGCCTGGTCCAGCTGCATGGAGGATACACCAATGTCCAGCGTGACGCCGTCAATCTCCTCTTCCGCCAGCACCCGGTCCATCCGCGAATAGACCTCATGGTGCAGATGCAGCTTTCCACCACTGGCCTCCGCCAAAGCTTGACCCGCCTTGATCGCATCGGGGTCCTGATCAAAGGCATGGACACTCGCACCAGCCTTGAGGATGGCCGCGGTGTATCCTCCTGCGCCGAAAGTCCCGTCCACATGGGTTTCCCCGGAATGGATTTCGAGAGCCTCCAGCACTTCGTCGAGCAAGACGGGCAGATGCGGAGATGAAACGGGTGGGGTGTCTGTCTGGGTCATTTCTTTTTCCCCAGTTCATCAACCAGTCGCTTGACCTCGTCGCGGTCCACGGGAATTTCCACCGGTGTGTCCAGCAGGACTTGCGGATCCCAAAGACAGAAGGACAAGCCGGTACCAAAGAAGATGACCTTGTCTTTCAGGTTCCCCTTGTCACGATGACCGTCAGGCAATCCAAAACGCCCGCTGGCATCAAAGGACAGATCCTTGATCGAATGAAATTTCCGGAAGCTCGCAAGGTCGCGGTCATAGTCTTCACCGCGCGCAATCGCGTTGCTTTCCTCGCGATCAATTTCGGCAAGCATGTCGATTTTCCGGCTGAGGCCGAAACCAACCAGGCAATCCCATTTCTCGTGCTTGCCCACGCACACCGTCCGGCCGTCACTGCTGGCAACCAGGTCCTTGCGCAGAAACGCAGGAATGGACAGACGACCCTTGTCGTCTATCGCGGATATTCCGGTTCCTGAATATGCGTAAACACCAGACACAGCCAAATCCCTCACCTGCATCGAAGACAAAGCTTTCCCGACCCCGGAAGCGCGTACTCAGCAGCTCCGGAAAATACCGATTCCCGACAGGAAAATTCCCCGATGACCAAGCAGGGTTAACAGGGGAAAGCCGGGGATGGAAGGGGATTTTACGGGAATTTAAGGGGATTTGAGGGTGTGATCAGCTATGCCATTGATATATTTGGATTTTATTTTTGAGCCGGTAGCGGCACTGGCAACATCTTTTAACGGTCGATTGTTGAACGGAAATTTCGCCCACAACCCTGTAGTTTCAAACGGGCGGGAAGAGTCGTTTTTGAACATCATTGCATTACCTGCGCAACGAGCCGATCGGTCAGTCGCGACGCTGCACTGGCCGATTCCGTTTCCCACAGTTCCGCATTGAGAAAATCCGCGTCCGCCAGAAGAATGGCGCGCCCGTCTCCAATCTGGCATTCGGCCAAAATCCGGCCAGCACTCAGCCCGCAATTACTGTCATCTTTCAGCCGGAAAGTGCCTATGCCGCTGGTTGCGAGCACTAACCCCTCCATCTGCACATTCACTGCACCCTCACCGTCATCTTCAGGCGCAAGCAATTCCAGACCCCAATGATCGAGCAATGGCGACAACAGACCCGTCACCAGAGGTCGCCGATTATCCCCCAAAGGATATTCCGAATGCCATGCAAGAACCGGATCGGTGAGTACCACGGCCCGTCCGCCTGCCCTCACCCAATTGTCGAGCACCTTGAGATCGGCCGGGTCCATTGCGTGGGGCTGAGCCAAAATGACGACATCCTGACCGGACGTTTCAAGATCCTCAAAACTGTCCACCGCGCGCATGTCATAGCGACTTTGCCAATGCAGGAAGATCGGTGCAGGAGCCGCCTTTCCGCCAATTATGTCGGACATGGAAGCGCCCTCTGTCCAGACCAGGGGCAGGCTGGTCATCAGCGAGACCTTGATCCGATCTTCCGAGTCAGAAACTCTGGCAGATGTCCCACCATCATCGCCAGCGCCGGGCCATTGCCATAGAGCCAGCATGGCTACTGCCAGAATCAGACCGGCAGTCAGCGTACGCATACCTATTGTTCCTGGTCCATCGGCGCTTCGAGCTTGGGATCTGGCTGGAGATCCGGCACAACCTGGCCACTGGAGCCTGATGGAACTGCTGGCGGAGCTTCCTCCACTTCCTCCGGAGCAGCAGCCGGCGTGATGCCAAGTTCGGCCAGCGGCTCGGCCGGCGCTGCCGCTTCTTCTGGCTCACGTGCGAGCTCGCCCACAGCTCCGGCAGATTCGGCCTGGATCTCTTCGATCGCCGACCGCTCGTCGCTGGCACGCTGAAGAACGAAATTGGCGACACTGACGAGCAACAGCACGGCAACAAGACCGACCACACCGACCTGGATCCGTTGCATGGTGTCCTGACGATCATTCATCCCGAATTCCTCGTTATTCAGCTGACCAGCTGATCAGCGCCCTCTTCCAGCCACGGGAACACCGGCAGGTCCTTTGACCGCAGCCAGTCGGCATTATACAGCGATGACAGATAACGGAAACCGGTATCGCACAAGATCGTGGCGACCTTGCTGCCCGGCCCCAGTTCCTTGCCGAGTGCAATAGCCCCGGCGACATTAATCCCCGATGACAGGCCGAGACACAGCCCTTCTTCGCGGAGCAGCCGGGCCACCCATTCCAGCCCCACCTCATCGGAAATCCGGTATTGGGTATCAATCGGTGCATCCTCGAGATTTCCGGTAATCCGCCCCTGTCCGATTCCCTCGGCGACGCTGCTGCCTTCCGACTTCAACTCGCCATGGGCATAGAAATGATAGAGCGCTGCACCGTGCGGGTCAGCCAGTGCGATTTTCACATTTTCGTTGCGGGCTTTCAATCCCATACCGACGCCGGAAATGGTTCCACCCGTCCCGGCCGCACAGACAAATCCGTCAATCGTACCGTCAGTTTGCTCCCAAAGCTCTTTTGCCGTGGTCTCGATATGCGCGCGCCGATTGGCGACATTGTCGAACTGATTGGCCCATACGGCACCCTCGGTTTCTTCGGCGATCCGGCGACTGGTGTGTACGAAGTGCCCGGGATTGGAATAGGGCGCCGCCGGCACGGTAATCAGCTCGGCGCCCAGCGCACGCAGCGTGTCCATTTTCTCGCGGCTCTGGGTTTCCGGCATGACAATGGTTGTTCGATAGCCCCTGGCATTGGCGACCAGGGCGATGCCGATCCCGGTATTGCCAGCCGTACCCTCGACTATCATCCCGCCCGGCTGCAACAGGCCGCGCTCTTCCGCATCCTTGACGATGTACAGTGCTGCCCGGTCCTTGACCGAAGCACCAGGATTGGCGAATTCGCACTTGCCATAAATATCGCAGCCCGCTTCCTCGCTTGGGCCGTCCAGCCGGACGAGAGGCGTGTTTCCGATCAGGTCGAGTGTTTGTGGAACAATCATCATTGCCATCAGATAGGCCTCCCACAGCTGCTCGGCAAGACGAGAAGACTTGGGAGGCCGCAAGTTGTTCTTTCAGCACCCGGAGATCGGCCTTGCATGCATGGCAGGCAAGCCCGATAGGAGTGGACATGACGCACGATGCCGAAACACCCGTCTGGCTGGAAGTATCCCTCAATGGCGGTTCCGGTCAGAAGCATCAGCCCAACATTCCGATCCGGCCCGAGGACATTGTCGAGGAAGCCCTGGCTTGCGTCGCGGCGGGAGCGGCGGTTGTGCATCTTCACGCCTATGACGAAAATGGCCGGCCGCTGGAAGATGCCGATATCTACAGCCGGATCATCGAAAGCATTCGTGCGCGGTGTGATGCCATCGTCTACCCCACGCTTGCACTGGCCGGCGATGCAGAGACTCGGTTCGCACCGGTGCGAAAGCTCGCTGAACGCGGATTGCTCGAAATGGGTGTCATTGATCCCGGCAGCGTCAACATTACGCATGAAGCGCAGATCGAAAATGATCGAGCTGGTCTCGTCTACGCCAATCCCGACACGCATATCCGCGAGGGGCTCCGGCTGGCCGAGGCGAAAGGATGGCGCCCGGCCTTCGCGATCTACGAACCAGGGTTCGCGCGACTGGGCTCGGCCTGGTCCCGACGATTTCCTGCTCTGAAGAAACCCGTTTACCGCTTGATGTTCTCCGATCATCTGCTGTTCGGATTGAGCCCCGGCCTGGCCAATCTGGAATTTTATGCCCGACATCTGGCCCAAGTCGCACCGGACATGCCGTGGATGATTTCAGGTCTCGATGCGGATATAGACATCATCGTCGAACCTGCGCTGGACTTGGGTGCCCATGTGCGGACGGGACTGGAAGACGCTCCGCTCGGATCCTCTGAAACCAATGTGCAACTGGTCGAACGGGCGATGCAAAAGATCCGGCAATCCGGTCGTCGGCTTGCCACAGCTGACGAGATCCGCAACCACGCCTGAAATCAATCGGAGGGTATCAATTCAGCCGTTCAGATCATATTTCTCCGGCATCACCTTGCCGAGAATCTTTTCACAGGCACCAAGATTGGCCTGAAACGCGTCATGGGATTTCAATCGGTTCAACAGGCTGACTAGAGCCGGCCACTTTTCTGCATCGGGCGGGCCGACAAGCATATCCGTCTGCATCATCTGACAGGCTACGGCGATGTCAGCCATTGTCAGACGGTCCCCGATGAACCACTCGCTGCCATCCATCTGACCTTCGAGATAATCATATAGCGGTGGCAAGTCCTTGGTCCAGGTCTTGCGTGCCGTGTCGAGGTCGGGCTCTTTCCCGGCAAAGAGGGCGAACGCGATCGGGCGAAACAGTCCCAGCCCCCCTGCCCTTGCCATCGCCGTATCGGCAAATTCCTCAATCCACAAGGCTCGCCCATAACGGAACGGGTCAGACGGATAGAGCGACGGCTTGGTATATTTCTTTTCCAGATAGGCGCACATGGCCGAACTGTCCGGGATCGTTCCCATGGACCCGTCGCCGGCGACATCCGTATCACGAAGCGTCGGGATACTGCCCAGCGGATTCAGCTCATTATACCAGTCGGGCAGGTTACCGAGATTGACGGCCTTTACATCATATTCGAGTCCCTTAACGCCCATGACCGCCTCGACTTTGCGCTGAAAAGGAGACAGGGGTGAACCGTAGATGATGAGATTGGCGGCCATGAAAAATTGCTCCGGTTGCTGGAAAGAAAATCGAGACGATGGTGCATAGGCATGAACCTGCCGGTCGATCAAGTCACCTGCACCAGCAATGCAACATCAGGATCGTGAATTGGTTTCGCAGCCGGTGCCGTCAATCATGAAGGATCGTCAGCCGGTCAGCCGCCGATTTTGCCAGAGCCCTGGCGCTGTCGGTATCACTGCCGGTCGCCAGAGCCACTCCCATTCGGCGAAAGGGGCGGGTGACCGGTTTGCCGAACAGGCGGATATCCACCTCCGCATCCGCTTTTCCCAGGGCAAGAGCATCCCCAGTTCCTGCAAAACGAAAGTCCACGCTGTCGCGATCGGCAAGAATGACCGCACTGGCACTGGCCGGCGCGGTCAGCCCGATGTGCGGGATAGGCAGCCCCATGATCGCTCGAGCGTGCAAGTCAAACTCGCTCAGATTCTGACCAATCAGCGTCACCATTCCGGTATCATGGGGGCGGGGGCTGAGCTCGGAGAAAATAACCTCCCCTGCCCCGGTCACGAAAAACTCGACACCGAAAAGACCATATCCCCCCAGATTGTCCACCACCTTGCGCGCCATCACCTGTGCATCCGCAAGCGCCGATCTGCTCATGGCCGCGGGTTGCCAGCTTTCCTGATAATCGCCGCGTTCCTGACGGTGACCGATGGGCGGGCAGAACAGGACCCCGTCGCGGGTCCGGATTGTCAGCAAGGTGATTTCATAGGCAAAATCTACAAATTGCTCGACAATGACGCGCTGGCGGTCGCCGCGCATATTGTTCACCGCATGCTCCCAGGCAGAGTTCAGCTCTTCCAGGCGCTCCACCTTGCTTTGCCCTTTGCCCGAGGATGACATCACTGGCTTGATCACCAGCGGAAATCCGATATCGGCAGCCGCTTCGCGAACGTTATCCAGGCTTTCGGCATAGTGATAGGCGGACGTGGAGAGGCCCAGTTCGCTGGCCGCGACATCGCGGATCGCATCCCGGTTCATTGTCAGCTGCGTCGCCCGTGCGGACGGCACGACATGAACATTTTCCGCCTCCATTTCCGCCAGGACCTCCGTCCGGATAGCTTCAATCTCCGGCACAACATAATCCGGCTGGTGTGCCATGATGACCTCGCGCAACCTGTCGCCGTCGAGCATGGAGAAGATTTCGGATGCATCTGCAACTTGCATCGCCGGTGCATTTTCATACGCATCGCAGGCGATGACAAACGCGCCCAGACGTTTGGCCGAAATAACAAATTCCCGACCAAGTTCGCCGGAGCCGAGCAAAAGAATCTTGCAGGTAAAGGTCATGCGGCGATCCTATCCGCCGCAATCGGATTCGTCACCCCGAAGCTGATATCTGTCCTGAAAGACCGGAAACGGTCAGGCGCCTTCGCCGGCCATCATCTCCGCCATGCGCCGGTTCAGTTCTTCTGGACTGACATCCTCGATATGCGTCGACAATGTCCATTCGTGGCCAAAGGGGTCCTTGACCCAACCGGAGCGATCGCCATAAAACTGATCCTCGACCGGTCGGATCGCGGTCGCACCTGCGGCAACAGCCTGATCAAAGGCCGCATCGCTGTCCTCCACATAGATCATCAGACTACACGTGGCACCGCCCCGCTTGTTGGGACCCAGCTTGTCCATGTCGGGAAATTCGTCTGCCAGCATCACGTGACTGTCGCCGATCAGGAGGTCGGCATGCCCGATCTTGTCTCCCATCGGCATGCGCATAACTTCCTGCGCGTCAAATGCCGCCTTGTAAAACTCTATCGCAGCCGCCGCATCATCGACGATCAGATAAGGTGTGACACTGTGATAGCCATCTTCTTTCCAGTCCGCCATTTTGCCCTCCTCCTTGCTATGGTTGCCACAGTATAGCAAAAATTGGTTGGTCGAGCGAACATGCCGCATCCATTTGTCCGCTGGCCGCCCGCATCATCATGAATTATTTTCATGTCCGCGCGCGGCGTCATGCCCCGTTCACGAAAGACTTTGTACCTCTTACGGGACGTGATAATCGCGTGAGAGCAAAGTTCAGTTTCTGACCGAAATGACCAGATCGGCTGGTTATGCGGCCAACTGACGGAAAACCGGGAGTGATCTGCATGCGTAAAATTCTGGCTGCCATCGGCCTCACATCAGCTTTTCTGCTTGGAGCCTGCAATACCGTGCAGGGTGTGGGCGAAGATATTCAGTCTGTCGGACGCGCTGGTGAACGCGCCATCGACTGATCAATTGCCCGAACACTGGACAGCAAGCGCAGCGCGGTTATGCCGGCTGCAATGAAAGGTCGAAGGATAAAGGAGAATATTCATGCGCAAGATTTTCGCGTCTATACTGATTTCATCCACTCTGGTGCTGACCGGATGCAACACGGTCCAAGGTGTTGGTCAGGATATTGAATCAGTCGGCAAGGCCGGCGAAGAGGTGATCAACTAGAAGCTTGCTGATTCAGTCTGGCGGATTGGCTTCGGATTTGCGGCGATTGCCAAACCACATGATCGCGAGCGAGACTTCATAGAGCAGGATCAGCGGGATCCCCAACATCAGCTGTGATACCACATCTGGCGGTGTCAAAATGGCGGCCAGCGCGAAAGCTGCGACGACCATGTAACGTCGCAAACCCTTTAGCTGCTGGCGTGTCACCAGCCCCGCCCGGTTGAGCAGCAGGAGCAAGACGGGCAACTGAAAACAGACCCCAAAGGCCAGAATGAACTGCATGACCAGCGAAAGATAATCGCCCATTGCCGGAAGTGCTTCCTGGGTTAGCCCCCCCACTTCCCCTTCGAAACCGAGAAAGAAGCGAAATGCTGTTGGCATCACGATATAATAGGCCAGCGCCGCGCCGGCCGCGAACAGCAATGGTGTCGCGATGAGGAACGGCAAAAAAGCTCTCTTTTCGCTAGCATAGAGGCCCGGCGCAACAAAGGCCCAGAGCTGGTTGGAAATGATTGGAAAAGCCAGGAAGAAGGCGGCGAACATCGCCACTTTGATCTCGACAAAAAACGCCTCGTAAAGCTTGGTGTAGATCAGCGTGCCCTCGCCGGCCGGAAAGGCATCGGTGAGCGGTACCACCAATATGCCGAAAATCTCGTCGGCGTAAAACAGGCTGAAAACAAAAGCGATGACCAGCGCCACCACGGCCCACAGCAGGCGCTGGCGCAATTCGATAAGATGCTCGATCAACGGAGCCTTGCTGTCGTCAATATCGGGGGCGGCCGGCTTGTTCATGATTTCGCTGCGTCATCTGAATTCGGGCCGTCGGACTTGGCGGCTGTGCCTTCATCCTCTGGCGGTGCCGCCTCAACTGCCACGGAATCGTCCCGAGCGGGAGCTTCCAGTGCTTCCATTTTCGGTTCTTCTTCAGAATCAGCGGGATTCTCGCGCATGATGCGATCATTTTCCGCTGCCCACTTTTTTTCCATTTCCTGCAGTTCGGCTTCGCGGACCATCGCATCAAGCCCGGTGCGGAAATTGTTCATCACGCCGCGCGCCTTGCCCATCCATTTGCCGGCAGTCGACAGCGCGCGCGGCAATTCCTTTGGGCCGATAACGACCACGGCTATGATCGCGATAATCGCGATTTCGGAAAATGCCAGATCAAACATGGGCGCGTGCGGTCCTGTTCAACGGACCACCGGTTCAGCCAGCGGTCTTGTCTTGAGCCGGGCTCTTCTCTGCGGACACTTCGGCCGGTTTGCTGTCCAGCTTGGCTGCAGGCGTATCCTCTTCGTCGGTAATCCCCTTTTTAAAGGATTTGATGCCCTTGCCGACGTCACCCATCATCTCCGAAATCCGACCGCGACCGAACAGGATCAGCACCAGGGCCGCCACGATTAAAATCTGCCAAATACTCGGTTGCATCACAAATCTCCTGATCTCTGCACCCTACTTAGGCGCTTTCGATGGCATTTTCCAGTGAATGCGAAGGATCATCGCCACTTTCTTCCGCAGGAAGATCGGAATTTTCCGCGTCTTCGCCTACATCTCCGTCACTTGCCCCCTCGGCGGCCTCTTCTGCTTCCATCTCCATTTTTTCCAGCGCAAGGTCGACTGGATCGAGCAGGCCGGCCGCTTTCAGATCATCAATTCCTGGCAAATCCTTCCGGCTTTTCAGGCCGAAATGAGTGAGAAACTCCGCCGTTGTCGCATAGATCAAAGGTCGACCCGGCACTTCACGTCGTCCAGCGGGGCGGACCCAGCCAGCTTCCATCAGCACATCCAAAGTCCCTTTGGCAACCTGCACTCCGCGGATGGCTTCGATTTCCGCCCGGCTGACCGGCTCATGATAGGCGATGATCGCCAGAGTTTCCATGCCCGCCCGGCTGAGCTTGCGCAGCTCCGCCCGCTGCCGCCGCAGCAGATGGGACAGATCATGGGCGGTTTGAAAATGCCAGCGATCGCCAGTCCGTATCAGGACAATGCCGCGCCCTGCATAGCCTTCCTGCAGCTGCTCCAACGTTGCGCGAATATCGATATGCTCGCCAACATAGATCTTGATATCGGCGATTGTCATTGGCGTTTCAGCCGCAAACAACGTCGCTTCCACCGCACGCAGGTTTTGGCCAACTTCCGGGGATCCGGGTTGCTCGCGATCGATGATCAGGCCTCGGTCTTCATCCATCTCGTTTTCCACTTCATTATCCATTTTCATTGGCCTTCAGTTTCAGCGGTGCGAAAGTCTCTTTCTGATCGATCAGCAATTTGCCTTGCCGCGCAAGTTCCAGAGCCGCGGCAAAGCTCGACGCCAGCGCAGATTTTCGCAGCTGTGGCGGAGCACCGCGTGGCAGAAAATCACGAATATCGGTCCATTCAATCGCTTCGCCCAGCATCAGCGAAACCCGTGCCAGTGCGTCTTCGAGCGTCATAACCATCCGTTGTTTGACAATGTGCACGGCCGGTTCGCTGCGCAGTTTGACCCGGCTGTAAGCGGACAAGAGATCAAAATATTCCGCTTGCCAGTGGCGGTTTTTGACCACCCGCAAGCCTTCCGGTGCGCCGCGAAGAAACACGTCGCGACCCGTCCGGTCTCTTGCCAAGAGCCGGGAGCCCGCCTCGCGCATGGCGTTTAATCGCTCCAACCGCATTTGCAGGCGCAGCGCCAGTTCTTCCGGCGAAGGATCCACTTCCGGGTCCTTGGGCAGCAACAGACCTGACTTCAAATAGGTCAGCCAAGCCGCCATCACCAGATAGTCCGCTGCCAGTTCAAGTTTCAGCGACTGCGCATCGGCAATGTAAGTGAGATATTGCTGGACGAGTTCAAGGATCGAGATTTCCCGCAAATCGACCTTCTGGTTGCGGGCCAAGGCCAGCAAAAGGTCAAGCGGGCCTTCCCAGCCGTCAATATCGAGAGTGAGGCTTTCTTCGGCCTCTCCAGCTGCAGGCGCGAAGAAAAAGCTTTCGGGTTCGGCAGATTCCGTGGTCATGCGGCCGCCATAAGCGCGTCGCGGCGGGACAGCAGTTCCGCCAGCTCGACATCTTCGCTGTTGCCGTTCAGTGACGTCATGGCGTCATCCAGCCGTCGGCGGGAACGGTCGCCAATATCGTCGAGGATGTCAGCAATTGCGACCATCTCGTCCATCCGGCCCCAGCAGTTCAACGCAATGTCGCAGCCCGCCGCCACAACGTCTCGCGCGCGGGTTGGCACATCTCCTTTCAGCGCTTTCATGTCGAGATCGTCCGAAAATAACAGTCCGTCAAAACCGATTTTCCCGCGGATAACCTCATCGATTACAACCGGAGAAAGGCTCGCACAGCGGTGTTCATCCCATGCGGTGTAGACAATATGGGCTGTCATGCCCATCGTTGCGCCGGAAAGGGAGCGAAAGGGTGCGATGTCCATTTCCAGCTCTTCCCGCGACGCCGAGACTTTCGGCAGCTCCAGATGGCTATCGACGACCGCCCGACCATGCCCAGGCATGTGCTTGATGACACTGACAACGCCGCCTTGCTGCTGGCCGTCAATCACCGCCCGGCCAAGGGCTGCGACCTGGTTTGGGTCCGATCCCATGGCCCGGTCTCCAATCGCCTCGACTGTCTCTGGCTGCCGCACATCCAGCAGCGGTAGACAATTTACGGTAATTCCGACTTCCTGAAGGTTTTCAGCAATCGCCCGGGCATTGAGCCGGGCGGCCTCGATGGCGGTTGCCGGAGCTTTGTCATACAATTCCCCGAATCTGCCGCCCGCCGGAAATTTGGGCCAGACCGGCTCGGTCATCCGGGCGACGCGCCCACCTTCCTGGTCAATCAGGATGGCCAAATCGTCCCGGCCGTGCAGTTCGCGCAATTCGTCCGTCAGTGCCCGCAATTGTGGCTTGCTTTCGATATTGCGACCGAAAATGATATAGCCCGCCGGGTCGCTGTCCCGAAAAAACGCCTTTTCATCAGCGGTAAGCTGCAGACTCGACATTCCGAAAATAACGGGCTTCATGTGTGCACCAATGGCTGATTGCGCCGGAAAACTGGGTAAAACATAGCCCAGCCACAATGGGCAAAACTTCACTGCCGGTAAAGCGGAAAGCGCCGTTATCCACAGCGAATCCCCTGTTGTTCCGTTATCGGACGACCAGACAGCTCTCTCCAGCAGCTTTCAGATTGTTGCAAATCTGCTGCGCCCGCTGTGAGCTTGGAGCCACGGCATTCAGCCGGTAGATCGTGCTGCCTTCCACCGAACCGCGAACAATTTTCTTGGGCAGGCTGCCGATATCGGCAAAGCGACGCGCGAATCCGGACCAGCTGCTGTCCGCCATTGCGGCCGTGCTGAACGCGCCGAGCTGGATCATGGCACTTCCCGGAGCATTTGGCGCTTCTGGCTTTTTGACGGGAGCTTCGACAGGAGCCGCTGTTCCCAGTTTCGCAGGCGTTTCCTTGCCTTCGCTCGCCGCGAAGCTGGCATCGCCCTCACCCTCAAACTGGCGCGCCTGAGGATCATCCGGACGAACCTTGTAGTCGCCTTCCTGCGCAGCAATCAGTTCGCCATCTCCGTTCAATCCGTCGCTATCACGTTGTTGCAGCCAGTAGATGCCACCGACGATTCCGCCAATCAGCAGCAGTCCGGCCAAAACAAACAAGGCTACCCGGACCGGGGAATATTCCCCTTCATCATCATAATCCTCGGCCGATTCCAGCCAGGGCAGACGATCTTCATCGTCAAGATCCAGGCTTTGATGATTTTCCTGCGACATTCGAATAACTCCCCGTAACCTCACGTTTCTGGGTGTCTTGTTGACGACGCTGGTCCAGAAATGCGGTGTCTAACCTACATCTGGTCAGCGGCTTCAACACCCATTAGCGCCAAACCGTTACGAATTGTTTGCCCGATATTTTTCACTAAGAAAAGCCTAGCAGACGTAGTTTCCGCATCGTTAACCATCAGGATCCGCCTGTCAGGCCGGTCATTGCCGAGATTATAAAAGGCGTGGAAGGCCGCCGCGAGGTCATTCAGGTAAAAGGCGACTCGGTGCGGCTCGCGACTCGATGCCGCCGATTCGACAATCCGGGGGAACTGCGCCGCCTGCTTGATCAGGTCCAGATCCTCGGCTGCCAGCTTCGCCAGATTGGCGTCGGAAGGATACAGGCCCTCTTCTGCCGCCTTGCGCAATGTCGACTGGATACGGGCGTGCGCATATTGGACGTAAAAGACCGGATTGTCGCGGGATGCTTCGGTGACTTTTGCGAAATCAAAATCCATCTGCGCATCGGCTTTGCGGGTCAGCATGGTAAAGCGAACGGCGTCTTTTCCTACTTCTTGAACCATATCAGCAATGGTCACGAAGTTACCGGAACGCTTGGACATTTTTTCCGGCTTTCCATCACGCAATAAGTGCACCATCTGCACCAGCTTGACATCAAATCTCGTCTGGCCTTGGGTCAGGGCCTGTACCGCCGCCTTGATCCGCTTCACCGTTCCCGAATGATCGGCTCCCCAAATATCGATCAGCTCGTCGGCGGTTTGCGCTTTCTGAAAATGATACGCCAGATCGCCGCCGAAATAGGTCCAGCGTCCGTCAGATTTCTTGATCGGCCGGTCCTGGTCATCACCAAATTGGGTGGAGCGGAACAGCGGCAACTCTACCGGCTCCCAATCCTCGATCGTCTTGCCTTTCGGTTTCTCCAGCACCCCGTCATAAACCAGATCCCGGGACCGCAATTCGGCCTCGGCAGCATCTGCTTTGCCGGCCGCATGCAGCTCCGCTTCCGAGGAAAAAATATCGTGTCGGATACCCAGCTGCGCCAGATCATCCCGGATCATGTCCATCATGCCGTCGACAGCCGCCTTGCGGAAAGTCAGCAGCCAATCCTCCTCCGGTGCTTCCTGGTACTGGTCTCCAAAACGGCCAGCCAGCGCTTTCCCTACCGGCTTGAGATATTCCCCCGGGTAAAGCCCCTCCGGAATTTGCCCGATATCGTCGCCCAGTGCCTCCCGATATCTGAGATGCGCGCTCCGGGCGAGCGTATCGACCTGAGAACCCGCATCATTGACATAATATTCCCGGATCACCTTGTGACCAACCGTTTCAAGGAGATCAGCGAGGGCATCTCCGACAACGGCTCCGCGACAATGACCCATATGCATCGGGCCGGTCGGATTGGCAGACACATATTCAACATTGACCGTGATCCCCTGCCCCTTGTCGGAACGCCCGTAATCCATTCCTCGCGCTTCTATTTCCCTTAGTTCGCTGATCAGAACGGACGGGCTGACCCGCAGATTGATAAAGCCTGGCCCGGCGATTTCGGCAGATTCCACATCTTCCAGTGTAATCAGTTTGCCGACAATAGATTCTGCCAGATCCTGTGGTTTCTGGCCCGCAGCCCTGGAAAGAACCATCGCGGCATTGGTTGCGAGATCACCATGTGTCGAGTCGCGTGGCGGTTCTACTGTGACATTTGACCGGTCAAGATCACCCGAAAGAATTCCGTCAGCGACCAGCGCGTCCAAAGCATCGTCCAAATGTTGCTGAAATTTCTGAAAAAGCATGGTTTCACTCAATATAAAAAAGGGCCTGTCAGCCCGATCAAATCAAGCTGAATCACATGTCAGGGAAACAGAGACTCATCGGGTCACGTTATATTGCAACTGGGCTTCGGTCAGCTGGAACCCAACGAGCATCTCGAAAGTGGAGCGAGCAACCGCTGCCCTGACTGACGGATCGGCCAGCGGATCCAGCGCTGCATCCGGATCACCAGGCTTGCGTCGCCGCGTGATCCGTTCGATCACTTCTTCCGGCAGGCGCGCAGCCGCCGCATCGACGAAGGAACCGGCCTTTGCCATGGTGCTGGCGCGATACTGGCCGTCAGCAAATTGCAAGGTCACGGTATTGACGCGCTTTGCCACGACCGCTGTGCCGCCCTGAACCACCGTTGAGAAATAAGGTATCGTCACTGTTCGGGCGCCACTTGGCCGTATCCGGGATGCCTGAACTTCAAACGTCGCTTCGCTGTAAATCCGCGCGCCCTCGCTATTGCAGGTCGAACGGACATTGGTGATGTTGGCAACGACATCGATTGCGCTGGCATCGGTGCTGCCGGCAGGATCAAAAACGGTCACATCCCCGAGATGATTGGGAACGGCCACGGCGGGACAGCCCGACCGGACAACCGAAACGCCAACGCCCGAACTGATATCGATTTCCCCGTCCGAAGAACAGCTCGCGAGAGTAAAGGCCGCGAGCCCTGTGACCAAAATAGGCTGGCGAATGCCGTTGCGTTTCATGCTCGATCCTTGCATTTCTTACCTCTCGACACCGATATGAAACAAGGTGCCGAATTCGGGTTTTGCAACCCTTATCCGGGCCTTTAATATGGTGCAACCGTCCAGAAGATGAACAGATGGGCTTTTCGACAACCGCGTTTTTCCCTAAGGCTGGAAACATGACAGATTCAAATCCTCAAAAGCGGCAGATAAGCTTGCTTGTGGCAGCCCCCAGGGGCTTTTGTGCGGGCGTCGATCGCGCGATAAAAATCGTGGAACTCGCGATCGAAAAATATGGCGCGCCGGTCTATGTCCGGCACGAAATTGTCCATAACCGCTATGTCGTGGACCAGTTGCGGGACCAGGGGGCGATCTTTGTAGAGGAACTGGATGAGGTTCCCGATGGTGTTCCAGTGGTGTTTTCCGCCCATGGCGTGCCCAAGGCTGTACCGCACAAGGCCGAAGAACGGGGACTGGAATATCTGGACGCTACTTGCCCGCTAGTCTCGAAAGTCCACCGCCAGGCGGAGCGTCAGGTCGAAGCCGGAAGACATATAATATTTGTTGGCCATGCTAATCACCCGGAGGTGATCGGGACGTTTGGCCAGGTAGATGAGGGAAGGATGACATTGGTCGAGACTCTTGATGATGTCGAAGCGCTTGATCCGGCGGATCCCGAGAAATTGGCCTTCCTGACCCAGACCACACTTTCCGTGGACGATACCCGGGCGATCGTGGAAGCGCTGCAGGAACGTTTCCCCGGCATTGTCGGTCCCAAAGGTGAAGATATCTGCTATGCCACATCCAATCGTCAGGAAGCCGTCAAGCAAATCGCCAGCTCCAGCGAACTCGTCCTGGTGATTGGCGCGCCGAACAGCTCAAACAGTCTGAGGCTTGTCGAAGTGGCCGAGCGCGAGGGCGCCGCATCCTATCTCATCCAGCGGGCCGACGAGATTGATATGGACTGGTTTGAGGGTGTGAACACGCTGGGGCTGACTGCCGGAGCATCGGCACCAGAGGTGCTGGTTCTCGAAGTGAAGGATTATCTCAAGCAATTCTTCCAGATTGAGGAGGAGAAAGTCCGGACAGCCGACGAAAGAATGGTTTTCAAACTGCCGCGTGGTCTGGAAGCTGCCTGATGGCGGTCTACACGCGTGTTGATGCGGAAGACATTGAGGCATTTCTCAACAGATATGATGTCGGCACCCTCGTTTCCGCCAAGGGCATCGCCGAAGGCGTAGAGAACAGCAACTATCTGCTGGAGACCAGCGCCAACCGTTTCATCCTGACGCTATATGAGAAGCGGGTAAATCCCGATGATCTGCCTTTCTTTCTGGGGCTTCTGGATGATCTTGTGGCAGCCGGACTGCCGGTCCCTCCGGCAATTCGGGACCGCGAAGGCCGTCAGATTCAGACGCTTGCGGGAAAAACCGCCTGCCTGATACAGTTTCTTCCAGGCGTCTCGATCAGCCATCCAGCGCC
Organism: Pseudomonadota bacterium; assembly: GCA_039181895.1. GTDB lineage: Bacteria > Pseudomonadota > Alphaproteobacteria > Sphingomonadales > Sphingomonadaceae > Parasphingorhabdus. The sequence continues at coordinate 172,364 of JBCDCK010000002.1, forward strand.
GACTCAGGCCAGCGCCACAGGCCGTGCTCTCGCGCAATTGCACAAGTCTACTGCCGATTATCAACCCTTCCGCAAAAACGATATGGGACCGGATCATTGGCGCGAGCTGGCAAGAGACTGCGGTTCGGATGGATTGAATGCCATTCATCCCGGGCTCGCGGATCTTGTCATGTCCGAACTTGATCTTCTTTATCAGACTTGGCCAGCCAATCTCTCGATATCTGCAATCCATGCCGATCTTTTCCCCGACAATGTCCTGATGCTGGGAGATGAAGTTACCGGGCTGATCGATTTTTACTTCAGCTGCACCGATTTTACCGCCTACGATATCGCCGTTACCCACGCGGCCTGGTGCTTCTCGGACGATGGCCTGACATTCGATAGCGAAATCTCCGACGCCCTGTTGGCCGGCTATCAGACCGTCCGTGATATCCCCGATGCTGAACGGGAGGCCTTGCCAGTTCTTGCACGCGGAGCCGCCTTGCGGTTTCTGCTGACCCGCGCCTATGACTGGATCAACACGCCACCTGAAGCCATGGTCACGCGAAAAGACCCGATAGCCTTTCTCAACCGCCTGACCTTCTACCAGCAGCATCTGGACATTTTTGCAGTATGACCGAACCCCAATATGTCGAGATCGCGACTGACGGTGCCTGCAAGGGCAATCCCGGCCCTGGTGGCTGGGGTGCGCTTATTCGTTATGGTGAGCATGAAAAGGAGATTTCCGGGGGCGAACCGGAGACGACAAACAATCGCATGGAACTGCGTGCGGCCATTGAGTCGCTCAATGCCTTGAAGCGCCCTTGCCGGATCCGGCTTTCCATCGACAGCACCTATGTGAAGGACGGGATTACAAAGTGGATCCATGGATGGCAGAAAAATGGTTGGCGAACCGCCGCCAAGAAGCCGGTCAAAAATGCAGATCTCTGGCAGGATCTTCTAGAGGCCGTCGACCGGCATCAGATTGAGTGGGTGTGGGTCAAGGGCCATGCCGGTGACGCGGACAATGAACGCGCAGACCAGCTCGCAAGCGACGCCGCCCTCGATCAAATCCGGGGCGGCGCCTGAAAGGTTTCAGCGTTTTCGCTGAATTTAGCTGTTATCTTCTATTGCGGCATTGGGGCCATTTTTCAAAATCGACTTGATCGCATTCTTGGCACTGGCCTTGCTGGCATAGCCTTCGGTGGAAAACATGATTTCGCTGTTATGTTTGAAGCGAACCCGAAACTCGCCCTTCTTGTCTTTGTAGATTTCAAACTTGTGCGCCATGGACTGTATCTCCTTCTAGGGTCACCGATTTTGCCGGCAAATTTTTATTGCCTGTTCCTCACAGCGACGCAACGAGAAATTTGTAAAACCTCCGGGCCCTAGGCAAATCTGTCGGGAGCATAGAGTTCCGGACGCACATCCCTGTTTCCCCTATGGGGGGCCTGATCGAGCAGCAATGCCTTCGCCAGCCGCGCAGCTGCGGGCGCGGTCTGAATACCGAAACCACCCTGTCCGGCGAACCAGAAAAAATCCGGTGCTACCGGGTCGAAGCCATAGATCGGCAAGCGGTCCGGTGCAAAACTCCTGAGCCCCGCCCATTTTCGGCTCACGTGAAGCACTTCCACGTCGAGGGCTGACAGAAAACGGTCAATCGCCATCGCGACATCCCATTCTTCTGCCGCAACGTCTCCGGGCATGGTGGGGGTTTCGTCATGTGGACTCAACCAGTAGCTGCCGCCTGTTTCCGGTTTGAAATAGAAACTGCCGTCAAGGGCAACGACCAGCGGATCATCGGCCTGAGAGGGAGGGTCCGTCCGCAGCTGAACCATCGTGCGGCGCATGGGCTGAATTCCAACGGGAGGAACTCCGGCCATCTTGGCAATCCCGTCTGCCCAGGCACCGGCCGCATTGACGATGATCCTGCTCTTGGCCGTGCGATCCCCCCAGCCGACCTCCCAGCCCCCTTCATTGCTCCTGATCAGGTCTGCCCGGGCATTGCATTCCAGCACCGCGCCCTTCTTACGGGCATCCCGCAAATAGGCCCCGTGCAGACCTGCGACATCGATATCACAGCAGTCCGGTTCGTAAATCGCATGGGTCCAATTGTCGCGGATATCCGGAACGCGATTGTGAATTGCCTCGGACCCCCAGCGCGTCATCGCGACGCCGCTGTTTGCAAATTCCGAAAGAAACCCCTCAACCAGCTGCTCTTCCTCCCGACGGGCCAGATTGATCGCTCCGCGGTTCTTCAAAAAACCTGTGTCGGAAAAGTCTGCTGGCGGGCGGTTCAGGAAATCATATGAAGCTGTGGTCAGGGGTTGCACTTGCGGACCACCATAACTTTCCGTCCAGAAAGCGGCGGAACGGCCGGTCGAATGATATCCCGGCTGATCTTCTGCCTCAAGCAGCAGAACAGATCGTTTTCCCGAAATTTCGGAAGCTATGCTCGCGCCAGCTATGCCGGCACCGATAATGATGACTTCATATTCGGTCATTCAGCCGGTGCCACCTTGTCGAGAAAGGCGAAACTCGCATCCAGCGCCTGATTGCGGACCGCATCGCATTCCCGGTAGATCTCATGCGCGCACTCGTCACCAAAAAGATGGAGCCTGGCAGTCGGTATCAGATGCACGGCGCGCATGATCGTTGCGTGATCGACCAGCCGATCCGTTTCGGTTGCCAAAAACAGGATCGGGACATCGACCTGTTCAAGATTTTTGCGGTTGCGCAATTGGCGCGCGGAGGCATAAGCGCGCTCCACCCATCTCCAACTCGCTGGTCCCAATCGCAAGTCCGGACGAACCGAAAACCAGTAGAATTCGTCAGCATATCGCGCGGCATCATGGGTGAGGAGTCCCTGCCGCAACACTTCGGGTTCCAGGGGTTTCTCGCTAACCTTCCATGCACGCCTTTTGGCTCTTCCGACGCCGCACATGATTTTGGCGATGAGCTGTGCCGTCCATTCCGGCATGCCACCGCCTGCGGGCGCGAGCATAGGAGCGCTCAAAATGACTGCATCGGGGTGGATACGCTGTTCCGCCAGCGCCCGCATCACCAGATGTCCACCCATGCTATGACCGATCACTACGTGCGGTCCCGGCCGGGTTTTGCGCCAGTCTGAAAACAGCGCCGCAAGATCGTCCACCCAAATGGCGAAATCCTCGATATGCCCGACATGGGGATGCGGCCCACACCGTCCCGAGCCGCCCTGCCCCCGCCAGTCCACGGAGGAGACGTTCCAGCCCTGTCGGCGAAAGTCATGAAAGGTCTCGAGATACTTCTCATAAAAGTCTGCCCGTCCGGTCATGAAGAGAAGTGATCCCCGGGTATCCGGTCCGGGATGCTCCCATGCGAGTTGCCGCAACGCCCATCCATCGGAAGTCGACCAGGTCAATTCGTCAGCAGTATCGGGGATGGTCCTTCGACTGAACGGCAGATCCGCAGTGTGATTCAAGAACGCGCTCCACAGATCATGGTTACTATTTGGTAAGTCATTTTTTCTAGAACGCGTCCCATGAATGGCGAACATTTTATCTACTTGCTCTGGATCGGATTGGCAATTGGGCTGATTACCGCAGCAGTCACCGACATCAAAAGCCGGACCATTTCCAACCGGCTGAATATCCTGATCGCTCTCGGCGCACCACTTTTCTGGATCGCGAGCGGCATGCAATTCTGGCCAGACATATTGATACAAATTGGTATCGCTGCCATCGTATTTACCATATTCACCGGATTTTTTGCTCTTGGAGCGATGGGTGGCGGAGACGTCAAACTGCTGGGAGCCATTGCCCTTTGGCTCCATTGGATCCCTCTCGTGCAGATGTTGATGGTCATGTCCATCGCCGGTGGAGTCCTCACCGCGTTAATGATGATCCGCAACAGAATCAACAAAACCCCTGGTCCAATAAAGGTGCCGTACGGAGTCGCAATATCATTTGCGGGGCTGTTTGTGATCTGGGGGGATCAAGCGACAAAACTATACGAACGATATTTTAACCATTTTACTTGAAAGAGAAATCTACCGCCATCTGATCGTTTTTCGAATGATCGAAACAGGTGGGGCATTCAGGAGGCGTGAGACGTCATGGACAAGAAGAAACTAGTATTGCTTATCGGTGCGCTGGTAGTGGCTGCGGTCACAGCCTTGCTCGCCCGAAATATGTTTGCCGGCGCATCTGCTCCTCAGGCGGAAGCCCAGAAGGTCGAAGTTCTCGGTGAAGAGGTACTTGTTGCAACACGGGCTCTCCCGGTTGGCACCATCATCACGCCGGAAAGTTTTCGCTTCCAGCCCTGGCCGGAAGAACTGGTTGAAGAAGCCTATTATCAAAAAGAAGGCACCGACGTGAACGCATTGAACGGTACTGTCGTTCGCAATGCGATTACCGCCGGCCAGCCTCTGACACGTGGCGCAATTGTCAGCCCGGGCGACCGCGGCTTCCTGGCAGCGGCCCTGGGGCCCGGCATGCGTGCCGTAACCATTCCCGTTTCCGGCCTCACCGGTGTTGCTGGCTTCGTCTTTCCCGGAGATCGTATTGACCTGATGCTGACCCAGTCCGTGACCGGACAGGGCCCGGAAATGAAGGTTTCCGAAACTGTCATCCGGAATGTGCGCGTTCTCGCTACTGATAACCGCGTCACTTCTACCACCAATGAAGCCGGTCAGACCGTAGCAGCGAAAACCAAATTGGTTACGCTCGAGGCAACACCCAAGATTGCCGAGAAGATTGCTGTCGCGCAGACCTTGGGAACGCTTAGCGTATCTCTCCGGTCGCTGGCCGACAGCCATGCCGAACTTGAGCAGGCCATTGCTTCAGGCGAAGTCAAACTTCCTGAAACGGATGATCCGAACGAAGAAGCCGCACTGATCAAGTCGCTGGCTGCTCGTCCGACGGCGAAGAAATCGACCTATTCTACCGGTGGCGAAGTCTCTCGCTTTGAATCTCGCAGTCCTCCGCAGTTGCCGGAGGCTCAGAAACCCAAAGGACCTGTCGTCCGTGTGTCACGCGGCAACGCCGTCACTGAAGTTGAGTTCGGAGGCAAATAATGACCATCCAGTATAACATCCAAGGCCGTCCTGCCAAAAAGGCAATCGGCGCAGCGGTAGCCGCTGCTCTTGCCATGGCTCTCGCCGCCAACAGCACAGCGCCGGTTCAGGCACAGTCCGCAAAGATAAGTGCTCCGAGTGCACGGATTTCGCTGGCTGTCAGTCGCGGCAAGCTGATCACACTTCCGGCTCCAATTGAGGACATCTTCATTGCCGAGAACGGAATTGCTGATGTGCAGGTGCGCTCACCTCGCCAGCTGTACATCTTCGGCAAGCAAAGCGGTGAAACCAGCTTCTATGCAACAAATGCTGCAGGTCGGGTCGTATATTCTGCAGAAGTCGCGGTGATCGGTGCAGAAATATCTTCCATCGACCAGATGCTCTCGCTTGCCATGCCCAGTGCCGATATCTCTGTCAGCACCACCAATAATTTTGTTTTGCTGACTGGTACAATCGCAGATCCGGATGATGCTGAAGAAGCTGAAAATCTGGTCCAGGCCTATGTCGGCGACGGCACGCGGGTTGTCAGCCGTTTGAAAACTGCAACCCCGATGCAAGTCAATCTCAAAGTGCGCTTTGCGGAGGTCAGCCGTACACTGGCCAAGGAAATCAACGGGAACGTCCTGACGCGCGACACGACCGGAGGCTTCCAGTTTGGTGTTTCTCGTGGCCGCAACTTCGGCACGATTACAGATTTTGACACCAGCGCCTTTCCAAATCTGGATGCGTCCAATCTCTTCGGATTGCCCGCTGGATCCATTTCGCTGCCGTTCAACCCGTCAACCGGGCAATTTGTGACGCCAGGCGGAACCCAGTTCAACTTCAACCAGTCTTCCGGGCTGAACACTATTCAAGCCGCCGGACGTCTTTTTGGCCTCGATATCGCTACGGCACTTGATGTATCGGAACGTGTCGGACTGGTCACCTTGCTGGCGTCGCCAAATCTGACGACGATCTCTGGTGAATCCGCAACATTCCTGGCTGGCGGTCGCTTCCCCATCCCGCAATCTTCGGGCTTTGGTGAAGTCAGCGTTACCTATCAGGATTTCGGTGTCAGCCTTTCCTATACGCCGACCGTATTGTCCAACGGCCGGATTTCGATCCGGGTGGCTCCGAAAGTTTCGGAACTGTCTTCCGCTGGTGCGGTTCGGATCAACGGATTTGAAATTCCAGCAATTTCGACCCGTGAGGCGGAAACGACCGTAGAACTGGGATCGGGCGAAAGCTTCATGATCGCTGGTCTGATGCAGAACAGCTACAGTTCGACCGTCGACAAGACCCCCGGTCTTGCTGATGTGCCGGTGCTTGGCAACCTGTTCAAATCTGACGGTTATCGCAAAAATGAAACCGAGCTGATGATTGTGGTGACGCCATATCTGGTCAAGCCGGTCAGCGAAAACCAGATTGTTCTGCCGACTGACGGTTTCAAGCAGGCCAATGATTTTGAGCGTGTGTTCATGAACCGCCACAGCTCTACCGGTACTGGTGATCGGCCGAAACCGACCGTCGCACCGCCGGTTGAAAGCGGGCCTGCGATAAGCAGCCTTGAAGCGCCGGCCAAAACCAAAACCGCGAAAAAACAGAGTAAATCCGGGGGCGCAGCTCCAGGATTCAGCTTTGACAACTAAGTCCGACCAGGAGAACATATCATGCGTTTTGTTTCCATCGCCCTAGTGACCGCCGTCGGACTTTCTGTGTCGGCCTGTGGCAGCAACACCGCCAATCGCACGATTGAAAGTGTTCATCAGCCGGTCATTGAACGGTCCCATTTCGTTTTGGATTTGAACATGGACGGCTCAGGCTCGATTCCTTCGTCGGAACGGGCGCGTCTGGCTGGCTGGTTCAATGCATTGGAGCTTGGCTACGGGGATCGCGTTTCCATTGACGACCCACGTTTCGGAGCCAATGCCGAAGCCCGGTCTACAGTTGGAGCCCTCGCCGCCGAATATGGATTGCTGATTAACGATCTTGCACCAGTAACCAAAGGCGATGTGCCTGCCGGTACGGTCAGGGTTGTTGTTTCGCGCTCTACTGCCAGCGTGCCGGGATGTCCCGACTGGAGCCATCGCAGCCATACTGATTTTCAGGGCCGCACAAGTGCCAACTACGGATGTGGCATCAATAGCACCATGGCTGCCATGATCGCCGATCCGGAAGATCTGGTACGCGGCAATCCGGCAGATGGCGTCAACCAGACCCAGGCTTCCAAAGCCATTCGGGCCTATCGCGAAAGAGAAGTGGGAGACCAATAATGAACGCTCCTTGGAAACCAGGATCAATTAACGGCCGGGACCTTTTCTCTGCCTATGTCTGCGATGACGACACGCTGGATATTCTCCGGCCGGTCGTCGAGGAAATGGGCTGGCCTGTGGACAAGTGCCACAAGGGCGGACTTCGCAATGCCGTACAATCCTTGTCGGTTGCTGCGAGCCCGAACATCCTGCTAGTCGATCTTTCCGAATCAGGCGATCCGCTGAGCGATATCAATTCTCTCGCTGAAGTCTGCGAACCGGGAACGGTTGTTGTCGCCATGGGTCAGGTCAACGATGTCCGGCTTTATCGCGATCTTATCGTCAGCGGTCTGCAGGACTATCTGCTCAAACCTTTCAGCCCCGAACAGCTGCGCGACGTACTGAGCCAGGCCAATGCCGTGCTCAATGCGCCGAAAACCGACGAGGCTGCGAGTGAAAAACCGCATGTTTCAACCGCGGTCATCGGCACGCGTGGTGGTGTCGGTGCTTCGACAATCGCAACATCGCTTGCCTGGTTATTGAGCCAGGACCGCGAACGCCTCACGGCTTTGCTGGATCTTGATGTTCATTTTGGAACCGGTGCACTGGCATTGGATCTGGAACCCGGTCGAGGACTCACGGACGCGATCGACAATCCCAGCCGCATCGACGGACTGTTCATTGAACGGGCCATGATCAAGGCAAATGAAAAATTGTCCCTGCTGTCGGCAGAGGCACCGATCAATTCGCCGATGATGACAGACGGTACGGCATTTTTCCAGCTGCAGGAAGAGTTTCGCGCAGCTTTTGAATGTACTGTCATCGATCTCCCGCGCGATATGCTGATCAGCTATCCGCACCTTCTGGGTGACGTGAATGCTACGGTCATCGTGACGGAACTGACACTTGCTTCTGCGCGCGACGCCATCCGGCTTCTGTCCTGGCTGAAATCGCACGCAGCCCAAAGCAAAGTGATTGTGGTTGCCAACAAGGTTCAGTCCGGCGGTCTGGAAATTTCCAGACAGGATTTCGAAGCTTCGATCGAACGCAAGATCGACATTGTCATCCCGTCGGATCCGAAGACTGCGGCACATGCGGCCAAACTGGGTCAGGCCTTTGTTGAAGCCGGTAAGGCCAGCAAAGCTTCCGCGAAGATCGTGGAACTCGCTGACCAGGTACTTGGTGCCGTTGATGGCAATGAAGACGAAACGGGTGGACAGGCAAAATCTTCCCTGATGGACAAATTGAACATCAAGTCGCTTTTGCCTTCCAAGAAAAAAGCGGTGGAGCAGGACGCGGAATAACCGGCCTGTACCGTCTCATTTTTGGATTTTCGAGGAACTAAGCAATGGACATGATCCAGATCGCGATAATCGGAGCGGGAACCTTGGCGTGCCTGCTGCTGTTGATCTTCGCATTTGCTGGCCCGTCAGAGGCCAAGGCACAGGCGAAGCGGCTGGATCAGGTCAAATTCCGCCATTCCGACAGTGCAAATGTCAAGGTTGAAGCCCAGATGAAAAAGGCGCTGAGCGCGCGCCGCAAACAGCGGCGTCCGGTTGGCGACAACATGACCCGCATGGAAGCGTTGGCCATCAGGCTGGAGAAGACCGGCAATGACTGGCAGATCTCGCACTTTATCTATGTTTGCCTTGGTCTGTTCTTGCTTACCGCGGCTGGTTTGTTCGTGAACGGAGCGCCGCTTTTGCTGTGTCTCTTTGTCGCTCTCGCTGTCGGCATCGGTCTGCCGCATCTTGTCGTCGGCTTTCTGATCAGTCGTCGTGTCAGCCGGTTTACCGCCAATTTCCCTGATGCAATCGAATTGCTCGTTCGTGGTCTGCGGTCAGGTTTGCCGGTAACTGAAACCATCGGTGTGGTCGCGAAAGAAATTGAAGGACCGGTCGGAGAAGAGTTCCAGAAAGTGGTTGACCGGATCAAGATCGGTAACACCATGGAGGACGCGCTTCAGGAAAGCGCCAAGCGTCTTGATACGCCCGAATTCAAGTTTTTCTGCATCACCATCGCCATCCAGCGCGAGACCGGTGGTAACCTCGCAGAGACGCTGTCCAATCTCGCTGACGTTTTGCGCAAACGCGGACAGATGAAGCTGAAAATCAAGGCGATGTCTTCGGAATCGAAGGCTTCTGCCTATATCGTTGGATCCCTTCCTTTCATCGTGTTTGGTCTCGTTTGGTCTGTCAATCCCAACTACATCGCCGGTTTTTTCTATGAAGAACGGCTGATCATCGCAGGACTTGGTGGACTGACCTGGATGAGTATCGGTGTGTTCATCATGGCCAAAATGGTCAACTTCGAAATCTAGGCGGGGAGCAGGGAATATGACAAATCTGGTTATTGCTGCTGCCGCTACGACAGGTGGACCGACATTATTGGGCATTGATGTGCTTTGGGTGGCAACCATTTTGGCTGCCGTTGCAACGATGGCGGTATGCTTTGCCATCTATGCCGCTGTCACGGTGCGTGATCCCATGGCCAAAAGGGTCAAGTCGCTGAACGAACGCCGCGAGCAGCTCAAGGCAGGCATTACGGCTTCGACAACCAAGAAACGCGCGAAAATTGTCCGACAGAACGACACGACCGACCGAATGCGGGGTATTTTGCAGTCGATGAAAGTCCTGCAGGATGACCAATTGTCTGAAGCGCAGCAAAAGCTGGCCCAGGCGGGTATCCGGTCGAAAGATCTGGCCTATGCGGTCATTTTCAGTCGTCTTGTGCTGCCCATCGTGCTCGGCGGCGGCGCAGCAATCGCGATTTATGGCCTGGGATATTTCCCAGACTATTCACCGATCCAAAAATTCGGAATTTTCGCAGGTGCCACGATTGCCGGATATAAGGGTGCAGATGTGTATGTCGGCAACCTCATTGCCAAGCGTACAGACCTTATTCGCAAAGGCCTGCCCGATGCCATCGACCTTCTCGTTATCTGCGCAGAAGCAGGTCTGACGGTAGACTCCGCCTTTGCCCGGGTTTCCAAGGAACTTGGCGATGCCTATCCTGAACTGGCGGACGAATTCTCGCTCACTTCCATTGAACTGGGCTTCCTCACCGAACGCCGACAGGCATTTGAGAACCTCGCTTATCGTGTGGCTCTTGAGCATGTCAAAGGCGTCGTGACGACCATGATCCAGACCGAGAAATATGGTACGCCACTGGCTTCATCGCTGCGTGTTCTGTCAGCAGAATTCCGTAACGACCGCATGATGCGGGCCGAGGAAAAAGCAGCCCGGCTGCCGGCGATCATGACCATACCTCTCATTCTGTTCATTCTGCCGGTGCTGTTCATCGTGATCCTGGGGCCCGCGGCCTGCTCGATCTCCGACGCCTTGCTATAGGCAGATACACGGAACATCAAATTTCAGGAGGGGCGGTCTGATCAGGCCGCCCTTTTTAGGTGGTGGCTATGTCGTCAGCCGACTGTTTGATCTTGGCCAGCCAGTCAGAGAGTTGCTTCTGCTCCCCGTCCGACAAGACGGACATGATCTTCTTTTCCATAGTCTCGGCCGCCGGCATTATCTGGTTGTAAAGATCCCGACCGGTATTGCTCAGCATCAGATGATGTGAGCGGCCGTCCGCGCTGTTCGGGCTGCGCCCCAGCAATGCGCGCTCAACCAGCGTCTTGACCGCCCTGTTCACAGTCACCTTGTCCATCAATGTCGCTTCCACAAGTTGTCGCTGTGTGGCGTTGCCACGATTGCCGAGAACCGCCATGACGCGCCATTCCGGAATTTTCAAGCCAAACCGGCTCTTATACTCGCGCGCGATAAGGTCACTCACCGCATTGGACGCGGTGGACAGCTGATATGGAATAAAATCATCTAAATTGGTGACCATAAGTAATATTTATTCAATTTTTGCGCGAAGTCCAATCCAAAATGTTCGTGGAAACGCGCGCTCCACGATTCCCGAACTGCTGATTGCAGCCTGAACTTCGGCGTCAAACAGGTTTTCAACCCGCCCTTCCACCAGCAATTTATCGGTCACAGCATAGGCGAGACGTCCATCCAATGTGAACGCATCTTCCAGCGAACGGCTGTTCTGGTCGTCTTCAAATCGGCTTCCCGTATATCGCATGGAAATACTGGCGGCGGTGCCGTTTTCCTGCTCCCACACAAGCGAAGCGCTTGCATTATGCTCCGGGATCTGGGCAGGTCGCAGCTGATTGACGGCAGCAGCCAGTCCCGACGCATTTACCTCTGCATCAACATAAGCATAGGAGGCTTGCATCGACAGATATTTGGTGATGGCACCAAGGTCAAACCGCGTATCGATTTCAACGCCCTTGCTCTCCACGGAATCGAGGTTCTGCCGCTGCCGGAAAACACCTGCCCCGGAAACGAACCCCACGCCAGGAAAGACGCCTGGGCCTGTATCCAGGGTCACATTGGCAATCGCGTCATCCAATTGATTGTAAAACAAAGTTACTCCGAAGGCGGCACTCCTACTGGACCAGTCCAGACCAATTTCGGCGCCCTTGACGCGCTCGGGTGAAAGCTGTTCGTTGGCGGCTGTGGCATCGGGCCCGACACGAAATGGCCGGAAAAGCTCATTAATAGTCGGCAGGCGCCAACCCAAATAGGCCGCGCCGCGCACGGCAACCTGTCGGCTTGCATCAATGGTGAAACCTCCGCGAGCGGTAAATTCGCTGCCGCTGCGGGAAGCAAATGTCTCATCTGTTCTGACTGATCCCGGAAAAGGCGTGATCAGCTCGATTTCACGCCGAAATCCGTCATCAATCGACCAGAAGTCAATGCGGCTGCCTCCGGTCAGGGTCAGGCTATCCGTTGGCTTGACGCTTGCCTCGGCAAAGGCACCGTAGGTGGAACTATTCCCGCCAGCCCTTCGGCTCCGGCGGGGGGTATCATCGTCGAGGAAGAAGAAATTCTCATTAGTCGTCCCTTCCGTGCGGCGCCAGTCTCCCCCGATGCGCAATTCGGCATTGTCGCCAACCGGCGGGCGCACTTCAAAACGCGCACCAAGGCCCGTGGACGGTACATTAAATTGTTCAAACACCCGGTTGACGCTGTTCCGGTCAGCAGCCACCCCGCCGAAACTCACGTCAAAATTGCGGATCTGGACATAGCCCAGCGCCGACCATTGCCAGTCGCCGGTTGTCCTCTTGACCAGCCGGATGCTGGCATCTGCGCCATCATTGTGGTTTTCGCTGAAAGCAAATCCGCGCTCACGATCATCGGTAAAAACCCGGACATTCGCCTGCAGCTCCTTTGTTTCCGAAATCGGCGCGACATAGCGTACAGCGAGACCGGCCTGTTCATATTCCGCCGATCGATCCACGGTGCCGCGCTGACTGGCGACAATGGGTGTAAATCCATCGCCTCGCGCATAGGACGCGGAAATGGTCAATTGCCCCCGGCCCAGTTCCCTGCCGAATAGCAGATCGGCATCGACACTGTTTCGGCTGCCATAAGCGGCGCCCAGCTCGATACGGTCGCCAATATCGGCGCTCACAAGTTCAATTGTCCCGGCCAGTGCACCTTGCCCGTTGGACCCGCTGCCGCCGCCGCGCTGAACTCGGGCGGACGTGAGGGGCAGTGCGTCATATCCCGGCCAGGAAATCCATCCGCCAAAAGGATCAGCCTGCGGCACGCCATCCAGCAACAGCAGCGCACGAGATGAGGCGTTTCCACCCAGCCCGCGCAAGGTTATGCCCTGACTTGTGGGATTGGCGGATCGCGCATCGGAGCGCCGAAACTGCTGCAGCCCGGGAACAGCCCTGAGGTTGTTCTCCAGCCGCTGGTTCTGATCCAAGGCAATGCTCCGGGAGGAGTAGGTTTCCGCGGTAAAAGTGCTGATCAGGCCTTCGACTATGATGATACTTTCCGGCACACCGACCTGCACCTCAGGTTCGACAGCCGTTTCATCCTGAGCCATCACAGGTGCGCTGGCCGCCAGAAGCGGCAAAGTGACAAGATATTTTTTCATGCTGCGAGCTTCGCCTCATCGGGATGCGCTTTTGCAAATGCCGCAATCTGATTGCATTCAGAATCGATCCGCACAAGCCGGGGAAAAGCGGTTAAATCCGTGTCAAACCGCCGCGCATTGTACATTTGCGGAACGAGACACACATCGGCCAGGTTGGGGGCGTCGCCTCCAAACAGGCCTTCTTCCGGTGCCCGCTCTTCCAGCGCGGCAAACCCGGTCGCTATCCAGTGCTGCATCCAATGCACCACCGCTTGGCCATCCGCGCCAAACTCGCTTTTCAAATAGCCGCCGACACTGATGTTATTGATCGGGTGGATATCGGTGGCGACGATAAGAGCCTGCGCCAGTGTGTGCGCCCGTTCGGCAGGATCAGAAGGCAGCATCGCCGGTTCCGGGCGGGTGGCATCCAGATAGTCGATGATTGCCAGCGATTGCGTGATTTCCTTCCCATCCACAATCAATGTGGGCACCCGGCCCTGGGGATTGATCGCGCGGTATGCGTCCTCACGCTGCTCGCCCTCGAGCAGATTCACGGAGCGTAGCTGGTGCGGAATATTCTTGAGATGCAAAACAATCCGGACCCGGTAGCTGGCAGAACTGCGCCAGTAATCATAAAGAACAATATCAGTCATCCGCAGCTTGTGCAGAGGCGGACGGGAAATTGCAAGCCCGGTTCGATCAACCGGAAGCAACAACACCCGCCTGGATCGCCAGTTCACCCCGTGGGCATAATTCCACCGGCCGACCGGTTCGCTTTGCCAACTGCTCGAGCCAGGAATTTTCTTTCCGCAAACAAGCTATAACCGCAGGATGAGATTCCAGCACCAGCGAACCGCTTCCAGCCGCACGTTCCGCCTGGCGCAGCAATTGCAACGCGGCCGTTTTGACCCGATCAGACTGCAGCATCTCCGACACTGACGGACCAGTTTTGCGGCTGATTATCTGCATCAGGCCAAATCCGTTAATTGCTGTGCGTTCGCAGTCTTCATCCATGTTTTCATCGAACTCTGCAACGGCATGCGCGCGATCTGCTTTTGTATCGAGTGTGGGAAAATCGACGGCAACGGAACCAGCAATGTCCAGACGTGGCAGAAGCAGGGCGACCTCTTTGGCAGCACCTTTCGCCAGTTCCGCCGCAGGCATGGTGCCATCGACATCGATCACGGTCATGGCCGGTGTCAGCGCAACCAGCAAGGTTCCGCCGTCAAACTCGATCCGGCCAGTTTCTGCCTGTTCAATGGCATCGAACCAGCCAAAATCAGCCAACATGTCCGGACCGTGCCCACCCACCTTCCTGATATCGATATTGTCTGCGCCAATCAGCTCCAGCAGATCGGGTCCTCGCGTTAACGGAACGTCAGACCCTGCCGGACGTGCAACCGCGCGCTTGGCCTGCCCCGCCCGTTCCCGGATAGCTGCGCGGGCGATCCGGATACGCACTGCCGCGCCCTCCGTCAGCCCATCGGGCAAGGGGTCGAGCAGGCATTGTTCGCCGGTGGCCAGTTTTGCGATACCGGTTTTCCCGGGCACCCATTGCTGAACCAATTTCGCATCCACCACATCGCCGAATCGGGCAGACTGATCAGGCCGCTCAATCCGGATCTTCCGGCACGTACCTTGATCAACCAGCATCGCCCGGTTTTCGCCAATGCCGGATTCGTAAATCCAGAATTTTCCGGAATCAGACAAGCGGATAGCCCGCGGCAATCAGCAAATTGCGGGTTTCATAGAGCGGCAGACCCATGATCCCGCTATGGCTGCCGGAGATCCTGAGAACGAGCGCTTCCGCCTGCCCCTGGATCGCGTAGCCTCCCGCCTTGCCCTCCCCTTCGCCGGACGCGACATAAGCATCGATTTCCCGAGGATGAAACCGCTTGAATTTGACAACACTGTCAGAAAGCCGTGCGCGCGCAATCCCCTTTGTGTCGATGATGCAAACAGACGACAGAACGTGATGCCGTCGCCCGCTGAGCAGCTCCAGAAAACGGCGCTGTTCCTGCTCATCAGCGGCTTGACCCAAAATGCGCCGACCCACGGCAACTGTTGTGTCTCCCGCCAGCAGAATCTCGTCAGGTTCGCGAGTGATCGCCGCCGCTTTCTCCTCCGCCATCCGCACCACATAGTCGCGTGGCGATTCGCCCTTGTGCGGAGTTTCGTCAATATCGGGGGAAATTATTCTGTCAGGCTTTGCGCCAAGCCGACCGAGCAATTCCAGCCTGCGCGGACTTGAAGAAGCAAGAACCAGCCGCACGGATGCTCAGCAACCGTTTACTTGAATCGATAGGTGATACGACCCTTGGTCAGGTCATAGGGGGTGAGTTCGACGAGAACTTCGTCGCCGACCAGCACCCGGATACGGTTTTTGCGCATCTTGCCTGCTGTGTGGCCCAGTATCTCATGACCATTTTCCAGCTCGACGCGAAACATTGCATTGGGGAGCAGTTCGCGAACCATCCCCTTCATTTCAAGTAACTCTTCTTTTGCCATTCGGCCCTGTTTATCCTTGTCTGTCTGCGGCAAAAGCCGCCTTTTTGATCTGTTGCAGCGCGCCATAAACCGAAACAGGCAAAAAGGGAAGGATTTGATGGATGGCGGTTTATTCCGGGCAGAAAATGCGACAATTTATTACAAGGAAGTGATTGTTCCTGAAGACCACATGGGGCATCCATTGACTCTCCCCTCCTATCCCGAGTTTTGACCGATTCTCATGCCCAAATTTGCCAATGCCGCCCCCGAAATTGCGACCCGACCGGTTATGACTTTTACGGGTTTTGCGACAATCGCAATTCTGTCGTCGCCGGGCCTCGCGCAGGCGGACGAAAATGGAACGGATCCGGATGATGAAATTGTGGTGGTTGCGGAATTTCCGCGTGGTTCCGTCGTAACCGACGTGCCGCCAGTGCTGGAGCTGGATGCCGGTGACATTGGCAGTTTTGGTGTCTCTTCCGTTCAGGATCTTCTCGAAGCGATTTCCTCACAGACAAGTTCCAGTCGGGGTCGCGGCACCGGACGTCCGGTGGTCCTGATCAATGGCCAGCGCACATCCGGCTTCCGCGAAGTTCGCGATCTCCCACCTGAAGCCATCAAGAATGTCCAGGTATTCCCTGAGGAACTCGCAGTGCAATATGGCTTCCGGCCTGACCAGCGGGTGATCAACTTCATATTGAAGGAGGATTATACTGGCTTCAGCCTGGAGGCAGAGGCTGGCCTCCCCGAGCGCGGCGGTCAGACTTATCAGGAATATGAATCCAATCTGACCCGGATCGGCAAGAATAGTCGCCTCAATTTCAACCTGGAATATGAACAAAATGGTGCAATCACGGAAGCCGAGCGCGACATCATCCAGGACGATGCCGGCGCGGCTGTCGACCTGGGACGATTTCGTACCCTTGCTCCGGAAGAAAAGACGCTCGAGTTTAACGGCAATTACAGCCGGACATTCGGTGATGGCACCGCCCTTTCGCTGAATGCAGACTATAAATATGAAAAATCCCGTGGGCTCAGGGGTCTGTCCGGTGCCAGCCTGATTGTGCCAGCCGCCAGTCCGTTCGCCGTGTCACCGGTTGATGAAACGGTGGAGCGTTTTTTCCCGGAACTTGGGCCATTGCGACGCAATGTCGAGACGCATACCGGGCAGGCCGGGTTCGCGCTCAACGGGACGGCTTCGGACTGGCGCTGGTCGCTGACGGGAGAATATGTCTATACGCGCGAAGACACGGATACGGACCAGTCAGGCGACTCCACCGCCTTGCAGGCCGCGATCGATGCCGGAACGGTCGATCCTTTCGCTGCCGGTCTGGGTTCCCTGCTTGGACCGGGCAGAACCGACCGCGCCCGTTCCATCAGCCGGGATATCGATACATTGGCAACAGCGTCCGGCACACTGTTTGTTCTTCCTGCCGGCCCGGTGAACACCACGTTGCGCGGTGGCTATGACCGAAATTCTCTCGACAGCCGAGACATTACCGACAGTGTACTCACGCGCACGAATCTCAGCCGGGACATTTTCAGCACCGGGATCAATATCGATATCCCGCTGGCCGACGAGAATATCGGCGTCAAAGATGCAATAGGCGAACTCTCGATCAACGGAAATTTGGGCTATAGCGAATTGTCCGATTTCGGTGGTTTGGTGGAATTCGGTTTCGGCCTCAATTGGGAGCCGCTTGACGGAGTGGTCCTGAGTGCCACCGCAATTGGCGAAGATGCTGCGCCGGGCATCAGTCAGCTGGGCAATCCGCTGATCGTGACCCCCAACGTCACGGTCTTTGACTTTACAAATGGTGAAACAGTGCTGGTTGACATCGCCACCGGCGGCAATCTCGCATTACCTGCCGAGAAGCGCCGGGATGTCAAATTTGCGGTCAATTACCGGCCGAAATGGCTGGATGATCTGACGCTGCTGGCGGAATATAATCGCACGAAAAGCACTGATGTCGCGTCTTCTTTTCCCCTTCTGACACCGGAAATTGAAGCCGCTTTTCCGGACCGGGTCACCCGGGACGTCACTGGGCAGCTGATCGCCATAGACCGGCGCCCGGTCAGCTATAGCCAGGTCCGGAGCGACAATATACGTTACGGGTTCACCTTTTCAAAACGCTTCGGCCAGCGCCGGAGCGGCAGGCCGGGCGGCCGACCTCCCGGTGCTCGTGGAGGTCGTCCGGAGACCGCCCAATCACCCGGTTCTCCGGACGGCGGAGCCGGCGCTGGAAATCGCCGGCAACAAAATGCCCGTTCGGGCGGACGCGGCGGCCGGCCAGGAGGCGGTAGACCCGGCGGGCGCTGGCGTGTCACACTTTTTCACACGGTCAATCTGGAAGACCGCATCCTGATCCGGCCCGGGGTGCAGGAACTGGACTTGCTGGACGGTAGTGCGACCGGTTCAGACGGCGGAACCCCACGGCACAAGTTCGAGCTGTCCGGCGGATGGTTCAACAACGGAATCGGATTTCGCGTGCGCGGGGAACATGTCAGCTCGACACGGGTCAATGGCGGCCTGACCGGTTCGGACCTGAACTTTTCCGATCTCACCACACTCAACTTGCGGATGTTCATCAATCTCGATGATCGCGGCAATTTGACCGAAAATGTCAAATTTCTCCAAAACAGCCGCATTGCCCTGCGGATCGATAATCTGTTTGATGACATCCAGAATGTCCGAGATGACAGCGGCGTGGTGCCGCTCAGCTATCAGCCCGGATTTGTCGATCCTGTCGGCCGCTATTTCGAGATCAGCTTCCGCAAGCGATTCTAGCGCCGGGTCACGTGCGGACTACACCAGATCTGCCGCAGAAATCGCCTTCGCCTGATAGATCTGCATGTCCGGCCGGTGCCCGGCCAGAGCCGTTAGCTGTCTCACAAAGTCCCGCGCATCCGGTTTCGCGAAATGTGCGGCAACAGCCGCTGCATCCAGCCATTCCTCATGGAAAAACAGCCGAGACGGGTCTTCGCAGTCCGCATGGATGTGGTGACTGATACAGCCCGGTTCCGCCCGTGACCGCGCGCTGTGCTCAGCACAAAGCGCAATGATGGCTTCACGATCGGGTGGAGTGGTGGAGATAGTGGCGGTGATGATGATCATGCACGGACTCTAAGGCGTCGATTGTCGCTAACCAAGCCCGATCTTCCGAAGCACTCGCCAGGCCAGGGCTTTCGTTCGGTTCTGCATGGGGTAACGCCCGGGTGCCTGTGGCGAAAATCCCCGCTTTCGCAACCACCCGTTAAGCGCCCGCGCATCCGCTTCTGCAAAGCTCCAGTCGCTGCGCCAGGTGATCGATAGCGAGATGCTGTGCGTGGCGCTGCCGACGCGGACAAAATGCGGGGCCATGACCGGCACGAAAATCGCCTTGCCGGGCGTCAGGTGGTGCCGTGTACCTTCGGCCGCGAATGCGTCCTGCCAGACGAGATTGCGATGCCCCCCGAGATGATAGCCTTCATGCACTTCATCGGGGGCATAGCGGGGATCTCCGGCTGGAAAGGTGGTCATCCACTTTTCTCCGCGCAGCTGCAGAAGGATATTGTGTTCCGGATCGAAATGATAGGGTGTTATGGCACCCGGTGACGACACGAAGATGAACCCCTGCGGTTTGAGCATCTTGCCGGTCCGGGCTTCGAGCAAGGGCCGGATTTCCTGCAGCAGCGCCATCAACAGCTCTTCATATTCCGGGACCTGCTCGATATTCTTGAGCACGGCCCAGCTCGCCGAATTCTCGATCATCAGGATCGTGTCAGCGATGGACATGCCATTGCTCGGAACATCTTCCGGCGCAATGCCGACCGGCAGATCCCCGGGATTAAATTCGACGCTCGCTGGTGGAAGCGATGTGCCCAGTTTCGCCAGCGCGTCCAGCGTCAGCAAGTCATGTTCCGCCAGATGATGGTCCAGCACCTGCGGCTGTTCCGGATAGCATGCGGCAAAGCGGTCACGGGTCTCGCCATCGAAAACCTGACGCTGGAACTGGTCGGGAGAGGAAATCTGGTTCATGTGCTGTCCCCTGCCGGATCCGTGACTTTGCGACCCTTGATCTGCGCCATGATGTCTTCGCCCAGGCGCACTCCCCGAAACAAAGCGGTGCGTGACAGGCCCTTCAGTTCCACCGAAAAGCGCCCGACATGACGCCTTTCGGACCACAGGCTATCGATCATCGGATGATCTTCTGCCGCGCAGCTGTCCATCCATGCGACTTCCGGATTGTTCAGAATCTTCAGATTCTCCAGCTGAATCAGGACACCGGGCGAATAGCGGGCATAGTCTTCGTCAAAAGCGGTTTTGAACGAGAAACTGCCCTCCCCCGACAGAAAGATCACCAGCATGGCCAGTGGCTTGCCATCGAGGCGCAAGTCCAGGCGCTGAAGTTGCCCGGACGTAGCAGCGCCGTGCAAACTTTCCTTGAAGAAAAGGCGCGTTTCTGCCCAGCTGTCCAGCGCCGAGCCTTGCCGGCCCTTCCAGCCGCGGCGTTCCAGCGCCAGAAACTCGTCGATCCAGCGGTCGAGATCAGCCGCGTCCTCATGTCGCGCGACCTGCAATTTCCCCAGGTCAGCCAGCCGTCGCTCCTGACGCCGCAATTCCTTGCGCTTCTTGCCGCGCACCGTGCCGGTATAATAGCTGTCCGGATCCAGGTCGCTGTGCAGCAAGGCCCGCACTTCACTGTGCACCAGATCGCAACGCCGCTTCTGACGGGCGCACACCGCCCGCATAGCGTCGTCGATCGGACCGCCGATCGTGAGGCCATTAATATGGAAAAAGCCGGGCCAGGATGCGTTATCGAGTTCGTCAAACAGCGCCGTCCAGAACTGGTTCTCAAACCCCTTGCGGATCAGCGGCGTGCCCAGGAAGCAATTATGATGCACCCAGTTCTGGACATGCGGAACGGGCCAGCGGCCAAATCGCCTGCTGGGACCCACTGGCAACAAGCCGATCAGGTCGGTCCTGTCCGGAACACCCGCCCAGAAAAGGAACATGTGCAGGTCGGAATTTGTCCGGAAATGCCGAAGGGCCGGCTCCAGCAGCCATGGTTCGTGAAAAACATTGGGCTCCGAGGCCAGTCCAGCCAGCTTGCGCCAGGCCGGGCGCAGAGCGCCATCAATCTCGGCAATCGGACGCAATTCGGCAGTGGCTGATGAAATCAGGCAAACGCGATCATCATGGGCGAACATGTCCGCCGCTTCCGATCTGACCTGAAACCCGCCTGCATCCATTGTGTTGCTGCCCCAAAATGCACATTTTTTCAGACTTTGGAGCTACCGGAAAATGGGTAATATCCGATTAACGCAGATTGGCGGGTTTCGGGGACTGCGACGCAAAGAAAAACCCCGCCGAAATCGCTTCCGGCGGGGTTTGTTCAAACCAATATGATGGTCAGATCACATCGCACCGTGCGCCAGAGCAGCGAGCAGCAGCAATGCCACGATATTGGTGATCTTGATCATCGGGTTCACGGCCGGGCCAGCGGTGTCCTTGTAGGGATCACCCACCGTATCTCCGGTCACGGCTGCCTTGTGGGCTTCGCTGCCCTTGCCGCCATGATTGCCGTCTTCGATATATTTCTTGGCATTGTCCCATGCACCGCCGCCAGCTGTCATCGACAGGGCAACGAACAGGCCGCCGACGATCACGCCCAGCAGCAAGGCACCGAGTGCGGCAAAGCCGTTGGCCTGACCGGCTACCAAAGTGATTGCGAAATAGACGATGATCGGTGCCAGCACCGGAAGCAGTGAAGGAACGATCATTTCCTTGATCGCCGCCTTGGTCACCAGATCCACGGTCCGGGCATAATCGGGACGGGACGTGCCGTCCATGATGCCCTTGTCCTTGGCAAACTGATCCCGCACGTCGACAACCACGTCACCGGCCGCGCGGCCAACTGCAGTCATGCCCATGGCTCCGAACAAGTAGGGCAACAAGGCGCCCAGCAGCAGGCCGACAATCACATAGGGATTTTCCAGACTGAAGCTGACTTCGAGGTTCGGGAAGAAGATCGCCAGATCGGCCGTATAGGCACTGAACAGCACCAGAGCGGCCAGACCCGCGGACCCGATGGCATAGCCCTTGGTCACGGCCTTGGTCGTATTACCTACGGCGTCGAGCGCATCGGTCTTGTCGCGCACACTTTCGTCGAGACCAGACATTTCGGCGATGCCGCCAGCATTATCGGTGACAGGGCCATAGGCATCGAGCGCCACAACCATGCCTGCCAGTGCGAGCATCGAGGTTGCCGCGAAGCCGAGGCCGATCAGGCCAGCCAGCTGGTAGGCCACGATGATGCCGATGACGATAACCAGCGTCGGCAAAGCGGTCGATTCCAGGCTGATCGCCAGACCCTGGATCACGTTGGTCCCGTGACCCGTTTCCGATGATTTCGCAATCGAGCGAACCGGGCGATAGTTGGTACCTGTGTAATATTCGGTAATCCAGATGATCAGGCCGGTAACCGCCAGACCCACCATCATGCACCAGAACAGGTCCATGCCGGTAAAGCCGCCCGCTCCGTCAACACCCACACCGATCACGGTATTCATGTCGCCAAGCGTCCGGAAAGTCACATAGTAGAGCGCCGGTATTGAAAGCACCGCCGTAGTGATGAAGCCCTTGTACAGCGCACCCATGATGTTGGTGCCACCGCCGAGACGGACCATATAGGTGCCGATGATCGAGGTGATGATGCACGCGCCACCAATGATCAGCGGAAGAGCCATCAGGTTGCCCAGCATGTCGGCACCCACCAGATCGCCAACCAGAAGCGCCAGCAGCACCATGGTGGCCCCGACAGTCACGACATAGGTTTCGAAAAGATCAGCTGCCATGCCGGCACAGTCGCCAACATTGTCACCCACATTGTCGGCAATCGTCGCCGGGTTGCGTGGATCATCTTCCGGAATACCGGCTTCGACCTTGCCAACCAGGTCGGCACCAACGTCAGCGGCCTTGGTGAAGATACCACCGCCGAGACGGGCGAAGATCGAAATCAGCGAAGCGCCAAAGGCCAGAGCCACCAGTGCGTCAATCACAATGCGGTCATTGGGAGCAAGTCCCATTTGCGTGGTGAGCACCCAGTAGAAGATCGAGATAGCCAGCAAAGCGAGGCCAGCGACCAGCATGCCAGTCACGGCCCCGGCGCGGAACGCCACGGTCAGGCCGGTTTGCAGACTATCGCTCGCACCCTGCGCAGTCCGGACGTTGGAGCGCACCGAGATGTTCATGCCGATATAGCCAGCTACACCCGATAGAACCGCGCCGATGACGAAACCGATGGCGGAAATCGCGCCGAGAAACAGGCCGACCACAACAGCAACAACCACACCGACGATGCCGATAGTGGTATATTGGCGATTCAAATAGGCTTGCGCCCCTTCCTGAATCGCGCCGGAAATTTCCTGCATTTTCTCGTTGCCTGCCGGTGCCCCAAGCACCTGGCGGCTGGTGATGAAACCGTACAAGACGGCCAAAAAGCCACATAAAATTGAAATGGTGACAACAGTCATTTGCTGCGCTCCCCCTGCGTTCTTTATAACAAAACGCCCCGTTGATCGGGACGCTGACCGGCAAGCGTATAGGGCGGGAACCACAAGGGGTGCAACCCCTGATTTTCACCGTTTACCGCAAGGTCAGCCCAAGCTGCAATGCCAGAAATCTTGTCGGACAGTCAGGCGTGGACAAAGCCCAGTGAAGAGGGCAACCCCACCTCCTCTCCTTTCTGAACCAGCGAAACGCCCGAGCCGGCTCGGCATTGCCCGATTTTTGTCAGTTTTGTGGGCAATACCGTTTCGGGACTGGCAGTGAGAAGGAGCTGATAGTCATCCCCCCCGGTCGCCGCTTTCATGCGCGCATCCTCGCTGTTTCCAAACACCGCAACAAACGGCTCGGACAGTGGAACCAGATCCAGATCTACTTCCAGGCAGACGTTGCTTGCCTCGGCGATCCGCGAGGCATCAAGCAACAGGCCATCCGAAATGTCCATCATGCTGCTGACAAGCGGCGACAAGGCCCGGCCGTCGTCCAGTCTGGGACGAGGGCGGTTATGCGCTTTCAGGAGCGCGGCCGAAATCTCGAAATCGGCGGCCTGCGCCTGGCCCGACGCCAGCTGCAGCCCCGCCCAGCCATCGCCGATATGGCCGGTGACATAGATACTGTGTCCCGGCGCGGCACCGGAGCGCGCCGGCACGATATGCCCCCGCGCTTCGCCGAAAGCGGTCATT
The DNA here is from genome assembly GCA_039181895.1 of Pseudomonadota bacterium. Taxonomy (GTDB): domain Bacteria; phylum Pseudomonadota; class Alphaproteobacteria; order Sphingomonadales; family Sphingomonadaceae; genus Parasphingorhabdus. The sequence continues at coordinate 196,283 of JBCDCK010000002.1, forward strand.
CCCATGGTCCGGCGCCCATTCTCGCCAGAGGACACCGTGTCCCCGCCGAGCAATGGCACGCAGAAATGGGCCAGGACCTCTTTCAGACCCCGGACAAAGGCGGCGTCCCAGATATCATCATCGCTGCGGCTATAGCCCATCAACACGCCCATCGGCTTGGCGCCCTTGGCGGCGAGGTCGGACAAATTGACCGCGACCAGCTTCCACGCCACATCCGCGGCATCGGCTTCGGGCAGGAAATGCACGCCCTCCACCAGCATGTCGTGGGTCATGACCAGCTTGTGGCGACCAAAGGGAATAACGGCCGCATCGTCACATAGTCCGCGTGCGGCAGGATGAGTGGCCAGCTTCTGCAGCTGGTCAATAAATTCTAGCTCAGTCAATTGGGCCCCTTAAATACAAAAGGATGTGCCCCACATCAGATACTAACAAAACCATTCCCCTTGCCGGAAGGCACGGGAAATATGTCAGCCACGCACCTTTTTGGCAATTGCATCGAGAAGTCCGTTGACGAAGCCACTTTCCTTCTGGTCAAAAAAGGCATGGGCAACGTCGACATATTCGTCGATGACGACTGCGGTCGAAACATCCTCCCGCACCAGTAATTCAAAGCTCCCTGAGCGCAGAATTTGCAACATGGTTTTGTCGAGACGCCCCACAGACCAGCCGGATGCCAGTTTTTCGGTAATCAGCGCGTCAATTTCGTCGCGTTTTTCATCCACTCCGGTGACGAGATCATCGAAAAACGCGACCTCTGCCTCCTGATATTGATCATCCTCAATCTCTGCGCCGAGACGATGTTCGTGAAATTCCCTGAGCAGACGCGGGACCGGGGTCTTTTCCATATCGAGTTGGAACAGGGCCTGGACAGCAGCCAGCCGGGCAGCGGAACGGGAGGCGGATTTTGCGGTCATTTTATCAATCTTTTCTGAACACTGGCGGCATGGGCAGGCAGCCCTTCCGCTTCGGCGAGCGCAACAGCAGCAGGTCCGATTTTTGCTAGCGAGCTCTCGTCACATTCCAGGAAACTGGTGCGTTTCATGAAGTCGGTTACCGAAAGACCCGAGGAGAAACGCGCACGGCGTCCGGTTGGCAAGACGTGATTGGGGCCAGCGACATAATCCCCGACCGCTTCCGGTGTGTGGCGGCCAAGGAAGACGGAACCCGCATGGCGCACTTTGTTGAACAGGCTCTGCGGGTCGTCCACCGCCAGTTCGAGATGTTCGGCCGCAAGACGGTCGACGAGCGGTATCGCCTTTTCCAGGCGGTCGACGACGATTATCGCCCCATTATCCTGCCAGCTGGCGGTTGCTGTCTGGGTAGTCTTCACATCCCTGAGCTGTGCTTCAATCTCTTGGGCCACAGCATCAGCGAAGGACGTGTCGTCAGTGAACAGGATCGACTGGCTGGTCGGGTCATGTTCGGCCTGTGACAGCAGATCCGCCGCAATCCATTCGGGATTGTTCTGACCGTCGGCCACGACCACGATTTCGGAAGGTCCGGCAACCATGTCTATACCAACGACCCCATAAACTTGGCGCTTCGCTTCCGCGACCCAGGCATTGCCGGGGCCGGTTACGACATCCACTGGCGTTATCTTGTCGGTTCCGTAAGCCAGGGCCGCCACAGCTTGCGCACCGCCAATTCGCCAGATTTCATCCACGCCGGCAATCTGTGCGGCGGCGAGGACCAGCGGATTGACTTCTCCACCCGGCGTCGGCGTCACCATGATCACCCGGCCCACGCCAGCAACCTTCGCCGGAATCGCGTTCATCAGAACCGACGACGGATAGGCCGCCCGGCCACCGGGGATGTAAATGCCAGCCCGTTCGACCGCATTCCAGCGCGCACCGATACGTACACCGGCATCATCGCGATAGTCGCGGTTGTCGGGCTTTTGCCCCTCGTGATAATCGCGGATACGGAGTGCCGCGAGTTCCAGCGCAATGCGCAGGTTGGGATCGAGGTTTTCGAGCGCCGCCTCGCATTCCAGTGGCGTGATCTGCCAGCCGGTAAATTCGGGATCATGACCATCAAATTTTTGGGTCAGTCGTGCCAGAGCGGCATCTCCATTGTCCCGCACGTCCCGAATGATGGCCGTCACATCCGCCGAAACATCGGCATCGCTCTCACGCCGGGCATTGACCAGCGCATCAAAAGCCGCCTCAAACCCGGGATCAGATGTGGACAGACGCAAGGGCATCAGGCTTGTCCAGCCATTTCGCGGAATTTCTGAACCAGCGGGGTCAGCTCCGCGCTGCGCATCTTGTAGGCAGCACGGTTTACAACCAGACGGCCGGAAATATCGAGAATACGATCGGTTTCGACCAGATTGTTTGCTTTCAGTGTGCTCCCGGATTCCACCAGATCGACAATGTGGCGAGACAGGCCCAGCGATGGCGCGAGTTCCATTGCGCCATTCAGCTTCACGCACTCCGCCTGGATGCCTTTGGATTCAAAATAGCGGCTGGTCAGGTTCGGATATTTGGTCGCGACTCGGAGATGCGAGACGTTGCCGACCCGGTCCGCGTCATCCTTCGGCTGGGCGACCGACAGGCGGCAGCGTCCGATGCCCAGATCCACCGGCGCGTAGAGCTCGCTATAGTCGAATTCCTCGATCACATCCGAACCGACAATACCGATTTGGGCCGCGCCATGAGCAACAAATGTGGCGACATCAAACGCCCGGACACGGATGATCGAAATATGGGCGTGATTGGTTGCAAACATCAGCGAACGGTTCGCCTTGTCGAAAAACTCGCCCGCGGGCGTGATCCCGACGCTGGCAAGCAGCGGCAGGGCTTCGTCCAATATTCTCCCCTTGGGGATTGCAAAGATCAGCGGTTCGGCCATAGATGCGCGCTCTAATGCTGTGCTGCAAAAAGGGCAATGGAGAAAGGACAATATGTCGAACGAAGAACAGGTTCGCGCGGCCTTTGCCAACCAGGTCGCATATTGCCGGTCCAATGGTGCCCCGATCACCGGTCGGATGGTCGAAGCCATTATCAATGCTGTTGATCCGGCGACGGAACTGGGACGCCGGGTCCTGGAATGGGACGGCAATCCGCTGGCCGATGCCCTGCCGCTGCGGGTAGCCGGCGGATTTCATGCCCTCCACCTGGCCGGGCAACACAAGGACCTGTCCGCCATTTATGAAGGCGACAGCGAAGCCGCTGACCGGGCAGAAGAAATCGTGGCCGCCACCATCGCCAGTGACGAAGCACAATTGCTGCCCTGGCTCAATTCTCCGCCACAGACAAATGAAGCCGGGCGCTCCTCTTCCTACATCGCCGGCCTGTTATGGCTGACAGCGGCCGGATTGTCACCGCGTTTTGAGCTGCTGGAAATCGGATCCAGTGCCGGACTCAATCTGATGATTGATCGTTATCATTATGATTTATCAGGTATTTCTATTGGACCCACCAATTCTCCCATGTCGTTCAAGCCCGAATGGGACGGCCCCCCGCCGCCGGATTTGCCTTTTGCATTCGAGTCCATCCGGGGGTGTGACATTGCGCCTGTGGACCTGGGCGATCCGGCGCAGGCGCGGCGGCTTACAGCTTATATCTGGCCGGAGCACACGCAGCGCTTTGAAAGAATGGAGGCCGGTGTCGCGATGATTCGGGAGCAGGCACCTTTGTTGGAAAGCAGCAGTGCAGATGACTGGATGGAAGCCCAGCTCGGAAAGGCACAGGAGCCGGGCGTGACGCGTGTGCTCGTCCATTCGATCGTCTGGCAATATATCCCGAAAGCCGGTCGCAAGCGCATCCGGACAGCTATGGAAGCAGCAGGCGAAACGGCGACAGCGGAGCGCCCTCTGGCATGGCTCGCACTGGAGGCCAATCGCGAAACCTATCGCCACGAGCTCATCGTCCGGCATTGGCCGGGCAATGGAGAGCCTGTAAAACTGGGCGAAGCGCATGCCCATGGTGCATGGGTGAAATGGCTGGGATAGCTTGCATTTCAGGCTGATTTCAGCTAATGTACATCCATGTCAGTAGCGTTTCTTTCCTCCCACCAAACACACCCGGATTTGCCCCTGCGCGATGCGCTGGAGCGGTTCCGTGCCGATGCCGGAATCGACGGAAAATTTGCCGCTGCGGGACCGGATTCCCGGGACTTGCTGGACCGCCACGACGTCATCCATGTCCTGTTCGGGCTCGATACATCCATTCGTCAGGAAACCATGGCCGACATCTGGACCCTGTTTGGCACCGACGCCAAATTTGCCGACTTGCGCAAATATTTTGATCTGCCCGAACAGCAGGAACTGGTCGATGAATTTGGCTGGCCCAAACTGGTGGCACTTACATTGGCTTCCCTGCCGCAGGCGGTCCGGATCGCCTTTCACGCCCGCAAACTCAAACGCAAGTGGCCGTGGAATGAATATCAGCGCTATCTGGATGTCCCGGTGACCCAGATCCGCAGCGAATTTGGCATCGACCGGGTGGAAGCGCACTCCGCCTAGAGTCGATCCGGCTGCAACACGGTTTTTTCCGTCACGACATTGCCGGTATTGAGGATCGTTTTTGGTTCCAGCAGCAGAACATGGCATTCCCCATTCAGTCCCTCGGGGCGATGCTCGACACCGCGCGGAACGATGATGAATTCCCCCTCACCGACATCCACATCTCCCGTGCGCAGCCCCATGCGCATGGTTCCGGAAACAACCAGAAACAGCTCGTCCTCATCCTCATGATGATGCCAGTCAAACTTGCCCGAAAACTTGGCCAATTTGACCTGCATATCATTGATATCACCAGCAACTTTCGGTGACCAGTGATCCGAGAAACTGGCAAAGGCGTCCATGAGGCGAACCTTTTCAATCTTCGATCCGTCAGTCATTCGCCAGGTGCCCGTGCCTTGATGGCCATGGCGTGCACCTTCTCCCGCATCAGGTCTCCGAGCGCCTTGTTGACCATCCGCTGCCGGTTCAGCCGGGACTGGCCGGCAAAGGCGGCGCAGGTGATTTCCACCGTGAAATGTGACTCGCCGCTACCGTCATCGCCAGCATGCCCATGATGTTTCGCACTGTCATTGATGACATGCAGTTTTTCCGGGGCGAGCGCCGCCTGAAGTCGTTGTTCGATTTCCATGGCCACCGGGCCTTTTGATTCTGTTTCCATCCTGCCTATATAGAAGCTTCGCGCCTGTTTGCGACCAGTAACTGCCCCAGCCCTGTCCGGATATTCTCTTGCCCTCAGCCCGCCCCAAAAGGAAAAAGCCCAACCGTTTCCACGGCCGTGTGGAAACCGAAGGGCGGACCTGCGCTGTCGAGGGGTGCGAGAAACCCGGAGAGTTTCGGGCACCCCCGATTTACGGCGCGCGCCATGGCTATGACGGACCGGGCGAATATCGCTGGCTTTGTCTCGACCATGTCCGCGAGTTCAATCAGGGCTATGACTATTTCGCCGGCATGGATCAGGACCAGGTGTTTCGCGAACAGCACCCCATTCACGGCTGGGACAGCAACCGGCGAATCTATGACGCCGGACCAACGGCGGGTCCGGCCTGGGCCGATTTTACCGATCCTCTGGATGCGATAGGTGCCAGATTTGCTGCCAACACTTTCCGACCCAAAAATTCGGGGCCGGCGATCAGCAAGGCGGATCAGGATGCGCTCAGGACGTTAGGGCTTGGCGAGGAAGCGGGGCGCGGCGATATCCGGCGGCGCTATTCCGAACTGGTCCGCAAATATCATCCCGACCGCAATGGCGGCGACAGAAGTCACGAGAAACACTTGGCAGATGTGATCGCGGCCTATACGCAGCTAAAGGAATCACCGGATTTTAGATAGTGGCTCCGGCTTTTTGCTTTTCCTAGGGGAAGCCGAAGTGCACGAAGGACAAAAATGACTGACATACCAAACACCCATCCCGATGGCAGTGGCGAAACCATACTGGACGCACCGGACCAGACCGTTGACGCGCGTGAAACCTTTGGCGTCGATCTCGACATGCAAATCCCTGCGTTCAGCGAGAAGGATGAAAGGGTTCCGGATCTCGACCCATCCTATGTGTTCGATCAGGACACCACTGCTGCGATCCTTGCCGGATTCGCATTCAATCGCCGGGTCATGGTCCAGGGTTTTCACGGCACCGGCAAATCGACGCATATCGAACAGGTCGCCGCACGGCTCAACTGGCCCTGCATCCGGATCAACCTCGACGCCCATATCAGCCGGATCGATCTGGTCGGCCGGGATGCAATTGTGCTCAAGGATGGCCAGCAGGTTACCGAGTTCCGGGAAGGTCTCCTTCCCTGGGCGCTGCAGACTCCGACGGCACTGGTGTTCGACGAATATGACGCCGGTCGCCCGGACGTGATGTTCGTGATCCAGCGTGTTCTGGAAGCCGAAGGCAAGCTGACCCTGCTCGATCAGAATCGCGTCATTCGCCCGAATCCGAATTTCCGCCTGTTTGCGACCGCCAACACGGTTGGCCTTGGCGATACCAGCGGATTGTATCATGGCACCCAGCAGATCAACCAGGGCCAGATGGACCGCTGGAACATTGTCGTCACGCTGAACTATTTGCCTGCCGCGACGGAAGCCAAGGTCATCCTCTCCAAGGTTCCGGACACGGATGACCAGACGGTCGAGAACATGATCAAGGTCGCTGATCTTTCGCGCCAGGGTTTTGTAAACGGCGATATTTCGACCGTGATGAGCCCGCGGACAGTCATCAGCTGGGCACAGAATGCCGCCATTTTCAACAATGTCGGATTCGCATTCCGGCTCAGCTTCCTCAACAAATGCGACGAAGCCGAGCGGATGCTGGTCGCCGAATATTATCAGCGCGTGTTTGGCGAAGAACTGCCCGAAAGCGTTGTGGCTGCCTGATCAGGCGGCGCAGGACATGCAATTCGGGGCTTCGGGCTGCGCTTCCAGCCGCCGCGGCGATATGTCCTGACCACATGCCGTACACTGTCCATAAGTCCCGTCATCAATCCGCGCGATCGCGGCCTTGATCTGGGCAAGTTCTTTTACGAACACCTGTTCCTGACCGCTCAGCGCCTCATCCTGCTCGCGTTCGGTCGCCTGCTCCGCAAATCCCTTGCTATGTGTGCTGGACAGTTCGTTCTCAACTCTGCCGAGACGCTTTTGCAACTCCTCGGATCGCTGAACCAGCGCGTGTCGTACGGGCGCCAGAGGTGTGTTGTATATTTCACTCATTCGCATGCTCCGGTTTTTGGATTGCGCTACCGTTTGACGGGCTCATACCGCCGATGCGACAATCAACTCGCCTATCTGGTCGAGCAGCGAGAGCCGCTGCTTTTTAAGGTCTTCCGTCCGCATGTCCGAGGCCGCATCAACCCCCGATTCGATCCGGTGAATCTCGCGATTTGTCTGGTGATATTGTTCCGAAAGAGCCTGAAAATGCGCGTTTTCGCATTTCAGTTCATGGAGGATATCAGCGGCATGGGGAAACTCATCCGCGAGTTCGTGAGGTGTGTGTGACATGCATTGCTCCTTGTATTTTCGCGTTCCGAACGGCCTCTCCGTTCCTCGCTATGTTGCCAACTCAGCAACCCACTGCATTGAGCCAGATCAAAAGGGGTCAATTTTTGGGCTCGCCATTGGCGTATTATATTGTTAATACAGTTAGAGCATGCTTGATCCCGTCGCCCCCATGACCACCCGCAGAAGATGGTATTGGCCGTTTCGCAACAAGGCGACGGTGCAAACCGAATATTATCCGCCCAATGGCGAGCCCATGTGGCCGGACAAGGAGGCATTTCCCCACCTCAGGAAAAAGCGGCGCGGCAAATGGTGGTGGTTCAGTCGGGGACTGGCCGCATTTCTGCTCCTGTTCATCCTGCTCATCGGCTGGCTGGCGATCACCGCTCCCCTCTCGAAATCACTCGAACCGATTGCACCGCCACAAATCACGTTGCTGACATCGGACGGGCAACCAATTGCCCGCAATGGCGCGGTGGTCGATGAGCCCGTCGACACCGAAACCCTGCCTGACCATGTCGTTAACGCGTTTCTCGCAATCGAGGACCGGCGCTTCTACTCTCATTGGGGCGTCGATCCGCGCGGGCTGGCCAGAGCGTTATGGAGCAACACCACCGGGAACGGAATGAAACAGGGCGGCAGCACGATCACCCAGCAGCTGGCCAAGCTGACATTCCTGACGCCGGAACGCAGCCTGACCCGCAAGGCCCGGGAAATGTTGATTGCGTTCTGGCTGGAAACCTGGCTGACCAAGGATGAAATCCTCGAACGCTATCTGTCCAATGTCTATTTTGGCGACAATGTTTATGGCCTGCGCGCCGCGTCGCTTCATTATTATTACCGCAAGCCGGAAAACCTGAAACCCGAGCAGGCGATGATGCTGGCCGGGCTGGTTCAGGCCCCTTCCCGGCTCGCCCCGACCCGCAATCCGGAGCGCGCGGCCAAACGCTTCGAACTGGTTCGGTCTGCGATGATCAATGCCGACTTTATGGATGCGGCGGAAGCAAACCGCCTGCCCCTCCCGGTGCTCGACGTCCGCACCCGCAGCAGAGTGCCGACGGGGACCTATTTCGCCGACTGGGCCATGCCGAGGGCGCGCAAAATGACCGACATGAGTTATGAGAAACTTACGCTGACCACCACTCTCGACGCCCAATTGCAGGAAATCGGCCGACGTGTGATCAGCCGCGCGCCACTGGGTGAGGCACAGGTGGCCCTGGTGGCGATGCGGCCGGATGGCGAAGTGGTCGCCATGATCGGTGGCCGGGATTACAAGGAGTCGGCCTTTAATCGCGTGACGCAGGCCCGACGCCAGCCAGGATCGACTTTCAAGCTGTTCGTCTGGCTCGCCGCGCTCCGTTCCGGCATGATGCCGGATGATCCGGTGGACGACAGCCCGATCACCAAAGGTGGATATCTGCCGAAAAATGCCGGAGACAAATATGCCGGAACGATCAGCCTGAAGGAAGCCTTTGCCAAGTCCAGCAACGTCGCCGCCGTCCGGTTGTTCGGACAACTGGGGGACGAAGCCGTGATCCAGGAAGCGCGGAATCTGGGTGTAACATCTCCGCTGGCAGAAGATGATCCCAGCCTCGCGCTCGGTACGTCAACCATGACCCTGCTGGAACTGACCGCCGCCTATGCCGGGCTCGCCGGCAACAGCTGGCCGGTCAAACCCTATGCGTTTCAGAAGGAAGACAGCTGGTCCGACTGGCTGTTCGACTGGCCCGGGCGCTATGGCAACAGCACGCACGAGCGGATGGAAGACATGCTGCGCAACGCGGTCAATGATGGAACCGGCCGCAATGCCCAGCTGTCCATTGCCAATTATGGCAAGACAGGCACCAGCCAGAATAATCGCGATGCACTGTTCGTTGGTTATGCCGAAGACCTGGTTGTGGGGGTATGGGTTGGCAATGACGACAACAGCCCGCTGGAAGGCGTACAAGGCGGTGGCATGCCAGCCCGTATCTGGCGCGATTTCATGCGGCAGGCGGTACTGGATAAGGCCCCCGCTCGCGACGTCCGGCCTGACCCCAAACCGGATCCGGAAGGTCCGGTGCGGCCACTGGACATCCCGGATCCCGCTGATTTACCGGATATCCCGATTGATCTGGGAGATGCGGAACTTCGCATCCGGGGAGAGGACGGGGTGACGTTGCGCACTGAATTGGGCGGAATTCCTGTCGATCTAAATTTTGACGGCGACGGTGTCCGCATCGAGCAGCGAACGGACGAATAGACTGACACCCAAGACCACTGTCCGGCCGCGGATCCCCTGTCAAAATCGATCAATTTATCGCTTTGATTCCCGCTCCCTTTCCGCTTATGGCTTTCTCTTCCATGGCAGACCGTTCCAAACTTGATGATCTGAAAGATGTGCTCGGCGGCGCTGCGCGCGCAATGGCGCATGAGCCGGAAGTCGAGCTGGCCTATACGGCGGAAGCGCCTTCCCAGTCGGGTCAGCATCTCAAGGTCCCCATGCCGGCCCGGGACCTTCCCCCCGATCAGGTTGCGGAGGCAAGAGGATTTGCCGACAGTTTTGCACTGAAACTGCGTTACCATGACGAAGCCAGCCACAGGCGGAATGCACCGCAGGAACCGGTCGCGCGGGCCTGTTTCGATGCGCTCGAACAGGTGCGGACCGACGCACTGGGCTCACGCAATATGATGGGTGTCCATCGCAATCTGGACGCGGCGCTGGAAATGCGCATGCGGTCGGATCCCATTTCCCGCGCGCAAAATCGCGACGAGGTGCCGATTTCCACCGCTCTGGCCCTTCTCGCTCGAGAGAAACTGACCGGCGAAGCGCCCCCTGAAGGGACGGTCAAAGGCCTCGACATGCTCCGCGAGTGGATCGAGGAAAGCGCCGGTGCGGACCTTGATGGACTGAACCTGACGCTGGACGACCAGGACAGTTTTGCAAAGCTGTCGACGCAGCTGCTCGAACATCTCAATCTCATTAGCAGCGATGATGACCCGGCCGATGCCGACGATAATGAGGACGACAGCGACGACGACAGCGAAGACCAGGAAGATGACGGCGCCGATGAAGAGGCGACCGGCGATCAGGGCCAGCAGGACATGCGTTCGGAACAATCGGAGGACGACGCGCAGGACAGCGAAAGCGAACAAAATGCCGAAGAGCTGGAAGAAGGCGCGGAAGAGGAAATGGGGGATGCCGGCGACGAAGGCATGATGCCGGTGCGCCCCAACCGCCCCATGTCCGACTTGCCGCCCGGATTCGATTACACGCCCTGGACGGAAAAATATGACGAGGTCATCGCCGCTACCGAATTGTGCGACGACGACGAGCTGGTTCGGTTGCGCGCTTTTCTGGACCAGCAGCTGACCAGCTTGCAGGGCGCGGTGACCAAACTGGCCAACCGCCTGCAACGGCGTCTCATGGCGCAGCAAAATCGCAGCTGGGATTTTGACCAGGAGGAAGGCATGCTCGACGCGGCCCGTCTCGCCCGCGTGGTCAGCAATCCCGCACACAGCCTGTCCTACAAGGTCGAGCGCGAAACCGATTTCCGCGATACAGTCGTCACTTTGCTGATCGACAATAGCGGTTCGATGCGCGGACGCCCGATCAGCATCGCCGCGATCAGCGCCGATATCATGGCACGCACGCTCGAACGATGTGGTGTCAAAACCGAGATTCTGGGCTTCACCACCCGCGCCTGGAAAGGCGGGCAGTGCCGGGAAAGCTGGCTGGCGGCCGATCGCCCCGCCAATCCGGGACGCCTCAACGACCTGAGGCATATCATCTATAAACAGGCTGACGAGCCCTGGCGCCGCGCGCGCAAGAATCTCGGCCTGATGATGCGCGAAGGTCTGCTCAAGGAAAATATTGACGGCGAAGCCCTCCTCTGGGCCCACAACCGCCTGATCGGACGGCCTGAAGAACGCCGCATTCTGATGGTGATTTCTGACGGCGCACCGGTGGATGACAGCACCTTGTCCGTCAACCACGGCGCCTATCTGGAAAACCACCTCCGCAAGGTCATCGAGTGGATCGAAGGCCGCTCACCGGTACAACTTGTTGCCATCGGCATCGGGCATGATGTCACGCGCTATTACAAGCGGGCCGTGACGATCATGGATGCCGAACAATTGGGCGGCACGATGGTTGAACAGCTGGCGGGACTTTTCGATGAGGAAAACTGAATGAACGTAACCGAAGCTGTGAGATCGCGCCGATCGGTGCGCCAGTTTCTCGACAAGCCTGTCGATCTCGATGTGCTCAAACGGGTGCTGGAAACAGCGCAGCGCTCACCATCCGGCGGGAACACCCAGCCCTGGAACGCGGTTGTGATTACCGGCGACGAGTTGACCCGCGTTACCGATGCGATCAAGGCCAAGGTTCCGACCGCTCCTATGGGTGAAGGCCATGAATATGCCATTTATCCCGAAGGTCTGGACGGGCGCTATGAAGAGCAACGGCGGATGGTCGGCAAGACGATGTTCGACAGCATCGGACTGGAACGCGGCGACAAGGCCGGCCGGTTCGCACAAATGGCAAAAAACTGGGACAGTTTTGGCGCCCCGGTGCAGCTATTTACCTATACCCGCAAATATATGGGCCCGCCGCAATGGTCCGATATGGGCATGTGGCTGCAAACGGTGATGCTGCTGCTACGTGAAGAAGGCCTCGACAGCTGTTCCCAGGAAATCTGGGCGATGTACGGTTCCTACATGCGTGAATTGCTGAATATTGATGACGATCACATATTTTTTTGCGGTATGGCGATCGGATATCGGAACCCGGATGCCCCCATAAACAATTTCCACGTCCCGCGGGTAGCCCTGGGAGAAGCAGTGGAGTTTCGCGGCTTTTAACCATCGCAACTGACGCAAACCCCCGGGCTTCCGTCAAGATTCTCTACAAAAATGTCCCGCATAGTGACAATTGTCACCGACAAGTTGCCTCCAGAGTCGATAAACTACTATACCAGACTCGAAATCGTCGCTTATGTCGGTTTTGAGGGTTATTTCCGGGTCGCAAAAAAGCCCGTCTGAACAAAGGGTCAGACAGGGCTAGAACCTGTGGGGGGAACATGATCCGTCTGAAACAAGCAAGCCTGCTGTGCATCGCTGCTGCGCTGGCCGCAAGCCCGACTATTGCGCAAGCCCAGGGAACTCCCGTTACGCTGAGAGACAGCTTTCCGATCGGCAAGAGCGGCGGGATATTGTGCCAGGTGCAGGACCGCAGCCTGAGCAACAAGGCCAAGGAGTCCATGTTTGACCGAAGCTGGGCGGTTGTCTGCCGGGACTCGGCCAGACCCGTCGGCTATGTCTATTCCTCCCGTTCCCCATCCGACCAGCTGCTCGCCCGGATCGCCCCCCATCGCCAGGAACCGGTGGTGTGTCCCGAAACATCATCTGGAACCGCAGAGGGGGGATTTGCTCAGACTCAGTGTCAGCTTTCTGCGGAACCGGTGTCCTATTCCATATTCGAAGGCCGCGACGGCAACACAAGCTATGTTGCGGAAGGACTTTCCGCTTATGATAGTGCTACTTTGCTGGCGCTCAAATCCATTATCAACGACGAGATTGTCGAGGGTTCGGTCGATGTCGCCCTGACTTCCATCGCTGATCCTTTTGCCTTTGCGCGCGTGCAGGCCTCTACATTGCAACCTGGACAGGCATTGGCCGAGGGTTATCGGCGAAATCTCAGCGGTGACTATGCCGAAGCAGCCGCCTTTTTCGAAACACTGCAGCAGCGCACTGCCGGTCAAAAGGGCGATGATATCGACCCAGAAGAATATCTGATTAACCGCGCCCTGCAGAAATCCAATCTCGGCGAATTTGCCGAGGCCGAGCGGTTATTTGAACAGTCGCTGGCAGTATCGTCCAGCGATCCGGTGAATCAGCGCCTGCGCCGGAATTTCCAGGGCATGCATCTGCTCAATCAGGGACGGTTTGACGAAGCGGTGGAGCTGATCATGCGCCCGGTCGATGCCGTAGCCGAACAGGAAAAGGCACTGCTCGAAAACCTCGAGATCACCTCGCCCATTTCCACGCGCATCAACGGCAGCAACAGGACTGCCAATTTGCTGGGTTTCACGGACGATCTCAAACTTACCGATCGCGAACGGTCCGAAATCATCGATGCCCAGGCCTTGCAGCTTGTGGGGACTGCACAGCGTATCCGCGGCGAGCGGGACTCTGCACGGAACAATCTGATCACCGCCTACAATCAGGCGATTGCGGTTCGGGACGGGCGTGTCACCTCCATCACCAGATTGCGGGTCCAGGTTCTCTCCGAACTGGCCCTGATCGCTGAAGCGGAAGGCAATGCGGCACGTTCGGAGCAGCTGTTGCGCGACGGGTTGGAACTGCTGTCCATCCAGTATCCCGAAACCAAGTCGGTCAACGGTGCCAAGGCCCGCCTCGCTTCGTTCCTTTTGCGCCAGGGTCGACAGGACGATGCCCGTCAGATTTATGCCGAAGTTGTCGACAGCTCGCTGGGCAAGCGCAATGCTGTCACGGGCCTCAACAATCAGCTGGCGCCCTATTTCCGTCTGCTCGCCGACGATCCGGCCGCGGGAGAGGAATTTTTCAAGGCGACCCAGATCCTGATCCGCCCGGGTGTTGCTGAAACCAATGCCGTGCTGGCCAGAGAACTCAGCGGCGGGACGGATGAAGCCGCCCGGCTGTTCCGGCAATCCACCAATCTGGCGCGCAATATTGAACGGCTGCGGATACGCTTTTCCTCTCTTGGCAAGGTCGAGCAGACCTCGTCTGTACGGCGCGCGCGCAATGATCTGGCGACGGAGATCGATCAGCTGGAACGCAGCCAGCAGCTGACTCAGGTGGCGCTGGCGGAATTCCCGCAATATCGTGCGGTTGCCAGCCGCTTCATCAGCCTCGAAGATCTCCGCTCGAACATGAACGCGGACGAAGCCTACATGCGCATGGCGATCGTCGGCGGGGACATTTTCATGTTTTACGCGGACCAGAATGACGCCCGCGCCTGGCAGGTGGATCTGCGGGAAAATCAGCTGGATAGCAAGGTCGACAATTTGCGCGCATCGATTTCGACGCTCGAAAACGGACAATATGTGACCTATCCATTTGATATCGAAGCGGCACGGGATTTGTACAAGGACCTGTTTGAACCGGTCGCAGCCCGCCTCGCTTCAACCGAACATCTGATTTTCGAACCCGACGGCGCGCTTTTGCGCTTGCCGATCAATCTGCTGGTCGCTGATGATGCATCCGTCAGCGGCTATCTGACCCGGATTGGGGAGCCAGACGGCGATCCGTTCGACTTTACGGACGTCAACTGGCTGGGCAGCAACACCAATGTGAGTACAGCGGTCTCCGCTCGGGCATTTACCGATGCGCGGCTGGCGCCGGCATCCACGGCACAGCTGGAATATCTCGGCCTTGGCCAGAACAATCCGGTTCTCGCCGATGCCCGAGTGGCCCAAGACAGGCTGGACGCCGAAGGAACAGATGCGAGCTGCCAATGGTCGCTCAGCGAGTGGAACAAGCCGATTTCAGACGCCGAACTGCGTCAGGCACGATCGATCATCGGTCAATCCGGATCGGAATTGCTGACCGGCACAGCCTTTACCGACGACCGCATTCTCGCAAAGGGCGATATTTCGGAATATCGCATATTGCATTTTGCCACTCACGGTCTGGTGACAGCGCCGAATCCGTCCTGTCCAGCCAAACCGGCCTTGCTGACATCCTTCGGCGAGTCTGAGTCCGATGGCCTCTTGGCTTTTGACGAGATATTCGAGCTCAAACTGGATGCCGACATCGTCATTCTGTCCGCCTGTGATACCGCAGGAAAGGCCAGCATCTCCGTCACGCGGGAAGCCGGTGTCAGCAGTGGCGGCGGCACGGCGCTGGACGGCCTGGTACGCTCCTTCATCGGCGCTGGCAGCCGCTCGGTTCTCGCCAGCCACTGGCCCGCACCGGACGATTTCCAAGCCACGGAACGGCTGATCGGCGGCCTGTTCGAAGACGGTCAGGGCCAGTCCGTGGCGACGGCGCTCCGCACATCCCAGCGCAAGCTGATGGATGATCCGGTGACATCGCATCCCTATTATTGGTCAGGATTTGCGATTATCGGCGACGGGGCAAGACCGTTCCTCCCGGGCGAACAGACCGCAGCCAATGGTGCCGACAACGGCAACTCCACGCGGGATAATGTCTTGAAATAGTGGCCAATGAAGCGATCACCCATGACCCGGCCGACGGCGGCCGTGATGTCGAAAAAGAAGCCCGGAGTGCCCTGCAATCGCTCCGCCGGATTTTTGCGCAACTGGGTCCGGTCCGCCTCGGTTTTACCCTGCTGTTTCTGATACTGGCTGTAGTAATTGCCGGGTTGAGCTGGAAAACACCCTTAATCCAGGACGCAGAACGGGCACTCTATGACCTGCGTGCCTCGGTCTTCGCCCCGGTGGTGGAGAAAGAAGATCGCATTGTGCTGATTGTCTATGACGAGGATACCTTGCGACTTACGGGTCAGCGGTCACCGGTGGATCGAACGATTTTGGCACAATCGCTGGAAACGATTGATGCCGCTGGAGCCAAGTCGATCGGGATCGATATTCTGTTTGACATGCCCCAGGAGGATGATCCGCTCCTGATCCAGACATTCCGGTCGATGCAAACACCGACACATCTGGCTTATGCTTCAGCGGAGACGAATCCCGAAATCACTTATGCCCAGCAAAAATCTCTCGACGACTGGATGACAGAAGTTGCTGGCAGCAATGTCCGCCCCACGACAATACGCCTTGAAACTGACGGAGATGGAGTGCAGCGGTACTGGAACCCACCCCCACCGGGCTCGCCGCCGTTTCTGGCGATTGCAATGACCGGGCCCAATCCGGCTTTTGCCAACTATTCGGGAGCGATTCGCTATTTCAATCCGGTGAATGACGAGATTCCGGTCTTCGACAAGTTTTCCATAGAGCGCTTCGCAGATCCAGCTACTGCAGAAATGCTCGCGACCTTTATCAAGGACAAATATGTCCTGATTGGGGGAGACTTTATTGATCGCGACCGATTTGCGACGCCGATCAGTTCCATCGCCAACAGCAAGGATGAAAACAACGCCGAAAATAGTGCCGGGGAATTGACTGACAAGACAGCAGAACTGGATACAATGATCGGACTGGAAGTCCACGCGCACATGCTGGCCCAGCTACTGAATAATGACCGGCCAGCGGCTATTCCTACCTGGGCCCTGTGGACCGCGGCATTGATCGTTGCGGCTTGTGGCGGCTTGTCCGCTGTTCTGATCGGCAATTCGATCAAGATCGCACTGATCCTGATCAGCCAATTCCTGTTCTTCGTGGTCTTTCCGTTCGTGCTGCACAATATCGGCATAGATACGCTGACGCTGCCCGCCTTCGGGTGGGGTCTGGGGTGGCTGCTGGGCTATGCCTCGGTCGGATCCGCCGCCCGTACGATCAATTCCAAACAGCGCAGTTTTGCCCAGAATGCGCTCGGGAAATATCTGCCCAAGTCGATTGCCGGAGAGATTCTCCGTGATCCTGAAAAACTGGCCCTGCATGGTGAAAAACGCGAGATTTTTGCTGTTTTCACGGATCTGGAGGGCTTTACGAAGCTGACCCATGCAATCGAACCCGAAATGGTGGCGCAA
Source organism: Pseudomonadota bacterium (assembly GCA_039181895.1). Taxonomy (GTDB): domain Bacteria; phylum Pseudomonadota; class Alphaproteobacteria; order Sphingomonadales; family Sphingomonadaceae; genus Parasphingorhabdus. The sequence goes on from JBCDCK010000002.1 coordinate 213,376, forward strand.
TTGCTGAACGACTATCTGGATCGGCTCAGCGAAGTAGCGCTGGAATATGGCGGCACCATCGACAAATTTGTCGGCGATGCCCTCGTCACCTTCTGGGGCGCACCGATAGCATATCCCGACGACGGCGAACGCGCTGCACGGGCAGCCTTTGCCCTTTACGAAGCCGGGGAAGAATTTCGGAAGAATGTTCCCGAGGGCGTACCCCGGATTGGCCGCACCCGGGTCGGCATGCATTATGGCGATGCGATTGTGGGCAATTTCGGCGGTGAAGGCCGCATTCAATATACCGCTCTGGGAGATGCCATGAACACCGCGGCCCGGCTTGAAGCCGCGAACAAGGCGCTGGAAACAAAAGTTCTCGTCAGCCGCGAAGCGATGGAGAAAACGGGACTCGACTGGTATCGCCCGATGGGCCGGATAACACTGCGCGGCCGCTCTACACCCGTGGATGTGTTTGAACCCGTTCCAGACTGGGAAGAGAAAGATCGGGCAGCAGTGACCGCGGTCATAGCGGCACACCAGCAAGGTGATAATAATGCAGCTCAGGCTCTCGGGGCGATGATCAAGCAATATGGTGAAGATCTCGGCCTGGCCAACCTGGTAAAACGACTTGAAAAGACAAAACATGGAGAAAGCTATGCTCTCGGTTAAGAAGAACGCGGATTCTTCCGCAAATGTCCCAACATTTCTTGGCAAGGCGGCACTGACGGTGATGCTGGCAGCTGGTCTGAGCGGCGCAGCGCTCGCGCAAAATATGGTTGTTCGGTCAACCGGGCCCTCCGCCAGTAGCTATCCTGCAGGCACCAAACTCGCCAGCAATGCCCGGATCACCTTGAAGACACTGGATACCGTGACTGTTCTGAGCAAGTCCGGAACCCGTGTCCTTCGCGGACCGGGGACATTCTCGCTCAACCGTACGACACGTGCCAATGCGACAACAACTGCACGGCTGGAACGCTTTATCACCAATCGCGGTAGCAGCCGGGCCCGGACAGGAGCCGTGCGGAGCGCGGGTGTGGAAGTTGCCACTGCAGCTCCGAAGAACCCGAATCTTTGGTTCCTCGACGTGACGAGGGGCGGTAAATTCTGCGTCGCCAATCCGGACACGCTTGTTTTGTGGCGACCAGATTATACGGGATCGGCTACCGCAAGCATCGTCGAACCTGAAGGTGGCAATGTGACCGAGGTCGAATGGCGGAAGGGCAATCCGCTGAAAAAATGGCCAACGGCCGAAGCGCCGCTCAGCAGTGGTGCCAAATATCAGGTAATCGGCTCCAATGTTCCACAAGCGGTTGAGGTGAATTTCGTACTGCTCGGTAACACACCCGAAAATCTGGATGAAGCGGCTGTCGCACTGATTGAAAATGACTGTCAGAGCCAGCTCGATTTGTTGGTCGATACATTGGGAGACGGAGCCGATCCGGAACAGGGATAACAGGGAAATCGCCTGTCGGCCGGATTGAGGGCTGGCCGACAGGACGAACAGCAACGACATTCCATTCAGGGTCGCGCACGGAATGTCGAAACAAACGGGGATGAATATGTCGCCAACGCGCGCAACGACAAAAACAGCCGTCACGGCATCAACCATGGCCTTGATCACAACCGGGGCCTTGATCGCGACCAGCGGGCCTGCTCTGGCGCAGTCCTCGGTCGCCGCTCCCACACGGGAGGAGATCCAGCGCAGCCTGCGAGATCAGGCCGAAGCCAGCCAGGCACAGGCCGTGACCATTGACGGGAACGTGGAGCGCTCTCCCTGCCCGCTGGCCAATCCCGAATTTTCCGACGTGCGCTTCACGTTACAGAATGTCGAATTTTCGGGCCTGGGTGCTATTGATGCCAATATCTTGCGTTCATCCTATCAACAATATGTCGGTCAGGATGTCCCCGTGGCCATCGTCTGCGAGATCCGCGATCGCGCCGCGACAACCTTGCGCGGAGCCGGCTATCTGGCGGCAGTCCAGGTACCTCCCCAGACCATCTCCGATGGCACGGTGAAATTTGACGTGCTACTCGCACGCATGACTTCGGTTCAGGTGCGGGGAAATGCCGGACCATCCGAAAAATTGCTGCAGCAATATATTCGCCAACTGACGGACGAACCGGTGTTCAATATCGAAGTCGCGGAGCGCTATCTTCTGCTTGCACGTGATATTCCGGGACTTGACGTGCGCCTGTCGCTCCGACCGGTTTCGGCGGAAACCGGTGGCCAGCCGGGTGACGTGGTTGGCGAGTTCAATGTGACCCGTATACCGGTTTATGTGGATGCCAATATCCAGAATTTCGGGTCCGAAGAAGTGGGGCGTTTCGGCGGACTGCTGCGGGCGCGATTCAACGGGTTGACCGGACTGGGAGACGAAACAGTTGTCAGCGTCTATTCCACAGCCGATTTCAAGGAACAGCAGGTTGCGCAGATCGGGCATGAATTCCGGGTCGGCGGCGAAGGCCTGAAGCTCGGTGCCGATTTCACCTATGCCTGGACCCGTCCCGAGTTGCCGGGCAATTTCAACATCCGTTCCGAAACGCTGGTGGCCAACGCCTATGCCACCTATCCCTTTGTCCGGAAGCAATCCCACAATATCTTCGGCACGGTCGGTTTTGAGCTGATCGATCAGAAAACCGACCAGCTGGGTATCCGGACGAACTCGGATCAGCTGAGCATTGCTTACGCGCGAGTGGACTTCAATTCTGTCGAGCCGGGCAGCATTTCCGGCCGCGGCGGCTATTCCGCATTTGAGCCCAAATGGGGCATCGCCGGATCGGTAGAAGTCCGGCAGGGACTGAGCATATTGGGCGCCAGCGACGGCTGTGGTCCGGGCTTTGTCCGGTGCATTGGCCAGGCGGTCACGCCCAACCGTATCGACGGCGATCCCACGGCGTTTGTGCTGCGGGGCCAGGCCAGAATGGACTACCGTCCGACCCCCCTCCTGGCATTTACGCTGAAGCCCAGATTCCAAATTTCTTCAAACCCCCTGTTTTCCTATGAGGAAATATCCGGCGGGAACTACACGACCGGCCGCGGATATGATCCCGGCACAATTATCGGCGACAGCGGATATGGATTGCAGACTGAAGTGAGCTACGGCTCGCTGCTTCCGGAATCTCCCGATGGCATCGCCTGGCAGCCCTATCTGTTTTTCGATGGCATGGCGGTGTGGAACAAGAACATCCCTGGAGACCCTCAGAAAATCTATTCCGCAGGCGGGGGCATCCGGGCGACCATCGGGCGTCAAGCGAACCTGGACCTGATGGCAGTCGTTCCGCTGAAACGCGGTCCGTTCCAGACTCGCCGTGACAGCGCTCGCGCCTTGCTGACGCTCACGGTGCAGCTTGCTCCCTGGGCGCGATAGAACAGAGAAACACATGCATGTGTCACAGAAAGTTAGAGGCAGGAAAATGACCAAAGCAACGAACGTTCATCCGACGGACGATGCCACATGGCAAAAAACCAGATCGGGCGCCAACGCCGAATTGGCGCGCCGTTTTTCCTCCTCATGGAAACTGAAATTGCTGGCGAGTGGTTCGCTGACTGCTGCCGCATGCCTGATGGCCACGAACCCTGCATTTGCGCAAACCATTGCACCGCGCAACACACCCAACCAGGCATTCCAGGCAACTGATAATTTCGTTCTTGGTACAGGAAATGTGTCGGTCTCGTCAGATATAGACACCGTCACCATCAACACGGCCCAGACCGTGATCAACTGGACCACGCTGGATACGGCCGATATTGTCGCGACCCAGGACCTGATCAACCTTCTGCCGCAAGGTACGAGTCTTGTCTTTCAAGGCCCCGTAAACGGATATACGGTACTTAACCGCATCTTGCCGACTGATAACGGATCGGGTCAGTTTCGCGCTGTCGCGATGAACGGTACTGTGCAGAGCCAGTTGGGCGTGAATGGACCCGTCGGCGGCGATGTCTGGTTCTACAGCCCGGGCGGCATCCTGGTTGGTGGCGATGCAACATTCGATGTTGGCAGTCTGATCCTGACGACGAATGATATTGACACCACCGGCGGATTGTTCGGTAGCAACGGGGAAATTCGTTTTCGGGGTACGGCTGACAGTCTTTCGGCTGTGACCATCCAGGAAAATGCCGATATCATCGCCGACAATGATGGCAGCTACGTCGCTCTCGTCGCGCCGCGCGTAACGCAAGGCGGGGAAGTCCGGGTCAACGGTTCGGCGGCCTATGTCGCGGCGGAACAGGCTGATCTGACCATCAATAATGGCTTGTTTGATATTTCCATCACCGTCGGAACGGCCGACGGGGTTGGTGTGGAGCATACTGATACAGGAATCACCACCGGTCCGTCCGCAGCACCGATTGCTGATGATCAGGGGACGCCGATTGTCAACGAGGCAAATCGTGATGCCCAGGCCATCTATCTGGTTGCCGTTCCAAAAAACAATGCGATCACGATGCTGGTTGGAGGTGACATCGGGTATGAACCGGCAACAACGGCGGGCGTTGTAAATGGCGAGGTTGTGCTGAGTGCCGGATATAATGTTTCCGTGGGCGGAACCTCGCAGAACGCGCAGGTCGTCATTGCCGATGATCCGGTCAGCGCATTTCCGACGAATATTGCGTTTACCGAAGGAGATATCCGCGCGGATCTGACCGCAATTGCGACCGACACTATCGATGTCCAGATTGATGGATCCACCGCGCTGAACATTGGTGAGGAGGTGCAGTTCCAGGACTATGATGCGACATTTATCGCAGGCAGCCGGGTGGATGTAGGCGCAGCCAATGGTGGAGCGCTAAGGGTCAGAGGTGACCTCGATATCTTCGCAGGCGAAAACGAAACCGGTGGAACGATCAATATTGTCGCCGAGGACAATCCGTTCGATCAGGACGCGATTGGCGAACTGGTCGTCAATGGCAGCCTTACCGCCGATGCCAGCGGCATAGGGATCAACGATTTCTTCGCACCCGGCAATGGCGACAATGCTGTCGGCGGTACGATTGACATCAACGTTTCGGATGGCGCGGAATTGGCTGTCAATGGTTCCGCAGATTTCATCGCCGATGCGCGTGGCGGAGTCCGGCAGGACATGGCTGGCAGTTCGACGGGGGGCAATGTCTCCCTGACCTTGACCGGCCCAACTGGCCGCATCAATTTCAACAGTGATTTGAACATCTCGGTGGAAGGCCTGCCTGCCTTGACGGGAGCCGACTTGGGCAATAGCGGCGCTGGTGGCAATCTGGCGATCGACTTGCAGGAAGGGCAGTTTTCCGCAAATTTCATTCAACTCCGATTTGCGGGCACCGGCTCCGAAGGCGATGCTGACGTCATTCAGAGCAACGATGCCTTTGGCGGCAATCTGAGCATCGACGTATCGGGCGGCAGCCACGACATTGGAAGTCTTCTGGCGTTCGGCGGAGCGTCGTCCGGTACAAGCCGAAATGCCGTGGGCGACGATGTGGATGGCTTTTCTACAGGCGGCAATGCGACGCTCAATGTCAGCGGCGGTGCTCTGACGGTGACCAATCGGCTTTTGCTCGGCGTGAATACAGCCGGCGATACCGGTTTTGCTGACCGGGCAACCATTGACCTCAACGTCACAAATTCTGCGAATTTACAGGTTCTCGGCGATCTGGAACTCAACACCCAGGGGTCCGGTGGCAGCGATGAGGGCAGCAGCTTTGCCGGTGATGTGACCATCATCGTTGACAATGCCAGCCTGTCCTTCGGATCGATGGATATCCGGGCGGACGGCGCACCGGATCTTTTTGACTTCAATAACAGAGGCCGGGATTTCACCGCTGGCGACGTGAATATCTTCGCGCGCAATGGCGGCAGTTTCACTGGTGATTTCGGTGTGATTTCCGCCAGCGCGGCGGGCAATTCGGGCACCATCGGGAATGGCACAGGTGGCAATATCCTGATCAATGCCAATAATGGCGCGATCAGCTTCACCAACGGGCTGTTCGTCAATGCAGATGGTCAAGGGGCGACCGGGACGAGAGAAGACGGATCGGTTTCGATGGGCAACGGTGGTACCGCAACTTTCCGGGTAGAAGGTGCCACCGGTTCCATGACGTTCAACGACATCTTCATCAACTCGGATGGCTCGATCTTCTTTGATGTGGAGAGCGGAAGCGACGATTTTGACGGGGATGGAGGCACCGGCGTCGGAGGTCTGACCACATTCGACCTGCTCGGCGGAACATTTACAGCCGACCGCGTCAATGTCGGGGCGGATGGTTTTGGCGGTCCGGGCGGATCCACGGAGGGTGGCGAGCCGGATATTATCGGAAACAGAGCCATCACACCGCAAGCGATAGGTGTGGGACCGAAGGCTGGCAAAGGCGGAGACGGATTTGGCGGGGACGTTGTGTTCAATCTTGACGGTTCCATCGCCACGGTCAACACGCTGGATGTCACTGCTGACGGATTTGGCGGAGATGGCGGCGCGGGCGAATTCACTTTCGGCACGTCGGGCGGTGACGGTGGTGGCAGCTTTGGCGGCAATGCCACGTTCAATGCAATTTCGGGAACGCTGACCGTCAACAATACCCTGACGGTATCTGCAGATGGGGGCAGTCTGTTCGGCGCTGGACGTGGCGGCAACGGTGATGGTTCCGCGGGGGGAGACGGCGGCGTTTCTGTAGGCGGCACAGCCATATTCAATCTCGACGGGACCTCGACGATCAACGCTGGAACCGTTGTTGTCAGCACCGATGCTTTCGGGGGCAGAGGCGGGTTCGGCGACTTGACCTTTGACAACGGCAATGTGGTACCTGCGGGTCCAGGCGGTTGGGGTGGCGACGGTTCTGGCGGTGATGCAATATTCAACAGCACAACTGGCACCATCAGCTTCAATCAGCTCACCGTTCAGTCGATTGGAACGGGCGGTGATGGCCGCGGCAGCATGGGGCTAACGACAGGCGAATCCCCTGACATGGGCGGTGATGGCGGTGACGGTACTGGCGGAACCGCGACCATCAATCTAAATCAGGAAGAGACCGGCAATCCGGCCTATATTGTCAATGCGAGCGGGATTGGTGGCAATGGGGGTGAAGGTCTCTTAGCCGGCAATGGTGGCAATGCGGCAGGCGGTATTGCCGCGCTCAACGTGAACAATGTTTCGGTGCAATTGGCCAACCCGACCATTGTGGCAACCGCAACCGGCGGAAATGGCGGGTTCGGAGACGGCATTAATGCAAGCAACGGCGGCAATGGCGGGAATGCCGTCGGCGGTTCCGCGCGCCTCGAAGTTACCGGGGCTGGCGGCTTTGTTCCGATAGATGACAATTTTGTCGTAAACAGCAGTGCAACCGGTGGTACCGGCGGCAATGGCAACGGCAATTTCATCGGCGGCGCAGCCGGCAACGGCGGCAATGGCGGGGACGGAACCGGTGGCAATTCCGAAATCATCGCGCGTACCGGTGGCATGATCGAAATTTTGCCGACGCCCACGCCCACACCAACCCAGTTCACCCTCTCCAGCGAAGGCTTTGGTGGTCGCGGTGGTGACGGCGGCAATGTCGACATGTTGAGCGGAGGCAGTGCGGGCGACGGGGGAGACGGCGGTACTGGAACGGGCGGATCCCCAACATTGCTGGCACAGGGAGGCTCGATCGCGATGGGCGATATTGAGCTGCTTGGAAACGGCTCGGGCGGAACCGGCGGCACCGGGGGCACCGATTTCACCATGCAGATTGGCCTTGATGGTGCGGGCGGCAACGGCACGGGCGGCAATCCTGTCGTGGAGGTTCAGGAAGGCAGTCCCGGCATTATCACGCTTGATGACACCTTCATTCAAGCCAATGGCGTTGGCGGCGCGGGGATAACGATAGGTACGGGAGGCGGTGGCCGCATCGAGGTAACCGACACATCGGTTGATCCCGCCGGCATGATTACCTTCGGAGAGCTGCGGGCTGAAGCGCTGACCACATCTTTGGGCGGCACGGGGGGCTTTTTTGTCACCGGCAATAGCGATGCGATCACGGTGCTCAACGATCTGACCGTTGACGTCGCTGACAATATCGAATTTGCCTTTGATGGAACGGGACAAATGGTTGTTGGCGGCACAGCATCACTGACCAGTGGGCAGGATATCCTGTTCTCGCATATCAACAATAACGTGCCGACTATCTCGTTTGATGTTGACGGAAATATTCTGGCTGATGCGGCGCGTGACTTCCTGTCAACGGACAATGCCATACTCCGCGCAGGATCCGCGTTGGACATCCGGGCAGAACGCGATGCGACAGCCCACGATCTGAGGTCGCAGGAACTGGTTTACCTGTCGGCGGGTCAAAATGCGGTGCTGAACAACGCGGAAACAACCGGCCCGATTTCCGGGCTCCTCAATTTCACCGGTATTTTCGTCGATGGCGGCCAGAGTTTTGACAATCTGGGTGCGGAACAATTTGATCCCGCATTCAGCGCGAGCGTTACCGGAGATATAAACTCCTTCACCGATATCCGGATCCGCGCAGGCGGCACTGCCATTGCGATGGCCGGTGCGGATGTGACCGCGAACAACCAGCTGCTTGTCGAGACCGGTGATGATATCATCATTGAATCCGGTGCAAGTCTGGTGTCCGGAGCCAATCCAGCGATCGCGCCCGATCCTCTGGATCCATTCAACGATGGCTCCAACCTTATTCTCCGGGCTGGCGAACTCGATCTGCTGCTGAGCAGTCCGCGCCTGACCCCGATTGCCTCCATTGTCGCAGCCGGCAACCTGGGGGGCAATGACAGCGCTGTTCAGATGTCGGCCAATGCCATTGACGGCATCGGTGGAACGATCAATGCAAGTTCGATCAGCGCCAATATCAATGACGCGCCATCTAATGCAGATATTGCCATGTTCGGTCAGTCTGACGATGCCGGTCTTCTCAGCACCCAATGTCTGGAAGGCAATCTGTGCCTCGGCCTGCTGATGGCAGACAATATCGTGTCCATCGGACAAGATGGCCTGCCGATACAGGCTATTATTGAAAATGGAGACGTGATCGCCAACCGCATTCTTGTGAGCACACGTCGCGACATCGTGATGGGAACCGATGGCATTCCCTCCCGGTTCATCGGCTCTGACGAAGTATTTGTGAACAGTACCGAAGGTGACATCGACTTGATGGATGCTGAACTTAACAGCGACCTGCTTGGCGTTGTTGCCGCGGGCAGCCTTCTGGGCTCGGGCTCGCTGATCAGCGACAATGATATCGGCATTACTGTGGGAGGCGACATCATTGCCACCTCCATCGATACCGGTGGCGAGCTGACAACCTTTGCCAATCGCGGCGGCGTGCTGGAAGGCTTCTATTCAGTTCCCGGAAGCATGATTGTCGACAGTCTGACGGTCGGCGCAGGTGATATCATCTATGATGCAGGTGTCGATTTCATCTTTGGCAGTATTTCGGTTCCCGGAACGAATATCGATCTGATCGCTCCGCAAACCATTTCCATCGACAGCACATCCGGCGCAGAAAACATCAATCTGGATGGTGGTGTGGTTCTGCTGGGTAGTATTTCAGCCAATGATCAAGTGTTCGCAACTTCTGCGAGTGACATTGATTTCGGTTCCATTTTTGCTGGTGGGGATGTTGATCTGGATGCAGCCTTCAACATCTCCGGCTTTGACCTGGATGCAGGCAGCTTTGTTTCGGTATCCGGACCCGGAAGTGTCGATATCGACGTCCTGACCGCCGGTGCCGATGTCAGCCTGTTCTCCGACGGTTCCATCCGGATCGGCGATCTGAATTCCGATGGTGTTGTCGATGCCTTTGGCGGAGATATCACAATTGACTCATCAGGAAGCCTCCAGTTTACGGACGCATCTGCCAGCAATGGCGATATCAATATCGTGACAGCTGGTGATCTGTTGATGGATCAAACGGATGCGACGGGAAGTATCTTCCTTGAATCCACCGGCGGTTCGGTAGATCTCGGGACAACTCTCGCCGGAGGAAGCTCGATCGGCGACCCGTTCGGAGCCGGTCTCCTGACCGTTGATGCAGCTGTGAACATCGCGCTGAACAGCGAAGCCTATGGTCCTGAAGGCCTGTTCCTCACGGCGGGTTCCCTGATCGACATTCAGGGCGAAGCGATCGGTGCAGAAATTTTCACAAACAGCGGCAACATGAATCTGGAGGGTATGCTGGGAAGGACGGATGCTACCTCCAATATCGAGATCGAGTCGAACGGCACCACCCAGATGGTGCTCGGCGGAGTTACGGATCTCGGCGGCTACACGCTGGACAATCTGGAATTCGCCCGGATTGCCTCAGGCGGCGACCTCACAATTTTTGCGGCCGATACAGGACAAACCGGATTTGATCTGACTGTTCTCGATCTCGACGTGGTGGTCGCAGACAATGTGCCTGGTCCGCAAATGGCCAATATCGGCATTTCCAATACGCTGAACCTGCTGGCCGACCAGTCCATCACCGTGGCAGGCCAGGCCAGTCTGACCAACGCAACCGGCGGCACTGCGCTCAACATCGACGCTGGAGCTGATCTCTTCATCGATGCGCCGCTGGGCCTTGTGCAGATTCTTGATGCCAATAATGGGTATCAGGGCCTGATTACACTGAACGGTGAGGATATTTTTGCAGGAACCCAGCAGGCGAGAACTGACATTATCGGCCTCGGCACTGCGTCAATTGACAGCCGTCTGGCGAATAATGACGGTCTTAACATCACAGACGGACTGATCCGCGCGAATGAAATTGTGTTTGAAGCCGGAAGAGCGGCATTTGTGCAGAATACCGTCAGCGGCACGGATTTTGATGATCGTCGCGGATTTACGGCGCAAATCGTCACCGTCAACGGCCGCAATGCATCTGCCCCGATCATCGTGATAAACGGTACTGTGGGTGCAGATACCGGTGTTGATGCGCTGCTGGCAGTGAATATTGGCAATGGGTTTGCAGCAGACAGCACCATCAACGGATGCATATTGGCCGATCCCGCCAGCTGTGCGCCCATACCGACACCAACGCCTACTCCCACGCCAACACCGACGCCGACGCCGACTCCCACACCTACTCCAACCCCGACACCCGAGCCGACGGATGACGATCCGGTGCAGGATATTATCGAAGAAGAAGTGACACCTGAGGAAACCAACCTCAACGCGGATCCGTTTGAGTCAAATCTGATCGAACTCAAGGAAAATGAGGAAGTGGTCGAAGACCCGCTGATTGACGAACCCGTTACCGGCGCCGGCAATGACGACCTGTGGATCAGCCCCCTTTCCGGCGAGGGCGAAGGCGAAGAACAGTGTGAAGCCGGAGAGAATGGCGAAGGTTGCGGAGCCGGTGACTCCGGTTCCGGAGACCAGCCTCCAGCAGACATATGAATTGACCGGTTGACCTTTTGCCACCGAAGCCCTTAGGCGGTGGGCATGACTGACAATCCTGCCCATCCGCTGCGCCTGTTCAACAGCTTGACGCGCCAACTGGAAGAATTTGTACCCGTCCATGACGGGGAAGCGCGGATCTATACTTGTGGACCGACAGTCTATAATTACCAGCATATCGGCAATATGCGGGCCTATATCTTTGCCGATCTGCTCGGCCGGACGATGAGCTGGAACGGCCTGAAGCTCACCCATATCATCAACATTACCGATGTCGGGCATCTCACTTCGGATGCTGATGCCGGGGATGACAAGATGGAAAAGGCAGCAGCGGCTTCGGGGAAAACCGCCTGGGATATCGCGAGATATTATACCGACGCCTACTGGGCCGATATCGACCGGCTGAACATCCGGCAACCTGCCAAGTGGACGATCGCCACAGATCATGTCGAGGAAATGATCGAATTTGCGAAAAGCATTGCTGACAAGCATTGCTATGAGTGCGAAACGGGTCTGTATTTTGATACCACGACGGTTCCCGACTACGGTCTCCTTGCGGGCGCAAAAAACGATGATGTCGAAGGCCGGATTGACGAAGTCGAAGGCAAGCGCCATCCGCAGGACTTTGCAATCTGGCGCAAAACTCCGCCGGGCGAAAACCGGCAGATGGAATGGGACAGTCCCTGGGGCAAGGGTGCACCGGGCTGGCATCTCGAATGTTCGCAAATGAGCATGAAATATCTGGGGAATCAGTTCGACATTCATACCGGCGGCATTGACCACCGGGAAATCCACCACCCGAATGAAATTGCCCAGAATCAGGCGCATAACTGCTCGGCGCATTCCGGTGCGAATATCTGGATGCACAATAATTTCCTGATCGACCGGGCCGGCAAGATGTCGAAATCCTCGGGCGATTTCCTGCGGTTGCAGGTGTTGGTCGACCGGGGCATTCACCCCCTCGCCTACCGTCTGATGTGTCTCCAGGCACATTATCGTAGCGAATTGGAGTTTACCTGGGAAAATCTGGTTGCGGCCCTGACCCGGCTCAAGCGCATCGTTATCGGCGTCGAAAATCTGCGGCAGCGGGCGGCCGACGCGGACCCTGCCAAAGCGGATGAACGGGAACATCCGAAAGTCACCAAATTGCGCGATCAACTGGTTGCGGCGATGAGCGACGATCTCAACAGTCCGAAAGCCATTCCGCTTCTGGAGGAATTGCTGTCGCTCAAGAAAGTCAATGCGGTGCAGCGCCTGAACCTGCTCACGAATATGGATGCCGTTCTGGGACTCGATCTGGAGAATATCAGCCGTTCGGATTTGCGGGTTCGCCCCGCCGATGCCGAGATAGCAGAATCCGATATCGAAGCCGCACTGGATCGCCGGCAGCAGGCAAAAGCGGAAAAGGATTTTGCCGCGGCGGATGCGATCCGGGATGCACTGACGGAACAGGGTGTGGAGCTGATGGATGGCGATCCGCTACGCTGGGAATGGAGAATCACGATATGACGAAACCGATAGCTGCAATGGCCTCTCTTGTCCGGCCGCTGGTGGAGCCACATTGCGGTGATCTGGACGTTACCTGGTTCACCAGCACCGAAGAGGCGCTGGAGATTGCACCGCATGCCGAAATTGGCTGGTTTGACATGTATGACAAGGAGAAAATGGCGTCGATCATCGCGGCGGCGACCAGTCTGAAATGGCTCAACAGCATCTATGCCGGTGTCGAACATTTTCCGCTCGACCAGCTCAAGGCGCAGGGCACGATCCTGACCAATGGCGCCGGCCTGAACAGCGCCCCGATTGCCGAATTTGCGGTCATGATGATGCTGTCAGCCGCGAAACGGATGGATGTCCTCCTCGACAACCAGCGCCAGCATGTGTGGCTGGAAACGCCGCCTGGCACGGCGGAAATTGATGACAGCAAGGCGCTCATCATCGGCTATGGCGGTATCGGCCAGCAGATCGCAAAGAAACTCGAGGGCTTTGATGTCGAAGTCACCGCAGTCCGGCGCACGGCAACCGATGATCCACTCGTCATTGGCCTGGATGACTGGCGCGACCGATTGGGCGAATTTGACTGGGTCTTTGTGTCAGCTCCCGCAACCGATGAAACGCAACATCTGTTGGGTGCCGATGAATTTGCCGCGATGAAGGACTCCGCGTGGCTCATCAATGTCGCGCGCGGTTCGCTGGTTGATCAGCAGGCTTTGCTTGCTGCGTTGAACAACAAGTCCATTGGCGGCGCGGCACTGGATGTCACCGATCCGGAACCGCTGCCAACGGACCATCCGCTATGGGACGCCCCCAATTGCATGATCACCATGCATCTGTCTGGACAGGCCCAAACCCGGATGTTCCAGCGTGCAGCGGCCCGCTTTGTCGAAAACCTGAAACACTATCAGTCGGGAACCGAAATGTTTGCCGTCGCCGATCTGGACCGCGGCTACTAGGCGGTCAGGATAAATTTCGATTGAAGCGTGACTCGCACTGAGATTTGACTTATCAACCAACAGCATAGGGGTAGGGTTGAGTCTTTTTCTGGAGGGGAAAAAGGCTTGTTCCGGGGTCGTTACCGTTCACTTGAACCCAGACTGATCATGAGGATCAGGGAAGGACCCACATGACCAAAGCATCCGATCTGTTCGTAGAATGTCTCGAAAATGAAGGCGTGGAATATCTCTTCGGTGTGCCCGGAGAAGAAAATCTCGATATGCTGGACAGCTTGTCGCGTTCCAAGAAAATCAAGTTGATCCTGACGCGCCACGAACAGGGTGCCGGTTTCATGGCCGCCACCTATGGGCGTCACACCGGAAAAACCGGAGTTTGCATGGCCACACTGGGCCCAGGTGCCACCAATCTGGTGACCGCAGCGGCCTATGCCCAGCTGGGTGGCATGCCGATCCTGATGGTCACGGGTCAGAAGCCGATCAAGCATTCCAAACAGGGCCGATTCCAGATTCTCGACGTCGTCGACATGATGGGCCCGATCACCAAATTCACACACCAGCTGGCCGGCGGCGACAATATTCCCAGCCGCGTGCGCGAAGCCTTCCGTCTTGCCGAGGAAGAAAAACCCGGCGCCACCCATATCGAATTTCCCGAAGATGTTGCGGATGAGCAGACCGACTCCCGGCCCATTGCGCCAAGCAACACAAGACGACCCACAGCGGAAGAAAAAGCCGTCCGGGCCGCGACCAAGAAAATTGAAGCGGCCAAATCGCCCATATTGGTTATCGGTGGTGGCGCCAACCGCACGGTCACAGGCCGGATGCTGACCCAGTTTATCGAGAAGACCGGCATTCCATTTGTGACCACCCAGCTCGGCAAGGGCGTCGTGGATGAAACCCGACCCGAATTCATGGGCTGTGCCGCACTGTCCGCCGGCGACTTTGTCCACCGTGCGATTGAATCCGCCGATGTCATCATAAATGTCGGCCATGATGTCATTGAAAAACCGCCTTTCTTCATGAAAACCGGCGGCACGGACGTGATCCATGTTTCGATGAACAATGCGGAAGTCGATCCAGTCTATTTCCCGCAGATCGAAGTCATTGGCGATATCGGCAATGCGATCTGGCAAATGAAGGAAGATATTGTCCCGTCCGGCAGCTGGAGCTGGGACAAGATGTATGAGGCACGCAAGGCCGAGGTTGAACATACCGCGAGCCTCGATAACGACATGCGCCATCCGATCTATCCGCCGCATATGGTCAAGGTTGTCCGCGACGCCATGCCGGCGGACGGGATCATCTGTCTCGACAATGGCGTCTACAAGATCTGGTTCGCGCGAAACTATAACGCCCGTCAGCAGAATACGGTACTGCTCGACAATGCGCTGGCGACGATGGGTGCCGGCCTGCCCTCGGCGATGGCGTCGGCCATGGTCTATCCGGACCGCAAGGTCATGGCGATCTGCGGAGATGGCGGCTTCATGATGAACAGCCAGGAAATGGAAACAGCAGTCCGTTTGAAGCTCAATATTACCGTGCTGATCCTCAATGACAGCAGCTATGGCATGATCCGCTGGAAACAGGCGAATATGGGCTTCGAGGACTGGGGCCTGACCTATGACAACCCGGATTTCGTCAAATATGCCGAAAGCTATGGTGCCAATGGATATCGTATCACCAGCGCCAAGCATCTGCAGGAAACGGTTGACCATTGCCTCGGCACGGATGGCGTGCACCTGATCGACTGTCCGGTCGACTATTCGGACAATGATCGTATTCTCAATCATGAAATCCAGGACCTCAGCTCCAAGGTCTGAGAGGAAATGGCATGACCAAATTGCAAGACGTCTATCCGCTTTATCTGAACAATGTCGCGGCCCAGCCAAACGAAGATCTGGAGGTCACCGACAAGTTCACAAATGAAGTGGCATTCCGGACCGCCCTGGCGACTCCCGATGTGATCGAGGAAGGTATCGCGGGCGCTGTTAAAGCCACCGAACCAATGGCCAAAATGGCCAGTTTCGAGCGGCAGGCCGTCCTCCAGCATTGCGTTGACAGATTCAAGGAGCGCTTTGACGAGCTCGCCTACGCACTCTGTGTGGAAGCCGGGAAGCCAATCAATGATGCCGAGGGTGAAGTCGGCCGTCTGATCGATACCTTCCGGATTGCCGCGGAAGAAGCCGTGCGCAATTATGGCGAAGTCCAGCCGCTGGATATCTCCGCACGGGCCAAAGGCTATCAGGGCATGTGGAAACGCTATCCAATCGGTCCCTGCAGCTTTATCTCGCCATTCAATTTTCCGCTCAATCTTGCGGCGCACAAGGTCGCGCCTGCAATCGCGGTTGGCTGTCCGTTTGTCATGAAGCCGGCCTCCAAGACACCGCTGGGTGCGCTGATCATGGGAGAGGTTCTGGCAGAGACCGACCTGCCGAAAGGGGCGTTCTCCATCCTCCCCGCGAGCCGGGATGGCGCGGATCTGTTTACGGTCGATGATCGGCTGAAACTGCTCTCCTTTACCGGTTCTCCGGGTGTCGGCTGGGATCTGAAGGCCAAGGCCGGCAAGAAACCGGTGGTGCTGGAACTGGGTGGCAATGCAGCGGTCATCGTCGATGAAGACGCGGATCTGGATGACGCACTGGAGCGGATCATTTTTGGGGCCTTCTACCAGTCCGGCCAGAGCTGTATTGGCGTGCAACGCATCATTATCCACGAAAAAGTCTATGACCGGTTCAGGGACATGCTGGTCGCCAGAACCGCGACCCTGATCGCCGGTGATCCCAAGGATCCCAAAACCTTCATCGGCCCGATGATTTCGGAGGGTGAAGCGAAACGCCTGCATGGCTGGATCGAGGATGCGGTAGCTGGCGGTGCCAAGCTTCTCTGCGGCGGCAAGCGCGAAGGCAATATGCTGGAAGCAACCTTGCTGGAAAATGTGGATTCGGATGCGGCTGCCAATCGCGAAGAAGCCTTTGGGCCGCTGGCGCTGCTCTCGAAATTCAGTAATTTCGACGCGGCCTTGCACGAAGTGAACGACAGCAAATTCGGGTTGCAGGCCGGGATTTTCACGCGCGATCTGTTCAAGACACTTGATGCGTGGGATACGCTGGATGTTGGCGGTGTGGTCGTCAATGATGTGCCATCCTACCGGGTCGACAACATGCCCTATGGCGGGGTCAAGGACAGCGGTCTGGGCCGGGAAGGCATCCGCTTTGCCATGGAAGACATGACCGAGATCCGCAATCTCGTCATTCGCCGCAAACTCGACTAGCCGCGAATCAGCTATACCGGTTTTTGAAATATGCCGCGGCAAAGCGGTCACAGGATAGTTGCGTTTACATCACAGTCCGGTCCCAAATGATCAGGTGTCCGACTCCAAACCATTAAAAACCAACAGATTTCGGCTCTTTTTCGTTTGCATTGAGCAAACAAACATGGATAGTTAAACATAGTTAATATCGAACGGCTTGGGTCGCGTCGTGCTGTCAGAGGGACCTGATCTTCGGATCAGGAGGAGCAACGATGCAGATGGGGATAGACTTTAACAGTATTCGTGGCTGGACGCTGAACAGGCTTCCTGCTCTTGCAGCCGGCGCATTTTGCATTGCTCTGGCTGGCGTCGCCCTTTTTGCTTCCACCCTCGCCACACCCCAACCCGTTGAAGCCGCATCCGAGCTCCCCAAAGGCACCTATCTTGGTGTAGCAACCTGTGGTGGGACGACCTGTCACGGCCGTCAGGAAGCCGATGGCGAGATTGTCCGCCAGGATGAAATCATGCGCTGGCAGGAAGAGTCCACGCCGGGCGGTGCCCACAGCCGCGCCTTCCGCGTGCTCAAGGAACCGCGCAGCATCGCGATCGCCAAACGTCTCGGCATCAAGGATGCCGCATCTTCCCAGGAGTGCCTCGGCTGTCATGCCACGCCGGCCGCGCGCAAGGGCCCCCGGTTTCAGCTGGGAGACGGCGTCGGCTGCGAAGCTTGTCACGGTGCCTCGTCCGAATGGCTGTCCGCCCATTATGCGGTTGGCGCAAATCACGCCAAAAATGTCTCTCTTGGCCTGACACCTCTTGAAAACCCCAAGGTTCGCGCCAGCAATTGTCTGGATTGTCATTTCGGCAGTGCCAAGTCGGGCCAGTTTGTCGATCACCGCATCATGGCCGCTGGACATCCACGGATATCCTTCGAACTCGATCTGTTTTCCACCTTGCAACAGCATCATGACGAGGATGTCGATTATGTGCGCCGCAAAGGCCGGACCAACTCCGTCCAGTTCTGGGCCGTGGGGCAGTCAATGGCGCTCGAACGGTCACTCAACCTGTTTTCCAGGCCCGCCCTGGCGACCGAAGGAATATTCCCGGAATTCTATTTCTATGACTGCCACAGTTGTCATCGCCGGATCTATGATGAAACCACCGCACGACCGACGTCTGTCAACAATCCGGGGCGGCCTATTCCGGAAGGCATGCCGCCATACAATGACGAGAACATGATCATGCTGAGTGCGGCCATCCGGGTGGCTGCTCCTGATCTTGCCGCCCAGTTTGATGCGCAAACCAAGGCGTTTCATGCCGCAATGGGCAAGGGACGCAAGCCGGCACTGGAAGCCGCCGCGCGGTTGCGCCGGACGGCGATCACATTGGCCGACCGCTTTTCCCGCGCGCGTTTCGGCAAGAACCAGACTTTCCGGATCATGGAAACCATTGCCGGGGAAGCCATTTCTCCGCGCTTCACGGATTATGAAGGCAGTGTTCAGGCCGTCATGGCGATCGACACCTTGCTCAACGGACTGGTGAACAGCGGCCAGGTCAGCAATGCGGCGGCCACCAGCCTGCGCGGCCAAATCAATACTGCCTATGCTGCCGTGGATGATCCAAACGGTTATCAACCCCTGAAATTTCGTCGCGCTCTTGGGAGCGCAGTCCGGACCATAAGGGCCCTCAGATGATCCGGAATTTGCGATTGACAGCTGCCATCTCTGCGGCGGCCCTTATCCTGACCTCCTGCGGTGGCGGTGGCGGCGACAGCAATAATTTTGGGGGCACGCCGTCACCGTCACCACCAACCCCGACACCGACACCCACGCCCCCGACCTATGGTGATGGCGGGGAATATGTCGCTCCTGCGCAGGAGTCTCTGACGGTAACCGATATCCAGACCGTTATTGCCCAAGCAGTCGGCGAAGCGACCGCGCGCGGCCTGCCGTCGATCATCGCCGTGACCGACCGGGTCGGCAATGTGCTGGCGGTGTTCCAGATGAACGGCGCCGCTCCCATGGCGGCCGCCAGTACCGAAACACCACTGGGAACCAATCCCAATCCGGCCGGACTGCAGGGCGCGATGTTCCCGGCATCGATGGCCGCCATCTCGAAAGCCGTCACCGGCGCCTATTTGTCCAGCTCCGGCAATGCCTTTTCCACCCGGACGGCGAGCCAGATCGTGCAGGAGCATTTTCCGCCCGCACCGACCGCCGTGGGTCTGGAAAGTGGCCCGCTATTCGGTGTGCAGTTCAGCCAGTTGCCATGCTCTGATCTTTCGGCCCGTTTCATGGCAGGCGGCGGCGCTGCGGGACTGATCGGACCCAAACGCTCCCCCTTGGGGCTGTCAGCAGATCCGGGCGGTTTGCCACTCTACAAAAATGGTGTCGTTGTCGGCGCAATCGGCGTGATGGGCGACGGGGACTATGGCTTTGACAGCGATATACTCGACATCGACATGGATGATGAAGAAGCGATAGCGCTCGCCGGTATCCAGGGATTTGCACCCCCGGCATCGATTACCGCCAATCGCATCGCGGTAGACGGTACATCCTTGCGGTTCAGCGACATGAATGTTGGTGACCTGTCACCCCTCCAAAATAATTTTGCTGCGATCAACGGAACCTCCGGCACGCTGGTGGCGGTGCGCGGCTACAATGATGCGGTCATCATTGCCGGTACAGCCTATGGCACCGAAGCATCTGGTATTCGTGCTTCCACGCTGGCGGAATTCCGGAATACCGACGCCTTTGTTCTGAGCGATGGAACGGGTGCCAACCGTTTTCCTGTTCGTGCAGCAACCGACGCAGCGAGCGTGGCCAGTCCGCTGACCGAACCAGAAGTCCGCGCGATATTGGAAGAAGCTTTTATCGTCATGACCCGCGCCCGAGCCCAAATCCGGCAGCCGCTGGACAGCCGCGCCCAGGTTTCGATTTCCGTCGTCGATACACATGGTGAAATCCTGGGAATTGTGCGGTCTCCGGATGCTCCGATTTTCGGAACTGATGTGTCTCTGCAAAAGGCGAGAACCGCAACATTTTTCTCCAATTCCGTCGCAGCAGACCAATTGCTCGCCACCCCCGCCAGCGCAGCGTTTGTCCAAGCGGTCCGCGACTTTTTGAATGATCCTGCCGCCCTGACCGGTACCGTTGCTTTTGCCGACCGTTCCGGCGGTAACCTGGCGCGACCCTATTTTCCGGATGGTGAAGTTGGAAGACCGGCCGGCCCCTTGTCCCAACCAATCGCGGAATTTTCCCCGTTTAACAACGGTCTGCAGCTGGAGCTGGTTGTTCGCAATATCGGTGCGCATGTCGCATTTGTAGCTAACCCTATGGAGATGGACACGCGGCGGCGCTGCACCAGAATTCCTGACGCAGTTCCGGGACAGAACCGCCTGGAAAACGGCATCCAAATTTTCCCGGGTAGTGTTCCCATTTATCGCGGGAATCAGCTGATCGGCGGAATCGGGGTTTCCGGGGATGGCATCGATCAGGATGACATGATCAGTTTCCTTGGCCTCCACAATGCCGGTCAACGTGTCGGAGGAATCGGCAATGCGCCCACATCGATCAGGGCAGACAATGTCGTGGTCGATCTTGGTGATGCACAGGTGCGACTGCGTTACATCAATTGCCCGTTCGCGCCGTTTCTCGACACTGATGACCAGAATGTCTGTCAGGGGCTGTAGGACCGATGGCCGCGCTCTCTTCCTCATTTGTCCCGATCCTGGCGGTGATGTCGGGCGAGGCCGAACAGATGGAGCGGCAACAGGCATCGGCTGAGCAGATGGAAGCGTCGCTCATCGCTTTACTGGCCGGCGAAAGTTTCGACTGGGCAAAGCCGGCTCAGCAAATCGCGACATCGACTGAACTGGCCGTGGGAGGTCCTGAACCTGCAGCAGAAGACGTTGCATCAGCACCTGCTGATACTGCACCGCCAGCCGAAGAGACGGTGGATTCGGAACCGGTCCAGCTCGAAATGGATTTTGATGGTCTGGAAGCGGACGAAGCGCTGATCGACGGCCGACGACGTCCGGGCGTGCAAAAAGAGCTTCCGGATCCAGTGGTCCAGAACAATCCCGGTGCCGTGAGCGCACCGCCACCGGAAGCTTTTCCCACCGACGAATTTCCCGTCCCGGACCGCTGGCGCATCATGCAGTCGCTTTGCCCGCAAAAAGGCGGCGACCAGTCGATCTACAAGCTGTTCGGCGCTCTAAGGGCCAATTGCAGCAGCACCCTCAACCCCTATGCACAAAATGTGCTCAAGGGTGACAAGCCCATTCCGGCTGACAAGAAACCTGGCTTCCTGAAGGGAGACGACTGGTTTTTCGTGGTCAACGCGATTTCCGACACGGTCGTCGAACCACGCAGCTTCCCAATCCCGGTGGGCGTGCAGACAACCGAACGCGCCGACAGCCTTGACGTTTTCGGCCGCTCCAACTCGCTCGTGCTGGCACAGACATTCATCACTGGCGTGGCGCTGATCAAAGGATCCACGGCCTACAAGCCGCCCGATGTGGAATATCGCCTGACCCTTGCCACACAGGTGAATCATGTGGACGTACCGGAGCGCCGGGTCTTGTTCGTGGAACCGTCCAAGTCGTCCAATCGCACCGACTTTTTCGTCGGCGTGCAGGAAGCCTTTTTCGACTATCATATCCGCAACACTTCGGCGCGCTACGACTTTGACAGTTTCCGGATCGGCATCCAGCCAATGCAGGCCGATTTCCGGGGTTTCCTGTTCCAGGACAATCAGCTCGGCTTCCGCCTGTTCGGCACGCGCGACAATAACCGCGTGCAATATAATCTGGGTGCCTTCGTGCAGTTGGAAAAGGACACCAATAGCGGCCTTAATGATATCCTGCAGACGCCGCGCGAAAGCTATATTTTCTTTGCCAATCTCTATCGTCAGGATCTGCCCTTTGTCGGCCTGACCAGCCAGTTCAGCGTTACCTACAATATGAACCGCGAACGCAGCGATATCGAGATTGACGACAATGGATTCCCGGTCCGCCCGGCCCTGCTCGGCGATCTGCGCGGCCGTGCCTATGATGTCGTCTATCCCGGTTATGCCGTGGACGGACGGATCGGACGCATCAATGTCACTGGCCAGCTTTATGGTGCCTTTGGCGAAGACCGGAACAGCTTCTTCACCAGCGAGCCGGCAAAGATTCAGGCTTTTTTTGCAGCCGCCGAAGCGAGTTACGATGTCGACTTCTGGCGCTTCCGGGTCTCCGGCCTGTTCGCCAGCGGGGACGGCAATCCCTATAACAATATCGAAGCCGGCTTTGATGCGATATTCGAGAACCCGATTTTCGCCGGGGCCGATACCAGCTACTGGATCCGCCAGACCATCCCCTTTGCGGGCGGCGGTCGCGTCATCAGCATCAATGGCCGCAATGGTATCTTGAATTCCCTTCGCTCTTCCAAGGAGCAGGGACAAAGCAATTTCAACAATCCGGGTACGATACTGGCCGGCGTCGGTGTCGATGCCGATCTGACCCCGGATTTCCGGCTGTCCGCCAATGCCAATCATCTTTGGTTCCACAAGACCGAGAGTCTGGAAGCGCTGCGCGTTGAGGGCTCGATTCCGAAAGACATTGGCTGGGACCTGTCACTGGCCGGGATCTATCGCCCCAATGCAAACCAGAATCTGGTTTTCCGCCTGTCGGGTGCAGCCCTTCTCCCGGGCAAGGGATTCGATGACCTGTTCGACCAGAGCGACGACCGCGATTTCCATTATTCCATCCTCCTCAACGCAATACTGGCTTTCTGACATGCAGCTGATCCAGACTCTTCTTCATCAGAAAAAATGGCTTCTCGCCGGACTCGGCGCGCTGTTACTGACCGGGGCACCGGCATCACTGCTGATGGCGGCGGCTAAGGAGAAGCCGCAGAAAATCGATTACAGCTTTACCCCACCCGCGCCGCAGAACCAGACCTGGGATGCGGCCAATGTCAAAAGCGCTGGCTGCCAAACCTGCCACACGGATAGCGACCAGAAGACGATGCACGAAACGCCGGCCGTAGTGCTCGGCTGTGTCGACTGTCATGGGGGCGATGCCTCGATCAAGGGTGACAATAGCTGGGGCAAGAACAGCCTCGCCTATATGGACGCGCTGAAAAAGGCCCATGTCCTGCCGAAATATCCTGAAAGCTGGCACTGGCCGTCCTCTGCCAATCCCAAGCGCAGCTATGCTCTGCTCAACAAGGAATCTCCGGAATTTGTCCGCTTCGTAAATCCATCGGACTATCGGGTTGCGCGCGAAGCCTGCGGTGCCTGCCATATGGAGATTATCGAGGCGTCGGAACGGTCGCTGATGGCGACTGGCGCGATGCTGTGGGGCGGGGCTGCCTATAATAACGGGATCGTCCCGTTCAAAAACTACGTGTTTGGTGAGGCTTATACCCGCAAGGGTGAAGGCGCGACAATCAAGTCGCCGGGCAACCCGCACGGCACCGTCACCGAGGCCCAGAAAAAGCGCGGCGCTCTGCCGATACTCTATCCACTTCCGACCTGGCACACGATTCCGCCAGGCGATATTTTCCGTGTGTTTGAACGCGGCGGTCGAAACGTCAACACGCAGTTCCCCGAGATCGGCCTGCCGAATATTGGCGGTATTATCCAGCGACTGGAGGAACCGGGACGACCGGATCTCAAGCAGTCCAATCGCGGTCCGGGAACGGGTCTCCGGGTGGCGATCCCTGCCTTGAACATTCACAAGACCCGGCTGAATGACCCCTTCATGTGGTTCATGGGCACCAACGATCAGCCCGGTGACTATCGCCAGTCAGGCTGTGCCGGCTGTCATGTCGTCTATGCCAATGATCGCGAACCTCGCCACAGCTTGATCTGGGCCAGATATGGGCGTGACGGCCAGACCCAGACCGTGGATCCCACCATCCGCAATCTGAAGGAAGGGGAACATCGGATTGGCAGCTATGGCACCTATGATGCCGCAAATAGCAAGAAAGGCAAATATGGCGGCAAGTCTCCAGATCACAGTGATGATCATGGCGGCGACATAGATCCCGCGAAACGCGAGAGGGGCCATCCGATCCAGCACGCCTTCACGCGGGCCATTCCGACTGCGCAGTGCATGAACTGCCACATGCACCAGCCGAATATCTTCCTGAACAGCTATCTCGGCTACACGATGTGGGATTATGAGTCCGACGCGCCTTATATGTGGCCTGGCCCGGACAACAAGACTCCGCGGCCCGAGGGTATGAGCGACGAGGAATATGTCAATACCTACAAGACCCAGAAATTCCCGACGGCCGAGGAAGTCCGCAAGGTGCTGGACCGCAATCCCGAAGGCGCGGCGCCCAAGGGACTTTGGGCCGATATCGATTTCCTGCGCAATGTCTATGATCTCAACAGCGAGCTGAAAGACACGCAATTTGCCGACTATCACGGCCATGGCTGGAACTTCCGGGCGATTTTGAAACGCGATCGTGAGGGCAATCTGCTCGATGCCGACGGGGATATTGTCGCCAATGACGATCCCGGAAAATTCCGCCGCGAGGAGGAAGAGAAATTCGTCAAACCGGGAATCAATCCCGGCAAATCCGTGCACATGATGAGCATTCACGCCGAGGTGGGCATGCAATGCGCGGACTGCCATTTCGCCCAGGACAGCCACGGCAATGGTCTGATCTATGGCGAAGTCGCCAATGCGGTGGAGATCAACTGCAAAGATTGTCACGGCACGGCGGATGCCTATCCGACGCTCAAGACATCCAACCTTGCCGCCCGTCCGAAAGGCAAGGATCTGGCGCTGCTCCGCAATGCGGACGGCCAGCGGCGCTTTGAATGGATGCAGGATCCGAACGGCAACCGCGTCCTTATTCAGCGATCCATTGTAGATCCCGAACTGAGCTGGCGCGTCAGCCTGGTGAAAGACAGCGTCAATCGCGATCATCCCGATTTCAACATGAAAGCGGCGCGATCCAAACTGATGTCCAAAACCGCCTCCGAAACCGGCCAATACAGCTTTGGAACAGGTGTGGCGGCAGACGACCGGGCCCATCAGGACGATAATATGGTGTGCTTCACCTGCCATCTCAGCTGGACCACCAGCTGCGGTGGGTGCCACTTGCCGATCGAGGCCAACTGGCAAGCGAAAAACCATCGCTATGAAGGCGGCACCACCCGAAACTATGCGACCTATAATCCCCAGGTTGCGCGCGATCAGATGTTCCAGCTCGGTTTGCACCAGACCACCAAAGGGAACATCATCGCGCCCGTTCGCTCCACGTCAGCACTTGTTTTGTCGTCGACCAATATAAATCGTGAGCGGATTTATGTGCAGCAGCCGCCCATTTCCGCGATTGGCTATTCTTCCCAGGCCTTTGCACCGCATTTCCCGCACACGGTTCGCAAAACCGAAACCAAGCAATGTTCGGACTGTCACCTGAGCGAAGCGAATGACAATAATGCGATCATGTCCCAGCTTCTCCTGCAGGGCACAAATTTCGTGAATTTTGTGGGTCTCCATGCCTGGGTGGGTCTGGAGAAAGGCTTTGAAGCCGTGCGGGTGACCGAATGGGATGAACCGCAGGCGGTGATCGGCTCCTATCTCCAGAAATATGCCTATCCCGATTACTGGCGGATGCATGTCGAGGACAATGAACGCGAGCTGATCAACTGGGTGCGCGGGGATACGCTGGATGATGATTTCTCCGGCGAAACCAAGGCGCTCGAGGAGTTTGCCAATGTCGTGCAGGGCACCGGTGATGCCGTCCGCTGCCTGCAGCTGCGCGGCGAATATATGTTTGTCGCGGAAGGCAAAGGCGGGTTCCGGGCCTATGATGTCGCCTCGATCGGCAACAAGGGCTTTTCGGAACGGATCATCAAGGCGCCCTTCTCGTCGCTCGGGCATGACACCCATGTCGATACCCAGAACGCGACCTGCATGGCGCTCGCCACCAACCAGCCGATTGCGCCGACGCGCAACACCAAGGAACTGCGCGAGATCAATGAGGAACAGCCGTTCCATCCGATCTATAACTATGCTGTCATCACCGACAGCGAAGAGGGTCTGGTCCTGGTGGATGTGAACACGCTGGCCGACGGCGAATTCCGGAACAATTTCTTCAAGCGGGCAGCCACCTGGAATGAAGACAACCTATTGGCCGGAGCCCGGCACATCACCCTCGCTGGTCATTATGCCTATATCGCGGCGGCATCCGGCCTTGTGGTGATCGATCTCGACGATCCGCTCCAGCCGCGTCATGTAACCACAGTTCCGATGTCGGATGCCCGGGCGTCCGCGATTCAGTTCCGCTACCTCTGGGTCACGGACAGGGACGGGGTGAAACTGTTCGATGTCACGGACATGGAAAATCCGGTCGCAGTTGAATCGGGAACGATCCCGCTCGCCAATGCCCAGCGGCTCTATCTCGCCAGGACTTATGCCTATATTGCCGCGAAGGACGAGGGACTGGTGATCGCCGATATCACCAAGCCCGACGCGCCGGTTATCTATCGCAAGGAAACTTTTGGCGGGCAAATGAATGATGCCGAAGACGTGATTGTGGGTTCAACCAACGCCACGCTGTTCGCTTATGTCGCGGATGGCCGCAACGGATTGAAAGTCATTCAGCTCACTTCTCCGGACAGCCAGCCCAATTATTACGGTTTCTCTCCACCACCAGTGCCAGAGCTAATCGCCTTTGCACGGACACCCAAGCCAGCCCTCGCCTTGTCCAAGGGACTCGATCGCGATCGCGCGGTGGATGAAACCGGTGGACAGATGGCGGTATTCGGCCGCATCGGCTCCCGTCCGTTCACCCGCAGTGAGATGCAGCGCTTCTATCTCAACAGTCAGGGCAAGCCCTATTTCGTCAAGGACGCGGTTGACATGGCGGACTGGGTTGGTGCGAAGGCTCCACCGAAACTCGCGAGACGCTGAGCTGCCATTCAGACAAAAAAGGGGACCGGGCCTGAAAAAGGCTCCGGTCCCCGTTCCCCGATACGCAACTCGGGGAAACCTGCTTCCTGATCCGGTCAAAGGGGAAATCCGGACCCGGGAGGGGTTCTGGGATTTGGTCAGCAGTTGCCGTCGATGGCGCGTCCTGCCAGGGCACCTACGGCACCGCCAATAATCGTACCTTCGGTCTTGTCACCGCGGCGGGCGATCTCGTTACCGAGCAGTCCGCCGGCAATGGCACCGATAATCGTGCCACCGGTGCCGCGGTCACAGCCCCTGTACCGGCGACGGTCATTGCGATAGCGCCGCTTCTCGCGATAATAGCGACGGTCCCGACGGTCATAATAGCGATCACCGCGATAATAGTCGCCACGGCGATAATAGCGGCGGTCATCGCCGATACGCTGGTAATAGGCGCCGTCATAATTCTGATAATAGCCACTCCGTGCTTCTGCGGGGGAGGCAAAACTCATGGCCGCTACAGCTGCAGCGGTGATCGAAACTGTACCCAAAATCTTGTTCAACATTGTCTTACTCCAATGAGCCTCACTTGCTTCTTAGCGGGACCCGACTCAATTAATGCCCGACAAGAAAGCTTCTAGGCGACTGCCATTGACCCGATGCTGAATGCGGGTTTTATCTGAGGTTCATATTTGCAGGTACTTTTATGAACAAGCTGAAAGTTTTGATTGCAACACAGATATTTGCCCCCAAAGATCAATGCCCCTAATCTTTTCAATCATTGCCGCCAGCTGCCGCTCCCGATAGCTGTCGGACAAGCAGAAAACGGAGAGACAGGCATGCAATTGAAGGGCAAAACAGCCGCGATCACGGGCGGCACCGCGGGCATTGGCAGAGGCATTGCCGAGACGTTCCTCGCAGAAGGTGCCAATATTGCCCTGATGGCGCGCAATCCGGAAAAAGGCGCCAGGGTGCTGGAGGAAATGAACGCCGGTGATCGTGGCCTGTTTGTCGCCGGGGACGTCATGGATCAGCAATCAGTCGAAGGCTTTGTCGATCAGACCGTGGAAAAGTTCGGGACTGTGGACATTCTGGTCAACAATGCCGGCGGAGCGGGAGATCTCGCACCTCTGGTGGATCTGAGTGACGAGTCGTTCGACCAGGCAATGAAATGGAATATCTACGCCACCTTCTGGGCCACGCGGCGGGCATTGAAATCCATGCTCGAACAGCAGTCAGGCCGCGTGATCAATATCAGTTCGACGGAAGGCAAAATGGGCAAGCCGACCTTTGCTCCCTATACCATCGCCAAGCACGGGATTAACGGGATGACCAAATCCGTGGCGCAGGAAGTGGGGACCCAGGGCATTACCGTCAATGCTATCTGCCCGGGTCTCGTGCTGACAGACCTGATCATGGATAGCGGCCCCGCAACAGCTGCCGGCATGGGGATGACCTTTGACGAGATGATCGACATGTTTTCCCAGGAAAGCGCCCTCAAGCGTCCGAATACGGTCGACGAAGTGGCTGCGATGGCTTTGCTGCTCGCATCGGATGCCGGAGCGGGCATTACCGGTGCCCTGCTCAGCGTTGACGGCGGAACTGCACAATATTAGCAGCCTGTCCGAAAGGATGTGAGGCATGACGATAGGTCTGGTTGAATTGCTCGTCGCGGCACTGGTTGTTGTGGCACTGTTGATCTGGTGGCTGTGGCCGAAACAGACGCGCGGAGACCTCACCGCTCCTCCCCCTGACCTTCAAGCCGACATGGAGCAACCCAGGCCGGTTGAAAGGCCGCAGCTGTCTGAACCAACCGGCAGAGACCTGTCGGTTGATGATCTTTCGCCCGGAGCCAGGCGCGGAAAGGTCAAGCATGAAGGTGACTATACCGAAGAAGACCTGATGATGCGGGACATCCGCGCCGCTCTCCACCGGGGATCCGTTTCCGAAGCAATGGAACGCGTCCGGCGCACTCGTAACATCAGCGAAGAGGAGGCTCTGGCCTTTCTCGAAACACTCGATCTGCCAGGACAGGATCTCCGCAAACCACGAAACTAATAGTTAGTATTTTTCACCATTTATCGGTTTGCTGTAAAATTTTGTAAACCGCCAATTCAGCATATCTATTTGATATTTAACATTTTTCCAAAACTGGCACGCCCTGTGCAGTGCTGTTGGCATCTTCGCAAAACAATTTGTGAAGCCCAGTTTACTCGAAAGGAAATCCAAATGTTGAATGCAAATATCCAGAACCAGATCGCCGCCGCTTTTGCAGCCATCGTATCCGCCGCCGTTTTCGTTGGTGCCAGCATCGGCCCCGCAACCCAGAACGCCGCTTCACTGATCGCCTGATCTCACACCCGATAATTCAAAGGACAAAATCATGTTTTCACCCAAGTTTCAAAGTCACGCCATGGCCGCTTTTGCCGCCCTGTTCTCTGCCGCAATCTTTGTCGGTGCCAGTGTTGGTCCCGCAGTCAGCAATACCGGTCTTCTGGCCTGATCCCGAAGACCGGGCATTGCCCCAAGACTAATCCGCTTCCTGGCCAACGGAACGCATGAGCCACCAGGCCAGGACAAAAAGAAGCATCAACAGGCCGTCGATCATCGCCCCGATAAAGGGACCACCCATGACGAGCCGGCCTTGCGTCCACAATATCAATGACGGCACGAAGAAAGAGGCCTTTTCCAGAATCGCAATCGGGATCAGCGACCGGTAACGCAGCGGATCCATCGCGATCATGATGAAGATGAGCTGAAACACCAGCGCAAGTCCGTGAAAGCCGTAATAGAATTCCGGATGCGAAATCGGTGGCTGCATCTGAGTTTCGCTAAAAAACCCCGGCACCAGGGCGACAATGCCAAATATCGCCGCACCCCAAAAAATGATTTTCACTGCTTTCACCGGAAATTGCCCTCCTCATTCGGAATCGGCAGGAATGATCCGCCGATCATAACGGGCTAGCATTTTCTGGCCGAACGGGACAGAGGTCGCGGTTCAAGCGCGATCACCCGGTCATTCCCGAAATTCCTCAATCTTCGCCAAATTGCTCGATGATCGTGCAATAGATCAGGCCAATCCCGAAAACGGCCATCATGCCGATAAACAATAACACCGGACCCTGCATGAGATGTTCAGACATATCGTCTCTCCTTGCGTGTGTGGAGAGATAGATAGGCCGCACTGACCGGGTGCGGCATTGATCTGGGTCAAACGCTACCGGATCAACCGTGCATCAAATGCTTGAGCCAGAATCAGGCGATCATCGGCACTTCAGATCGCCGCGATCAATTTCCCGGCCGAGCAGCGCTCCGCCAGCCGCACCGAGAATGGTCCCGAGCGTTCGGTCGCGGCCGCCATCAATTTCGCGGCCCAGCAGGGCGCCCACGGCACCACCGATAATCAATCCGGTCGTGCCATTGTCCCGCTTGCAGTAATAGCGCCCGTCCCGGCCTTTCCAGACCCGGTCATCGCGACGCAATGCGCGCGGTTCGATATAGCGCCCGCGCTTGTCATAAATGCGATCGTCATAGCGGTCGCCAATCTTCGTGAAACTGGCTTCCGCAATCTGATCTGATCCGGCGGCCAGAGCGGGGGCGGCGGGCAAGACCAGGGCTGCGGCCGTCAGGGAAAGAAAATAATGGGTCATGACAGGCTCCTGAAATCCGTTGAGAGCTGACAGCATGGCGTTCCAGACTGAATGACGCATGACGGCGAAGGGTAATCCTGCCTGGATCCGACCAGCCGTTGTTCCCGGGCGACGAATCTCTATTGATCCGGGGCTCCCCGGCTCAGCCTCTCGACCAGATCCGCCTCCAGCGCGGCAAAATCGGCGTGTCCGGTTACGGGGGTGACCCGCTTTTGCCATTCGGCATCCAGCTGCTCCGCAATCTCTGGCGGAAGAGATTTCCGGGGCGCATCACTCGCCCGGATTTTGGCCGAATCGCTCCCCGGCGGCAAGCCGCCGCGCTCTTCGGAAACCTTCCGCAGCATCGAATCGTCAAAGCGGTCCTTATGTGTGAGCATCCAGGCCCGGCTGGTCCGCTCCTCGACCAGATCCAGCAGTGCCTGATCGCATGAGATTCCGCAGAACGCAGCAAATTTCGCGATCACCAGCCGTTTGTTTGCCACCACATGGTCATAGGACAGCAGCAACGTATCCGGATCATCCCGCCGGTGCCACCAGCTCAGCAGATGGTCCCAGTAATCGGCGTCGACAGGTCCGCGCAATCGGGCCCAGAAGCCGTAATATTCTGCCATCGACACGGCCCCGGGTTCCAGAAACCAGCCTTCAAAAAAGTGATAGGACGAGAGGAAAACCGGACCCGCGGCCCGGAGCGGTATGACGTAGCGCATGCCGGGTGGTGCCGCGCCATAATGGCAATGGCTCTTGAAACCGCGCGGTTCGGTGCGCTGATCTGCATTGATATCAACGCCGAGTACCGGCGCTGTCTCAATCCAGGGTACAACCCGGCTGATGTCGTCAAAATCCATGTCGCCACCGGTGCGCAGTTGATGAAGCATCTGCTGCATCATCGTGGTTCCCGATTTGCCATAGGGCGAAATCATGACATCGCTGGATCGCGGCGCAAGCGGCACGGCCGCGAAATTTTCCGGCGGCGTGAAAACCCGCTCCAACAGCGGTCCCAATTCCTCGAGCGATCGCGCCCGGCCAGTTGTGTCTGTCATCGCTTGCATTCTCTCCCTCGCCGGTCGTGCCAAAACTATGGCAGCATGACCGCGAAACGGCAAAGGCTTTGGCGCCATTGGCGGGGCTTTTTGTTTGAGACGATCCCATCAGATCACAAACTGTCTCCCCTTTACTTCAATCGCAAACCCGACTATCCGCGCCGCTCCAACACAAGAGGTGCATGATGTTTATTCGCATGATTTTCGCGCCTCCGCCCTCCTGCTGAACGAAGCCGACCGGCTTCCATAGGGGCGCGGAAGGCCCCCGCAAGCAAGGACCACAGGCCCTGACGCATCAGACGCGCCTGCGGGATTCTTTCCATTCTGGATTTTGAGTTCGGCTCAGCGACATGTGCTGCGCCGGGAGGATGATATCATGTATGTGCGATTTGTTTCACCACAGCCGATGGAAGACCGGCCGGGTTATTACGGCATTTTCTATGCTGCTCTCGAAATCGTCTATGACGAAGAGACGCCCTATCATGTCTATCTGCCGATACGCGAGTTGCTGAACTGGTATAACGAGAATCTGCCCCAACCGGAGGCAAACAGATTTCTCGTACGTTCACGCAAACGGTATCTCAGCGATGGCATCTGCTGGTTTCACGATGATGCGCACGAGATGATCGGACGTGCCTTTGTGTTGGCCGGACTGCTGCGCGATTGCGGCGTCAATATCAGCAAGCTGGCAACCGACCGTCCGGGCCAGATCCTGTACCGCGACGCCTACCAGATTGTCGCCAAGCCCGAAGCCGAAACACCGGTGGAATGGTGCTAGGGCAAACCGGACCCGCCACCCCAAGACCGTTCGGGGTGGCGGGGTGATCCCTGCTTCCGCCACCAATGCACCACGCTTGCTGCCCTAATCTAACCGGATCGTGTAGAACTCCACCTCCGGATGCCCGTTCAGAGCTTCCCGCATTTCGCCATAGTGGGCGATCTTGTAGCCGCAGTCGCCGCAATGGACATATTTCCGCTCGTCCAGATCCTCGGGGATCGACAGATAGACGCTGTGACAGGAAGCGCAAAAGTAAAAGCCGTGCCTGTTGCGAAGCTCTGACCAGTGGCGCCCGCGGGTGCGGAGGCGAGCCTTCGCGATACGCAGGCCGCGCCACAGAAAATCAGCGCCGACCATCATCAATATCACGACCAGCGCCACGACCCAGGGCTGCCCTGGTCGCGCCAGAAAAACGTCGAGCCGGCTCGCAAAATCCCTGCCACCGGGTGCGTCCGGGAGGAAGAGAAACAGGCTGGCAAAGCAGATGCCAAGGACAGCAAAGGGGAGCAGAAAGCGGGTGAACCGGGGCATGGCGAGATCATGCCCAAGCGCCCGTATGCTGTCCAGCGGAACCGACTGCCCCCTACCCCAGCCACCATTGCACCACGCCGGCGATCAGGAGGAACCAGATCAGGGTGGACAGGGTGAAGACGAGCAGGCGGAGCAGCCGTTCGCGCCAGGAGGGTGGGCCCGGCGGCGGCTGGTCGCGTCTGACGGGGCGGTATTTGTGGCGGCGGGTCATCTGTGGCTGTCGAGCCACCACCACAGCAGCCCGGCGGCGAGCACCATCAATCCGCAGGCGATGCGGATGAGTTTTTCGTAAGTGTCGGAGTCCATCGGCTCCCTCCCCTGATCAGCATCC
Source organism: Pseudomonadota bacterium (assembly GCA_039181895.1). Lineage (GTDB taxonomy): Bacteria > Pseudomonadota > Alphaproteobacteria > Sphingomonadales > Sphingomonadaceae > Parasphingorhabdus. The sequence continues at coordinate 246,626 of JBCDCK010000002.1, forward strand.
AGAGGCAGCCCGGCTTGTGGAAGCAAATGCGCGCGATCAAGGGTCGGATCCGAAACGGTCGCAAAGCCGGGTGTTTAGAACCCTGCACAGTCGTCAGAGCGCCGCCGTCTTTAAGCGGAGCTCTGGACATGCACGACGGCCACCCGGCCGTTATGAAAAACGACCGGCGACTGTGTCGATTGAGGTTCTAAAGCCTCACGGCAGGAATTGGCCTGCCGCAGGGAGAGGTCTAGCGGATTGGCGATGGGGTGGGAAGAGGCATCAATTCCCTGTCCCTTTAAATCAAATGCAGATGCTGTTGCACGCCTCATTTTGTCATCCCCGCACAGTTGGGGGGGTATAGTGATATCGCCAAAACGCTATGCATTGACCACAATTAGATGCCAATCAATCATAATTATCCGTCGTCCACGGAAAAAACACCCTTGTTTCTTCATTTTGAGCATTTCTAATTTGTGGACCCTCAAGGAACCGTGGATTTCGTAAATCACCATCAGGCACATTAAGAACCAAATTGGTTCTAGTTTCCACGTCCAGTGCAATTGACAGAATCGCTTGGCGGTGAGAGCTAGATTGAAGCGAAGATCAACCAAGGGACTGCCTTCCAAAAAGTTGCTTGAAGAGAGGTTCCGCTTGAACGAAGACTATTTATCAAGACCTTCAATTGGTCCCGCGACCTTCAAAAAGTCAAATTCACCCCCCAGTGTTTCGACGATTGGTATGGGCGATGTCGCGAGAGCCTCGAAATCACTAGCCTCTTCGCCAGTCACACATACGTTGATGATGTGTGGTCTTTCCGCAAGTGCAATGTCAGCCGGCGTTGCGCTGACCGCTACGGGCGTTTTTTCACCGGTAGGTGCAACAATCCTCTTGTCGGGTTCATTAGGGATGGCATCTTGCGTTGTTGGTTTAACCGGCCTCGCCATGTCGGCAACTGTCGGCACATCGTTCAATGGCTTTGAACAGGCGCTGACATTTACATCGTTGGGTGGGCTTTCGGGTAGCGTTGTAGGTGCTTTTACTGGCGATGTGCAAAATGCCTATGATTTCGCCAAATTTGGGTCTGCAACGGAAAATGTTGCGTCGGGACTCGTCGGTTTTGGATTGTCAAAGACGATTGGTGAAGCAGGTTTCGCTACCTATGAGCTCATCTATGGCGGTAACTCATTGATCAATGAGAGTTATGACGATCAATCAGAAGTTGCATTCTCTTCTGGCAATGAAACTAGTGATCTCGGAGTATTCTTTTTTCGCGATGATCTGACATTTGAATCCTATTTCGATTCTGAAAGTGGAAGTGGCGGGCAAAGTGATTCCTCGGACCATTCCTTTGGAGATCATGTTGACCACGACCGATCTGGTTCTGACGATGGTTTTGATTTTGGTGGTGACTACGACTTCGATTTCGGTGGCGACTACGACTTCGATTTCGGTGATGATTGGTAGGGAGATTGGCAATGACAGAAGCATTAAAAAAGGAACTAATTGAGGCAGGCTATAGCTGGGTCGATAATTTTCGTTCTATCGATGATCTAATTCTAGAGATTATCAATGATCTCAAGGCCGAAAAATCATCGTACAATCCCTTTCTAGTGGAAAAAAATTTAAGCTCTCTGGCCACAAGTCTTGATAAGGTGCATTCCTTAAGAAGCGCATCGAATGACCTAGAAGACAAAGCGATTACGCAAGCACTGGAATACCGCACATTCAGTCAAAATACGGAAATTGTGAAAAAGCTTGAGGCCGCAGATTGGTTGAACCAACAGTTTGAAGCAGAACAGCCGCTGCATGAGAAAGCTGCGATCAGTTTCGAATCAAACAATCACCCCTTAGCGAAAGGGTTCGCAGCCACCAGCCAAGCGGGCGCCGAAAAGTCGCAGTTAGCATCTGATGGTGAAAAGGAAAGACAGCTTCTTGTCTCCAACAAATGGGCAAACGTAGAAGCTCATCAGAAGGCGCTACAGGAGCGCCACTATCAACCCGGACATGCACTAAATTATGGAGAGAGAAGCCAGCGCATTCAGGCTCTCATTGCGGACGAAACCGAAACTATGTATTTTCGCGCTCGCGCTGTTTCGGCTGGATTGGGAGTAGTGTTTGGTTTCGATGAAAGTATCGTCAAATTGCCGGATCCCAAACCAGCGCAAGACGGAGAATATAAGTCATATCTGGAGCACTTGATGCTTTGGGCACGCCAGGCCGCCCGAGCACTCAGCATACGAAAACAACAGGAAACGTTGTTTGAACACACAATCTCAATAGTACAACCAATGTCAAACTCTAAAAGACTGCTCGAAGAAAGTGAATTCGCTGCAGCGATGGACGGAGACGGAAAAGTTGTATTCAATTTAAAGGAGTATTTCCCAGATGAAGTTGGGGGCCTTCGCCTCTTAGGAGTAGCTTTATCTATGGTTCACGAATATAGCCAAGGCAATGATTGGGCTAAGCATCGCTATGATATCTGTTCCCGCGCTATCGTATTTCCGCCCGAGCAAATCAATCCATACGACACAGCAACCCGGCGACCCATCGCTCCAATTGTAATAAATAACATCACCAATCCTGAACCAGCACAACCGCCATCCTTTGTGCGTTCACCCGCTTTTGAAAATATCAATCCAGGCAATGGCGAATGGAAAATAAAAATAGCGGATTATCAGAATCACGCAGCTGTCCCTGATAGGAGGCGGACCAGCAAAAACACGCACGACTTTAGGCTTCATCTCCTTCTTGCTTCAAATTTCGATACTGACCATACAAATTGGGACAAAAACTTCTGGGGGAGTCAGCCGGAATCAAATTAAGCACTAGATGAAGATTGGACAGATGAAGGAGGCCAATCCGCCAAGCAAGGAGTCCACTGCTTAATGGGAACTGAGATTGAGTTGGAGGTCGGAGATGTGTCGATCGCTTACGCAAAAAACCATACGGGCATTGATTTTGGATATCTATTCCAACCCGAAGATGAGCAACGCTGTAGGTCAGATGCCATCAACTATAATTACTACGAGGAGCACCCGGAGGAAAGAGAAGAGCTGACTCAGCTGGAGAGAGCATTTGTCAGGCCATTATCACGAGTACTGCCCCGGCTTCTCCTTTTCGGGTCAAACATTGAAAGCGCCCGCTTTGAATATGAGGCGATTGTCGCGAATGCCCGTGAAATAGCTTCATTTGGCTCCCCAAAGAAGGAACCCGATCTCCTAACTTTCGAGGAATTTTGTGATCTAGTCTGCCGCCATCCGCTCTTAAGCCTTGCCGGCGGCGCTGAATTTGACGACGACGAAAAGGCTAAGGGAAGGCTTCTCGCCGACAATGATTTTACTCGGATTCCTTGGAGCGACAATTCTGACAATTTCTGGTCGGAGTCCAGCTTTTTTGCCGCAAAGGTGGCCATCCTGAGCGCAGAGTCCATGCTTCATGTCTTTGCGCTGAATCCCAAAAACCTAACCGCGCCGGTCAAATGGGTATTTGGTCCGCTGGTCGGCGCTGGTTGGGCGAGCCGCAGGGACTTCGAACCCGGTGCACGGCGAACACAGAAAATTCTTGTCGCAACTGAAGGCGCTTCAGACGCGCGCATCATCAAACGAGCGCTTGAGGTTCTCCGCCCCGATGTCGCGGATTTCTTCAACTTCATTGACGTCGACGAGCGCCACCATTTCTGGGGCACGGGCAACCTCGTTAAGTTTGCAGAAGGCCTCTTGCGCGTCGACATACAGAACAAGGTGCTCTTTGTTTTCGACAACGATGCCGAAGGTGTGGAGGCATATCGAAAACTTAGCTCGCTTGAACTACCCAGCAATATGCGTTCAATGCTGCTTCCTGAACTCGACGAATTTTGTAACTTTGCCACCCGTGGACCTGAAGGCATGGGTGTATCAGACATTAATGGCCGGGGCGCTGCCATCGAGTGCTATCTCGACCTTAACCTGCCTATGTACGGCCCCCCACAGATCCTATGGAGCAATTACAAGAAAGATCTTGACGCTTGGCACGGGGTTCTTGAGTTCAAGTCGTCCTATCAGCGCCATTTCTACGGTCAGTCCCCCGATTCCTTGGAGTCAGGCAGCTACGATGTCTCAAAGCTTCTCAAACTGCTTGATGCACTGATCAAGGAAGCAGCGCTCATTTCTTCTGCGGTGTGAAGCAAATTGGCTTCCGAGTGGTTTGATTCTGCAAGTCTCAAATCAAGGGTGATGCATTGGAGTTACTCAAGGAGCTGGAGAAAATGGCGAATGTAATGAACTGGGACGTGATCGAAGTGCCGCATCTCATATTTCTCTCTTTTTCCTGATGGTAACTGCTATGGCTAAGATGTCGCTCGGGAGGAACTTTTGCCAATAGAAGAACACACCGTTTTCAATAAGCCAGATATCGGAACGACCCTATGGCGATATATGGACCTGCCGAAGTTTGTTAATCTACTAACCTCACAATCTTTGTGGCTCACAAATGCTGAGGTACTCTCGAAGGACGATCCTCACGAGGTCTCTCTTTCTACAGCCCAATTTCGTCATAGACAGTGGTCTAAATTGGAAGATGTTCCAGATCCCAAATTGACAGATATTGTGAAGCATTACGGTTCTCGAGGTGATGGTGGCGAATATTCAGCATTTAAGGCCTTTATGATGGAGCAAGAACAGCTCCACCTCTATACGCAATACTGGAGACGAAGTTACTATATCGGTTGCTGGCACGGTGCTTCGCATGAATCGTTAGCGATGTGGAAAATCTATGCGGCTCCGGGACCGGGAGTGGCGGTTATTTCGAATAGCGCAAGAATGACAGAATCTCTTTCACAAGACGATAGAAAATTGTACCTTGGAGCTGTCAATTATTTTGATGAACGTACCGAACAAATTGATTGGTCGAACGCATTCAACATCGTCTTGTCAAAGAGACAAAGCTTCTCATTCGAACAGGAAGTACGTCTAGTATATTGGGATTTCGAAGACATGCAGGACCCCGTGGATATGGAGTCTTGGAGCGATGAGACAATGCGTTTTGAAAGTGTGAATACGGACACTCGCCCAGTTTCTCCCGGAGTGGCGATTGACTGTAATTTGGAAGCGTTGATAGAAAAGGTAGTAATCTCACCGTTTGCTCCACCTTGGTACAGGAGCACCATTGAGTCTCTTAGAGATCAGCTGGGCTTAAAGTTCCCTATAGAATCATCAAACTTGCTTGATCCTCCACCGACAGTTTCATGACTTTTGGCCGAAGCAACCGATCCCCGTATTTACTGGTTGGCAAAATGACTTTCGCAAGTGGATGATTAGCTGGTATGTCAATTCGATACTATCGGCGTCCACATCTGCGCCCCAGGCGGACATTGAATGCTCCATGCAAAAGAGTGCCTCTTACAAGAATATGGAATTCACAACCATATCTAGTTTTTTTGTGGATAGAACCGACTTTGGATCATCCAAATTTAGATATCACTCCGTTGACAAAGGCGGTCATGTCCCTCGGCAACTAATGTGATACAGTCTATGTTTACCTTATGAAAAACGCCTGTATATTCATCGTCTGCTCTGCTTTTGTTTTGCTGATTGTGGGTTGGCCAATTGCGGGAATCATGCAGCTTTAACGAGTTACCATATCCGAATTGCAACGTTGCAACCCAATACAAAGAAGTCTGGTGAACCGACCACTCGCCCAGTTATTAGCACCATGAGAATGTGGTTGAAGGACTAGAATTTTTTACCGGGAAAACCGGAAAACGGTTTGGCGATACAATTGCCGGTGTCTTTCGGCTTGCTACCATATCCTCTGCGAATTGCCGCAAATGTGCCAGTGTAGCGATTGATTTTTATAGTCCAATTATTGTCGTTGCTGCCATCGCTACTATACATAACCAATTCGATCAGAGCGTCATCCAGGGTGCTGATTGCCCAGACAGATTGGCAGTTCTCGATACACCACTTCTTTTGAGCCAGATCGAAGCGAAATTGTAGTTGCTGTCCGCTCTTGCCTTTGCAGACAAGATCAAATGCCGATTCTGCGGCATAAGCATGGGAGCTACTCAATGCGATGAATGCCAATGCCATTCGACTTATGATTTTCATATCTTCACTTTCATAACTATCAGGATAGCAATACGCACAAATTGTTAATTGATGGTTATATCCAGTGGTTTTATTTCCCTCAAATAGTGTCTTGCATATTGGATGCAGGGACGAAAACTCGTTGGCCATAACATTAGGCGCATCCGCGTTGACCTAGAGGTATCGCAGGAAAGGCTCGCATTCGATTCTGGCGTGGATCGATCCTATCTTGGCGGCATAGAGCGCGGCGAAGAAAATCCAACGGTCGATGTTCTCGACCGCATTGCTGAGATTCTAGAAGTCGAATTGCAGGCGTTGTTCGCAGCTTCTGAAAGCAGTGAAATGCCAAGCGGATTACCGCGAGGTCGCAAAAAGAAAGACTAGATCATCGCTGCAATTATTTTTGCCAGTCCGGGCGACAACCGGCAAACACCATCTTTGCGTAATATAAAATCCGCTGGTGACAATTTCCGGCTTTGCACAAATTCCAGTATCACAGCGTCTACATTTGGACGCTCGGGCTCTAACAAATCGAATATATAGGCAGGCTTGTTTCGCCTCCCGTGATGCATAACTCCAATTGTGGGATCATATCCCTCGCCGATTGAAGAAATTTGCAATTGCGATTGTTTCACCGCGTAAGCATAATTCAGCATTGCATTGACAGGGTCAGTAGCGTTGAAATTGACGGGTTTGGATTGGTGCACCGAGGTTCTGGCACGATAACCCTTCCAATGATCCGGAATTAGGAATTTGCTATTCGCTTTCCATTGCGGCTTCAACAAATTCCAGGATTTGAAATAGGCAGAAGCACATTGAGCCTCAATTGACCTTACAAACTCAATGTCGATTGGCTTTGCGGATAATTCATCAATACCGCGCGTCGCTCTCTCGATTGCTTTTTGACGATAGTCGGATTGCGGCAAATGCTTTTGTAGCGTGGCAATACTGTTTTGCAATTTGCGGGTAATTAGATCACTTGAGAAAGCCAGTCGTTTCTTAGGATCGCTGCGTGTTTCCCGCTGCCAATCCACCTTCCCTTGATCGGCTGCATAACCGCCACCGCTGCAAACAATTGCAATCTCACCGTTCCATTTGATTCTAATCAATGAAACGCTTTGCTCTGATAACCAGCTTAAAACTTCAAAAGACAATGAGCCACTGCCGTCCAATAGCATTATCACGGGAGGCAAATCTAAATCACCGGGAAAGAACCGATGGATCGATTGCTTTTGCGGATAATGGGTAAACCCCTCTTTTATCAGCAATGTACCTTTATCAATTCGCATTGAATTGCCGTGACCCGACAAGATCAATGGATTTGGATTGCGTTCCCGCAACTTTCGCTGTTTTTGCAATTTGACCAATTCGGCAATCCAACTTTCCGATTGAATAGCCCATTCGCTATTGCTGGCATTTTCTATTATATTGCGGCTTTGGTGCATTAAAAGATAGTAGAATAAAATCGGCCAATTGTCGCGGAAATTAAAGGTTAACTTAGTAGAAATATGCGTGCGAAATTTGACCCTAAATCATCAATTTATGACAATTGGTTGAAAGCTGAACCTTTAGATTCCGCGTGGTTCCATTTTGCTCAAAAGGAATTGCAAGATCAATACCGCGATGCGGGTCGCAATCCCTCCCATACAGCGGCTCTATACCATCAAATGAAAGTCGAATTGATCTATAGTTTGAGTAATGACAATTCTCTAATTGCAGTAGGCGTAATTTGTGGAAAAGGGCGGAATCCTGAACCGGAGAGAATTGCAAAAAGCTATTTTGCGGCAGATCATCTTGAAATTGATTGGCATAAAAATGAAATCTGCGCGTTTGATGAAAAAATAGCTTCAGTAAGAATTCTCGTTGCCGAGTCCACTACTATACAAAAAAAGACCTCTACGGCTTCTATCGATAGCAAACCGGGTAACAGCAAAGGTGGTCGCAAGAGCACTTATCCGGCAATACGAGAAATTCTACTAGACCTTTTTGAACAAAATGAAATCTATCGCACGGCAAGCTCTGAGAGCCTTGTTGAACCAGTAAACGAAGCCTTCTTGAATCGACATACCAACACTTCCGTTCGGGTTGCACCAATCAGTTCGCGAACCCTTAGAAATCACCTCACAGAATTGAGGAAAGAATTGGCAGAAACTGGAAAGAACTAAATTTGCCAAATGATTCAATTTTCTAACCGTCATTAATCCCTTCTTCTTGATCCATTCAACGGACGTTCAATGGATTCGGAAAAATGGCGAAACGGAAACGCGATTACAAAGCAGAATATGCAAAGCGTATCGCTCGCGGCGAGAAACGAGGTTTAAGCAGATCGCAAGCTCGCGGCCATGCCAAGCCCGGTGAAAAACCGTTGCGCGGCAAACCTGAAAAGTCAGACAAAAAACTGGAAACCGCACTCCGCTTTATGCGCAACACTGGCAAGCAAGGACTGGCCGCACAGCGAGCTGGAGTGTCAACCGAGCGCTTTCGACGCTTTCTATACGACAATAAACTCGCCAAGCGGAAACGCGGTCTATGGCAATTCACTGATAAACGTGGTCGCGAAATGCTGGTTCTTACAGGCGGCGAGCCAGAACATCTGGTTTTGGCAGGGTACGATCAAGCCAAGTTAAATGGTGAACATCTCGCCGCTGTTAAAGCCTTTGTTCTCAGCGGTGATGCGTCCCTCATAGAGCCGTTCATCGGAAAATCGGTGCGCGACATCAAAGGAAAGCTCCACCCCCTGGAAACAGATCTCAATGACCTGCTTCGCATCGCAAATAGCGGAAATGAGGTCTTCGAGGAAATCTACAAACTTGTGATTGATGGACAATAAAATGACCGATCTTGAAAATGAAAAACGGAAACAAAGAAGACTTGCAGCACTCGGTACGAATGAACCGAAATGCCCTTGTTGCGGTGAAACGGATTGGCGTGTTTTTGAACAGGATCATATCGCCGGTCGTGCACGCGATGACATGGTTGTGAATATTTGCGCAAATTGTCATCGCAAACGCACTTATGATCAAAAGGGGCATCCGCCCCATAATCCCAATAATGATCCGCAACTAGACATGATCGGTCATTTTCTTTTGGGTCTGGCGGATTTGCTTAAACTGGCAAACGAAAGGCTGAGTGAATTTGGTCTTTTCCTAATCGCTCTCTCTGAAAATGACGATCACGATCAGGTGCAGTCATGAGCACTCCTGTCGATGAATATGTCGATTGTCTTCCTCTCCATCTACGAGCTTATGCAATACTTGCTGATGCTAGGCCCAAAAGTCCGAGCGCCGCGAAACGACCAAAATTAGCACCCGCGAGCGACTATACAGTAGTTTTCGACACCGAAACGACAACTGATCCAAGCCAGCATCTGCGCTTTGGAACTTTTTGCGTTTATCGTGGTGAGAATTTGTTTAGGTCCGGTATTTTTTGGGCTCCAAATGCCGTTTCGGAACGCGAGCTAGAAACTCTACGCCGCTTTGCAGCAGACAATGGGTTGGATTTGCTAACCAGAAACCAGTTTGCCGACGATATTCTGTTTGGCATTGGTTATGATCTTAGAGCGACAATTGTCGGTTTTAATCTGCCTTTTGATATTTCCAGAATAGCGATCAGTCACGGTTCTGCGCGGGGTAAGAAAATGCGCGGTGGCTTTACCTTCAAAATATCTACGGACCGGCGGCGCTCCAATATTCAGGTTAAACATGTTTCACAGCGCATGGCATTCATCAATTTCACCAAACCATTTAAGCAATTGCATAGTCGCAGCCAAAGGCAGCGCGGTGATAAAATAGAAACGTCACTGGATCATTTTGTTGATGTCAAAACGTTAGCAAGTGCGTTGCTTTCGGGCGGATATTCACTGGCGAGTCTCTCAAAGCACTTAAATGTGATTAATCAAAAACTTGAATTTGATGAGTTTGATGGTCCGATTAGCGATGATATGATCAAATATGCAGTGCGAGATACCCATGCTACTTGGGAATGCTATGTCGAATTGCGGGATCGATTTGAAGCTCTTGGCCTAACCGACCTACGTCCTGAGAAAGCCTATAGCGAAGCCAGCATAGGCAAAGCTTGCTTAAAGCAAATGGGCATTGCCCCGTGGCAACAATCTCAACCCAATTTTGAACCTCAGAAAATTGCTAACATCGTATCTGCCTATTTCGGCGGGCGAAGTGAGGTTCGAATAAGACGAGAAATCAAGCAAGTGATGCTGTGTGATTTCCTGTCAATGTACCCAACCGTTTGCAGCCTGATGGGCTTGTGGCGGTTTGTCACCTCAAAAAACAAAGTCACCCGCGATGCAACGAACGAAGCGAGTGCGATATTATCCAATGTGACATTGGAAGCGCTGCAATCAAAAGAGGCTTGGCTAAATCTCGCAATGTTGGTGCGCGTCAAATCTGAGAAAGATATTTTCCCGGTGCGGACCAAATATCAAAAGGCTCAAACTGCGACCATAGGCTTGAATAAGCTGACTTGCTCCAAACCACTTTGGTTCACGCTAGCGGATTGCATTGCTTCCAAATTGCTAACTGGAAAACCACCCGAGATAGTCGAGGCAATTGGATATGCCCCCGGAACAATGCAATCGGGTTTGAAGCCAATAAACATCATGGGCAACGCCGACTATCGTATTAATCCCGCCAAGGATGATTTCTACAAACGGGTCATTGAATTGCGTCATGAAACGAAAGAACAATTACGCTTTGCGAGAGAAGCAGATGCGCCATCTTTGGAAGCCGCGCAACTCAATTTAAAAACTAACGCTAACTCAACAAGTTACGGGATCTTCATTGAAAACAATGTCTCAGATAGAATGGGTAAAGCGACTTTATCGGTTTACAATGGAATTGATGAGCCATTCAATACCGAGAAGAGCAAGATTGAGGAAACGGGGGTATTCTATGACCCACTTTTGGCCACCCTGATTACCGGCGCGGCGAGGCTAATGCTCGCAATCACCGAAACATTAGTTTCACAAAAGCAATTGGAATGGGTGTTTTGCGATACGGATAGCATGGCAATCGCAAAGCCAGAAAAAATGGAACAATCTCGATTTATTGAGAAGGTACAATCCATTATCAATTGGTTTGACAGTTTGAACCCTTATGGATTTGGTGGTTCAATTCTCAAAAGCGAAAGCTACAATTATAGTCATGTAAACGGCAAAATTCTCACACCGTTATTTTGTTTTGCAGTGTCAGCGAAACGCTATGTTCTATTCAATATGGATGAGAACAATAAGCCGATGATACGAAAAGCATCGGGACACGGTCTAGGGCATTTGATTGCCCCGTATGGCTCGAACAATCCAGCAACTGGTATTCCACAACCTTTTCAATCAGTGGCCAAAATTGGCGTCCCTCTATGGCAGCACGATCTTTGGTGGAAAATCATCGAAGCGGCTTTGGATGGGCATCCCTTTCAGGTAGATTTGAGCTATCATCCAAATTTATTGCGTCCAGCAATGAGCCGATACGCTGCGACGTCGCCTGCATTGTTGGCTTGGTTCAAATCCTACAACAATGGAAAAGCTTATCGTGATCAAGTCAAACCTTTCGGGTTTATGCTGTCACTGAGCGCACAATGCATATTGGATGATGAGAGGTTTTTTGATGATTGGTCAAAACGACGTCCAGCAGTAAAGCCTTTGAAGCCGATTGCGCCATTTACTCGAGATCCAGAGATTGCTGCGCTCAATGCGCTGGATCGCGTCACGGGTGAACCGATGGACCGCACTTTATTGAAAAGCTATGTTTCGGTTTTAGCCAGCTATCATTTGCATCCTGAAAACAAGTTTTGGAATGGTGCTTATATGGAATGCGGTACAACCAAGCGGCGGCATATCATTGCAGATAGTGCCAATCACATTGGCAAAGAAGCTAATAATTGGGAGCAGCAAGCCGTCTTGGGTTTGGATTCTAATGAATCAATAATCTATTAGATCAGCGCTTTTTTGGTCCATGACGCAACAGAATCCTGCATATATCAGCTAATATGTTGATAAATGCACTGAACGAAAAAGAAGAAACTGCGGATACGTGAGCTACCGCTCAGTTAAACAACAAAAAGTAAAACGGTTCTTGTATCTTCGGAGTGGTTTCTTGGCGAGCGCAACGCTACCAACTATAGTGTTCAGATAGGAGACGGCTTTGTCAGCCACCAAATACGTGCCATTGTCTCGGCGATTCATTGAGGTGTCATCATCTGGCTTTGAGGATGAATCAGAAAGCATTTGGGGCAGGCTGAACGATAGGGGGCGTGGAAAGACTTGGGAGGAAATTCTTTCCAATGATATTTCCATTTTGTTAGGGACTGCCGGCTCAGGGAAAACCACCGAAGTTCGTCAACAAGTAAGGTACCTTGAAGATGCAGGGCAGAATGCCTTCCTCCTAAGATTGGAGGCCCTTCAAGATGGGACTACAGCCAATGCTTTCGATTTCGATATCGAAGATCAGTCTGAGAATTTTAGGAGATGGAACCGTTCGGGGAAGGGCGGTGTGCTGTTTCTTGATGCTCTAGATGAGGCTCGCCTTCCCACTGCACGCAATGAAAGTGCATTAGAGAACGCTCTTGGAGTATTATCAAGGGAAATTGGAAGAAGGCGCTCTCCTATACACCTTGTGGTAACGAGCAGGCCTAGCGAATGGTTAGGCGACAGTGATGTCAGGAGTCTAGAGCAATTCATTCGAAGAACGCGAAATGTCCAAACAGGCGAAGCAATTGATCAGCCAAGCCACAAGCTCTTTCGGATGGCTCCTCTCAGTACGAATGACATCGAAAAGCTGGCCATATCCCGCGACATCAAGCCGCTAGCATTTCTTGATACCGTCAACGCTAACCTATCAGCAGGACTCATCCAGCAGCCCTTAGACGCGCATTTGTTCTTCGATGTATGGAAGAAAGCTGAAGATGAGGGCCGCTCAACAGACGAAATATTCCAATCACGACTTCAAGTGATGCAGGATCTCATCATTTGGCGAATAATGGGTCGATCGGACAATAGAGATCGAGTAAATGTCGATCTGTCGAGGGCACGGCGAGCAGTTGCTAAACTTGCCGCGTTCGTTGTTGTATCAGGAACACAAGACTTATCGACGTCGCAGTTTACCGCTGGTGGAGTTAGTGCTGCCCAAATACTCGAGAAAGATGATACTTCTTGGACCCGAAGTGAAATTCGCGAGTTACTAGCCTGCGGACTCTTCCAGCCGTCATTAGGTGGTCGCATCAGGTTCGCCCATCGAGAACTACGTGATTTTCTGGCTGCTGAGTTTTTTAATGAGAGCATGAGGTCGAGGGCAAACTCCGAACAGTCTATCAGCGTTCTTTTCGCTGAAGGCTTGGGACTACATTCCATACCACAATCCACAGAACATGTGCTGGGTTGGCTATCTGCCTTCAACTTCCGGGCAAGAGAGATCGTCATTAAAATGCGACCGGCGTTGCTCATTGAAACTGGAGATCCAAAAGCGCTGTCATTAGGTGAAAAAGAGCTGCTACTTCGGAATTATGCGAAACTCTATGACAATCTCAATTATCGGGGAGAGTGGTTCTATCATGAAGACATCACGCGATTTACACATCCCGAACTTTCCTCAGTCGTAGCCGAACTTATTGATGAGGTCAGTTCGCCTGAGTTGACTAATTTTTTAATTCAGGTTGCGCGCTCAGGGCGTATGAAACGTCTTGCCGTGAAATTGAAAGGTTATGCGATTAGTTCTGATGTTGGCTATCGCACCAAGGCGGAAGCATGCGCCGCACTCTTCGAGATTGGAGATCAATCTCACAGGGTTGATATACTGTCGGCCGCACTCGCGGGAAAATGTCCCGATGCAAAGGATACGCACGCAGCACCTTACTGGAACATGTTTCAGTTAAAGGCACTCAAATACTGCCGTGAAGAAACCACGTTGATTGATAGCATTTCACTTCTTGCAAGAATTCGGAGAGAACGATCTAATCATTCCTCGGCAACGTCTCAATTTTTGATTGAAATACTGGAAGAGTTAGAGACACCGGAGAAGCGGAATTGGCTTACGATCCTTCTCCGTTTCGCCTTTGTTGGCCGCTCTGACGCCAACGAACGGCTTCCTATCGTATCAGCACGCTACAACAAATTTGTGCCAGCCATAGCCTATCTCGCGTCAGAGCTTGTAGTTTGTGAAGACACCAATCCAAATGATCCTGACTTGTTAGATGCCGTAGAAATGGCAATGGCTAAGAGAGACAGCATTGAAATCTTTGATCGCCAAACTCAGACAAAGAAACTGGTGGATCGGCTTAAGTCGCGCCCTCAATTCAAATACGCACTTATTGATCGCAGAATTAAATTATTTTCCGATAAAAGTCGGCGCGATAGGATTACTTTCGAAGCAATGCATCCGCTCGAATTTAATTTCGACAACGAGAACAGCGAATTTTTCGGAAAGTCTGACGTTATGCATTACTGTACGCTCGCTAAGGAAGCGATTGAACAAAAAAATCAAGCTTTCCTGCTCGATCTTGCCAGCACAATCGTGACCAAGCTGCACGGGAATGATCGGAATGAAGCTCACAACATTGTTTTGAAGTACAAAAAGAAATATGGCGACGCTGAACAGAGGCGGCAGTTCGGTATTTCCGGATTCATTGACAGACAAAAGTTCCTTCTCAAGTACAAATATCGTCATGATGCGCAAGGCTGGTTTCTACAGAGAAAGGAAAAGTTGAAGGCTTGGAAAACGGCGAGATCGAACCGTCGCTTCTTTGTCCGCAAAAAGAAAGATATATTGTCTGGAAATATTGAAAGCCATTTGGCAACGTGGATTTTTAACAGGTCACCGAACGATCTCGGTTTGGGCACTGTAAATGCTATAAGAGATGAGTGTGATGCAAATATCGCTGAGATGTTCAGAACCGGGCTTCGAGAGTATTGGAAAACCCATGACACCAGGTATGCTGATCGAGTTACTTACCTTGGGTCGATTGGTCTAGCAGGCGTCCATCTAGACTATTCACTTGGCGAACTACCCACTGACCCAATCCTCTCCCGCAAGGCTTTTCGGTTCGCTTTCCATGAGCTCAACAGTTTTCCAAACTGGGTTGAAGAGTTGGCGACTGCCTTTCCAGCCGAATTTTGTACGGAAATTAAGATTGCACTTCTGGAGGATTTCGATTCGGGGCAAGCGGAGGGAGACAACTATACTTCGGATTGCATAAGCAAGGTCGCACACTCTGGCCTTTACGTCCGAAACCTAGTCGCACCGATACTTCTCAGGATGATGATGAGATCAATGCCCAAAAATCGGCGCGATAGAATGCTATGCTTGGACGTCGTCGCTCGTTCACCGACTATAGAGCAAAACCTGCTATCAAAATTCCTTATTTCAGGATTTCGTGCGGCTTGGACGCGTTTTGACTTCCGTGAGGCATGGGTCTGGCTTGACGCCCTTTTGAACGCAAACTCTAAGGCTGCCAAAAATATCCTATCTGAAGTTTTTGCAGAATTGAAGCATGCTGGGCAAAAGGTTCTTTTCTTTGAATTCATGGGGCGCGAAGGAAACAAACCCGCATTGGATAACGAGGCTGATCTTGTCAGAAAAGAATACGAAGGTGATCCATTGTTGTTGGAGTGGTTGATTCGAGCTGCATATCTCGCTTGGCCTCCCGAGAAGGACTTGGATCATGAAACGACTTATTCACCTGCAAAAGAGGACCATGCGGCAAGTAGTCGCCACAGCTATGTGAGTTTGTTGGGTGCTATACACTCGCAAGATGTTGTCGATGCTTTTGAGCGTTTAGCAAAAACAACAGAACTGGCAGCCCACAAAGATACGTTCTTGTATCAGATTGAGCTCATGTTGCGAGCTTCTGGTAGGCGACCCGAACTATCGCCAAACGAAGCTATCCAGTTCCTGAATGAACATTCCAAACCTCCATCGTCTGTCGATGAGTTTCGGAAACTATGTCGCGTGCATCTAGAAACGGTTTTGCAAAAACTGCACTGTTCTGACGACGATGAAAGCGCATTCTTCCGGCGCGGCAGTGCCAAGGAGGGTGACCTCAGGAATTGGTTGGCGGCCCGCCTCCGAGACGTTGGGGAACGCTATTACACGGTTATCAAAGAGCAAGAAGTCGCCGGAGAGAAGAGGCCTGATCTTCGGCTGCATTCACGGTTGGAGACGTTGGGGAACGTTTCAGTTGAAATTAAACTAGCCGATATGGATCATTGGAAGGGTCAGCAGCTGCTAGATACGCCCGATCAACAGCTTTCAAAACAATACCTTCTAGAACCATCCTCTCATACAGGCATCTTCGTGCTTGTGAACGCAGCCCGGCCCAGAAAAGCTGAGCTGGATAAAAAGACAGGTAAAGTTAAGCGAAAAGCCTTCCGAAAGCGAATTGCGAGTAACGTGTTTAGTTTTGAGAGTTTGGTGTGCGCTATCGAACAAAAATGTGCGGAAGTGAATCTAGGATTGGATGGTGACAAAGTGGTTGCCTTAGTGGCACGCGACATATCAGAAAAACCCTCGGAAACAATTTGAAGAAACCCTTTTTCTAGAAGAAATTCTCTATCTAGATGCATGCTTTTCGCGAGTGTGAGTGAACAAGTATTAGCATTACCGGAACATCACACATCGGTTTGTCTGTATTCAACGATGTTCAATCTAAATGTGTTTCTGAAAGATCACTATACCCCCCCGCACAGTTGGGGATCCAGACCAAGGAAAATATGGGTGACAAAGGTGACAGTGTGTCACCCATATTTTCCACCTGTTTTTCCATGCATGTTCAGCATGTTAGGACCTATCCGGTCAAGGTGACACATTTGCGAAAGGGATTCGGCAGAAATTCCAGCCCAACGGATGGGCCGACAAAAGGATAAAGACCAGCGATGAGAAAGAGCCAGCCGGAATTCTAGCCCATGCCGCAGATGTAGGACAGGCTGCGCTCCGGAAGCTATGGACTAATGTGGTTGTTGATTTGCTGTTTGGTGAACCGTCACCGTGTTGATCCGGGTGGTGGAACGAGGCGATGGCGGGTGGCCGGGAATGTCAGGCTTAACGAGGAATCTTGAACCGCATGACAGTCCGAAAGCGCACGCCAGATGCTTCGCGGCCATCTTTGAGTTTTGGAGCAACTTGAAAACGAAGCCCCTGGCTCGCAGCCCATTCACGAAACAGATGGAAATTCTCTTTCGGCTCGAACTCCAAACCTCGGCAAATCACCGAATAATCTGACTGCACCTGACATTCGGTGGTAAGGACTCCCCCTTTTTCCTGTCGCAATGCTCGCGACGGAAACCCCAACGATCGTTGACGTTTTGCAAATTGCAGCTGAGACATCTCGACCAACGGTCCGGCTGCAAAATCCGGATCGGGACGTGCCGCGGGATCAAGTAATATGGGATAAATCACTCTACGCTTAATGCCTGCCTCTGCTGGTTCCGCCAATTCGTCAGAAAAAGAGAAACTGGGATTGGCATAGTTCACGAATTTCAATGCGGCTTTGTACCACGGAGATTTCCAAGGCCAGCCTTGCGCTTTGCAAAAAGGCCCCACTTTGCCCGCTTCGCTGATGGGGCAATCCATAGTGACTTCGATCGGTGTCGCGGGAAGCTCGTCAAACGTTCTCCAGACAGAATCTTGCTGGGCAATCGTCAAGGGGTGCAAAACAATCTGATCAGGCGCAGGTCGAAACGTTTCCACATTGGTGCTCCTGCCGGAAGCATCTTTGACCTTCTCTACCTTCGAAACTGTATCGGTGGGCTCAGTCATTGCAGTTGTCGAACTGCTGCCGAGTAGGGCTGACAGGAGATAGAGATAATTTGATTTCATATGGTTTCGGTATCTGAATCTAGTGGGAGAATCTTTGTGGGAATTGGTGCATTGTTAACGTCATTCCCCGACGGGAAAGGTCTAGCGGATTGGCCGGGTGATGGAAAGAGGCGATGGCGAGTCGCCGGGAATGTCAGGTGGGAAATTCCTTTGCAGAAGAGGACTTGAAGGCGACATCAAAAATGGTCATGCATCAGCCAACAACATATGGAGATTTACGTGATTGACCCCGAAGTGAAGTGGATCGACTGGTGCGATGACTTTTCGGGTTCTGCCGACAAGCCTGATAGTCTCTTGATAACAGCCGGTATTGGAGAGCGCGGTTCAGAGGCTGCAGATAATTTTCAAGTACAGGTCTGCAATCTCGCATGGTTATCGAACTGGCTTGAAGGCAAGGCGGGCTTGTGGCCTCGCGGAATGTTGATTGTCGAGAAGATCAACACCAAACAAGTCAAACTCGCACTTCAGAAACTGGTGCAGCAATTTGATAGATCGCAGTCATGGTCGGTATTCACCGAGAGACTGAACAGATATCTTCTCTGGGAATATGAGGACATGGACAACTATCAGGGTGAACCGGAAGTACCGAAAATTGGCTGATGCCGTGAAGTTGATCTGCCTTCCGGGCCTAGATGGGACAGCAAAGCTGTTCGCGCCGTTGCGCTCACATCTTTCCGATATCGACATGATGGAAGTTTCCTATCCGGTCACGGGCAAGCAAGACTATCGCAGTCTGGCAAACCATGTGGAGCGGCAATTGCCCGACGAGCCTGCCACTCTGCTGGCTGAATCATTTTCCGGGCCCATAGGCATGGAGCTGCTTCTTGCGCCGCGTGCCAATATCAAAGCCGTGATATTTGTCGCGTCATTCTTGTCCCCGCCAAATTTCCCACTTCTGCTATTGGCACCTTTGCTGCCATTGAAGCTGATGCTGAAACTGCCGTTCTCGGCGCAGTTTCAGCGCATGCTCTTGCTTGGCACACAAGCTGACGATCAGCTGGTGCAGATGTTTGAGAGCGCTGTAAGTGGCCTGCCATCAGCTACCATTCGGGCTCGGTTGAAGGCGATTAGGTCGCTCTCGCCGCCTAGTGCCAAAGTCGACGTTCCGGCATTGTATATTCAGGCCAAGGATGATTTTCTGGTTCCGAAGAAGAAGATCAGCGACTTCAAAAATTCGCTGCCCGATTTGGAAACCGCCGTTGTGGACGGCCCACATTTTATTCTTCAGGCCAACCCTAAACGATGCGCAAAACTCATTTCCGCATTCATTGACAAAAATGATTGGTAATGTTGGCTTTTAGAACTGGTCGTGGAAGGTCGATAAGCTAGTTCAACAGAATTTTTAGTGCACTGTCACCGTAACTCCATAATTTCATTGTCACCGTGACCATTTGATCAGAACATGTGCTGTGTCTATACGCAGGATCAACAAGGAGATTGCTTTGCCAGAAACATATGAAGAGAGGCCGGACGTGCACGACGTGGGCGGCATCGAGTCCTCGGAACTGGGCAGCTTTGTTCCGGAAGCCCACTATCGTCCCATCCCGATCGTTTGGTTTGCAGGCGCGTGGTTCCTCCAGAGCATAGGTATGACGATCATGTATCTGGTACTTAGAAATACGGCGGCAATTTTTACGATTTTGACCTGTGCCATCATCAGCTATGGCGTCTGGCATTGGGCGAACGAACGTGGAATGAAAGACGCATCATCGGGATGGGTTTTCACCACCATGGTGGCGCTCGGCCTCAATTTCGCGCTGTTGATTGTAGCGGCACTCGCAAATTAGCTATTCCAGCATCAACTCCATAGATCCGGTTTCTTGGAACCGTTTGTCGAAGTTATCGATAACGTACTTCTGCGCGATTGATGAAGCAGCCTCTGTGGCTGGGGTACGATTGCAAGCATAGAAAATTCGCGCACTATCATCATTTTGACTTGGTAATATCTACCCACAGCTCCCTATTTCAGCGACTGCATTTTGTTGTATACCGCAACAATCTCGTTGGAATATCCTAGCGAAGCCAACCCCAAATTCTCCCCTCCGTGATATAGAGCTAGAGGGATCATCTGGTTTTGTCCCAGATCGGTATAGAATTCTGCAATTCGCTTCATTTCAGGTTCGGTTAGTACAATATTGTACATCTTCCCCCCGAATGGAAACGGGGCTTCAGCTTGATAGACTATATCCGAAGTAATCGTCTGATTTCCAATTTTATATTTTGCCTTATTAAATACAAATTTGTTGATCTGTTGATTGGTCAAAAATATAATTACATAACCTTCTTGGCCATATTTTTTGGCTAACGATCCCGATACATGGCTATAGCCATAGGCATGCTGCCAACCAAAAAGCCCTTTCTTACATCTGATGTTTCGTTCCAGAACAACAGATGCTGAAGAATCTGAGTTCGAGACTTCAACAGCATCTTCAAATTCAGAAACTGACGTATCCAAAAGAGCTTGAACTTGAGATTTACAACTCTGAGCAATCGCTTCTGTCGACAAAGAAAAAGCGAGCGACAGAGCAGCAAACACAGCCAAACTACGTATTGTAAGTAGCTTCAAAAACCTACTCCGCAGCAACTCCCGCATCTTCAAACATATCCGGATCACCCTCACCCTCTCCGGCTTCCTCTTCACCATCATTGGCAACCTTGCCCTTGCGCTGGTCGAAGCTGTCCCAGACTTCGTTCCAGTTGCCGCGGGTTGCGCCCTTCGAATATTCGGTCGCGCGGGTTTCGAAGAAGTTCGCGTGTTCGACGCCGTTGAGCAGCGGTGCGAGCCACGGCAGCGGGTGGTCTTCGATCATGTAGATCGGCTGGAAGCCGAGCTGGCCCAGGCGCCAGTCGGCGATGTAGCGGATATAGCGCTTGATCTCTTTCGCGGTCATGCCGGTGACCGGGCCGTCGCTGAACGCGAGGTCGATAAAGGCGTCTTCGAGGCGTACTGTCTTTTGGCAGCAGTCGATAATGTCTTCCTTGACCGATTTCGTCAGGCAGTCGCGCTCCTTCACGAAGGTGTGGAACATCTTGACAATGCCTTCGCAGTGCAGGCTTTCGTCGCGCACTGACCATGACACGATCTGCCCCATGCCCTTCATCTTGTTGAAGCGCGGGAAGTTCATCAGCATGGCGAAGCTGGCGAACAGCTGCAGGCCTTCGGTAAAGCCGCCGAACATCGCCAGCGTCTTGGCGATATCCTCATCCGTGTCGACGCCGAATGTGCCGAGATAGTCATGCTTGTCCTTCATCTCCTCATATTCGAGGAACATGGAATATTCGCTCTCCGGCATGCCGATCGTGTCGAGCAGGTGCGAGTAGGCAGCGATGTGGACAGTTTCCATATTGCTGAATGCCGTCAGCATCATCTTGACTTCGGTCGGCTTGAACACCCGGCCATATTTGTCGTGATAGCAGTCCTGCACCTCGACATCGGCCTGGGTGAAGAAGCGGAAAATCTGGGTCAGCAGATTGCGCTCGTGATCGGTCAGCTTCTGCGCCCAGTCGCGGCAATCCTCGCCGAGAGGCACTTCCTCGGGCATCCAGTGGATCTGCTGCTGGCGTTTCCAGAAATCATAGGCCCAGGGATATTCGAAGGGCTTGTAGGTTTTCCGGGCTTCCAAAAGTGACATGTAGTGCGTTCCTCTGTCTGTGCGTCTTTCCGCGTGTTTCAACTGCTCGAACCCGACGGGCTCAAATTTCCGATACCAACTGCCTGTCTGGTGAAAGTCAGCTTTGCGTCACAAATATCAGCGATAATGCTGCGAGGCAGATGATCAGGCCCGCGAGATTGCGGAGCATCGGCCGGGCCGTTTCCTGTTCCAGCGCGTCGGTGCGCCGGGCATAGGTAAATTGCTCGGTCGGCTGCATCATGAGCCACGCGCCCGCAAAGGCGGCGGAAAGCAGCAGCAATTGTATGATCATGGTCCGATCCTTTCTGTTCCGGCAAGGAACTGGTTCAAACCCCCGATTATGTAACGCGAACTCCTTCTTTCATTTCGCCGGACCCTCTTGCCAAAGCCCGTCAACCAGCCCGCTCCTTTGGTTACTAGAGAAAACAGCCCCCTCCCAAAAGGAGCAAAAGGGAGGAGGCAGTGGGCAAAGTCTAAGGAGAATGTTTCTCCAAACCCGTTCCGTCATTCCAGCGCAGGCTGGAATCTCCGGCAATCATTTGACAAGCCTTGCGGCCATCCGCCCGAGACCCCGGCCTGCGCTGGGGTGACGGTGTCAGAATTACTGACAGGCCAGGCATTCGTCATAATCCGTCGTTTCCGCGGTCATCAGCTCGACCTGTTTCGGATCGAGCGTGTTGTCCGCCTCGACCCCGCCAGCAAAGCCGGCCCGCTGGACCGATTTGGAGCGGAGATAATAGAGCGACTTGATGCCGAGCTCCCATGCGCGGAAGTGCAGCATCAGCAGATCCCATTTGTCGACATCCGCCGGAATGAACAGGTTCAGAGACTGCGCCTGGTCAATATAGGGCGTGCGGTCGGCGGCCAGTTCGAGAAGCCAGCGCTGGTCGATTTCGAAGCTGGTCTTGTACGCATCCTTTTCTTCCTGGGTGAGGAAGTCGAGATGCTGGACACTGCCGCCCTGCTCGAGGATCGAGTTCCAGACATTGGTGCTGTCCTTCGATTTTTCCGCGAGCAGTTTTTCGAGATGCGGGTTCTTGACCACGAAGCTGCCCGAGAGCGTCTTGTGGGTATAGATGTTCGCCGGGATCGGCTCGATACAGGCCGACGCCCCGCCGCAGATGATGCTGATCGACGCGGTCGGCGCGATCGCCATCTTGCAACTGAACCGTTCCATGACGCCCTGGTCGGCGGCATCGGGACAGGGTCCGCGTTCCTTGGCGAGCATCATGCTGGCCTCGGAGGCTTTCGAATGAATATGCTTGAAGATCTTCATATTCCACGATTTTGCCAGCGCACTTTCAAAGCCGAGCCCGCGCGCCTGAAGGAAGCTGTGGAAGCCCATCACGCCCAGACCGACACTGCGTTCGCGCTCGGCGCTATATTTGGCGCGAGCCATTTCGTCCGGTGCGCGATCAATATAGTCCTGCAGGACATTGTCGAGGAAGCGCATGACGTCCTCGATAAACTCCTTGTCCACGGACCACTCGTCCCACTTCTCAAGGTTCAGCGAGGACAGGCAACACACTGCCGTCCTGTCCTCGCCAAGGTGATCACGACCCGTCGGCAGTGTGATCTCTGAACACAGATTGGAGGTGGAGACTTTCAGACCCAGGTCGCGGTGATGCTTGGGCATCATCCGGTTCACCGTGTCATTGAAAATGATATAGGGTTCGCCTGTCGCCAGCCGCGTCTCGACCAGCTTCTGGAACAGCGAGCGGGCATCGACGCTGCCGCGCACCGAACCGTCTTTCGGAGATTTCAGATCCATCTCCCGGCCGTCGCGCACCGCTTCCATGAACTCGTCGGTCAGCAGCACGCCATGATGCAGGTTCAGCGCCTTGCGGTTGAAGTCACCGGACGGCTTGCGGATTTCAAGAAATTCCTCGATCTCCGGGTGATCGATATCAAGATAGCAGGCCGCCGATCCGCGCCGCAGCGAACCCTGCGAAATCGCGAGGGTCAGGCTGTCCATTACGCGGACGAAGGGAATGATGCCACTGGTCTTGCCGTTGAGGCCGACCGGTTCTCCAATGCCGCGGACGCTGCCCCAATAGGTGCCGATGCCGCCACCCTTGGACGCGAGCCAGACATTCTCGTTCCAGGTGTTGACGATGCCGCCGAGGCTGTCGTCGACACTGTTGAGATAACAGGAGATCGGCAGACCGCGACCGGTACCGCCATTGGACAGGACGGGCGTGGCCGGCATGAACCAGAGCTTCGAAATATAATCATAGAGCCGCTGGGCATGATCCTGATCATCGGCATAGGCATCCGCCACGCGTGCGAACAGGTCCTGAAAACTTTCACCAGGCAGCAGATAGCGATCGACAAGCGTTTCCTTGCCGAACTCGGTCAACAGGGCATCGCGGGAATCATCCTGTGCAATCTTGAAGCGGCGCTTCGCCACACTGTGGCTGTCGCGCTCGTCCTTCTTTTCCTGCTCGTCATTCTTTTGCGCAGCAGCGGCTTCGGCCTCTGCCTTTTTGCTTTTCACTTTCGGCGCGACTTCCGGTTCCTTTACTGGCCCTGTATTTTCTGCCGCCGCATTTTCTTCCGCGGCCTTGTCCAGAACTTCCGCACCCATTTCACTCTCACTCATATCACCGCCATTATATCCGGTTTCACTGTCCCGGGTTTCTCTGAAATCCATTCTACGCCCCCTAATAACGCAACAAGGTCAAACATCGTCCTGGTCAGAAAACTGACCGGAATTCGAGCTTGATGCGGGGCACAATGTTCCTGTCTTGTTCGACTCGGAGTCGAAGCATTGACACTAGCATTTTTCCAGTCCCGATGGGCATTTATTTTCGCCCTTCAAACCCGATAATTTCTCCGGTCAATCTGACGACAAACCGGCCGCAATCTGGCACAAGGAGACCCATCCACCGAGTCGGTGTTACAGACGAGTAATACTATCTGTTGGTATGCCCCCTTGGCCGAACCACAACCTATAGTGGCTGAACTGAAATTATATGCAAGAGGGTAAATGACATTTTAACGACTCCGTTCGTCGCATAAATGAATCGCTTCGTCGACGGCCGATTCATGCTGCAGTGCAGCGACGCATGGACCTGCTAAGCGTGCAGAATAACGCAAGGGCTTTGGTCAAAATTTACAAAAAAATTATCCACAATCCATGCACAGGTCCAGATGACCGATATGTGACACCAGATATGGGGTCATCAATTGCCAGCCGACCCGAAATGGCGTCCCAAAATTATTCCGGGTGTCTTGCCAAATGTTCGGGTCGAGTGACCGAAAACACATTACAGCGTTCCGGAGTGGGCTATGCCGGAGTTGCGGCCAGGATGCTAAATGGCTAGCAGTCAAACCCGGAGGGCAACATGATGGAGAGCAAGAGGCAGCGCATTTGGTGCCGGTCATTTCTGGCACTGGCCATGGTGATCGCACTGGGCGCGACCGGCGCTTCGGCAGCTTCACAGGAAAGCCAGTCCGGGACCCTGGCAGATTCTTCTGTCGACGGCGCCACACCGTCTGCTGTTGATCAGGCCTATGTTCCGCCCGCCAAAGACGAGCCACCGCTCCCCGAACTGCCATCCACCCCGGTGCTCGACACCAGCAGTTATCCGGATTGCCGCGAGGATCATCAAAAATTCGCCATGCCATTTGACCGGGCCGATGACACCAACAGATGTACCGGGCTGCTTGATCAATATTATGCTCAGGTCCTGACTCCTTTTCGCGAGCAAATGATCGCCCATCAAAATGCCCTTTCGGCGCTATATACCGACAAGGTGGGCGGGAAGATGCAATATTCCCAAGCGAGTCAGGACGGCTTCTACAAAAAGATGATGGAAGAGCACGCGCGATCCGACCCGGACGGTGAAAATCTGGCGGACTATCGCGCTGCCGAAAAACGCTATCAGGACGACCGCGCCTATTTGCGGGACCGATTCTGCTTCAATACGGGCTGCGGCGGATACCCGGTGCCGGAGATCATGGTCGCCGAAGCCGGTGACGGCAAGTCGAACGAGGCCGACAAGAAAAAACGCAAGAAGAAGAAAACTGCATCCAAATCCGGCAAAGGGCAGAAATGCAAGAAGTCGAGAAGGCGCGGCGGTTTGCTGGGTGGTGTGCTCGGCGGAGTAGTTGGCGATGCCGCCGGCCTCGGGACGATCGGCACGATTATCTCCAGCGGATTTGGCGCGGTACTGGTGGGCGAAATCGCCTGCAAACTCACCGACAAGGAACAGGAAAAGGCCGCTGAGGCCACCGTGGCCGTGACCGAGAAAGAGGAGGTCGGCGCTACAGCCCAATGGGATAGCCCTTCCCGGTCGGGCGTTTCCGGCTCCTCAACCGTCACCGCGCTCAACACCGAACCCAGCGGGCGCCGCTGCATGAACATCACCGACGTTGCGATTATCGACGGTGAGGAAACACGCGTGTCCAAACAGATGTGCCGCGGCCCCGGCGAATCCCGCTACTCGATCGTCTGAGCAAAAAACAGCTCAGTCCGGCTTCCGGCGACAGACCGGGGAATTGCGCTGCATCCGCGCACCAATTGTGCTAGACAAAAGACGGGGCATTTATCCGCCAATTGGCAGGAGACTGAGCCAATGCCCGAAAATCTTGCAGCCATTATGTCCGGTGGCGGCGCCAAAGGTGCCTTCCAGGTCGGCGTCCTCGATGAACTCATCACAAACCGCAATGTCCGGTTTGACATATTCTCCGGCGTGTCGACCGGGGCGATACAGGCGCTGGGCGGCGCGATGAATGATATGCCCGGACTGCTCGACCAGTGGCTGTCGATCAAGGGCAATAGCGATATTTACCGCAAGCGTCCCCTTGGTGCGGTTGGCGCGGTGTTCGGTGCCGACTCTCTATATGATGCGAGCAAACTCAAACGGCGGCTGATCGACTATGCCGATCCGGAGCGGCTGAAACGGTCGCGACGCAAATTGCGCGTCGGTACGGTCAGTCTGGCGACCGGAAAATATGTCGAGATTGACGAGAAGAACCCGGACATCGGTCAGTGGGTTTACGCGTCGAGCGCTCAGCCACCCTTCTTCCAGCCACTCAAGACCCGCGACACGGGCGGCGTGACAGAGCAATGGGTGGATGGCGGTGTCCGCAACGTCACTCCGCTGCGATCCGCCCTGCACCTCAAACCCCGGGCCTTGCTGGTCATACTCGCCTCCCCGCCCGCCCCGGAACGCGTGCCGGGCAAGACCTATGACAATCTCATCGAGATCGGTCTGCGCTCCGTCGGTATCCAGGGCAATGAAGTGGCGACCAATGATGTTGGCAATGCGATGCTGATCAACGACCTGCTCGCCGCCCGGGAGGCACAATGCCGGCGACTGATGGGCCTGGGTCTGACCGCCGCCCAGATTGGGGAAGCTCTCGCCCCACTGGACCTGCAACTGTCCCGATACAGTTTCGCCCCGATCCGCATCATCGCCCCGGAACCCGGTTTTGATGCGCCCGAAACATTGGAATTCAAGCCAACCAAAATCCGCGCCGCGATTGATGCCGGACGGCAGGCGGTGGACGACCAATGGGATTCACTGAAGCTGTTTCTGGGCAGCGATTGACAGACCGGCAGTTCGGCAGAATCCGTATTGAAGAAAAAGCAAAATACCAGACCGGAATACGCACCATAGCGGTTATCCCCCAACCCCTCTTGCCCGCCTTCGCCATATCCGCCAAAAGACGTCCGGATCGCATCCATTTGATTTCCGGAGCCGACATGACCGTCACCATCAAGACCGCTGACCTGATCGAGAGCGTGGCCGACGCGCTGCAGTTTATTTCCTACTACCATCCGATGGATTATATCCGGGCGCTGGGCGAAGCCTATGAGGCGGAGAAATCTCCGGCGGCCAAGGATGCGATCGCGCAGATCCTGACCAACAGCCGGATGTGCGCCGAGGGGCATCGCCCGATCTGTCAGGATACCGGCATCGTCAATGTGTTTGTCAAATGGGGCATGGATTGCCGGCTCGACGACACATCGCAGTCTATGCAGGAAATTGTCGATGAAGGCGTGCGCCGCGCCTATCTGCATCCGGAGAACAAACTGCGGGCTTCCATCCTGACCGATCCTGCCTTTACCCGGCGGAACACGAAGGACAATACGCCTTCGGTCCTCCATGTCGAAATGGTGCCCGGCGACAAGGTGTCGGTAGATGTCGCAGCCAAGGGCGGCGGGTCGGAGAACAAGTCGAAATTCAAAATGATGAACCCGAGCGACAATATTGTCGACTGGGTGCTCGACATGGTGCCGCAAATGGGCGCCGGCTGGTGCCCGCCTGGCATGCTCGGTATCGGCATTGGCGGAACCGCAGAACGCGCGGTGCTGCTCGCGAAACAGTCGCTGATGGACCCGATTGACATGGGTCAGCTGAAGGAGCGCGGTCCGCGCAGTGACGTAGAGGAATTGCGCATCGAGATATTCGACAAGGTCAATGCGCTCGGCATCGGAGCCCAGGGCCTGGGCGGGCTGTCGACCATCCTCGACGTCAAGATCAACGACTTCCCGTGCCATGCCGCCGGCAAGCCGGTCGCGATGATCCCCAATTGCGCGGCGACGCGCCATGCCCATTTCACCCTCGACGGCAACGGCCCGGCCTATCTCGAAACGCCGAAGCTCGACCAATGGCCGGACGTCAACTGGGCGCCTTCGTCGGAAGCGAAACGGGTGCAACTGGACCAGCTGGACGCAGCCGAAGTGCAAAGCTGGAAACATGGCGACCGGCTGCTGCTCAACGGCAAGATGCTGACCGGCCGCGATGCCGCGCACAAGCGGATCAAGGACATGCTCGACAAGGGCGAGGAACTGCCGGTCGAGTTTCGCGGGCGTGTCATATATTATGTCGGCCCGGTCGACCCGGTCGGCGAGGAAGTGGTCGGACCGGCCGGCCCCACCACCGCCACCCGAATGGACAAGTTCACCAACATGATGCTCGAACAGGGCTTGCTCGCGATGGTCGGCAAGGCCGAGCGCGGCCTCGACACGGTCGCGTCGATCAAGCAGCACAAGTCCGCCTATCTGATGGCCGTCGGGGGCAGCGCCTATCTGGTCAGTCGCGCGATCAAGGGGTCGAAAGTCGTCGGATTTGAAGATCTTGGCATGGAAGCCATTTATGAGTTCGAGGTTCAGGACATGCCGGTCACGGTCGCCGTCGATGCCGAAGGCCAAAGCGTCCACCACCTCGCCCCACTGGTCTGGCAGGAGAAGATCAAGAAGGAAGGTCTGTTGGAAGGAGCATGATATGAAATATTCCATCTCTTTAGCGATTGCGGCTTTTGCCCTCTCCAGCTCGGCTGGCGCGCAGAATAATGATATTGAAAATGTGAAGGCCTTGATGAAAGAACTGGGTGGTGAGAGCATGAGCGACAAGGAAGCGCAGGCCTATGCCGAGAAACAGATCAGCTCTACCCTTGGACAACCCGAAAACCCGGTACGTGCGGAAATGCCGCAAGGCCAACGCGCTTATCTAAATCGACTGCGCTGCAGTGACGGCAATCCACCAAAATATTCTCGCCAGGGAAGTATGGGGATTGGTCCATTTGGAAATATCGTCGATAGATATACCGTCGATTGCGGAGATGCCGAGCCGGGACAGGTGTCAATTGACATGGACATGTATCATAGCGGCTATGTAGAAAAGGAGCCGGTTGCCGGTTTCACAATGGTAGCACCCTGATATTGATCCTGGATCATGAGGCTGCAATTCTTCCATCGCAGACAGTCAGGATCAATCGGTAAATGGCCAGAAAAATCCATCTGTTCTCGCCCCACCCGCCTATCCCGCTCGCGCGGAAACTGGAGGAGGAGATGGATCGTGAGTGGACCCAGAAACAGAAGAACAAGGGGCGGGTCTTCGGGCAGGGAACGGAGCGCAAGATTTTCCTGAAAGTGGAGCACTGGGGTCAGCGCGATGACAGCAGCTACAGCCTCAGTGGTACAATGACGGCCGAGCGCGGCGGGACCCTTATCGAAGGAAGGATCGGCCGGATCGGCAAGGCGCGCTTTTTCGTGGTGTTCTGGTTTGCGTTTCTGTCACTTTTCGTCGCCGTCGGCATTGGCACATGGTTGTTTGGCGACGCGCCGTTGGCCTTTGCAGCGATGTTTGCCGGCATTCCCGGGATCATGATGGTCATGGGCGGCTGGCTGTTCAGCCGCAGCGCCAAACGCGGACCCGAAGATGAGCGGCGAATACTCGCCTTTCTCGCGGACAAGGTTGACGCGCGACCCACCGGATTACCGGATTGACCTTCCCCATCTGGATTCCGGCGGCGCTACTGGCCGCGTTGTTTCTCGCCTGGCGCATGGCGGTGCAGCAGCGCATTCGCGCCGAAATGTCGGTCAATGCCGCGGCGCTGTCGCGCTTTTTCTTTGGCTGGCCGATCGCCTGTGTAATGCTCGCGGGCTATATGCTGGTCGTCGGCAAAACTGCCCTGCCCGACTTGTCGGTATCCTTTTGGACCTTTGCCTGGCTTGCGGCCTTTGCCCAGATGCTGGCGACCAATCTGATCATCATGTCCTTCGGTTTCCGCAATCTGGTCAGCGGTACCGCCTATATGAAGACCGAGACACTGATCGTTGCGCTGCTCGGCTGGCTGATCCTCGGGGAAATTCTGGCACCACTAGCCTGGCTGGGTATCGGGATCGCCTTTCTCGGAATCCTCTTTGTTTCCATCGAAGGCGGTGCGAAAGGCCTGATCCAGTGGCTGCGTGGACTGAAACAGCCAGCTGCGCTAACCGGACTAAGCGCGGGGTTTCTCTTTGCGCTCACCGCGATCTTCATCAAACAGTCGGCCAATGCCGTGATCGATGTTGAGCGCACCTATGCCGGCCTGATTGTGCTTACGGCGGTGCTCGGTTTTCAGGCACTGATGCAGGGCGCTTATGTCCTGATCCGGGAACCCGACCAGTTCCGGGCGATGCTTTCCCGCTGGCGTGTGACAGCGCCGGTCGGTATTCTCGCGGCTACGGCATCGGCGGGCTGGTTCATCGCCTATGCCCATGGTCCGGTCGCCCTGGTCGGCATTCTCGGACAAACACAAATTCTCTATACGCTCGGCTTCGGGCGCTTTTATCTCAAGGAACCGCTCAGCCAAAGCGAACTGACCGGCATCATGCTGGTCGGCGCCGGCGTGGTCATGGCGCTGGCGTCCAGCCTCTGACCATATCCTATATCTGGCCAGCGTCCCGCATGCGTTGAACCGCCAGCTGGACATCGGAGCTGTCGTCCCCGTCATGACGCGGCGCATATTGGGCAAATGCCTCCTCCAGCTCGCCATAACGTTCCCGAAAGCGCACCATGTTATAGCTGTGGCTGACGCAATAATAGGCTTCCGCCTGCATCTGTTCGACAATGATTTTCGCAAACTCATCCGTATCCATGGCGTCAGGCGCGGTGGCGTTGAATTCGGACATTTCCGACCGGACCCAGCCCGGAATGATCACGCCAGTGGTCAGCCAGTCCGGTGCTTCGCGGCGCAGGACATCCATCAGCCCGAAAATGGCATGCTTGCTGGCGACATAGCCGCCGCCACCGAAGGGGAAGGCATTGAACAGGGAATTTTCCGACGCGACGGAGTAAATGGCGGACGGCTTTTCTTCCGTCATGAAGCGCTTTCCGAACACCGAGATGCCGGTCCACATGCCCCAGAAATTGACTTCAAATATGCGCCGCGCATCCGCGGGGTCCGTCTTGATCACGGATTTCATCGCCCCGCCGATGCCGGCATTGTTGATCAGCAAATCACAGCGGCCATTTTCCGCCCAGGCAAAATCGGCCAGCGCTTCGACATCTTCGGTTTGCGTCACATCGCCGCACATATATTTCGTATCAATCCCTTCCCCCGTCAGACTTTGGGCGGCTTCTGTCAGACGGTCCTCGCGCGGCTCGAAAAGTATGATACGGGCTCCGTGGCTACCCAGCTGGCGGGCCAAAGCAAAGCCGATGCCTGTAGCTCCGCCTGTCACAACAACCGTTTTGTCTTGAAACTCCATGTTTCCCCCTCTTCGCGTAGCGCGATCTCGCTACTCCCGCAGCAGACAATATATCTTCATCACAGCCTGACAATGCAACTGAAACAGACTATGATGATCCCATGTACATTTTCATCATCTTTCTGTGCGGCATCGGGAACTTCGCGATGCACAAGGCGATGATGGAAAGCGATCATCCGATGATCACCGATGCGCGCAAGAGCTTCTGGAAGTTTCTCGGGCCCTATGGTTCCTATATCCTGGAATTTTTCATGCTCACCGCCGCCTTGGTTTTCGCCAATATGGGCATGCTGAGTTCAGTTATATTCTATGGAATCTATACTCTGGCCAATGGGGCCGGTGCTTTGGTGCTGCTTTCAAACAAGCATTGAATCTGAAGGGCTTGTCCCTTTCAGCCATGTGAAAGCATTTCATCCGACTACAGACGTGGTTTGTCGAAACGCGGTTTCAGATGCAACCGCTTGTCCGTAGCAGCAGCGCGCACGGTATTGGCCCGTGCAGATACAGGGGAACAGGGTGGAAATGTCTTGGAAGACACGACTGGTTGCGGGCGGTTCCGCATTTGCGGCACTCATTGTCGGGTCCACGCCTGCTCTGGCGCAATCGGAACAGAGCGCGGTTTCCAAGTCCGATAGCGAAACGCGCGAGTCGGCGAATGACCTCCCGGACCAAAATCTGTCGACCACTCTTGAGCCCCGGATCGAAGATGGCAGACAAATTTTCCAGGCGCCGCTTTTTGCGCGGTTCAATCCGCGGACAGCGCTCGATATGGTTCGTCAGGTTCCCGGCTTTACGATTGATACCGGTGACGACAATGAGCGTGGCCTTGGACAGGCCGATGAGAATGTTCTGATAAATGGGGCCCGAATTGCCGGAAAAAATGTCGATGCATTCACCGTTCTGGGCCGAATTTCCGCCGATAATGTGGTGCGTCTCGAAATCGTCGATGGCGCCACGCTGAGTATTTCCGGCCTGTCCGGTCAGGTGCTAAACCTGGTGACCAGGTCCGAAGTTGGCGGCGGGGTCAGCGGCAATTTCCGCTGGGCACCGAGATGGCGTCGATCGGGCAATAACTGGCTGGAAGGTGAAGCGTCGATCAGCAAGCGGATTGGTAAAACCGATGTGACAGTCTCGATCGAGAACGATTCCTTTCGCAATGGTGCGCAGGGACTGGAGGACATCTCCGACGGAACCGGCAATTTGCTGTTCCAGCGAGATGAAGTTGCCAGGTTCGAAGGGGACCGGCCGGTACTCAGTGCTACCCTGGCCCGGACCAGCGACTCCGGATCCGTATTCAACGCCAGTCTGACCGGCGGATTGAACTATTTCGATGAAAGCGTGACCAGTTTGCGCACGGAAGTGGGTCAGGCAGATATAATCGAGCTCTTTACCGGCCGGGAGCGCGAATGGAATGCCGAGCTGACAGCGGATTACGAGTTTGACTTCTCCGGTGGCCGCTTGAAGCTGATCGGCCTGCAACGACTGGAACACAGTCCCTTCCGAAACTTTTTTGGACAGACTTTCACAGACGGCATCACCCCGGCCAACGGCAGCCAGTTCAACCGCACGATTGACGAGGGTGAATCCGTGTTGCGGTCCGAATATAGCTGGCGCACCGAAGGCGGGACCGATTGGGGCATCAACCTGGAAGGCGCCTATAATTTTCTGGAAAGCGAGGCCGCACTTGATGGCATTCCGGTTCCGGATGCCAATACCAAGGTCACGGAATATCGGGGCGAACTGATCGGTTCATTTGGACGCGCGATTGGGAAGGGGTTGACGCTGCAAGCCACGCTGGGCGGCGAGTATAGCCAGATCAGTCAGAGTGGCGCACGGGGACAAACGCGCTCCTTTGTCCGGCCCAAGGGTTCGATATCGCTCGCCTGGCGTCCTGAGGATGATCTTGACCTCAGCCTGAGTCTGGAACGCTCTGTGGGACAGCTGGATTTCGGAGATTTCGTTGCATCTGTTGATCTCGCCAACAACGCGAACAGCGCAGGGAACCCGGGACTGGTTCCTCCCCAAACATGGCGTGCAGAGCTGGAAGCCAACAAGAATCTGGGGCCATGGGGCGCGCTGACGGTCAATATCTATGGCGAGCAAATTACAGATATTGTCGATTCCATACCGATTACGGCGACAACAGAGGCCCGCGGCAATCTGGACAGCGCGACGCGCTATGGCGTCGAACTGACGTCGTCAATTCTGCTCGATCCCATCGGCTGGCGCGGCGCCCGGATCGATGTTGAGGGAGAAGTCCGGGACAGTGCGTTGGATGACCCGCTCACCGGCATTTCGCGCCGGATCAATGATGACCGGATCTTCTTCTGGGAAGTCGATTTCCGGTACGATGTGCCGAACAGCGACTGGGCCTGGGGATTTGGCGCAGAGGATTCTCGCTCTTCCGATTTCCTGCGGCTTGACCAGTTCACCAGTTTCGAAAACCAGGCGCCCTTTGCCTGGATATTTATCGAGCACAAGGATGTGCTGGGTCTGACAGTCAATGCCCGACTCAACAATATATTGGATCGTGGAGAACGGTTTACGCGCGCCGCTTTTGGCCAGTTTGACACGCCATCCGGCGCCTATGCCGGACCGGGTACGGGATTTGTGCGCGGTCGTCGGGACGGGCCGCTCGGTTTCGTCGAAGACCGGGTGCGTACTTTCGGGCTTGTCTACCGGCTGACGGTCAGCGGCAGCTTCTGATCCCCTGCCCTTCTGGACAAGCCTCTGGCGCAGGCCTACATCCAAGGCATGCCTCCTGACAACAGCACCAAGGGTCAGATCGACCCGCCAATGATTCCCACCCTCAGGCGTTTTCTGCCCTATCTCTGGCCAAAAGATGCGCCGGCCCTGCGCGCGCGTATCGTCCTCGCCGGCATTCTCGTACTCTGTGCCAAGGCCGCCGTGCTGTCGATGCCGTTCGCCTACAAGGCTGTTGTCGACGGCATGACCGAGGGTACGGAAGTGGCGTTGACGGTTCTGCTCGCGCTGGTTGCGGCCTATGGACTGGCCCGTTTTGGCCAGGTGATGTTCGACAATTTGCGGAATATTGTTTTCGAGAAAGTCGGTCAGGAAGCGGCCCGCCGTCTGGCGACCAATGTCTTCGCACATCTGCACCGTCTGTCACTGCGGTTCCACCTGAACCGCCGCACGGGTGAAGTCACAAAGGTTATTGAACGCGGGACGAAAAGCATTGATATCATGCTATATTTTCTGCTGTTCAACATTGCGCCAACGCTGATCGAGCTCATCGCCGTGCTGATCATTTTCCAGGTCAAATTCGGTTTCGGTCTGGTCGCCGCGACGAGCGTCATGGTCACGATTTACATCGTCATGACCCGGAAAATCACCGACTGGCGCAACGCGCTCCGGGCCGAGATGAACGACATGGATACGCGCGCCATCGGTCGATCTGTCGATGCCCTGCTCAACTATGAGACGGTCAAATATTTTACCGCCGAACGCCGCGAAGGCGAACGCTATAATCGCGCGATGCAGGACTGGGCGGATGCGGCAGTCAAATCGGAAAACTCGCTCGGCCTGCTCAACATGGCCCAGTCACTGATCACCAATGGCACCATGATCGGCGCGATGATGTTTACCGTCTATGGCTGGCAGCAAGGTAATCTGACTGTCGGTGATCTGGTGCTGGTCAATGCGCTGCTGATGCAACTTTTTCGGCCGCTCGATCTGCTCGGCATGGTCTACCGCACAATCCGCCAGGGGCTTGTCGACATGGATGCCATGTTCAATCTGATCGATACCGAACCGGAAATTCAGGACCGGTCCGACGCCACGCAACTGGCTGTTTCCGAAGGTACTTTACGTTTCGACAATGTGGTGTTTGCCTATGACGAGGATCGCGATATCCTGCACGGGCTGGATTTTGAGGTTCCGGCTGACGGAACGCTGGCCATTGTCGGGCCCTCCGGTGCAGGCAAGTCCACCATCGCGAGGCTGCTCTTCCGCTTTTACGACCCCAAAACCGGCCGGATTCTGATTGACGGGCAGGATATTGCGGAAGTGACCCAGGAAAGCCTGCGTGGTGCGATTGGGATCGTGCCGCAGGACAGCGTCCTGTTCAACGATACGATCGGCTATAATATCGGCTATGGCCGGGAAGGCGCGACACAGACGGACATTGAAACCGCGGCTCGCGGCGCGGCACTGGACGGTTTTATCGCGAAACTGCCGGATGGCTATGACACCCAGGTCGGCGAACGCGGGCTGAAGCTGTCCGGCGGGGAGAAGCAGCGGGTGGCAATCGCCCGGACGCTGCTGAAGAACCCGCCCGTCCTGATCCTCGACGAAGCCACATCTGCACTGGACAGCCGCACCGAAGATGAGATTCAGGCCACGCTGGCCCGCATTTCGGAGCGGCGCACAACGCTGATCATCGCGCACCGTCTGTCGACCATCACCCATGCCGATGAGATAATAGTGTTGAATGAAGGTCGGATTGCCGAGCGTGGAAATCATCCGGCGCTGCTGGCACAGGATGGCCTTTATACAGAAATGTGGAAACGCCAGGCCGAAGACCGTCAGATGGAACAGGCCTGAACCGTGAACATGAAAAAGCTGAATTAGACTACTGACATATCGCCCTATTTTCGCTAGCCTGTCCTCGGGAGGATGGTTGCAACGCTGGCGAATAGGGGTGTGCCATCAAGTTTTTCGACGAAATGCTGGGGGATTCAGATTCCGTCCGTGGCCCCTATCACGATTATGACCGATGGTTCGATGACGAGGACCCGGCGCGCATTCAGCAAAAAGCCAAACAGGCCGAAGCCTTTTTTCGCAAAACCGGCATCACCTTCAACGTCTATGGATCCGATGAGGCCGACGAGCGACTGATACCGTTTGACGTCGTTCCGCGGATCATTTCCGCGCGCGAATGGCGCAAATTGTCGCGTGGAATCGAACAACGCGTGCGCGCCCTCAATGCTTTTCTGCACGATATTTACCACCGCCAGGAAATCTTGCGGGCCGGTCGCGTGCCTTTTGAGCTGATCGCCAATAATGAGGCGTTCCTGCCAAAAATGGTTGGGGTCGATCCGCCCGGAGAGATCTACACGCATATTGTCGGTACCGATATTGTCCGCACCGGTCCGGATGACTTTTTCGTTCTGGAGGACAATGCCCGCACCCCGTCCGGCGTCTCCTACATGCTCGAAAACCGGGAAACGATGCTGCAGATGTTCCCCGAACTCTTCTCCCGTATCCCGGTGCAGCAGGTCAGCAACTATCCCACCAGCCTGCGCCATTCTCTCGGGGCCTGCGCTCCACCGCGATGCGAAGGCCGCCCGGTCGTCGCCGTACTCACCCCGGGTATCCACAATTCCGCCTATTTCGAGCACAGTTTTCTGGCCGACCAGATGGGCGCCGAGCTGGTGGAAGGACATGATCTGCGAGTCGTCGATGGTCGCATCGCGATGCGCACGACCGAGGGGCACACCAATATCGATGTGCTGTACCGGCGCGTCGATGATGATTTTCTGGATCCACTGAATTTCAACCCGGAATCCATGCTCGGTGTGCCTGGCATCATGGACGTTTACCGCGCCGGCGGCATTACCATCGCCAATGCGCCAGGCACCGGCATTGCCGACGACAAGGCGCTCTATTCCTACATGCCCGAAATTGTCGAGTTTTACACCGGTGAGAAGCCACTGCTGCGGAATGTCGAAACCTGGCGCTGTTCTGAGCCGGATCAGCTCAAATATGTGCTCGACAATCTGGCCGAACTGGTGGTCAAGGAAGTGCACGGTTCGGGTGGCTACGGCATGCTGGTGGGTCCGGCAGCGAGCAAGAAGGAGGTCGAGGCGTTTCGAAAGAAACTGACCACCCGGCCGGATAACTATATCGCCCAGCCCACGCTTGCGCTGTCGACCGTGCCCATCTTCACGTCCAAGGGACTGGCGCCGCGTCATGTGGATTTGCGTCCGTTTGTGCTCATGTCGCCCGACCGCATCGATATTACGCCGGGCGGCCTCACGCGGGTGGCGATGACGGAGGGCTCGCTGGTCGTGAATTCCAGCCAGGGCGGTGGCACCAAGGACACCTGGGTGCTGGAGGAATGAGTTGATGCTGGGAAAAACCGCAGGCGGCCTGTTCTGGATGTTTCGCTATCTTGAGCGCAGCGAGAATAATGCGCGCCTGCTGGACGCCGGGTTCCGGATCGCCCTGACTCGCTCCGCAAGCGCGTCGGAAGAATGGAAATCGGTACTTCGAACCACTGGCGCCGTGATCGATTATGACGCAAAGCACAGCGTCTATGAATCGCGCAAGGTGATCGACTTCCTGCTCCGCGATAGCGCCAATCCTTCCAGTGTCATCTCGATCATGAAGATGGCGCGGGATAATGCGCGGCTGGTCCGGACGGCCCTGACCCGGGAAGTCTGGGAGGCGACCAACGAGGCCTGGATGACGCTCAAGGAGTTGCTCGACAAGCCGGTGCGGGAAAAGGACCTGCCCGATGCGCTCGGAGTTATCCGCAAACAGAACGCACTCGTGCGCGGGGCGACTCACGGGACGATGATGCGCAATGATGGTTACAGTTTCACCCAGCTCGGAACCTATCTCGAGCGGGCGGATAATACGGCCCGTATTCTGGACGTGAAATATTATCTGCTATTGCCATCGATCGCGAAAATCGGGTCGTCCCTCGACAATGTTCAATGGGAAACGATTTTACGGTCGGTCTCGGCACAGCGCGCCTATCACTGGATGAACGGTCCGCAGATAACGGCAGCCAATATCGCCGAGTTTATGATCCTGCAACGCCAGATGCCCCGGTCGCTTGCCTATTGTGCGCAACAGACCGACGCCAGTCTGGTTTTTCTGCAGGAAGAATATGATGCCGAACATGAGTCTTGCCGACTGGCCCGATCCCTGCACAACCGGCTGCGAACGGGCGATATCAGCACCATCTTTGAGGAGGGCCTGCACGAGTTTATCGAGGATTTTCTGGCGCGGAACAATACTTTGGCCAGCCAGATCGAACGCGATTACAGGTTCCGGGAATAGACATGCAGCTGCGCGTCCATCATCTCACGACCTACCGATATGACGCTCCGGTCGGCTATGGCCTCCAGCAGGTACGTCTGACTCCCAAATCCCGGCCGGGCCAGCATATTCTGGAATGGGAAATGACCGTGGAGGGCGGAAAGAAGGAACTGCTGTTTGCCGACCAGCACACCAATCAGGTCGACCTGATCAGCATCGCTCCTGACGGAGAAGAGGTGGCGATCAGGTGCGATGGACTGGTGGAAGTGGAGGCCACCGATGGTGTCGTCGGACGGCATGGCGGTTTTCTGCCCCTGTGGAGCTTTCGGCGCCCGACATCGCTGACCAGGACTGGCCCCAAGACCGACAAGCTGCTGAAACAGCTGGGAGACGGATTTTCGGGGGACATCGAACGGGCCCATGCACTTGCTGGCCTGATCTTGGAAAAAGTCCCCTATGTCATCGGCAAAACCAGTGCCGATACGACGGCAGAGGAAGCCATTTCTGTCGGAGCAGGCGTGTGTCAGGACCACGCCCATATCTTCATTGCGGCGATGCGCAAGCTCGGCCATCCGGCGCGATATGTGTCGGGCTATCTGATGATGAATGACCGGGAAGAACAGGACGCCACCCATGCCTGGGCCGAGGCCCATTTCGACGGGGTTGGCTGGATCGGATTCGACGTCTCCAACGGCTATTCCCCTGATGAACGCTATATCCGGGTCGCCACCGGGCTGGACTATCGCGAGGCAGCGCCAGTGTCCGGCATGCGCTATGGCGGAACGACCGAAAATATGGTTGTTCAGCTGCAGGTTCAGCAGTAGACAAATGCGGCAAGACAAGTAGTGCGTTCGGGGGTCGCTTCATCATGACATATTGTGTGGGACTAAGGCTCGACAAAGGCCTGGTGTTCATGTCCGACACGCGTACCAATGCGGGTGTCGACGACATTTCCCAGGTGAAGAAAATGCACAGCTGGGAAGTGGCTGGCGAACGGGTGATCACATTGATGACGGCCGGCAATCTCGCTACGACTCAGGCGGTGGTGAGCCAGCTGGACGAGCGCTCCAAGGCACCGGAAGACCGCGATCCGTCCATATTGACCGCGCCGACGATGTTTCAAGTGGCCACCATCATCGGCGATACGTTGCACGAGATTGTCGAGGCCCATGAGGCTGCCGGCCCGGCATCCGAATCGGTCTTCGGTGCAACCCTGATTGTCGGCGGTCAGATCAAAGGCATGGAACCCCGGCTTTTCCTCGTTTATCCGGAAGGCAATTTCATCGAGGCCAGCGATGACAATCCGTTTTTCCAGATCGGAGAAGCCAAATATGGCCGGCCGATTCTGGTGCGCGCGCTGAAACCCGACATGAGCTTTGAACAGGCCACCAAGTTGCTCTGTGTATCCTTCGATTCAACGATCCGTGCCAATGCCGGTGTTGATCTGCCGATCGACCTGCAGGCCTACGCCGCTGACAGTTTTCGCATCACCGATCAGCGGCGATTTGAACGCGACGATCCCTATTTTCAGAAGGTCTCGAAAGGCTGGAGCGACGCGCTGGAAATCGCGTTCGGGACTTTGCCGGATTTCGAATTTTGAGCCAAAACGGCCATTCCCGGCATTTGCGGTTTCGCTCGCTCATTCTCCCGGCTAGACAAGCATGATGGTGACCGATGACCTTCTCCCGCTGCTCAAATCCACATACGGGTTCAGTGCGTTTCGGGGTGTCCAGGAGCAGGTGCTGGACCGGGTCATGGCGCGGCTGAACACACTCGCGGTGATGCCCACCGGGGCCGGCAAGTCCCTCTGCTATCAGCTGCCCGCCGCAGCCAGGAGCGGCACCGTTGTGGTCATTTCGCCACTGATCGCACTGATGCATGATCAGCTGCGCAGCGCCGAAGCGGTGGGTATCCGGGCCGCGACCCTGACATCGGCGGACGATAATCGGGCCGAGACCATGCACCGCCTGCGCGCGGGGGAACTGGACCTGCTTTACGCCGCACCCGAGCGCGCATCCGGTCAGCATTTTCGCGAGCTGCTGGAACAGACCCCGTTGTCGCTCTTCGCCATTGACGAGGCCCATTGTGTGTCCGAATGGGGTCATGATTTCCGGCCCGACTATCGCCTGCTCCGGCCGTTGCTGGATCATTTTCCGGATGTCCCGCGCCTCGCCCTGACCGCGACCGCCGATGCCCATACGCGCGAAGATATATTGATCCAGCTGGGCATCGGGAAGGACGGCCTGATCATCGCCGGATTTGACCGACCGAATATCCGCTATGGCATTTCACCGCGCAAGGGACTGACGAGGCAGATTACCGACCTGATAGACCGGATTCCCGGTCCCGGGATCATCTATGCGCAAACCCGTAATGCGACGGAAAAACTGGCCGAGCGGATTGCCCAGACCGGACGAAGTGCCCGGGCTTATCATGCGGGACTGCCGCCCGAAGTCCGGCAGCGCAACCAGGCGGAATTTGTGGCATCCGAAGATATGGTGATGGTCGCGACCATCGCGTTCGGAATGGGTATCGACAAGCCCGATGTGCGATTTGTTGCCCATGCCGGTCTGCCCAAGTCGATTGAGGCCTATTACCAGGAAACTGGTCGCGCCGGTCGCGATGGCGATCCCGCCGAAGCGCATATGTTCTGGGGCGCGGAAGACTTTGTCCGTGCGCGACAACGGTTGGCGGAAGTCGACGACCGGCGCCGCGATGGCGAACGCACCCGGCTGGCTGCTTTGGGCGGGCTGGTCGAGGCGGCAGGATGCCGACGCGCAATATTGCTCAAGCATTTTGGTGAGGACCCGCCGACAACTTGCGGAAACTGCGACAATTGTCAAAACGCGCCGGCCACTCTGGACGTGACAGAACTGGCGCAGAAATTTCTGTCCGCCGTCTATCGGACCGGCCAGAGTTTCGGGGTTGCGCATCTCGAGGCGGTGCTGACCGGACGCGAGGAGGACAAGATCCTGTCCCGCGGTCATGACAAATTGTCGGTATTCAACATCGTGGGTGCGGAGGAAGCCCCGCTGATCAAGCCGCTGTCCCGCTCGCTGCTGCTGCGCGACGCACTGCGCAACACCGAATATGGCGGGCTGATGTTCGGCCCCGAAGCAAAGGCCATTCTCAAGGGGCAGGAAGACGTCGCGATTGTCGAGCCGCCCAAGCGCGAACGGCGCAAGCGGCGGGGCAGCAATGCCTCCCCCAATCCGGTCGGCGATCCGCTATTCGATGCCCTGCGCGCCAAACGGACGGCGCTGGCGAAGGATCAGGGCGTGCCGCCCTATGTCATTTTTCACGACAGTGTCTTGCGCGACATGACGGGATTCAAGCCCCGTACATTGAGTGCGCTGAGCGAATTACCCGGCATTGGTGCAACCAAGCTGGAAAAATATGGGACGGAGTTTCTGGAAGTGATACAGCAAGTTACAGAGGCTCTGGAGCAAAGTGCGTGAAGTGGAGAGCGGCCACTTGCGGACTTCGAAGAGTGCATGGAATATGTTAGAGTCTGTGCTGAAACCGCGCAGGAAAACTGACATGAAAACTGGTGCAACAGCTCTGGCCCTTTGCCTCGCCCTCACCTCTGTAGCCTGCGCGGAAGACAAAAGGGCGGAAAACTCTGCCATCGAAAAAAAGGAAAGTTCATCCATGTTCCGATCCATCAATGAAACCATCAGCGTCTCGCCGCAGATCACGCTGGAGGATGTCGCGGCGGCGAAGGCCGAAGGTGTTACCCTGATCGTCAACAACCGGCCGGATGGCGAAGATCCATCTGCACCGCAAAGCGCGGATATCGAGGCCGCGGCGCAAGCGGCGGGAATTGATTATCTGGCGATCCCGATCACCCATAGCGGCTTTTCCGCACCCCAGGTCGACGCCATGATCGGCGCACTGGAAGACGCCACGGGCAAAACCCTTGCCTATTGCCGCTCCGGTACCCGCTCCACGCTGCTCTGGTCCCTGGCTCAAGCCAAACAGGGCGTCGATCCCGACGAGATCGCGCGTCTGGCCGGCAATGCCGGTTATGACATCACCCCGATCCGCGCGATGGTCGATGCTTTGTCAGCCGGAGCGCGTTGAAGCGCAAACTGCCACCGGATGCCCGTCGAAACGCAAACCGGCTGGACAGTTGCTGACAGGCTTGTAAATAGAGGGCATGGAGAGCCTGCCCGATCCCACAATATATGCGATTCCGTTTTTCGTGCTCACGGTGGCCATCGGCTTTGTCACCAGTCTGCGGCACAAGGACGGCAGATATGATGTCCGCGACATGGTGACGTCGCTCACCCTCGGCACCGGCAGTGTTTTCGCCGGCCTGCTGACCGGCGGACTGGCAGTGGCAGTGATCTACTGGGTATATCAGTTCCGGCTGTTCGACGTGCCCTTCACCTGGTGGGCCTGGGTTGTCGCCTTTTTCGTCGATGATTTTTTCTATTATGTCTTCCACCGGTCCGCCCACCGGATCCGCTGGGTCTGGGCCGCGCATGTCAATCATCACAGCAGTCAATATTATAATCTCTCGACTGCGCTCCGGCAGCCCTGGACCAGCACATTCGCGCTGACCTGGATTTTTTCACTGCCGATTTTCCTGATCGGCTTTCATCCCGCCATGATCGCCTTTGTCGGCGGCATCAACCTGCTCTATCAGTACTGGATCCACACCGAAGCGATTGATCGCATGCCGCGCTGGTTCGAAGCGGTAATGAACACGCCGTCCCATCACCGTGTGCATCACGCCACCAACCCCCGCTATCTCGACAAGAATTATGCCGGTATCCTGATCATCTGGGACAAGATGTTCGGGACTTTTGAGCCAGAGCGGAAAGATGAGCAGATCAAATATGGCATCATCAAGAATCTGGAAAACCACAATATCTTCTGGGCCGCCTTCCACGAATGGGTGGGCA
This sequence comes from Pseudomonadota bacterium, assembly GCA_039181895.1. Classification (GTDB taxonomy): domain Bacteria; phylum Pseudomonadota; class Alphaproteobacteria; order Sphingomonadales; family Sphingomonadaceae; genus Parasphingorhabdus. The sequence goes on from JBCDCK010000002.1 coordinate 290,027, forward strand.
TGGCAAAGGACCTTTGGACCGCTCCGTGGCGGTACAAGCTGAACTATCTGATCAAGCCACCGGGCTGGAGCCATGATGGCAGTCGCGACAGCAGCGAAATCATCCGGGCGCGGTGGCAGGAAGAAAAGAAAAAAGCGTCATCCTGAACCTGGTTCCGGAATGACGAAACGAGAGGAAGTTTGATGGCAGAATTTGATATCATCGTCATTGGCGGCGGGTCCGCCGGCAGCGCAGTGGCTGGACGGCTCAGCGAAGATGGCAAGCGCAGTGTCTGCCTGATCGAGGCCGGTGGCAACAACAATAATTTCCTCGTCAAGACACCCGGCATGATGCCGTTCCTGTTGAAAAACGCGAACTGGCAATTCGACACTGTCCCGCAAAAGGGGCTGAATGGCCGGATCGGCTATCAGCCACGCGGGCGCGGCCTGGGCGGGTCCAGTGCGATCAACGCCATGGTCTATATCCGTGGCAACAAATGGGACTATGACAATTGGGCCGCCATGGGCTGCGACGGCTGGAGCTATGAGGATGTCCTGCCCTATTTCAAAAAGTCCGAAGGCAATGAACGCGGCGGAGACGCATATCATGGCGGCGAAGGCCCGCTGTCTGTGTCAGACCAGAAATGGCTCAATCCCGGCAGCGTCGCCTTTGTCGAGGCCGCACGGAATCTGCAGATGCCGATCCTCGATGATTTCAATGGCGAGAAGCAGGAAGGCATTGGTGTTTATCAGGTCACCCAGAAAGGTGGCGAACGCTGGTCGGCTGCGCGGGCCTATGTCGAGCCGGGACGCAGCCGGGCCAATCTGGAGATCCGCACCAAGTCGCTTGTCGAAGGGCTGGTCGCTGAGAATGGCCGGGTCACTGGCGTCCGGATCAAGCGCGGTTTTGGCCGCGAGACACTGAAGGCACGCGGGGCTGTAGTCCTGTCCGCAGGAGCGTTTGGATCCCCGCATATTCTTCAGCTGTCCGGCATTGGACCCGCGGAACATCTCTCGGACAAGGGCGCGGAAGTCGTGCTCGACAAGCCGGAAGTCGGCGCCAATCTTAAGGACCATATCGACTTTGTTTCCGGTTATCTGACCGAGTCAAAGGAGCTGATCGGCGACTCGCTCGAAGGCACGGTCCGGATGGGCAAGGCAATTATCGAGCACCGGATGAAACGCACCGGAATCATGACCACACCCTATGCCGAAGCGGGCGGATTCTGGAGCAGCGATCCGGACATTCCGGCTCCGGACATTCAATATCATTTCGTCCCGGCCGTGCTGGAAGATCATGGACGCGAAAAGGTGAAGGGTCATGGCTTCAGCTGTCACGCTTGCGTCTTGCGGCCGCAAAGCAAGGGTACTGTCCGGCTCAACGATACCAGCCCGTCCGCACCACCGCGGATCGATCCGAATTTCCTCGATGATGACCGGGATATTGCGACCTTGCGCAAGGGCGTCAGGAACATGCAGCGGATCATGGAAGCGCCGCCGCTGACCGATTTCAAGCCGACCAATCGCCATCCCATCGACATGGCGGATGATGACGCGCTCGATGCGCTGATTCGGGAGCGGGCGGACACCGTCTATCATCCAGTCGGTACCTGCCGCATGGGCGCGGATGATGCGGCGGTTGTTGACAACCGGTTGAAATTTCGCGGGCTGGACGGCCTTTATGTCGCCGACGCCTCGATCATGCCTGAAATTGTCAGCGGAAATACCAATGCGCCAAGTATCATGATCGGGGAACGGGCCGCCGATTTCATCAAGGAAGACCTCGCCACCTAACCTGCGCTGGGGACCGCTTGCTGACCGCTCTCGGGTGCAGGTTCGATTTCTGCTTCGGAGCCGCTTTTGGGGGATGCCATTTTCAATATGGCTACTCCCACCAGAGCAGCAATTGTCGATCCGGACAGCACGCCAATCTTGACCAGGGCCATCTGTTCGGCACTGTCAAAGGCGAGATTGCCGATAAACAGACTCATGGTGAAGCCTACACCCGCGATACTGGCCAGTCCCGAGATCTGCAGCCAGTTTACACCCGTTGGCAGGCTCGCAAAACCGGATTTCACCGCGATCCAGGCAAAGCCGAGAATGCCGATCTGCTTGCCGATGACAAGACCCATGGCAATGCCCAGAGGGACCGGGTTCATCAGGTCGCCAAAGCTCATTCCCGAGAAAGAGACCCCGGCATTGGCGAGCGCGAAGACCGGGATCACGAAGAAGGCGGCCCACGGGTGCAGCGCATGTTCCATCCGCTCGAGCGGGCGTTCACCGCCCGCAGCAATCGGAATGGTCAGCGCCGCAGCGACACCGGCCAGCGTTGCGTGAACACCGGATTTCAGTACGCAGAGCCACAAGATGCTGGTAAGCAGGACATAGGGAAGCGTCCGCACGACACCAAAGCGGTTGCACAGGATGAGGCCGACAAAGGCGACCAGTCCGACAGCCAGCGGCATCAGCTGAATTTCGGCAGTGTAGAACAGCGCGATGATCATGATCGCACCGATGTCATCAATGATCGCAATAGCGAGCAGCAGCGCTTTCAGCGCAAAAGGCACGCGGTTGCCGAGCAGCGCCAATATGCCGAGCGCAAAGGCGATGTCCGTTGCCGCCGGAATGGCCCAGCCATTGATATTTTCCGGACTGCCGCTGTTGATGCCGATATAGATGAGGGCCGGAATTGCCATGCCGCCAATCGCCGCAAAAACCGGGAGCGAAGATTTTTCCCAGCTCGCCAGCTGGCCCGTCAGCACCTCGCGTTTGACTTCCAGTCCGATCAGGAAAAAGAAGACCGCCATCAGACCATCATTGATCCAGAGCAAAAGGGGCTTGTCGACACCGAAATCCCCGACCGTGGCCGTGACCTGGGTTGCGAGAATGGCCGTATAGGCCGAGCCCAGCGGGCTATTCGCGAGGATCAGCGCAAGCAAAGCGGAAAACATCAATATGATCCCGCCAGCACTTTCCTTTTTCAGGAAATCCTGCAGCAAATTCATGGCCTTGGCAGGCATGGTCTCAACTCCCCAGCTCGATCAATATGCTGCTGATGACATAGGTTGCCGAGATCAATAGATAAAATTGATTGTATATTCTAAAATCAATAGATTAAGTCTATTTAATTAGTCGACCAGCAATATCCGTAAGTCATTGACATTGGTACCCGATGGTCCGGTCATCATCAGGGCATCGGCCTGTTCAAAAGCGGAATAGCTGTCATCGCTTTCCAGAAAGGCCCGAGCCCGCGTTTGACCGTCCAGCTGGTCCAGCAGACCGGGCCAGAGAAAGGCCCCGGCATTGTCTTCCGAGCCGTCAATCCCGTCGGTATCGGCCGCAAATCCGGAAATGCCTTCCGCTCCGCCCAGTTCCAGCGCGCAGGACAGTAGAAAGGCGGTGTTGCGTCCGCCCCGGCCATTCGGATTCGCAATCGTCACCGTCGCCTCCCCGCCGGAGATGATCGCCGTTCGGCGACCCTGTTGTTTCAGGCGCAAGGCCAATTGCGCGTGATCTTTTCCCAATTGCGCGGCATCTCCCTCCAGATCATCACCCAGCACATGCGGTTCATAGCCGCGCTCGCGCACTGCATCAGCCGCAGCCTCCACGAGATCGGCCGGTCGCGCGCAGAAGGAATAGCTCGCGCGGGACAGCTTTTCATCGTCGAGGTCGGGTGTCTCATGACCCTCGTCATGCAGCGTTCTCGCAACGGCATCAGACAACGCAATTCCGTATTTTGCCGCCACCGCCCGGGCATCAGCCAGCGTGGAGGAATCACCGACAGTCGGTCCGGAACCAATCGTCGCAGGATCGTCCCCGGGTACATCTGATATGGCAATTGTCATTGTCCGGGCTGGCCAGGCCGCTGTTGTCAGCCGGCCGCCCTTGATTGCGGACAGGTGCTTGCGGATGATGTTGATCTCGGAAATCGGTGCACCGCAATGCAGCAATTGCCGGGTCAGCTGCTGTTTCTCGTCCAGTGTAACCCCCGCGACCGGCAAGGGTAATAGCGACGAGGCCCCGCCCGAAATCAGAGCGAGCATCAGATCGCCCTCCCCCAGCTTTGTGGCTTCCCTGACCGCGCGCTCCGCTGCCTCCAGTCCGACTGTGTCCGGAACCGGATGGGCCGCTTCGATGATCTCCAGACCGGACGGAGTAAAACCCGGGGTTGCATATCCCTGCCTGGTCACAACCAGCCCGGAAACAGGCTCCGGCAATTTCGGCAGCACCGCCGCCGCCATCCCCGTCGCCGCTTTCCCGGCCGCGAACAGCCAGACGCGGCCGGACACAGGCGGCATGGCAAAATCCCGCAACGCAAATTCCGGCAAGGCCGGTTGCAGCGCGGCATCGTAAATTGATTGCAGAAACTGCTTGTCTGGCGCGGAATTTGTGGTTTGATGCATCGCAACAAAAGGCCCGATCCGGTGCCGGGCGTCAAGCCCTGCCGGACAACAGACGCAAGAAAGTGGTGCGCATGAATGATAGCGGCGAAAGGGAGCATCTCGAGCAGCGTATCGCCGCGCATCTCGCTGTGCTTTACCCTGATACCGAGTCCGAGGGCATGGCTTCCCAATTGATCCACGCGTTCTGGCCAGACAGCGAACGGATAATCGAGGCGGCAGAGATTCGGCAGAAGCATCTGTGGGACGAGAGCAATATCGTGCTCATCACCTATGGGGGAACAATCCGGTCGCCCGACGAGAAGCCACTCAAGACCTTGCACCGCTTTTTGAACGCCCATATTGGCGAGACCATATCCGCAGTCCATATCCTGCCATTTTTCCCTTACAGTTCCGATGACGGCTTCTCGGTGATCGACTACCGGGCCGTCGACGATCGTCTTGGGGACTGGTCAGACATCTCCGCTATTGCCGAAGACTATCGGCTGATGGCCGATCTCGTTATCAACCATGGCAGCTCGCGTTCGGAATGGTTTCAGCAATTCCTTTCCGATCAGGCACCCGGTAATGGCTATTATGTTACCGCGGACCCGGCGAGCGACATCGGCGATGTCATCCGTCCGCGTTCTCATCCGCTGCTGACACCATTTGAAACCAGCGCTGGCACCCGCCATGTCTGGACGACTTTCAGCCAGGATCAGGTTGATTTCGACTTCGGCAATCCCCACCTGCTGCTCGAATTTGTTCGCATCATCGCCTTTTACATCGCCAATGGCGTCCGCATCTTCCGGATCGATGCCATCGCCTTTCTGTGGAAGCAGGTCGGCACCAGCTGTATCAATATGGACGAAACCCACGAAGTGGTCCGCTTGCTCCGCACATTGATGGACCATCATCAAGAAACGCTGGTGATCCTGACCGAAACCAACATCCCCAATCATGAAAATCTGACCTATTTCGGCAATCAGAACGAAGCCCATATCATCTATAATTTCTCGCTGCCCCCGCTCCTGATCCACGCGCTGCTGACCGGGGATTCGCTTTATCTCAAGCGCCTGACCCGCAGCAATCCCCCAGCGTTGCAAGGCTGCGCCTATCTCAACTTTACCGCCAGTCATGACGGAATCGGTCTCCGTCCAACCGAAGGCGTGCTGCCCGAAGCAGAGGTGGGTCAGATGCTGCAAACATTACAGAATTTTGGCGGACGTATATCGATGCGACGCGGGCCGGGCGGTACAGAAAAACCCTATGAGGTGAATATCAGCTATTTCGAAGCCTTGCAGGGGACGATCGAGGGTCCGGATGATCTGCAGATCCCCCGATTCATGGCAGCGATGGCTGTCATGCTGGCACTGGAAGGGATACCGGCCTTTTACATTCACAGCCTGCTGGCAACGCCCAATGGCTATGAGGAAGTCAACCGGACGGGCCGCAACCGGTCAATCAATCGGCGCGAGCTGGATCTGGAGATGCTGGAATCCCGGCTTACGGATCCTGATACGGTCGAAGCCCGGGTATTTGGACATTGCAAGGAGTTGATTGCCAAACGCAAGGCGCAGCCAGCCTTTCACCCCAATGCGGTCCAGTTCACCCTGGCACTGCCAGAAGGACTGTTCGGGATCTGGCGGCAAAGTCTCGACCGGACCCAAAGTGTTTTTGCGATCACCAACGTGACCAACAAGCCCCTGCCGCTGTCGCTGGCGGACATCAATCTCATTGCCAACAACCCCTGGCGCGACCTGATATCGGGTCAGGAAATCGTCGATATTGAAGGATCGATGGAACTTTCCGCCTACCAAACCGTGTGGATTACGAACGGACCGGATGCGGGCTAAAGGGGTAAACCATCATCTTCATTGTCCAGCCGGACCGCGTCCACAAAACGCTTCGAGAAGTCGGGGATGGCGGAGTTGATGCGGTCCCAGTTGGCCATGAACGATCTCTCGTTCGGCGCTTCAAGAAACACCTCCCCGGCGGACATGATATTAGAGGCAAACAGTTCCACCGTCGCTTCCTCGCTATGTCGATCCAGCGTCAGACCGTTGATCACCGCGTCGTTATAATAGGTCTCGATCCGGTCAAGCGCGATGCGCAAATAAGTGGCCTTGATCGTCCGGAAAGTTCCGGGAGAGAATATCTGCCCCTGGGTCGCCAGTTTGCGAAAGATGGATTTGGTGATGTCCGTACTCATCCGTGACAGGCCCGTTGCCGGATTGTCTTCCGAGACCGGCTGATGCTTGTGATCATAATTGTCGGCGATCTCGACCTGGCAGATGGCCCGTACCGAATTGTTGCGCCAGATTTCCGACAACACGCCGATCTCCAGCCCCCAGTCTGACGGGATGCGGATACTCTTGACCGTGTCGCGCCGCATCGCGAATTCGCCGGCGAGCGCATATCGAAAACTGTTCAGATAGACGAGATATTCACTCGGCTGACAAACCTTCTTGAGCGCTGCCAACAAGGGAGAAATCAGCAGGCGCACGACCCTGCCGTTAAGTTTCTCTTCGGTAACCCGCGCATAATAGCCCTTGGAAAAAACATAAGGAAAACTGGGATTGGCGACCGGATACATCAACCGGGCCAGCAGGTCGCGGCGATAGGTCAAAATGTCACAGTCATGCAGCCCCACCACATCGGCCTTGGTCCCGGCGAGAAAATAGCCAAAACAGAACCAGACATTGCGCCCTTTGCCCGGCTCGTCCGGTGACAATCCGTGATCTTGGAGCTCTCTGTCCAGCGCCATCAGCCGCGGTCCGCTGTTCCATAATATCTGGTGCTTTTGCGGCAACCTGGAAAAATAGGATTTCGCATATTCAAACTGGTCCTTGTCCGCCCGGTCCAGTCCAATGATGATATTGTCCAGATAGGGTACTTGCGACAATTCATCGATAATATTGCCCAGCGCTGGTCCTTCCAGTTCCGAAAACAGGGAAGGCAGCACAAGTGACATCGGTCGGGACTCCGCGAAACTGAGCAATTCACGTTCCAGATCCTCGACTGGCCTGTCCGTCAGATTGTGGAGAGTCGATATGCTGCCGTTCTGATGAAAATCCATATGATCAGTGTTTCCTATCGTTGGCGGAATCAAGTTGGTCAAAAATCTGTTGCATCACCTCGACCCAGCCTTCAGGCCCCGGCTTTGTTGCGGTGATTACAGACGATTTGGCGGATCGGATGGCGGAACCAGCAGGATTGGGAATGATTACGCCAAAATCTGCCTTCTCGATCATTTCGAGATCATTCGGACCGTCACCTAAAGCCACAGTTGTGATCTGTCGGTCCGGACAGGTTGATTTATAGTGACTCGCGATCCAGTCCATAGCGTCAGCTTTCCCGCATTGCCCGGTGAGGTGATAGAAACGTCCGCCACGCTGGATGCTCAATTGTTGGTTTTCCATCAGATCCCTGAACTGTTCCATTTCAGAGTCATTACCGGTCCACAGAAACGGTTCGGTCGCTTCCCGGGCCTTGGCTTTCAAAGCTCTTTGGGGGTCCAGACCGGTTGCCGCCGCAATTTCCTTTGCCGTCATATCCGAAAAGCCCTGCACCTTTTGTCTCAGCATCGGGTCCATGGCATCCAGCCGTGACAATATCTCCTCATGGGAAACTCCAGGGAACTGGATCTGTGGTGCAGAAGCCGACTCCCATGGAAACCCGTCCGGCGCGTGAATCGCGGACCCGTTCTCGGTCACAAAAACTTTCAATGGCGCGATGTTCCAGAGTATTGCCGAGACTTCTGCGCGCGTTTTGCTGGTTACTGGAATGACGCTCGCCTGTTCCGGGTCGATTTCCGCGATAAACCTGTCGGCCGGTGCCGGGGAATAGCTGTGATGGTCGAGCACCGTTCCATCCAGGTCGGTAAATATCAGAACATGGTCAGTCTTTGTTGTCATCAATGGCAACCATATAGCAGACCGCGCGGCCGGCGAATATGTGGTTCACTCCAAAAAAAATGGCCGGGGCGTTTCCACCACCGGCCGTAAAGTTGTTTGTTCGCAGGAGGAACAAGGTGAGGTGCCGGCCTCAGTGTTGGGAGGATAAAGCCGGCACCAAACTGGTTAGCCCTTGGCAAATTCGGGATAGGCCTCGACACCCACTTCGGAGATGTCCATGCCTGCCCGTTCGTCCTCTTCTGCAGGACGGACGCCAAGGGTATATTTCAGCGCGAGCCAGACGACCGAGCTGCAAATGAAGGTGAATGCGCCGATCGAGACGATGCCCAGCGCCTGTACGCCGTAGGTTGCATCACCATTCGAAAACGGAACAATGATCGTGCCCCAGATACCGGCCAGCAAGTGGACTGGGATCGCGCCAACGACATCATCGATTTTCAGCTTGTCAAGCATCGGGACCGCGAAGACCACAATCGCGCCGCCGATACCGCCGATGATGATCGATTGCAGGACCGACGGAGCCAGTGGTTCGGCGGTAATTGATACCAGGCCGGCCAGAGCGCCGTTCAGGGCCATTGTCACGTCGATCTTCTTGTAAAGCAACTGGGTCAGCACAATTGCGGTGATAACGCCACCGGCCGCTGCCATGTTGGTATTGACGAAAATCTTGGAAACATCGCTGACATCACCGATCGTGCCCATGGCGAGTTGAGACGCGCCGTTGAAACCAAACCAGCCGAGCCACAGGATGAACGTACCCAGTGTAGCTAGCGGGATGCTCGAACCCGGCATCACGTTCATCTTGCCGTCGACATAGCGTCCCAGTCGAGGCCCGATGACAATTGCACCGGCAAGAGCTGCCCAGCCGCCAACCGAATGCACCAGGGTCGAACCGGCAAAGTCACTGAAACCTTGCTGATCGAGCCAGCCAGCACCCCATTCCCAGCTGCCCGTGATCGGATAAAGGAAACCGGTGAGAATGATCACAAAGATCAGGAAGGGCCAGAATTTGACGCGCTCTGCGATGGTACCAGACACGATGGAAGCTGTGGTTGCACAGAAAACCATCTGGAAGAACCAGTCCGAAGCAACCGAGTAACCGGTTTCGACGTCCGCCTCGCCCACTGCCTGCATGGCATAGGGACCGAAGCTGCCAATCCAGCTCGTCACATCCGTGTACATCAGATTGTAACCGGTGACCCAGAACATGATGCCAGCCATCGAGTAGAGGCCAATATTCTTGAGACACTGCATCGATACGTTTTTGGAACGCACCAGGCCGGCTTCAAGCATGGCAAAGCCGGCGGCCATCCACATCACGAGGAAGCCACCGATCAGGAACAGCAACGTATTGAAGATATAGGCCACGTTTGCACTTGGATCAGCCACTTCGGCTGCTTCCTGTGCGAGAGCAGGAGAAGCGGCCATCACCGCCGCCAGTCCTGCAGAAATCGTCAGTATTTTTTTCATTATCATGCTTCCCCGTTAAATCGCTGTGTCGCCTGCTTCGCCGGTGCGAATACGCACGGCATTATCCAAGCTCATCACAAATATTTTCCCGTCACCGATGGACTCGGTTCCAGCCGCACTCTGGATCGCTTCAACGGCCTGATCAGCCAGGTCGGCCGTACATGCTATTTCCAGTTTCAGCTTGGGCACCATATTGGTGGTATATTCCGCGCCCCGGTAGACTTCGGTTTGCCCCTTTTGACGTCCAAAGCCTTTGACCTCGGAAACCGTCATGCCCGCCACACCCACTTCGGTGAGAGCATCGCGCACGTCATCGAGTTTGAATGGTTTGATTATGGCTATGATAAACTTCATTACGCCCCCTTTTTTTATCCGGGGTCGACGTCGCAAAGCTCGTGCCAGAATCACAAGTGACTGGATTCAATGGAGAAACGGGATTCCCGACATGTAAAGAAAGTGTAAATATTGTGCAACGCAGCACAATTGCCTATTTTTTGGGCACACCTTTTTCGACCCGCTCGAGGATCGCGGGGATGATCGCTTCGGTCTCGCGGCGACCAATATCGATCAGCTCCTCTGCGCGGGTAAAATTCTGCATGTCGATATGTCCGACCGGCGGGGACATCGCGAAATCCGGAGGATCCAAGGCAAGGGAGTAACGCCCAAGATTGCGCAGCGACAGACCAACGGACGCCCTTACAATAGCAATACTGTTGGGCTCCTTGCCATCTGTTCGGGCGATTCCGGCCATTTCTGCCCGGTTGACGAAATCATCCTGCAGGTTGACCGACAAGCAAATGGCATCAGGTGCCAGTTCGCGAGCCGGCGATACCGGAACGGGAAGCGCCGCCCCACCATCGACGAGCAATCGGCCTTCATATTCCACGGGCTTGAATATTCCTGGCAGCGACATCGAGGCCCGGATCGCCGGAACCAGACGCCCGGTTTTCATGACAATCGTATCACCCGTGCGCAAATCGGCGGCAACCGCGGCGACCGGCAGTTCCAGGTCTTCGAAGGTCATGGCGCCAAGCTGGGCATCAAGTTCCTTCTCGATCGTCCGCGCGCCCATCACGGCACCGCGCTTGAAATGCGGATCCATAAATCTCAGCAATGTGCGGAAATTCGCGGTCCGCGCGGTTTCCTCCAGATAATCGAGCTTGCCTGCAGCAAAACTGGCACCTGCAATCGCCCCGATGGAAGTGCCGGAGATGGCCGCAATTTCCAGCGGTGACTGCTCGAGCGCCCTCAGGACACCAATATGGGTCCATCCGAGGCCAGCACCGCCACCCAAAGCAAGAGATATTTTCATCGCCTCACTCCTTCAGCTCCACGTCTTCGGCGAGAACCGCCCTCGCGTCGGCAAGATCTTCTTCCAGAACCATCACGCGAGCAGGCAAGGCGATACCCGCACCCTCGACAATATTCACGCCGCTATCGAAGCACACTGCGCCAATGCCCGCTGCTTTCAGCCGACCTCGCACGATTTCGGCTTCGACGCCGTGCATATGCCGTGACAGTTCCACGAGACTCATTTTTTGTCGCCAGCCGCGTTGAGGAATTTTTCCGTCTGACGAACCGGCAGACCATCAATGCTGCTCTCATTGGCCCGAACCTTCTGGAACCATTCCTCTTCATCTGTCTGAGCGTGATATTTCACCAGAGTCTCGCGCTCTCGCTCCAGTTTCATGTGCGGCACACCATAGCCACAGCTGGTCTGAATAGATTCGACCCGGATATCGAATATCTGGCGCGTGCCGGGCAGGACCTCGAAATGACCCGCCAGTTCTTCCCAGTTGTCATCCTGCGGCAGAACCGGAACACCCCTGCCATAAATCCTCAGGATGTTGGCCGGATTCCCGAAATTGTTGAACATGATGGTGATCCGCCCGGCATCGGCCTGTTCCGCCACCAGATGGGCATGGGTTTCATTCCCCGATCCCCGCAGATCCAGATAGGCCACACGGTCCGGACCTAGCACACGGAAGACGTCATACCCCTTGGGAGACAGGTTGATCCGGCCGTCCGCCGCCGCCGTGGCCACAAAAAACACGGGCTGACCGGCGATAAAAGCGCGATGATCATCATTTAGTACATCAAAAAATTCAGCCATTGCCAGGTCCTCGGATCAATAGAAGGGGCCGCCCAGAAACAGTTTCCATATCACGACTGCCAGCCAGTGTATCAGGATAACCGGCCAAAGCGAGGCGGATACGATGCGAATATGGGTAAAAATGATCCCGATGAGAAAAGTGGCGATCCAGAATGACGGCTGCAGGAACATTGCGGCCCATGGTGGGCCAATGGTCAGCGCCAGAATCGGATGCCACACAACAAACAATAATGTCGAAAGCCAGCCTGACCAGCGCGGCGACCAGCGGGTCAGCCAGGCGAGCAAAATGCCGCGGAAAAGCAGTTCCTCGATCAGAGCTGGTGCCAAGAAGATCAACAGCAGCACCATAGCTATGGCTACAGGGTCGGTGACCAGCGCGGGTTCTACCCAGCCGGACAGATACCCTATTCCTGCAATCACCAGAAATGTCGGGACGGCCAGCGCAAATGCGGAGCGCCACTGCTTCCCGTCCGGCCACACCGTCAACGCCTGCCATGTCTGTTTCAACGCGGACAGCATCTACCAGCCGGCCCCGCCGTCAATGGCTTCCTGTTCCCCCGGACGCATCGCGCGGCCGAGCACCTTGTTGCGATGGGGAAACCGGCCAAATTTCGCGATGACGTCGCGATGGGAATTGGCAAATTTTTCATTGCTGCCGAGTCTGGTGAACAGCATGACCGACCGGTTCTGATCCTTCAGATCCTCGCTGTGCATGAATGGCATGTAGAGAAACGGTCGCTGATCTTTGGTGAGCCGCTGATCCAGTTCCTGGTCCACCGCCTTTCCGGCGATCTGCAAGGCCAGATGGTCAGTAGCAAAGGCCTCGGCACTGTCCCGAAACATGTTGCGGGGGATCTGGTCAAACAGGATGACAGCGGCCAGAGCATCTTCGGCACCGGTCAAAAACTCATCGGCCACGCGGGACTTCTGGTCCTCCCACAGCTCGAAAAAGCGCTCCTTGCACTGGTTGTCGACAGCTTCGCTCTTGTTCCACCAGTCTTTCGGTGCGAGTTCGGAAAACCAGAACTCAACTATGTCCGACTGCCAGGTCATTGGGGTATTTCCGTATTCAGCCTTCTGCCGATTTTCTCGCGGCTGTCACTCCAATGGATGAAAAGCGGTTTTCCGACAATGTTTGGACGGTTGACCATTCCCAGACCCAAAGGTGGAGCCATTCGACTGTCAGCGGATCGATCACGATTGTCGCCCATCAAAAAATAATATCCTGTCGGTACCCTAATGTCAGCAAATTCATCGCCAACCGACTGATCACAGTCCACAACTGGATAGGACGGACCGTTGCCGGGCAATCTCTCGTAAAAGATCATGGTCCGATTGGTCGCGGAGCTATTGGCTGGGTAATCACAAAAATCCACTGTTCCCGAGTCTTTGACCGTTGCAGCAGGAACGATTTCGCCATTCAGCATCAATCTTCCATTTGTCATTCCGACCGTGTCTCCTGGAAGTCCTACAATGCGCTTCACATACTCTACACCATTAGCGCGGAGAAGGACGACGTCACCGCGCTCAATTGGTTGAAAGTCCGCCATTTTAGCAAAAATGCGATCATTTGCGTGCAGGGTTGGACTCATTGAAACGCTGGGCATGTAAAAAGCCCTGTACTGGGATTGCATATTGACCACCACAAGTTCGTTTAGTCCGAAGGCGGCGATCAAATATACGGGTGCCATGAACCAGCGCGACCAAACCGTCCTATTTGCCGCGACATATCTGGAAGCAAAGAAGGTCAGGACAGAAGAACCGATTTGACAAACCAGGAAAATCGTTCCGCCAAGCAACAGGATGACAACCAGAGCGTTGAACGAAATCTCCGGGCCAAATGAGTAATAGGCAAAAAGAAGGATCAGACCTCCGAAGGAGACTGATGCGAAAATCAATCCCAACCTGATTTTGCCTGCCATCGCAAGGCCAAGGCCCGGAACCAGGAATCCAAGAAAAGCTAGTCCTATTCTTGCCAGCAGACCACGTTCAACTGAATCGCTGACATCAACGGACTGATTCAAGCCGTTCCACCCACAGTCAAACCTTCCACCAGCAAGGTGGGTTGACCGACGCCGGCCGGGACCGACTGGCCGCCCTTGCCGCAGACACCGATACCTTCATCCAGCGCCATGTCATTGCCGATACCGGTAACCTTTGTGAGCGCAGTCGGGCCGTCGCCGATCAGGGTCGCGCCCTTGATCGGTGCGCCGAGCTTGCCATTTTCGATCTTGTAGGCCTCGGTGCAGGAAAAAACGAACTTGCCGGACACGATATCGACCTGTCCACCGCCGAAACTTTTGGCGAAAATCCCATTCTTCACCCGGCTCATCAGTTCGCCCGGGTCATCCTTGCCACCGCGCATGAAGGTATTGGTCATGCGGGGCATGGGTGCATGGGCATAGCTTTCGCGCCGGCCGTTGCCGGTTGCCGGAACGCCCATCAGGCGCGCATTCAAGCGGTCCTGCATATAGCATTTCAAAATGCCATCCTCGATCAGGACATTTTCCTGGGTCGGCGTGCCTTCGTCATCAATGCTGAGCGATCCCCGGCGTTCGCTGATCGTGCCATCATCCACCACAGTCACGCCAGGTGCAGCGACACGCTCGCCAATTCGTCCGGAAAAAGCGCTGGTGCCCTTGCGATTGAAATCGCCCTCGAGGCCGTGACCGACGGCTTCATGGAGCAGCACACCGGGCCAGCCGGGTCCAAGCAGGACGGTCTGCTCGCCAGCAGGGGCATCAACGCTTTCGAGATTGACGGTGGCCTGATTGAGCGCTTCATCAATCGCCCGGTTCCAGCTCTCTTCTTCGAACAACCGGTCATAAAGATACCGCCCGCCCATGCCGAAACTGCCGGATTCACGCCGGCCATTCTGTTCGGCGACGATGGACACATTGAGCCGAACCAGCGGGCGCACATCGGTGGATATAAAGCCGTCGGGGCGAACGATCTCGACAACGCTCCAGCTGCCGGAAAGTCCTACTGAGACCTGGGCCACTCTCGGATCACGAGCGCGAGCCGCCTCGTCAATCTTTTGGCACAAGGCCACTTTTTTGGCGAAGGGAATGGCTTCCAGCGGATTCGTATCGCCGTAAAGATGCTGATTCGAGCCGCGCGGTGGAGGCGCAGCTTCACCCTTGGCGGGATCGAGCAATTGCAACGTTTGCGCCGCGCGCCGGATTGCCGCCTCGCTGATTTCGTTGCTGTGCGAGAAGCCTGTCATTTCGCCGGACACCCCGCGCAGGCCAAAACCACTGTCAGTGCTGTAATCCGCCGTCTTCAGACGACCGTCATCAAAGCCAAAGCTTTCTACTGCGCTGTATTGCAAGTAGAGTTCGCCATCGTCACAAGCGGACAACGCACCGGAAACGAGCGATTTTGCGCGCTCCGGATCGAGAGCATCAGCGCGGTAGAGAAACGAGCGGGGGTCAATATTCTGGTTCATGCCCTTTCATATAGAAACGAAATGGCAGTTGCGCACCCCCTTAGTGCGGCAAATATCGGCTAATCGCCGACAACACCGGTTTCGGCGAGGTCAGCCGGCCCACCGATCAGGACAAAGCGCCGGTCGCAATAACCGCAATCGACATAGCCTTTTTCATCAATCTCCAGCCATACTCGCGGATGTCCGAGCGCTGCGCCACCGGGAATGTCGGAAGCGCCGTCACAGGCATTTCGCGTGCTGGTTGTGCGAACGATTTCAGGAGCGTCTGTCATGCCTCGCGATTAGCAACGCTTTCTCGGCGGTGCAATGGGCTATGAACGACTTCGATTGAAAAACTCCCACCGGAGTTCCTGCTCAGAAATATGTGACGGTGATGTCGAATGTTCCGCGATAGGTGCCTGGCTCCTGATCAGCGCCTACCTGCAGCGTTCCACCGACATTGAGATCTACCACGCCCGCTGCGTTCAGAAACCGGAAAGTCGAACCATCCAGAGTCAATCCGCTGACGTTCATGGTCTCCGTTCCGCCGTCACGCGTCAGCACAGGAAGCGGGCCCCGCGTTACAAAGATGAACTGCAAGGGACCGCCGAAAGTCACAAACCGCGCGGCGGAACTGTCATTGCTCGCACCGGTCACGCCGCCCGTCGTCGAACGCGCCCCGGTGAACGGGTTCACCGTTGCTGTACCCGGCGTCGGGCCGGAGATCATGGTGCCAAATTCGAGATCGGTGACATTCACGAGCGATAGCGGCGCCAAAGCGATAGCGCGTCCCTCGGCACTCGCATTCTGGGCAAAAGCCGCAGGAGCTGTGGTCAGTGCGACCAGAGCAAAAAGCAGGCCACCGATCAACCGGGTGATATATTGGTTTTTGAACGTCATGGCCAGTAAACTACTCACTAAACTCGAAAAAAGTGGATACGAACGATGGTTAATCGATATTAGTCAGATCGATTAGCTCCATCTTTACAGTCAGAAATAATCGATCGTGACGTTGAACGCGCCGCGATAGGTTCCGGGTGCCTGATTGGCGCCGATGCGAATCTGTCCCCCGACCTGGTAGGTGGCTTCACCGGCGGCGTTCAGAAAGCGGTTGCGCGGTCCATCAAATCGAAAACGGTTCACGCGCATGGTTTCGGTACCGCCATCGCGAACGATAAAGATGCGATTCTGGTTGCTGGTGATCCGCACACGAAGCAGGGGTGTGCCGGATGCGGTAAAGGATGCCGGCGCGGGCGCCCCCCCGATCGCCACCGCATCGCCGTTGCGCTGGTTGAGATTGCCACTATTGGGATTGAGCCGGAACACGCTGCGGGTTGTCCCAGGAACAAATGTGCCGAATTCCAGATCCGCGTTTTTGACGACTGTCACGCTCTGGTTGATATTGGCACTGGACTGGCCATTGGCTGATTGTGCCTGCGCTGGCTGAACAAACAGCGTGCACGCCGCAACTGGCAGCGCGATTCCCGCACGCCAAATGAATGACTTCAAAGTCATTTTCTGATCCCCGTTTTTTCCCACGGGACCCAGATAGGCCAAAGACAGCAAAGAAACATTTAATGACATGGTAAAAATGCCGTTAACCAATGCGGAAGTCCGCCCATATGAGAGCCAATAACTGCGCAAAGCCTTTGATTGTAACGGACAAGATGGTTATGCGATCTGCATGAATGAAGCAGCGATCTCGATTAACCAGCTCTGTAAAACCTATGAAGGCGGCAAAAAGGCACTCGACAATGTCTCTTTTGATGTGCGGCGTGGCGAGATTTTTGGCTTGCTCGGCCCCAATGGTGCGGGAAAATCGACGCTGATCAATATCCTGTCGGGCATGGTCGGAAAAACCAGTGGATCGGCCACTATCTGGGGATTTGACATTGATCAAGACCACCGCAACGCAAAGGCCTCGATCGGCATTGTACCGCAGGAAATCGTGTTCGATCCATTTTTCACTCCCGCCGAATCACTCGAAGTCGTCGCTGGCCTCTACGGCATAAAAAAATCGGAACGACGTACCATGGAGCTGCTGCGCGCCGTCCATCTTGAAGATAAGGCGGACGCCTATTCGCGAACGCTGTCAGGGGGCATGAAGCGGCGATTACTGGTTGCAAAAGCGATGGTGCATTCACCGCCGATACTGGTGCTCGACGAACCCACTGCAGGGGTAGACATCGAATTGCGGCAACAGCTTTGGGAATATGTGGAAGAGCTCAACAAATCCGGTGTGACCATCGTCCTGACCACGCACTATCTCGAAGAAGCCGAAAACCTTTGTGACCGGATCGCAATCATCAACCACGGCCAGTTGATTGCCCTCAAGACAACAGCTGAACTGGTCGGGATGGCGCGAGAAAAGCTGGTGGAACTCACTCTGGACCGAGATATATCTGAAGATTCCGATGCCGTTTCCTTTGCTGATGACCTTTTCCTCAAGGCGGAGGTGGTTGGCCCACGGACATTGGCAGTGACCTATAATATGGATCAGACCAATGCGGGCGGCGTCATGCGCTCCGTGCAGAAACGCGGCTATGAAATTGTCGATGTCACGACCCGCGAGGCGGATCTGGAAGATGTCTTCCTGAACCTCACCCGAAAAGCCGCATGAGCGGATTTGACGTCATCATCATCGGGTCCGGTGCGGCCGGGCTGAGCGCTGCCATCACCCTGGCGCGAACCCACAGGGTACTTGTGCTCGCAAAAGGCGACCTGGCCGGCGGATCGACAGCCTGGGCACAGGGCGGGATTGCGGCTGTGCTGGATGCTGGTGATACGTTTGAAAACCATATAGATGATACCATGGTGGCCGGCGCTGGTCTGAACCGTCAGGAAACCGTCGAATTCGTAGTCGAGAACGCACCAGCCGCGATCGAGCGACTGGTCGACATGGGCGTGCCCTTCAACAAGGAAGCCGAAGTCCTGCATCTCACACGCGAGGGCGGGCACAGTCATCGGCGTATTGTCCATGTCGATGACGCCACCGGCTGGGCGGTACAGGACGCGCTCCAAAAAACGGCAGAGGCCAATCCCAATATCACTCTCCGTCCGCATATGGTCGCAATCGACCTGATTGCCGACCGCCACCGGGAAACTCCCGACGGATCGTCAAATATCTGGGGCGTGTATGCGCTGGACAACAGCACTGGCCGGGTGGAAACGCTGACTGCAAGGGCCACGATCGTGGCCAGCGGCGGCGCCGGGCGTACCTATCTGTTCTCCACCGCCCCGCGTGGCGCTACCGGCGACGGTATAGCTATGGCCTGGCGCGCTGGCGCCAAGGTCTCCAACATGGAGATGATGCAGTTCCATCCGACCTGTCTCTATAATCTCGAGGTCAAGAATTTCTTGATCACCGAAGCGGTTCGAGGAGAAGGCGGACATCTGAAATTGCCGCACGATGCGGGTGCTGAAGCTGGCGAGCGGTTCATGCAGCGCTTTGATCCGGAGCGAATGGAGCTGGCTCCACGGGACATTGTCGCCCGTGCCAATGACCATGAGATCAAGCGTCTCGGCCTCGATTATGTCCATCTCGACATATCCCATCGCGATCCAGAATTTGTGAAAGAGCATTTTCCGAATATTCACGAAAAGCTGACCGGCCTTGGCATCGACATGACCCGCGAGCCGATCCCGGTGGTTCCCGCCCAGCATTATACCTGCGGCGGGATATTGATTGACCTGCGTGGAAGGACAGATTTACCCGGACTTTATGCTGCCGGTGAAGCCAGCGAAAGCGGCCTGCACGGAGCTAATCGCCTCGCCTCCAACAGCCTGCTGGAATGTTTCGTCTTTGGCGATGCGGCGGCGAGGGATATTGTCACGCACTGGAACGAATTGCCCGAGCCACCTGTCATCCAGCCATGGGATGAAAGCCGGGTGACCGACAGCGACGAGGAAGTCGTCATCAAGCAGACCTGGACCGAAATCCGCCGGTTCATGTGGAATTATGTTGGTATTGTCCGGACCACAAAGCGCCTCGAACGCGCGCGCAACCGCATCGACCTGTTGCGCGAGGAGGTCGAGGAATATTACAGCAATTTCCGCGTGACCCAGGACCTGATCGAGCTGCGCAACCTGATCGAGGTTGCTGACCTTATCGTCAAATCCGCGCTGGCCCGCAAAGAGAGCCGAGGATTGCATTTTATTACAGATTATCCGGACCTGTTACCCGAGGCGAAAGATACAGTGCTGGCACCCTAGCATCCGCGCAGCGCGAAAAGCGAAGGTTTTTGGAAATAGCAACCAGCGTTCCGTTCCCGGCACAGTTACCGCAATCTTCTCCACCGCTTCTTGACAGCAAGATGTCGGTTTTCGATACAATGTCCCCATCAGATTGAAAGCCTATTGTGGTGGCCATAATTCTTTGGGCATGAGAAACAGATCGGTGTCCGCTGTACCTCCGCCTGCAGCGGTGATCAGGGCATGAATTTGCCCACGGTGATGGGTTTGGTGATTGAAGAAGTGCGCAAAAATAACACCCAGTGGCGCTTTGGCTTGCTTCTGTATCGCCCCACTATACCACTCCAGATTACCTGTTATTGGGCCCCCTTTATAGTCATCGCACCAACTGACCAGCAGATCGTCAAGATCAATGCGCAGGCGCCCCAGTTCATTAAAATCGTCCACGAACCGATCACTCTGGTTCAAAGGAACGTTTGGCGGGTCAGTCAAGTCAAAGCGAGACAGCCAAATCCGATCGGCCCAGTAAATATGGGAGAGCGTTCCCTGAATGGATTTCCAGAAAGCGCCCCTGTCTTTCATGCGATCTTTCTCAGACAAGGATGCAGCAGCGATCAGCACTTCGCTATTCTGCCATCGATTGTATCGAGACATTACTCGAAGATAATCGCGCGTGATCATTGGAGTGTTTTTCCCATGACAAGTTTCCCCGCCGCCATGCCATTTGCACCCGCTCAAGTAAATATCCGCTTTCTGCCTTAGAATCTGTCATATGACATACCGATTCCTAGCGTCCGCTAAGGGCGCAAAAGCGGACATAATCGCCATCGGTTGAATTAATCGCTGTTTACAAACTCAATCTACCCATGGGTTCTCTCTCGCCATTCGTTGACCCTCTGATGGATCGAAAGGATCGTGTTTACATCCAAATTGTGAGCTAGCGAGCTTTGAACCATCAGTAACGGCAAGTCTTTCCGAGATTCGGTTGAGCACTCGCTTTTCACCATCTGTTTTCGTATTGCCTAAAGCGTCTTTCACCACAGCCTGCATCTCCTTGATCTGCTGCTGTGAAAGAGAGTTGGGGCATGGGAGGGTTTCGACCCAGTTCCCCTTGTCATCAAACACGATAAGATCATCAAAAAGATCTGCAGTCCAAGGCCAATAACCATGAAAGAGCATTTCATCGAATGTGGAAGAATATTCCAGTCCTCTGGATTTGTCAGAGTCTGCTGCATTAGATCCTTTGCATCGTGAGTCGACTAACACACGAACTGAAACCCAGTCTTCATTTGCCATCCAAGCAACGCAACTACCTCCAACTGATTGGTTCCAAGTATAGATGATACCGTTCTTGAGTGACCAATCGGGAGAAGCATTCCACGGAATTTTCGCTGGGGCACAACTGACTAAACCTACAGACGACAAAATAATCATCATACGTATTGTTTTATTGATCATAATTGAGGACATTTAACACGCGTATTGCCATTCCCCAACGCACAAAAGGGAAGTCGGCTTATATTCTAACGTCCGCTTTCGGGATGAAGCCGACGTCATCATCATGCTTTCCAAACATCTGTTGCTGCGCTAGCGGTCCCGAAACACACTAACGGAGCCCTATATGCAATTTGACGAAGTCATCCTCGGTCGCAGAAGCATACGCGGATATAAGCCAGATCCGGTTCCGCGGAAACTGATCGAGGAAATCATTGGACTGGCCATGCGTGCGCCGTCTTCGATGAATACACAACCTTGGAGCTTCTATGTCATTACCGGCGATCCGCTCGAGAAAATTCGGGCGGGCAATACCGAGCGCATGCTGGCGGGGGTGCCGCAATCCCGCGAATTTCGAACCGGGGAAGCCTTTGCTGGACAGCACCGCGACCGGCAGATTGGGGTGGCCAAGCAACTATTCTCGGCAATGGAAATCGCGCGCGAGGACAAGGAAGCGCGGCAGGACTGGGTGATGCGGGGATTTCGCCAGTTCGATGCGCCTGTCTGCGTGATCATCACTTATGACCGCGTGCTGGATGGCAGCGACGACACCCCGTTTGACTGCGGGGCGGTGGCAACAGCCCTGGTCAACGCGGCGTGGTCGCGCGGACTGGGTACGGTCATCAACAGCCAGGGTATCATGCAGTCACCCGTCGTGCGGGAACATGCAGGAATTGCCGATGATCAGGTGATCATGAAGAGCATCGCCCTGGGCTGGCCAGACGAGAGTTTTCCCGCCAACAGCGTGGTCTCAACGCGCAAGCCCATCGAAGAGGCATCTGTGTTCGTGGGGTTCGACGACTAGGCCGAAACCGAACAAGAACAGCAACTTATGACGACTTATTTGCCGGTTCCGACAACCTTCTCACTGGTCTTGTGCTTTTCCAGTTCCTCAGGGTCAAAATGCACCGGTTTCAGCTTGTGATCGACAAACAGCTGCATCTGGTCTGTATGGTGCGGGCTTTCTGGACGCGTGGTTGCGGCACCGAACGGCTGGATTGATCGGGAGTTCACATTGCCGTCCCTGTCCCATTCGACAAACATGATGAAGCTGTCGCCATGACGGACGGACAACCGGCCATCATCTTCCACGTCCCACAAAGTTGACGCACGGATCGTATCGTTGCCGCCATCAAGCGGCAAGTCGACATCGCCCTGACGCAAGCGCAGCACATCTTTCATCGGTGGATCGATCCGGTCGAAATATTTCGTCAGGTGATCGACGGTCTCCTGCAATATTTCCATCGCATCGGGTATTTCCCCGCGCTGGTAGTGGGCCTTGTTCGCAGGGCGCAAAACCATCAGCGCGAGGGCATCACCGGCACCCTTCCCGTCCAGGTTCCAGTCCCACTCGGCCAGCAGCGCCTGCGCTTTCCCGAGATCAGTGTTTTCCTCCAGATCAAGAGCCGCTATCCTGTCCATCCAGTCCTTCGCATAACCGGCCTGCTCATAACCTGTGTCATATTTGATCCGCCGGATCTCCGCCTCGCCGATCTTGCCGCCATTTGCGATGGCTTCCTCGAACAGAACGATGGAGCGGAGCGAACGGTTGGTCTCGTCATTCTCGATTCCCATGAGTGGGGAATAATTGTCCGGACTGAGCTCATCTCCCGGTCCGGCTGCCGTATAGGGTGTATTGTTGGCGTTCATTACATAGCCGGAGTCCGGATTGATCAGTGCTGGCACCCGGGAAAAGGGCAAGGTCTGCTGCCAAACCGCATTCGACGTATCGCCTGGCAAAACTGTCCGCCAGTCAAATCCAGGCACGCGGTCTGGGAACATGGCGTTATAGAATAGTCCGATATTGCCCTTCGCATCGGCATAGACAAAATTGGTCGCCGGAACCCCCTGCCCCGCCATAGCAGCCTGCCATTCCTCGAAATTGCGCGCCTTGTTGATCCGGAAATACTGGGTCAGCATGTCCAGCTGATCCATCCCTGCATAGCGGATCGCATAGGCTCCGCTGTCATTGAGGATGACCGGGCCGTGGATCGACCGATAGACCATCTGTGGATAGGGAATGACCAGCGGCCCGAACTTGATCTTCAACCAGATTCGCTTCTTCTGTAGCGGTTCCCAGGCTCCGTCAAACTGATACTGGCTGCGAGTTTGATTAATGATCAGCTTGTAGATATCGATCAAATCCGGCCGATTGACGGTATTTGTCCAGCCAAGATATTTGTTGTGCCCGAGGAACGGAAAGGGCGAACCCGGGAAATTGGCCCCGGCAAAGTCCCAGCCCTCTTCGCTGTGCACCACCAGCTCATACCATGCCACATTGCCGCGCAACGGCTGGTGAGAATTGGAAATCAGGCGGGTTTTGTCGTCGGAAGAGCGTTCCGGTGAAATGGCGTAGGCGTTGGAGCCATTTTCATCCGGATCGGGGCCAACTGGCGTGATGACCTTGTCTTCGCTCAATGGATGGATCGACTTTTCCTCGATCGAACCTGCCAGCACAGGTCCGCCCTCTCTTGGCAGATCCTCGTTCTGCACCAGCGCCTGGATGGGTGTGTTCAAGCCAAAAAAGAAGGGAGAACGCAGCACAAATCCCTTTGCAATATCCCGACCGTTGACCGGGAAAAGACCCGACAACTCCACTTCGTCGGGATGCTCTTCTGCATAGGCATTCAAGCCCGACGCATAGCCATCCAGAACAGCCCGGACATCTTCCGGCAGATCGGCATATTTCCGGTCAACGGTGCCATCGACATCAAGCAGAGCCGCGACATAGTCGATGGCTGCACCGTCGGATCCATTGAGCGTTGCCAGGCGCCCGCGCACCATCGCGGACACTTCCTGCAATGTCGCGAAATCATCTTCTGCATGGGCATAGGCAACGCCATAGGCGACGTCGGCGTCGGTCTTGCCGAAAATATGCGGCACCCCGAATTCATCCCGGACAATGCGCGCCTCATAGGACTGTTCGGGCGGAGCGTCAGCCCCCTCGACTGTCAGCGGCTCCCAGATCATCAGGCCGACCAGAATGACAACAAGAAGCACCACCAGAGTCAGGCCGAGCCGTTTGAGCAGTTTCACGCGATTTTCCTTCCCCGGATGCAGTCCCACAGAACGCATCGATCTTCTCGTTGCCGGCAATCGGTGCATTGCCTCTTGCCTGCTCTTGCGCAAAGTTGCCGCGTTGGTCAACCTGATAGCCCGGGCATCAACTGATATCACGGTTTTGAAATCTTTGCCCGCAAAGACAATAATTTGCGCACATCCCTTGTGTTGTAAATTCGTCACACCATATCAGCTGAGAACTACAGACGAGGGAACGGGACGATGAATCTCGAGAAATTCACAGATCGCGCCAAAGGCTTTTTGCAGAGCGCACAAACCGTGGCGATTCGGATGAATCACCAGCAAATTGCCGCAGTGCATTTGCTGAAGGCCTTGCTGGAAGACGACCAGGGCATGGCATCCGGTCTGATCGCCAAGGCAGGCGGCAGTGCAAAGCAGGCGCATGTTGCGGTGGATGGCGCGCTTGCCAAGATACCCGCCGTATCAGGTGGTGGTGCCCAGCAGACACCCGGTCTCAACAACGATGCTGTCCGGGTGCTGGATCAGGCAGAACAGATTTCGGAAAAAGCGGGCGACAGTTTTGTCACAGTTGAACGGCTGCTGCTGGCGTTGGTACTGGCAAAGGACACGGTACCTGGCAAGGCGCTTGCGGAAGCCGGAGTGACCGCCGAAGCACTCAACAGCGCGATCAATGATCTGCGGGGTGGCCGGACAGCGGATACCGCTTCCGCCGAGGACCGCTATGAAGCGATGAAAAAATTTGCACGCGACCTGACCGAGGCGGCGCGGGACGGCAAGCTTGATCCGGTGATCGGACGGGACGAGGAGATTCGGCGGACGATCCAGATCCTGGCACGGCGTACAAAAAACAACCCGGTCCTGATCGGCGAGCCCGGCGTGGGCAAGACCGCTATCGCGGAGGGCATGGCCTTGCGGATCGCCAATGGCGATGTCCCCGACAGCCTCAAGGACCGGCGCTTGATGGCTCTCGACATGGGCGCGCTGATCGCCGGCGCAAAATATCGCGGCGAGTTTGAGGAACGGCTGAAAGGCGTACTCGACGAAGTGCGTGGTGCCGATGGCGAAATCATATTGTTCATCGACGAGATGCACACATTGATCGGCGCAGGAGCGTCCGAAGGCGCGATGGATGCCAGCAACCTGCTGAAACCGGCACTGGCCCGCGGCGAACTGCATTGTATCGGTGCGACGACGCTCGATGAATATCAGAAACATGTCGAAAAGGATCCGGCTCTGCAGCGCCGTTTCCAGCCTGTTGTCATTGGCGAACCGACTGTAGAGGATACCATCTCGATCCTGCGTGGTCTCAAGGAGAAATATGAACTCCATCATGGTGTTCGCATTACCGACGGTGCCCTTGTCAGTGCGGCCACCCTGTCCCATCGCTATATTAGTGACCGGTTCCTGCCCGACAAGGCAATCGACCTCATGGATGAGGCCGCCTCCCGGATCCGGATGGAGGTAGAATCCAAGCCTGAGGAAATCGAGACGCTCGACCGGCGGATCATTCAGCTGAAGATCGAGCGCGAAGCACTGTCGAAGGAAAATGACGACGCATCGAAGAGCCGCCTGGAGGCGCTCGAAAAGGAACTGGCGGATCTGGAACAGGAATCGGCCGAGCTCACCACGCGCTGGCAGGGTGAGAAAGACAAGATTCATGCGGAGGCACATCTCAAAGAAGAACTGGACGCCGCACGCCTGGAACTGGAACAGGCCGAACGCGCCGGTGACCTCGCGAAGGCCGGTGAACTGAGTTACGGCAAGATACCCGACCTCGAAAAGAAATTGGAAACGGCTGCAGATGCCACCGAGGGCGCCATGCTGCGCGAAGAAGTGGTCAGCGAGGACATTGCTTCGGTCGTGTCCCGCTGGACCGGAATTCCTGTCGACAAAATGCTCGAGGGCGAACGGGAGAAACTGCTCGCCATGGAAGAGCTGATCGGCAAGCGGGTGATCGGGCAGAGGGACGCCATCGAGGCCGTGTCAGCTGCCGTCCGCCGTTCCCGCGCCGGGCTGCAGGATCCCAACCGTCCGCTGGGCAGTTTTCTGTTCCTGGGTCCCACGGGGGTGGGCAAGAC
The DNA here is from genome assembly GCA_039181895.1 of Pseudomonadota bacterium. Classification (GTDB taxonomy): domain Bacteria; phylum Pseudomonadota; class Alphaproteobacteria; order Sphingomonadales; family Sphingomonadaceae; genus Parasphingorhabdus. Next base: position 316,116 of record JBCDCK010000002.1, read on the forward strand.
CGAACTGACCAAAGCCCTTGCCGGATTTCTGTTTGATGATGACCAGGCGATGGTACGCATCGACATGTCCGAATTTATGGAAAAACACAGCGTCGCCCGTCTGATCGGCGCGCCACCGGGCTATGTTGGTTATGATGAGGGCGGTGTTTTAACCGAAGCGGTTCGTCGTCGCCCTTATCAGGTCATTCTGTTTGACGAGGTGGAAAAGGCGCATGGCGATGTTTTCAACGTGCTGTTGCAGGTACTTGATGACGGGCATCTGACCGATGGCCAGGGCCGGCGTGTGGATTTTTCCAATACGCTGATCATTTTGACCTCCAATCTGGGGAGCCAGTTCATGGCGAACTTGGAAGAGGGTCAGAAGGTCAAGGATGTGGAGCCCCAGGTCATGGACGTGGTCCGTGCGCATTTCCGTCCGGAATTTCTCAACCGGCTGGACGAGATCATCCTGTTCCACCGGCTCGCGGAAGAGCATATGGCGCCAATTGTCGAAATTCAGGTGGCTCGTGTGCAAAAGCTGCTCAAGGATCGCAAGATCGAACTGGACCTGACCGAGGCCGCCAAGCGCTGGCTGGGCCGTGTCGGCTATGATCCCGTTTATGGCGCCCGGCCGCTCAAGCGAGCGATCCAGAAATATCTCCAGGATCCGCTGGCCGACAGCATCTTGCGAGGCGACATTCCGGATGACACAGTCGTCAAGATTGACGAGGGCGACGGCGCGCTGAAAATAAAAACAGCATGACAAACCTTAGGAGTTGGTCATAATCCTCGGATGGCCAGCGCCTTCACTCTGACCCGCCGGAAATTTGTTGCCGGATCCGCTGCCACAGTACTGGCCAGCTGCGCACCTCGCTCCCCCTTGTCCAACAGCCCCAGCGCCCGGAGTGCACCCGTCATTGACGGGCTGAGTTTTCTTCCCCAGAATCTCTCGGAAATCCGTCAGGCGGGGCTGACCGCGATGATTTGTGATGTTTCCAAGGTCGTGACTGTCCGCGACCCCGACGGGACACCCCGCTACCAGCGCAATTTCGATATCAACGACGAGGCGCTGGACAGGGCCGTAAATCGCATCGCCGCAAGCGACGAGGTTTTCGTTGCGAACCGTGGCAGTGATATCGGCAGCCGGCCCGGATGTGCAGCATTCTTGCAGTTTCAGTCCTGCGAACCCATCGGTGAAGACCTGCGCCGGATTGCCTATTTTCGTGGCAAGGGTCTGCGTGTTCTCCAGCTGACGCACCACAATAACAACCTGTTTGCCGGCGGTACGATCGAACCCGAGCATAGTGGTTTGACAGAACTCGGTCGCGCCGGCCTTGCCGAGATGAACAGAGTGGGTCTGCTGCCCGACGTCTCTCACGCGTCGGATCCGTCCATTCTCGAGACCGCAAGGGCCAGCACATCCCCCATCATCTATTCGCACGGGGCGTGCCGCGCAATTGTCGATCATCCGCGCTGTATTACCGACGAAGGCATTCGGGCGATCACGTCGCGAGGCGGAGTGGTCGGCATATTCATGATGAGTTTCTGGCTGACCAAAGAGCCGATACCCGATATCAGCCATTTGATCGCCCATATCCGCCATGTCATCAATATTGGCGGTATCGATGCAGTGGCGATTGCCAATGATTTTCCCATGTCGGGTCAGCCATTTCTGCGCAGCCTCAACAATGACAACCGGAAAGGCGTGAGACAATATCTCCGCTGGTGGAGCGCGATGCGCAAGCTGGGCATTCCGGGTTATGAGGAAGATCCCGAACATGTTGTTATTCCCGAACTCAACAATCTGGCCCGGATGGCCACGATCCGGAAAGCGCTGGTCGATGACGGGTTTGGAGAGTCAGAGATCGCCAAAATCATGGGCGAGAACTGGCAGCGCGTCCTGACTGATGTTTTGGGTTGACGAACCGCCAGACGGGTCTTCAATGATGCGCCATGAACGGGAAGAATCTACAATTTCAGATTAATCCGGCACTGGATCGCACCGCGTTGCAAGAACGCTTCGCGAAGGAACATCGTTTGCAAATTCGTGATGTTCTTCAGCCGGAATCGGCCGAAATGCTCCGGAACGTCTTTCTCGAGCAGATAAATTGGGGACTGGCCTGGCGGGCTGCACCCTCGGACCCAAAAAACTTCCGGTTTGAAGAGCTGGCTGCGATGCAACCATCTGCGTTGCAGGAGCTGGCCGACAAGGCTCACGGGGCTATTGGATCAGGAGAATATGGATTTCTTTACCGCCAGTATCCGATGCTCGAGGCTTATCTGGGCAAATGGGATCCGGACCATCCGCTGGACAGGATGCTCGAGCATCTCAACAGTCCTCCGTTTCTGGATCTGCTGCGCGATGTCACGGGCGTATATTCCATCATCAAAGCCTCGGCTCAGGCCACCTGTTATCAACCGGGTGATTTCCTTTCCGAACATGATGACAGCCACTCAAAGGAACGCCGCCGGGTAGCCTATGTGCTGAATCTCACCATTCCGGACTGGAAATCGGAATGGGGCGGATTTTTGAATTTCTTCGATAGTGAAGGCAACATTAATTTGGGTATCAGGCCAGTGTTCAATAGTCTCAACCTGTTCCGGGTGCCACAGAGGCATTCCGTTTCTGTGGTTGCTCCCTCCGCCCCGATTGGACGCTTTTCCATAACCGGCTGGGCAATGGACCCTTGAAGCTGTCGCAGTGACCTGATGCCATATTATTCGGCAAAGTTTCCATCAACATGCAGACAATAAAAAAGGCGGGCCCGAGAGCCCGCCTTCTTTTTAACCAGCTATTTGGTTGCGATTAGAAGCGCAGCCGAACACCGGTGTAGTAACGACGGCCAAAGACGTCATAGACATCAGCGGCTGTGTCGGTACCTGTCACGTTAAACGAGGTACCGGTGAGCAGGTTTGGCGCGTCATTGTCGAGCACGTTGTCCACACCGAAGTAGAACTCAAATTCATCGGTTACAGCATAGTTGATCTGCGTATCGATGTAGAATTCTGCAGGTACGGATTCATCAGGGAATGAGCCCTGATCATCCTCGTCAGATGCACCGATGAAAGTACCGGTCCATGACCAACGGAATGGTCCCTGATCAAATGCCAGGTTCGCCGTAAACGTATGATCAGCAGTTCCGATCTCACCTTCCTGCGGATCAGCAGCTGCCGTTAGCGACGGCTGGAAATCATAGTTGAAGATGTGGTTATAGGCGATACGTGCGCTCAGCGAAGCACCATCCAGACCAATGCTGTCCAAGCTGGTACGATAAGTCGCGGTAACGTCAAGACCCTGGGTTTCCAACAAAGCACCATTATTCTGGAACGCGTTGATAAACTCGATTGACCCAGCGCTGTTCTGTGAGTCACTCACCTGACGGCGCGTGATCAGACCACAGAATGCCTGGTTATTGAAAGAGTGACACTGATCCAGCGTGAAGGCACGACCTGGAGCCGCAATCACATCTTCAACCGAGATGTTGTAGTAATCCACTGTCACCGTGAGGTTGCGCAGTGCATCGATCGAACGTGGGTTGATAACCGCACCGATGGTGTAGCTGTCTGCCGTTTCTTCGAACAGGTTGGGGTTACCACCGTTGAAGCCACCGATACCCTGGATGTCGGCCTGGTTCAGCGTGAACACGCCGTTCAGGGCGATGTTGGCGTTAACGCCCGCATCAGCTCGACAGACATCACCAGTTGTTCCACCACCGGTAGGGCCAATTCCGACACAAGGGTCGGTCAGGCCAGACGGGAATGTCTCAGACTGGGCACTGAACAGTTCACCGATATTCGGTGCACGAACTGCTCGTGAGTAGGTACCACGCAGACGGATATCATCGATGGGCTGCCATGTGACCGTACCATTGTAGCTCACGATGGAACCGACGGTCGAGTAATCAGCCACACGAACCGCACCACCAACTTCAAGAAGTTCGAAGAAAGGAGTGTCAGCAAGAATTGGCAGCTTAACTTCCACATAACCTTCGATTACGTTGAAGTTACCAGCTGTATCACCGATGGCATTACCAGCGTTCAATCCGGCGTTGGTCAGAGCATCAAGCTCTTCAACACTGGTTTCACGACGATATTCGACACCAGCAGCGATGCCGGCCGCACCGCCAGGAAGATCAAACAGCGTACCAGAGATGTTGCCCTGAATAACCTGCTGCGTGATATCCGTCTGGAAGCTCGCTTCCGCATTCAGATATGCAAGCTGCGCGGCGTCAATGGATCCGGCTCCGAATACGTTGAACGGGACACAACCCTGGAGTCGTGCATTGGCATCGGCACAAATCGCGTCAGTGGTATCACCGTCGCCATCCAAATCATTTACATCAGGAATGGCATCCAGTGCGAAGCGCGCATTGACCACATTGATCTGACCGGACGAGAACTGGTTCTCAGAAGTCTGACCATAGTTATAGCTCACATCCCAGCGGAAGGTGTCATCAAACAGCGTGCCGTCGAGACCAACAACGAAGCGATAGGTATCGCGCGTTGTCTGTCCGGTACGAGGTCCGAATTCCACGATACGGCGAATGAAGCCATAATCGCGACGTCCGTCACCGTCGATATCCTGCGAAGCATCTACGATGTCCTGAGGAACGAGCGGGTTTACGACACCAGCAGCGGTCTCGAGGGGAACACGGCCACCGTTAACGAAAATATCACCTGAAGACAGGAAGAACGGTTCGATGATCCGCGAAGATTTCGTGCTGGAATAGGTGCCTTCGAAGAACAGATTGATGTCATCTGTAACTTCATAGGTACCGGCAGCGGCGAAAAGATAGCGCTCTACCGGAACAGCAATTGTCCGGAAGAACTGACGGTTGAAGCCGTCGGGGCCAATGGCCTGGCCATCGAACGCCGAACCTGGTGCATTACATGTACCGCCGTTGGCTGAGAAACAAGGACGCAAAACGCCAGTAATCGGATCAAAGGTGAAGTCATCACCTGAACCAGGAGTGCCCAATACGTCAAAACGTCCCTGAGGAGCACCACTTGAGTTGAACGGTGCAACTGAGGTTCCGAAATCCTGTCCGAAAAACGCGCCTTCGATGTCATCGAGGAAGGTATTCGAACGCTGACGCGACAGCACGCCTTCTTCGTTGGTGTAGCCGAAGTGGACCATGATGTTGCCACGGCCGTCAGCAACATTCGTACCGACAGTCAGATTGGTTTGGTAACGGAGATCGTCACCCTGCTCGGTCAGGCCGATCTGGCCATTGGCTTCGATGCCTTCAAAGTCCCGCTTGTAGACAAAGTTCACAACACCGGCGACCGCGTCAGACCCGTAAAGCGCCGAAGCACCACCGGTCAAAACGTCAATCTGCTCAAGGAACTGTGTCGGGATGATGTTCAAGTCAACTGTGGCACTGCCTGGCAGACCTGCAACAACGCGACGGCCATTGATCAGGACCAGAGTCCGGTCTGAGCCAAGGTCACGAAGGTCAACCGTTGCAACACCCGTACCGGATGTCAGAAAGGCAGAGTTGGTACGGCTGAGGGCCGGAGTACCAAATGCCGGGTTTTCCAGCAGAAGCTCCTGAACGTTGGTCACACCAGCGTCATCAATTGCAACATCGTCAAGGATCTGCAGCGGCGCGGCAGACGTCACGGTCGGAGAAGCAATACGCGAACCCGTAACAACGATTAGTCCCTGCTCATCATCAGCTGCCTCTTCTTCCTGATCCTGCGCAAAAGCAGGTGTCGAAAGCATGGCAAGGCCAAGAGCTACAGGAGCTACAGTCGCCTTCAAGCTTGTAAATTTTTTCATGTTAATCCAGTCCCTTATTCTGGAGAGGCCGGCCACCATTGGACGCCCCCGGTTGTGGTTCGAGAGACTTCCATACGCCCCAAACGCACGGATTCGTCTCCCGAGTTAGGGTCCGGATGCAACATGGGTTGATGGCTGTAAAGCGTCAGCTGGGGAAAAAGAGCGGTTTTTGTGACTATTGTAACTATTTTGCCACAGTCGACTGTGGCGGGATTTGGGTTGTGCATCGGCACATGTCGGTTTACCAGTTTGAACAGGAGATTGATTAGGTCACGGTGCCAAGCGAACGTCGTGCCGGCCATTTGAGTGAGGTATTAACATGGTGCGCAATTTTTTTCGGAAATTTCCCGGAGCCCTTTCCACAGCCGTCTTTGCCGCAGGCTGCATGATTGCAGCACCTGCTCAGGCAAAGGATGACGAGAAAGAGGATGCGCCACCCGCGATTTTCCAGGCCGTCATTGACTGCAAAACGATTGCGGATCCCACTGCGCGGCTGGCTTGCTATGACGAAAAAGTGGCAGCTCTTGAATCGGCCGAGGCCAGCAAACAGGTTGTTGTCGCTGACCGCGAGCAAATCAAGAAGGCCCGGCGCGGGCTTTTCGGTTTCTCGCTTCCGAAGATCAAACTGTTTGGCGGCGGGGATGATGATGACGAGGACGAAAAGGAAGAATTCAAGGAACTGACAACGAAAATCAAATCGGTTCGGCAGAATGCTCGCGGTCTTTATGTCATTACGATCGAAGAAGGTGACGCTGTGTGGGAGCAGACGGAAAAGTCCCGGCGATACGTGCGGGCCAAATCAGGCGATGAAATCCGTATCAAGCGCGCTACCCTGGGTAGCTACAAGGCCAATATCAACGGTGGGCTGGCAATCCGGGTAAGGCGAGTCAGGTAATAACCCGACAAGCTTTTGCAAATCATTTCATCGGGCCGGTCAGCAAGATCGGGTCAATGCGCGCTTTGTTCCATTTCATCGACCAGTGCAGATGGGGACCGGTGGCGCTGCCAGTGGCCCCGATCCGGCCGATTGGCTCGCCGCGCTTGACCACCTGACCGGTCTTCACAAGAATTTCCGAACTGTGCAAGAACGCACTGTTGAGACCCATGCCGTGATCGATAATCAGAAGATTGCCTTCAAGCGAGAAAGGCCGGTTGGTCGCCAGTGTAACCACGCCATCTGCGGGCGCGACGTAATAGGTGCCGGTCTTCGCCGCGATATCAATGCCGCTATGATAGCTGCCGGGCGTTCCATTATAGATGCGCTGATTGCCGAACATGCCTGAAATGCGGCCTTTGGCGGGCCAGATAAAAGTCTGGCGCCAGCCTTCACTGTCGCTGTTGACCGCCCGGGCTGCATGGATTTGCGCAAGCTCCGGCGCACGGCGTTTCATAAAGGCTGCACTCGCGGTCCGGCCGCGGCGGTTCAGGGCAACATGTTCGATCCGCCATTTGCGCGGTGCCACACTGAAAAACTTTCTTACGGTTTCGCCATTCTCCATCATGGCGACAAGCTGGGCAGACTGGCCGGCATCCCGGTTGAAGGCGATGATAAACCTGCCGTCCACATCGAATTTTACAGGCTCCCCATCAAGGGTCAGGCTGCGCGTTCCTTCCGGCGCGTTGCCGAGCATCACACCCCCCTGAATCGCCTTGCCTGAAAATCCGAACTGTGTCGCTTGACGGAATGCGGAAGCTTCAACCGCTCCATCGGCGGCTTCTGATCCGGCTGCGACCATATCAGCAGAAACCGGGCCCGCCAGCACGGCATATCCGATAGCCATTCCGACCAATACTGTTTTACGCATGCCCCTCACTCTACTCAGTCTAATCAGTCCGTTCAGCCAGTCCCTCGCACATGTGCCTGGGCCGAAATCTGTGCTGTCGCATAGGGCTCCTGCTTCTCGACGCTCCAGTAGCGCAGATCGTCAAGGGCCACACGTTCCCCGGAAACCGCACAAAACACGTGGTCTCCGGAAGAAAGCATGCGAAAACCATTCGGCATGTAATGCAGTTTCGCAGTCTTGTTACGATTGGACATCAACATGACAAAAACCTTAGCTTATTTCCCATTTACCCGCAATTTACAGGTCATTCATTAAACTCGATATAACAAATTATCCGGTCAGAACAAATCCTGTTGACGGTCATCGACCGGTTTTTTCGGTCGCGGTTTTCGAGAAGTTGGTTTGGAAACAGCTGGTTTCGTTGCATTTTCCGATATTTTGCCAACCGTTGCATCGACGCTGCCATCGTGAAAATGCAACTGCACATTGCCAGCTTTCTCCGCCGCCTGGCGCCCACCGACCAATGATCCGTCTGTTGCGGAAACCCGGGCATAGCCCCTTTTCAACGGGCCATCCGGAGACACTTGACGAGCCAGCCGCCAAAGGGAATCCAGTCGACGCCGAGCATCTTCCAGCGGTTTCGTGACGAGTGACGGAGGCAAATCCAGTCTTTTCAGGCGGTCCTCGGCCTGCGCCAGCCTTTGTTTCAGCAATATCGGCCGCAAAGCGCCTTCGCTCATCGCAAAGCGGCTGCGGGCTTTTGCGACATTCTGTCCCATCGCATATTTCATCGCATCGGAAATCTCGTCGATACGCTGCTGATGCGGGCGAAGCAGGTCGGTCAGATCCGGCATCAGTCGCCGCTGGGCCTCGAGGCGTTCCTGGGCAGTTGTCAGCCCACGCTGAACCGAACGGGAGAGCCGGGCCTTGCTGTCGGCAAGGGTCGCCAGCCACTCGGCGCGCACCGGCACCGCCATTTCCGCGGCTGCTGTCGGTGTGGGCGCGCGCACGTCTGCGGCATAGTCGCTCAGCGTCGTATCCGTTTCGTGGCCGACCGCGGAAATGACCGGAATGCTGCTGCCGGCAATCGCCCGGACAACTTCCTCTTCATTGAAACTCCAAAGATCTTCTATCGACCCGCCGCCACGTGCCACAATCACCAGATCCGGGCGCGTCACAGGTCCGTCCTCGGCCATGGCCGAAAATCCGTTGATCGCTCCCGCAATCTGACTGGCAGCGCCATCACCCTGAACCAGGACAGGCCAGACAATGACATGACTCGGGCAGCGATCGGACAATCTGTGCAAAATGTCCCGGATCACCGAGCCCGTGGGGGACGTGACGACACCGATCGTCTGAGGCAGGAAGGGCGTCGGCCGTTTGCGGTCACGGTCAAAAAGCCCTTCAGACTGCAATCGGGCCTTCAGCTTCTCGAAAAGCTGCATCAGTGCGCCTTCGCCGGCGAGTTCCATCTTGTCGATCACAACCTGATATTTGGAGCGACCTGGATAGGTTGTGAGCTTGCCGGAGACGACCACTTCAATTCCGTCCTCAGCTGCAAATCCCAGCCGCGCGGCATTGCCTTTCCACATCACGCCGTCGAGCACCGCCTTGTCGTCCTTCAGCGTCAGGTACACATGCCCGGACGCAGCCCGCTTGAACCCCGAAATCTCCCCCCTTATCCGCACATAGCCAAACCGGTCTTCGACCAGCCGTTTCAGTGCACCGGAAATTTCGGACACAGTCAGCGGCGGGGCATTGTCGCCGCTGCCGCTCTCGGCTAACAGCTTCGCATCCAATGAGAGGGAATCGTTCATGAATATCCTGTTGCTCGGGTCTGGTGGTCGGGAACATGCCTTGGCGTGGAAGCTGGCGCAATCCCCATCAGTCGTGAAATTTTATGCTGCACCCGGCAATCCAGGCATTGCGCACGATGCGGAGTGCATATCATTGGATGTTTCCGACCATGGATCAGTGGTCGCCTTTTGCCGAAGACGAGACATCACTCTGGTGGTTGTTGGTCCGGAAGCGCCGCTGGTAGATGGTCTGGCCGATGGATTGCGCGAGGCAGATATCGCCGTTTTTGGTCCAAACAAGGCCCCGGCCCAGCTGGAAGGATCCAAGGGGTTCACCAAGGATCTTTGCGCCCGTGCCGATATTCCCACGGCCGCCTATGTTCGCACCACCAATGCCTCTGATGCCCTGGCGGCTCTGGACGGGTTTTCCATTCCGGTTGTGATCAAAGCCGACGGACTTGCCGCCGGTAAAGGCGTTATCATTGCAGAGACCCGCGAGCAGGCAGAAGAAGCCATTGCAATGATGTTTGACGGTGGATTTGGTGATGCTGGTGCGGAAGTTGTTATCGAGGAATTTCTGACCGGTGAGGAAGCCAGTTTCTTTGCCATCACCGATGGCGAAACCGTGATACCTTTCGGGACCGCCCAGGATCACAAGCGTGTGGGAGAAGGCGATGTCGGTCCGAATACCGGCGGCATGGGTGCATACAGCCCGGCCCCCGTGCTGACAGATGCGCTGCAACAGGAAGTTCTCGACACCATCATCCAGCCGACTGTCGATACGCTGGCGAGCGAAGGCATGCCTTATAGCGGTGTCCTTTTCGCCGGCCTCATGCTGACAGAAAAGGGGCCACAACTGATTGAATATAACGCGCGGTTCGGAGATCCGGAATGTCAGGTGCTGATGATGCGACTGCAATCCGATCTTGCCCGGCTGATGCTGGCAACAGCAAAAGGCCAACTTTCCGGTTACGGTCAGCCGGAATTTTCCGATGACACGGCTTTGACGGTGGTGATGGCGGCCAACGGCTATCCCGGTTCGCCGGACAAAGGCGGCCAGATCCGCAATCTTGCCAGGGCAGAGCGGGGCGAATCCGGATCCGGGGCGATCAAGATTTTTCATGCCGGAACCACCGAAGTCGACGGAAAGCTGATTGCCAGCGGGGGGCGCGTCCTGAATGTCACCGCTACCGGTCGCAATACCACAGTAGCCCAGTCAGCTGCTTATTCGGCTGTTGACAAGATTGACTTTGATAGTGGTTTCTGTCGCCGTGACATCGGCTGGCGGCAGGTGGCACGCGAGGCAGAAGGCTGATCCGATCTGGCTTAACTGTCTGAAAACCGATTCTCCCAGACCTGTTGCTTGCACCCAGTCCTGTAACAGCGCATCATTGGTTCATTCTCCAGTCAGATTGATTTTGCGACCCTCCCTGATGGGTTGCGTAGCGAGGGAGAAAGTATAATGTCCCGATATTCGTTTGTTTCCAAAAGTCTTTGTGGACTGGCCGCCGTCGGACTGATGGCTGGTCCGTCCTCCGTTCCGATCAATGCACGGTCGGTCAAGCCCCCCGAAATCCATCATCCCCGCCATCCCCATCCGGTGAACTGCAGCATTTTCTCCCGGCACGGAGAGCGCTACAAAAGGGGACAGGTGCGCGCTTCCAGCGGTCGGATTGGACGAGTTGTGGCAACGCCTTCCAATAGTGCCGTTGCCCCAGCGTCACCTCCGCCTCCGCCACCTGTGGCGATGTCCAGAGCATCCGGGGCTGTCGCGACGCAGAGGGGTATAGGGCCCTATCCCCTACCCCGCCCCTATCCAGGACCGCGCGACCGCGAACAGTATGACGGCAAGGAGGTTGCGAGCATAAAGCGGGTGGCTGACGAGCCCGTTTCAACATTCGCGGTCGATGTCGATACGGGCAGTTATTCGAACGTGCGTCGTTTCCTCAATGATGGAAAACTGCCTCCGGAGGCAGCTGTTCGTACCGAGGAAATGATCAATTATTTTCGCTATGACTATCCGCGGCCATCCGATCGCAGTACTCCGTTCACCATCACCACCGACGTTGCCCGGACACCCTGGAATGACAGCAGCCGCCTGTTGCGTATCGGTCTGCGCGGCTATGATGTGAACAGTGATGAACGCCCGCGGGCCAATCTCGTCTTCCTCGTAGACGTGTCCGGTTCGATGGCCAGCCGGGACAAGTTGCCGCTGGTCAAGTCTAGCCTGAAATCCCTGACCAACGAACTGCGGCGAGACGACCGGATATCTATTGTTGTCTATTCGGGGCGTGTCGGACTGCTTCTGGCACCCACATCCAACAAGGATCACGTCAAGGAAGCCGTCGATTGTCTCCATGCCGCCGGGTCCACCGCGGGTGGTGATGCACTCAAACTGGCCTATTCCACGGCTCGCGGCAATTTCCTGAAGGGCGGGATCAATCGCATCATCATGGCAACGGACGGCGACTTCAATGTCGGAACTTCGAACACTGACGAGCTGAAAAAATATGTGGCAAAGCAGCGCGAGAGCGGCGTCACGCTGACAATGCTGGGCTACGGCACCGGCAACATCCGGGACGAACTGATGGAAGGTATCGCCAATGTCGGTAACGGGAATTACGCCTATATCGACAGCGCCATGGAAGCCAAGAAGGTTCTCGGGCAGGAGTTGAGCTCCACGCTCTTCACCATTGCAACGGATGTAAAGATCCAGGTCGAATTCAACCCCGTCCAGGTGAAGGAATACCGGCTGATCGGCTATGAGAACCGGTTGCTGGCAGAAGAGGATTTCGACAATGACCGGATTGATGCCGGCGATATTGGCGCAGGCCATCAGGTGACCGCGCTCTATGAAGTGATGCCGACCAATGCTTCAGGCTGGCTACCGGAAAGGCGTTACGCCGGAAACCGGTCAGAACATCCGGCAGCAGACAAGCACGATGAGTTGGTGCAAATCAAATTACGGTACAAGCTGCCCAATGGCAAAAAGTCCCGGCTGATCACCCGCCAGATTGCCGCATCGAAACTGCAAGGCGCGTCCGCGCCAAGCGGCGACATGGCCTTTGCTGTCGCCGTCGCGGCATTTGGCCAGAAACTGCGCGGCGACAAATATCTCGGTGATTATGATTTCGGAAAGATCGGTTTGCTTTCCGGTTCTGGCGGAGACTACTGGCGGCAGGAGTTTCGCCAGTTGAACGTACTTGCGGGGGATCAGAGCAAAAGCTGACCGCCCGCTGGACAAGGCAGAACAAGACTTCGTTAACCATGTTTGTCAGTGCTTTGTCTCAAATGGGGACAAAATTGCTTCGGCCTGCCCTATATTTTGGTCTGAATCCGGTTGGGGGAACTGGACTCAGCCAGGATAATCCTTCATTTTACAAGATTGAATAAAAGACAAAATGGATAATACGGGGTTTCGGGAATGGAAGTTGGTGGCAAGATATTCACCGGAACAGTAGCGACTGTTATCCTCGCGATAGTCGGTCATATGGCAACCGGCGAAAACTATATTTCCGGACTCGAAGAAAAGGCAAAAACGGAACTTGCGGCGCAGGGTATGGATGGCGTTGACATGCAATTGTCCCGTGATCCCCTTTCCCGTCGCGCTATTCTGGACGGCGATGTCAGTGACGAGGTCAAGCAACAGGCGCTGGCAGCTGTTTCCGCGGTCGCAGGCATTTCCGGCGCCGGTTGGGCCGGAGATGAGGTCACCCCTCAGGTTGCTGGGGAAGAGGCCTCTACGGACGGCCCGGCCACAAACAGCGCCTGTCAGGAAAAAGTCGATGCCGCCATCGCTGGCAGAAAGCTCAGTTTCCGGTCGGGAAGCGCCTATATTTCCCGGGAATCCAATGAAATTATTGATGCGGTCGCCGGCGCGCTCGTGGATTGCGCAAGTTTCCGTGTCGCCATTGGGGGTCACACTGATGACAATGGCAATGCCACAGTCAACAAGACCATGTCACAGGAACGTGCGGATCGGGTCCGGGCTGGCCTCGTTGATCGCGGGATTCCGGAAAATCTGGTGACTGCAACGGGTTATGGCTCTGATCAACCTCTTGCGGAAGGCAGCGGCGCGGAAGCGGATGCCACCAACCGACGGATCGAATTCAATGTTCTTGCCAGCGGTAATGATGCCGACGCGCAACAGGGAAAATAAACCATGCCACTGCTTGTTGAAAACATGTTGCTCCTCCTGGTGACTTTTGCAATTGGCCTCGGCATTGGCTGGCTGATCTGGGGCCGGGACCGGAAAGATATCTGAAGGTCTCGCATGACGGAAGAAAGTCCGGCAATCGCAAAACGACCAGACAGCAACGAATTGGATTATAGGGATTTAGAAAAATGATATCGCTGGTTTCCGCAAATTGGCTGCTTTTCCTGATTGCACTGGGTTTGGGTGTAGCCACGGCCTTCTGGGCCTGGGCCGCCTCGGGTCGAGAGTCCGGCTCGGACCGGTTCGACGCTGACGACGGTCTGCTGGAGAAAGCCGGAGAAGCGGTACCTCCAGCACCGATTCCGGAACCTCAGCCAGAACCCGTGGCAAAGGTTGCCGCGCCTGCTCCAGCGCCTGCGCCAAAACCTGCTCCCAAACCGGTTGCCAAACCAGAGCCAGCGGCCGCAGCCGCCACCCCAACCCCCAAACCGCGCGTTCGCAAACCGGCCACTCCGACACCACCGCCACCACCTCCCGGCGGCAAGCCGAATATCCCGGCGGCTTCCGGTGACCCCGACAATTTGCGCCTTATCAAGGGCGTGGGACCCAAGCTGAATTCGCTGCTCAACAATCTTGGCATCACCCGGTTCGATCAGATTGCAACCTGGAAAGAGGCGGAAATCGCGGAAGTTGATCAGTATCTGGAAAGCTTCAGCGGACGTATCACCCGCGATGCGTGGATCGACCAGGCGAAATATCTCGCGAAGGACGATATCGCAGGTTTCGAAAAGAAATACGGCAAGCTATAGATTTTTCCAGCTGCCTTGCCGGAAATCGTCAGAGCATCAATATCAGGAACGGGCGGTTTCGCGAACTATCAGTTTGTCGATCTTTCGGCCGTCCATGTCGATAATTTCGAACGTCCAGCCCTGATCATCAAAGCTTTCGCCTTCCTCCGGGAGATGACGCAATTGTGCCAGGGCATGCCCCGCTGTCGTCGCATAGTCCCGATCATCAGGCAGCTTGATACCCAGTCGCTCAGCCAGCGCGTCAATTGGCATAGCGCCCGCTACCAGGAAACTGCCGTCGGTCCGCTCGATTAGACTGCGCTGGGTCTTCTCGTCCTGGTCGGAGACGAATTCTCCGGCAATTGAACTCAGCAAGTCATTCGGCGTCACTATACCTTCGAAATGCCCATATTCATCATGCACCAGAATCATCGGCACATCGGCTTCCCGCAAGATGTCGAGTGCGTCCAGCGCGTCCATCTGATCGGGAACTTTTTCAAGTGAACGGGTCATTCGCGCCAGATCCAGCTCTTCCCCGCTGAGCTGTGCGGCGACAATATCTCGTGCAACCACAACACCGCGAATCTCATCCACCGATCCCTCGGCCACCGGGAAGCGGCTGTGCTGGGATGCGATCAGCATATCGTGAATATCTGCGGTCGTCGCAGACATGTCGAGCCAGTCTACTTCGGTTCGGGGAGTCATGACTTCCCGGATCGGACGGTCAGCCATCCGGACCACACCGGAAATGACCGCGCGCTCGTGCTCCTCGATGACACCCGATCGGGTTGCTTCTGCAAATACCATCTGCAACTCGTCGGCCGTGACATGACTGCTCTTGTTGCGTTTCATTCCCAAAAGTCGAAAAATCAGGGCACTGGTGCCATCCAGCAGCCAGACCAGCGGCGCGGCGATGCGGGCGAGCAAATCCATCGGCGGGGCCATAATCACCGCGATTTTCTCCGATGAGCGCAGGGCAAACTGCTTGGGCACCAGTTCACCGATGACAAGAGAGGCAAAGGTGGTCAGACCGATAACCAGCGCAAAACCGAAACTGACGGAAAGTTCCGGTGCCATGCCCAGCCTTTCGAGCCGTTCCGCAACCGGGCCACCAAGACTGGCGCCGGAAAACGCGCCGGCAACAATGCCGATCAGGGTGATTCCTATCTGGACGGTGGACAGGAATTTGCCGGGATCGCTGGCCAGGCGCAGAGCCACTCTCGCCCCCCGGCTGCCCTTGTCTGCCAGGCTGTTTAGCGAGGCTTTCCGGGCAGAAACGATCGCCAGTTCGGACATGGCGAATACGCCGTTGATGAGCACCAGAACGACGATGACTGCAACATCAAACCAGGGAAAAGGTGTCATATTGTCCAATAGATAAGCGAAAAGAGCGCAAAGAACCCTATAGCCACATGTTTTACAAGATATCAAACCCGCTGTCAGTTTCGGTTCATCATCCCCGGTTCATTTTGCGGGCAATAAACAGGTACCAACTCGCTCGATACGCTCGGCTCCCCTCAAACAAGCAACCGGGAAAGAACGCAAAATGAACAGCAAACATCTCTTCACTGTCACCCTGTCCACAGCGGCACTGGCGCTTACCAGTGGCTGTGTCACCAATCCCGAAACCGGCAACCGCACCATTTCAAAGGCAGCCATAGGCGGCATTGGCGGCGCGCTTGGCGGCTATCTGCTCGGCGATTTGATCGGTGGACGCAATGACCGGACCGAAAAGATTATCGGCGCCGGACTTGGCGGTCTGGCCGGTGCTGGCGTGGGCTATTATATGGATGAACAGGAAAAGAAACTGCGGCAACAAACCGCCGGAAGCGGAGTGGACGTTACCCGCGATGGTGACAATCTCATTGTCAACATGCCATCCAATGTCACATTCCCTGTCAACAGTTCAGCGATCCAGCCGGAATTTCGCGATACGCTGATGAGTGTCGCCAATACCCTGTCCGAATATGAGAAAAGCTATATCGATGTATACGGCCATACCGACAGCACAGGCACGGACGAATATAATCAGTCGCTGTCCGAGCGGCGCGCCGATTCCGTAGCCAATTTTCTCTCCAACAGCGGTGTCCAGCGTGCCCGCGTCGAAACGCGCGGCTATGGCGAAAGTCAGCCTATCGCAAGCAACAGCACCGAGGAAGGGCGTGCCGCCAATCGGCGTGTGGAGCTCAGAATCGTACCCATCCGCGAACAGGATCTGTCAGGCTAATCAGCGACTGCCAAGTTCGCTCTTGCATAGTGGAACAGCTATCGGGCATCCCGTTCGAAACAACAGAACAGGATGCCCGAATTCATGACTCAGCCCAATTTTTCCATCGACCTTTCCGGCAGCACCGCGATTGTTACCGGCGCATCATCGGGCTTTGGTCACCGCTTTGCCAGCATCCTCGCGGCCTGCGGCGCCAAGGTAGCCTGTACGGCGCGCCGTCGCGAGAAACTGGACAAGCTCGTCGAGCAGATCCGTGCAAACGGCGGGACAGCCGATGCCTTTGATCTTGATGTCCGGGAAGCGGAACAGCTGGAAGCCATAATCCCGACTGTAGCCGACCGCCTGGGTCAACCGGACATATTGGTCAACAATGCCGGTATTCCCGATGCCCAGCGTGCAGTGAACATGTCGCGCGACTTGATCGACAATGTCTTCGACACCAATTTGCGCAGCGCCTTTATCTTGTCGAACGAATTTGCCCGACCGCTGATAAAAGGCGGGACTCCCGGCCGGATCGTCAACATCGCCTCCACCCTCGCCTTTCATTATGACGGCAATGGCGCCGCGCTCTACTCGACGACCAAAGCCGGTCTCGCCCGCATGACTGAAGCACTGGCGGTCGAGTGGTCCCGCTTTTTCATCAACGTCAACGCGATCGCTCCGGGTGCTTTTTCAACCGAGATGATGGACGGGATGGTCGAAAGAATGGGCGATATCGCCAAATATTTCCCTCGCCAGCGCATGTGCCAGACCGAACAGATGGACAGCACTTTGCTTTATCTCGTATCGCCCGCCTCGGAAGCAGTGACGGGGACAGTAATCAAGGTCGATGACGGACAGGGACCGCGCTGATAACTCGCGATAGTCGACTAGAACAGGGTGCGTCCGGCGCGAGCTGATCATGCTAGACCAGTATTTGCCCCGTCCCTCCAAAACTATTCTGCAGGCGGATCTTCCAACGCGGCCCTGAAGAGCAGCGAAGGTAAAAAACCTGTGGCATACTCATCTTTGGTCATGGATTCATCATTGTCCTGGTCAGCTCTTGAAAAATCATGCTCGTGAGACTGCTGGTACTCCTCCTGCGAAATCTCACCGTCCGAGTTCAGGTCTCTCAATGCGAACAATATCCGCTTGGCCGCCGCATATTGGGCAGACTGACCAGCGCTCGCAGCGGTATAGACAAGACCAAAGTCCCATTCATCGAATTCCGCTGCCGATACCGACGCATTGTCGTCATAGTCCATCGACAAAAACATGTTTTCGGCCATGTTTCTGGTCTCGGTCCGGTCAAGGCTACCATCTTTATTCTGGTCCGTTGTCGAAAAGGCGGTTTCCGCAATATCCCTGTTTTCCGGCTCCGGTTGGGCTGGTACAGAATTATCCGCTTCCTGTGAACAGGCGGAAAGGAGAAGGCAGAAAATCGCTGTCGTTACTGCCGGCTTGTTGATCGTCATATTCGGACTCCGGGTTGAATCATCCGACAATTTGGTAACGGGCTCCAATTCGCGGCGATATGTTCGAAAACGCACATGATATGTGCGTTCATGCAGGCATCGAACCAAGGCGGAACGGCGAACTATAGTTCCGTATAACCCGCGCGATTTGGTTTTGGTTCTCCAACCTGGTTGCGTGACCGGAGATATCCTTCTTTCCGCAGGCATTCCAAAAAGCTCTGAACTTTGGTGGAGCGGTGCAGGTCAATATGCGTGACGACCGAGAAATTCACGTCCCACAGGCGCTTGGGAGGCATGACTTCAACGAGATTGGGTCGGACCCGGGCTTCGTGAACAGGCAAAAATGCAATCCCCAGGCCCGAGAAAAGAGCTGAAAACTTGGTATTCATATCGGCGCTTCGAAAGATGATATTCTGATCCGGTACATGCTTTTGCAACCATTTGAACAGAACGAATTGCTCTTCGTCGCGATCTCTGCTGATAAACCTGTGGTCCGCAAAGTCCTTCACTGTTTCCGGCTTCCCGAATTTCTCGATGTAATCCCTGTGAGCATATAGGGCCGATCGAACCGTCACAAATGGCAGCGCGATGTTATCCGGAGCGAACTGGGAAGGGCCGGTACGAACGGCAATATGGGCATCGCCATATTCCAGACGGGCAATTTCCGGCCCGACAAGGTATCGCACCACCACATCAGGATGTTCCGTTTGGTATCGCCGGATCACTGGCATCATTGTGTTGGTTAGCATATCGGTGGATGTGACGATCAAATCGCCTGACAATTCCGTCGTTGACCCCTTGGAGCGCCCCAGAAACTGCGCAAACTGGTCGTCAGTGAGCCGAGCCACCTTGAGCAGGTCAAGGCCAATTTCAGTTGGAGTATAACCCTTGGAGTGGCGATGGAAAACCTTGGCTTCCAGCTCCTTCTCCAACGCATCTATTCGGCGAATGATTGTTGCCCGGTGAACCTTCATGGCGACAGCTGCCGCACTCACCGTGCCCAGCTTCGCCACTTGATAGGCCGTGCGAATTTCTGTCCATCTGTCCATTGAAATCGTTCCAAAACTGTCGCGTGTCCAGTTGCAAATCAATGTAGCAAAAACGCACATTAAATGCATTATTGCTAAACTATACAGCAAAATTACAATGTGGCAGCCTCTACCTTTCAATGCCGAAAAATCGATAATGAAACCGACACTAATACCGGAGCGAAAATGAAAATATTGGCGTTCGCGGCAAGCAATAGCAGCCAGTCCATCAACCGGCAGCTCGTTGATCATGCATGCGCGGTCTTGCACGAAGAAATTGCCCCCGATACCGAAATCGAGATGCTCGACTTGAATGACTATGAGATGCCAATCTACAGCATCGATCGCGAAATGTCCGATGGCATTCCTGATCCGGCGCATGACTTTTTCAACAAAATTGGGGCTGCGGACGCGTTGATTATTTCCTTCGCCGAGCATAACGGGCTCTATACGGCAGCTTATAAAAACCTCTTCGACTGGTCATCCCGGATCGAAATGAAAGTGTACCAGGGCAAGCCCATGATGGTCATGTCGGCCTCGGTCGGGAAAAACGGCGGTGCCAATGTGCTCAAGACTGCCGTGGGATCGGCGCCCTATTTTGGCGCCGAGATATGCGCCAGTTTCGCGGTAGGCCCGTTTGCACAGAGATTTGACAGCTCTGAGCGAAAACTCAGCGATACGGATCTGGCCGCAACATTGCGTCAGTCTCTGACCACCCTGCTATCTACCCTCACTCAATCCCTAAGGTGACATGATGTCCAAATCCGCCGCGACTCTCCTGCTTCGCATTTCCGCTGTTCTCTGGGTAATCTGGGGACTGGTCCATGCATTTGCCGGTATCATGACCATAAGCCAGGAAACGCCGTCGGCCATTGCCGGCATCGCCGATGCAGTCGATCCAGCAACTCTGGATATGACCTATCCCGATGCGGCCGGAGCGATAATCAATCAGCATGGGTTCAACCTGCTCTGGATAGGGGTCGCAACTTTCATCGGTGGCCTGATAATCTGGCGGGAAAGCGTCACCGCCATATTTGTGACAGCGCTCATCGGTTGGACGACCGATCTGGGCTATTTCATTTTCATGGATTTGGGTGGCTATGTGAATTTCGTGCCGGGCACTGTGATGACCATCATATCGACGGCAGCCGTCATTTTGAGCTTCCTGGCCTATTTCCGTGGCATCAAACCTCAGGCTGATGGCTGAGCGGCTGGCACAAGTCGGCTAGACCAGATCACCCATCAGCAGTTTCGGCAAGTCACCACTCTCTCCGCGGGCTTCCGCCATGAGTTGGGCCTTCAGAAGTGGGATGCGCTGGATCATGCCAATCCCGAACCGCCGGATCGCGGAAGACGTGTCTCCGGGCAGACCAAACAGACGGGTCAGAATGTCGGTAGCGGCAGATACCATCAAATTGTCGAGCCCACGCCAGCGGTCATAGCGCGCCAATATCTGCGCATCACCCAGATCGAGACCGGTTCGGGCCCCGTCGACAACGGACTCGGTGAGTGCGGCAACGTCCCGCAATCCCAGATTAAGTCCCTGCCCCGCTATCGGATGAATACCGTGCCCCGCATCTCCGACCAACGCCATCCGCTGCGCGATCAGTTCGGCGCTGTGATGAAATCCGAGCGGATAGGTCGCCCGATCGGATAGCAGCGTCATCTCGCCAAGGAAGCCGCCGGACTTTTTCATCAGCTCCGCCTGAAACGCCCGCGCATTTATCTTGGCCAGCGCTGGACCGTCCTGCCGGGCGACGGTCCAGACGATGGCGGATTGATGTCGGCCGTCAGCGCTGTCGCGCATCGGCAGAATCGCAAACGGGCCGCCGGGATAGAAGATTTCAAAGGCCGTGTTTCCATGTGGACGCTCATGCGCAACGGTGCAGATGATGGCGCTGTGATCATATTGCCATTTGGCCATGACAATGCCGGCTTGCTCGCGCATCGCGCTCCCCCGTCCGTCAGCGGCAATCAACAGAGGTGCCGTGATTTGCTGTCCCCCGTCCAACAACACGCGCACATGGTGCTCGGTCCGGTCAACCGAAGTCACGGCAGTTTGCATAAGCAGCTCGACATGATCACTGGCTTCGGCAGCTTCGTACAAAATCCGGCGCAACAATCCGTTCTCGACCATCACGCCCAGCGGATCGTCATCCTCATCTGGCCGAAAATCCAGTTTCCCGGGCTTCAGGCCATCGTTGATCACGATTTGCCGGATCGGGCAGCCATTTGGTTTCAGCTTGTCAGCCAGCCCGATAGCTTCGAACATCTTCCAGCTGGAGCTGTTGATGGCCGATACGCGTGCATCTTTGCTGGGATCAAGGAGATTGCCGGCCGGCGCCCGGTCGATCACCGCAATGCGCAAACCATGGGCTGCAAGAGTCAGCGCCTGAGTTAGACCAATCAAACCGGCCCCAAGAATGACTATATCGGTTTTCTGGCCTTCTTCTTTCATGATTAACTCTCGAGCTTCGGAGATTCCGGGAAAAGAATAGGCCCCACCTGCGGCAATTGCCAGATACAAATCACATGGGTGAACCCGGGCATTTATCTCGACTGAAATCGCATCAAAACTTGACGGGGACTCCCCGATTCGCGCAAAGGTACCATGGTTAACAACGGCACAGTGTTTTGCGTGCCCTGCAGGAGGTCCCGAAAGAGTTATGGCGGGAAAGGCAAAAGAAGCAAACTGGCGTGATATCATGCGCTCCAGCCTGTTGCGCAGTAGTGCTCTGATCGGCGCAGTTTTGCTGGGACTGGGAACAATCATTCTGTTCCTTGCACTGGTCAGCTATTCTCCCAGCGATCCGTCATTCAACACGGCAGCAGGCAATGTCGAACATAATTGGATGGGTTTGATCGGTTCCTATGTTTCGGACCTGTTGCTGTCCCTGTTTGGCATTCCGGTGGTCATTTTTCTGCCGCTGATTGCCATCTTCGCCCACCGGCTGTGGCGGGATATCGAACAAACAGAATGGAAAAAGCAGCTCGGTTGGTGCCTCCTGGGCATTCTCCTGATTGCCTTTGGTCTTTCGCTCTGGTTTCCTGACAGCCAGGCGGAGCTCCCGGCCGGGCCGGGCGGCCTTGGCGGGATGCTGTTCGCAAAAGCAACCACAGCCGGTTTGGACCTTGTTTCAACCAGCTGGAGCGGGCTGGCGTCCGGCTTGCTGACCGCAGTCACCGTAACCGGGGGACTGGTGCTCAGCTATTTCAGTTTGCGGCTCGATCGGCCGCTATTCTCAATGCCGCAGATCAGCCTCCCAAAACTGCGGCGGGGGTCTGATAGCGGTCTGGTCATAGAGCCCGAAGCTGGTACCGCCAAGAAACTCAGGAAAGCGCCCGAACCACGCAAATCCGTCAAACCGGACAACCGTCCGCCACCGGAAATCAGTGACCGCGCGCTGCCGCCGAAAAAGGCCAGCCTCGGCAAGGGCAAGCAGGGCGATTTCTTTGGCCCTTATTCCCTGCCCTCGATTGATCTCCTCACACCGCCGGAAGAGCAACCGAACAATGTCATCGACAAGGCTGGACTGGAGCGCAATGCCCGCCTGCTGGAATCGGTGCTGGACGATTTCCATGTCAAAGGCACGATCAACGCCGTTCGCCCGGGTCCCGTGGTCACGATGTACGAACTCGAGCCCGCTCCCGGAATCAAGGCGAGCAGAGTCATTCAACTGGCAGAAGATATCGCCCGCAACATGTCGGCCCTGTCCGCCCGCGTGGCAGCGATCCCCGGACGCACGGTCATGGGCATTGAACTGCCCAACCAGAACCGGGAAATGGTATCGCTGCACGAAATGATCGGCAGTGACAGTTTCGCTGACCAGACAGGGCAGCTTCCCATCATTCTCGGTAAAAACATCTCCGGCGATCCGGTGATTGCTGACCTCGCGCCGATGCCGCATCTGCTGATCGCGGGCACGACCGGCTCCGGTAAATCGGTTGGTCTCAACTGCATGATTGTATCGCTGCTCTATCGACTGACTCCGGATCAGTGCAAGATGATCATGATCGATCCGAAAATGCTGGAACTCAGCACTTATGACGATATTCCGCATTTGCTGGCACCGGTTGTGACGGAGCCCACCAAGGCGATCCGCGCACTGAAATGGGCGGTGGAGCAGATGGAAGAGCGCTACCGGATGATGTCCTCCATCTCGGTCCGCAATCTTGCCAATTTCAATGAAAAGGTGAAAGCTGCCAAGGCCAAGGGCGAACCCCTGGGGCGCAAGGTCCAGACCGGATATGATCCGGAAACCTCTCGCCCGGTATATGAGGAGGAAACGCTCGAATATGAGGTGATGCCGCAGATTGTCATCATCGTCGACGAACTCGCCGACCTGATGATGACCGCTGGCAAGGAAGTCGAGTTCCTTATCCAGCGCCTGGCCCAGAAAGCCCGGGCAGCCGGCATTCACCTGATCATGGCCACCCAGCGGCCGTCGGTTGACGTGATTACCGGCGTGATCAAGGCCAATCTTCCGACGCGGATATCCTTCCACGTCACTTCGAAAATTGATTCCCGAACCATTCTCGGCGAACAGGGAGCGGAGCAACTGCTCGGCAAGGGCGACATGCTCTACATGCCCGGCGGTAAGCAGTTGACCCGTGTGCATGGACCTTTTGTTTCGGATGATGAAGTACGCCTGATCGCGGAGCATTGGCGCGCCCAGGGATCGCCGGAATATATTCAGGCCGTTACCGAGGAGCCGGAAGATGGCAGCTTCGCTCTGGACGGTGCCGATCTGTCGGACAACAAGGAAGACCGGCAATATGCCCAGGCCTGCCAGATTGTGTTTGAAGGGCAAAAGGTTTCGACCAGCTGGCTGCAGCGTCAGATGCGGATCGGCTACAACACCGCTGCGCGGATTATCGACCGGATGGAAGAGGACGAATTTATCAGTCCGCCCAACCATATCGGCCGCAGAGAGGTCTTGCGGGATCAGAATGGCGAACCCATCTGACCGCCATTCTGGTCAGGCAATTCAGCAATGGTTCAAATGCCGTCAGCTAACCATCGGTATGATTTTTCAGGAGTTTTCAGCATGTTGAAATATGCAATAGCGATCGCAGCTGCACCGGTTGCGCTGCTGGCGACGATCCCGGCCACAGCGCAGGAAAGTTCCACGGCGAGCCTTGACCAGATTTCCGCCCATTTGCGGGCCATGACCACCATGACCGCCGGTTTCACGCAAACGGATCGATCCGGGCAGACCCTGTCCGGCAAATTGACGCTGAAACAGCCTGGTCGTATCCGTTTTCAATATGGCAAGGAAGCCAATCTGTTGATCGTCGGCAATGGCAAGTCGCTGACGATGATCGACTATGACGTGAACCAGGTGCAGCGTTGGCCGATCCGCAACAGTCCGCTGGGTGCCCTGCTCAATCCGGAACGGGATCTATCCAAATATGGCAAGATGATCCCGACCCGGAATTCCGATGTGCTCAGTGTCGAGGTACGTGATCCGAAGCGACCGGAATATGGCGTGATCACAATGGTTTTCATCAAATCACCGGGCGCGCCTGCGGGCCTCAGGCTGGATGGCTGGGTATCTGTCGATTCGAAGAATAATCGTACCACTATCCGCCTGTCTGACCAGAAATTCGGCGTTCCGGTGGCCAACCGGACGTTCAACTGGACCGATCCGAGAAAGAACCGTGGCCGCAGGCGATGAACTGAGGCCCCACCCCGATAAGGCGAAAGCTTGTTATCTTTCGTTCATCTAAGCGACAGAAATGGCGGCGTATAAGGATTACAGGATGAAACGAGGCGGTCAGGTTTTCCCCCTGTTACCTGGCTTTACAAACTTCGGAGCATCCCAAGCGTGACGAACGCGAGTTAGCCCCCACCTCCTAAATGCCCCCGGAGGTGGGGGTTTTTCGTTCAAACCCAACCCCTTGCATTGCCCCCCTGACAAACTGAACAGTTTGTTCGGCTTTTGGCTTGGGTTTCGCGATGAGCCTGTCTAGATAGCATCTCCATGAGTGAAACCCTGAAAATCGTCAGCTGGAACATTAACAGCGTCCGCGCCCGAATCGATCTGGTCGAGCGCTTTCTGAACGAAGAATCTCCTGATATTCTCTGTTTGCAGGAAACCAAGGTTCGCGATGAACAGTTTCCCGAAGGCATGTTCCGCCGGTTGGGTTACAATCATCTCATCCTCTGTGGTCAGCCGATGCATCACGGAGTGGCCATGCTCAGCCGCGTCCCGCTGCACGAACAACACCGTTTCGACTGGCAGGATAACGGCGAAGCGCGGCATATCGGGGCAGTGCTCGAAAACGGTGTCCGCATCGAAAATGTCTACATTCCAGCCGGTGGTGACGTGCCCGACCGGGAAGCCAATCCCAAATTCGCGCAGAAACTGGATTTTTATGAGCGCATGACCGACTGGTCCACGAAACTGGAAACACCAACCATCCTGCTCGGTGATTTCAATGTCGCTCCGCTGGAATCCGATGTCTGGAGCCACAAGCAACTGATCAATGTCGTCAGCCACACCCAGGTCGAGGTGGACGTGATGAAGAAGTTGCAGGACGCGCATGGCTGGGTCGATATTGGCCGCAAATTCATTCCTGATCCCGAACGCCTTTACACCTGGTGGAGCTACCGTGCGCGCGACTGGCGCCAATCGGACAAGGGCCGGCGACTGGATCATGTCTGGGTCAGCCCGGAACTGGAAGCGAAAGCGGTCAGTCACATGGTACATGAGGACAGCCGCGGCTGGACCAAACCCTCCGACCATGCGCCGCTCATCACCGAGTTCAAATTCTGAATGACGATTCCGGCTGACCCTCGGCAGCAAGCTGCCCGACGCGCTGCTAGAGCAATCGACGCGTTGCGTCGCGGCTGGTCGATAACGGTCCATGCCGGAAACGATTCACTAAACTTGTTGCCGGTGGAAACGGTTGATCTGGAACAGCAGTTGATCAGTTTGGACAACGTGCGACTGCTCATATCTTCCAGTCGGGCCGACACGCTGAAACTGCTGAACCAGCGCGCCGCAGCTGATCCGGCATTGCCGGTACAAATCGTGCTGGATTCGGAAACGACACCACAGGAAGTCCACGCGATCGTCGATCCGGTCCTCGACATGCAGTTTCCAATGAAAGGTCCGTTCCGCAGCGAGGAACTGACCGCCGCGCTGGCGGCGAAGACAGCGATGGAGCTGGCGCGACTTGGCGCAATCTTGCCGGCTTTCCTGATCAGTACCGCGCCATCTGAAGATGTAGTCTCAGCCGATGATGTCGCCGCTTTCAATGATTCGGATGAGCTCACCGTCAGTACACATGCCAGATTGCCGGTCGCCACCAACACAAAGGCGCATATATATGGCTTTCGCACGCAGGCAGACGCGACCGATCATATTGCGCTGGTGGTGGGTGAGCGGGACAGTTCCACACCGGTCGTGCGTCTGCACAGCGAGTGCCTGACCGGAGATATGCTGGGAAGCCTGAAATGTGATTGCGGTCCGCAACTGCACGCAGCTCTCGACCAGATGAGCGAAGCGAGCTGGGGCGTGTTGCTCTATCTCCGGCAGGAAGGCCGCGGCATCGGATTGATCAACAAACTGCGCGCCTATGCGCTGCAGGATCAAGGCTTTGACACGGTTGACGCCAACCAGCGACTGGGTTTTGCCGTCGACGCACGCGACTTTTCCACCGCCGCGCGAATGCTCGACCTGCTCGGCATTTCTGAGGTGAAGCTGTTGACCAACAATCCCGAAAAAGTTGAAGGTCTGGAGGCGAGTGGCATAGCTGTAAAAGAACGCCTGCCGGTGAAAATCGCAGCGAACCCATATAATGAATTCTACCTCGACACCAAGCGCGATCGCACGGGGCATCAGCTTTGAGTGTCATCCAGGTGGATGCGGCGACGCGAATTCTGACTTTCGGCAAGATCTCCCTACCTTGTGAAATCGGGCGCTCCGGCGCCTGCCCGACGGAAGAGAAACGCGAAGGAGACGGCCGCACACCTTTGGGAAGCTGGCCGTTGCATACAGTGCTGTTTCGGCCCGGCCGATCTACCCCACCGCGAGATATGGCTCTGCCCTGGCGCTGGACTGCATTACAAGATGGCTGGTCAGATGATCCCGCCGATCCAGCCTATAATCGGCCGGTGCATCTGCCACACAAGTTCAGTGCCGAGAAGCTCCAACGGAACGACTCCCTCTACGATATTATTGTCACCCTGGGTCACAACGACGCACCGCCAGTGCCGGCCCGGGGCAGTGCCATCTTCCTTCATGTCTGGAACGAGGGCCGGCCAACCGAAGGTTGTGTAGCGATTGAGCGTGATGCCATGGACCGGATCCTTCCTTTGTTTCGACCGGGCGACCGTCTGGACATCTCATAAAAAAAGCCGCCGCAGCCCTTTGAGGGTGCGGCGGCGAATGGACATTCCCGAGGAAGGGAGAGGGAGGGACGGGATGTCCGGGGGATTTCTTCTGACGCCTGCGGCATCAGATCATTCAAGGCATGATTACCGTATCGATGACATGGATTACGCCGTTGGATGTCTTGATGTCAGCACTGACAACATTTGCGTTGTCGACCTTCACGCCATCTGTTCCGTCAATGGCAACTGTTGTGCCCTGTACGGTCGGGGCTTCCAGGGTTTTGCCTGCAAGGCTCTTGGAATAAACCTTGCCGGAAACGACATGATAGGTGAGGATTGATACCAGCTGGTCACGATTTTCCGGTTTCAGCAGGGTTTCAACCGTACCGGCAGGAAGTTTTGCAAAAGCCTCATCGGTGGGCGCGAATACTGTGAAGGGACCTTCGCTGCGCAGGGTCTGTTCCAACCCGGCTGCCTGGACAGCAGCAACCAGCGTGTTGAACGAGCCAGCTCCGACAGCGGTATCGACGATATCAGCTGATGCCTTTTTGGCGTGATCGCCGGCAATGGCCGTGTCTGTTGGCACGAGAGTCGCACTCAACAGGGCTGTGGAGAGAAGGGCGGCGGACGCCATGCTGGTCATTTTTTGTGCAATGTTCACGAGAGTGTTCCTTTCGGTCTTGTTGGGGGACTTGCTCCCTGACTACGGATCGGTCGGCAAAGTGGATTGAATAAAATGGAAAAAAAACGGCACGCCAACATCGGACCCGAGAAACTCCGCCGAAAAACCGAAAAAAAAACGGCCTGGTGTCATCCAAAATGACCGCTTGACCGTAATGGCATTATTGGAGACACAAATGCGTGAGCAATTACGATATGATAGGGAGGCCGCTTTCGGGGACAGCCGCGGGCGGACAGCCACAGTGAACGCCCTGCCCGGGCGCGGCACGCAGGATGCAGCGCTCATGCAGCGTATAGTGAAGTCATCTGATCGAACGGCTCTGGAAAATATCGCCGGCCACTATGCTCCGCGATTGAAGGCATGGCTGATGTATCGTGGCGAACAGCCATCGACAGCTGAAGATATCGCTCAGGATGTTATTATTCAGGTCTGGACCAAGGCCGACAAATTTGATCCAGCCAAGGGGACGTTTTCCGCCTGGGTTTTTCGCATGACCCGCAATTGCTGGATCGACCACAAACGCAAACATGACCGGCTGCAACCGACCGCACCGGACGTTATGTCGGTGATGGCAGATGCCGCGGTCGAAGGCGCGGACGTCGCTATGGACGAGAATGAAACAGCCGAAGCCGTGCAGGCAGAACTGGCCAAACTGCCACTGGATCAGAAGCAAATGCTGCACCTCGCCTTTTTTGAAGGCCTGTCACACAGTCAGATCGCGGAGCGCACCGGACTGGCGCTTGGTACAGTCAAGAGCCGGATCCGGGCCCCGCTTAAAAAAATGCAGACCAGTTTAAAGAATTTTCGTGGAGTAAACCGATGAATATGTCATCACAAACCGACTTTCATTCCGTCGATGAGGAATGGCTCGCTTCCTATAGCGCGGGCGGATTGTCGCGCGCCAAACGTTTGCTGATTTCCTGCCAGGCGGCCCTCCGGCCGGAACTGTCATCCCGTCTGTCTGCGATGGATGCCGTTGGTGGTGCCTTGCTGCAATCCGCCCAGGGCGAAGCGGTTTCGGAGAATTTCCTGTCGCGCGTCATGGACAGGCTGGACACTTGTTCCGAGCCTGCCGCTGACGATGCAAATGACGGTGTGCAGCCGGAAGAATCGACCAGCCCGACATGGATGCCATCGCCTCTGGAAGATTTTCTGAACCGGGCCGGGCTCGATCTCAAATGGAAGAAACTCGGCTTTGGTGTGGAACGCGCTTCGCTCTCAACGGAAAATGACGAGGAACTCTACCTGCTCAAGGCCCGACCCGGACTGAAAGTCCCGCAGCACAGCCACAAGGGTGAGGAATGGGCGCTGATCCTGCAGGGCGGATACCATGTTGGAGATGTTGGATACGGCCTGGGCGACCTCCACCGTGAAGACGAAGACTGCACCCACATGCCGATCGTAGATGATCACGGCGAAGCTTGCATCACGCTCGTCGCACTCGAAGGAAAGCTGAAATTCTCGAACCCGGTGATGAGAATGTTGCGTCCGATCATCGGTATCTAGCAGCTTCGAAATTTGTTGCTGTTACATTTCACGAGGCAAGACCGGCACCAGAAGATGGGAGTCATATTGACCACCCGAATGAATGGTGTGATTGCCCTGATTGACGGAATATTTGTGGGCAAGGCTTGGGTGATCGAACAAATCCCTGCCCTGCACAATCAGCCTTAGCGATTCTCCGGCGCGGAACAATGTGCTGCTCGGTAATATTTCGACCTCTACTGGAACCACTTCTCCCGGGCTGACGGGCATTGCCTCTCCATGCTGCAACACGGGTTGCCAGGCGGTTGACAAATTCTTGTCCAGGCGACGTTGGGAAACACGCAGCCATCCCATGGCGACGGGGCCCTTCGTATATCCGGTTTTGGCAAAGAAGGTGACCGGCTTGTTTTCCTGGTCCAGCTTTTCGATACCAACAAACAGATCCATGTCCGTCCCCTGGTCAGTGGAAACCCAGAGCTTGAGCTTCATGTTGCCGGTAATTTCGGTGTCCTTGTCAAATCGCAGAGTAAAAGCCGCACCACCAGCCTTTGAGTCATAGGCAGTCCCGTGCACATCTGGCGAAGGCTGCAACATCAGCGCGTTTGCAGCACCATCCAGAAACTGCTTGCGATAGACTGTGCCGGGCACAGGCCAGTCATCGACATAACGCACGGAATATTCATTCAGGCTTTCCCTGACTTCCAGTCGAACCCGTTTCCGTTCGTCAAATCCGTTATCTGCTCCCTTGAGAAAATGATCAAAGAAATCCTTTTGAAAGGCCAGTCCCTCCTCGCTGTAGTAAAGATCCCATTTCGCCCGACCGTGGGTGAAAAGCCATTTCTGATCAGTCGAAATCTGTTTGAAGCCCTCGAAGGAGCCTCGCGTATGCAATCCCTGATCACTCCATGTCGCACAGATCAGAGCCGGCACATCGATGCGCGGCAAATCAATACCCGAGGCATTGGCTGGACGCTGCTGCACCCATTTCATCAGCTCCGGCCGCTTGTGGGCAAAACGAAAGACCGGCGGCGGCGGCAGCGGATAGCCATTTGCGCCGGTTCGCATCTTGCGAAGCCAGAAATCAGTGAAGGCGGTTTCGGGAATACCCCCATGATAAAGAACCTCCCGAAAACTGTCGGATTGACCTTCCCACGGGATGATCGCTTTCAGATGCGGGGGATTGCCGCTGGCGGCGACCCATTGTGATATGGCCAGGTAGGAAACGCCATTCAATCCGACCTTGCCATTGCTCCACTCCCGCGTGCCAGCCCATTCGATGGCATCGTAAAAGTCGTTCCGGTCCTGTTTTGACAATGTGCCGGGATCGCCTTCGGAAGAGGCGAATCCCCGGGAGTCAACATAGATGACAGCATATCCGTTTGGGACCCAAAATGCCGGATCCGGACCTTCCCAGGATGTCCAGGAACTGACCGAAAAGGAACCAAGATCAAAATCGGGTTTTAGCGCTTCTCTCAAGATCTTCGGATACTGATCCGGCCCCTTGTTTTTGTCATAGGCTGTGAACGCCATAACCACCGGATATTTCCCAGACATCTTGGGGCGGAAAATATTGGCGGACAGCCGCGTGCCATCGCGCATCTCTATCCAGACATCATTCTCGACCGCAATATCGCCTTGCAGATGATCGACATCCCGAATGCGTGCCGGGTAACTGGAATGCGCCCGTATCTCGGGATCATCCTCCAGAAAGGTGTTGGGCGGATCTTTTGCCGTGAAAAGGCCATAGCCAAGGCCTAGGGTTGCCAGAACGATTACCGCAAGTCCAACGAGCCAGATACGCTTTGAGTTCATGGATTAGCCCATCCAACGGGTAGCGTTACACGTCAGCGCGATTCCTGAAATGACCCAAACTCTAGAACGGAACATCATCATCCAGATCATTGTCAAAGGCACCGCCGCCCTGGCCGCCGCCGGAACCACCGCCGGTGCTGCCCCAGCCATCGTTGGAGCCGCCACCCTGGCCACCGCCGGACGCGCCGCCGCCCCAGCCGTCATTTGAACCGCCGCCCTGACCGCCGCCCTGACGACCGTCGAGCATGGTCATGACCGCGCCGGGGCCCTGGAGCACGACTTCGGTCGAATAGCGGTCATTGCCGGACTGGTCCTGCCACTTGCGCGTCTGGAGCTTGCCTTCAAGATAGACCTTGCTGCCCTTGCGCAGATAGCGCTCGGCCACTCCGGCGAGGCCCTCGGAGAATATGGCAACGCTGTGCCACTCGGTCTTTTCCTTGCGCTCGCCGGTATTGCGGTCTTTCCAGTTTTCACTGGTGGCCACGCGCAGATTGCAGACCTTGCCACCATTGCTAAACGTCCGGACCTCGGGATCAGCGCCAAGATTTCCCACGATGATGACCTTGTTTACGCTGCCTGCCATGATGCAATTCCCCAGATATATTGATGGTGTTTCGATTCTCTGGGGGTTCTATAGACCGAGCGCAACGGCACTCCAATATGTAATACCGGGAGCGTCAATATCATGGGTTGCCGCCAGAGCCTAGACCGCCAGTCGACGCTGGTCAGAACGGACCATTCGGTCACTCGAAACAGGATAGTTGCGAGTGATTGTTGTTGTGGAACCGGGCTGGCGAGTCTTTTATTGCAGGATATCCGGATCACATGTTGCGATAGCGGAGCCGTCCGAAGAAGCGGGCCACGCTGAAACGATCTCCGCTGCGACCGGTCACCCTGGCCTTCACTTTTTCAAACTGCATCACATTCTCGATCCGCCGATCCAGAAACGCCCGGGTCTCGGCAAAATCTTCGCTTTCGTCGTCGAGAAAAACGCTGATCGTGCTGCCATAGACGGCCGACAACAGGGTGCGCTTTGTATAATGATTATAGTCGGTCGCGGCGTCGCCCGCGAGCCGCCACATCTTGTCTGCCGCCGCCCAGCCCAGCTTTGCCGCCCGCCGGACATTGGGCGGAGCGGCAAGAATGGCGAGCGCCCGACGCAAGCCCTCGCGATCCGGTTCGAGAATCTCGAGTCGCGCCAGCACCAGATTGGTAATCCGCTCGCGGATCTTCATAGCGTCGAGCTCTTCGGCAGAATATCGTTCCGCCATGCGCGCATCGACGGATTTAAACCAGGCCGTGATCATGTCAACCGGGCCGTCATTAAATGCCAGCCGCGCGAGGTCCGTATCGACATCTTCCTGGATGGCAGCCGCCTCTACGGCTGTCTCGTTCCACCCGTCAAACGCCGCCTGCATGGCCAGCGATGGTGCAAGAAAAGCACGTACCTCATCGAGGGTCGGATCTTCTGGAAGGCTTGCGGTCATATAGACTCCGGGATTTTCTCAGCGATTTGCGCTGCTATCAATATAGGGGAAACATATGTGCTTTCAAAGCATTGCATTTCCGCGACGCGCCTCTTAACTGTGCAATTAACTGCTATCTTCACATCGGGAAACTCACCATGACCACATTGTTCGACCCTATCAAGCTGGGAGCCATTGAAGCACCGAACCGGATGCTGATGGCACCGCTGACCCGGTGTCGCTCAACTGTGGAATTTGTTCCGACCCCGCTGATGGGCGAATATTACTCCCAGCGCGCCGGCGCCGGCCTGATCATCTCCGAAGCCACGGGCATCAGCCAGCAAGGTCTGGGCACGCCATTCGCACCGGGCATCTGGAACGAAGCGCAGACCGAAGCGTGGAAGCCGATCGTCGAGCGAGTGCATGCAGCCGGAGGACGGATCATCTGTCAGCTTTGGCACATGGGCCGGATCGTCCACCCGGATTTTCTCGGCGGTGAGAAACCTGTTTCCTCATCGGCAACGACGGCGCCTGGTTCTGTGCGTACCTATCTTGGCAAGAAAGACTATGAAGAGGCACGTCCGCTGGAAAAAGACGAGATCCCTGCCCTTCTCGACGATTATGCCAATGCTGCCGAAAATGCCAAGAAGGCAGGATTTGATGGCGTTCAGCTCCACAGCGCCAACGGCTATCTGATTGACCAGTTCATCCGCTCGGGCTGCAATTTCCGCGAAGATGAATATGGCGGTTCGGTCGAAAACCGTATTCGCCTGCTTGGCGAAGTCACGCAGCGCCTTGTCGATATCTGGGGGAGTGACCGGACCGCTGTGCGCCTGTCTCCCAATGGCGATTCCCAGGGTGCGGACGACGCGACACCAATCGAAACCTTCACGGCGGCAGCCAAGCTGCTCGACAAGATCGGGATCGCTTTTCTGGAGCTGCGGGAACCTCCCGCCCACGGGACCTATGGTGCAACCGATGTCCCGCCGGTCAGTCCGGACATTCGTCCCGTTTTCAACAGCCCGCTGGTATTGAATAGCGACTATTTCTATGAGAATGCGACCGACGCTCTGGCCAATGACCGGGCCGATGCAATCAGTTTCGGGCGGACGTTCATGACCAATCCCGATCTGCCCGAACGCTTCAAGAGCGGTGCCGAACTCAATGCCATTGATTTCACGCCGACCTGGTACAGCCAGGGTCCTGAAGGATATGTCGACTATCCAACGATGGAACAGAGCCGGGAAACAGCCGCGTCTGCCTGATCAAACAGACGTCATCGCAATCCCTGCACTAGAAGGACGTTTGCAACCGACGGAACAGGTTGTGCACCTCGGGTTCCGGGTCTGCGATACTATCCATTTTGGATGACAGGCGCTGCAGCCGGAAAAACAGTTCTTCACTGGCCATCACAATTTGGCGAGCTTCTTCGGGAAAGAACCGTGCCATCTCGGCATCACTTGACGCTGCATAGCCCAAGGCGCGATCGTGGTTCCAAACTTCGCCTTCGGTGAGCTCGTCCCCATGCAATGCCCGCTGGTTCAGTAGCCATGCGATACAGTGCATCAACCGCGTTGTTACTTTCAGCGATTCGCAGGAAAACGCGACCGAAACTTCCGGATCTCCCGAACATTGTTCGTGGAATCGGCCCGATTCGAAATAGGAACGTGCTTCGTCCGCAAGTACCATAGCCTCAGTATAGAGGGCATCCAGCACCTTCGGCGTGATCAGAGTTCCGCTTGTCGACATAGCCATGTCATAGCAGCATTTTGCCCCCTGAGGACAGTTAAAATTTCGCGAAACACGGTTAATATTCCGGTTGTTTCAATGTGATACGGCCCGGAGAAACAGGTTAATCAATTGACGGTTACGGTTAACGGCCTGTCATGCAAAAGCCGACAGCCGACGTTCATGCAATGATGTCGGGGATAAGCTGATTCTCGATCAGGATCATGCGGTCGCGCAACTGCAGTTTTCGTTTCTTGAGTCGGGCGATCCGTAACTGGTCCTGACTGCCGGAATCGCGCAACGCGGTTACCGCTTCATCCAGATCACGATGTTCTTCCCGCAGCAATTCAAGCCGTTGCCGCAACTCTTCATCGCTCATCCCCATAACGGTCCTAATTCGCTCTTGCCTGTCTGCAACAAATTTGTCATCTTCACCATATTCACGGATCAAGTCTAAACCAAGACAATTCGGGCAACCCGAATAGCGAAGTGAAAAACCGGACCGCAAACCATGTTGGCCGGAACGCAGAAAGGGACACCCGCAACCGCTTTCATCATCGAAAATCTTATCTTTTGGGAGAATGAATATGGATCAGAATCACGTGTCGGCATTGCGCGGAAAACACGAAGCTCTTGACCGCAAGATCAGTGAAGAAGAGTCCCGCCCCTCTCCCGATACAATTCTGATCCACAGTCTCAAGAAAGAAAAGCTGCGACTCAAGGACGAGATACTCGCCGAAGCCTGAGCATCAATTCAGGGCTTCGGCCAAACTCAAATCTGCATATCCGCGACATTTGGTTCCCCAATGCATGTCGCCTGGGGGCATGCTTTCTGCTAGGCATTCCGCATGGACACAAAACCGAATCCGGCGCCCGTTACCGCGCGCAATATTCTCACGGGGCTGCGCGACATCATGGCCGCCTCAACCAATGCCCAGTCGAAACTCAATCAGGTTGTCGACAGAATTGCCGAGGCTGTCAGCAGCGAGGTCTGTTCGATCTATCTTCGCCGGGATGGCGTGCTCGAACTATATGCGACGCGGGGCCTGAATCAGGAAGCGGTCCATGTAACCAAACTTGCGTTGGGAGAAGGACTTACCGGCTATATTGCCAAAAATGTGGAAACACTGAACCTCGACGAGGCAGCCAGCCATCCGGACTTTCAATACCGGCCGGAAACAGGTGAAGAAAAGTTCCACAGTTTCGCCGGTGTACCGATTATCCGCAATCAGAAAGCAGTGGGAGTCCTGTGCGCCCAGCATATCGAACCCCGCAAGTATCTTGAGGAAGAAATCGAGGCTTTTCAAACCGCTGCAATGGTTCTGTCAGAACTGATATCCAATGCTGAACTGATCGACGACAACAGTGCAGAGATTACCGAGGCGACCGAAAGCGGAGCCATTCGGTTGTCCGGGCTGCAACTGGTCAAGGGCAAGGCCAGTGGTCATGCCGTCTTTCACCAGCCGCGGGTGAAGATCGAACACACAGTAGCCGAGGATATCGAAGCCGAACGTCACCGCGTCTATTCCGCATTTGACAAGATGCGGATCCAGATCGACCAGATGACCAACCAGGCGGAATTCGGCGTCGGCGGCGAGCATGAAGAAGTACTCCAGACCTACAAAATGTTTGCCTATGACGAGGGCTGGAGCCGGCGGATAAACGAGGCGATCGACAGCGGGCTGACCGCAGAGGCAGCGATCGAGCGCGTGCAGCAGCATACCCGCATGCGCATGCGCCAGATTGACGATCCCCTGCTCGCGGACCGGATGCATGATCTCGAGGATCTCGCCAACCGGCTGCTCCGGATTGTATCGGGACAAATGGGCACGGCCGCAACACTC
Organism: Pseudomonadota bacterium; assembly: GCA_039181895.1. Classification (GTDB taxonomy): domain Bacteria; phylum Pseudomonadota; class Alphaproteobacteria; order Sphingomonadales; family Sphingomonadaceae; genus Parasphingorhabdus. Next base: position 352,468 of record JBCDCK010000002.1, read on the forward strand.
GGGCTGCGACAGGACACGATTTTGATTGCGCGGAATCTCGGCCCAGCGGAACTGCTGGAATATGATCGCCGGCGCCTCAAGGGAGTCGTCCTCGAAGAAGGCTCGCTGACGGCGCATGTCACAATCATCGCACGGGCCATGGATATCCCCATTCTCGGTCAGGTACCAAATGTCCGGCAACAGATACGTGAAAATGATCACCTGCTGCTCAACGTGGATGACAATGCGCTGTTCGTGAGGCCCAACCCCTCGATGGAGGAAGCTTTCGGGGCCCAGGTGCAACTCAGCCAGAAAAAGCGCGCAACCTATATGGCGCTCCGCGACAAGGAACCGGTTTCCCTGGATGGCACTCGGATCGCGCTCAATATCAACGCGGGCTTGCGCGACGATGTCGGCATGCTGAAACTGACTGGCGCCGACGGCATCGGACTGTTCCGGACCGAATTCCAGTTTCTCGTCGCCGCCACCATGCCGGGCCGCGCGGGACAATTGCGCCTCTACCGGGATGTACTCGATGCTGCCGGAGAAAAGCCGGTGATTTTCCGGACCGTGGATATCGGCGGAGACAAACCGCTGCCCTATTTTCAGGCCAGCGAGGTCAAGGAGGAAAATCCGGCCATGGGCTGGCGGGCGCTACGTATCGGGCTGGAACGCGACGCGCTGATGAAAGTTCAGGCCCGCGCACTGCTGGAGGCGTCTGCCGGCCGAAAGCTGAACGTGATGTTCCCGATGATTGCGGAACCCTGGGAATTTGACGAAGCCAAATCGGTGTTCGAAAAACAGCTGGCTTTTCTGAAAGACCGAAAGAAGCAGCTGCCGATATCCATTCGCTATGGCGCTATGCTTGAAGTGCCGGCCCTCGCCGAATGTCTCGACCTGTTGGCACCAAGGCTCGATTTCCTTTCGATCGGGACGAATGATCTCACCCAGTTTCTGTTTGCGGCCGATCGCAGCAATCCCAAACTGGCGGAACGGTTCGACTGGCTCAGCCCTGCCATCCTGCGTTACTTGCGGCGCATCGCACAACAAGCAGACGCGCTTGACGTGGAGCTGAGCGTTTGTGGCGAAATGGGTGGACGGACACTGGATTCTCTCGCACTGCTTGGCCTCGGCATCCGGCGCCTGTCGATCACGCCAGCCTCGGTAGGACCTATCAAGGCCATGATCCGCTCGGTCAATCTGGACGAAGTGTCGGCATTTATGGAAGGGCATCTTTCGAACCCCTGCACCGACTCTCGGACTGCGTTGGAAAAATGGGCACAGGAGAACAAGATCGATCTGGGCTAACATCATTTTACGAATTCCGATTCCCAGGTCGGTGATTGCCATTGACATTTTGCTGCGCAAATGGCTTTTCTGTTTGGAGTTGGGGGAAAGGGTCGCACCGCGAACCGGCCGCTGGAGAGTGTTATGGCCGCAGAATCGATTGACAGTGAAGAGAATGAAGAAGCTGCGGCTGAGCTCAGCTTGCACAGCGCCGGCCAATTGCTGAAGCAAGCTCGCGAGCAAAAGAACCTGACAATCGAAGAAGTCGCCAAGACCACCCGTATTCCGCAGCGCCATCTTTCATCCATAGAAATTGGCGATTTTGAAGCACTGCCCGGACGTACATATGCGATCGGATTTGCGAAATCCTATGCACGGGCCGTCGGTTTGAGCGATGCTGCCATCGGCACACAGCTTCGGGAAGAAATGGATGATCAGGGCCATGCTGCCTATCAACCGGAAACCAGCGGCTATTCCCCTGCCAATCCCAGCAGCATACCGCCGAAGACACTGGCGCTGGTCGCGGCCGGGCTCGGCGCGGCCATATTGGTGGGTTACATTGTCTGGCGCACCGTTATCTTGCAACCCTCGGACTTTGATGCACTGGGCAACAGCACGAATCTCGCCGAAAACGACGCTTTGGTGAGCGAGATTGCCACCGACGGCACCATTCCGACGGTCGCTGGAGAACAGCCTTCAGCTGACGGCACCGTTATTCTCACCGCAACAGACACTGTTTGGCTGAAGATCTACGACGAAAACGGCGATCGCCTGTTTGAAAAGGAAATGGCTCCCGGCGAGACCTATACAGTGCCTGCTGATGCCGATGGTCCCCAGATCCTCACAGGACGCCCGGACGCTCTTACCGTTACGATTGACGGAAATGTGATCCCGGCCCTGGGTACCGCCGAACGCACCATCAAGGATGTTGGCATCAGTGCCGCGGCCTTGCTGTCTCGCAATGATGTAGGAATTGCATCGCCGAATGGTACTGGAGACCAAGCGGACGGAATTGCTGACGGGGAGGAGTGACATAAGGCCGACCGTCACTGTCAAAATCTTGCACGCCCCAACACCGATCCTGCTTTGCTTTTCAACGCCATCTATGGTTAACAGAACGCTCGAATTCCGATTGAGCTTCAGGAGCCTCTGCATGAAATTATTCGTACTACCCTTCCTCGTTTCCGGCCTGCTCCTGTCCTTTCCCGCAGCGGCACAAGACAGCGCTGTGGACAAGCGCGTCGAGCGTCTCGAAAGAGAGATGCGTGCCGTGCAACGCAAGGTATTTCCTGGCGGATCCTCGCGTTTTTTCGAGCCCGAAATTGCTCCGGAAACAGAAGCAGCCGGTACGCCAGCCACCACCACCTCGGCCGTATCGGATCTTATCACACGGTTCGATGCCCTGGAACGCAGCCTCGCAAACCTGACCAATCAGGTTGAGCGTAACGGTTTTCGAATGAAACAGATCGAGGACAAGCTGGCAGCCATGGAAACAGCTCCCGCCGTATCTGCACCTGATCCAGGCGAAGCTCCGACCACGGCCGCCCCTTCAGCTGCAACCGAACAACCGGCCCCGGATCCGGAACGCGTCAGCGCGGTTGCAGCCATAGTGATGCCCGACACCGGTGACGCGGGCGAAGATTCGTACATTTACGGTTTTCGCCTGTGGGAGGCCAAATATTATCCCGAAGCGCAGGCGCAACTGAAGAAAACCGTTGCCGATCATCCCGACCATCGCCGGGCGAGCTTTGCCCAGAACCTGCTCGGACGGGCTTATCTCGATGATGGAAAACCGGCCCTGGCATCGGTGGCGCTTTACGAGAATTATCAGAAAAGACCGCGCGGTGGTCGCGCGGCGGACAGCCTCTATTTCCTGAGCACCGCACTGGTCGAGCTGGACAAGAAGGACGATGCCTGTCGGGTTCTTGCCGAACTCGAGGATGTCTATCCCGAACTCGCAAGCGGGCGTCTCGCCCGCCGGGTGGCCAGCGGGAAACAGGCCGCGAATTGCAGATAGCCATGTCGGGCCAGAGACCTTCGGTACGTGACTGAACCCGGGCTCCCCGATCGCTTCACCGAAGCGCTGCACAAGCTGGTCCCGGATTTTGCCGAAGGGACAGAAAAGCTGGGGCTCGCAGTTTCGGGCGGCCCGGACAGCCTCGCGCTTCTTTTGCTCGCTCATGAATCCTGCCCCGGCCGGATTGCGGCGGCGAGTGTCGATCATGGCCTGCGGCCCGAAGCCCATGCAGAATGCGCGTTCGTTGCCCGGCTCTGCGCGGAAAGAGATATTCCTCATGATATCCTGCGGCCAGCCATTCCAATCCGCGGCAGTATTCAGGCCGAAGCCCGCAAAGCGCGCTACGCATTGCTCGGCGGCTGGCTGGAACGGTGCCGGATCGCATGGCTGGCGACCGCCCATCATGCGGACGACCAGCTCGAAACCCTGATCATGCGGATTTTGCGCGGCAGCGGCCTTGACGGCATGTCAGCCATTCGCTCGCGGCGCGGGCATGTCATACGCCCGCTGCTGCAATTTACGAAGGACGAACTGGTTGGCTTTGTAGAGTCACGCGATATCACTCCGGTCAATGATCCGTCCAACGCGGACAACAGCTTTGATCGCGTCCGGATTCGCAGGGCTTTGACGGAGTTAAGCGGATTTGATGTCAGTCTGGCCAGTCAGAGCGCCGCCGCTCTGGATGATGCCCGAACGGCCATGCAGTGGATGGTCGACGAACTGGCCAGCGAGCATCTCTGCAAAACGGACACGGGGGCTGTGCTCGAGCGCCACGACTTCCCGCACGAAATTGTCCGGCGTCTCGTATTGCGGGCGCTGCACATGTGCGACCCGGCGTTGTCACCCAGAGGTGCGCAGCTGGAACGGACCGTTGCGGCGCTGCAACAGGGCGAAACAGTCATGATTGGCGACATCCTGTGCAAATGTGCGGAAAACTGGGAGTTTTCTCCGGCTCCAAAACGCAGAAACGGTTGATATTCCGGCCAAATCCCTGCCGTTCCCGGATCTTGACTCGATTACCCGGTCAAAAACATGGCTAATGATATTGTCATTACCCGGAAAAGACTTATCTTGATGGAAGACTTTCCTCGCCAGCAGCCGAAACCGGGCACTGGCCCGCTTGAATGACAGGACACACGACCTCATGAATGACGAACAGGATCCCAAGGAAAATCCGTGGATGAAAAGCATGCTCATCTGGGCAGGCGTCATCATCGCATTGCTTCTGACCGTGTCCATGTTTGGTGCGGGCGCAACCGCCGAACAGGGCACCGCGATGAGCTATTCGTCCTTCCGGGACAAGGTGGCAGAAGGCAGCGTCAAGAGCGTAGCCATCGCCCCGGATCAGATTTCGGGTGAACTCACCAATGGTGACCGCTTCACCACGACGCCGGTCGGCAATGATACCGGTCTGGTGAAACTGCTTGACGACAATGGTGTCGACTATAGCGGCCAGGCCGAAGAATCGCCCAGCATCTGGCAATATCTGCTGATCCAGTCTCTGCCCTTCATCCTCATTCTCGGGATCGCTTTTTTCGTTCTCAGGCAAATGCAGAAAGGCAGCGGCAGCGGTGCCATGGGCTTTGGCAAGTCCAAGGCGAAGATGCTCACTGAAAAGCAGGGCAAGGTCACGTTCGAAGATGTCGCCGGTATCGATGAGGCGCGAGAAGAGCTGGAGGAAATTGTCGAATTCCTCAAGAACCCCGGTCGTTTCGCAAAATTGGGCGGACAGATTCCCAAGGGTGCGTTGCTGGTCGGCTCGCCGGGCACCGGTAAAACGCTGCTCGCACGGGCCATTGCCGGCGAAGCGGGCGTGCCCTTTTTCACAATTTCCGGTTCCGACTTTGTCGAGATGTTCGTCGGTGTCGGCGCCAGCCGCGTCCGCGACATGTTCGAACAGGCCAAGAAAAATGCGCCTTGCATCGTGTTCATCGACGAGATTGACGCTGTTGGCCGCCATCGTGGTGCCGGTCTTGGCAACGGCAATGACGAGCGCGAGCAGACGCTGAACCAGCTTCTGGTCGAGATGGACGGTTTTGAGGCCAATGAGGGCATCATCATCATCGCCGCCACCAACCGGCCCGACGTTCTCGATCCGGCGCTGCTGCGTCCGGGCCGCTTCGACCGTCAGGTTGTGGTTCCGCGTCCCGACATTGAGGGTCGCGAGAAAATTCTCGAAGTCCATATGAAGAAAGTGCCGATTGCACCCGATGTCAATTCCCGGACCATTGCACGCGGGACGCCGGGTTTTTCCGGTGCCGACCTTGCCAATCTGGTCAACGAGGCAGCCCTGATGGCGGCCCGTCGTGGCAAACGCATGGTCGCTATGGATGAGTTCGAGGCCGCCAAGGACAAGGTCATGATGGGCACCGAGCGCAAGTCGATGGTCATGACCGAAGACGAAAAGAAAATGACGGCCTATCATGAAGCGGGGCATGCGCTTGTTGCTGTGCACGAACCGGCATCAGATCCCATTCACAAGGCAACGATCATTCCGCGCGGCCGCGCACTGGGTATGGTCATGCGTTTGCCTGAGCGGGACAATTACAGCTATCACCGCGACAAGATGCACGCCAATATGGCAGTATCCATGGGTGGTCGCGTCGCGGAAGAAATTATCTTTGGCTATGACAAGGTGTCATCTGGCGCCTCTGGCGACATTCAATATGCCACGAAACTGGCCCGCGACATGGTGACCCAATGGGGCATGTCCGACAAAATGGGTCCCCTTCAATATGAAGAGGAACAGGGCGAAACTTTCCTCGGCTATTCGCAAGCACAGCGCGTACACATGTCGGATGAAACCGCCAAGCTGATCGACAGTGAGATCCGTGGACTTGTTGATGCCGGTTATGACCGGGCGAAGGAAGTGCTGACCACACATGAGAAGCAACTCCATTTGCTGGCCAATGCGTTGCTCGAATATGAAACGCTGTCCGGCGACGAGATTGATGAGCTGATCGAGTCCGGCAAATTCGAACGCCCTGATGGCGATGTCATCAAGCCGTCCGAAGTGCCGAGCGTCGGAACATCCATCCCGAAAGCCGGGAGAAAGCGCAAAGGCCCGTTTGGCGGCGGCGATCCCAAGCCACAGGGGATCTGACAGACCTCTAGCGACGACCCGGGCACCAGACCCGATCAATCCCGTTGATTCGGGATGGACGGAGTGGCGTGCTGGTTGAAGGAATCATGCAGGCATAGTATTTTCTTGATGTTCGGCGACGGTTTGCAGGGGATCGTTTCCGGACAGCAGGGGGCTTCTGCTGAAAGGAGTTCCCCTTCATGTCCAGAATCCTCAAAACCGCATTGATCACCGCCATCGCCCTGCCCGCTTCCGCGCAGGCTGCGACGGTCATGGAAACCCAGGCGCAAACCAGTGCCGGACAATTGTTCACCTACAATTTTGGCGGTCTGGCGCCAGCTACCGGCCCCGGAACGCTGACGATCACCGCTCGGGGAGATTACAGCCCCGCATTCCCGGGTTTCGAATTCCTGAATTATGATGTCGAAGGCCTTTTGGACGGAATTCTGGCCCCTGCCAGCGCGGACAGCTTCACCCAATTCAGCTTCAATGATGTCGAGTTCACGGCCGTTTTTGACCTCTCGCTTGCGGATTTGAACAGTCTGCTTTCAGACAATGTCATAGAGCTTTCGCTGGACCTTTCACCGGGCGTAAATCTGTTTGACGGCAATTCTTTCACATCGGTCGTCATTGACTATGCCTCTGCCAGTCCCACGCCGGAACCGGGTAGCTGGGCCATGATGATCGGCGGATTTGGTCTGATCGGTGGCGCGATGCGCCGCCGCCGGAGGAATAGCCTGCATTTTGCAATGGATAAATCCGGCTAGCGCCAATAATTGACCGCCTCCATTCCCGCGCCGCGCAAAGACTCCTTGCGTCCCGCGATTATCGCTGCATGATGACGGGATGGAACTGCTGGCACCTTACGAAAATGCCATCCGGCTGGGGGTCTTTGCCGGCATCTTCGTGCTCATGGCACTGCTTGAGGCGCTGATGCCGCAAAAACGCCGGGTTCAGCCGCGGGGACCGCGCTGGCTCACAAATCTCGGACTGGTCGTGGCCGGAACGGTGTTGCTGCGTATCTCCATGCCCATTCTCGCAATCGGGATGGCACTGGTCGCCGCGCAAAATGGATGGGGCCTGCTGGCGATGGTCGAGCTCCCGCTGTGGGCGGAAGTCGTTATCGCCTTCTTGTTGCTCGACCTGCTGATCTACGCCCAGCATGTGGCATTCCACAAGGTTCCCCTTTTCTGGCGCTTCCACAAGATCCATCATGCCGATCGTGACCTCGACGTCACCAGCGGGGTCCGCTTTCACCCCGTGGAAGCCGTCCTCTCCATGATTTGGAAACTGCTGTGTATTGTCGCGATCGGCCCGGCAGCGATCGCCGTGTTTCTGTTCGAGGTCATTTTGAACGCCGCATCGCTGTTTCATCATGCGAATTTTCGTTTGCCCCAAGAAGCGGATCGCATCTTGCGCTGGATGATGGTCACCCCGGACATGCACCGCGTGCATCATTCGGTGCGCCGGTCCGAAACGGACAGCAATTTCAGTTTTTTCCTGACAGTCTGGGATCGCCTGTTCGGGACCTATGTTGCACAGCCCAAAGACGGACATAAGGGCATGACCATCGGCCTGGATGAATACCAATCCGACCAGCCGTCCGGGCTAGGATGGAGCCTTGTCGAACCGTTTCGACCAGGCACCCAAGTTCCAAAGAAAACGGGCGGTCACTCCTGAAAGCACCGCCCGGTTTTGCAATCTGTGTTTTTTTGCTTTAGCGGCGGTTGGCGCCATATTCTCCGGGAACACCGGCGCTGCGGGGCGGGGCGGCCGCCGTCAGGCGCAGTGCTTCAGCAGACTGGCTGATAGAACCGATTTCATCCGGCGCATCGTCATCGTCAACCTGTACCTTGCGCAGCGACTGGATAAGGCTGTCTTCGAGCTCGTCCGGCTTGATCGTTTCTTCGGCAATCTCGCGCAATGAAACCACCGGGTTTTTGTCCCGATCGCGATCAATGGTCAGTTCCGCACCGCCGGAAATCTCGCGCGCACGCTGCGCCGCAAACAGCACCAGATCAAAACGATTGGTGACCTTGTCCACGCAATCTTCAACGGTAACGCGAGCCATAAGCCGCTCCTGATTCTTTAAGTTTCTCGAAAATGAAAGGAGCATCTAGGGTTTCCGCCAGCTTTTGTCAACAAACCTGTCAGCCTTGAAGACCCCGGAACAGGCTGGTGTTGCGACCGCCATGGGGATCGCCTAAATCGCTCGAATGGACAGTCAGGTCTCTCTTTCGGAATATGAGCCACAATGGTTCGATATCGGGGACAACCGCCTGAGACTGGTGCACGATGCGCAAGATCGCCGGGCCGCGCTGACGCAGGTCATTGATGGCGCAACGCAAAGCCTGCATCTCTTTTACTATATGTTTGAGGATGATGCGTTCGGTGCGATGGTGCTGGGCAAGCTCGTCGAGGCCTGCAAGCGCGGCGTTTCCGTCGAACTGATGATTGACAGTTTTGGATCCAATGGAACGCCGCGAGATTTTTTTGATCCTTTGATCTCCGCCGGCGCAAAGTTTGGAGTATTCAGTCCGCGTTTTTCCACCAGCTATCTGGTGCGAAACCATCAAAAAATGACAATTGCCGACCAGTCGCTAGCGCTTGTTGGCGGGTTCAATTTGACGGAAACCTATTTCGACCAGCCGGATGTCGGCGAAGAGGACGAAGACGATACGACAAACTGGGAAGATGTCGGCGTTGTCATCGAAGGGCCCGAAATTGCAGCTTTGCTGCAATGGTATGAACAGCTGTCCAACTGGGTTCATCAAAACAATGGCAATATACTTGCACTGCAGAAGATGGTCCGTAACTGGGACGCGGGAGATGGCGCGTTTCGCTGGCTGCTCGGAGGTCCGAGCAATCGGCTGAGCCGATGGGCCGGGTCGATCAAAAATGATCTCGAATCGGGGACACGCCTCGATCTTGTCGCGGCCTATTTTTCGCCGGGTCAGGGTCTACTGCGCCGCATCGCGAGGCTGTCCAAAAAGGGTGGAGACAGTCGTCTGTTGCTGGCAGGCAAGACCGACAATGGCGCCACCATAGGGGCCAGCCGCCTCCTCTACGGCTATTTGCTCAAACGCAAAGCGAAAATATACGAATATCAGCCGCGACGACTGCACATGAAAATGGTTATCGTCGACAACGCTGTCTACATAGGTTCAGCCAATTTCGATATCCGCAGCCTGTTCATCAATGTCGAAATGATGGTGCGCATTGAAGACCCCGCATTTGCGGATCACGCGCGGGAGCTGGTGAACCAAATGCGCAAGGACGCGCAGCATATCACAGCTGAACTGCACAAATCCCGGAAATCCTTGTTGAACCGTCTCCGCTGGACCCTGTCCTACTTCATTGTGAATACACTGGATTATACGGTTACCCGCCGATTCAATTTTGGTCTGGCACGGCCCGATCAACTGCTCACACAGGACGAGAACTGAACAGCTTACCGGAATCCGCTAGAATTCCCGGCACATTTGGTCGCAAGAAGAGAATCGTTCGTCGCAAACCCGCGTTTTGTCTCTGTTAACCGTTCGGGTTGTACGTAGGGTGATGATCGAAGGTGGTTGCCCGGGTCATCGACCGCTTTCCCGGAGGCAATCAGGGTATGAGTTGGATCCTATGACATATTTTCGATATCTCGCGACGATCATAATCTCCTGTAGCATTTCCGCCTGCGTGGCGCCCTCGCAGGGCAGTGCTCCCGTCACTGTGGAACGCGCCAAGGCGCCTCCTGCTCCTACCAAGCAAGCGAAACCCAGGGCACGGCCTCCCGTGACCTTCGCCAACACTCAACCAAGTCCGGCCCTCGAGCGGGAGATTTTTGAACTCTGGCGGGCTTTCCCCGGGAAGACCGGCATAGCAATCAAGCGCATTGATTCTTCGAAATCCGGTCAGAGCTGGGAAATTGGCCAGCGCGCCAATGAGAATTTCCCCCAGCAAAGCGTATCCAAATTGTGGGTGGCGATGACCGTATTGCACAAGGTCGACCGAGGCGAAATCTCCCTGTCGGATTCCATCCGTATCGGTCCCGATGACCTGACCTTATTCTATCAACCGCTCGCGCGGGAAGTCGCACGGCAAGGGGCTGTCACCAAATCCGTCTATACATTGCTGGATCGCGCGCTGGCGCAAAGCGACAATACCGCCAATGATGCGTTGCTCCGTCATGCCGGCGGACCGGACGCTGTGAATGATTTTATCCGCAGAAGCCGTCTGGGACAGATCAAATTTGGTCCCGGCGAGCGTCTGATGCAGAGCCGGATCGCCGGTCTTACCTGGAACCAGGAGCTGTCCAAAGGCCGGAAATTCTATACAGCCCGGGCCAATCTGCCGATTGAGCGCCGAAAACAGGCGCTTGCCGATTATCTCGCAGATCCGATTGACGGCGCCACGCCAGGTGCGATTGTCGATGCGCTCGACAAGATGGCCCGCGGCAAACTGCTTTCGGAAAACTCAACCCGGCTGCTCCAGTCCATTCTCACCCGGACAAGGAGTGGTCCGAAACGCTTGAAAGCAGGTGTTCCCGCCGGCTGGGGCTTTCTGCACAAAACCGGCACAGGCCAGGTTCTCGGCGCGGTATCAACGGGATATAATGATGTCGGCATCATGACCGCCCCCGACGGGACCCGCTATGCGGTTGCGGTGATGCTCGGCAATACAACGGCACCGATCCCGGAACGCATGCAGCTGATGCAATCTGTCACGCGGGCTGTCGCGCGGTATCATCAGCGCTGAGATGAGCCAGACTTCACTCGGGGTCGCCGGCAGAACCGGTATCATCACCTTCCAAAAGAATGGCATTGCGTTCGTCCAGCATCTCGGCCGCTTCATCGAGTGCTTTCGCCTCGCCTACAGTCACGCCGCCGGGACCCGGATCATTTTCTGCCGGACCGCACGCACTGACGGTCGCCAGCGTCACTATGCCAGCGGTGAATATGCTTCTGAATGTTGAAATGCCCATGGCTGGGATTTAGCCCGGATGCTCGCGATTTCCAAGCAGGACCCCAAATAAAAAAGGGCCACCCGCAGGCAGCCCCTCTTCATATCTGTCGGATCAGCAATTAGCCGCCGATTTTGTCTGCAGCAGCCTTCACCTTGTCGGCAGCTTCGCCAGCAGCATCAGCAGCGTCACCGGCAGCTTCAGCGGCGCTCTTCGCCTTGTCAGCAGCGTCGGTCATCGCGTCGGTCGAACCTTCAGCAGCTTCGGCAGCATCGGCACCAGCTTCTTCGGTAGCTTCAGCAGCAGCTTCGCCCATGGCGTCAGCAGAACCTTCCGCAGCGTCCATGGCGTCGTCAGCAGCTTCTTCAGCAGTTGCTTCCATGCCTTCTACAGCTTCTTCAGCACCGGCTTCGGCATTTTCTGCACCGGAACAAGCAGCCAGTCCGAGAGCAGCAGCAAGTACGATTGATGTTGTAACTTTTTTCATTTGGGTAAACCCTCTAATTTTCCTCATAAAACCAACAAACGAACGACAAAAAATCCCTCCGTCCGGTTGTGGCGAAAGTCATTAGCGAGATCAAAACCATATATCAATATTCAACCGTTTCACGAGTCGGTGATATCATGATATTTCTTGTAAACTCGCCAACTTTGAGCTCCGCAAACCCAATAAATCTAAGCAATTGACCAGATATAAAGATTTCTTTATATAAGATGGCTTATGGATGACATATTGACCATTTTTCGAGCGCTTGCCGATCCCACACGGGTTCGAATCATGCTGCTGTTGCTGAAAATGGAGCTTGCCGTTGGCGAGCTGGCGCAGATTCTGGAACAAAGCCAGCCGCGGATCTCGAGACATATCCGCATATTGGATGAGGCAGGGCTCGCAGAGCGGCGCAAAGAAGGTAGCTGGGTGTTCCTGCGCCCTGGTAAAGCACCGGCTCTGGAAATTTTACAGCGGATTTTCCGGTCCGAGAGCATCCGCTCATCCGAACAGGCCGCTTCTGATGAGGCCAAGCTGACGCTCGTCCGCAAGAAACGCGCAGAAATGGCTGAACAGTATTTTGCCGCTCATGCGGCGGAATGGGATGCCATCCGTTCGCTGCATTTACCGGAAGACAAAGTCGAAAAGGCGATGCTGGCGCTCGTCAAGGATCTGAGCCTGGGTCACATGCTCGATATCGGAACGGGAACCGGACGAATGGTCGAACTGTTTGGGCCGCATGCTGAGCAGATAACCGCACTCGACAACAGCCCGGAGATGCTCAGACTCGCTCGCGCCAAATTGCTCGATGATGATGGCAGCCCGTCAGGTCAGACAAGTCTGACCCGCAAAACCGAATTGAAGCTGGGCGATTTCAACCGGCTGCCGGTGAAAGACAGCAAGATTGATAGTGTTATCATGCACCAGGTCTTGCACTATGCGCAGCATCCGGAAGCCGTGCTGGAAGAAGTCTCCAGAGTCTTGAGTCCCGGCGGTTTCATCATTGTTGCCGATTTCGCAGCGCATGATCATGAGGAACTTCGCACCGAACATGCCCATGCGCGACTTGGGTTTTCCGATGAAAGCATGAACCGCTGGCTGAAACAGGCTGGCATCGACCTTGCCCAGTCCCGTTCGCTGGATGGCGGCAAGCTGACCGTCAAGATATGGGTTGGACGCAAATCCGATCTCAGCCGGATCCAGCCCTCGGGCATCGACCACCCCTCGGGCATTGAAATGTCCCGTGGCGAACCCCAAAACCGCAGAGAAAGCGCATGACTGATCACATTCCCCCATTAGGTTTAAGCCAGCTGGAAGAAGCGAAGCGCGCAATTGACACACCGTTATTTGCCGGACTGAACGGCGATGCCGAAGTGTCGTTCGAGTTTTTCCCGCCAAAATCGGAAAAGATGGAAAAGACATTGTGGGACAGCGTAGTCACGCTGGAGCCACTAGCGCCGCGTTTTGTGTCCGTTACTTACGGCGCGGGCGGATCCACACGAGAACGGACTCACGCCACCGTCGCGCGCATTGCAAAGGAAACGCGCATACCGGCCGCCGCGCATCTGACTTGCGTGGATGCCAGCAAAGCAGAAATTGCGCAGGTGGCCGAAGCCTATTGGGAATCCGGAGTCCGGCACATCGTCGCCTTGCGGGGAGACCCGCCGGCCGAAGGTGCGAAATTCATCCCGCATCCGGAAGGATATGCCAGCGCCGCCGATTTGGTCGCCGGTCTGAAGGAAATTGCGCCGTTCGAAATATCGGTGGCGGCCTATCCCGAAACCCACCCGGAAGCCAATTGCCCGCAGTCGGATCTCGACAATCTGAAGCGTAAACTCGACGCTGGCGCGAGTCGTGCAATCACGCAGTTTTTCTTCACTGCGGAAGCCTTTTTCCGGTTTCGTGAAGACGCAACAAAGGCAGGGATTGATGCCGAACTCGTGCCGGGCATCCTCCCCGTTTCAAACGTCGCGCAGACCCGCAAATTTGCCGGCATGTGCGGTGCTGAGATCCCCGGCTGGATGAACGACCTGTTCGAGGGCCTGGACGACCATCCCGCAGCGCGCCAGCTGATCGCCGCCACGGTCGCAGCGGAACTTTGCCGCAAACTCTATGCCGGCGGGGTTCGCCAGTTCCACTTCTACACGCTCAACCGGGCAGAGCTCAGTTATGCGATCTGCCACCTTCTGGGCAAACGGCCTGATGGCAAAGCCGAGGAGAAAGCGGCATGACCAGTCCAGCGGAACAATTGCGCGAGATAGCAGCTGACAGGATACTCGTTTTCGATGGCGGATACGGGACCGCTATTCAGGATCATGGACTGGGAGAACGCGACTATCGGGGCACGCTGGAGCTTGCCGACGACCAGAAAGGCAATAATGATCTGCTGAGTCTGACCCGGCCGGATATCATTGAGTCCATCCACACGGCCTATCTGGAAGCCGGGGCGGATATTGTTGAGACCAACACGTTCAGCTCGACCGAAATCAGCCAGGCCGATTATGGGTGCGAACATCTTGTCCGCGATCTGAACCTGCGCTCGGCCCAAATCGCGCGCAAGGCGTGCGAAAAGGCGGAGGCGAAGGATGGCAGAAAGCGTTTTGTCGCCGGATCCATCGGCCCCACCAACAAGACTCTCTCACTGTCCCCCGATGTCAACGATCCCGGATTTCGGGAAATCGACTATGACTATCTCAAGCGCGTCTATCGTGAACAGTGCGATGCGCTGATTGAAGGCGGCGTCGATTTCCTGCTGATCGAAACGATTTTCGATACGCTGAACGCCAAATGTGCGGGCATGGCCGCTCGCGAAGCAGCAGAAGCCTGTGACCGCGATGTTCCGCTGATGATCTCGATGACCCTGACCGATCTTTCGGGACGAAATTTGTCCGGGCATACAGTGGAAGCTTTCTGGCATGCCGTGCGGCATCTTGAACCGGTTACAATCGGCCTAAACTGCTCGTTCGGAGCAGATCAGCTGCGGCCACATCTGGTGATGCTCGCGAAAGAAGCCGATACTCTGGTAATGGCGTATCCCAATGCCGGCCTTCCCAACGAACTGGGCGAGTATGACGAGACGCCGGAACAGACAGCCGGACTCATTTCGGAATGGCTGGATGATGGCCTTGTCAATATCGTTGGCGGCTGCTGCGGAACCACACCAGATCATATCCGGGCAATTGCCGACATTGTCGGTCAAGCAGCTCCCCGCGCCGTTCCTTCCGCAAAGGTTCGGACCCGCCTCGCCGGGCTCGAGCCCTTTTCCATGGCAGCCTGAACCCCGCGCCACCGGAAGCCCATCCCTATGCCTTCTTGAGCAGGAAACCGAAAATTTCGGACAGTGAGACAAATGCCAACATGACCGCCAGTTCCTCTTCCACCAGCTTCGTCAATATTGGCGAACGCACCAATGTCACCGGTTCGGCCCGGTTCAAGAAGCTCATCCTCAACGATGACTATGAGGCCGCAGTGGAAGTCGCACGCCAGCAGGTGGAAAACGGCGCGCAGATAATCGATGTCAACATGGATGAAGGTCTGCTTGATGCCGAAATGGCCATGACGACCTTTCTCAAGCTGATTTCGGCGGAACCCGATATCGCCCGCGTACCGGTCATGATCGACAGTTCCAAATGGTCCGTAATCGAAGCTGGACTCAAATGCGTGTCCGGCAAACCGATCGTTAATTCCATTTCGATGAAGGAAGGCGAAGAAGAGTTCCTCGCCCACGCCCGCAAGTGCATGTCCTACGGCGCCGCGGTCGTCGTTATGGCCTTTGATGAAACCGGACAAGCGGACACCAAAGACCGCAAAGTCGAGATTTGTGAGCGGGCCTATAAGTTGCTTACCGGCATTGGCTTTCCACCCGAGGACATCATTTTCGATCCCAATGTGTTCGCGGTGGCGACCGGGATAGACGAGCATCGCCGCTACGGGCTGGATTTCATTGAAGCCGTGGCCGAAATCAAGGCGCGCTGCCCCCATGTCCATTTTTCCGGCGGGCTTTCCAACCTCTCCTTCAGTTTTCGTGGCAACGAACCGGTGCGCCGGGCGATGCACAGCATTTTTCTCTACCACGCCATCCCGGCCGGGCTCGACATGGCCATTGTCAACGCCGGTCAGCTGGACATTTATGACGATATCGACCCGGTTCTGCGCGAACATTGCGAAGACGTGATACTGGACCGGGAGCCGAAGGACGGCGGCGATGCGACGGACAGGTTGATCACCCTGGCTGAAACATTCCGCGGCACCGACAAGGCAGCCGAAAAAGCGGCCGCCGAATGGCGTGGCTATGATGTTGTCAAGCGGCTGGAACATGCGCTGGTCAAGGGCATTGACGCCCACATCATTGAAGACACTGAAGAAATGCGGGTTTCCGTCAAGGATGCCGGCGGGCGGCCAATCGAAGTGATCGAAGGTCCGCTGATGGACGGCATGAATGTCGTTGGTGACCTGTTCGGAAGCGGGAAAATGTTCCTGCCCCAGGTAGTGAAGTCGGCCAGGGTAATGAAGAAGGCTGTCGCCCACCTCTTCCCCTATATCGAGGCGGAAAAGGAAGAAGGTGCCAAAGGCAAGGGCAAGGTCGTCATGGCCACGGTCAAAGGAGACGTGCATGACATCGGCAAAAATATTGTCGGTGTGGTCCTGCAGTGCAACGGGTTTGAAGTCATCGACCTGGGTGTGATGGTTCCGTGGACCGACATATTGACGGCGGCCAATGAAAATGATGCAGACCTGATTGGCCTGTCCGGCCTGATCACGCCGTCGCTCGATGAAATGGTCACAGTCGCCGAGGAGATGGAGCGAGCCGAGATGCAGCTGCCGCTGCTCATAGGTGGTGCCACAACTTCCAAAACGCATACGGCCCTGCGCATTGAGCCGGCCTATTCGGGACCGACCGTCTATGTTCTCGATGCCAGCCGCGCGGTTGGGGTGGCCTCCCGGCTGGTCAGCGAAACGCAGGCGGACGACTTTGTAGCGGAAACGCGGGCGGACTATGAAAATGTCCGGGTCGCCCGCGCTGGCAAGACCGCCAAGAAGCTTGCGGCACTTGACGAAGCGCGCGCCAACGCGGCGCAGCTGGACATGTCCCGCAAGGCTCCGGCGCCGTTGCAACCGGGACTGCATGTCTATGACGACTGGGATCTGGCAGACCTGCGCAACTATATCGACTGGACGCCCTTCTTCCGGGCCTGGGAACTGGCCGGCACCTATCCGGCGATCTTGACCGACGAGGTCGTCGGGGAAAGCGCCAGCGATCTGTTTCGCGATGCCGAAGCCATGCTCGACCGGATCATCCGTGAGAAGTGGCTGACCGCCAAAGGAGTCGCGGGACTGTGGCGAGCCAGACGGAATGGCGATGACATCATGGTGTCTCCGGAAAACGAGGAAATCGCCCTCCCCATGCTCCGGCAGCAGGTCAACAAGCGGGCTGGGCGCAGCAACAATTGCCTCGCGGATTTTGTCGATACGGCCGATGACTGGATCGGTGGGTTCGCAGTTACCGCCGGACACGGCATCGACGAACATGTGGCGCGTTTCGAAGCGGATAAGGATGACTATAACAGCATCCTGCTCAAGGCGCTCGCGGACCGCCTGGCAGAAGCCTTTGCCGAACGCATGCACGAACATGTGCGCAAAGATTTGTGGGGATATGCCGCGGAGGAGGATCTCGACAACAAGGCGCTGATCCAGGAACAATATCAGGGGATTCGTCCCGCTCCGGGCTATCCGGCATGTCCTGACCACAGCCTCAAACCTGTCCTGTTCGACATGCTCGATGCCACCACTCATACCGGGATTGAACTGACCAGCAGCTTTGCGATGACCCCGACGGCGGCGGTATCAGGTTTCTATTTCGGTCATCCGGAAGCAGACTATTTCGGGGTGGCACGCATTGGTGAAGACCAGGTGGAAGACTATGCCGCCCGGCGGGACGTCCCGCTGGATCGGGCGCGGCAATGGCTGCGTCCCAATCTCAACGAATAAAGCCGGCTCCTCGCGGAACCGGCTTTTCAGAATTTGATCTGTCTTGAAAGTCAGGCGTAACTGACGTTCGTGGTCATTTTCCGACGACGGCGCATCGCACCACCGACCAGTCCGAAGCCACCGATCATCATGGCCCAACTGGCTGGTTCCGGCACTGCAGTGGCAGTCAGAACACGCACATAGTCACCAGGCCGTGATGCCCTCCAGTCAATATTCAGGCGATTGCCAACAACACTGAAACTGTCGGCATTTTCCAGCCCGCGCAGATTGACGCTGACATAGTTGACGCTGCCCAGTCCCAGAAGGGCATCGGTCGCGTCCATATCGGCCTGCGTAATCAGGACCCCCAGAATTTCACTGTTGAAGTCGACATAACCGATTCCCCGACGACTCGGGCCGGGATCGAAAAATACATAATGACTGTCGACAACCGTTCCTGCTGTGACACCCGCCACATCTGCCGCCAATGTTACGGCCTGATTCTCGTTGAACGCGAACAGATTGTTGGATTGCTGATGGTTATTGCCCACAATTGTTGGAGTAAACTCTTGAAAAACCCCGCCATTATTAAACGCGCTACCACCGGTCAACTCGCCGGTCACGATGGCGGCATTAGCCGAACCCGCGACAGCGAATGCCGCAATGGCAGCTGTACTCAAAATTGCTTTTTTCATTGTCTTGCATTCCTCTACGCACGATTACAAACGCGCAAAATGTGACCCTGAAATCGGCTGTTAACAAAGTCTTGACCATATAGCCACCTCCGTAACCCGTCACCGTCCCGATTTGAGACAGAATTTATCAGGTTTTACAGTTGGTGACCGCTGTTAACTTCTTTGCCTCAGCGTGAATTCATTTGGGACAGAGTAAGGGGGCATATTGTTGTGCGGACATGTCCCGCCTAAAGATCATGGCAATGATGATAAAACAGCTTCCGGAGCATCAGACATTGAACATTCCTTCGAAAATTATCACCATGTCGGCGCTGGCGCTGGTCGTGGCTATTCCCGCCGCATCGCAAGAAAGCCGTCCGGCATTCACAATAGCTGAAAGCGGTCAGGGCTTTTACCGTCTCGGGGACGCTGTCGAGGCCATTGGCGGCAATGACGCCACGATTGTCATCGCGCCAGGTGCCTATGGGGACTGCGCAGTCCAGACCGCCGGACGCATTACCTATCGGGCGGAAATTGCGGGTCAGACGATCCTCGATGGCGGAATTTGCGAAGGCAAGGCCAGTCTCGTTTTGCGGGGCAAAGCCGCAACAATCGACGGGATCATCTTTCAGAACCAGCAGGTTCCGGATGGTAATGGCGCAGGGATCCGTATCGAGAAAGGAGATCTGTATATCAACAATGCCCTGTTCCGAAATGCAGAGCAGGGCATTCTCAGCGCGGACGATCCGTCGGCGGAAATTGTTATAACCCGGTCCACTTTCCAGCGCCTGGGTCGATGTGATCGTGGCCTGTCCTGCGCGCACAGTGTCTATATCGGCGGGTTCGGATCACTGACTGTCCGCAATTCACGTTTCGAGCAAGGCAGCGGCGGTCACTATGTCAAAAGCCGCGCGCCGCGGGTTTCGATCACTGGCAACAGTTTTGACGACACCCGGGGCCGTGCAACCAACTATATGATTGATCTGCCTGCAGGCGCGACTGGAACCATTGCCAATAATGTTTTCGTGCAGGGACAGAACAAGGAAAACTACAGTGCTTTTATCGCTGTCGCAGCGGAAGGGCGCGACCACAGCTCTTCCGGACTGAATATTCACTCCAACAATGCCGGTCTCGCAAATGGTGTGCAACGCAATACCTGGTTTGTCGCCGATTGGAGCGGAGACCAGATCCGCATAGCCAATAACAGTCTCGGCCGCGGACTGTCACGCTACGAACGACGCTAGCAACCGGGCATCAGCGCCCGCAGCTATTGGCCGTTCCGCCATCGATATCGAGGCACTGGCCATCAATCTCGTCTTCGGGAATTTCCACACCAATCAGCGCGGCCAAAGTGGGCGCAATATCCACCGTCTTGACGGATAGCGGCTGTTCAAAGTGGGCAAGGTCCCTGTGCCAGAACAGGATCGGGACTTGGCGGTCATAATCCCACGGGCTGCCATGCGTCGCCACATAGCCGGGACCACCCGAGGCGATCGGGGTTACGGCTTTCTTCAGCAGAACGATGAAATCACCAGACCGCTCCGGATGGAATGATGCCCTGGTCCGCTCTGCCATGGTCCATTCTTCCACCGGTGCGCCCGGCATTGGCATGGCCGACAACATGTCGTGGTCGAACACTGCTTCCACTTGCGGATGCTCGGTAAACATTGTCATCGCGAGTTTTTTGACTTGCGCGCGCTTTTCCGCAGGGAGATCCAGGCTGACATAATAATCCCCAAACGGACTGTCGGCATGGAGATACTGCGCGTCCGAACTGTCTTCCAATATGTCCTTGACCTGTTGGCCGACAAATCTGGCATTGAGATTGGGGTCAATCCGCTCGGCATCGGGCACGCCTTGCAGCCGCAGGCGTTCAGGCAGGTCATGGCCGCCATGATCGGCGGTAAGCATCACTATATAGTCGATCCCCGCCTCATCCAGATGGTTGAAGAAGATGTTCAAATTCTTGTCGAGTTCGGCCATCTGGATGCACATTTCCAGGCCCCCGGTACCGAAGGCATGCCCGATATAATCGGTCGCAGCCAGTCCCACCGATAATATGTCTGTCGCCGCGTTCTGCCCCAGTTTCATGGAATCGACGAGCGCTATCGCAGCCTGGATCGTGACCTTGTCAAAATCCGGTGAACCGCGAAATATCCGGGACGCGCCCTCGGGCCGCCGGAAATCATATGTGCCGACAGACTGTTCGTCGCTCACAACAATTTGACTGGTGCGGGCGGCGCAATGGGCTGGCACTGGATAGGGTCCACGAGCCTGATCGATATAGCTGGCAATCCGGTCATTTAGAGACATAATCGGCGGCGCGATTTCGCGGTTGCTTAATGTGTCAAAGCCCTTGCGCTTCCACCAGTAGACTGCATCCACATCATTGCCGCCCATCATCAAGGCGGAACGATCCTTGCCCGATACCGCCACATTGCGGGACTCGGTCGATGTCTTCTTGAGTCGCTCACCCAATGTCGGCACCAAAAGATGCCAAGCGGAAGCAATGTAGGGGCCTTGCGTTGCTGCGGTGATTGCGCCGAAGCTGGTCCCGGCAATGCGTTCGTCTTCGGCGCAATAGACCGTCTTGTCTTCGCGCGCGACTCTCAGGTCGATCCAGTTATTGGCGATGATCCCTGCCCGCCCGGGATGGGTTCCGGTCATGATGGTGGCATGTCCGGGACAGGTTTCAGTCGCGGCATGCGCCTGATAGCCAGACGGGAACACCACGCCTCCGGCCAGACGCTTTAATCCGCCCTCGAACGTGCTGCGATACTCACTGAAAAGATCGGAAGAAAACTGGTCGACTGAAATCGCGATGACCAGGCTCGGTGGCGCTTTTTGGCTCTCGCTGCGATGTTCCGCACTCGCTGCCGATGACAAGGTGATTAGTCCGGTAAATAGTGTAACAAACTTGGTCAAACGCACGAATTATTCCCATTGATCAAAAGCAACTATGGCAAGAGCACGGCTGATAGCCTAAATATCTATACAAGCGAAATGGTGAGTTTTCATGACGGACAAGTTTTTGTCGACCAAAAGCCGGGCGAGAGCCAACTGGATAACCGCGATGCAGACGCTGTTTGCGGCGCTGTTCTTCTCTCTTGTTTTGAGCGTGAGCCCGGCGCGGGCCCAAAACCTCACAATTGAACAAGCACTGCCAAATGCAACCGCCGGAGAAAGAGAACTGAACGTCCCGGCCAGGCTGGTCGCCGAATCCCGGCAGATCCAGGCGGGACAGAGTGTAACACTGGCCTTTGTCATGACACCCAAGCCGACCTGGCACGGCTATTGGGAAAATCCCGGAGACGCAGGGATCGGCATGAGTTTCGACTGGACGCTTCCGGATGGTGTCACGGCTGGCAATGCGCAATATCCGGTGCCTGACACCCTGCTGATCTCCGGCATCATGAATTATATCTACAAGGGCGACTATGCCGTGCTGGTCAACCTGGTCGTATCGGAGCGGGTCAAACCCGGCCCGCTGCCGATTTCGGTCAAGTCGGAATGGCTCGCCTGTACCGATGAGATCTGCGTGCCCGAACAGGATGAGCTTGCCATCGATCTGGAGGTGGTCGGACCCGATGCTGCAGTCGCGCTGGACAGCGCGTTCAACGCCTATCGCAAGGCCCTGCCCCGCCGGCTGGGCAGCGCCGCGACATTCGGCGTGGAAAATGATGTTTTTCGCCTGTCGGTACCCTTTCCGGCAAATATTGACATTTCCGATCCCTATTTCTTCATTCGCGAAGACGGTATTGTAGACTATGGCGCACCGCAAAAGGTGAACCGCGATGGCGATCGCCTGATCATCGAAACGGCTGCCCGCGGAGACGGTTTCGACGAGATTAGCGGCGTGTTGAAAGTCGGCCCCGACATGGGACTGTCGCTGAATGCCAGCAGCGGCGCGGTGGATATGTCCGGCGTTCCATTTGTTGGCAACAATATCGCGGGACTTGGCGATGGCCAGTCCCAGGCATCGCTATTGCTGCTCGCACTGGGCGGCGCGGTGTTGGGTGGACTTCTGCTCAATCTGATGCCCTGCGTCTTCCCAATTCTCAGCCTCAAGGCGATCAGCCTCGCAAAGGCGGGTGGCGACGAGAGCATCGTGCGCCGTGATGCGCTGGCTTATACCGCCGGCGTGGTTGTCGTGGCAACCGCACTGGGCGCCCTGCTGCTGGCACTGCGCGCCAGCGGTGCGGCGGTTGGTTGGGCGTTCCAGCTGCAGGACCCAAGGATCATTTTTGTGCTGCTCGCACTTGTCACGGCGATCGGCTTGAACCTCGCCGGGCTGTTTGAACTGCCCAACGTCAACTTCGGCAACAAGCTGACGCAAAAAGACGGCTCGGCAGGATCATTCTGGACAGGTGCTCTGGCTGCCTTTGTCGCGACGCCGTGCACCGGCCCCTTCATGGCAGCAGCCCTCGGCGCGACGATCGTTCTGCCCCCGATAGCTGCGCTCATCATTTTCGCTGGACTGGGCGTTGGTCTGGCGCTGCCATTCCTGCTCATCGCCTTTGTGCCCGCCGTCCGCAATCGCCTGCCTAAACCCGGTGCCTGGCTCGACAGCTTCCGCAAGATCATGGCGATTCCGATGTTTCTTACGGCGATTGGCCTGATCTGGCTGCTCGGTCGCCAGATCGGTCCCGATGCGCTGGGTGTCGCGCTGATTTTCTTGCTTTTTATCTCGCTTGTTTTGTGGTGGTTTGGCGGTGGACAAACAAAAGGTCTGTCTCGCGGCGTGTTGAGCACAGCAGCTGCGACTGCGGCAATCATTGGCGGCATAGCCCTTCTTCCAGGTGACGAAGCCATGGACGAACACCGGGTTGCCAGTGCTTCGACGGCTACCCTGCCCAGCGAACCGTTTGCGGAAGCCCGGCTCGCCGAACTGCGTGCCGAAGGGCAACCGGTATTCGCCTATTTCACTGCCGACTGGTGCATCACCTGCAAGGCCAACGAGGCCACAGCCGTACAGCGCCAGGAAACCGCGGACGCTTTTGCTGCCGCCAACGTGGCTGTACTGATGGGAGACTGGACCCGTCCGGATCCAGAGATCAGCAAGTTCCTGGAGAAGCATGGCCGTGCCGGTGTGCCGTTATATCTGTTTTACGCCCCTGGTGAAGAGCCGGTCATCCTGCCCCAGATCCTGACCGTCGGCACACTTACCGATCTGGTCAATCCCTCAGAACGCATGGCCAATGCCAGCCAGACCTAAAAGGAGCCACCAATGCTGAAAAACCTGACCACCGCCGCCTTCACATCGCTTGCCATTGTCGCGATAGCCCAACCCGTAGCCGGCGCGCAGAAAAACGGCGCCATTGCGCAGGATTTCAAGCTGACCGACATGTATGGCAAAACGGTTCAACTCTCCAGCTTCCGGGGCAAAACCGTGGTGCTTGAATGGCACAATCCGGGATGCCCGTTCGTCAAGAAACATTATAACGGTGGCGATATGCAGAAAACCCAGGCCGCAGCGCGGAAACAGGGCGCAGTCTGGCTCACCATAAACAGCGGCGCTCCCGGCAAGCAGGGGCATATGAGCGGCGAGGAAGCCCAAAAGCTGTTCGCAGATCAGGAGCACAAGGCCAGTCATTATCTGCTTGATGTGAAGGGTCTGGTCGGAAAGGCCTATAGCGCCCGGACTACGCCGCACATGTATGTGATCGACGGTACAGGGACGCTTGTCTATCAAGGTGGTATCGATGACAAGCCAACGGCCAATCCGGCTGATATCAAGGGTGCCCGCAATCATGTAGTGGCGGCGCTCAACGATCTGAAAGCCGGCAAGCCGATCCAGATGGCGAACACCCGCGCCTATGGCTGTTCGGTCAAATATGCGAGCTAGCGGACGGTCTCTTCCGATCCACCAAATTCCGGGATGCAAAATAAAAGCAGGGCGGTCGCGCAAAACACAACTGGCGCGCCCGGCCCTGCTCCCAGTGTCCGGCGGCTTACAAACCCCCTGAAAGCCCCCGTTAGACGGATTGCCGGACCTGTTCTCAATTTTTGTTCCTGACTTTCAGGATCAGGGGACAAGCCAAAACACTACACCAGCCTGTCCCCTGCCTTCGTTCCGACAAGCTGCGACCCTGAAACCTGGGCGCCGTCGGCCAAAGCTAACTATCATTCAAATCAGATCTCTGCGTTCCATTGTTGCTCACAACAAGCTCCATGGATTCCTTGACGATTGAAAATGCCGGCACAACGTCCGGGCCATTCAGTTTCTCACTACGCAACTGATATAGTCGCCATTAGTCGAATTGCGGCTGAACAGTCATGTAAACTATTGTAACTCATAGTAACACGCTGAAACTATGTTACAATTTCGCGAAAGAAAAGCAGCAGCCCGGCGGAACCGACGCGGCGATCTCTCACATCCCGGTATTCTGCGGGAAAATCTCCATTCTCGATCAGGAGCTTAGGTGCTTTTCCGAATCGCGTGGCGCGTTTTCGGGCCGGCGGCAGCCCTCGGTGCCGAAGCTGTCACCCCATCCGTCTTTTGGTCGTCCGTCCATATTTGCCCTTGCGGGTTCCGGGACGTCCCTCGGTGGCACGGCCTTTTGGCGCGGCAACCTGCAAGTCTGCCGGGACGCCCAGTTCGTCCGCCTCCAGTTTGCGGATCTCGTCCCGCAAGCGTCCGGCTTCCTCGAACTCGAGGTCCGCTGCTGCCTCGCGCATGCGTTTTTCCAAGCTTTCGATATGGCTGCGCAGATTGTGGCCGACAAGATGTTCGGTGTCGTCGTCTATCGGCACGGTCACCTGGTCCTTGCTCGCGACATGGGCAACAATATCGCCGATATTCTTGCGGATGGTTGTCGGCGTAATCCCGTGCTCGAGATTATATCCTTCCTGCTTTTCGCGCCGCCGTCCGGTCTCGTTCAGCGCCCGTTCCATCGAACCAGTCATGCGGTCGGCATAAAGAATGACCCGGCCATCAACATTGCGAGCTGCCCTGCCAATTGTCTGGATCAGCGACGTTTCTGATCGCAGGAATCCTTCCTTGTCCGCGTCCAATATGGCAACGAGGCCGCATTCGGGAATGTCCAGTCCCTCGCGCAGCAAGTTGATCCCGACAAGAACATCATAGACGCCCAGCCGCAGGTCCCGGATCAGTTCAATACGCTCCAGCGTTTCGACATCGCTGTGCATGTAGCGCACCTTGATCCCGGCTTCATGCATGAATTCGGTCAGATCTTCTGCCATTCGCTTGGTCAGGGTGGTGACCAGCGTCCGGTAGCCCTGCTCTGCCACCTTGCGGCATTCATTGATCAGATCGTCGACCTGATCTTCCACCGGCTTGATTTCCACAGGGGGATCAATCAGTCCGGTGGGCCGGATGACTTGTTCGCTGAATACGCCGCCGGTCTGTTCCATCTCCCAGTTTCCTGGCGTTGCCGATACGCTGACTGTCTGAGGCCGCATCGCGTCCCATTCGTTGAACCGCAACGGCCGGTTGTCGATACAGCTTGGCAAGCGGAAACCATATTCCGCAAGCGTGATCTTGCGGCGGTGATCGCCTTTCGACATGGCACCAATCTGGGGCACGGTCTGGTGGCTTTCATCGACAAAGAGCAGCGCATTGTCCGGCAAATATTCGAACAGCGTCGGCGGCGGCTCCCCCGGCAGCCGCCCGGTCAGGAAACGTGAATAATTCTCGATTCCGGCGCAGCTTCCGGTCGCACCAATCATTTCGAGATCGAAATTCGTCCGCTGCTCGAGTCGCTGATGCTCAAGCAGTTTTCCCTCTGCTTCGAGCTCTTTCAGCCGCACACCCAGTTCCAGCTTGATCGCTTCCATCGCCTGTTTCATCGTCGGGCCCGGCGTCACATAGTGCGAATTGGCAAAGATGCGCACCCGGTTGAGGCTGGCGCCCTTTTTCCCGGTCAGCGGGTCAAATTCGACAATTTCTTCAATTTCGTCACCAAAGAAGGATATCCGCCAGGCCATGTCTTCATAGTGCGAGGGGAAAATCTCCAGATTGTCGCCGCGCACCCGGAAGTTCCCGCGCGCAAAGGCCTGATCATTGCGTTTGTACTGCAGCGAAACCAGCTTGCGGATAATGTCCCGCTGATCCACCGCCTGTTCCTTTTTGAGGTCGAAAATCATCGCCGAATAGGTTTCTACCGATCCGATACCGTAAAGGCAGGATACGGAAGCCACGATGATGACATCATCGCGTTCGAGCAGCGACCGCGTGGCGCTGTGCCGCATCCGGTCAATCGCCTCGTTTACCGAGCTCTCCTTTTCGATATAGGTATCAGAGCGGGCGACATAGGCCTCCGGTTGATAATAGTCGTAATAGCTGACAAAATATTCGACCGCATTGTCAGGAAAGAAACTCTTGAACTCCCCATAGAGCTGGGCGGCAAGGATTTTATTTGGGGCCAGAATCAACGCGGGTCGCTGCAGCTTTTCAATGATTTTCGCCATGGTAAAAGTTTTGCCCGAACCGGTGACTCCGAGGAGCACCTGATCCTGGTCGCCCTCGGAAATCCCTTCGACAAGTTCCGCGATAGCAGTGGGTTGATCGCCGGATGGTTGAAAATCGCTGACCAGTTCAAAGCGTTTCCCGCCCTCGGATTTTTCGGGGCGAGCGGGCTTGTGCGGAACGAAATCCTCGCTGGTTTCGGGTTCTGCCAGACCCTCTCTGATGACCAGTTTTGCCATTGGGGACCTATGGAACAAAAAGGGATCATTGTCATCTCAAATCTGGACAGAGCCAGGATCAAATTTACAAGACTTTCAGCCACACCTGTGGCAAATAATCCGAAACGAAACAAGTTGAAGGATATCTCATGAGAAAAATTCTGGCTTCTGCCGCTGTCCTGGCACTGGTGTCCGGCTGCGCCGACAATGGCGCGGACGCCGATGGCGATGGCAAAATCACCAACGAGGAAGTGGCCGCCGAAATGAACGAAGTCAGCCTGGAAGCGGGTGAATGGGAAAATACGGTCGAGATTGTTGATGTGGAAATCGAAGGCATGTCGGACGGTATGTCTGCCGGTATGGTCGAGAGGATGAAAGGCCAGAAGACCGTCAGCAAATCCTGCATCACTGAAGAAATGGCCAAAGACCCGGGCGCGGAGTTCTTTGCTGCGCAGAAAGAGGTCGATTGCGAAGTCAAGAAATTCACCATGAGCGGTGGTGCCATTGATTCCGAGATGTCTTGCAAGAACATGAACAATGGCGCAGGTGAAATGAACATGGCCATGTCCGGTGACTACGGCTCGAGCAGCTATGACATGGTGCTCAAAATGGATGGCGATGCCGGGCCAATGAAAATGAAAATCTCCGCCAGAAATATCGGCAAACGTGTAGGTGATTGCCCCGCTGGCTGACGCTCGGCCACATCACAATTCCAGAACGCAGCGTGGCTTTCGGGCTCCGCTGCGTTTTTCTTTGAAAGCGATGGACAAACCTTGCAACCTTTTACGTACGGGCAAATGATCTCGCAGGTCATTGCATCTGACCGCGCGACTGATAGGTTTCACTATAAAACCGAATCAGCCCAAAAAGGAGAGACGATATGATCGCCTACACAATGCTCGGAACAAACGATAAAGAGAAGGCGTTCGCCTTTTACGATTCCCTGTTTGAAGGCACGGATATCAAGCGGCTGTTCAAGACACCGCTTGGAGGGCAGTTTTATGGCAAGGCCCCGGGTCAGCCGATGCTGTGTATCACTTCACCATATGACGAGCAGGACGCGTGTTTCGGCAATGGCACGATGGTGGCCTTGCAGTTTGATGATACGGCAGAAATTGACCGTCTGCATGCCAAGGCGCTGGAAATCGGCGGCAAGGATGAAGGCGAACCGGGCTGGCGCGCGCCAGATGTTTTTTACGGAGCCTATTTCCGCGATCTCGACGGCAACAAGCTCTGCGCCTGCAAGATGAATATGGGAGGATGATGCGATGATTGGATATGTGACACTGGGAACCAATGATCTGGAAAAGGCACGCACCTTTTATGACGGACTGCTCGGCGAGCTGGGTGCCAAAAGGCTGATGGAACTGGAAGAGAATGGTTTCACGCTCTACGGCACTGATATGGACAGCCCGTCGATCGCCCTCACCGAACCCTGGAACGGGGAGCAGGCGCAGCCCGGCAATGGCAACATGATTGCCTTGCAGATGCAGGAGCGATCGCAGGTCGACAGCCTTTACAAAAAGGGGCTAGAACTGGGTGGAGCTGATGAGGGGGCGCCCGGCGTCAGGGGCGACGATGGCCCGATGGCCTTTTATGCCGCCTATTTCCGGGATCCGGAAGGCAACAAGCTTTGCGCTTTTCGTCTCGGACCGGCATAAGGGGCGTTTGACAAGGGGGAGTTCATGAAACAGGCACTCTTGGCCATGGCAGCCGCAGGTACCTATATGGTCGGCTCCATGGCTCATGCCCAGTCGACAGAGACACCATTGGGCGCAGCGATTGCGGCAGACTATGATGCCAGGCTGGAAGCGCTGTTCATCGATTTCCACCGGAATCCGGAACTGTCCTACAAGGAAACGCGAACCGCGGCGATCATCGCCCGCGAATGGCGAGCGGTCGGCTGGGACGTCACCGAACAGGTGGGCGGAACCGGTGTGGTTGCAGTCATGAAAAACGGCGAAGGACCGACCGTTCTGCTGCGCGCCGACATGGACGGTCTGCCCGTCAAGGAAGACAGCGGACTCGCCTATTCTTCGACGGCTCGTCAGGTCAGTGTGGACGGTACCGAAAAGCCGGTCATGCATGCTTGTGGTCATGACGTGCACGTCACCTCGATCATCGGCACGGCACGGCAACTGGCTGGCTTGAAGGACCGGTGGCAAGGTACGGTGGTGCTGATCGCCCAGCCAGCCGAAGAACGGCTCGGCGGGGCACGGATGATGATGGAGGACGGCCTGTACGAGAGATTTCCAAAGCCGGATGTCGCTCTCGCCTTTCATGTGTCCTCCGGAACGGCAACCGGCAAGCTGACATTGCGGGAATCGATTACCTATTCATCGGCCGACAGTGTCGATATCATCATCCACGGTGTTGGCGCGCATGGAGCCAGTCCGCATCGCGGCAAGGATCCAGTGCTGATGGGTGCACAGATCATCATGAACCTGCAGACACTGGTCAGCCGAGTCATCGCCCCGCTAAAACCCGGCGTTGTGACGGTCGGCGCATTCAACAGCGGGTTCAAACACAACATCATCTCGGACCGGGCAACCATGCAGCTCACTGTGAGGGCGGATGACGAGGAGACCCGCCAGAAACTGCTCAACGGCATCAAGCGTGTGGCACAGAATGTCGGACGCATGAATGGTCTGCCCGAAGACAAGTTGCCGGAGGTACTGGTCTCGAAGGAAAGCACACCGGCGACCTATAACGACGTGGAAATGACACGGCGCATCCGGTCATTGTTCGAACAGCGCTTTGGCGAAGACGTATTTGATGATCGCCCGCGTGGCGGCATGGGAGCCGAGGATTTTGCTTATTTTGTGGCGCCCAATACGGACGTCCCGGGTGTGTATTTTGGCGTTGGTGGAACACCGCAAGCCGATTTCGATCGCGAAATGGCTGGGGGCGCGCCCGTACCATCTCATCATTCGCCTTTCTTCAAGGTGAAGCCCCGAGAATCGGTTACACTCGGAACCGAAGCGATGACCGCAGCGGCGCTGGATCTGCTGGCACCGCCCGGAAACTAGCGTCCGATGGACGCGGACGGGCTCTCGGAAGATCAGCTGGCAACGCTAAAAACCCGCCTGCTTGATCGCCAGCAGGAACTGAAAGCACTGGATGCGGAAGGGGAAAGCTGGCGCGGCACCGTCGAACTGGATCAGCAAAGCGTGGGACGCCTTTCGCGCATGGACGCGATGCAACAGCAGGAAATGGCTCAGGCGGAGGCGCGGCGACGTTTCAGCGAACTGACGGGGATAGCTGGCGCACTCAAGCGGCTGGAGGAAGGTGAATATGGCTGGTGTGCCCAATGCGGCGAGCCGATCATGTTCCGCCGGCTGGAACTAAACCCGTCCGCAGCTCTTTGTGTAAACTGCGCCCGCTAGACCGCTCCCGACGGGCCAGCAGACTCATATTCACGCCCAGTTGAACCGCTAGTTTAAATTGCCTCTTTCCCGTTTGAATCCAGCGGCCTAATATCCGCGCCATGCCCGTTTCCGTACCTGTTCCTCCTGACATCAAGCCGCATGATGGCCGTTTTGTCGATGGTCGCCACTATTTTGCCTGCCGGGTCTATTTTGAAGACACGGATTTTTCCGGAATTGTCTATCATGCCAATTACTTGCGCTATATGGAGCGCGCGCGTTCCGACATGTTGCGGGTCCTCGACATGGATCAGAATGCGGCGTTTGACGCCGGTGAAGGCGTTTATGCTGTCGCCGATCTGGCCATCAAATATGTGCTGCCGGCCAAACTGGACGATGACCTTGTCGTCATAAGCAGAGTGAAAAAACTGCGCGCTGCCAGCGTCATTATCGAGCAGACAATCATGCGCGGCGAAGACAGGATTGCATCGGCTGACGTGCAGGCTGCCTTTCTGACTCCCTCGGGTCGGCCACGCAGACAACCGGAAGCATGGACAAAGGCCTTCGCCAGCGTCATGGAAGCAGAATGAATCACAAAGGGACTCCGATTTGCTAGACATTCTTTCCGTTGTCGCTGTTTCCAGCGGTTTTTCACCTTTCGAGCTGTTTCTACAGGCGGATATCATCGTCAAACTGGTGATGATTGGCCTGTTGTTTGCCAGTGTCTGGACCTGGACGATCATTGTCAGCTTCGCGATCAAGGTCCGCCGTATCCAAGATCGCACCGAAAAATTCGAAGCCGCCTATTCCACTACACAGGATGTCGATCGCTTCTTCGAAAAGTACAAGAAAAGCGTGCTTCCCGTCGCCCGTGTATTCATCGCTGGAATCAAGGAATGGCGACGCTCGACAACCGCCGGACCCGTGGACCGTGAAGGCACCCGTGAACGGCTGGCCACAGCAATGAACGCGACCATCGCGCGCGAGATAGATGCAATGGCGGACCGATTGAATTTCCTTGCTACGGTCGGCAGCGTCGCACCCTTTGTCGGCCTGTTCGGAACAGTCTGGGGCATCATGCGCAGCTTTTCCGCTATCGCTGCGGAACAGAATAGTTCGCTGGCGGTTGTCGCTCCCGGTATTGCCGAAGCGCTGTTTGCCACCGCCATCGGCCTGTTTGCGGCGATTCCGGCCGTGATCGCCTATAACCGCTTTTCGCATCGCCTGAACAAATTGGAAGCCCGCATGGGACGGTTCGCCGATGGCCTCCATGCGAGCCTCAGCCGCGAGCTGGAACTGGGAGCACGATAGTGGGAATGAACACTCCCTCCCGAAATGGCGGCCGGAAGCGCGGACGACCGCCCATGTCAGAAATCAACGTGACACCCTTTGTTGATGTCATGCTGGTATTGCTGATCATATTCATGGTGACCGCGCCTTTGCTGGTGGCTGGCGTGCCAGTCAACCTCCCGGAAAGCCGTGCCAACGCGCTGGAACAGGAACAGGAACCGGTCCAGATTTCGATAGACCGGGATGGCCGGATCTATCTGGGAGAAGAGGAACTGAGCCGGGATGCCCTGATTTCGCGGCTGGGTGACATTGCTGCCCGTCAAAACCCTGAAAACCCTCGCCAAATAATGTTGCGCGGTGACACGACACTGCAATATGGTCTGGTCATGGGTGTTATGGGCGAGTTGAACCGAGTGGGTCTGAACCGGCTTTCCCTCGTGACCGGCCCAGTCACCGGCGGTTCATCAGAGGCTCCATAGGGATGATCGGCTGTTATGGAACGTGCTGAAAAAATAGGCCTGGGAGTAGCGGCCGGCGGGCATGTTGCCCTGATCGGCATATTGTCGTTCAGTCTTCTGGGCGGCCCCGATGACAGTTTCAGAACCAAGCCGATAGAGGTGATGATTGCCGATGAAGTGGGGCTGGAAAGCGCGGCTCCCAACCCCGCGCAACTGCCCCCGGCTACCAGCGTGGCACCGGAATTGGGACAGCCGGATCCGGCTGAACTGACCGAACCGGATCCAGCGGAACTGACGGAATTACCCGACATTCGACCAACACCTCCGCGCGACAGGCCGGCTGCACGGCCGAAACCGGAACCGAAAGTTGCGGCGCGCGAAAAGCCCAAAACCAAGGCGCCACCCAAAGCAAAACCGGCCGACAAGCCAAAAGGATCGCGGCTGGGCAAGGATTTTCTGAAAGGCGTGACCGACACCGCATCAACCAGCCGTAATCAGAATATTGCTGCGGAGAAAGCGTCGCCGGCTGCGGTTGCCAGTTTGCAAAGAGCGGTGCTGGCACAATTGAAACCGCATTGGCAGAGCCTGGCACCCACAGGTGCCGATGCCGAATTACTGCGGACCGTTGTACGCTTTCAGCTAGACCGGCAAGGAAATGTTGTTGGGCGCCCGACAATTGTCAACACATCCGGCAAAACGGCTTCCAATGCACCCCAGGCAGCATTGCATGGCGAACGCGCTGTCGCTGCGGTCAGACGCGCCGCACCATTTGACCTTCCGGAAAAATTCTACGATTCTTGGAAGGATCTGCAGGCCAATTTTGACAAACGCCTGGCGCTGTAGACAAGCTGATGAAGGATGAGGATATCTCAGGCATGATGAAACGAAGACGATTCCCACCAGCCCGGCGGACCATTCTCGGCCTGATAGCTCTATCGTTGGGCATTGCACTTCCCGCGCAGGCTCAGTTGACAGTTGATGTGACGGCGGAAGGTGACAATGAACTGATCATCGCCGTCCCCGCCCTACCCACACCGCAAAATACCGACACACCGGCCGGCGGCACGGCTGATCTGGGCGGCAAGATCAGCGACGTGATCGTCAGCGACCTGCGTTCCAGCGGCCTGTTCGAACCCAGGGGTCGCAACCAGGTGCGCGGCATCAGTTTCAACGAGGTGACGGCCCCGCAATTTCCCTACTGGAGCAGCACCAGTGCGGCAGCGCTGATCCAGGGCTTTGTCCGCACCAATCCCGATGGCAAGCTGACAGTCGGCTGCTATCTGTACGACATCGCACTGGAGACCGAACTCACCCGGCAGGGATTCGTCGTGTCGCCGCGCGACTGGCGACGGGCAGCCCATAAATGTGCCGACGCCATCTATTCGCGGCTGAGCGGCGAGTCGCCATTTTTTGACAGCCGCATTGCTTATATTGCCGAGACCGGTCCCAAGGATAACCGCCGCAAACGGCTGGCGATCATGGACAGCGATGGCGCCAACCACCGGTTTATTACCAATGGCCGCGCCACCGCCCTGACACCGCGCTTTTCGCCGGATTATAAAAGCATTGTCTATCTCAGCTTTCTCGACGGGAATCCGCGAATCTACATCTATGATATCGGCACAGGCCGACAGCGGTTGATCACACAAAGCAGCAATCCGACCTTTGCGCCGCGCTGGTCGCCCGATGGCCGATGGATCCTGTATTCCATGGCGATTGCCGGCAATACCGACATTTACAAGGTCTCGTCCCAAGGCGGTGAACCACAGCGCCTGACCTTCTCACCGGGCATCGACATCGGCGGCAGCTTCTCTCCTGACGGCAGCCGGATCGTGTTTGAAAGCGACCGGTCAGGCAGTCAACAGCTCTATGTGATGAGCAGCAATGGCGGCAATGAGCGGCGGATCAGCTTTGGCGGCGGGCGATATGCCACACCGGAATGGAGCCCGCGCGGAGATTTGATCGCTTTCACCAAGATTGCCGGCAATTTCCGCATTGGCGTCATGACGCCAGGCGGCGGTGGCGAGCGGCTGCTCACCAACAGCTGGCAGGATGAGGCACCAACCTGGGCGCCCAATGGCCGGGTCATCCAATATTTCCGCACGACCCGCGGCAATGGCCGGACCGGAATATGGCAAGTCGATTTGACCGGGCGTAACGAGCGCCAGTTGCCAACGCCGGTCAACGGCTCTGACCCGTCCTGGGGACCATTGCTGCCATAATAGCGGGAGACCGTGTAACTAATGTGGGACAAGTCCCTGAAAACAGGTTATAAGTAGACCAAGGGCAATTTTGACTAGGAGTGCCGATATGTGGAAATACGCTACCCCCCTCGTGATTACCTCCAGCCTCGTTCTGGCCGGTTGCGGACAGAAACCGCCCGAAGAGCTGCCACCTGCCCCAGTTGGTACCGCGCCCGAAGTGCCGCCACCCGCTCCAACCGGTCCCGGCTATGCGCCCGGTTCCCAGCAGGATTTTCTGGCCAACACCATGTCCGACCGCATCCTGTTTGATACGGATCGCTTCAATGTGGACTCCCAGGATCAGGTGATCCTTCAGAGCCAGGCCCAGTGGCTGGCACAAAATCCCAATGCCCGGATCACCATCGAAGGCCATGCCGACGAACGTGGCACGCGCGATTATAACCTCGCACTGGGCGAACGACGCGCCAATGCCGCGAAAAACTATCTTGCCTCGCTCGGTGTCAGCCCATCGCGCATGACGACGGTCAGCTATGGCAAGGAGCGTCCGGAAGCTCTGGGATCCAACGAAGCGGCCTGGTCACAGAACCGCCGGGCCGTGAGCGTAGTTGTCCGCTAACCAGCATTCCGCAAACAGAAATCAAAAAGGGCCGCTACCCTCTTGGATAGCGGCCCTTTTTGTATCCACCCGGCTGGGCAGATTCAGTATATAATACTTATTTCTTGGTGCCGGTCATGGCCATTTCACCAAAGGCTCCAGCATTCACGGAACCGGTCAGAACACCGTCTTCGACAGTCGCTTTACCTTCCAGCTTCATTGGCATCGGTACGGTCATGTTCATGACCCAGGTCAGCTCGTTGCCATTGATCTTGCCATCTTCCAGCTCCATCGAACCCATCGCACCTTCATTTGTTCCGCTGAACGTATCACCGTCGGTCACAATCGTCACAACCGACGCCTGATCACCCATGGGGGATTTGGTCACGCAATCATAAGAACCATCAATCGACATAATATTCTCCTTTTTTATTCAAAGCTCTGAGCCGGCAATCAACCTCCTGCGACCGCCGAATCATCCGAACTGTCCGCCTTACTAACATCCGTGTCACTAGCTTCATAGCCGCGATATTCAATCGGCATGTTGAGCGCCTCCAACTGGGACTTGATCTTGTCCGCATCGCCAACAATCACCCACGTGAATTTGTCCGGGTCAATCGCTGCGGCCATCGCTTGGTTGAGATCATCCGCCGTGAGCGCCTTGTAGCGATCCGCAACCGATTCGGCATAGTCGAGCGGACGCTGGAATATCACGTCATTCTGGATCTGGCCCAATACGCGCGTCGACCGTTCGAACTGACCGGGCAGCTGACGAACATTGCCGTTGACCGTGCGCTGTAGCTCGGCCGGGGTCACGCCATTATCTCCCAGAAAGTCCTTCACCTGTTCCATCATCGCGGCAACGGCCGGGCCTGTCTGATTGGTCTGTACCGGTGCCCGCATCACATAAGGTACGCGCCCTTCGCCGCGCAGTACGGTGTTACGGGTTCCATAGCTCCAGCCCTTGGTTTCCCGCAGATCCATGTTGATCCGGGACAGGAAACTTCCACCCAGAATTTCATTGGCCGCATTCAGTTTCAACAGGTCATCTTTACCCTTGGCCGGCGTCACCTGCCCGGCCAAAATCACGGATTGCGGGGAATTGGCGCGGTGAATGACCACAATCCGGCCCTGTTGTTCCGGAATCGCCGCATCGAAATTCTTCGTCGGTGCCGCCGCGGGTGCCTGCCAGTTGCCAAAGCGGGCCTCCAGCTTTTCCAACAGCTCGGACCGGTCAATATCACCGACTGCAAAAATCGTGGCATTGCCGGCATGCATCCAGCTGCGGTGGAATTCGACGAGATCATTGCGCGTGATAGACTCCACCGACTCTTTAGTGCCATTTCCAGACAGCCCCCGGCCATAGGGATGGTCTTCGCCAAAAATGAGCGGCGGCAGGCTGTTGCTCGCAATGCTGCGTGGATTGTTCGCTTCGCGACTGATTCTGGTCAGCTGTTGAACCCGGATCCGTTCGATTTCGTCCGGGGCAAAGGCCGGATTTTTGACGATGTCGGCCAGCAGATCAAGAGACGCGTCGAGATTGGGATTCACTGCCCTGAGACTGACGCTGGTCCGATCCCGTCCACCACCGACACCGATACTGGCACCCAGTCGTTCCTGCTGTTCGGCGATCTGGATCGAATTCAGATTGGTCGTGCCTTCTTCCATCATCGCCGAGACGAAATTCTGGAGACCGATCCTCGTTTTCGGATCCGCCGTCGACCCGGCATTGAACGAGATCGAGACACGCGTCATCGGGACCGCATCGCGTTTTGCAAAATAGACTTTGATCCCGTTGGACAGGGTCGTTTCCTCGACATCGGGAAAATCAACATTGGGTACGTCGCCAACATCCGGGAGACGGGAGCGATCAGGCGTAATCACCGAACCCGACTGATCGTCCTGCATGAAAAAAGCCGGTGCTGTCAGCGTGCCGGTCCGGGCGCCTTCGCCCGAAGCGACTTCATCATAAGCCTCGCGCTCGCCCGGGATCACCCGAATACCGACAACCGGCCGGGTCAGCCATTTCTGCATCGCCTTGGTAACGGCCTCGGGCGTGGCCGATGCGAGCCGGGAGAGTTCCTTCTTGTAGTGGCCCGGATCATCGGAATAAAGTTCACCTTCGGCCAGCGCCACGGCCTTGCCGGAAAACCCACCAACCTGTTCCAGTCCGGCAATACGGGCGGCCGCGTCGCGAGTGGCGACGCGCTGCACTTCATCGACCGTCGGTCCGGTCTGGATGAAGTCCGCGATCAATTCGTCGAGGCGCTTGGCCACCGCATCCGCATCTTCCCCCGGTTTGACATCGGCCTGGATGTTCACAAGGCTGCCATGAACAAAGGGAATGACATAGGCCGCAACGGCGACGGCATTTTTTTCCTGACGCACCATGATATTGTCGAGCCGCGAACTCGCAAGACCGCCGAGGACGGTCATGCCGACATCTAGCGGCGTATAGTCGGGATCATTCAGGCCCGGCACGATCCAGTTGCGATAAATTCGCGTCGTCGCCACCTTGTCCTTCATCACGTCATAAACCGGCGCATCCAGCGTCGGCAATGCGGGTGACAGCTTCGGAATGGGCTTGCCACGGGGAATCGCCCCAAACCATTTCTGGACCAGAGGTTTGGCCGCCGCAGCATCAATATCGCCGGCCAGCACCAGAATGGCATTGTTCGGACCATAATGATCGGTGAACCAGGTTTTCATGTCATCCAGCGACGCGGCCTCAAGATCTGCCAGCGAGCCGATCGTGGTGTGCCCATAAGGATGCGGATCAGGAAAGAGCAGTTCGGTCTGGCGATAGCCGACCAGGCCATAGGGCCGGTTATCACCCTGCCGCTTTTCGTTGGAGACAACGCCTATCTGGTTATCCAGCTTTTCCTGCGTGACTGCACCCAGCAGATAGCCCATGCGGTCACTTTCCAGAAACAGAGCGACTTCGAGCGCGGATTTGGGTACGGTCTGGAAATAGTTGGTCCGGTCCAGCCAGGTCGTGCCATTCAGATCGGTTGCTCCGATCTGTCGCAACGGCTCGAAAAAATCTCCCGGCGCGTTTTCCGAACCGTTGAACATGATATGCTCAAAAAGATGGGCATATCCGGTCTTGCCCTGTGGTTCATGCTTCGACCCCACGCCATACCAGATTGAAACCGCAACAATCGGAGCCTTGCGGTCCGTGTGCACCAGCACCTTCAAACCATTGTCGAGTGTGAATTCCTCGTAGGGAATATTGACCGCATCGACCAGTTCACTGACGGGAGCGGGCTTCGGAGCGCCGTGATCACTGGCCAGGGCGGGGCCAGATATCGCCAGCATGCTGGCGACCAGGGCGGAACCCAGTGAGCTTGAAACAAAAAAGCCGGACAAGCGTGACATGAAATGGTCCTCTCGATTGGGGGTCTTGTTCTATATGCAATATGGCCATGCAGGGGAAAGGCGCAAGGCCGGATTGCGTCTTCGACAAACGGGAGTCAGTTGTCGACCAACGACATTGAAAGCATGTCGATTATTTCCGTTTCCAGCCCCAGAACAGGTGGCAGGGCAGGATGTTCCACCAGGAATAGCCGTTGTCGATCCGTTCAAAATGCGGTGCCATATATTCGCGGGCCTTTTTGACAAATTGATAGACCAGAAATGCACCACCGGGTCTCAGGGCATCATAGGTCTGTTTGGCAATTTTGGGGCCCAGCTGATCCGGCAATGTCGAAAATGGCAGGCCGGATAGAATATAATCCGCCTTGTCATGACCGAGATCGTGAATGATTTGCTGCACATCCGCAGCTGATCCGTGGATGGGGTAAAAGCGACTGTCGCCAATTGTCTTGCGCAGATAGTCGATAAAGTCCGGATTCAGATCAATGACCACCAGCGTCGCATCCGGCTTCATCCGTTCCAGCACCGGCCGACAGAATGTTCCCACTCCGGGTCCATATTCGACGAACAGATCACATTTGTCCCACTGAACGGGCTCGAGCATCTTCGTGATGGTAACCGCAGAAGACGGAATGATCGATCCGACCATGACCGGGTGTTTGAGGAAACCTTTGAAAAACACTCCCCAGGCACCGAACAGTCTTTGCAGTCTGAGTCTGATTCGGCTGGCCAGCGGTGTTTTGGCGATACTGTTGTTCAAATTGTTCCTCCGACTCTCGGTGTCCTGTTAGAGTATCACAGCGTCATGTTCAAACATGTTCGCACTTGTTCGCGGCCAGCGGTGACGTTATTCGGCGGCATGACCGTTTTTGCCAAAGAAACCCTTGCCGTGATTTTCTGTGCGCAGCGCACCGAAGAGGACGATTCCGGGTACGCGGTCGCGGCGGATAAAATGGAAGAGCTGGCCGCCCGGCAGCCTGGATATCGCGGCATGGATCATGCGAGAAATCCGGACGGGTCTGGAATCACCATCAGCTACTGGGCGACGGACGAAGATGCCAAAGCCTGGCGTGACAATCCGGATCATACGGCCATCCGCGAGACCGGACGGGGCAAATGGTACGGCAGCTATAGTCTCCACGTGGCCAGAATCGAACGCAGCTATGATTGGGAAAAATAGCGTGGCATAGGACGGCAATGGCCGATTCTCCCGAACCTTCCCGGACAACACAAGCGCCCCGGACCATCGACAATACACGCATGGCCGTGCTATTTTCGGTGATGTTGGTGACGGCTTCGGGCAATACCGCGATGCAGTCGGTGTTGCCGACCATCGGCACCCAGCTGCATATCCCCGATTTCTGGGTCAGCGCAGCGTTCAGCTGGTCCGCTCTGCTCTGGGTTTATACCGCACCCAAATGGGCCCGAATGTCGGACCATCGCGGGCGCAAGGCGCTGATGCGTCTCGGCATGATCGGATTTACCGCCTCCTTTGCACTGGCTGGCCTCGCGCTGTTTCTCGGCCTGCTGGGGTGGTATAGTGCGCTCTGGACATTCATATTTTTCGCCGCTTTCCGAAGCCTCTACGGAGGACTCGGTTCCGCCGCACCGCCAGCCGTCCAGGCCTATGTCGCAGCCCGAACGGCCCGCGCCGACCGGACCAAGGCGCTGTCACTGATATCTTCATCTTTTGGCCTCGGCACCATTGTCGGTCCGGCGATTGCGCCGATCCTGATCCTGCCCTTTTTCGGTCTTTCCAGTCCGATGTTCGCCTTTGCCGCGATCGGCATTGTCGTGATGATTGCGCTGGCGCTGAAACTGCCCGATGACAATCCGGGATTTGAAGCCCGGGGCGTTATTACGTCCGAACCCTATAGTTCGGCCCCGTCTTCGGGCAGTCTCAAGGGCAGCGATGGGGGCGAAGAAAACGACCTGCCATCAGAAGCCTCGAAAGAAAGCAAAGAGCTCCCCCCGCGCATGAAATGGAGTGACGCGCGGATCAAACCTTGGGTGGTTACCGGAATTCTCGGCGGCAATGCCCATGCGATTATTCTGGGTGTAGTCGGATTTCTGGTTCTGGACCGGCTGGGCCTGCGCGATGACCCGGCCACTGGAATCGAGATGACGGGGATCGTGCTGATGTCGGGAGCGGCCGCCACATTGCTGGCGCAATGGGGGTTGATTCCCCTGCTCCAGATGGGACCGCGTTCCTCTGTCCTTTGGGGGATGCTGTTGGGTGCCGCCGGCTGTTTCATCATCGGTCTGTCCGACGACCTGTACGGCATCATATTGGGCTTTGCGATCGCATCTCTCGGCTTTGGCCTGTTCCGGCCCGGGTTCACCGCCGGCGCCTCGCTGGCGGTCAAGCGGTCCGAACAGAACGGCGTGGCCGGCCTTGTCGCGTCGGTCAACGGGATCGCGTTCATCGCCTCGCCAGCACTTGGTGTTTTGCTCTACACCTATGGCGGAGCTCTGCCATTCTGGCTCGCGGTAACGATGTGCCTGTTCATCTTCGGCTGGGGTTTCAAGACCCTGCGCCTCGACGAAACGAGCCTGCAAAACCGCTAGAAACTTTTCCGATTCAGCACCCTAATGTTTGCTGTCACGCTCCGGCGTCAGCATGCCCGGCGTGACAAATCCGATCGGTTCCGCCCGCATCGCACTCTGCTTCAGCGACGCTTCCATCTTGGAATATTCCTCTTCCATTTCCGGTGTTACCGAGGCGCGGCTGTCTTTCAGTGCTTTTTCAAAGTGCTTCATCGCCACAGTCTCCACCAGACCGCCAAATTCGCGCAGCGCGTAAAGCCCTGCCCGGCGAACCAGGTCCTCCAGATCGGCGCCTGAATAGCGTTCTGTCCGCTCGGCAATATCATCCAGATCGACGTCTTTGGCGATCGGCATCTTGGACGTGTGAATCGCGAGGATGCGGCGCCGTCCGTCCTTGCCGGGAACCGATACATAGACCAACTCGTCGAAACGGCCCGGCCGCAATAGCGCCGGATCAACCAGTCCTGGACGATTGGTCGCGCCGATCAGGATGACCGATTGCATTTCCTCCAGCCCGTCCATTTCCGCAAGGATGGTATTCACTACTCTTTCGGTCACCTGCGGCTCGCCCATCCCGCGACCGCGGGCAGGAACCAGACTGTCAATCTCGTCAATGAACAAGATTGTGGGAGCCACCTGCCGGGCACGCGCGAACAGGCGCGCGATCTGCTGCTCGCTTTCGCCATACCATTTGGACAGCAGGTCGCTCGACTTGGTCGCAATGAAATTGGCATCCGCCTCGCGCGCCGCAGCCTTGGCCAGAAGCGTCTTGCCGGTTCCCGGCGGACCGTAAAGCAGGAAGCCCTTGGCCGGGCGAATACCCAGCTTGGTGAAAGCCTCAGGGTTCTTCATCGGCAGTTCAATGCCTTCCTTGAGACGCATCTGGGCATCGTCCAATCCGCCAATATCCTCCCAGCGAACGTCCGGTGCCTGGACCATGACTTCACGCATGGCAGAAGGCTGCACCCGTTTAAGCGCTTCGACAAAATCATTGCGCTGAACCACCAGTTCATCAAGCACTTCCGGCGGGACCGTTTCCGATTCGAGATCCAGCTTGGGCATGATCCGTCGCACCGCCTCAATCGCGGCTTCCCGGGTCAGGGCGGCCAGATCCGCGCCGACAAATCCGTAAGTCGTGCGCGCCAGTTCTTTCAAGTCGACCGCCGCTTCCAGAGGCATGCCGCGGGTGTGAATACCCAATATCTCACGGCGTCCGCGCGCGTCCGGTACACCGACAATGATCTCGCGATCAAACCGTCCAGGGCGGCGAAGCGCTTCGTCAATCGCTTCCGGCCGGTTGGTTGCGGCAATAACCACCAGATTAAGCCGGGATTCGAGGCCGTCCATCAGCGTGAGCAGTTGCGCCACCAGACGTTTCTCGGTCTCACCCTGAACCTCGCCGCGCTTGGGCGCAATCGAATCAATTTCATCGATAAACAGAATCGAGGGAGCAGCCTTGGTTGCAGCCTCGAAAACTTCGCGCAGCTTTTTCTCCGACTCACCGTAAGTGGACCCCATGATCTCGGGGCCGTTGATCAGGAAAAACTCGGCGTCGCTTTCATTGGCGACCGCGCGCGCCAGCCGCGTCTTCCCGGTTCCCGGCGGGCCGTGCAGGAGCACGCCGCGGGGCGGATCGACGCCCAGCCTTGTGAACAGCTGGGGATAGCGCAGCGGGAGTTCCACCATCTCGCGCAGCTGATCGATGGTTTCATGCAGTCCGCCAATATCATCATAGGTCACATCAGCACGGCGATGCTCGGTGGACTCCTCATATTCGGGACGCAGTTCCACTTCCGTATTCTCGTCGATGTGCACAAAACCCTTGGGCGCGGTCGATACGACGGTGAGCCGGATCTGTTGGAGCGAAAAAGCCGGCGCGGCGAGCATCTGCCGCAATTGTGGTGGCATGTCGCTGCGGTCAACCTGCTGCTGACCATGAGTCGCAACAAAATCGCCGGCATTCAGGGGCCGGCCCATGAAGCTGCGCTTGAGGCCATTGCCGCTGCCATGGAGACGCAAGTCCTTTTGCGCCGGTGCAAAAACCACTTTTTTCGCGGGTTTTGATTCGACCTTGCGGATTTCGACAAAATCGCCCGACCCCACTCCGGCATTGGCACGTTGCAATCCGTCCAGCCGGACAAAATCCAGACCTTCGTCTTCGGGATAAGGCAAGACTGCTCGCGCGGGCGTCGCCTGCTTGCCGCAGATTTCAATGACTTCGCCTTCGACCAGACCCAGCTTTGCCAAATTGTCGCGAGAGAGACGCGCCAGACCACGTCCGCTATCCTCCGATCGTGCATTGGCAACCTGCAACCGGACCATATTCGCGTCCTTGTCATCTTTTTTGCCATTGTCCGGGGAGTCAGAATTGTCAGACATGGGCGATTCTCCTGCCGCTTTCCTTGATATCAACTAGATAGGGTCGATGACGCGATTATGCGACCCTCAAAAAGGGATCTTTCGCGCGGACCGGGCAGTTCGACGGATGCCGGGGCAAAAATCGCAAAAAAAAGGCCAATCCCGAAGGACTGGCCTGAAAAGTTTTTAGGAGAGGATGCCTGAAAGGCCCGTCCTAATTGGGGCAGAATCGGCTATGTTGCAAGTGCGAAAGAGGCACTAATAGTTGCACATTATGCAACCTGAAGAATAGTATTTGGCGGTTTTCAGCCATTATCCACAGAATCTATCAAGTTTTGCATTGCACAATCGTAAATTGCCGCCAATATAACCGGCATCATGAGACGCCTTCCTCCCCTTCGCGCTCTCGAAGCCTTTATTCGCGTTGCCAAACTCGGGTCTTCGAAAGCCGCTGCTGCAGAACTGGCCTTGTCAGCGCCAGCTCTGAGTCGGCGAATCAAGTCGCTGGAAGACCATATCGGCAAGCAACTGTTCGAACGGCGGAACCAGTCGATGCTGCTCAATGAAGATGGGCAGATTTTGCTGGACGCCGTCGCACCCGCAATCGAGACGATCGGCGAAGCGGTTGACCAGATGACCGTCAGCGGCGGTGATCTCCGG
Source organism: Pseudomonadota bacterium (assembly GCA_039181895.1). GTDB lineage: Bacteria > Pseudomonadota > Alphaproteobacteria > Sphingomonadales > Sphingomonadaceae > Parasphingorhabdus. Next base: position 396,407 of record JBCDCK010000002.1, read on the forward strand.
TTGCGCCTCGGCGTGCTGCCCCTCTTCGGGGCAACGCGGCTGCTGCCCCGCCTTCCAGAACTGCGTCAGCTGTTTCCCAAGCTCCATATCGATGTCGACACGTCCAGCCATGCGGAAAACATGCTTGGCGACGTTATCGATGCGGCGATTATCATTGCCGATCATGTCGACCCCAATCTCTACAGCGTCAAACTGGACTCCAACAAGGTTTATGCGATCGCGTCGACGGAACTCACCCAGGGTCCGAACGCCATCCGGTCACCGGAAGATCTGCAGAATCACAATATTCTCATCCACAGCGACATGACGCGCGCGTTCGAACAGTGGAAAGACGCGGTTGGGTTGCCAAATCTGGAACCGGCCAGTGTCGATCATCTCAACAGCGGTCCATTGATGCTCGAAGCGGCAGCGCAGGGGCTGGGTGTAGCCATCATGCATGGAGGACATTTTTCCGATGCCAACGACCCGCGTCTGGCCAGGCTGTTCAACCATGATGTCGACAGCCCCTACAGTTACTGGTTTGTTTGCCGAAAGCGTGACAAGAAAAACCGCGCCGTCCGGATTTTCCACGACTGGGTGATCAAGGCCGGACTGTAATCAGGCCTCGAGGTCGGGATCAGCTTGCAGTCCTTCGTCCAGCTGCACGCCGAAACTGTTGAGCATCATCGAAACCTGTGTGTACTGGCCGACGGTCATCACCAGATCCATGCGCTGTTTCTCGCTAAGGTCCGAAAGTTCCGCCCAGGTGGCGTCGGTCACAAAACTGTCAGCGGTGAGTTCGTCGGCCGCTTGCAACAGGGCACGGTCAAGGGAATTCCAGCCTTTGGCATCCGGACCCTGTTTGATTCGCGCGATTTCTTCGTCGGTCAGTCCGGCCTGTTGACCGATCCGCACATGCTGCGCCCATTCATATCCGGATTTCCAGTTATAGCCCGTTCGCAGGATGATCAGCTCCCGCTCGCGCGGCGGGAGATCATTGTGATCGGAAAGAATATAGCCGCCCCAAGCCAGAAACGCCTTGCTCGCCCGCGGTGCGCGCATCAGCGTCCGGAAAATGTTGTAAATCGGACCCACCGGAAAGGTCTTTCGGATATTGTCAGCTTGTCCGGAATCCAGATCCGTATCAGAAAGAGGTTCAATTCTCGGGGCTTTCAGGCGCATGGCAGGAACTCCTTCTTGAAGACCTCACAATTGATGGACGTCATTCCTCCGCTTTGCGCGTGAAGCGGGAGACCCGGCCGCGTTTTCCGTTGATGAAGCTCAGCTTGTCTTCCGTAACCATGTCCATGATGAAGCAGGGCCGGTCGTCCGCCTCGCGAATCACAAAGGCGCCGCCATCGGGATCCGCTTCGCCGGAGGTACAGTCCTTCACAAATACCATGGGGTCACGGCTCTGTTCGGTGCCTTCATCGAAGCGCACAAAATCGCTGCCGGCAATTTCTATTTCGCGCGTGATATTGTCTTCCGAAACCCACCGTCCCTGTAGGTCGGCAATCGCGCCGCTATCCGATGAAGGCAGATTTTCAAACAGTGAGTCCGGATAGAGTTCCGGCTCCGGCTCGGGACTGCCACAGGAGGAAAGCAATCCGCTGGCGAAGATCAAAAGACCATATCGACCAACCTGCATTGCCTGCCTCCCCTTTGGCGCTTTGTCCGCCAGCGTTTATCCCAGCGTGACGGACTTGATTGTGCCGGGCTGTGCCGGAGGTTCACCCTTGGGCAACGCATCGACAGCGTCCATACCATTTGTGACTTCGCCCCAAACGGTATATTGGCCGTCTAGGAAGGTCGCATCGTCAAGGCAGATGAAAAACTGGCTGTTCGCACTGTTCGGATCCATTGTCCGGGCCATGGAACAGACACCGCGCACATGCGGTTCCTGCGAAAATTCTGCAGCAATATCGGGCTTGTCGGAACCCGACATGCCGGTACCCGTCGGATCGCCACCCTGGGCCATGAAGCCATCAATGACGCGGTGAAAAACAACGCCATCGTAAAAACCTTCGGATGCCAGTTCGGTGATCCGCTCGACATGGCCGGGAGCCAGATCCGGACGAAGCTTGATTTCAACATCGCCGGTATCGAGGTGGAAGGTCATTTTTTCATGCGCCATGGGCAGTTCCTTGTTGTGTAAGAATTTGTCGTTGCAGGCCATATAGGCGCGGGCTTGCAAAAAATCACCCGCTGCTTTCGATAAATGTCACAAAACATTGCATTCGGGCCATTACTGCTACTAGACAGCAATCGTGCGGCGGTTCGGTATGCCGCTCTGAGGCGGGGAGCATCGACATGAGCGAGCCAGACAACACTCCCGAAGACAGCGAAGCAGCAACCGCACCCCAGAGCCTCGATGAAGACAACCGGCTGACTGACGAATTCGTCCGGTCGGTGTCCGATGCAGTCGAGAAATCCGATCCCAATCTCGCGCAGGAACTCGTCAACCCCCTTCACAATGCGGACATTGCCGACCTGTTCGAACTGGTCGACGAGGACGAGCGCCCCCCATTGGCTGCCGCACTGGGTGATCTGGTCAGCGCCGATGTGCTGGCGGAAATGAACGAGCATGTTCGCGAAGACCTGATCGAGGTGCTGGAACCGGGACAGATTGCGGATCTGACTGAACAGCTCGAAACCGATGACGCTGTCGCGATTATCGAGGATCTCGAAGAAGGTGAACAAAAAGCGGTCCTGGCCGAACTGGATGCCGAGGACCGCGCGGTCATTGAAACCGCTCTCACCTATCCGGAAGAGACCGCCGGCCGGATCATGCAACGCGATCTGGTCGCCGTGCCGGAACATATGAATGTCGGTCAGTTGATCGACTATCTTCGCGAACATGACGATCTGACGACAGAGTTCTGGGAAATCTTTGTTGTCGATCCAGCGCACAAACCGGTTGGCACCTGCCAGCTGAGCTGGATCTTGCGAACACCACGCGACATTGCGGTAAGCGATGTGATGAAGCGGGAACAGACTCTCGTCCCCGCTGACATGGATCAGGAAGAGGTGGCTCTGCGCTTCCAGAAATATAATCTGATCTCGGCGGCGGTGGTGGATGAGGATGGCCGGTTGATCGGCATGATCACGGTCGATGACGTTCTCCATATTGTCGAGGACGAGGCGAGCGAAGATGTTTTGCTGCTGTCCGGTGCCGGCGAAGGTGACATCAACGAGCCGATCCGGGAAAGCTACCGGGCACGCGTTCGCTGGCTGATTGCCAATCTCGCCACCGCCCTGCTTGCCAGCTTCGTCATCTCGATCTTTGGCGCAGCGATCGAACAGATGGTGGCACTGGCGATTCTCATGCCAATTGTCGCTTCGATTGGCGGCAATGCCGGTACACAGACGATGGCGGTTTCAGTTCGCGCGCTGGCCATGAACGAGCTTACCCGGTCCAACACCCGGCGTATCATCGGCCGCGAATTCCGGATCGCACTGCTCAACGGCGGAACCGTCGCCATATTGGTGGGCATTGGCACGGCTCTGGTTTTTGCCAATCCGATGCTCGGGGGCGTGATCGCGGCCGCGATGCTGGTCAACATTGTGATCGCGGGTTTCGCCGGGATTTTCGTGCCTGTCATGCTGGACCGACTCCATCAGGACCCGGCGCTGGCCTCTTCGGTTTTCGTCACCATGATCACCGACACCATGGGTTTTCTTGCGTTTCTCGGTTTTGCCGTCGCCAGCGGTCTGGTCGGGCTTTAACCCTGCATCGGTCGCTGATAGGCCGATACAAAATTGCTGATGTCGATAAAAACCCGATTGCGGCCATCCTCATCAATCATCTCGCATAGCAGCTGGTCATAGGCTGGACGGTCGCCAAGCGCGCAACAGCGGATCATCTGCAGAAGCGTGATTTCGTCCGCCGTGGTGTGTCTGCAACAATTCCGGCCAAGGTGAAAATTATCCGGCCAGGCATCACCGACGGATTCCAAAACGATCAGGAACCGGGTCACGGACAATCTGCTACCGAGGCGCTCTTCCAAACCCTCCATCGGATCTCGTTGCAGCTTCTGGCAAATGATCGCGTGTCGCAGCGCGAGAATGACTCTGGCTTCGGCTCCGGAAAGGGAAAGCAGTTCCGGCAGAGGGGCGCCCAGCTTTGCAAAATGGGCAGACCAGACTTTCATAAGTGGCTTCTCCTGATGATGATTCGAAGCCATAGTATGATATTGATAATCATTTGCAACAGTTAAAATCCGCATTAGCCCCTACTGCTTCCATTGGCTTGGAAAAAGCCGGAATCTAGCGAATGGCGATGGGATTGATCACCGCCTGAACCGATCCCGCAAAGCGCGGCTGTCCCAGCACGAACATGAATTCCCACGCCTTGTCCCGAGCCAGATCAGCGGTGTTCATCGTCTCCAGAATATAGACGCCATAATGCACCAGAAGCATGGCGTGTACGGGAAAGGCGTTTCCGTCGGTGCCAAAATCCATGGTTTCGAGCGCTGCGCTGTCCGCACCAACAGCGACCACACCCAGCTCCGCCAGATATTTGGCACCATCCGCGTTGATCCCCGGCTGCCGCCCGATATATAACGCCGGATCTTCCTTGGCCTTGGCCAGCCAGCCGGTGTGGAAAAGGACCACATCACCCTTCCCTATCGTCACGCCTTGCGCCTTTGCGGCTGCCTGTATCTCGGCGCTGCCAAAAGACGCCAACGGCGCGAGTTGCTCAACGCCGCGATGGGCCGCCATATCAATCAATATGCCGCGTGTCACAATCGGCGGCACATGCTCGGTGCCCAGTTTCTTGAGCCCCCTGGGATCAAAAATCTCCTCGGCCGTGATGCCGTTATAATGGACCTTGTTGACGCCGATATGGCCGAGCCCATCCAGTTGCGAGCCGATTCCGACATGACTGACAAGCCGGTCGTCATGGCCGGTCACTTTGTTCGCCCCGCCCTCGGGGATCGGGACGACCTCGATGTCATAGGCGCGCCCCGGATAGGCAGGGGAATCGCGGCCAGTGATCACACCGAGCGGATAGGTCTTGCCCGTCTTCACCAGTTTCGAAGCGGCAAGAACACCTTCCGGGCTGAGATTATTTGCGGCCCCGATCGTGTCATCCGGTCCGTGGGGAGATTTTGCACGGTCCTTTGCTGCTGCTGGTGCGATCATTGTCAGCAGGCCAACCGCGGTCAACATCATCTTGATCATTGTCATTTGCCGTTCTCTCCTGTCTTTTCCGAAGCATCATTCACCTATCGGATGCGGCGCGCAAGTCTGATCGATGCTTGACTATGAAGGCCACTCCCCACACATGGATGACATGCCGCTTCACATGACCAAAATCGCTTTCCGCAGCGAAAGTCCGGCCACTCTCCGACAATGGCTGGAATCGCATGTCGGCAATGCGGCGACCAATGGTGAAGCCCGGCTTACGACCCGCTACAAGCCCAAACGGTTCGAAGAAATGGCGGGAGGTTCTCTCTACTGGATTCACCAGAAGAAAATTGTCGGGCGCAGTCCGATTATCGGGTTTCAGGACAATGGCGAGGGGCGGCAATGGATCCGGCTCGAGCCGAAGCTGATCGCAGTCCAGACCATCCCGCGGCGCGCGCATCAGGGCTGGCGCTATCTGGAAGACAAGGATGCCCCGCCTGATCTGGGGGATGGTGCAGAGGGCGCGGAAGACATGCCCGCAGAGATGCTTGGCGAATTGTCAAACCTTGGGCTGGTCTGACCACGATGGGCCGTTAACGGTCTGCCCCACATTTGTACCAATCAGGGAAAAACAAGTGCGAACGCGCGGAAACCCGGCTTAAGGCCTTCTCAAAACCCGGAAAAGTCTTAAACAGGTCCGCGAAACAGATATGCGGGTCGGATGCGACAAGCACTGCCCGGAAGAACAGAGAGACAGACCATGCCTGCCCTGCAACATCGTGCCGCTCATTTCATTCTGAAGAAACTGGGCCTGTTCAACCGGAGTTATACCGAACAAGCCTTTGGCCGGCGCTTTGTCATTCCGATCATCAACGGCCGCAAGACCTATGTGTCCGAACCATGGATGGCGCAAATGATCACCCATCTGTTCAAACAGAAAACGGGCGCGTTCATCGATGTCGGCGTCAATCTCGGGCAGACCATGCTCAAGGTCGCCGCTGCCGATCCCGAGCGGGAATATCTCGGTTTTGAACCCAATCCGGCCTGCGCAGACTATGCCCAGACGTTGATCACCGCCAACAATTTTCCCTATGCCGTCGTGCCGGCCGGTCTCAGCGTGGATACCGATATTCTGCAGCTGCAAATCTACCGCAATGAAGATACCGATCCTTCGGCGAGCCTGGTCGAAGGCTTTCGCGAAGGCGCGATTGCTACCAAGCCGGTTGTTACCGTGGGGCTCAATGATTTGCCGGAGGGTTTGCTCCCCAAACAGGTCGCCATCGTCAAAATCGATGTCGAAGGCGGGGAAGCCTATGTAATTGAAGGGATCAAGACCTTGCTCGCGGAACAGCGCCCGCATGTACTGGTGGAAATCCTGCCGGCCTATAACACCGACAACACCCCCCGGCTTGAGCAGCAGAAGAAGATTGAGGCCTGTCTGGCTGCGGTGAACTATGTCATGTTCCGTATCCGCCGCAACAGCGATGAAACGCTGTCAACGATCGAGCGGATTGCGGAAATCGGCATTCACGGGGATCTGGCGCTGGCCGACTATCTGATGGTCCCTGCCGAAGAAGCCGACCATATCGAAGCCAGCTTCAACTAGCCGGTCTGCAAATCCAGCCAGTGCCGAAGGAGATCATGCGCAATCGCAAAGGGCGGTGGCGCGATAAACGGTGCGTCCGGTTCGCCGGCCATGGCAGCCTGAACTTCGGCCAGAGAAAACCACTGCGCTTCCTCGATTTCCTCTTCATCCAGCGTCAGCGTCGGATCGTCGGTGATGCTGGTGCAGGCAATCATCAGCGATGATGGAAAGGGCCAGGGCTGGCTGGCAACATAGCGCACATCCCGCACCTTGATCCCGGCTTCTTCCCAGAGTTCTCTGTGGACGCCACCTTCAATGCTCTCGCCCGGCTCGATAAATCCGGCAAGTGCGGAAAAGCGTTTTGGCGGAAACATCGGTTGACGACCCAGCAAGACTTTCCCTTCGCATTCGGAAAGCATGATCGCCACCGGATCGGTCCGCGGAAAATGTTCCGCGCCGCAGCCACCTTTTTCCGGGTCGCAAAAGCGCGCCCAGCCACCCTTGCGCGAATCCGTTGGGTGCCCGCACTGCGCACAAAACCGGTGCCGCGCATGCCAGTCCACCAGACTGCGCGCGGTCGCATAAACCGCCGCCTGATCCGGTGGCAGCGCGCCAAGTGCCTGCCACAGCCGGGGGTCCGCTGCAGGCCCCGCACTGCCCGCACCATTCAGTTCTGCAAAACAGGGCGTGTCCCCGTCCATGCCGAGCAAGAGCAGATCATTGTCCGGGGAGGCTTCATAAGCGGCGCCCCAGGCGAGATTGCCATAATCGTCAAAAACCGGATTGAGGCCATTGAGCTTGAGCAGGCGCGCATTGGGCCGCATCATGGCATCGCGCAACCGGTCAGGATTGACCCGGACCTGATCCGCACGGTCCATTGTGCCGCCGGCAAAGGCGGGTGTGATCTGACTGATGCGGTCGTTCAAGGGCTGGTTTTTCCTTCAACGGCGGCCGCCCCGAGCAAGTCGGCATAGACATATTTCGGGAAATTGGACTGGAACGGATAACTGTTCGACGGAATATACTGCGTATATCCGCCGGCCCGGAATCCGTTCTTCGTGTCAACAAAGGCCGATGTGCCAGCAGCGCCACCCCAGCCGAAGGTTCCGGCCGGGCTGGCTTCGGTGCCCAGACCTACGCGGCCGCCGGCACCGAATCCCTGCTTCGCCACCCATGTGCCGCTCAGGTCCGCACCTTCCGGCAGAAGATTGGACATGCCAAGCTTGGCGGTTTCCGGTTTCATTATCTGCTCGTCTCCCAGGCGCCCGAAACCGAGCAGCATTTGCAGGAACTTGTCATAGTCCGCTGCCGTACCCACAAGGCCGGTACTCCCGAAGGCAAAAGCCGGTGCGTCTAGATAGATGCTTGTCGCACCGGGATCGATTGGAATCAGCGAACCGGCAAATGGCGCGTAATTGTCAGCCAGGTCCCCAGCTCTGTCCGCGGGGACCTGATAGAATGTGTCGTTCATGCCCAGCGGGGCGAACATCCGCTCCTGCAAGAAAACATCCAGCGATTTGCCAGACACTTTCTCGATCACAGCGCTCAACACGTCATGGCTGAGCGAATAGCTCCATTTCGTACCAGGCTGATAGACGAGCGGCAATTCACCGAGACGTTCGATAAAAGTCGCGAGATCAGGCGTCGGAGAGCCCGGATCAACACCGGGAATCGGATTGCGGCTCACCCGGCCCGGCGTCAAACCAGCCTCGAGATAAGCCTTCTGTATCGGACCCTTCGACACAATCGTGTATCCAAGGCCTGCCGTATGGGTTTGCAACTGGCGAATGGTGACCGGGCCGTTGGCAGCAACAGTGTTTTCGACCGGGCCTTCCGGATCCACCAGAACCTGCATGTCCTTGAAGGCGGGCAGGATTTCGGAAACCGGCTGATCGAGATCAATATCTCCGTCTTCAATCAGCATCATTGTCGCCATGCCGGTTACCGGCTTGGTCTGCGAATACATCCGCCACAACGTTCCATCGAGATCAACGGCCTTGTCGCCACCCAGGGTCAGCGTACCGGCCGAAATCACCGTTGGCGCTTCCTGGCGATAACCGATCGCAGCAAGCATGCCAGCAACCTTTTTCTGCTCGACATAATCATTGATGATCTTGGTCAGACCGGAAAATGAGGGGGGATTCTGAACGATCGAACGCGCCAGGGCGGCCGTCGACTGGGCTCCGAACAAAGCACCAATACCAATGGCTCCAAGGACTGACCGACGATCAAATTTGGGTCCGTTCAAGGGGGTGACTTTCATTGCAATTCCTTCTCTAAAATCTGTTTTCTTTTCATTGCCCAGTTTGCAGATTTGGCAAACAGGGTGGGAAGCCCGGCCTCCGGCAACTGGTCCAGCGGCCACCAGACCGGCTCCATTCCGGCTTTTTCCGCCAGACCAGCCAATCTGCTTTCATCACTGTTAATAGCGATTTTGTCGTCGTGATAAACCGCCAAATCCACTTCAAGCGAAAAATGCGTGAAGCTGTGCTGAACGATATTCTCGTGAACCCGCCAGTTTCCGGGGAATGGGGCCTGTCCATGACCGTCTTTTTGCGCTGCCCAATCGTCATCCGGCAAGGCCCGCATTCCGGCCAGCATCCCCTTGCCCGGGCGCTTGACCAGCAAAATCTTTCCATCACTCTCGATCCAGAAAAACCGCCCTGTCCGAACCGGTTTGGCTTTTTTCGGAGGCTTGACCGGAAATTTTTCCATCACGCCAGCGGCAGAAGCCTGACAATGGCTACGCACGGGGCAATTTGGGCAATCCGGGGATCGCGCCGTGCAAACTGACGCCCCGATATCCATGCAGGCCTGCGCAAAATCTCCGGCTCCGGATGCCGGGGTCAGGCCATCCATGGCCGCGTTTATGGCCTTCTTGCCCGCCGGAAGCGGCGTCGAAATCGCGTAGAGCCGGGCGACCAGTCGCTCGATATTGGCATCAACAACAACCGCCCGTTGACCGAAAGCAATCGTCGCTATCGCAGCCGCCGTATAGGGGCCGATGCCGGGCAGATCCAAAAGCTCAGACTCTGTCTGAGGAAAGATTCCATCCATTTTTTTCGTGACATGGGTCGCACATTTGAACAGATTTCTTGCCCGCGCATAATATCCCAGACCCGCCCAGGCGGCGAGGATATCACTCTCTTCTGCGGCCGCCATGTCGGAGACAGTCGGCCAGCGCCGGACAAATTTTTCGAAATAACCGATGACCGCGGCAACCGTGGTTTGCTGGAGCATGATCTCGGACAGCCAGACATGGTACGGATCCGGCAAAATGCCCTTCCGGGACTGATGCGGAGGCACGCGCCAGGGCAATTGCCGCGCGTTATCCACATAATGTGCACTGATTTTGGCGGCGATTTCTGTCGCTTCGCCCGTTATTTTATCGACGCCCATGCGCCTCCTATGCCATGATCTTCGGCGATGGCGAAGGAAAATGGAACACAAGACGACAATGCGGGAAGCGCTGGCAAAGGCCAGCGTCGATCCGGCAATGCCGCACCTCGGAGATATAACAAATATCGCCGGCCCCGGGGTGGCGAAGCGCGCAGCATTTCTGATCTGATGCCGGAAATCGGTCGCGCCGCCTTCCGCCGTTTCGGGTTCATTCAAAGCTCCGTCGTCAGCCGCTGGCCAGAAATTGTCGGCGAGCGCTACGCGGACGTGTCGCTCCCCGAATCAATCCGCTTCCCGCGCGGCGAAAAGGAAGGCGGAACCCTGCATCTGCTGGTATCCGGCGCACACGCGACATTGATGCAACATATTACACCGGAAATTATCGAGCGGGTGAACCGCTTTTTTGGTTATGGCGCGATCAGTCAGGTCCGATTCAGACAAGGCGTCGTAACTCCTCCAAAACAAAGGGAAAAACGGGTTGCACCGCCACCGTCTCTCAAACCCGCACCAATAGAACTGGGCGACAGCCTGCGCGATATTGGTGACCCGGAACTGAACAGGGTACTGGAATCGCTGGCGACAGGGATTGCCAATTCCGAAGAGGCTCCGCAAATAGGGATCAAAATCGCCGGAAAGATTGGCGGTTCAGACAAGCCGGCACGGTCGCAAACCCGCCCGGACGAGGAAAAGGACACGGAATGAAATTTGCAGCAGCGTTATTTGCGGCAATTTGCGGGACAGTCCTGGTGATATCTTCACCGGTTGCTGCTCAGGAGACGGCAAACCGGTCGGTCTGGTCAGACCGGATCACCACATCGCCCGAAGGTGGCCATGTCATGGGCAATCCGGTCGCCAAATTCCGCCTCACCGAATTTATGAGCTATGTCTGCCCGCGTTGCGGACAGTTTGAAAGAGATTCCCACAAGCCGCTGAAAGCCAATTTCGTTGACCGCGGCCATATCAGCTTCGAAGTGCGTCACCTTGTTTTGAACAGACTCGATATGGCGGCGGCGCTGATGGCGCGATGTGGTCCCCGCACGAGGTTTTTCGACGATCACAATGCCATGCTGGGCAATCAGATGACCATGCTGCGGCGTTTCGATGCGCTCGACACCAAGGCAAAAGCGGAAGCCGGCAAGGGGACTGTCAACGAACGGCTGATCAAGACAGCGGAAGGCGCTGGACTTTTCATCTTCATGCAAGATCGCGGATATACCAGAGCAGAGCTGGTCGCCTGTCTTTCGGACAAAAAGCAGCAAGACATGCTCACCGCTATGACTGACTATGCCGTCAAGCTGGTTGAACCTGCGCGGGCGGAAACACCAACATTCACGCTCAATGGCAAATATATTGGCAATGTCCGGGACTGGGCACCTCTCGAGGCTGGCCTGAACCGTTTGCCTCAATGATCCATATTCTCACACAGGAACGAACTTATATGCGTAAAATTATGACAGTCTCCTCCATTGCGATGGCCCTCAGTCTGGCCGCCTGCAGCGATAACGAAGACGCAACGGCGAACAGCACAACGTCCAGCGAGCCGATCGCAGCCATCGCGGCACCCGCGGGACAGAAATGGTCGGAAACGGTGAACGAAACCGAAGCTGGCGGCATCGTCATGGGTAATCCTGATGCTCCGATCAAGCTGGTCGAATTCATGTCCATCACTTGCTCGGTCTGCAAGGACTTCGGAGAGCAGGCATTTGATTCCATTCGGGATGACTATGTCGAATCCGGGCGGGTCAGCTTCGAGGTGCGCAACTTTGTGCGTGATCCGCTGGATCTCACTTCGGCCATACTTTCCCGTTGCGGCGGTCCTAGTCCGTATTTTGCCCTGACCAAACAGGCGCTGAGCAACCAGGGACCGATGTTTGAAAAGGCCCAGGCGATGGGTGAGGCTACCTATGGTGCCGTGCTGCAATCGCCTGCTGACGTGCGGTTTGTACGCCTCGCAGAAGAGCTCGATCTGATCAGCTTTTTCCAGCAACGCGGAATTTCCGAAGATCAGGCCAAGGCCTGCCTGAGCGACACCGCGGCGGCCGAAAAACTGGTCGCCGCAACCGAACGGGCAACCGAGGAATATGATGTTCCCGGCACGCCGACGTTCCTGCTCAATGGCACCATGGTGCAGGGCACCAGCTGGCCGCTCGTGGAAACCAAGTTACAGGAAGCAGGCGCAAGGTAAAAACATGCGTTCAGGGGGAACAGCCGGGGGGCTACAAATGAGGGGCGGACAAGACAGCATGCGCGTGGAGCATCATCCGTGCAGATAAAGAAGCTCAAACTTTCGGGCTTCAAGAGCTTTGTCGATCCCACTGAACTCCGGATCGAGAAAGGTCTGACCGGTGTGGTCGGACCCAATGGCTGCGGCAAGTCCAACCTGCTCGAAGCGATTCGCTGGGTGATGGGGGAAAGCTCCCCCAAATCCATGCGCGGTGGCGGCATGGAAGACGTGATCTTTGCGGGCACCGAAGATCGGCCCGAGCGGCAGTTTGCCGAAGTCGCGCTGCATGCACAGCGCGAGACCGACGATGTGTCGTCGCTTCATATCGGCGACAATGACAGCGAACTGGAGATTGTTCGCCGCATCGAACGCGGCGCGGGCAGCGCCTATCGCGCCAATGGAACGGATGTCCGGGCCAAGGACGTCGCGCTGATTTTCGCCGATGCCGCGACCGGTGCGCATAGCCCTGCCCTCGTCAGTCAAGGCAAGATCAGCAATGTAATCTCATCCAAGCCGACCGATCGCCGCGAGATGCTGGAAGAAGCCGCGGGCATTTCCGGCCTGCATGTCCGGCGCAAGGACGCCGAACAGAAATTGCGGGCCGCCGAAAGAAATCTCGCGCGGCTCGACGACATATTGGGAGACATGGAACAGCGGGCCTCAGCACTGCGCCGGCAGGCCAAGCAGGCGGAACGCTACAAGAAACTCTCGAGCCAGATTTCCACCGTCGAAGCGCGGCTGATCTATGCGCGATGGCAGGAAGCGGCTGCAGCAGCCGATGCCGCCAAGGCCGAGGCCGAGGCCGCTGAAGCCGGCGTCAACAGCTGTCAGAACGCCCAACAGGATGCCGTGAAGGCGCAAAATGAAAGCGCTCGAACACTTGGCCTGATCCGTGCCGAGCTTCAGAAAGCGCGGGACGAAGCCAGCGAGTCCGGACACCGCCTGCTCACGCTCACAAATGAGCGGGACAATTTGAAATCCCGCCTGCTCGATCTGGAATCCCAAGCGCGCCGGATTCAGGAAGACAATGCCCGCGAAGACCAGCTGACACGCGACGCGATGGAAGCGCTGGCCCAGCTGGAACAGGACGAAACAAGCCTCACCTCCCAGCTGGCAACATTGGAAAGCGAACGCCCGGATCTCGAAAAGCAGGCCGAGAAAGCGGAACGCGCCGCCAGCGAAAGTGAAGTGGAACTGGCAAAAGCGGTGGCGGAGGAAGCCCGGATTCGGGCCGAGATCAAGGTCTCCGATGCCGCACTGGAAGCAGCGCAGACACGGCTGGCCCGGCTATCTACAGAACTGGAACGGCTTGCGGCCGAACGCGCGGACATGGGCAATGAGGATGAGTTGCAGGCAGCATTTGCAGCGGCTCAGTCCGAACGGGACTCAGCGCAAGCCGCAGCGGACGCCGGAGCGGCAGCCATTGTTGCACTGGAATCCGACCGGCTCGCGGCAAGTGAGGCGCGGGACGCGGCGGAATCTTCGGTAGCATCGCTCAAGGCAGAACTGGCGGGACTGCAGGCCGAACATGCAGCGCTGGACCGCGAACTGTCCAGGAGCGAGAGCGATCACAAGGCGATTGACCAGATCCGGGCCAGCAAGGGCTATGAACGGGCACTGGCCGCGGCGCTGGGTGACGATCTGCTCGCTGCCATCGGAAAAGATGGTGATCGCTTCTGGGCCGGCAGCAAAGGTCTTTCAGGCGCAGGTACGGCACCCGCAGGTTGCGAAACCCTGCTCGACCATGTCGAGGCGCCCGAAGCCTTGCATGATCGTCTCGCCCAGATCTTCGTCGCGGAGTCAGATGAAGGACAGCAACTGGCGGTTGGCCAGCGGCTGGTGACCAGAGCCGGAGCCCTGCGCCGCTGGGACGGGTTTGTCGCACGTGACGATGGCAATGCCAGCGCCGAGCAACTGGTGCGCGCCAATCGCCATGAGGAGCTGACCGGGCTGCTGGTCCCGGCGACCGAAAATGTTGCGGACGCAGAGACATCACTGGTTCAGCAGCAACAGAAATTGTCCGAAACAGAAACACAGTTATCGGCGGCACGGGAAACGCGGCGGACAGCCGAGGACCAGCTGCGTCAGGCACTGCGCACCGTGGATCAGGCGGAGGAAGCCCTCGCCTGGCTCCAAAAGCGCACGGCCAGCCTGGGTGAGCGCGAACAGGCACTGTCTGGCGAACAGTCTACGGCAAAGGCCGAACTTGAAACCGCCGAGCAGGAGCGCGCGGGACAGCCTGATGGCGCTGCACAGGAAACAGCGCGAGCCGCTCTCCAAAACCAGCGCGATGCTGCACGGGACCAGGTCATGTCCGCACAGGCCGCCCTGTCGGCGCTGGATCAGAAACTGGCGCAGGTAAAGGAACAGAAGGCGGTTGCGAGTGCGCAAATGCGGTCCTGGCGGGACCGATCCAGCGAGGCCGCGACACGCATGGCCGAAATGACCAGCCGTGCAGCGGAGATCGAGACCGAAGTCGAAAAACTCGCCGACCGGCCGCGGGTCATCAATGTTCAGGTCGACGAGTTGCAGGCGCAGCAGGATCTGCTCAATGCAGCAGTGGCGGAGAAGGACGAAGCGCTGCGCCAGGCAGAGCGCGAGCAGCGCGACCATGAAGACCGGCTCAATACCGCCAGTGAAGCGCTGAGCCAGGCCCGCGAACATCGGGCCGGTGCGAAAGCCCGTGCGGAAAGCCAGGAACTGCGCCGCGTCGAAATGGGGCGGATCTCCGGCGAGAAATTCGAATGCCCGCCGCAAATGCTGCCCGAAAAGGCCGAGTTTGACGCAGATACGGTTGGTGATGCCGGACTGGAATCCACCGAACTCGAACGCCTGACCCTGAGCCGCGAGCGCATTGGCCCGGTCAATCTCGTCGCCGCGGAAGAGCTGGCTGAGCTCGAAACCGAATGGGAAAAATCAACACAGGAAAGCGCCGAACTCAACGAGGCGATCAATCAGTTGCGCGGTTCGATCGGCAGCCTCAATCGGGAAGGCCGGCAACGGCTACTCGCGGCCTTTGAAGAAGTCGACCAGCATTTCCAGCGGCTGTTCACCACGCTGTTTGATGGCGGCAAGGCGCATCTCGCATTGGTCGACAGTGACGATCCTCTCGAGGCCGGTCTGGAGATCATGGCCCAGCCACCGGGCAAGAAGCTGACATCGCTGACCTTGCTGTCGGGCGGGGAACAGGCTTTAACCGCTGTGGCACTTATTTTCGGTCTGTTTCTAACCAATCCGGCACCAATCTGTGTGCTCGACGAAGTCGATGCGCCGCTTGATGATGCCAATATCGAACGTTTCTGCGACCTGCTCGACAAGATGGTGGCTGAAACCGATACCCGTTATCTGATCGTCACCCATAATGCCGTGACAATGAGCCGGATGCACCGGCTGTTCGGCGTCACCATGATCGAACGCGGGATCAGTCAGCTGGTGTCGGTCGATCTCGATGCTGCCGAGGAACTGATCGCCGCCGAGTAAGCCGAAGCGGATTGGCGGCTGCCCTGATGTTCCGGACAGGAAACATGACCGCAACTGAATCGGAATGCCCCATGAAGAAAAGATACAAGATCGCAATCGGGCTGGCCTTGTTCGCCCTTGCCGGAGGCGCATTCGGTTATTGGTATGTGGCCACTGCAGAAAGCCGCGACCCGTCTTTCCTGGTCTGGAACGAAAATTGTGCCAGCTGTCACGGGTCGGCTCTGGAAGGCAAGGAGCAGGGAACAGCTCTGGTGGATGCGAAGCTCAAACATGGTGACGGGCTTGAAGACTTGATGGCGGTCATTGCCGCCGGTGTTCCCGGCACCACGATGGAAGGATGGGAACAGAAGCTAACTCCGCAAGAGATCAAGTTGCTGGCCATATATATCAGCGAGCAGCGCCAGGAATTTCCAACCACGCTCGTTTCCTATACCAAGGAACCACAGGAAAGCCGGGTCATCCAGTCGAACCATCATGATTTCCGGCTGGAACGTGTCACAGAACTCGAGAGCCGGCCCTATTCCCTCGCCCCCCTGCCCGACGGCAGCATCCTGGTTGCGGAAAAGGTCAGGGGTCTCTCGATTGTCGATCGTGACGGCCAGCAGAGCAGGTTGATTGCTGATACACCGGAGATATGGGGCATTACACTGGGTTTCTCGGGGCCGTGGTTCAATCTCGGCACCATATTGGATGTCGAGCTTCACCCGGACCATGCCACCAATGGATGGATATATCTGTCCCATGCTCATCATTGTACCTGGCGGTGCGGCTGGGTGGTGCCCGGAACGATGGCCCGCGTTGTCCGCGGACGCATCAAAGACGGCAAATGGGTGGATCAGGAAATCATCTGGTCGGTTCACAAAGACCATTACACACCCGTACCGGACGCGGTGGCCGCCGGTCGTCTCGCCTTTGACCGGCGCGGATATCTCTATATTTCGATTGGCGGCAAAAACACCTATGACAAGCTGCACCAGCTCGACACGCCATTCGGAAAAATCCACCGCGTCCGCGATGACGGCAGCGTGCCGGATGACAATCCCTTCTGGATAGCAGATGACGAGCGCCCCGAAGCGTCCACCATCCACACCGTCTGGAGCTACGGACACCGGACAGGTCAGGGTCTGGACGGACATCCGTCAAACGGGGAAATCTGGAATACCGAAATGGGCCCGCGCGGCGGCGATGAAATCAATCATATTCGTTCAGGTCAGAATTACGGCTGGCCGCTCTACACCAATGGTCTGGACTATAGCGGCGAGGAAGTGGCCATCGGCAAGGATCTGGGTCTGGATTTCGCCATCGAGGATACGGTTCTGCCGGTCGTGGACTTCACGCCCGCACCCGCGGTTTCCAACTTCACTTTCCACCAAGGCGAGCGGTTTCCCGGCTGGAACGATGATTTACTCGTGGGCAGCCTGAAAGCCAGCACCCTCTATCGGCTTCGAATCGAAGAAGGCAAACTGGTTGAGCAGGAGAAGCTCATAACCGATTTCGGCCGCATCCGGGATGTCGCAATGGGCCGTGACGGATTGGTCTATCTTGTTCTGGAGCACGGGGAAAACGGCTCGCTCTGGCGCCTTGTTCCCGAATAGGCCCTCACTACAGCACCTCTTCGCAGTCAAACATACGCCTGATTCAGTCTTCCCCCAGCACCAGCTGCGGCCCCGGGCCATTCAATCCGACGCGGTCTTCCGGATTGTATAGCGCGCATTTCTTCAAACTGAGACAACCGCAGCCGATGCAACCATCCAGCCGCTCGCGGGTGCGTTCCAACTGGGCGATCCGCTGATCGATAACCTTGCGCATCGCCTTGCTGATCTTGCGCCAGTCGGCAGCGGTGGGTGTGCGGCCGTGCGGGAGGCGAGCGAGCTGGCTTTCAATCTCGCCGATGCTCAGTCCCAGTTGCTGGGCGATCAGCACAAAGCTGAGCCGGCGAATGTCGCTGCGCAGAAACCGCCGCTGATTCCCGCCCGAGCGGAAAGGTTCGACCAGACCTTTCTCCTCGTAAAAGCGGATGGCAGAGACGGAAAGCCCCGTTCTGGCTGCAAGCTGGCCTATGGTAAGCGTGGGTGTTTGCGGCATGGGCTTGTCCTTTCGCGCACCTTGTCCCTGTACAGGCAGGAGCATGATATTCTCCGGTAGAATAAATTCCTTGACCTCAACTTAGCTTGAGGTTGTAGGAATCGCAACCATGGAAAGCAAAGTAACGGATTGGCTGGCTATTGCGGGCCGAACAGGAAGGTCCTGGCAAGCGCGATCAACCGTCCAGTTCGTCCAGAAAGCAACCAGTCATCGTCGAAATGACAAGGAGAATAGTCGCATGAAAATGAACCAGGTGACATTAGGCTGCACCGATTATGCAATGTCGGTCGATTTCTATCAGCGACTGGGACTGACGCAGATTGTCGATTCCCCTCCCCGCTATGCCCGCTTCGAAACGCCCGGCGGCGAGACCCTGTCGATCCATGCCGTAGACAGCGTCTTGGAACCCACCACCATGATCTATTTCGAGCTCGAAGAGCTTGATGCTGCGGTTGCAAAACTGGAAGCCGCCGGAATCGCGTTTGACAGCGGACCCGAAGATCAGAGCTGGGGCTGGCGCGAAGCCAGGCTGCGTGACCCGGCGGGCAACCCGATCTGCCTCTTCCATGCCGGTCCAAACCGTCGCTTTCCCCCTTGGCGCATATCATCCACCAACCTCACAGAAGGAGAAACATCATGACCACAGGAACACTTGAACATGTCAACATGACCGTAACCGACCCACAGCGCAGCGCCGATCTGGTTTGCGACCTGTTCGGCTGGAAGATCCGCTGGCAGGGACCATCGCAAATGGGTGGCCACTCCATCCATGTCGGCAATCCCGGCAATGGTGCCGACTATCTGGTCTTCTATACCAATGATGCAGTGGAAGCCGCCAACCCGCAGTTCAAAAAGGGCACCCCACTCAATCATGTCGGCGTTACTGTCGATGACCTGGATGCCATCAAAGCAAAGGTCGAGGCCGCCGGGCTCAAACCCTTTGCCCATGAGAAATATGACCCGGGAGAGCGATTCTATTTCTTTGACTGGAACGGCATCGAGTTTGAGGTCGTAAGTTACGCCTGATTTTTCTTCCCCCGGACCCGACTCCCGCTAGAATGGCTCCCAGGCCAGATAGCGGGAGTCGGGCATGGACGGGTATCAGAAAGACAGTTTCACGGCGGCGACCACTACGGGTCGGGAAATTGCGCATGACATTTACACCAAAGGCGCCGGCCCGGTGATTGTCATCATCCAGGAACTGCCCGGAATTGGGCCAGAAACATTGCACCTGGCGGACAAGTTTGAAGCCGCAGGCTTTACCGTTGTTCTGCCCCATCTTTTTGGTCCGCTCGGCAAGATATCGTTGGGCGGCAATGTCTTGCGTGTGTTTTGCATGCGGCGGGAATTCCACCTGTTTGCCAAGCGCAAAACCAGCCCGATCGTCGACTGGCTGCGGGCGCTTTGCCAGAAACTGAAGACCGATCACGGCGTACCGGGTGTCGCCACCATCGGGATGTGCCTGACGGGCAATTTCGCCATTTCGCTCATGGCCGATGACGCGGTTCTGGCCGGCGTCGCCTCTCAGCCATCCATGCCGCTGCATGACCAGAACGCGCTGCACATGTCAGATGCCGAAATATCAGATATCAGCGACAAACTCGACCGGGTCGGACCGATGAAAGCCTATCGCATCGCCGGCGACAAGATCTGCCGCGCCGAAAAATTCGCCGCCATCGACCGGGCTTTCAATCAGGGCAAGGAACGCATTGAACTCAACACCCTGCCTGGCAAAGGTCATTCGGTCCTGACGCTGGATTTTGTCGACGAGGATGGTCATCCAACGAAAGAGGCCTTTGACAATATTGTCGGCTATTTCCGGAAACAGCTGAGCGCCTGACCCGCAAGGCCGAGGATGTAACCACATGAGTGAGGCGGGCGAACCGGGCAAAGGAGATACCTGTCATGACCTACAAATTTCTCGACATGCTGACGACCGATGCGGTGAAACAGGCCCAGGCAGACAATGGCGCCCGCGACCAGTGGGAAGATTTCTCGGGCGAGCGCCTGTTTGACCGCTTTGACGAACGCGCAGCTGCCTTCATCTCTGCCCGCGACAGTTTCTACATGGCCAGCGTTTCGGAAAATGGCTGGCCCTATCTGCAACATCGCGGTGGTCCGGCGGGGTTTTTGAAAATCCTGGATGACCAGACTCTGGGGTTTGCCGACTTTCGCGGCAACCGGCAATATATCAGCCTGGGCAACACCCGGGCTGATGATCGGGTGGCGCTGTTCATGGTCGACTATCCCCGGCGCAAGCGCCTCAAGCTGCTCGGCCATCTCAAGGCCCATGCAATCGATGCCGACCCGGAGCTGACCCGACGCATTGTCGATCGCGACTATCCCGGAGAGCCCGAGCGGGTCATGACAATTTCCCTGGAAGCCTATGACTGGAACTGCCCGCAGCACATCATTCCGCGATATAGCAAAGACATGGTCGACCAGGCCGCGAAACCACTGCAGGACGAGATCGCACGGCTGACAGCGGAAAATGAAACGCTGAAGGCCCGGGATATTTGATCCCGAGCCTCCCGTCTTACACGTGATAAATGGTCGTCAGTCGGATCCGACGCCCGCCGCTTCTCCGGTCATGATCCGGTCTGGCAGATAACTGGCTGGTTTGTCGCCCACCGTTGCGCCTCCCTGCAGCATGGCCTGCATGCCCGGCGTGAAGAAACTGTAGGGAAACCGGACTTCCCTCGCGCTCACCGCATCCAGCCTCTCGAGCAGTTCGGACGGAATCTCGAAATCGAGCGCACCCAAATTATCCTGCATTTGTGCCACTTTGGTAGCTCCGACCAGTACGCTGGCCACGCCCGGACGATTCGCTACCCAGTTTACGGCCACCTGTGACATGGACTGATCAAGTTCATCCGCCACTTTTTCCAGTTCCGCAACAATTGCCCAATTGCGGTCGGTGAATTTGTCGAATGCCGCATTGCCTGATCCCGCGGTTGTGGCCAGACGCCCTTCTCCGGTCGGCTGACTGCCCTGACTAGGCCTGTATTTGCCGGAGAGCAGGCCGGATGCAAGTGGGCTCCAAGCCATAATGCCCATGCCATGCTGCGTCGCCAGATCCGTGAACTCGTCCTCGAGATTGCGCTCCGTCAAACTATATTCGAGTTGCAGTGCGGACAGTTTTTCGTAGCCGCGCATTTCTGCAAGGGTCTGCGCCCGTGCGGCATACCAGGCGGGGCTGTCGGACAATCCCACGTGACGAACCTTGCCCGAGGAAACAAGATCATCAAAAGTCCGCATCACTTCTTCCGCCGGTGTCACACGATCCCAGGTATGCAGGATGTACAAGTCGATATAGTCGGTGCCCAGCCGTTCCAGCGAACCTTCCACCGCCCGCATGATATTCTTGCGGCCATTGCCACCTGCATTGGGGTTACCCGGTTCCGCGTTGTAACTGAATTTCGAGGCGATCACGGCCTTGTCGCGAAGTCCGGCATCCTTGATATATTTGCCCAGCATGCGCTCCGAATTGCCATCGGTATACATGTCCGCCGTATCGAAAAAATTGCCACCGGCCAGAATATAGGCATCGAAGATATCGCGGGAAGTTTCATCATTGGCACCCCATCCCCAGTCATCACCAAAGGTCATTGTGCCAAGAGCGAGGCGGCTCACTTTAAGTCCGGTACTGCCAAGTGTGTAATAGTCCATGAGAGTTCTCCTTTGTGTTGCTGTTGCACAAGGAGATACCGGCTAACTGTCTATCGGGATTGCAGCGCTCTGCTTATTTTTTGAAGATTCTTGCTAAAGCTTTTTGCGCCTCTGGCTGGGCGTTTGACCACAATATTGCTTGAACAGTCTGGAAAAATGAGCCTGGTCGGAAAATCCGCAAGCGAGGGCAATGTCACTCAATGGCCGCCGCCTGTCGGCCAACATTTCTTCCGATCTTTCTAGCCGGTATCGCATCAGGAATTGATAGGGACTGTCGCCAATTGTGCGTTTGAACAGCCGTGAAAAATGAGATTCGCTTAACCCGGCTTCTTGCGCCAGCTGTTCAATAGTCAGGGACTGGCCAAAATTGTCGGCGACAAAATCCAGTACACGCTTGTAATGCTGGGCCGTGAAGGCTTTGGAGAACCGAATGTCTTCGGCGCTTTCATCTCCATATTTTTGGAGCAGCTTCACCGTGAAAACGCGTGCCAGCGATTCGTACATGATCTCGGAGCCGGTATCTCGGGACTGCAGTGCCTCCAAAAGCAACTCCGCTGCCGAAGTGATATCGGCATCTTCAAACTGGGGCATATCCAGCAGCTGCTGGTCCGTCAGCAGCATGCCAAGTTCACGCTCGGCAAACCGTTGCAGCTCGGTGGGTAATATCGTGATGACGATCACCTTCGATCGGACATGCCAGCGCCAGCCTGACTCCACGCCCGCCGGCGTAACGACAATTTCGTTCCGCTGATAGGTAAAGTCGCGATGCTCCCCGTCGCGCCAGTTTTCCACTCGCTGGGGCTCGTCCCTCAGATTTATTAGAATATGGTGCTGATCATAAATCTGAGCAGGCATATCAGCAGGTTCGGCTTCGAAAAACTCCAGCGTCACCAAGTCCGCAGCACGGGGGCGAAGGATATCCTTGCTGCGAACCAGCGGATCGGATGGGTAACTATCCTGGTAGGTCTTCACAAAGCCGGGTTCACCAGCACTTTCTCACCCGTCGCTTTCTTCTCATAGGCTTTGGCGATGTCAGGGTCGATCATGTCCATCAGGCTGATTTCGCTCGAATAGTCACTATGGAAAATGCCGTTGCGCTCGGCGACGGTGAACATGCGCATTTCCATCATGCGTTCCATGCCGACTTCTTCGAGATGTGGGGTGAGCAGCCAGCCGCCGACGCCCCAGTAGAGGCCGTAACCCGCGCCGAGGATCGTATCGCCGGTGTCGAGGCGGCCATAGATATAGACCTGTTTGTTGACTGTCGAGCCATAGACGCTGAACTCGGCGCCGCGTTTGGCCGCCGCCTGTTCCATCGCGGTGAGGATGTAATTGGCCATCTTGCCGCCGCCAATGGCGTCAAAGCCCAAGGTCGCGCCTGTCTCGGCGAGTGCGTCAACCAGCTTGGGCATGAAGTCGTCCTTGGATGAATCCAACACATGTCCATCCGGCAAGCCGATATCGGTGAGGATTTTCTTTTGCGCATCGCTCCGCACAATGGCGACCAGCGCAATGTTTTCCTTCAGGCACAGCTTCGCGAGCATCTGGCCGAGGTTGGATGCCGCCGCCGTATGGACCAGCGCCTCATGGCCTTCCGACCGCATGGTGTTGACGAAACCTTGCGCGGTCATCGGATTGACGAACAGACTCGCGCCTTCTTTCGCCGGCGCACCTTCCGGAAGCGGAACGCACATCATGGCCGGCATCACCCGGTGGGTGCGATACATTTCGCCGCCGACAATGGTCACCGTCTTGCCGAGCAGCGCCTGGGCGGCTTCGGATGCGCCCGCAGCCACAACCTTGCCCGCGCCTTCATTTCCGGCCGGCAACTTCTTGCCTTTGCGACCGGCGAATATCCGCAGCATCGCGGGATCAATGTCGGCGACCAAGGCAGGATGTCCGTCCACGGTTTCGCTGCGCACGGTATCCATCTGGGCCGGCGCCGTCAGCAATCCGAGATCAGACGGATTGATCGGCACCGCTTCCATTTCGACAACCACTTCATGATCGGCCGGCTCCGGCACATCAAAAGGCTCGATCGAAAGAACCAGCTTGCCGTCATCGGTGACGGTGGTGAAAAGTTGTTTGGCGTTGTCGATGCTCATCAGGATATCCTCTTTGTTATGCATTGAAATCAGAATGTCTTTGCGGCGTTCAGGGCGCCCATGCGTTCGGTGATGGCGAAAAATTCTTCCACCGTTTCGTCAATTATCTGTCTGGCAGTTTTTACCTCGTCAATCAAACCGGAAGACTGTCCGGCAAGGCCAACGGCCGCTTCCATATCCCCGCCGAAATAGACGTCCAATATGCCCTTGAACGTATCCGGCGGCATCAGGCCGTCCTCATGGATTTTCGCCGTGCGTTCCGTCTTCAGCGCGCGGATACAGGGTGTGGCTTTCTTGTTCAGCACATATGTGCCGGTTTCCTTCGCATCCAGAATGGCCTGTTTGTAGTTCATGTGCACCGGGCTTTCCGCGCTGGAAACAAAGCGGGTCCCCATCTGGATCGCTTCCGCACCCAAGGCGAATGCAGCGGCCATGCCCTTGCCATCTGCGATACCACCCGCGGCGACCATCGGGATATCGGTCTGTTTTCGGATCGCCTGCAGCAGGACGAGGGTCGAGACTTCTTCGGGATTTTTGAAACCCCCGCCCTCGGCACCCTCGACGACCAGGCCATCAACTCCTGCATCGACGCAATTCATCGCGGCATCGACAGTGGGAACAGCATGGTAGACCGTGATCCCGGCTTCTTTCAGTGGCCCGATAAACTTCCGGGGGCTGCCGGCGGAGGTCGTGACGAACTTCACCCCGCTATCGCAAATATGCTGTAAAAGGCCGGGGTCCTTCAAGAACATGATCGGCAGATTCACCCCGAACGGGGCCTCGGTCAGACCCTTCATCTTTTCGATTTCCGCCAGACAATTCTCTGTCTCTCCGGAAGAGGTTTCGATGATGCCCATTCCCCCGGCATTGCAGACGGCGGAAGCCAGTTGCGAGCGGGCGATCCAGCCCATCGGCGCCTGGACAATTGGATATTTCGCGCCGGTATGTTGAAGAAAGCGGTTCATTCTTGTGTTTTCCCTGAATTAGATCGGCTTGTCAGCCCATCGGATACATGATCTCGCGGCTGATCTTGTAGATGCGTTTCATCATGTCCTTGTCGAGCTCCAGATCTGCAGCCGCAAATATGTCCGGCAACTGGTTGGTATGGGTTGCCCCGACAATGGTCGACGCAACGAAATCATGCTGTTTGGACCAGGCAGTCGCCAGCGTCACCGGCGATACGCCCAGCTCGGCGGCAATTTCCATATAGCGCTTGGTCGATTCCTCGCTCTTCGGATTGACGAAACGCTCGGCCATTTTTTTCTGCCGCCCACCCATTTTCAGATAGCTCGAAAAACGGGCTCCTTCCGGTGTCGCACCATCATTATATTTGCCCGAAAGCGCACCGCCAGCCAGCGGCGAATAGGGGATCAGGCTCACTCCCTCTTTTTGGCAAACCTGCGCCAGTTCATCCTCGAACCGCCGATTGTTCATGCTGAAATTGTTCTGGACGGTGCAATAGCGCGCCACGCCCAGCCGCTCGGAGGCTTCCAGCGATTTCATCAGGCCCCAGCTGGTTTCGTTCGAGCACCCTATAGCCCGGATCTTTCCCGCCCGGATCTGCTCGTCGAGCACTTCCATGGTTTCGTCATAGGCGGTGCCATGGTCCGGCCAGTGGGTCTGGTAAAGATCGATATAGTCGGTGCCGAGCCGCTTCAGGCTGGCATCCAGCGCGCGGACGATATTATGCCGGTCCATCGCGGTCATCCCTGCCCGCTGCGCCGACCGGATCCAGCCATGACTCGGTCCGGAAACCTTGGTCGCCACGATGATGCTGTCCCGGTCCTTGTCCTTGAGCCAGCGCCCGAAAATCTCCTCTGTATCCCCTGCCCATTCCGGCTTGGGTGGCACCGGATAATTTTCCGCCGTGTCGAAGAAATTGATGCCGGCATCCAGCGACGCGTCGAGGATCTTGCGCGACATGGCCTCGTCTGCCGCACTCCCGAAGGTCATCGTGCCCATGCAGATTTCCGACACATAAATGGGGCTCTTGCCCAAACGGCGTTGCTTCATGACAGGACTCCGGGAGGTTTAATCAGGTGATTAAAGATGCCAGATTCCCTGCAAGTTGCAAGGTTTTAAATCACCGATCCGGCAGGATCGAGACCTATCCGGCCTGCCCGACCACAAGGCAGGCGAGAAACATGAGCATACCGGCGAAACGGTTCGACCGAAACTTGGTCAACGCATCTTCGCCATCACTGTTTTTGAGCGTGCCGACCTGCCAGAGAAGGTGAAGGGCCATCGGGATCAGGGCCGCCAGCACCAGAGGGTCCGGACGGACCAACCAGAAAGCGCCCGCCCAACCGGCAAGAGCAAGAAGATAGAAGCACAGCACGCCGAACCGTAAGTTATCGCCCAGTCGCAAGGCACTGGACTTGATCCCTACCAGCGCATCATCTTCCCGGTCCTGCAGCGCGTAGATGGTGTCATAACCAATGACCCAGAATATCGCCCCGCCATAGAGCAGGAACATGGCAATGTCCCATTCCGGCGCAATGGCCAGCCAGCCGACCAGCGCGCCCCAACTGAACACCAGTCCCAGCCAGATCTGGGGCCACCAGGTAATACGCTTCATGAAGGGGTAGGCTGCGACCAGTGTCAGACTGCATAGCGCCACGATCTTCGCTGTCAGGTTGATCTGCAACCAGACGACCAGACCCGAAAGACACAGCAGCATGAGCCAGACCCAAGCAGACCGCAAAGAGACAACACCGCTCGCCAGGGGCCTCCCGCGCGTGCGTTCCACCTTGCGGTCGAGATCGCGATCAACGATGTCATTATAGACACATCCCGCTCCGCGCATGGCCACAGAACCTAGCAAAAACCACAATATCAGGTCCCAACGCTGAAAAGCTCCCCCCGCCAGCGCCGCACCCCATGCACAGGGCCAGAACAGCAGCCACCAGCCAATCGGCCGGTCCAGCCGAGCCAGCAAGGCATAGGGACGGGCCGCCGCCGGAAGCAGCCCGACCAGACTGGCATTTTCGGTATCCGGAACAGATTGAGTCTCACTGGACATGGCACCCCTATAAGACAGTCCGCTTTTTTCGTCATGCGGAACTTGATTAAGCGTCCAGAGCGTCCATAATCCGGCTGCAAATCCTGCAATTCAGGAGAATTCTGACCCCATGCCTGCCACACCTGCCTATCCGCCACGCAGCGCACCACGGCTATTTGTTGATGTGGAGCTGTCCGACGGTGTGGAAGTCCGGCTCGATGGCAGTCATGCCCACTATCTGCTGAAGGTCATGCGGATCCGCGAGGGCCAGCCGGTCAAGCTGTTCGATGATCGCACCGGCGAGTATCTGGCGCATGTTACAACGCTGGGGAAACGCGATCTGATCCTGCTGGTCGACGGGCTCACGCGTCCCCGCGAAACTGTGCCTGATCTGTGGCTTTGCGCGGCGCCGATCAAGAAGGACCGTTTCGCCTGGATCGCCGAAAAAGCGACTGAGCTGGGCGTCGCGCGCATGATCCCGGTGCAGACGGAGCGGACGCAAAACCCGATGGGCAAACCCGAAAAGCTGCGCGCACACATGATCGAAGCAGCGGAACAGTGCGAACGCACATCGCTGCCCGGCCTCGACGCGCTGATCAAACTCGAGTCATTGTTGGATACATGGCCGGAAGATCGGCACCTGTTTTTCGCCGATGAGCGGATCTTCGAAAGCGGTGAAGGCAGCTTTCGCAAGGCGCTGGTTGCCCATGAGGGACCTGCGGCCATTCTCATCGGTCCGGAAGGCGGGTTTTCCGATGCGGAAAATACCGCCATCCGCGCCCTTTCCCAAGCCGTGCCTGTATCCCTGGGGCCACGGATATTGCGCGCCGACACAGCCGCCGTTGCCGCAATCAGCCTGTGGATGGCGGGTCGCGGGGACTGGAACGCTCCCTCTGCCGGATAAACCTCCCGACGTGCCGGAAAACTGCGATTTT
The DNA here is from genome assembly GCA_039181895.1 of Pseudomonadota bacterium. Classification (GTDB taxonomy): domain Bacteria; phylum Pseudomonadota; class Alphaproteobacteria; order Sphingomonadales; family Sphingomonadaceae; genus Parasphingorhabdus. The sequence goes on from JBCDCK010000002.1 coordinate 423,999, forward strand.
CTGAAATTTGTAAAATTTCATTAAGTGCGTTTAAGCAATGGTTTATTTACCAAATATTCAACCTATTCCCTTACCTACGTACCATGTTTGTGGGGACATGTGATAGCGGATGGTCAAGATCCGGCGCACGATCCTGTGCGAAATACCTGGCGCAAATGCTGCTGGGATTGCTTGCACTCGCGCTCTTTCCTGCCATCGCTCAGGCTCAGACATTCACCGCCGACTGGACCAATCTCGGCCTCGGGAGCTTCGAAGGTGTATCCTCCGGTGCCACCATGTCCGCCGGACCCCGCACCGTGACAATAACCCATCAGCAAATCACCGATGGCGGTCCGTTCACCAACAATTATGGCACAGAAATGGTGAACTATTTCGCGGGCACAATCGGATCTCAAACCGGCACATTATTGTATACGATGGACAACGACACGTTCGACCCGGACGACCGGTTCGAGACCATTTACGCCTTTGATGGCAATGTCACCAATCTCGCCTTTGTCGTTGACCATGTAGACCGCGGTACAAGCCCCCGACATGACGGCGTCACGATCGAATATGATACCGGCACCGGCAGCTGGCTCAATATTCGGAGCGTCCCGGCCACCTTCACCCTGGGCAGTGTGGTCGGCACCACAACCCTGTCTGGAGTGCCCGGCTTTCATGGAACCGGTTCGGCCGGGAACCAGTTCGGTACCACCGGCAATATCAGTGTGGATTTCGGTGCAATTTCAGTTCAGCGCGTCCGCATCACATATCATTTCGGGCAGGACGAACCCGGCGACCCGTCCGGACCTGTGCAATATATCGGTCTGTCAGACTTCAGTTTTCAATCGCCGGGTGCTCCGATTTCCGATCTGTCCCTCGCGAAGTCGGTCAGCAACAGTTCACCGGCATCTGGCGCAACAATTTCCTACACCCTCAGCCTCACGAACAATGGCCCGAACGCAGAAACCGCCGTCCAGGTGCAGGACATATTGCCATCGGGGTTCAGTTTCACCAGCGCTTCCGGGTTCGGTTCCTATTCGACGGGAACAAGTCTGTGGACCGTGCCCACCATTGCGTCCGGGCAAACGCGCACGATAACCCTGACAGGGACAGTGACGGCTCCGGCGGGTGTCACCATATCCAATTTTGCCGAAGTCTTTTCCCAGAGCAACTTTGATACGGACAGCACACCGGCAAATGGCAGCACGTCTGAAGATGACGACGCCAGCGTCAATTTTACCGTGCAGGGCACGAGAACCGCTGGTACCCCGCCCAATTTCGACACGATCTGCTCACCGGTCAACCAGACATTGTTTGACTGGAACGATGCGGGCGTGATCTGGACTTCCGGAACGTTCAGCAACGGCTATGCCGTTGCCAATATCGGTAACATCAGTTTCAATCTGACCAACACTGGCGGGACCTGGGATGACGGATCACCGGAAGACAATACCAACAATACCGGCGGTCTGGCGGCTACCGAACAATCCCTGTACCAGAATCTGCAATTTGACAACCGCACGCAGACTGCGACCACCGTCCTGACTTTGCCAACGGCGGTACCCAGCTTGCAATTCACGGTATTTGATGTCGATTTTGCCGCCAATGATTTCGCCGACAAACTGACCGTCACCGGCAGCTTCGAAGGCTCCACGGTCTTGCCGACGCTGACCAACGGGACGGTCAATTATGTCATCGGAAATGTAGCCATTGGCGATGGCGGTTCCGGTTCAACAGCAGCCGACGGCAATGTCGTTGTAACCTTTTCATCGCCATTAGATACGATCACGATCGAGTATGGCAACGCGAATACCGCTCCGGCCAATCCTGACGGGCAGGCCATCTCCATCCATGATATCAATTTCTGCAATCCGGAGACTTCGCTCAGTGTCACCAAGATCAGCACCGTGATCAGCGATCCGGTCAGCATTGTCGATGGCACCTCCATTCCCAAGTCGATCCCGGGTGCCATCATCCAGTACTGTATCCTGATCAGCAACTCCGGCAGCGCGACCGCCACCGATATTGTGGCTACCGACAATCTGCTGGGCACCTATACCTACACGCCGGAATCCATGCAGAGCGGGAGCAATTGCAATTCGGCAACAACGGCCGAAGATGATGACGCCACTGACGGAGCAGAAGGCGATGGTATCACGGCATCGGTAATAGGAACGGTCCTGACGGCCAATATCTCGACTCTGGGTCCATCAGCCAGTTCTGCCCTGACGTTCCGCGTAACCGTCGATTGACGCCAGGTGCGATCAGCCAGCTCGCCTGAGCCGGACCAGCAGTTCATCAAGCGCCGACAGAAATCTCGACCTATCCTGCTTGCCGAATGGCGGCGGCCCTCCAATATTTTCCGTTCCCATGCCCGCGCGCAGATCGTTCATGATTGCGCGCGTTGCAACCGCTGTTCCAATGGAATCGATGGTGAACGGTTTGCCATTGGGGGCGAGAACCTGTGAACCGGCCTTGATGCAGCGCTCGGCGAGGAGAATATCACTTGTGATCACAACAGATCTCGCGCCCGACCGTTCCGCGATATGGTCGTCGGCCGCATCAAAGGCATCGCTGACCACCACGCGGCTGACAAGCGGATGTTGCGGGATCCGGAAATGGCTGTTGCTGACGATGACCACGGGGATCTCATGGCGATAGGCGACCCGGTAAATCTCCTCTTTCACCGGACAGGCATCGGCATCAACCAGGATCTGAATGGCTTCTGTCACTGCAATCCTCAATCTCTCCGCGGCTTGCCTTCAAATGGCCGTTTGCCGCGATGGGGTTTTTTCTTTTTGCCTCCGAAAGGTCCTTTTGGTCCTTTCTTCCGATTGCCGCTTTCCACCGAATTGCCTGGCCCGCCCCCGCCGTGGTTTCCGTCATCTGCAAATTTCTCTTTGGCTCCCGACTTACCTTGAAAACCCTTCCGGCCCGTTCTGCCCTCGGCCCGCTTGCGCTTGCCGAATTTCTTGCCACCGAATTTCTTGCTGGCGTTGCTGTAATCCCGGCCGCCGCTGGCATTGTCGCGGCGTCCCTTGCGGTTGCGCTTTGCCGCTTCGCGCGGCGTGCCCTCGAAACGGGTGATGGTGATATCGTCCGTATCCTCGCCGCCATCCCGCTTTTGGGCAATGGCTTTGGTGAATTTGGCTTCCACGGCGCGCGGAATCTCGAACAGCGTATCATTGCCGTTGATCCGAATGGCGCCGATCTCGTTCTTGGTGATATGCCCGCGCCGGCACAACACCGGCAGAATCCAGCGCGCGTCCGCTCGCTGGTTGTGACCGACATCCATCTTGAACCAGACCGTATCCTCGAACCCGGGACGCGGACCGCCGGGAGCAGGTTTCGATTGGGCACCGCGATCCAGCATCTGTTCCGGTGCAGGCAGCTTGGCGCGATGCGACTGGACCAGCATGGCGGCGATGTCTTCGGGCGTCTTCTCTGCCATCAACCGGGTCGCCAGTTCGCGATCATCCTCATCAATCTCAACCGGCTGCCGCAGCATCGCTATCAGGCGTTCGGCATCATTTTTCCGGATATCCGCGCGGCTCGGCGCATCTTTCCATTCGGCGCTGATTTTGGCGCCTCGCAGCATGGACTCGACCCGTTTGCGCCGCTGATAGGGCACAACCAACACCGCCGTGCCCTTCTTCCCTGCCCGGCCCGTCCGTCCCGAGCGATGCTGCAAGGTTTCGGCATCCCGCGGGATCTCGACATGAATGACGAGCGACAGCGTCGGCAGATCCAGCCCCCGAGCCGCAACATCTGTGGCCACACAAACCCGCGCGCGCTTGTCGCGCAGCGCCTGCATCGCCTGATTACGCTCGCTTTGCGAATGTTCGCCCGACAGGGCCACCGCACTGAAGCCCCGGTCAACCAGGCTGGCATGGAGACGGCGGACGCTTTCCCGCGTCGCACAGAAGAGCATGGCGGATTCCGCTTCATGGAAACGCAACAGGTTCACCACGGCATTCTCCGTATCGGCAGGTGCTACCGTGACGGCCTGATAGGCAATATCACCATGCCCGCGATCCTCGCCGACGGTGGAAATGCGCATCGCATCGGATTGATAGCGTTTCGCCAGAGCAACAATCGGTTTCGGCATGGTGGCCGAGAACAGCAATGTGCGACGTTCTTCTCCTGTCGCGTCGAGAATCTCCTCCAGATCTTCCCGAAAGCCCATGTCGAGCATTTCATCCGCTTCATCGAGGACGACTGCACGCAGCTTGCTCAAGTCCAGCGCGCCGCGTTCCAGATGATCGCGCAACCGTCCAGGGGTTCCGACAATAACATGGGCCCCGCGGCGTAAAGTCCGTCGCTCTTTTGATGCGTCCATGCCGCCGACACAGGTGGCAATCTGCGCGCCGGCTTTGGCATAGAGCCAGGTCAGTTCGCGGCTGACCTGCAGCGCCAGTTCCCGTGTCGGCGCAATGACCAGGGCCAGCGGCTCAACCAGAAACGGAAAACGCCCGCTATCTTCCAGAAGCTGCGGGGCCATGGCGAGGCCAAAGGCCACAGTCTTGCCGGATCCGGTCTGCGCCGACACGATGAGATCCCGCCCTTCTGTTTCGGGTTCGAGAACCGCTGCCTGCACGGCCGTGGGTTTGGCATATTCGCGCTCGCCTAGGGCTTCAGCGAGAAGCGGGGAAACTGTATTGAATGACATGAAAATTCCGTCAGTGGCAAAGTTGAAAGCACACCGGGAATGCCAGACTCCAGTGGTTTGAAAGGATTGTCTTATGATTACAGAGCCTGCGCCGCCGCATAACCGCTGGCCCAGGCCCATTGAAAATTATAGCCACCAAGCCAGCCGGTGACATCAACGGCCTCGCCGATAGCATAGAGTCCCGGCATCTGCCTAGCTTCCATATTTTTTGACGAAAGATCAGCCGTGCTGATTCCTCCGGCGGTCACTTCCGCCTTGGCAAAACCCTCTGTGCCATTGGGCATAAAACGCCAGTCCGACAGACGCCGGGCAGTTTCCTCGAGCTTTCTATCCGCAAGATTACCGAGGTCCCCGGTCAATGCGATGCGTTCCATCAGCGTTTCGGACAAACGCGCCGGCAGAGATTCGCCAATCGCTTTTTTGAGATGGATTCGCGGCTGCGCGCGCTTGAGCTCCACCAGCCAGCTGGCTGGTCGATCGGGCAAAAAATTTACTGACACCGGCGATCCATGGCGCCAGTAGGAAGATATCTGCAAAATCGCCGGACCGGAGAGACCCTTGTGGGTGAACAGCGCGGCTTCGCGAAACGCGGTCTTGCCGCAACTGGCGATGATCGGCGCGGACACACCGGACAGCGACCGGAACAATGTTTCCTCCCCGCCCAGCGTAAGGGGCACCAATGCCGGCCGCGGTTCAACGATTTTCAATCCGAATTTCCGCCCCAGATCATAAGCGAAGCCGGTAGCACCCATTTTCGGAATGGAGGGCCCGCCGGTGGCGATAACAAGCGACTTGGCATGTGCTTCACGATCACCAAAAGTGACCCGATATTCGCCGTCGGAATGGGTCACGCCGGAAATCGATCGGCCAAACGAGAGGTCCACCTGATTCTCCGGACATTCTTCCATCAGCATGGCCACAATCTGTTTGGCCGAGCCGTCACAGAATAGCTGGCCGAGGGTTTTCTCATGCCACGCAATATTGTGCCGGTTGACAAGATCAATAAAGTCACTGGCCGAATAGCGGCTCAATGCCGATTTTGCGAAATGCCGATTTTCCGAGAGATAACGATCCGGCGCAGTATGAATATTGGTGAAATTGCACCGCCCCCCGCCGGAGATCAGGATTTTTTTCCCGGGTTCGGCAGCATGGTCTATCAGCAATATCCTTTTCCCGCGCTGTCCGGCGATTGCCGCACACATCAGTCCGGCTCCGCCAGCGCCGAGGATGATTGCATCAAAATGGGAAGGGGAAGCGGTCACTATCTCAATCGCTTTTTCGCAAAGGCACGACCAGATCCGGATTTCAAATATTTCTCGAATGCAATCGCCAGGTCGGTGGACTCAAAATAATGACAGGAAACCAAGCGCCAGGGTCGAAATTTGGATGTATGTTTTGATTTGCCGCAATTGTGGTCACGAACGCGTGCATCAACATCATTCGTGAGACCGGTATAATATTGCTCGGGGTGACCAATACTTTGAATGATATAGACGTGGTGCATTCGGTCCTCCTTCGCTCTGCGAGCTAGGGCGGACAGCCTTGGCTAATGCTATGACCTGCCAGCCGTAGCTTTAGCGAAGGCTGGTGGAGCCTAGGAGGATCGAACTCCTGACCTCTTCGCTGCCAGCGAAGCGCTCTCCCAGCTGAGCTAAGGCCCCGTGAACGGCGCATTTATGCAGGTGCGCCGCATTTTGCAAGCCCAAACAGGGCCTGCTGGTTCAAAATTATGTTTCGTCGCCTTCGTCGTCGCCCTTGCCCTTGCTGACGCCAAGATCATCATCACCGCCGAGATCGACTTCATTGTCCGGGGACGGTTCGTCATCATCGATGTTGATGTCCAGATCCTCATCATCGACCGCCGTTTCTTCCTTCTTGGCGTCTTTCTTTTCGTTTTCCTCGAACGGCATCGGCTGTTTGGATTTCAGCGCTGCCTCAGGATACCACTGGTGGCCATTGGGGCTGGTCACCGGATTATCCTTGCCAAGATCATAAAAACGCTCACCGGTCTGCGGACAGGTTCGCTTCGTTCCCCATTCTAGCTTTGCCATGGCTGGTTACAAATCCTTGTTTCTCAGGTTTCCTATCGATGCCCGACTCCAAAAAATGAATCGGTCATCCAAACGGGGCGCGCCTTGCCATAGCTTGGTCGCGCTGTCAAAAGCCGTTTCACATAAGCGCGCGAATCAATTGTGCTTTACCGGATTGCAAAGTTGACAAATGACCCAGAATTCCTCTGCACAAAAAACCAGCAAGCGCTTTTCACCTGCAGGACCACTGTCCGGCAAAATCACTGTCCCCGGAGACAAATCCATCTCGCACCGGGCCCTTATTCTGTCGTCCTTGGCGATTGGCAAGAGTCGCATAACCGGGTTGCTGGAAGGCGAAGACGTCCTTGCTACCGCAGCGGCGATGCGGGCGATGGGCGCGAAAATCGAGAAAAGCGGCGATACCTGGACGGTTAACGGTGTCGGCACTGGCGGTCTGACGCAAGCGCGGGAAGCAATTGAGATGGGCAATAGCGGGACCTCTACCCGATTGCTCATGGGTCTGGTTGCCTCGCACGATATCACCACGACATTTACCGGTGATGCGTCACTGACCGCCCGGCCGATGGGTCGGGTCATCGATCCACTGTCCGAGATGGGCGCCGACATTCAAGCCCGATCATCCGGAGAAGGAAAATCCTGTCTCCCTTTGACCTTGCGCGGGCTTTGCCCGGCTGTTCCAATTGAATATCGGCTGCCAATGGCCTCTGCCCAGGTCAAGTCGGCCATTTTGCTTGCGGGGCTGAATATTCCCGGCATCACCAAAGTCATCGAACCTGTACCCACCCGTGACCATAGTGAAACCATGTTGCGAGGTTTTGGGGCTGAGCTGACTGTTGAAACGGATGCCGAGGGTGTCCGGACCATTGCGCTGACCGGGGAAGCGGAACTGAAACCCCAGAACATCAAGGTTCCGGGAGATCCTTCGTCGGCAGCCTTTCCGGTCGTCGCTGCCCTGCTGGTTCCGGGATCCGACATCGTGGTTAAGAATGTCGGGATCAATCCCACGCGGGCCGGGCTGTTTGAGGTACTGCAGAAAATGGGTGCTGACCTTGGCTTTTTGCGCAAGCGCACTGTGGGTGGCGAGCCGATAGCAGATATTCGTGTCCGGCACAGTAAATTGACCGGAATAGAGGTGCCAGCCGATATCGCGCCGTGCATGATCGACGAGTTTCCGGTGCTTTTTGTCGCGGCAGCGCTGGCCGAAGGTACTACAACTACCTGCGGACTGCAGGAATTGCGCGTAAAGGAATCCGATCGTCTGAGTCAGATGGCTCAGGGGCTGGCATCCCTGGGCGTAGAAGTTACCGAACAGCCTGACGGGCTTACAATTATCGGAAAAAGCGGGAAGCCCCTGGCTGGAGGTCGCAACAAGCCGGCGATCGAAACGGCGCTGGATCATCGCATCGCGATGAGTTTCGCGGTAGCGGGGCTGGTCACCAAAGGCGGGCTTGCACTCGATGATATCACTCCCGCACAAACCAGCTTTCCGGGGTTCGCGGAAATGCTGAAAGGACTTGCAAAGGCATGATTTCAGACCTTGCCGCCAATGTGATCGGCATTTTGGGAAGCATCCTGATCGTCGCAGCCTATGCGTATAACGTCTACGCAGCCGAGGTTAACGCCTTCATCTATAATGGCGCAAACCTCGCCGGAGCCGGATTGCTGACAATTTCGCTCATGGTGCATTTCAATCTGGCATCGCTGCTCCTTGAAATCGTCTGGATTGCCATCGCCCTGGGCGGATTGTGGAAAGCGTGGCAACAGCGCGTTGAGCAGCAGCCATGATTATCGCGGTAGACGGCCCCACCGCATCCGGAAAAGGCACCATCTCCCGCGAGCTGGCTGCTCATTTTCAGCTGCCCCTTATGGACACAGGCTTGCTGTATCGAGCGGTGGGCTGGACCGTCAGGCAAATGGGCGGGGATCCGGACAGCGAAAAGGATGCGCTGAAGGGCTGCATTTTCGAGGGCGCTCTTTTGAGCGATCCGGTGCTGCGAAGCGAAGGCGTTGGCGGATATGCAAGCAAGGTATCTATTCATCCCGCCGTTCGGCAAGCGCTCAACAAGCGCCAAAAAGACTTTGCCCAGCAGCCAGGAGGAGCCATTCTCGACGGGCGTGATATCGGTACGGTGATCGCACCGGATGCCGACGTTAAACTTTTCGTGACTGCATCCGCCGATGCCCGGGCTGTCCGGCGATTTGAGGAAATGGTTGGTCGAGGTGAGAGGGTAAATTTTGATGATATTCTTGCCGATATCAGGAAACGCGACGAGCGGGATACCGGCCGGGCCGCCGCGCCGCTCAAACCCGCAGAAGATGCGGACTTGCTTGATACAACAGATTTGACTATAGGCGACGCCGTTCAACAGGCAATTGCTCTGGTGAATGCGAAGATAAGCCGCCGGCGCGACAAAGATCCGGCATAGCAAAAAAGTCAAACGCAGGACGGATTGATACCAGATCATTCCGGCTCGGGCGTTGCTTTTGCTATTTTGTGCTCAGCTTGGCATTCCCATATATGGCAGTTTTCTGGGGGATACGGCGGTTACATACGGTGATCGGCGTGTTTTGGTCCAAGACCAGCGGAACCAACCGCTTGGCCCGAAAAAAACACAATTAAGGAATACACACATGGCCTCAACGGCATTTCCAAGCCGCGACGATTTCGCGGAACTTTTAAACGAATCTCTCGGTGGTGAAGATCAAAGCTTTGAAGGCCGCGTGGTCAAAGGCACTGTCACTGCCATCGAAAATGACATGGCCGTCATCGACGTAGGACTGAAATCCGAAGGCCGCGTGGCCTTGCGGGAATTTGCTGCGCCCGGCCAGAAAGCCGAACTGAATGTTGGCGACGAAGTCGAAGTCTATGTCGATCGCATCGAAAATGTGAATGGCGAAGCCATGCTGTCCCGCGATCGGGCGCGCCGCGAAGCGAGCTGGGACAAGCTGGAAAAAGAATATGACGAAGGCAATCGCGTCGAAGGCATCATCTTCGGACGCGTCAAAGGCGGGTTCACCGTTGACCTTGACGGCGCCGTAGCCTTCCTGCCCGGCAGCCAGGTCGATGTCCGTCCGGTACGCGACGTCACCCCGCTGATGGATATCAAGCAGCCGTTCCAGATCCTGAAAATGGATCGCAAGCGGGGCAACATCGTTGTTTCGCGTCGCGCCATTCTCGAAGAAACTCGCGCCGAACAGCGTTCCGGCCTTATCGAATCCCTGGCGGAAGGTCAGGTCACCGAAGGCGTGGTCAAAAATATCACCGACTATGGTGCCTTTGTTGACCTCGGCGGCATTGACGGCCTGCTCCACGTCACAGACCTGAGCTACAAGCGCGTCAATCACCCGAATGAAATGATCAACATCGGCGACACGCTGAAGGTTCAGATCATCAAGATCAACAAGGACACGCAGCGGATTTCGCTCGGCATGAAGCAGCTGGAAAGCGATCCGTGGGATACCGCTTCCGAGAAATATGCCGTGGGGACCAAGCTTACCGGATCGGTCACCAATATCACCGAATATGGCGCGTTTGTGGAACTGGAACCCGGCATAGAAGGTCTTGTCCACGTCTCTGAGATGAGCTGGACCAAGAAGAATGTTCACCCCGGCAAGATTGTTTCGACATCTCAAGAGGTCGATGTGCTGGTTCTGGAAGTCGATACCGACAAGCGCCGGATTTCACTGGGTCTGAAACAGGCTCAGTCCAACCCGTGGACCGACTTTGCCGACAAGCATCCTGTTGGCAGCACCGTTGAAGGCGAAGTCAAGAATGCGACCGAGTTCGGACTTTTCGTTGGTCTCGAAGGCGACGTGGACGGCATGGTTCACATGTCCGACATTGCCTGGGGCATCTCGGGCGAAGACGCGCTGAACCTGCACCACAAGGGCGAGCAGGTGAAAGCCGTTGTTCTCGACATTGATGTCGAAAAAGAACGCATTTCGCTTGGCATGAAGCAACTCGAAAAGGGCGCTCCGGCTGTTGGCGGTTCGGATACCGGCGGCATGAAGAAAGGTGCGGTTGCAACCGTCACCGTTCTCGAAGTGCGCGACGGCGGTCTGGAAGTCCAGGTTGGCGACGACGGAGCCACGGGCTTTATCAAACGCTCCGACCTCGGCCGCGATCGCGACGAGCAGCGTCCGGATCGCTTCCAGGTTGGCCAGAAGGTCGATGCCATGGTCACCGGATTTGACCGCAGCAAGAAGCCGAATTTCTCGATCAAGGCCCATCAGCTGGCTGAAGAGAAGCAGGCTGTTGAACAGTTTGGTTCCACAGACTCCGGTGCCAGCCTCGGCGATATTCTGGGCGAGGCACTCAAGAAAAAGGACGACTGATTGTAAAGATCACATCCTGTCCACACGGATCCGGAGAAGCCCGTCCCCCGAAAGGGAGGCGGGCTTTTTCATTTGTACCTGCCCCTCGTCTGACAGACGCTATCCCGAAACAGGACACGATTTGATCCAAAAATCCAAAGCCCATTGAAAACATGTAAATTTTCTGGCATCATTCTTCCGATCTCCGAAGAATGAAAAGGCCTCCAGGCGAAGCCTTTTTCATGGATGGCAAGACTGCCTCGGATACGGAAAGGCAAGCCGATGATACGTTCTGAACTGCTTGAAAAACTGGCCAGCGAAAACCCCGAGTTGAAACCGGACGAAATCGAAAAGATTGTCGATCTGTTTTTCAACCAGATCACGCAGAAACTGGCAGAAGGCGGGCGTATTGAGCTAAGAGGCTTTGGCGCCTTCTCCACGCGCCAGCGCAAACCGCGCATCGGACGCAATCCCCGCACCGGCGAATCGGTCGAAGTTCCTGCGAAGCGCGTGCCTTATTTCAAACCGGGGAAGGAAATCCGCGAGCGGTTAAACAAGAACCGCTAATTCGCGACTCTTGCCAAAACACAACCATCGAAAAAACACGGTTATGGCGCTTCGGTACTTGACCGGCGGGCTGCAATAATGCTTGTCCAGTGGCATCCGGCAGTCAGGCCGGTTCTACCGGTGCGGACGTGGCGAAATGGTAGACGCAGCAGACTTAAAATCTGCTATCCGAAATGGGTGTGCGGGTTCGAGTCCCGCCGTCCGCACCAACTGCAATTGGCAACAGCCAGATGACTTCCGGAAAACCGAGATTTGCGCCCTAACGCAAACGCGAACGCAACAACCTTGTCGCATTGTCAAAATGGGCCGGGTCATTATGGAGCCGGGCCATCACCAAAGCTCCATCAACCAGCGAAAGACAGGCCAGGGCTTCGGCCTTGGGACTGCCGATACCCTTGATGCTGTTGTCGCTCAAACCGATTTTGAAAGATCTGGCGAGCCATTTGACATTTCGTTTTTGGAATGCTCGTACTTTTTCCACCAGCTGGTCCTGCAAGCTCTCCTGTTCGATACAAAGGACAATGGAAAGGCAGATCGATTCTCCATCCTCCAGAATCGCACGCGTAAGATCCAGATATCTGGAAAGACGATCGCTGCCGCTCATGTCTTTCTTGTCTGTCGCATCAAACCAGTCAAAAATTTCCTGAGCATATCTGTCGAAAACCGCTTCAAGCAATTCCGGTTTGCTCGGGAAGTGATGGAACATGCTTGCTTTCCGGATACCCACCGACTTGGCAAGCCGTCCGATACTGAACCCGTTGCAGCCTTGCTGGCGGGCAGCATTTTCAGCAAGATCAAGAATTGCCGTGCGTGTACTCATCCCTCTCTGTTAGCATTGCGCAGGCAAAATGCAATGCAGACTATGCACGCCAAGCCATGTAAAATCGTTAGAAAACCGGGCACTGGCATTGACTACCATCCGGTTGGTAGATAGCATCTCCCACAGTAGAAATGGATAGCTGGGGGCAGATATCATATCCGATCAGGATCGTTTCGGACCGAAAAATAAAATTGCAGATAGTCCGGACCAAACGGCTTCTGACAAGGAAGATGTGCCCTGGATACTGTCCGATTCTCCCGTCAATCCCGAGCCATATACCGAAGCTGATCAACGGAAGACAGCAGCCCTCCTCCTCAACATATGGTCGATCAGGGCCAATGAATTCGAATATTTGTCCGACGATTTCGGCGAGGTCCCGTGGAGCATCATGCTCGATCTGACATGTTCCGCGCAACGCGGCAAAACGGTTGTCGCTTCGGATCTGTCAATTGCCTACGATGTGCCAAAGACCACAATGAACCGGTATGTCGATTATCTGCATAATATCGGCCTGATTGCTAAGAAACGAGACGCAGATAATCGTGTTCGGGTCTTGCTTTCACTGACGGACGAGGCCAATCGCGTTATGGCCAAAACACTTTCAAAAATTGATGCTGAGCTGCAAAAGAGCGTCCTCTGAAGCCAGTAGTGCCCTCCAGGAGGGCCCTAAAGCATGGCCATGTCCACTTGCTGATCAAGCAAGACCTTTCCGGCCAGTTCAAACACCGCTGGCGCAGTAGCGATATGCTGAGTCGCTACATGTGCGTCGCGAAAACGGCGCTGCAAGCCACTGGATGCATAGACCGCAGCACCTCCCCCAAGCGTGAATGCCGTCTTGCAGACCTCAGCGGAAGTCTCCGTCGCATGGGCACAAGCCAAGCGAAGCTGCCCGCGCGCCCGGGATGAAATCTGCTGATCGCGATTGGCTTCCTGCCATGCAAGCTCCACGGCTTGCTCCAGAAAGGCAAAAGCTCCGCTCAGACTTGCTTCCGCTCTGGCAAGTTCAACCTGGACGGTAGGCCGTTGCGCCATGGTGCGGGCACCACCGGGTGTTTTCTTGTTCGTCGCAATGATCTTTATTTCTTCCAGTGCAGCGCGCGCATTTCCCAATGCAACTGCACATACGCCGAGTGCCAGCAGTCCGAAAAGCGGGAACTTGTATAGCGCACCCGGGTTCCGCGGCTGATCGGCGACAAAGGAAATGCTCCGGTCCTTCGGCACCTCCAGCGCCTCGACCGCAAAATCACCCGATCCTGTCCCTTTCATCCCGGCCACATGCCAGCTGTCGATCAGACGTGCCTGCTCCGCCGGAAAAAACAGCATCCGGTGATAGGGCGCTCCATTGGGAAATTTCTGCAATTCACCATCTTTGAAAATCATCGCGCCACCACCAAGCCAGCTGCAATTGGGAGAACCGGAACCCCATTGCCATTGCCCGGACAGCAAATAATGATCGCCCTTGTCCTCGGCCTTGCCCATCGGGGCAAATACACCGCCTGTGATAACATCTTGCGGACCAAAAATCTCCTGCGCCACCCGCTCCTCCAGATATGCAGCACCCAGTGTGGATGTGACCGCAATCATGGTACACCAGCCGGCGCTCGCTTCCCCTTCTGCGATGGTTGTGATGATCTTGAGAAAATCCAGCGGTGGAAGTTCCAGCCCCCCAATGGCCGATGGTTTGGACAGGTTATAGGCTCCGGCCAAGGCCATTTTTTGGGCCAGATCGGCGGGGATTTGCCGGGATTGCTCGATTTCATCTGCCCGCGCCGAAATCTCTGGCAGAAGGTCAATAATGGCTTGCCCGGTCGAGCCGCCTATTGATCCGATATCATATTGCAAACCAGCCATTTTTCCTTCTCCGCATGTCCCAGCAGCATAAGAGTAACTGTTCCTTGATCCAGCAAAAACATCTACAGTTCGCGCATGCGTCTGATTTTTCTGCTTAGCCTTATGATTGCCCTCACCGGTTGCGACAGGGCTGCCGATGATAGTGTTTCGCCGGGACCTGAGCAGATAATCCGTTTGTCGGATTCAGAAATCAAGGGTCTCGATCCCCAGGCTGTTTCCGATCTCTCGTCGCTGCGGGTGGCAGCGGACCAGTTTGAAGGCCTGACACGCCTGAATGGCCGGGGCGAGGCAGAGCCCGGGCTCGCAGAGAGCTGGACTGTTTCCCCTGATGGTCTGCAATGGGTTTTCAAACTGAAGCAGGGTCTGACATTTTCAGATGCGACACCGATTGATGCCCGTCTCTTTCCCGCGATTTTGCGCAGACTGCGGTCAGAAGATATCGCTGCTCCAGCCAAGACACTGTTTGACAATATTTCTGCGATCACGGCCCTGAGCGACCAGAATGTGGAAGTCCGGCTGAAATCCCCTTCGCCCGCCTTGCCGACACTCCTTGCGCATCCGGCTTTGTCAGCCATTCCGCTGCATCGCATCAAGGAAGCGCGGGACGGATGGACGGCAGACCGTCCGATGATCACCAGCGGTCCTTATCAGCTGACCCGATGGCTTCTCAACAACCATCTGCGCCTCCAGCGCAATCCGAACTGGCATGACAATAGCGGAATTACCCGGAACATCGTCTGGAAGCCGATGGACAACAGTCTTTCGGGGATGCGGCTTATCCTCGCTGGCGGGGCGGATATCGCTTCCGATTACCCGGTCAGTCGCCATCAGTGGCTTGAGGAGAATCACCCCGGTCTCGCAAGGAGCACACCCTATCTCGGCAGCTATTATTACGCGTTCAATACCCGCAAACCGCCATTTGACGATCGACGGGTCAGAATGGCCCTGTCGATGGCCGTGGAACGGCAATGGATCGCTGCGACAGTCATGGCGGTCGGCAATATTCCATCGTGGAGCGTGTTGCCACCGCGGTTGAACGGCCCGGCGTCATATAGACCGCAATGGGCCGTCTGGTCGCGGGAGAAACGTTTGCGGGAAGCGAACAGGCTATTGCGGGAAGCCGGATATGGCGCTGACAACCCCCTGACGTTTGAAATTCGTTTCAACAGCTCTGCAGAGCATCGCCGCGTGTCCGTTGCGCTGGCCGCCATGTGGCAGCCGTTGCCCGTTCGCGCCAGTCTGTTCAACAGCGAGGCCGCTCTGCATTTTGCAGCCTTGCGCCAGCATGACTTCGCCCTTGCCCGATCCGGCTGGATTGCCGATATTCCTACCCCAGAAAATTTTCTGACGGTGCACCAGCCCGCAAATGGGTCGGGGAACTATTCCGGATATGACAATCCCGCATATGACAAGCTCATCGCAGAAGCCTTGCAAAGTTCGGATGCCGAAAAACGCCAGCTGTTGTTTAACCGGGCCAATCAATTGCTGACCGAAGACATGCCGATCCTGCCGCTGTATTTCTACGTCACACGCTCTTTGGTCGGGCCGCGGATTGAAGGTTGGGAAGATAATATTTCCAATGTTCATCCCAGCCGGACTTTGGGTATAAGGACACCATGACAGTCCGCAGATCATCCCGATTGGCTTCTTTCGCGGGAGCCGCCATTGCGGGCCTGTTGCTGGCATCTTGCAGCTCCGCCGGCGATGATGACCGTGCGCGTGTGACGGTGATTTCCGAAAGTGGCGGGACGATCAATCCGATCGGGATCAATCTGGATCACGCCTCGGCAACCGCACGGATGGCGGTTGCCAAAGGTCTGATCGGCCTGGATGAACAGGGTCGGATCGTTCCGTCCATCGCCGCCCGCTGGATCGTCACCGACGACGGTCTCAGCTATATTTTTCGTCTCAATGAAGCGCGATGGAATGATGGACGGCAGATTACGGCCGAACGAATTGCCACATTATTGAGGGAACGCATAACAGAATTGCGCGCCAGCCGCCTGGGACGAGAGTTAAGAGTGGTCGACGAGATTGTATCCATGACCGGCCGGGTAATAGAGATCCGGCTGGACTCACCCCAGCCCAATTTCCTCCAGCTGCTCGCCCAGCCGGAACTGGGCCTGTTCCGTGCGGGTCATGGCGCAGGTCCGATGGTCGAAGTTCCAACCGAGCCGGTTTTTCTGCTGGGCCCTTTGTTGCAACCGGAAGAAGATGCAGATGATGAAGACGATGCAGACGAGGTTTCGCTCGAGGATGATCCCCGGCGTGTCTGGTTGCGCAGCGAGAGTGCGGCTCGCGCCATTGCCCGGTTTGATGCCGGGCATATTGATGTCGTGCTCAACGGCAAATTCCATCATCTTCCGCTTATCGATGCTTCGGGGCTGAATACCAACAATCTGCGACTGGATCCGGTAGCCGGCCTGTTCGGGCTGCGTTTTGTCCGCGCGGAAGGTTTCTGGGCGATACCCGACAATCGGGAAATTCTCTCCATGGCCATCGATCGCCCCGCGTTGCTGACCTCCTTCCCCAATGTGACCGCCTGGAAGAGCCGTCAGAAAATCATTCCCGAGGCGTTGGATGTAGAAGGCATCAACACCCGCCCGGACTGGGCCTCCATGACGATGCAGGATCGCATCGACTTTGCCCGGACCATGGTGACAAGATGGAAGGCCTCCGACGGTTTCATTCCGCCGCTGGTCATCGGCCTGCCAGAGGCAGCGGGAGCGGACATATTGTTCCTGCGCGTTCGGGCTGATTTGCGCCGGGTGGGTCTCGATGCGCAAAAGGTGGGTATCGACAAGGCAGCGGATGTGCGCCTGATAGATGAAATTACGCCTTATGACAGTCCGCAATGGTTCCTGACACAACTGACCTGCGATGTGACGGCCGTGTGTCTCAACGATGCGGATGCCAAAATCGCGGATGCCGATGCGGCCACCAATCTGGAGATCAAGGCCAGGCTCTATGCCGAGGCCGAGCAGATGCTGGTGAATCATTATAACTATATCCCGCTGGGAACCCCGGTCCGCTGGTCGATCGCAAGGCCCGATCAGCGCGGGTTTGCGGTCAATCCCCGGGGATGGCATCCATTGAATATGCTGGTCGGGATCCCTATATCCTAGGTGTATGAGTAATATAGCACAGGGAGGACCGAAATTGGCCATCTCCGAAGAGCAGTTAAAGCGCCTTGCAGAGCAGTTGCCGGATGTGAGCCGCGATCCGCAAGCCGTCCGTCAGCGCGTCGAGGCGATGGAGAAGGTGCTGGAGCGCGTTTTTGTGATTCCCGGCATTAATCGCCCTGTCGGACTGGATTCCCTTGTCGGCCTCATCCCTGTTGTCGGAGACATCGCAACGGCACTGATGGGCGCCTATATCGTCTGGGAAGCCCGCAATCTGGGCATGTCCAAATGGCAATTGTCCCGCATGGCCGCGAATGTCGGCATCGATACGGCTCTGGGCGCGGTCCCGCTCGCAGGCGATCTTTTCGACTTTTTGTGGCGGTCCAATACCCGCAATCTCAAGATCATTCGCAAGCATCTCGACAAGCATCATCCTGGCACGCGGACAATTGACAATGACCCGACTCTGTTCGGATCAGACAAGTAATCTCGGACGCGTCAGGCACCCCGCCATATTTTGACTTCCCGGTTGTCGTCGGCTCGCCGCATGCTCGCGGGGCACCGGCTCGGACGAAAATTCTCCGCAAGACAAAGCCGCACTTCCTGCAGCCAGCCGCGGCGATTGATTTTCAGACGAATCATTTCACTGGTCAGGCCGTCATTCGCGGCGGCAAAAGCGGTGCGGAAGGCGCCTGCTGTCAGCGGCTTCCGTGACAATCTGTCCATATCAGGAAACCGGACCGCGCCGAACATGATCCGCGAAATCCGGAAATAGGTTCCGGGGCGCCGGGCCATACAGCTGCCATGCTTGGCCCATTGCCGCGCCATCAGCCGCGTATCCGGCATCATGCAAAAATTCCGCCGCGTCGCCGCCGGCGACAAGGCGCGGGTCGCCCGACACCATTGCGGATAGGTGGAACCCCGCGCATCCGGCCAGAGGCCGTGGAGAATGAAACCGAAACTGCCATCATCACCGCTGCACTGGGTCGTGTGACGCGGACTGTCCTTGCGCATACGGCAAAATTCCGGCGACCAGCTGAGCGCGAGCGTATAGCCGGACACTGGCAGATTTCGGCGCGGTTCACTCGCGGGTTTGGTTTCGGACGGGGCGGGGAAAAGCACTGAGGGTGCGCGACATTGGTAGGATTGGGCGTGGGCCAGCGCCGGAGTGACAAGTAACAGAGTCATGCCGATGAATTTCATTGAAGAACATCCCACAATTGGTCGCCATTCTGAATCACGGTACCATTTGACTGAAACCAGATCCGGTACGGCACTGAAATTCGCCGCCACTGAAAACCAGTGATACCATTCAAACCAGACAATCTCCGCCAAAACCTGTTGTCGAAAACCATCCCGGAACTCAGTACGCGCAAGCCCCTACTATCATTCAAACACGTCAGAGATATCAGTTATCTCGCCGTTGAACCATGCGATGGAGTCTGGCCTGAACAGGAAGAAAACTGCGATACCTTGTGCAAGATAATATCCTAGCGTGAATACCAGAATCGACATTGGCGTACCTTCCAGTGACCTGACAGTTCCAAGCACGCCAAGTACAAAAAAGACGACCAAAATCCATTTCGCGACCTTACTTGCTTTGACGGCTACGAAGTACCAGAGCACGAATATAATCATCATGCTCACAAGACTGCTGATTAAAAGGAACTCGAACGCGGAAGTTGCCAAAGGCCCGCCGGATTGCTGGAGCAATCTCATGCTAGATGAAAAATTATAGAGCGTGCTCACGATTCCGATCAAGAAACTACCGATGTAAAATTTCTCAAAAGTCAGAATTGATTTGGGTTTTTCCAGTTCATCCCCCTGTCTCTACCTGCCTCAAAGGTCGTTGCCTCTATTCTTGCCAGAAATCCAGCCCAATATCTGCCGCCGGTGCCGATTGTGTCAATCGGCCGACCGAGATAAAATCGACGCCGGTCTCCGCCTTGTCGCGGATCGTCTCCAGATCGATCCCGCCACTCGCCTCGGTCGCCGCGCGATCACCGATCAATGTCACTGCCCCGCGCAGCGTGGCCGGGTCCATATTGTCGAGCAGCAAATGGGTCCCGCCCGCTGCCAGCGCGGGCTCGATCTGGTCGACACGGTCCACTTCGACAATGATCGTTTCGATCTGGGCGGCAACGGCCCGCCGGACCGCCTCGCCAATATCGCCGGCCACCGCGACATGATTGTCCTTGATCATCGCCGCGTCCCAAAGGCCCATGCGATGGTTTTGCGCTCCGCCCATCCGCGTTGCATATTTTTCCAGCACCCGTAGCCCGGGAATAGTCTTGCGCGTATCGAGCAGCGTGCATCCGGTGCCCTGAATCTGGCGGACATAGTCGGCGGTCATGCTGGCAATGCCGGTGAGATGCTGCACGGTATTGAGCGCACTGCGTTCGGCGGTCAGCATGGCGCGGCCCTTGCCCTTCAGCCGCATGATATCCGCACCTGCTTCGACGGCTTCGCCTTCCGCCGCCAAAATCTCGATTTCCACTTCCGGATCCAGCAATCGAAAAAACGCTTCCGCAATGGGCAGCCCGGCAATCACCGCTTCGTGCCGGCTGTCCATAATGCCACTGAACACGGCATCGGCGGGGATGACGGCTTCCGACGTCACATCGCGACCCGTGGGGCCCAGATCTTCGGCGAGCGTCAATTGCACAAAGGCATCGAGGTCAAAACGGTCGAGCGAAAATGTCATGGGGCCTTCTAACCCCAAGTGATCATGACCGAAAGTGTTGAATTGTCACGCCGACGAAGATGACAATCCGGAAAACTGAAAACAGGGCGTTGAAAAACTAGGTGTCAGTTCCGGATGGAATGGATTGCTCAACAATCCCAACGATCTCAGCAATGGGAATCGTGAAAATCCCTCCATTCGCCTCGCGCCACATTCTTATGCCTTCAGCGGGATCCGGAAACTCGATGACAGAATTCACCAGCACAGTAACGCTTTCGTCCAGCGTCTGTTTGGAAACCGGAAGGTGGGACAGTGTTCCATCCATGCCCGGCACGTTTATTCCGATGATCGAAAGATGATAGACAATCATTCGATCATTTTCGGGCCCGATTTTTTCGATTTTTTGGATCTTTAGCAGTGACCCTGAATCTTGCGAACGATTCTTGTACTGCCAAACCTGACCTGCGGCATAATTCTGAGCAAAGGAGGCGGTCGATACAAACGCAAGCCCAATAGTCGCTAATGCGAACAGCAGTTTCCTCATTCCCTACCCTTCATGCGCGAGGTCAGTCGGTCCCAAATCCCCCTGCCCTACGGTCGCACTGGCCATTTCTAGCATCCTGTCGAGTGATTTCTTCGCAGCGAGGCGCAAATCTTCGTCCATCTCGATCCGAGGTTCCAGATCGCGCAGGGCGACGTAGAGTTTCTCCATCGTGTTCAGCGCCATATAGGGGCAGATATTGCAGTTGCAGTTGCCGTCCGCACCCGGAGCACCGATGAAATTCTTTTCCGGCACCGCCTTTTCCATCTGGTGGATGATATGCGGTTCGGTGGCGATGATGATCGTGTCGCCATCAAATTCCTTGGCATATTTCAGGATCGCGCTGGTCGAACCAACCATGTCGGCATGATCGACGATATAGGCCGGACATTCGGGATGCGCGGCGACCGGAGCATCGGGGTGCTGCTGTTTCAGCTTGAGCAGCTCGGTCTCGCTGAAAGCCTCATGGACGATGCACACGCCCGGCCAGAGCAACATGTCACGGCCGGTCTGACGCGCGATATAGCCACCGAGATGCTTGTCGGGGCCGAAGATCACTTTCTGATCCAGCGGGATCTGCTTCAGGATATGTTCCGCCGAAGAGCTGGTGACAATGATATCGCTGAGCGCCTTCACTTCCGCGGAACAGTTGATGTAAGTCAGCGCAATATGGTCCGGATGCTCTTCGCGGAAGGCCTTGAACTTGTCGGGCGGACAGGAGTCTTCGAGCGAGCAACCGGCATCAAGATCTGGCAATACAACGATTTTCTCCGGCGAGAGGATTTTCGCCGTTTCCGCCATGAACTTCACGCCGCAAAAAGCGATGACATCGGCATCGGTTTCCGCCGCCTTGCGCGACAGTTCCAGACTGTCACCAACAAAATCCGCAATATCCTGGATTTCGGGTTTCTGGTAATAATGGGCGAGGATGATCGCGTTGCGTTCCTTGCGCAACCGGTTGATTTCCTCGATCACGTCCACCCCGGCCAAAGAGCCGCCAATTCCGCCACGTGCGTCCATTTTTTATTCCTTGTTTTTCGGCCATTTGGCCAACTTGATCCGGCTATGCCATGCGGCGTCCGAAAAGATCAATCACAGATACGGAATTTGACAATATCCGCTGAAACCGCCTGATCGGCCTTCATTCCTCCAATAATATAGTAATCCTGACCAGATTTTGCGAGGCCGCGATGGTCCATGCTCGCCGATTCCATCCTGCCCAATGCCTTCCAGCTGTCTGAATCGAGATCATAAGCCATGATCCGGTCGGAAGGACCTGCGGGTTCGCCATCATAGCCGATGCCGTTGTAATTATAGGGATTGTCACCTCCTCCGGCGAAAACCACCTGCCTGCGCTGTTCGTCGCCCACGGCCGCCATGCGGTAGAGTGGCCCACCGGGCATCGGATCGACCGGGCGCCAGGAAATCCGCGTCGGGTCAGCCGGATCAATATCCCCGCGCCATGTGAACGGGGCCGCAACAAATTTGCGCTTGCCGTCTACCAGGCCAGCAACGGCCACGCCATCGGTGATGATCATGCTGTTTCCTACCAGTCCACCCGCATGTCCGAATACCGGCAGGCCCGGAAACTCTGTGGCTTCCAACCAGCTGTCCGTCTGCGTATCATAAAGCTGAACCAGACTGACATTGCCCTGGTCATGCCAGCCGGACACCAGATAGATGTAACGATCCCTGTGGGGCAGAACGACCATGTCATCGACCGGCGTGGGCATGTCCGCCACCCGCACATAGCTTTCGTCGACAGGGTCAAAGGCAAACACTTCCGGTGTTGACAGTTCATCACCGTTCTCCGCAACCGTATAGCCGCCGAAGAGATAGATTTTTCCCCCCACTGTTACTGCCGCGCTGGCAAGGCGGCCCTGTTCCACAGGGACCGGGTCAATGGGTTCGCATGTGGACCGGGCAATGACACAGGCATAGGCGGCATTGCTGGTATCTTGCCAGCTCTTCCCCGCCTTCAGGCCGTTGAAGCTGTACAATGTCAGACCATCAGGCCCGGAAGCCAGAGCGATTGCATTGTTGCTCACGGGTTCGGGCAGCGAGAAGGTCGCTGTTTCCGTATCGGCTGCGACGAGGGTTTCTGCCCGTGTCCCGGCATCTCGCGGCCACAGAAAATAGGCAAGGCCGGCCACTGCCAGCGCGACTATGACCAGGGTGAGGCTGCCAGCCCGGTTCACGAAACCAGCGCCCAGATCTCGTCATTTTCGCGCACGATATTCCGGTTGTGAAGATCCAGAAGGTGCGCCAGAACCGAACGTCCGGCTGCACCGAAGAGACGCGGATCGAGCCCCTTGTACATCTTCTGGACCATGTCCGGGATCGCCGCCTCCCCCTCTTCCAGAATTTTCAATATCTGGCGCTCGCGTTGTTTGCGGTGCCCCATCATGCCGCGTACCAGCTGCCGCGGCTTGTCCACCGGCTTGCCATGTGCCGGGTAATAGACCTTGTCATCGCGATCATAGATTTTCTGCAGGCTGGCCATATAATCAGCCATGTCACCGTCAGGCGGCGAAATCACGCTGGTTGACCAGGCCATGACGTGATCACCTGTAAACATGGCTCCTGATTCCTGCACGGCCAGACACAGATGATTGGACGTATGTCCCGGCGTGGCCACCGCCTCGATGGTCCAGCCGTCGCCGGACAGGGTTTCGCCGTCAACCAGCACCCGGTCGGGCCGGTAGCTTTGGTCGAAAGCTTCATCCGCCCGCGGACCGTCATCTTCCAGCACCAGAGCCGCGCAGCCGATAATCGGCGCACCAGTCCTTGCCGCCAGCGGAGCCGCCGCAGGGCTGTGGTCGCGGTGCGTGTGGGTGCACATGATCGCCGATATTTTCGCGTCACCGGCCGCTTCCATGATCGCATCAATATGCGCGCCGATGGCCGGGCCGGGATCGATTACCGCACGATCGGTCCGGTTGCCGACTATGTAGGTCTGGGTGCCGGTATAGGTATAGGGGCTCGGATTGCCGGCCAGCACCCGGACCACCAGCGGTTCCAGCTGTTCGGCAAGACCGGTGGGGAAATTGGCGGGATCGAATTTCTCATCCATCCGGGGGATGTCGCATATTCAGCCGGTAAAACAAGCCAAAATCAGAATCTCCGGGAAAACCGGCCCAGTGGCCCGTAAACTGAAAGACTCAGATTGTTTTCAAATCGGCTTCCAGTTCCTTGATCTCGCGATCATAATCGCGAATCTTGCGACGCAAATCAGCATCAGGATTGTTGCAGGACTTGGCCGCGGCATCCCGGCGCTGTTTCAGCGTTTGCAAGGTCAGCTTCATCATTTTCTTTTCATCGACCTTGGCTTTCAGGGTGCCACATCCGGCCACGACAGCCCATGCCTGATTCTCAATATCTCCCCGCTTGCCTGCAAAGGCGATTTTCTTGTTCATCGCCTGGCAGTCAATATCCACTTTGACAGATTTCGGTTTGACGGGCAGCCGCGGGGCATAGGAGATTTCCACCACCTGATTGGCAATGCTCCAGACCCTGCTGGTTTGACGCGCAGTCTTGCGCGAAGTCTGTGTGTCCTGGCTCTCTCGCGCCTCTTCGAGAGCTTCACGCAACGCTTCCCGCGCCTCGCGCTCTGCTTCTCTCACGGCATTTCTCGCCTCCCGCTGTGCTTCACGCCGCTCGCGGGCCGCTTCACTCAGCGCCTGCTCCCGTTCGCGCTCAGCCTGCCGCAATTCGATGCGAACCATTTGCTGATGCTTGCGCATCTCGCGTTCATGGGCCTGCATTTCCTTTTTGTGCTCGCGCAATTCCGCGTCAGCCTCGCGGCGCGAATGCTCGGCTTCGACGGCCATTTCGCGGGCTTTTTCCTTGCTCAGTTTCTGGTTGGTGCGCAGGACAATTGTACGTCCATCATGCTTGATCTTGTGAACATATTGCTTGTCGCGGGCGAAGTCGTTCGACCCGTTCAGCATCGTAATGTTCACAACCTCTCCTTTGTCGACTAGCGGTGCTGGCGCCGGTGGAACTGCGGGTGCCGGCGGAGCTGGCGGTACGGGGAGGCTGGTCTTTTTGTAGGATGGGGCCATTCGGGTGAGCTTTTCGTCGATCTCGCGGCGATCCAGCTTCCCGCTCGACTCAAATTCAAAAGTTCCGCGCTTGTTGCTGATGGTATATTTATAGCCATCTGTGCTTTTCTCGGTCACCAGCACGCCCTTGTCACCAACATCTACCGTGGTGCCAGCGGTTCTGACCTGGACATTGCCATGATCTTCTCCGGAACTGGTATCGTCGGCAATATCCACTGCCGCGATGTCGGTATCTTCAATATCGGCTTCGGCATATACCACCGTTGCCGTCAGGGGGAGCGCCGCAAAGGTGGAAGCCCCGACCATCAACATGCCCAGTTTCTTGCGAAATCCCGACTTCTCGGTTTGGCCGAGCATTTTCAGCCGGTCCTTGATCTTGTTTTTCTGATTGAGCGGACTGGCCAGTCCCAGCTTGTGACCGGATGCAGACTTGGCAATTGTCCGTCCATATACAGCCCGCAGGGACCGACCGCTCTTCTTGAGTATCCGGGCATCGCAGGCGGTTTCCTGATCCTGGCGGAAGGCAATCCAGGCAAACCAGGCGACGGGATTGAACCAGTGGAGAGATAAGATTAGCAAGCCGATGAAATTGGCAGCGAGGTCACCGGACTCGTGATGCGCAATCTCGTGATCCAGCGCCAGTTCGCGCTCCTTTGGGGCATAATTGCGGAAAAAATTGGCGGGAACAGCGATATATTTGTCGAACAAACCAAAGGCGAGAGGTCCATTGACGGCCGCCGTTTCGAGAATTCTGATATTTCCGTGCCTGCCGACCAGTTGCCCGTCAGCCAATATGTCTTCCCGGAACTGAAAATAACCTGCCAGTTTGCTGAGGAACAAAAGGCCTGCGCCCCCCAGCCAGATGATCACGGCAACCATCAGCCAGTCAACCGAAGCAAAGGCACTGACGGCCACTTGCTGGGCGGCTGAAGATTGGACCAGTTCTGAACCGATAACGGCAGAGGCGACAGGTTCCGCAGGTGTCGGCGGTGGGGCGGCCACCGTCAGTGTTGGCATGAACAGGCGCGCCAGCGGCAGCACCCACAAAAGATAGGCGATATGCGGGCCAAAGAAATGGCCGACAGGGCGGCGAAGCAACAGGACCAGCGCCATTAGCAGTGTCATCGAGACCATGGTATCAAGGGTCCAGATGGCCAGAATTCCGTCCCCGAACATCTCGCTGCTCATGCTTTCAACTCCCTCAAAAGCTCTTCAATTTCCCGGATATCCTCATCGCTCAGCTCATCAGCTTCGGCGAGATGGGCGACAAGCGGCGTGACCTTGCCGCCAAAAAGCCGATCGACAAATTTGCGCGAGACGCCAACCAGATAGTCATCGCGTTCCACCAATGGTGTATAGAGAAATCGGCGGCCATCGCGCTTGGTACCAACCACCGCTTTTGCAGCGAGGCGGGAGAGGAGTGTCTTCACCGTCTGCAGCGACCATCCTTTGGAATCCATAACGCGATCCGCCACTTCCGTCGCTGTCAGCGGCGACTGTGTCCAGAGAACCTCCATGATTTCATGTTCTGCGTCGCTGATACGCTCGGCCATGATTTACTCCCCAATTCCCAAGCCAGTCTGATCCATGACTGATTGCCATTCGACTACAATAGTAGATTAAACGACTACTTATGTAAACAATGGATTTTACATTTTGATGACCAATTGCCAGGGGAATCCCCCGCAGCCAGACATACAATGTCGATTTATTTTACATGCCCGAACAAGTTAACAGCATGGTAACCAGCTAAACGTTTGAAAAATTACAGGGGAGCAAAACTGGCACGGTCAATGCATGGATATGGGCGTTCCTATTGTTTCACACCCACGAAACGTGAATGAGGGGGACAGCGAACTGGTCTCCGTTGTCCCCCCTCATTGAAATTACTGACAAACCTTACCCAAATCAAAGCGGCTCGGAACTCCTAATCCGGGCCGCTCTTGATTCGGGATTACCGGTTATTGAGATCGGCTTGCGTCTGACCGATGCGCTCACAGCAGGGTCAGCTGGCGGCGGGGGCGACTTTCTTTTCTGCCATCAGCTCACCAAGCTCGCCAGCTTCGTACATCTCCATCATGATGTCCGAACCACCGATAAATTCGCCTTTGACATAAAGCTGCGGAATCGTTGGCCAGTCAGAGAATTCCTTGATCCCCTGACGAACTTCCATGTCCTGAAGGACGTCGACGGATTCAAAGCCGACACCCAGATGTTCGAGGATCGCAACGGCCTTGCTCGAAAACCCGCATTGCGGGAACAGGGGCGTGCCCTTCATGAAAAGCACAACATCATTGGTTGTCACCATCGTATCGATTTTTGCGTGGATAGCGTCTGTCATTCTAGTTCTCCTTGGAAGGAACACCGGTGGTCAGCTGCAACGCGTGCAGTTCCCCGCCCATTTTTCCTTTTAGTGCAGCATAGACCGCACGTTGCTGGCTCACCCGGCTCATGCCTTCAAATGCCGAAGACAGGACTTTGGCCGCGTAGTGATCGCCGTCACCGGCCAAATCCTGGATCTCCACGACCGCGTCCGGGAACGCCTCGCGGATCATGGCTTCAATATCTGCACTTGCCATCGGCATTGTGAGTGATCCTATTCAGCTTCTTCGATAAACTGGCGCCGGGCCTCTATCATTTTTTCAGCCAGAGCCGTGCGAATACCGGCATCATCGATATCTACATCTGCAGAGGTCAGATCACCAAGCAGTTTGCGGATTACATCCTCGTCACCGGCTTCCTCGAAGTCGGCCTGGACAACCGCCTTGGCATAGGCGTCGGTTTCTTCCTCGGTCAGGCCCATTTTTTCCGCAGCCCATTCACCCAGCAGGCGATTGCGACGAGCGGTCATCTTGAACTGCATTTCCTCGTCACGCGCGAATTTCGTTTCAAAGGCTTTTTCGCGATCTTCAAAATTGGCCATTTTCTTCCCTTAAAATGTTTTCGGTATTCTTATGACTTCAAAAATAGGCACTCCAGCGGCTCGCCACAAGTGGGCATCGGGGATCAATCCGCAACTTTGACAACCAGCTTGCCGATCGCGCCGCGATCCGCCATTTTCTGAATCGCCTTGCCAGCGTCTTCAAAGGCGAAAACCTCGGACACGCGCGGCTGAATCATGCCCTGATGCCAGAGCTTGAACAGACGATTGATATGAGAGCGATTTCCGGCCGGATCGCGAGCGGCATAGGCGCCCCAGAAGACCCCGCAAACGTCACAGGATTTGAGCAGCGTCAGATTGAGCGGCAATTTCGCGATGCCGGCAGGAAATCCGACAACCAGAAAACGTCCTTCCCAGGCAATCGAGCGGACGGCCGGTTCGCTATAGTCGCCGCCGACGGCATCATAGACTACATCCGCGCCATTGGGCCCCACCGCAGCCTTGAACTGACCGGCCAGCGCCTTGGACGCCTCCTTGTCAAAAGGCGCACGGCCATAGACCACCGTTTCATCTGCACCCGCTCCCTTCGCAAAGGCGGCCTTTTCTTCCGATGATACCGCTGCGACAACCCGCGCGCCGAACGCCTTGCCCAATTCAACGGCAGCAATGCCGACACCGCCGGATGCGCCCAGCACCAGGAGGGTGTCGCCCTCCTTGATATGCCCGCGATCAACGAGCGCATGAATCGATGTACCATATGTCAGGATGAGGGCCGAAGCGTCTTCGAAACTGACACTGTCGGGAATTTTGAAAACGGCGTTCTGATCAACGGCCACCTGTTCAACCAGTCCGCCATGGCCGGTGGTCGAAGCCACCCGGTCGCCGACTTTCAGGCCCGTGACGCCTTCGCCAACCCCGACAATGACGCCAGCGACTTCTCCGCCGGGCGCGAAAGGCCGCGGGGGTTTGAACTGATACATATCCTGTATGATCAGCACATCGGGATAGTTGATCGAACAGGCTTTGACATCAATGACCACCTGGCCTTTTCCCGGGGCCGGATTGTCGACCTCGATCATTTCGAGTGTTTCCGGACCGCCAGTTTTCACGGACATCAATGCTTTCATCTGTTCTTCCTCTTCCCCAATGCGGAGAGGCCGTTCATGCTGCCTGCGGACGAATCCAGGGCCGGGCAGAATCGGTCTCTTGTTCGTGACGCTCTATGGCATCGGACTGGGTCATTGTCAGGTCTATTTCGTCGAGCCCTTCCATCAGGCATTTCTGGCGAAACGGATCCATCTCGAATGCGAAGCGATCCTGGTAGGGCGTAGTGACGCTCATGCTCTCCATGTCCACCGAAATCGGGTCGGTTTTCGCAACTTCCATAAGGCGATCAATGGCTTCCTGTGGCAGCGCGATAGCCAGCAATCCGTTCTTGAAGGCATTGCCGGAGAAAATATCGGAAAAGCTGGGTGCGATAATCGCCTTGATCCCCATGTCATCCAGCGCCCAGGCGGCATGTTCCCGGCTGGATCCGCAGCCGAAATTGTCGCCCGCGATAAGGATAGGCGCACCGGCATATTCCGGATCGTCAAAAACATTGCCTTCCTTTTGCCGGATGGACTCAAATGCGCCAGCGCCCAGACCTTCGCGGGAGATGGTCTTCAGCCACTCCGCCGAGATGATGACATCCGTGTCGACATTCTTCTGGCCGAAGGGAATCGCACGTCCTTCTACCTTTCGCACCGGCTTCATTCGGCTTTGTCCCCGTTCGAACCCTCTTCCCGATCCTCATCCACCGGTTCGTTTTCATAACGCGTTCCGGGCTTGGGTTTGGCCGATTTGAATTCGTCCAGCTTGCGCATCTTGTGCCGTCCCGCATAGATCAGCGCGGCGGCGACAGCGGCAGAACCGACCGCGGCACCAACCTTGGCACCGGTTGACCATTTTCCGGTTTTCTTTTCGCCGTTGCCCTTTTCATTTTCAGGGGCTTCTGCTTCCGGTTTTTTCTTGTCGTCAGTCATGGTTCAATCCTGTTTTGTCAGTTCACGAACATCAGTCAGCTTTCCGGTTACCGCGGCGGCAGCCGCCATAGCCGGGGAGACGAGATGGGTTCTCGCACCCGGTCCCTGCCTTCCCACAAAATTGCGGTTGGACGTGGATGCGCAGCGTTCACCCGAAGGCACCTTGTCCGGATTCATGCCGAGACAGGCGGAACAGCCAGGCTCCCGCCATTCAAAGCCGGCATCCAGAAAAATGCGATCCAGGCCTTCGGATTCGGCCTGTGCCTTGACCAGACCGGAACCCGGAACAACAATCGCCCACTTCACGCCATCTGCCTTGCGCCGCCCCTTGAGCACGCCGGCGGCAGCGCGAAGATCTTCGATGCGGCTGTTGGTGCAGCTGCCGATGAAAATATTCTCGACCGGCACATCGGTCATTTTCTGACCGGCCTGAAGACCCATATAGTCGAGCGACTTGCGCGCGGCATCCTGTTTCGATGGGTCGGAGAAGCTTTCCGGAGCGGGAATGACACCGGTGACCGGTACAACGTCTTCGGGGCTGGTACCCCAGGTTACCGACGGCGCAATGTCCGCGGCATCTATGGTGACACTTTTGTCGAATTTCGCTCCGTCATCGGTCGGGAGCGTTTTCCAATAGGCGACGGCATCGTCCCAATCCTTGCCGGCCGGAGCCATGGGACGACCCTTCAAATAGGCGAATGTGGTTTCATCCGGCGCTATCAGGCCAGCGCGGGCACCGGCTTCAATCGACATGTTGGATACGGTCAGCCGTCCCTCGATCGACATCTGGTCGAACACTTCACCGCGATACTCGATCACATAGCCGGTCCCGCCAGCAGCGCCGATCACCCCGACGATATGCAGGATGAGATCTTTCGGACTGACGCCGGGACTAAGCTGACCATGGACCCGAATCTCCATGGTCTTGGACCGCTTCAGCAGCAACGTCTGGGTGGCCAGCACATGTTCGACTTCGCTGGTGCCGATACCGAAAGCCAAGGCTCCGAGAGCGCCATGCGCCGCGGTATGACTGTCACCGCACACCATGGTTGTGCCGGGCAATGTAAAGCCCTGTTCCGGGCCAATCACATGAACAATGCCCTGATTGATATCGGTCGCATCGAAATAGGGAATCCCGAATTCCGGAACATTGGCCTCAAGAGCTGCCAATTGCGCGGCACTTTGTGGATCGGCAATCGGAATCTTGTTGCCCTGCGCATCGAGACGCGGGGTCGTAGGCAGGTTGTGATCGGGCACGGCCAGCGTCAGATCTGGTCGGCGGACCTTGCGGCCAGCCTTGCGCAGGCCTTCAAATGCCTGTGCGCTCGTCACTTCATGGACCAGATGGCGATCAATATAGATGAGCGACGTGCCATCATCCCGCTGGTCCACCACATGGGCGTCCCAGATCTTTTCGTAGAGGGTGCGTGCTTTTGTCATATTGTCCTGTCTTCCCAATATGGTGCTTCGTTTAGCCAGATCAATTGTCGGTGCAAGCAGGAAGTGACTTCAAAAGCCCGACAGAAAGGCCTATCTTCGCCAGATGACCATTTTTGCGATCCTGGCCACTATTTTGATATCCGTCATCGCGATGGAATTTGTCGCCTGGGCTTCGCACAAATATATCATGCACGGATTCGGCTGGAACTGGCACCGGGACCATCATGAACCGCATGACAAGGCATTGGAAAAGAACGACCTTTACGGTATTGTTGGAGCAATCATGAGCATCTCAATGTTCATGATTGGCAGCCCGCTGATCATGGGGGTCAGCGCATGGGAACCTGGCACATGGATCGGGCTCGGCATTTTGATCTACGGGATCATCTACACGCTCATTCACGATGGCCTCGTGCATCAGCGCTATTTCAAATATGTGCCGAAAAAAGGCTATGCTAAGCGTCTGGTGCAGGCGCACAAACTGCATCACGCTACGATTGGCAAGGAAGGTGGGGTCAGTTTCGGATTTGTGTTTGCCCGCGATCCAGCGAAACTGAAAGCCGAGCTCCGTGCCCAGCGCGAGGCCGGAATTGCCAAAGTGCGGGAATCCCTGCGTTCCTGATCGATAGCGTTGTCGTCCCAGGATGGTCTGCGGCGCGCCTAATCTTGCTTTCTGTCTTTCCCCGAGGCCCAGATCACCATCCCGATCCCGGCAAAAATAATCGCAGCCCCGACAACAAGACGTGCAGTCAGGACTTCACCCAAAAGCAGAATACCGCCCGCCGCCGCTATGGCCGGCACGGACAATTGGGACACCGCTGCGCTGGTAATGGAAATTCGGGACAGCACCCGGTACCAAAGAATATAGCCCAATGCAGAAGTAATGGCGCCCGAAACAACAGCCAGCATAACGCCCTGCCCGCTGACCATATCCGGCTTTATCAATGGCAGGAGAAGTAAAGCCAGCACACCGGCACCGAGAAAATTCCGGGCCGTGGCCAGCTCGGCATCATCTGTCAGCTTTCCGGTCCAGCTATAGAAACCCCAGGCAATGCCGGCGGCGGTCATCAACAGCGCACTCCATAGCGGCGGCGCGCTTGTTCCCGGTGCCATCAGGTAGATCAGTCCGGCAAGCGCAATCGCAGCGCCGACAATTTGCCCGCGGGACGGTACAACTCCTCGCAACAATCCAATGAGTTGCATGCTGATCTGGCCGGCGGGGAAGAGGATCAGCGCGCCGATGCCAGCATCGAGATGGACATAGGCTGCGGAAAAAGCCGCGGCGTAGGCGAAAAGCGACAGGGCACCAACACTGTCCCCGCGTTTCGGCAGAATTGCGGCGCCATGGCGGATGCCGAACAGCAGAGCGAGCAACAAGGCTCCTGCGATCATGCGAATGATCGTAAAGCTCGCCCAGTCTATCTGACCATCGGCCAGCGCCGCCCGGTTCAGCAGCGAATTGCCAGCAAAGGAGAGCAATGTCAGGACCAGCAGACCCAGCGTGACAAATTGCCCGCTCCATTTGCTTTCAGACCCGGTGGCGGATGTTGACGGTGGAGCTACGGTCCTAGCCTCCCAGCGAGGGAACCACAGGCCCACCCAGTTCGATCGCCTTCTTGTAGCCGTCCCGGGCCATCATGCGTTTGCCATAGTCGGCACTGGCCGGACGGTTGGCCAGCATCCCGGCAGCCATGGCAAGTTCGATGACATACATGATATTGATATCGGCGCCGGTGAACCCGTCGCCGACAATATACTCCCGATTGCCCAGATGATCTTCGACATAGTCGAGCAGCTTGACCACTTCCGCTTCGACAAAGGGGGCATAGCCCTCACCCAGTCCGCCAAAGCGGGGGGCCAGCATCTGCACAATCACCGGATTGGCCAATGTCCCTTCCGCGAAATGCAGCCACTCCAGAAACTCGGCACGGTCTTTCGAACCCGGCGCGGGTGCCAATTTGCCTTCGCCATATTGTTCCAGAATATATTCGATGATCGCGCCGGACTCCATCATCAGATTCCCGTCGATAATCGCGGTCGGTGCCTTGGCCAGCGGATGGATCGCCGCCAGATCGGCCTGCGCCCGCATGGTTTCGGGATGGCGCTGATGGCGCACCATCTCATATTCCACGCCCAGCTCCTCGAGCAGCCAGATGATACGGGTCGAACGGCTAAATTCGAGATGGTGCAGTTTGATCATGAGAGGAGCCCTTTGAAATGAAGTTGCGAATCAGCGGGTTAAAGCCAGCGCACCATAACGGACTTCCAAACGGGTGGGAAAACTAATGTCCCACCACACCCAGGCTTTCAAACGGCCGGTCATTGTCGCTATATTTCTCCACCAGTGTGGCGCTGGCTTCATTCAGCCCGATCAGCTCAACTTCCTTGCCCTCATTTTTCAGCCTCTCGACAATCTTGTCTAGCATGCCGGTCGCGGAAATATCCCAGAAATGCGCATCATGCACATCGATGATGACCTTGTCGATTCCGTCTTCGTTAAACTCCATGGCTTCGTAGAGCATGTCCACGGAGCCGAAGAAAATCTGGCCTCCGAAGACATAGCGATGGGTTGTGACCTCGACAAAATCCTGAATCGTGACCAGCTGGCGCACCTTCCAGGCGAAGAAGATACCGGACAGCAGGACACCGGTCAGAACGCCAATGGACAGATCATGCGTCGCCACGACCATGACCACGGTTGCAATCATCACGACATTGGACGGCCAGGGATGGTGGCGGATCTCCATGAAACTGCGCCAGCGGAACGTGGAGATCGAGACGAAGATCATCACTGCGACCAGTGCCGGCATCGGGATCTGCGCCACCAGCGGACCCAGCCCGACAATCAGCACCAGCAGCATGACACCGACGACAAAGGTCGAGAGCCGCCGCCGGCCACCGGACTTGATGTTGATCACCGACTGGCCAATCATCGCGCAGCCACCCATGCCGCCGATGAATCCGGTCACGAAATTGGCGATGCCCTGGCCATAGGTTTCGCGCTTCTTGTCACTGCGGGTTTCGGTCATGTCGTCGACAATCGAAGCCGTGAGCAGGCTTTCCAGCAGGCCGACAGCCGCCATAGCCAGCGAATAGGGCGCGATAATCTGCAGCGTTTCCCAAGTGATCGGGATCTGCGGAACATGGAACCAGGGCAAACTGTCGGGCAGTTCGCCCATGTCACCGACGGTTGAGACATCCACGCGAAAATACATGCTGATAGCGGCCAGGACGACAATCGCGGCTAATGGGGATGGCACCCAGCTGGTGATCCGCGGCAGTCCGTAGATAATCGCAAGCCCCGCCGCGACCATGACGTAGGTCTGGATCGTCAGCGCCTCGCCCGTGAGCTGCGGCAATTGCGCCATGAAAATCAGGATCGCCAGCGCATTGACAAAACCGGTAATGACCGAGCGCGACACAAAACGCATCAGCAGGTCGAGCCTCAGCAGGGCGGCAATCGCCTGAAAAATCCCCATCAATATCGTCGCGGCGAAAAGATATTCCACGCCGTGATCGCGCACCAGCGGGACCACAAGCACGGCAACGGCCGCAGTGGCGGCGCTGATCATGCCGGGTCGGCCACCGATCATTGAGATGATGACCGCGATCGAGAAACTCGCATAAAGACCCACGCGCGGATCGACGCCGGCGATGATGGCAAAGCCGATGGCTTCGGGAATCAGGGCCAGCGCCACCACTAGGCCGGCCAGAAATTCGGTTTTCGGATTGGACAGCCAGTCGCGCCGGAAGTCGCTGTGAATCGCCATATTGCGGGCCCTGATCGAGAGTTTTGGAAATCAAATGCTGCAATGCAACATCAGCCCGCCTTTGGACCAACCCGGTACGCTAATCAACCACGAATATTGGAATGGGCTCAGATGGCGATACGAAAATCCTCAAGTAGCTTGGCGGTTTCGGCTATTTCCTCCTCATGACCCTGTTCCCGATGGGGCTCTGCCAGTGCCTCTGTTTCCCAGTCCTGCATGGCGGGATGGGCGAGAATATGATCGACCCATTGCCGGCCCGCTGAGCCAATATCGAGATCAAATGTCCGGGTGCGATAGGCCACCGGTGCGTAAAAGGCGTCCACTGCAGAAAAAGCGTTTCCAGCCAGCCAGGGGCCGCCGAACTGTTCCAAGCCCTGAGCGAACAATTCTCCGATCCGGTCGATATCCCTTTGTAACGGCTGGTCAATTTTGTGAAGACGGGCTCGGACCCCAACGTTCATCGGGCACTGATTGCGCAGCGCCGCAAATCCGCCATGCATCTCGGCCGTTGCGCATCGGGCCCACATCCGGGCCTTGCCGTCGGACGGCCAGCAGCCCTCATGCCGTTCGGCCAGATATTCGATGATCGCCAGCGAATCCCAGATCGTGCTCGCTCCGCTGCCTCTGCTCCCGTCTTTCAGACAGGGCACCTGGGCATTGGGTGCAAACTCCCGGAAACGCTGATAATTTTCTGCCTCGAAATAGACGATCTCATCCTCGAACGGGATATCCAGCGCCTTCATCAGCAGCCAGGGACGGAGCGACCAGCTGGAATAGTTTCGGTTGGCGGTGATCAGGGTATAGCTCATGCTCTCTCCTTGGGGGAAACATAGTCGGGATCATGTTGAAAGGGCAGTTCACCACCGCTCTTCAAAGCCGAGATAATCGTTCCGAAGTCGGTTCGAGGGCGGAAACCCAGCAGTTTTTCTGCTTTCAAAGGATCGTAGACCCGGTCGATATAGGCGGGCAGCACCCATCCCTTTTTCTCATAGATTTCAGATGCATCGGGATAATATTTGGCAAGCACTGCCGGAAAATCGGCAATCAGTTGCTCGCGGTCTTCCCGAGCAAAGGGCGGCGGCGCCGACAGGATGAAGGCCTCGCATCCCAGACCGGAGATTTTCTCCAGCGCCGCGATATGGGCATCGGCGGCATCCTCCACAGTCAGACGGCGGTTGAGAAATTCATTGGCCTTGAGATTGGGACCGCTTGGTTGGGTATGTGTGTCGTCATCTTCCGGGAAAAAACGCCCGGTGCGCATGATGGCGATATCCAGTTCGTGCTTGTCCGACCATAATCGGCACAAATGCTCGGCGGCCAGTTTGGTCACGCCATAAATATTGCGCGGCTTGAGCGGACCAAAATTCTCGTCCAGCCAGAAAGCCGATGTTGCACCTCCGCTTTTCCCGGCCCGCACATCGGCGGAGATCATCAGCGAGGTCGTGGATGTAAAAATAAACCGGTCATGCCCCGCATGGCGCGCCGCTTCGAGCAGATTGAGGGTGCCAGTGACATTGACGTCCACAAAAGCCTGAGACGGATAGCGCACAATATCCGGCTTGTGCAGCGCCCCAGCGTGAATGATCGCGTCGATTCCGTTCCCAGACACGGTCCGGTCAACCAGCGCCTTGTCCGCAACAGACCCGACCACATCCGTGTAATAACCGTCCACCACGTCCAGTCCGATTGTTTCATGTCCTTTCGCCCGCAACCGCGGCGCCAGAAACCGCCCCAGCCAGCCCGAGGATCCGGTGAGGAGGATTTTCATCGGGACTTCTCCGATCTGCAGAGTTTCGGAGATTTATAGGTCCCGCAAGGAGGAACGAACTCATGTTTCATCGTCCTCTCCTTTGATCATATTTATCAATTCCCGGGCTCGTCCGACTACCACGGCATTTTGATCTTTCAGGATTGGCTCAATAAGATTGATTGCTTCGTCATCACCGAGCCCTCTCATCCAAAGCTGGTCAATAACGCGAAGCCCCCAAACTCGGGTCAGGTAGTTCTCAGATTCGAAAATCTCGTCTAGCCAATTTAAGGCATCCAATTCTGCGACATCACTCAATAGATGTATTGCATCTGAAGCGAG
Organism: Pseudomonadota bacterium; assembly: GCA_039181895.1. Classification (GTDB taxonomy): domain Bacteria; phylum Pseudomonadota; class Alphaproteobacteria; order Sphingomonadales; family Sphingomonadaceae; genus Parasphingorhabdus. The sequence goes on from JBCDCK010000002.1 coordinate 460,870, forward strand.
CTCATCATCTGGCGTTGTTCTGAAGACATGGATACATCTTTCAGCGGCAATTTTGGGTCGGAGAAAATGCAACACAGAACGTGAAGTCTCATTTCCCTCATGCCACGACAATGTATGCTCAACCGCGTCCAAGAAAAATTGATCTCCAAGAATGTGGTTGAGTGCTTGCACGGCTACAACCGAACCTCCGCTCTCACTTCTTCCTTCCGCAGTTCGCGTGATCGTTCCCAGAGTTTCAGCTATTGACGACCAATCAACGCGCTCATCCATTATCCGCCACCAATCAACTCTCTACCAATCAGCATCCGGCGGATTTCGTTGGTGCCGGCTCCGATATCGAGCAGTTTGCTGTCGCGCCAGTAGCGTTCGACCGGCCAGTCGGTGGTGTATCCTGCACCACCCAGCGCCTGGATCGATTCCTCGGCCACCCGGACGCTGCTTTCGGAGGCGTACATGACCGCGCCGGCGGCGTCGAAGCGTGTCGTTTGCCCCGCATCGCAAGCCTTGTTCACATTATAGACGTAGCTGCGCGCGCTGTTCAGGCGGACATACATGTCGGCGATCTTGCCCTGCATCAGCTGGAAGGTGCCGATCGGCTTGCCGAATTGCTTGCGCTCACGGACATAGGGGATGACCGTGTCGAGACAGGCCTGCATCAGGCCCAGCGGGATCGCGGCGAGCACGGCGCGTTCATAGTCGAGCCCCGACATCAGCACGCCGACGCCGCCATTGATCGGGCCCATGACATTTTCTTCCGGCACCTCGCAGTCGTCAAAGACGAGCTCGGCTGTCGGGCTGCCCTTCATGCCCACCTTCTCGATCTTTTGGCCGATGGAGAAGCCCTTCATGTCCTTTTCGATCAGGAAGGCGGTAATGCCGCCGGAACCGGCGTCCGGCCGGGTCTTGGCATAGACCACCAGCGTGTCAGCATCGGTGGAATTGGTGATCCAGAATTTGGTGCCGTTGAGCAGATACCCACCCTGCACTGCTTCGGCCTTGAGTTTCATTGAGACGACATCGGAACCGGCTCCGGCTTCCGACATGGCCAGCGATCCCACATGTTCTCCGGAAATCAGCTTGGGCAGATATCTGGCTTTCTGTTCCGGCGATGCCCAGCGGCGGATCTGATTCACGCAAAGATTGCTGTGCGCGCCATAGCTCAGACCCAGCGCAGCACTGCCCCGGCTGACTTCCTCGACCGCAATGGCATGTTCGAGATAACCGAGCCCCAGCCCGCCATCCTCTTCCTCGACGGTGATGCCATGCAGCCCCAGTTCGCCCATTTGCTCCCACAATTCGCGCGGGAACCAGTCTTCCCGGTCCATCTTTTCGGCCAGGGGGGTGATTTTCTCGTCGGCAAAGCGCCGCGTGGTGTCGCGGATCTGGTCCGCCATTTCGCCAAGCTGAAAATCAAAATCGGGTGTTGCTGTCATCATGTCCTCGTCTTTCCGTGACGAGCGCATATCATATTTGATTGCATCTGCGACCAAATTTTCGGAAGGATTTTCGATAGCAAATGGATTGCCGTGCAGATCAGGCAATGCCATAGGCGCGGCCATGCTCTATGATCTCGTCCGCCCGCTGGTGTTTTCGCTGGAAGCCGAAAAGGCCCATGGCCTGTCCATTGCGGGTCTCAAAACCGTTCCGATGGGGCCGGCACCCAAATCGGCCTCCAGTCTGACCACCCAGCTGGCCGGACTGACCTTTCCCAATCCTGTCGGCATGGCGCCCGGGTTTGACAAGAACGGCGAAGTGCCGGACGCATTGATCCGCATGGGTTTCGGTTTTGCCGAAGTCGGCACGCTGACTCCCCGTCCACAAGCGGGTAATCCGAAACCGCGCGTTTTCCGTCTCCCGGCTGATGAAGGGGTGATCAACAGGCTGGGCTTCAACAATGACGGGCAGCAGGACGCGATCCCGCGCCTCGCGCGGATCAGGCGGCGCATGGGCAAAGGCATATTGGGGATCAATATCGGCGCGAACAAGGACAGCGATGACCGGATCGCAGACTATGTCACCGGGGTTCAGAACATGGCTCCGCTGGCAGACTATCTGACGGTGAACATCAGCTCACCCAATACGCCTGGCCTAAGAGCTCTGCAGCACAAGCAGGCATTGGAGCAACTTCTCGCTGCCGTAATGGAAGCCCGCGGAGACAATCCGGTTCCGGTATTTCTGAAGGTCGCGCCAGATCTCGAACCGGCGGACATAGACGATATCGTCGATGTCACTCTGACTCATCAACTGCACGCCCTGATCGTGTCCAACACGACCATCGGACGTCCTGATCTCAAATCTTCGAACCGGGACGAACAGGGCGGACTGTCCGGTGCACCGCTCAAGGATCTGGCATTGGCACGGCTCCGGGATTTCCGGTCGGCCAGCGGCGGCAAGATCCCGCTGATCGGCGTGGGCGGTATCTCATCAGCCGAAGATGCGTATGAACGCATCCGGGCCGGGGCTTCGCTGGTCCAGCTTTACACAGCCATGATCTACAAAGGCACCGGCATCGCCAAAAGCATGAATCGCGGTCTCGCCCGCATGCTCAGACGCGACGGGTTCGCTTCCGTGGCCGAGGCTGTCGGGACCGAAGACAAATGATTTGCCAAAGACCCGGGGCAATCATAAAAAGCGGGCCATGAAAAAACTCCTGACTTTCTTCGCTTTTTTGCTTCTCGTGCCTGTCGCGCTCCCGGTGCAGGCCCAGAATGTCGGCTCCGCCGCTTCGGCCCATCCGGAAGCCACCAAGGCGGGATTTGAAATCCTGCAAGCCGGAGGGTCGGCGACCGATGCCGCGATGGCGATGATGCTGGCGCTGACCGTCGTGGAACCGCAATCGAGCGGCATTGGCGGCGGAGGATTTTTGCTGCACCATGATGGCAAACGCGGCTGGATCGAGACGATTGACGGCCGCGAAATCGCACCGTCCGCTGCAAAGGCGGATCGGTTTCTGGACAAGGACGGCAAACCCGAGGGCTTTCGGGCGTCTGTCCCGGGCGGCAAATCCGTTGGCGTCCCTGGCAATATGCGGTTGATGGAAAAGGCTCATCGCAAATGGGGCAAGCTGCCCTGGGCGAAGCTTTTCGAACCGGCGATCCGGCTGGCGGAAGAAGGCTATGCGGTCAGCAATCCGCAAGCCGACTGGATGAAGCGACTGGCACCGATCTGGGCCAATTTCCCGGACATGCAGGCGCTCTACTGGCGCGATGGTGCTCCAGCCACCCCAGGTACGATGGTCAAAAATCCCGAGCTGGGACAATTGTTGCGCGATCTGCAGGCGGGCGGTGCCGATGCCTTTTACAGCGGAGCAACCGCAGCGGCGATTTCAGCCGCAGTCGCCAATGCCCCCGCAAATCAGGCCGTGATCACATCCGAAGATCTGGCCGGTTATAGCGCCAAACTGCGCCCGGCGGTTTGCTCGACATATCGCACCTACAAAATCTGCGGGATGGGCCCGCCTTCCTCCGGTGGAACTACGGTGCAGCAGATACTGGGGATGCTGGAACGGTTCGACCTGAGTGCCCTCGGTCCCGACAATGCCCGCAGCTGGCACCTGATTTCGGAGGCCATGCGCCTTGCCTATGCCGACCGGGAAAAATATCTGGCGGACCGGGATTTTGTCTCGGTTCCCGTCGCCGGTCTGATCGACAGGGCTTATGTTGCCAAAAGATCGAAGCTTATCTCCACCGGAAAAGCACGCGGCAACTATCTCGCCGGGAACCCGCCCGGCGCCGAACAACGGACCGCGGCTATTTCGTCGGAAGTCGCAGGCACCACCCATTTCACGGCAGTCGACAGCGAAGGCAATATCGCCAACATGACATCCACGGTTGAAGGCCCCTTTGGGAGCCAGCTGCTCGCACGCGGCATGGTGCTCAACAACGAACTGACAGATTTCACTTTCGCACCGGAAAAGAACGGCGCCCCGGTGGCCAATCGGGTCGAACCCGGCAAGCGCCCGCTTTCGTCGATGTCGCCGACCATTGTTTACGATGCCGATGACCAACCCGTTCTCGCCCTGGGATCGGCGGGCGGCAAGCGGATCATCATGCATGTCACCAAGACACTGATTGGCGTGATCGACTATGGCATGTCTCTGGAACAGGCCATGGCCATGCCCAATATCTATTTTCGGCGCGACAAGGTGCTGGTCGAACGCGACAGCGATCTTGTGAAACTGCAGGATGCTCTTGCGGCCTATGGTCATGAAGTCGATACCTCCGGCCTGCCTTCGAAACTGGCAGGCGCGCAGAAAACCGATCGCGGATGGGTTGGGGCGGTTGATCCGCGGTCAATCGGCGAAGCGGTCAGCGAACTTCCCTGAGCGGGAGACAACTAAAAGAATTGCCGGGCTCTCTTAACCGCGCTAGCCTGCGCGGCAGAAAAGGAAATCGCCGTTCAGGCAAGGCTGGATGAGAGGGTGCAATCGTGTCAGCAAAAAAGTCCCGGGACAGATATCTCGAATTTGATAATTACACCAATCTGGTGTCGATGTTTTTCGCTCGCGCGGCAGAGGGTGGCGACAAGCCCTTTCTGAGTGCGAAAATTGATGGCGAATGGCGGGCAACTAGCTGGGCAGAAGCTGCGCTTCAGGTATCCGCATTGGCAAAGTCGCTCAAGGAACTGGGTCTAAAACCCGGTGACCGTGTGATGCTGGTATCCGAAAACCGACCGGAATGGTGTATCGCCGATTTGGGTATCATGGCCGCCCGGTGCATTACGGTTCCAACCTATGTGACCAACACGCCTGGCGATCACCAGCATATTCTCGACAATAGTGGTGCGCGGGCGGTGATCGTTTCCGACCAGAAACTGGCCCAGAATCTTCTGCCCTCGATCATCAGTTCCGCAGATGCCGATATCGTGATCGGCTTGTCCGATTTGCGGATCGGGCAATCCGGGGAATTCAGCATCCATCAATGGCCGGATCTGGTTCAGGGCACTGAAGAAGATGTGACTGAAGTCGCGGATGAGGCCCGGTCTATCACGCGCGACGATACGGCCTGTATCATCTACACCAGTGGCACCGGCGGGAAACCGCGTGGCGTGATGCAGCATCACGGCGCGATACTGCACAATGTTAAAGGTCCGGCGGAAGTGATCGAGAATGACTTTGGCTGGGATGATGAAGTTTTCCTCTCCTTTCTGCCGCTCAGCCACGCTTACGAACATAGCGCCGGTCAGTTTTTTCCCATCGGGCTTGGCGCCGAAATCTACTATTCGGAAGGGTTGGAAAAACTGGCTTCCAATATCGAGGAAGTGCGGCCGACCATCATGGTGGTCGTCCCGCGCCTGTTCGAGGTCTTGCGCCAGCGTCTGATCAAAACCGTTGAGAAACAGGGAAAAATGGCAAATTACCTGCTCGGCAAGGCGCTAACGATCGGCGAACGCCAGGCCGAGGGGAAAAAGCGCAAGCGTGACAAGCCGATGGAAATTTTCCTCAACCGCACCCTGCGCCCGAAAGTGCAAAAACGATTTGGCGGGCGCATCAAGGCGATGGTCTCGGGCGGGGCGCCACTCAATCCGGATATCGGCGTGTTTTTCCAGGCCCTTGGTCTGACATTGCTGCAAGGCTACGGGCAGACCGAGTCCGGCCCGATCATCGCCTGCAACCGTCCGCGCACGGGTTTGAAGATGGATACGGTGGGCCCTCCGATGATCGATACCGAAGTGAAGATTGCTGAGGATGGCGAGATTCTGGTTCGCGGCGAACTGGTGATGAAGGGTTATTGGCGCAACCAGCCGGAAACGGATCGGGTGATCATCGATGACTGGCTCCATACTGGCGATATCGGGTTGATTGATGAAGCCGGCCGGGTGGCCATTACGGATCGCAAGAAAGACCTGATCGTCAACGACAAAGGCGAGAATGTTGCGCCTCAGAAGCTGGAAGGCATGCTGACACTGCAGCCGGAAATCCTCCAGGCGATGATTGTCGGGGACAAGCGTCCCTATATGGTCGGTCTGCTCGTTCCCGATCCCGAATGGGCGCTGGAATGGTCAAGGCAGGAAGGCATGGCCTATGATTTCCTGAAGCTGCAAGCCAATCCTGCATTCAAGTCGGCGATGCGCGAAGCCGTGGATCGGGTGAACAAAAGTCTGTCGGTGACGGAAAAAGTCCGCCGGTTTGAATTTGCCGACGAACCCTTTGCGATCGAGAATGAGGAACTGACGCCGAGCATGAAAATCCGGCGCCACGTCATTCGGGAACGCTATGCAGACCGGCTGGCCGCGCTGTACAAGAAATAGCGCCGGAAGACTCAGCGCCCGTCAGGATCACGCTGGCGCGGTTTAGTTGGCGTTTTTCGTATAGGGAACAAAGTCGCCAAAAGAGCAGCTGCCCCGGAACGTGCCAGTTGTGGAATCCACCACTTCCGCAATCTCGCCGCTGCACAGGTTGGATGTGAAGCGTCGCGTGACAAGTGTGTGCCGATCGGCATCCTGACACCCGCCATAGGGCTCATTGACGTAGATGGTCTTGGCGTTCCGGCTGCTGCCGTAGACCAGATATTTGTCGCCAATCACGCGCAGGTTATTCTGTTGTATGCGTCCGATGCATTTGAGCGGCTCGCCGGCTGTCCGGCCTTCAATGGCTTTTTCGAACTTCATCTGCTCTTTTTCGCTGAGCTGGACTTCTGTTGCCCCGCTTATGGCTGCGGGAGCGGCCAACAACGCCGCCACGGGCAGCGCGAACATCAGTTTACGCATCACAATTCTCCTTTTTGCCCCCATCAGTGAATCAACATACCATAATGGGCTGACAAACTGAAATAGGCCCTTAAAAATTATCCTTGGCTGAACGGCGTTCCGCCAATTGTGCCGCGGACGTTGCTCGCATGAACGGATTGGTGGCTTGCTCAAGCGCGATAGTCGTGGGAACTGTCGCCTCTCCTCTCGCCCGTGCTGCAAGAACATCTTCCATCCGGTCCTGCAACGCCTGATTATCAGGTTCTGCAACCAGAGCATATTCGCCATTGCTCTGCGTATATTCATGTGCGCAATATACGGTGGTCTTTCCCGGCAATCGGGAAAGTTTCTGCATATTGTCAAACATTTGCTCAGCCGTTCCCTCGAACAGCCGGCCGCAGCCCATGGCGAACAGGGTATCGCCAACAAAGATCACATCTTCGGAAGGGATGTGGAAAGCGATATGACCTGCTGTATGCGCCGGTACGTCGATCACCTCCGCTTCCACAGCGCCGAGCTTCACAGTGTCTCCTCCGCGAACCTTGCTGTCCAGCGTCGGAATACGCTCCTGCTCCGCTTCCGGCCCCGTGATGTGGCAGCCTGTGGCCTCCCTGATCGCCTGATTGCCGCCGGTGTGATCGGGGTGCCAATGGGTGTTCCATATCTGGGTGATCCGCCAACCCCGCTTTTCGGCTTCCGCCAGCACGGGTTCGGCGACCGCCGGATCCACAACCATGGTCTCCTCAGAGCCCGGTTCATGAACCAGCCACACATAATTGTCAGACAGGACGGGGATGCGCACGATTTCCAGCATGAAGCCAGTTTTAGAAGCTAATCAGAAACCTGTCGATGGTTAACGGAAAAATAGCGAATTTACATTAGGACACATCCTCTTGATGAGGGTCAAACAGGAGGAACGCGGTTTGCGCTTACTGGTCGCAGTGGTGGCATATTTTTGCCTCTGTCTCCCGGCGTCCGCGTCTGTCCCCCTGTCTCGCGAATTGTGCACACTCGGAACCGGTTCCGATGCCCGAATATCCGACGTTTTGGTCCGGTCTCAACAATTTGACTGCTCGGAAAACAAATACCGGTTCTCCGGGTCCAAACTCTGGGCCAAAATTCCTTTCCGAACCGGTGATTTGCCCGACGGTGCGATCGAGGTTCAGGGGGATAATAACGGCCTGACCACAATGGAAGTCCATGCGGTACTCAACGATGGCAGCGTGCGATCTGCAATTTTCTCGGAACGTGACGTCGTCAGCAGCTGGCGCCCCAAGGGACATTATGGTCTGGCTGTTCCGGGCTCGGAAGTACCTGAAATCCGGGACAGGATCGAAACAGTCTATGTCGCCCTGGATCGCCCGCGCGTAGCAAGTTCGCTGACGCTGATTCAGCTGACTTCAAAAGAGCGGTGGGACCGTCTGAAACTCCCGCTGTCAGCGATGTTTGCACTTTTGTGTGGCATGGCGATCATGCCGTTTTTCTACAATGCCTTTTTCTACGGGGCCCTGCGCTACAGTTTCATGCTGTGGCACAGCGTGATGATCATGGGGACTGTTGTTTACACTTTCAGCTCCTCGGGTCTGATCTTCCTCGTTTTTCCGGACACGACACTGACCACCAAATTCCTCCTGAACTACTGGACCCTCGCGATCTGCATCGCGGCCAGCGGATTCTTCCTCGACCGGTTCCTCGAACCCGGCAAGATTGCAAAATGGCTACGCCCCATATTGCTGATAACGGCGGTTATTCCGGTCTTTGTCACCGCCTATATCTTTCAGGCCATTGAAGGCTATGACACCAGCATTCGCAATTACTACCACGCATCGTTCCTGCCCTACCTGTTTGTCGTGCTCTACACGATGTGGCACGCAGCCCGGCGTGGCAGCCGGGCCATCTGGTTCCAGATTGCTGCCTGGACACCCATTATCCTGTTCAGCATGGACCGGATTGCGCGGGGAATGGATCTTTATATCGGCATTCATGAACTGGATTATGGCCTCTACTTCGCACTGGTGCTCGAGACGATCATTCTGGCATTTGGGGTCGCGACACGGATTATGAAGCTCCGTCGAAATCACGAAAGCACCTTGCGCAAGCAAGTGGAGCTGATGTTGCTGGCAGAGACAGACGGTTTGACAGGGATTGGAAATCGCCGGGCTCTCGACAAGCTGTTCCAGAGAAATCGGGTAACCAAGGAATATTCCCATCTGGCCATTTTGGACATTGATTTCTTCAAGCAGGTCAATGACGCCTATGGCCACGAAGTCGGGGACAATGTGTTGCGGGCTGTCGGACAAACGCTGGCACAGACCATCCATTCCCCTGCCCGAATCGGCGGCGAAGAATTTGCCCTTCTGATCCGCCAGGAGGGAGCAGATCAACGGGATCTGACCCCATCAGCGATCATGACCCGGATTTGCGAGAGCCTGATCCGGGTGGTGCGCGAGGCGGCACCGGAAATCCAACGCCCAGTTACCTTCTCCGCCGGTATCGCTTCGATTCCGAAACGTGCATCGTTGAAGTCGGTGATGGCAGCGGCTGACCGCCGGCTGTATGATGCCAAGAATAATGGTCGGAATCAGGTCGTCGGGTTCGACATGTCTCGAAATCTGACTTTAGATCAGGGCGAGGCCGCCCGCGCCTGATCTGGGCGCTACCACTCCCCGATATTCTCCATGCTTGCCCAGGGCTCCTGCGCCGGCAGATTGTCCCCGGCCTGGAGCAGCTCGACCGACACATTATCGGGTGTGCGCACGAATGCCATGTGGCCATCGCGCGGTGGCCGGTTGATCGTGATGCCGGCATCCATCAGCTTCTGGCACAGCGCATAAATGTCATCGACACGATAGGCGAGATGGCCGAAATTACGGCCGCCGTCATATTCCTCCGGCTGGCTGCCGTCCTCCGGTGGCCAGTTATAAGTCAGCTCGACTTCCGCTACGCTGTCCTGACCGGGTGCAGCCATGAAAATCAGCGAAAACCGGCCTTGCTCAATGTCATACCGACGGACCTGCTCCAGCCCAAGCAGGTTGAAAAACCGGACTGTCGCATCGGGATCTGTGACACGCAGCATTGTGTGCAAATACTGGATGGGCATATGATCAAACTCCATTCGTCGCTATTCAGAAACGGTTCATCGCAGCAAGCGCAAAGCCGAACCGGGTTGTCAGAACTATGTAGAAGGCAAGAGAGGGAAGGGAAACACTAATGGCAGAAAATGGTGACAGCGGAAAACTGCTGAGCGGCAAAAACAGCGTCTGGCTCGCCAGTGCCGGCATATTGGCTATTGGCCTGATCGTCGGCGGGTATTTACTCGGAGATGGATTACTCCGCTCCAAAATGGCAGACCGGAGCGTCACTCTTCGCGGTCTGGCAGAGCGGGAAGTGACGGCAGATCTTGCGACATGGACGATCGCCTATTCGGCACAAAGCACCAGCTTGCAGGGCGCGCAGGCTGATATGGATCAAGACACGGCAGCGATCCGCACCTTCTTCAAGGAACTGGGTTTCGAGGCCGACGCGCTCAAACCGACCGGTGCCAACGTAAACCAGTATCGGAGCAATGGTGTCCCGCAATATACAATCCGCCAGCGTATGTCGCTGCGCACGCAAGATATCGAGAAAGCGCAGGCCGCAGTCGCCCGGCAATTTGATCTGGTGCGGCGCGGTGTCGTTCTCGAAGACGGTTCGGGGATGAGCTACACTTTTACCAAGCTCGACGAGATCAAGCCGGAAATGGTTGCGGAAGCCACCAAGGATGCACGAAAATCTGCGGAACAATTTGCCGAGGACAGCGGCACCGATGTCGGCGGGATCAAGTCCGCGACCCAGGGATATTTCTCGATCAACAGCCGGGACGGCGATGCCGGCGGCTATGGCGTGACGGATACACCGTACAAAAAGGTCCGGGTGGTCACGACGGTGAATTTCTATCTCGACTGACAAATTCCGGTAACTGAATCGGGAATTTGACGCAGATCAATGTTTTGGTTTTCCAGGCCGGGCAATGCCTTCCCGTGGATAGCGATTTTCAATCGCCGAAACGGGGAAGGAAAACATGGATACTCTATTGATGAAGGCCGGCGGCTGGCTGGTACTCGCGTTCATTGCTTTCGCTGCGATGGTTCTGGCTGCGGATAGCGGCTTTGCCTTTCACATGGCGATCATCGCAATTGCCTGCCTGATCACTCTGTGGGTTACAATCAGCAAGGCGGACTATGTCGCTATCGGGCGCGGTATATTGAAAGCCCCGCCGGACCAGGGCATTTATGATGATGATCCCATCCGCTGGGGTGTGATCGCCACCATCTTCTGGGGCATGGCCGGATTTCTGGCCGGGCTCTATATCGCCCTCCAGCTGGCCTTTCCGATCCTGAATCTGGGGCTCGAGTACACAACTTTTGGGCGCTTGCGTCCGCTTCACACCTCAGCAGTTATTTTTGCATTCGGAGGCAATGCGCTTATCGCGACGAGCTACTATATCGTCCAGCGCACTTGCAGGGCGAGGTTGGCCTTCCCCGGCCTCGCCCGTTTTGTTTTCTGGGGCTACCAGCTGTTTATCGTGCTGGCCGCCACCGGTTACCTTCTGGGCATCACCCAGTCCAAGGAATATGCCGAACCGGAATGGTATGTTGATCTCTGGCTCACCATTGTCTGGGTCAGCTATGCCGCCGTTTTCATCGGCACGATCGCCAAACGATCGGAACCGCATATCTATGTCGCCAACTGGTTTTTCCTGGCGTTCATCCTGACCGTTGCCATGTTGCATCTGGTCAATGGCCTGACCATGCCGGTCAGCCTGCTGGGGGCGAAAAGCTACAGCGCCTTTGCCGGTGTTCAGGATGCTCTGACCCAGTGGTGGTATGGCCATAACGCGGTGGGCTTCTTCCTGACAGCCGGCTTCCTGGGCATGATGTACTATTTCGTGCCGAAACAGGCGGAACGGCCGGTTTACAGCTATCGCCTGTCGATCATTCACTTTTGGTCGCTGATCTTCCTCTACATCTGGGCCGGTCCGCACCATCTCCACTATACGGCGCTGCCCGACTGGGCCCAGACGCTCGGTATGGTCTTTTCGATCATCCTGTGGATGCCGAGCTGGGGTGGCATGATCAACGGCCTGATGACACTCAATGGCGCGTGGGAGAAAATCCGCACCGATCCGATCATCCGGATGATAGTCCTCAGCCTCGCCTTCTATGGCATGAGCACCTTTGAAGGGCCGATGATGTCCATCAAGGCCGTCAACAGCCTGTCCCACTATACCGATTGGACCATCGGCCACGTGCACAGCGGTGCGCTGGGCTGGAACGGCATGATCACCTTCGCCGCGATCTACTTTCTGGTGCCCCGCCTTTGGGGCAAAGAGCGGCTCTACAGCCTGCGCATGATCAACTGGCATTTCTGGCTCGCGACCATGGGTATCGTTCTCTACGCCGCCTCAATGTGGGTTGCCGGCATCATGCAAGGCCTGCTGTGGCGCGAATATGGGGATGACGGATATCTGGTCTACTCCTTCAGTGAAGTGGTCACGGCGATGCTGCCCATGTACCTGATCCGGGCTGTCGGCGGTCTGCTCTATCTCGCTGGCGCCTGTGTGCTGGTCTACAATGTCTGGATGACCATCGCAGGACATCAGCGCGATGAAAAACCAATGACCGAAACTCCACATGATCCGGAAGCCGACAAACCTCTGGCGGGACAGCCAGCTGCGGTTCCGGCCGAGTAAGGGAGACGAAACATGGCCAATTTTGCAGACAAACACAAAAAACTCGAGAAAAACGTCACCCTGCTCGCGGTATGCTCTCTGGTTGTCGTGATCATCGGCGGGATCGTGGAAATCGCTCCGCTATTCTGGATCGACAACACGGTTGAAGAAGTGGAAGGCGTCCGGCCCTATACCCCGCTGGAACTTGCCGGGCGCAACATCTACATCCGTGAAGGCTGCTATACCTGCCACAGCCAGATGATCCGGCCATTCCGGGACGAGGTTGAACGCTATGGCCATTACTCACTGGCTGCGGAGTCGATGTATGATCACCCGTTCCAGTGGGGTTCCAAACGCACCGGACCCGATCTTGCCCGCGTCGGTGGGCGCTATTCTGACGAATGGCATGTCCAGCATCTCGAAGATCCGCGTCAGGTCGTGCCGGAATCTATCATGCCGCCTTATGCGTTCCTGAAGGATCGGGATCTGAATGCTGGGGACATGTCAGGGCATTTGCGGGCCCTTTACCGGGTCGGCGTCCCCTATACGGAAGAGGCAATCGAAAAGGCGAATGAAGATCTGCTCACCCAGGTCGATCCCTTTGCCAGCACGGCCGAACTGGAAGAGCGCTATCCCAAGGTTCAGGTGCGGGACTTTGACGGCAATCCGGACCGGCTGACCGAAATGGATGCACTGGTGGCCTATCTGCAGATGCTCGGCACGCTCGTCGACTTCGAGGCCGGCGAAGCCCAGGAGCAGCCGCGATGAACTACGAGGAACTGCGCCATTTCGCCGATAGCTGGGGCTTGTTGTTCATGGCCCTCTTGTGGCTCGGCTTTGCGCTCTGGACTTTTCGTCCGGCCGCCAAGGATCTCCACGATGATGCTGCCAACATGATTTTCGATGAGGACAAGAACGATGTCTGAGCATAAATATGTCGACAAGGCCACTGGAACCGAAACCGTGGGGCATGAATGGGACGGCATCGTTGAACTCGATACGCCTATGCCACGCTGGTGGGTCTGGACCTTCTACGCCACCATTGTCTGGGGCATTGTCTACATGATCCTCTATCCGGCCTGGCCGCTCGTCAACTCCGCCACCGAAGGCGTGCTTGGCTGGACCAGCCGGGGCGAACTGCAGGAGGAAATGTCGGCACGGGAAGAACAGCTCGAACCGATCCGCGCAGCTTTGGTGGCTAGCGACATCAACAGCGTCGCCGCCAATGAAAACCTGCGCAGTCAAGCGATCAATGGCGGGGCTTCGGCATTCAGGGTCCATTGTGTCCAGTGCCATGGATCGGGCGCATCAGGCTTCAAGGGCTATCCCAATCTCAATGATGATGACTGGCTTTGGGGCGGCGACCTCGAGGCGATCGAATATACGCTGGTCCACGGTATTCGCCAGCCGGATCATCCGGACACGCGTTTCTCGCAAATGCCGGCCTTTGGCCGCGACGGGATACTCCAGCCTGGCGAGATTCAGGATGTCGTTTCCTATGTCCGTACGCTCTCGGGAGACGAAAGCACCAGTCCGGCATCGCAACGAGGTGCGGTTCTCTATGAGGCCAACTGCACCATCTGCCACGGGGCAGACGGTACCGGCGATCGCCTTCAGGGATCACCGAACCTCACTGACAGAATCGCGCTTTATGGTCGTGATCGGGATTCTCTCACCGACACGATCACCAACAGCCGCTATGGCGTCATGCCAAGATGGAGCGAGCGCCTGGACCCGGCAACCGTCCGCATGCTCGCCATTTATGTCCACTCGCTCGGCGGTGGCGAAGCGGCTCCGCTGCCGGAAGAAACGGTGGAAACAGGCGCCGGTGATGAACAGTCCTGATGAAATTCTTGATCCTGAGCTGAAGCTCTACGAGGCCCGAAAGGCCGTCCATCCCCAGCGGATAGACGGGACGTTCCGGCGGCTCAAATGGGCGATTATGATTGTCACGCTGGCAATTTATTACGTCACGCCCTGGATCCGCTGGGATCGCGGTCCCTATGCCCCCGATCAGGCCGTGCTTGTCGATCTCGCCAACCGGCGCTTCTACATGTTTGGCATCGAGATCTGGCCGCACGAATTCTATTATGTCGCCGGATTGCTGGTCATGGCGGGCATCGGCCTGTTTCTCGTGACCTCGGCCGTCGGCCGCGCCTGGTGCGGCTATGCCTGTCCGCAAACCGTGTGGACCGACCTGTTCCAGCATGTCGACCGGTTTGTCGACGGAGACCGCAATGCCCGCATGCGGATGGACAAGGCGCCCTGGACGGCCAAGAAAACGGTCCGCCGCCTGTTCAAATGGGGCATCTATCTGTTCATAGCCTTCTGGACCGGTGGCGCCTGGATCATGTATTTTGCCGATGCACCGACACTGGTGGTGGATTTCTGGACAGGTCAAGCCGCCTTCGTCGCCTATGCAACGGTCGGGATCCTCACAGCGACAACTTTTGTCTTCGGCGGGTTCATGCGCGAGCAGGTTTGCATCTACATGTGTCCCTGGCCGCGTATTCAGGCGGCGATGATGGACGAAAAATCCTTGCAGGTGACCTACAAGGACTGGCGCGGTGAGAAGCGCGGCAGCATCAAAAAAGCCCAGAAAGTACCCGAGGCCTTTGGTGATTGTGTTGACTGCAACCAGTGCGTGGCGGTGTGCCCCACGGGCATCGATATCCGCGAAGGACCACAAATTGGCTGCATCACCTGCGCGTTATGCATCGATGCTTGCGACCGGGTCATGGGGGAAGTCGGCCGACCGCGCGGGCTGATCGATTACATCACGGCCGATGATGCGGAAGCAGAGAAAGCCGGCCAGAAAACCGGTCCGGCTTGGAAGAATCTGTTGCACGTGCGCACATTCCTCTATTTTGGCGTCTGGGCGGGGATCGGGCTAGCCATGCTGTTCGTGCTGGGCAACCGGACACGGCTGGATCTGGCGGTCCAGCATGACCGCAATCCGGTCTACGTACAGCTCTCCAATGGTGATATTCGCAATGCCTATACTGCCAAAATCCGCAATATGGAGAACCGCCCGCGGCAGATCGAAGTGTCCATTGCCGGGCTGGCGGGAGCAACGATTTGGGAAGGCGGGACCACCCGCCCGGATACACAAACGGCCTTGCAGGTTACTGTCCCGGCTGACGCGGTAGCCAATTTGCGTCTCTTCATTACTGCGCCGGAGACAAGATCGGGCCGCGATGAGTTTATCATGACGGTCGCAGGTGCCGGAGAAAATGCCGAAAGCGACAGCGAAGAGCTGTTTTTTGAACGGCCCAAAAATTGAAGGAGGATCGCGGCATGAACCGAACGAAAAAGAAAATCACCGGCTTTCACGTGACTCTGATGTTCATTGCCTTTTTCGGCGTGATCGCTGCCGTCAATTTTCTCATGGCGGGCCTCGCCATCTCCTCTTTTGGAGGCACGGTGGTCGATAACAGCTATGTCGCCAGTCAGAAATATAATCAGTGGCTGGAAGAGAGCCGCAGGGAAGCCGCGCATGGATGGACTGTCAGCGCCCCGGTTCGCACCGGCGACCGGCTCGCGATTACCGTGCAAAATTCTCAAGGCGCGAATTTGAGCAACGCTGGGATTTCAGCCGTGGCCGAGCATCCTGTTGGGCGGACAGATTCGATAAAACTGGACTTCGTCGAAACCGCACCCGGCCAGTATGTCAGCAATCAGACCCTTCCCGCCGGGCGCTGGAAGCTCAAGATTGCCATAGCCGAAGGGGGCCGCAATCTGGACATGGTCAGCGAAGTCAGATGAACGCAACGGTTGCTCTTGATGATCTGGCACCGGCGCGGCGGTGCGAGGATAGTCGCTTTGCCGTCCCGACCATGCGCTGCGCGGGCTGCATCGCCAAAATCGAGCGTGGCCTGAATGAATTGCCCGGTGTGGTGACCGCCAGAGTGAATTTCTCCGCCAAACAGGTTGCGATTTCACACGCGCCGGAACTGACCGAAGACAAGCTGAAAAGTGCGATCGCGGAACTGGGATTTGAAGCCCAGATACTGGCGGATAATCCTTTGTCCGAAGACCGGGGCGATACCAGGCGCCTGTTGCGCGCTCTGGCGGTGGCAGGCTTTGGCATGATGAACATCATGCTGTTGTCGGTCAGCGTCTGGTCCGGTGCCGTCGGCGTGACGAAAGACCTGTTCCACTGGCTTTCGGCCCTGATCGCCATTCCCGTCATCGCCTATTCCGGGCGGCCGTTTTTCGCCTCCGCCGCCATGGCTTTGCGTTACCTGCGGACCAATATGGACGTACCGATCAGTATCGGGATCCTGTTGGCCACCGGACTCAGTCTCTACGAAACCGCCACCAGCGGCCCGCATGCCTATTTTGATGGCGTGGTCATGCTGATTTTCTTCCTGCTTTCGGGCCGGGTCCTTGACGGCATGATGCGCGATCGGGCGCGCGAAGGGATTGCCGCCCTGCTCCGACAAACCGCCCCGGGTGCGATGGTTGTCCAGCCGGATGGCACGACAAAATGGACCAAAGCGGCAGATATCCGCGCCAACATGGTCATGCAAGTCGCCGCCGGCGAAAATCTCGCGGCTGATGGCGTGATCATTGAGGGATCGAGCGGCTTTGATTTCTCCATGCTCACCGGAGAAAGCGTCCCCCGGCTGCGCCGGGAAGGCGAAGAAGTCCTCGCCGGGACCATGAACCTGACGGCGCCGGTCCGGGTGCAGGTGACCGCTGCAGGTCAGGATACAAGCATCTCCGACATTGCCCGCCTGATGGACGAAGCGGGACAGCATCGATCGTTCCATGTCCGGGTCGCCGACAAGGCCGCCCGCTACTACGCCCCAGCCGTCCATTGCCTCGCGCTTCTGGCCTTTGTCGGCTGGATGCTGGCAGGTGCCGGATGGCATCAGTCGCTGCTGATCGCCGTCGCGGTGCTGATCATCACCTGCCCCTGCGCGCTGGGACTGGCGGTCCCTGCCGCCCAGGTTGTTGCGTCCGGCGCATTGATGCGCAAAGGGGTCCTCGTAAAGGATGGCAGTGCTCTGGAAAGGCTGGCCGAAGCCGATCGTGTGGTTCTGGACAAGACCGGAACGGTTACAACGGGTCAGCCAGTTCCGGACAATCTCGACCAGCTTTCGCACGTTCAGAAATCTGTGGCCCTCGCGCTGGCACAATCCAGTCGGCATCCGGTCAGCAAAGCCATTTGCAAGGCTCTGACCAGCGAGAATATTGTACCAGCAAGCATTGAGGGTCTGACCGAAACCGCTGGCGAAGGCATGACAGCAGTCTGGAACAACCAGCCGATATCCCTCGCCCGACCCGAGAAAGGCAGTGCCACTCTCGCGACCGATCTCATTGTGGGTAGGGAAACAACGCGCATCACGCTCACCGATTCTATTCGGCCTGATGCCAAGGCGGCGATCAAGGAACTTGATGAACTGGGGCTGTCCGCCTCCTTGTTGTCCGGTGACAGCCTGGCAGCCGTTGCCCCGGTTGCCTCGGAGCTGGGAATCCTGGCGCAGGCTGGTGCGCGCCCCGAGGACAAGGTCGACGCCATCAGTCGACTCAGTGTTCAGGGGCATAAGGTGCTGATGGTCGGTGACGGCCTCAATGACGGCCCCGCCCTCGCCGCGGCCCATGTATCCATCGCCCCGGGGTCCGCCAGTGATGTCGGCCAGCAAGCTGCTGATGCTGTATTCACCAGCGACAGCCTGATACCGGTGGCTCTGGCGGTCAAGGTCGCGCGCCGGACGATGCAGACGGTGCGCCAGAATTTTGCCCTGGCTATCGGCTACAACATTCTCGCTGTGCCGCTGGCTCTCGCAGGTCTGGTCACACCGCTAATTGCCGCTATTGCCATGTCGACATCCTCGCTGATCGTCGTCGGCAATGCGCTCCGCCTCTATGGATCGGCCAAATGAGCGGTCTGGCCATCCTGATCCCGGTAGCCTTGTTCATGGGTCTCGCCGGTCTCGGTTTTTTCTTCTGGGCGATGGGCAATGACCAGTTCGAGGATCTCGACGGCGCCGCGCATCGTGTGCTGATTGATGATGAAAAGAAACCGGAGTCCGATGATACAGACGTTTAGAAACGGGCAGTCGTTCAGCTTTCCGGCACTATTTGCCGTTTGGAGCCTGGCGGTTATGCCCGCCGCTCCGGCAGGTGGCGTGATGACCATCGAACTGTGCAATGCCCAAGGCGAGGTGCGATCGGTAGATATCCCGTTTGAGAAAGACGGTGGCGATGGCGAAAATTGCGCCCAGCCATGTCATGCCTGCCTGTCCCGCCAAAAACCAACCGGCAAACAGGCGCGTACCTAGTCTGTACCCGACACGGCTTGTTGTTTGATCAGAAGTTGCAATCGATCCGGTAAAGCGGCCAGAATCTCACGCTGCCGCACTTCGCTCGCCGATGCCCATTCCGCGATTTCGGACAAGTTCCGCCCGCACCCGACACATAGTCCGGTCGGTCCATCAATTGTGCAGATATTGTTGCAGGGGGATTCCATAATCCGCGTGTTGAGCATGTTTGGGGCCCGGGGACAAGCCGGAGATCGTGCGCAGCCCGCCGCTGCCCCAATTTTAGGCCCCGCCGACCAGCTGCTCCGCAATCTCCGCAATCAATTCCGGTTCTTCCAGATCGGGGAAATGTCCCAGGTCGTCACGCTCGATATAGATCGCATCTGGCGCATAGCGCAGGACAGAGCGCTTGTCGGTTGCCTGGTGAGACTGATCGCTCAATCCCCAGATCACGGCCGTTGGAACCTGCGGCGCGAATTCCGGCAATTCTTCCATCGCCCCAAATTTCTGGATTTGTGATGCCAGGGCATAGGAACAGCCACATCGCAGGACTTTCCGCGCTTCTTCCTGAAATTCCTCCAGCGGCAGTTTCGGTCCGGCGACAAAGGCCGCCCACCAGTCGACCGTCGCCCGTTCCCGGGCCAGCCGGAAGCTGACCTGGCCTTCAAAGGGTTTCACCAGATTGCCATGCGTATCGATCCCGCTCTTCGTCCAAGCCACTTCTCCCGCAAAATCAGCGGTCTGCGCAATGATCAGGCCCGCCAGCTGGTCACCGAGTATCTCGGCGATCCGTGCTGCAATCAGTCCCTGGATACAAGGCCCCACCAGCACCGTTTGCGGGAGATCGAGATCCGCTATGGCCTGCGCCATGATTTGGCAACAGGTTTCGAACTCCATGGCCCGTGTGTCTTTCGCCCAGGAAAAGCCGAAGCCCGGAATCTCAAGGATCGCGATGTTGAAGCGGTCAGACAGCGCATCAATAAACCCGTCATAGCTTTCCAGCGTTGCCGGGCCGTCAGGCAGGATGATCAGGCTGGGTAGTTCGGCAGCATTCCGGATAACACGGCGACGCACAAAACTCAGCTCATGTTCGAACAGGTCGATGTCGCTGCGGGACTCCAGCGCCCGTCGGCACATTTCTTCTGGATCGAGCCCGGAAAAGGGAAGCGTGTCGATGATACAGGGGTCGGGAGAGGCCATGATTCAATCCTTCGTCATGTCTGGGGAGGAAACGGGTTGCCAGGCTGTGGCGCTGTCATAGACGAAACGTTCTCTCGCGATCCGGTCACCAACCCATTGTTGCAGGGCAACTTCATGGAGGCGCCGGGTCACGCCATCCTTGCCAATGGAATCGAAAGTCCAGGCAATGGCGACGTGATCGCCATCGACCAGCACCGCCTCCGGGGGATAGGTGTGCATGGATTCTATCCGTTTCATCCCGGCTTGCTCGTGCGCGATCAGCTGATCCCGTCCCTCGCGCGGCGGCTCGCGATTTTCCTGCATGCTGGCATCCGGATGATAGAAATTGGCTATGGCCTCTCCATGATCGCCATTGACGACGGCATCTACAAAGGCCTCGACTCGCTTATGGTCTGGCATGGTTGCTCCTTTCTGTTGAGGTTACAGTTTGAACACGCGGCGGGCATTGCCCGACAAAAACGCGTCCCGCTGAACATCGGAGAGCTTCAGATCCTTCAACCCTTTCAGACAGGCGGCAGGCGAAAGCATCGGCCAATTGGTCCCGAACATCACACGGTCCTGCCCGAGGCCCTTCATATAGGCGACAAAATCCGGCGGCAGCCGGTGGACAGCATAGGCCGATGTATCGATGTGGAAGTTCGGGAATTTGATCGTCAGCGAGATCAATTCGTCAATCCACGGGAAACCGACATGACCCCCGACGACCGAAAGTTCCGGAAAATCGAGCAATACATCCTCCAGATAGGGAATGGGTCGCCCGGTCTCGGATCGCATCAAGGGTCCGGTATGACCGATCTGGGTACAGAAGGGTACACCCAGATCCACGCATGTCGCATATATCGGGTAATAGCGGCGGTCATTTGGTGGAAGATCCCAGAGCCAGGGCACCACCCGGACGCCAACAAATTTCTTGCCGTCCACCCAGCGCCGAAGCTCGCGAACCGCTTCCATGGGGTGCGACAAATCCACAGTCGCAAGGCCGCGAAACCGGTCCGGGGCGGCATCGATCTGAGCACTGACTTCCTCGTTGGAGATCAGCGAACCGGCCGGACCGTGCCAGGCCGACAGCAGGCTGATTTCGACGTCAGCGGCATCCATCGCGGCCAATGTGTCGGCGGCGGATGGCACCTGCGGCGCACCGGTTTGCCCGGTCCAGCGCCGTAACGTGGCGAGCCATGGCGCGTCGGCCATGCGCTGCGTTGTCATTTGCGACCAGACGTCTATTGCACCCATATTGGTTCTCGCGCTTTGATATACTTCATATATGTAGTATTATGGTGCTGCCGGGAATGTCAAGAGGGGGACAGTCATGTCTGCAAAAGACCACAAGCTCTATTTCCTGCTGCAGCGCGTATCCCATCGCCTGAAAAAGGAAGCCGATGCCGCGCTGCTGGAGTCCGGAGGCATGTCGACAGCCCAGGCGGCGGTGATGACCATCATCGCCGAGGAGGACGGCGTGTCACAGAAATATCTGGCAGAACGCCTGATGCAGCGCGAAAGCGCCATCACGACCATGGCCAACCGCCTGCTGAAAGCCGGCTATATCACGCGCACACGGTCGGATACGGATGCCCGGGCCTGGGTGCTCAAACCGGCACCAGCCGGCATGGCGGCGTTGAGATCGATCCGCAGTCCGTTCGGGGAAATCAACGCGGTTCTGGATGAGGCATTCGAAGATGCCGACCTCGATCAGCTCGCGCGTGGTCTGCAACGCGTGCTCGATCAGCTCGGGAAGCCATTCGAAAGTTCCGGCAACAAAGTCTGACAATTACATCAATGGATTTTAGCCAATCTTGCCAGGTGGATCATCTTTCCGAAACCAGCCGGTGATCGAATATCTCAGCCCTCCGACAATCAGGAGGCCCGGGCATCCAATTGATCCTGTGTTATCCGTTGCAGCATGTTGATAGACTCCGACAGGCCGGTATCGCGTTTGCAATTGATCGCCCCGACAAGTTCGGGCACCATAGGTGGCGATGACAGACAGTTCAACATATCTCAATGATCGCAATTGGTTGCCGCATCGCCTCGACGCGATGGCAGACCGGGTACAATTTATCCATCTTCCGGATGATGCACGAAAAGAGCTGACCTTCATGGCCAGTTTCCAGCCGGAATCCTCGGATCAGGTAGTCTGGATTTCCGGACAGGACATTCGGGCATTCCAACCCGAGACTGTCCCTTCCCATTATATTTTCCACACGGCTTTCTGCCGTTCGACTTTACTGGTTCGCGCCATGGACGAGCTGCCGGGCTGTGCCGGCTATAGCGAGCCTCAAATTCTCAATGACTTTGCCGTTGCATTGCCACATGAGACTGCCCAGTCCCTGCTCCAGCCGATCTTCAAGCTGTTTGCACGGTCCGGTGGCGACCTGAGCATGACGGTGATCAAGCCATCCAATCACGCCAATCAGGTGTTACCATTAATCATGCAGCACATGCCGGATGCTCAGGCAGTGATGATGCACTCGGAGCTCGGGGCGTTTTTGCGATCGGTTGCCAAAAAAGGCATGGAAGGCCGCATCTGGGCGCGCCGGCTCAACCAGGAAATTTCCAGCTATGCCGCGTTGGATCTGGGATTGTCCAATGACGAAAAAATGCGCCTGACCGACATGCAGGTTACCGCTCTCACGTGGTTGCTTCATCAGCGACATTTTGCGATGATTCTGCGGTCGTTGTTCAAGGACAGAATCAAGACGCTCGACTCCGCTCTGTTCAACGACCGCAAAGCCGATGCTTTCCGCGCCATTGCCAGCCATTTCGAATTCGCGCTCGCCAATGAACAGATTGACGAGTTGATCAACGGCCCGGTTTTTTCCAGCCATGCCAAACAAGGCGGAGACTATAAGGAAACCATGGCCGACCAAGCGAAGAAAGCCGCCAGCCCGATCATCGAGGAAGAGATCGGATATGTCGAGAAATGGGGCGAACATATTGCCGGACAGCTGGATATGGATATCCCTATCAGTCAGCCGCTGTTCTGAACCGAAGCGGTTTCGAAAATCGTTGCCACCATCGCGAACGCACATCTTGTCAGCCGATGATCTCACATCTCCATTGCATTGAGAACATAAATAGAACATTATACGGTCCAACGACCCGCTGGACTCTGTTTCCAATCTTCGGCAAAGGCTGCATATGCTGACCCATATCAAAGTGAAAGGTGCTCGCGAGCACAATCTCAAAGGCGTGGACATTGACCTGCCTCGCGAGAAACTCATCGTGATCACCGGCCTGTCCGGCAGTGGCAAATCGAGTCTGGCTTTTGACACCATCTATGCCGAGGGTCAGCGGCGCTATGTCGAGAGCCTGTCCGCCTATGCCCGCCAGTTTCTGGAGATGATGCAAAAGCCCGATGTCGAGCATATCGAGGGATTGTCTCCGGCGATTTCCATCGAACAGAAAACCACGTCGCGCAATCCGCGCTCGACGGTGGCAACGGTCACTGAAATCTACGACTATATGCGCCTGCTCTGGGCACGCGCGGGCGTTCCCTACTCCCCGACGACGGGAGAACCGATCACGGCGCAAACCGTCAGCCAGATGGTCGACCGGGTGATGGCCCTGCCCGACAAGACGCGGTTCTATTTGCTCGCGCCTGTCGTCCGCGGCCGCAAGGGCGAGTATCGGAAGGAACTGGCCGAATGGCAGAAAGCCGGATTTACCCGAGTCCGCGTCGACGGCGAATTCTATGATATCGAAGAAACACCCAAGCTCGACAAGAAACTGAAGCACGATATCGAAGTCGTCGTGGACCGGCTGGTCGTGCGCGACGGTATGGAGACCCGGCTGGCTGATTCTTTTGAAACGGCCTTGCGGTTGGCGGACGGTCTCGCCTTTGTTGATTTGGCTGACGGTGTTGTCCCGGGGCGTGAGGCTAAAGAAACCGGGACCAAGATGAAAGGCACCGGACTGCCGGACAATCGCATCGTGTTTTCAGAGCGCTTCGCTTGCCCGGTATCGGGGTTCACGATCGAGGAAATCGCGCCGCGCCTGTTTTCCTTCAACGCCCCGCAGGGCGCCTGCCCTGCCTGTGACGGACTGGGTGAAAAGCAATATTTCGATCCGCAGCTGATCGTTCCCAATCCCGCGCTCTCTTTGAAACAGGGCGCGGTTGTACCATGGGCGAAATCCAATCCGCCCAGCCCCTATTACATGCAGGTGCTCGGATCACTGGCCCGCCATTTCGAATTTGATCTGGAAACGCCGTGGAACGAACTCAGCGAGCATCACCGCGACATCATCCTCAACGGAACACAGGGTTTGCCCGTCACTTTGCGTTTCCAGGATGGGCGCAAAAGCTATGAAGTCAAAAAGCCGTTTGAAGGCGTGGTCGGAAATCTCAACCGCCGCATGCTGCAGACCGAAAGCGCCTGGATGCGCGAAGAGCTGGCCAAGTTTCAGGCCGCCGCGCCTTGCGAAGTTTGCCACGGTGCCCGTCTCAAACCGGAGGCCCTGGCCGTCAAGATTGCGGGAGAGGATATCAGCATGCCGACCCGGCGCAGTGTCGGTGATGCGCTGACTTTTTTCGAAGGACTAGCCGATCAGCTCGACAATACCCAACGTCAAATTGCCGAACCGATCCTGAAGGAAATAATCGAACGGCTCGGGTTTTTGAACAATGTCGGACTGGACTATCTCAACCTCGACCGGACCAGCGGAACCTTGTCGGGCGGTGAAAGCCAGCGAATCCGGTTGGCCAGCCAGATCGGATCAGGACTGAGCGGTGTCCTCTACGTGCTCGATGAGCCCAGCATCGGCCTGCACCAGCGGGACAATGACCGATTGCTGACAACATTGAAACGCCTGCGCGATCTGGGGAACACGGTCATTGTTGTCGAACATGACGAAGATGCCATCCGGACCGCTGATCATGTGGTGGATATCGGCCCCGGTGCCGGTGTGCATGGCGGCGAAATCATCGCAAACGGAACGCTCAAGCAGATTCTGAAGAACAAAAATTCGCTTACCGCAATGTACCTAAATGGTACAAAAAAGATTGATGTTCCAACCAAAAGACGAAAAGGCAACGGCAAGAGCATCACCGTGCATGGTGCCGAAGCCAATAATTTGCGCGATGTGACCGCTTCCATTCCCCTCGGCACGTTCACTTGCGTTACCGGCCTCTCGGGGTCAGGCAAGTCTTCCCTAATCATTGACACGCTCTATGCCGCCGCGGCGCGGTCTCTTAACGGCGCGCGTCTTATTGCGGGCAAGCACGAAAAGGTCACCGGACTGGAATATTGCGACAAGGTCATAGATATCGACCAATCCCCGATCGGCCGGACCCCCCGATCCAATCCCGCAACCTATACCGGGGCCTTCACCAACATCCGTGACTGGTTCGCGGGATTGCCCGAAGCGCAGGCGCGCGGCTACAAGCCTGGCCGCTTTTCATTCAACGTCAAGGGTGGCCGCTGTGAAGTGTGCCGCGGCGACGGGCTGATCAAGATCGAAATGCATTTCCTGCCCGATGTCTATGTCACCTGCGAGGAATGCGGCGGCAAGCGCTACAACCGGGAAACGCTCGAGGTGAAGTTCAAGGGCAAGTCGATCGCGGATGTCCTCGACATGACGGTGGAAGATGCCGTCAGCTTCTTCAAGGCCGTCCCGCCAATCCGCGACAAGATGGCTATGCTGTACGAAGTGGGGCTCGGCTATATCAAGGTCGGTCAGCAGGCAACGACCCTTTCGGGCGGCGAAGCGCAGCGGGTGAAACTTGCGAAAGAACTGTCGAAGCGGTCCACCGGGAAAACGCTCTACATCCTCGACGAACCCACAACCGGGCTGCACTTCGAAGATGTCCGCAAGCTGCTGCAGGTCCTCCACCGCCTGGTGGACCAGGGCAATAGCGTCGTCGTGATCGAACATAATCTGGACGTGATCAAAACGGCCGACCATATTCTCGATCTCGGGCCAGAAGGCGGTGTCCGCGGCGGCGAGATCGTTGCGCAAGGGACACCCGAAGAAGTTGCGAAGGTCAAGGGTTCCTTTACCGGCCAATATCTGAATGACATGTTGAACAAGGCTGGAAAATAGCATGACCGATCCATCCGGCAGTGATGAGAATAGCGGCGAGCCGATAGACCTGGCCATCCAAGGGGAGCTGGATGATATTGACAGCGATGAGCGACAGATCTGGGGTTGCCTGACAATGGTGGTCGGGGGCTATCTGGTTCTGGCCTATTCTTTCCTGTCCGGACTGGGCCTGTTCGCGGGCAGCTGGTCCGCAGTCGTGATGGCGATTTATCTCTTGCCGCTGACATTTATCACTATCCGGATCTGGCGACGCGGAAGCCTTAAACTGCCGAATGGAGAGACCCTGGATGGGAAAATCGTCAAGCAGTTTTGTGCGCTGCTGGTGCTAATCAATGTCGCAATGATCGCCGCCCGGTTCTGAATATGACGCTCCGACGCTAATCCTTTGTTGCCCGCGCCTGCCACAACAGGAGCAAAGGTGCCAGCAGTTCGGCCACCATGCCGGCAAACTGTTCTGGCGGAGGCGGGCCGACGGTCAGATAGGATATCACCCGGGCACAGCCACCGATGAAGAAAAACAGCATCGCAAAGCGAAACAGGTTCGCCCTGCCACTGATGTCACCTGCAGAGTAGAAAATCATCATCGCAACGCCGATATAAACACCCGACAGATAGCGATATTGATTGTCCATGGCTGGCAGAAACGGTTCGCTGCCCATATGCTCGGCAGCACCGAAAAAGAGCCCGTTGACCCCAAACCACAATGGTATGAGCCCGATCAGCATGGTGACGATGCGAAATGCATTCATGACAGTCCCCTCCCCTGGATGCAGCGATTTCGCACGGCCAAAGCAGCGTGTCAAACCGCACTACACGGTTCCACTGGTCGATATTTCATCCGGTCCGCTGCGTGGTTGACAGCCTAGCCGTACCGCACACAATCTGCTCGCCATGAAACTCAGTCCACATTTTCATCTCAGCGAGTTTACCGCCTCCCAGACGGCCACCCGGCTGATGATCGACAACACGCCCGGGCCAGGCGCAATCGCGGCCATGAAACTGCTCTGCGAAAAAGTGCTGGAACCGGTCCGCGCGCAATATGACCGGCCGGTGATGATTTCCTCCGGCTATCGCAGCCCGCAACTCAACAGGACCCTGATGGGATCCCGCTCGTCCCAGCATATCAAGGGAGAAGCGGCAGATTTCGAAATTCCCGGCGTGGACAATCTCGACATCTGCCGCTGGATGGAGCGGCGGCTCAATTATGATCAGCTGATCCTCGAATTTTATCGGAGCGGCGAACCGGCAAGCGGCTGGGTGCATGTGTCCTATCGCGAACCCTATCGCAACATGGAACTCACCGCGCGGCGTGTGATCCGCAATGGTCGGCGCAAGACCGAATATCTGCCCGGGATTGTCGGCTAGAGTTTACCCAGTTCACAGTTCCGCGCGACCAGCAGCGGGCGCAAGGCCCAATAGGCTGCCGGCGTCCGATGGATTGGAATGTTCGGGTAGAGATGATGGACAATATGATATTCCATACCCGAGGTCAGCAGATTGCCAGCCCAGCTTTTGAAGGCGCGCGTATTGGTGTAACGCCCGGTTTCCTTTGCCGGATGATGCGGCATCCAGCTGAGCACCAACCGGATATAGGTGAGGCCGACATGACGCGGCACCCACCATAGGAGCAGCGCCTCAATCGCAAAGCCGTTCCATGCACAGGCAAACATGATCGCCAGAAAGAGAAACTGCGTCACCGCAGCTTCGCGCAGCGCCCGTCGGGATTCCACCGTGTCCATTTCTTTCAGGACTTCCACATAGCGCGCCACCCCGCCTTCGCCGCGCGGCTGACGATTGCGCACGGACTTGAACAGGAAATGCCAGGCAGACCGAGCACTGGTCGAATAGTCCGGGTCTTTGTCCGGGATGTTGCAATAGCGATGATGACCAAGATGGGTAATCTTGAAGGCACGATAGGGACCGGCGAGCGGGATCAGCGACACGCGTCCAACAAGTTCATTGAGCCAGCGCAGTTTCGTTCCGGGTCGCGCGATATTGTCATGCTGCGCCTCGTGACTGGGAAGTAGAGCGATCGACGCGCATAAAACATTCACCAGACAACCCAGCCAGAGCGGGATCATGTCGAGCATCACCAAAGGCCACATCATCAGGAAAGCGGCGGTGTTGCCCAGACCCCAGATCACCGGTGTCCAGGGTGTGCCGCCCCTGGTTCCGCCATGAAAGCGCCAGGCAATCCGGCGTTCCAGCCGGCGCATCTGCTTGTCCGATAGCCTTGAAAGATCGAGTCCGGTCAGATCCTGTTCCGCCAATCGGTCAATCGCGTCCGGATCCAGCGCTTTTGGATTCGAGAGAAGCTCTGCCGGAGAGGGGCTTGCCACTGCGCTTACCACAGCCAGGTACCTCTGACCTGCGCATAAATCCCCCAAATTCCGCCGATGATGAACCCAAAGCCAAGCGGCGACAAACCCCAGGGTGCGGTCCAGCCCATGACTTCCAGTATCTGGGCAGTGAGCGGCGCAAGGAAACCCAGCCCCCAGAGAAGAGGGGCAAATTCGAATATTTTCGCAACTGCTGCTTCCATGATCCCGCGCCTGCTCGAATGGAATGGCGATAATATGCACGCCAAAGAATCCACGCAAGCGGTTTAACCTATGCACTTTTCCGGGTTTGGCCCCAGTTTCGAGCTTAGCGCTTTGTTAACCATAAACATTTATACTTTTTCTTTCCGGGCCGGATGGGCCCTGGAAAAAGGTTGAGGAGGCAGACAGTGGCGCAGGCACGCAAGCAGGTGATGTTTTACTTGCCCGTTGTGACGCCCTGGTGGTTTTCCAACATCGTCGTGCACCTGATCCGGGTCATGGCAAGCGTCCATGATGTCCATGTCCTGATCCCGCCTCTCTGGCGCAATACCGGCCTGGGCGAAGATCAACTCGATCTTATTGCCGATCTCACCCATGTGAACTGGATCATTCTTGACGGGCCTGACCATCCGATCTTGCGTAGCGATGCCAGTGAAGAAGAAGATCTTGTCGCGCTCGTCAGCAAACTGGATCCTGACCTCATATTGTGCCGCAGCGCCGATATCGCTACGCCGGCCCGGTTCCCCGGAATCGTGCGTTACATCATGGAAGGCGGTGCGCCACCTGCGCAAACCCGAGCGAACTGGGTCACCCTGGCTCCCGGGCTGTTTGATCACGGACTGATGCCGGAATTGTCGACCGAAGACATTGACCGCCTCGACCGGCTGGCTGGTCCAATCTGGGCCCAGATGCATCAGCAAACCGCCCTGCCATCCCGTGAGGAATTCCTGGCACTGGCCAGATTGCCGACCGACCGCATGATTGTCGGTCTTCCCCTGGAATATGAGAATGAAGAGAATTTTTTCGGGCAACATCATCGTTATGCAAACAATGCGGCCATGATCAACGCTCTCGCCCCCGGTTTGCGCGACAACAGCCTATTGGCGGTCACCAACCACCCGCTCAACGAGCTCTATGGCGACAATCGCGCTCTGGAAGCGGCGATTGCGGAACATCCTGACCGGGTGGTCATGATCGATGGTACCGAAAATGCCGGGCAGGCAACGCTGGCCCTGAGCTGGCACAGCGATAGCATGATTGTTGGCAATTCCAAAAGCTGGAGCGCCTGTGCGGCTTTCGGGACGCCCGTCCTGCGCCTGTCCGACTTTGCCACTGGTGACTGGCTGCAGGCCTATGACAACTTCCGCGACTTTGCTGCGGATGTTGATCAGTCCGTCGCCCGCCGTGCAGACGCGGTTCAGGCCCGGCGCTGGTTCACCTTTCATTTGGCAAATAATGTCTTCGATCCATCCGATCCAGCTCTGGAAGCGGCAGACATTGTTTCGCGCATGGAACACCCGGTTGATCTGTCCCGCTGGGACGAGGGTCTGGCCCGCTATCTATCCCAGCCTTCTGAGAAGGCGGCATGACAATCTCTCCCCCCACTTCAAGAGGTTTCTTCCCATGTATGATCTGGCTGTTGTAGTACCTGTCCGGCGCGGCAGTTCGCGCATTGCCGAAAAATGCTTGTTGCCGTTCGGCGATCAGAAAACGCTAATTGAATGGAAGCTGGCGCAATTGTGCCAGGTCATCGATCCCCGGCGCATTTATCTGTCCAGCGAGGATGAGGACTTCCTCAAGCTTGGCGACCGCTTTGGAGTCTCCCGTCATCACCGGGCGAAGCATCTGGCCATTGATCATATCGCACCGTTTCGCGACGTGATTACCGGTATTGTTCGCGATATTCCCCATACGCACATCGCCTGGGCAACGGTTGTCTGCCCGCTCATGGCCCCGCAGGAATATTGCGATGCCTTTCGCGCCTACCATGATCAGGTCATTGCCGGGGACCGGGACTCGTTGCTCGGTGTGAACCTGATGAAGGAATATTTCTGGTCACAGAAAGGTGCCCTTAATTATGAGGCGACCCGAAACCACACCATCTCCCAGGACCTGCCCGATTGGTACAAGGTCACCAACAGCATCTACATGGCACCCCGCCAGCAGATTCTCGCCCGCGAATATTTTCTGGGTGAAGATCCGGAACTGCAATCCCTGTCCCGCCTCGCGGGTGTCGATATCGACTATATCGAGGACTACCGAATCGCCCGTGCGCTTTACACGGTCTATACCGAAGACGGTCTGGATACCGTCAACCCTGAAACCTTGATTGACTGGAGCTCCCATGACCCCCGTTTCCCTGTCGCAATATGATTGCATTTTCTTTGATTTCGATGGCGTAATCGCCGACTCTGTCGACGCCAAGATCACAGCGTTCGGCGAGCTTTATGACGAGTTTGGTCCCCAAGTGCGCCGAGCAGTAGAGGACTATCAACGCGCCGTTCCCGGAGAAACCCGGTTTGACAAGATCCCGCGGTTCCACCGCGAACTCCTTGGCATTTCGCTGGGCGAAAAGGAGATCACTCAGTGGTGCGACAAGCTCTCCTCCATCGTCCTGGATGAAGTCGTCAAAAGTGACCTGCTGCCCGACATACCCGAGGTTCTGGCCAAACTGGAGCGGCAAAATGTCCAGGCGCATATCGTGTCCGGCACGCCGCATGACGAGTTGCAGATCATCGTTGATCGCAAGGGTCTTGCGCCTTTTTTCCGTACGTCTCGCGGGGCGCCAGAGAAGAAAGCCCCGATTGTCCGGGATATCATGGCAACCGAAGACCTGACCGCGTCCCAATGCCTGTTTGTCGGCGACGCCATGACCGATTTCGACTGTGCGAAGCAATGTGACATGGCGTTTCTGGGCCGCGCCGAACCCTTCGGTAATCCGTTTCCTGCCGGTACATTTGTGGTGCAGCGTCTCGGTGAATATTTCCTTTCGGACAAACGGAAAGCCGCGACAGAAAGCTTGAAACAAAATCGGGCTGCTTGACCCGAACCCAAATCGCGTGCTCTGATACTGTCTGAGGCTTGCGGAGATTTGCTGCTTATCCGGCAAAGTCCGCAACAGGCGACGGACAGGAACTGCCCATGCACGATCTCAAGGGTCCTTATCTGCTTTATCTGGGGCACGAGGACAGGCCACTTGCGATCAAGACCTCTCGCGGAATTGCCCGATGGCGGCCGGAAATTTGCATGGGTGAGCATGGCAGCCCCCTCAGTCTCGGCTTGCCGAAAATGCGCCCTGCCGAAGCGGCCGAAAGAGGGGCCAGAACATTTGTCCTTGGCCTGACAAACACAACCGGAGATATCCCAGACGACTGGCGACAGGACATTCTGGACGCCGTTAATGCCGGAATGGATATCGCAAATGGTCTTCACCAGCGCCTTTCCGACGTGAACGAAATCCGCGCAGCGGCTGAAGCCAAAGGAATACGGCTTCATGATATTCGGCACCAGTTCGGCGCCGTGCCAATTGGCACCGGGGCACCGAGACCCGGAAATCGGATTCTGACGGTTGGTACGGATTGCTCGGTCGGCAAAATGTATTCCGCTCTTGCCATAGAAAGAGAAATGAGAGCGCGTGGTTTCAATGCAGAGTTCCGCGCTACCGGCCAGACCGGTATTCTCATCGCCGGTCAAGGTATTCCAGTCGACGCGGTGATATCCGATTTTGTCGCGGGGTCTGTCGAAAAGCTCTGCCCGGCCGCAGCGCAAGACCACTGGGACGTGATCGAAGGTCAGGGCTCCCTTTTCAATCCGGCTTATGCCGGGGTTTCGCTCGGGCTTTTACACGGAGCGCAAGCAGATGTGCTGGTCATGTGTCACGAGGCGGGGCGGGAGGAGATCAAGGACAAACCCGGATATCCAGTGCCGGACCTGCAGGATTGCATCGACACCAATCTGAAAATGGCAAGGCTGACCAATCCCCGTAGCAAGCTGGGGGCCATTTCTCTCAGCAGCCAGCTGATTGGTCGGGAAAAGACCGATGCGCTATGTGAAGAACTGGAACACCGGTTCTCCGTCCCCTGCTTTGATCCGATGATCCACGGCACAGGAAAATTCGTCGAACGGCTGTCATGTCCTGCAGCGTAGAAGTCGACATCGAAAAATGGCCGCTGAAAAGCCCTTTTGTCATTGCTCACGGTAGTCGGACCGAAACTGAGACTGTCACAATGACGCTTCGCGATGGACAAATGAGGGGGCGAGGAGAAGCTGTTGCATCTCCACGATATGGACAGACCAGTCGTTCGGTGGTTGCCGAGATTGAAGCGATCCGGGACTTGCTGGAGAACGGCCTCGACCGCGAGCAGCTACAACGCCAGATGCCTGCCGGGCCCGCCCGCAATGCGGTTGACGCCGCCATGTGGGATCTGGACGCCAAAAGGACTCAGCGGGATGTCGGCCAGATTTCGCGCCTGGGGTGGCCGGACGGCCTGCAAACCGTACAGACGATCAGTATTTTACCGCCTGATGACATGGGAAAGGAAGCCCAGACGCTTGCGAACTTTCCTGCGCTGAAGGTCAAGTTGGACGCGGAACAGATCTGTGAACGCATAGCGTTAGTCCATGAGAACGCACCGGATGCCCAATTGCTCGTGGATGCCAATGAAAGCTGGACGATCGACATCCTGCGGCAAGTCGCGCCCGAACTGGCGCAGCTTGGAGTTGTCATGATCGAGCAGCCTCTGCCGTCCGGCGAGGACCAATGGTTGCAAGACTATTCCTCACCGCTCCCGCTATTCGCTGATGAGAGCTGTCACAGCCGGGCGGACCTGCCAAATTTGAAAAACAAATATCACGGTGTGAATATCAAACTCGACAAGACCGGGGGTCTGACGGAAGCACTGGCGTTGCGAGAGGCTGCGTTGGACACGGGGTTTGAAATCATGGTGGGCTGCATGCTGGGCACATCGCTCGGCATCGCACCGGCGCTGTTCGCCGCGATCGGAGCCAGATATATTGATGTCGACCCACCGGCCTTGCTGGCGAAAGACCGGAAACATGCATTGAAAATCGAACGTGGCGCAGTGTCCCGGCTCTCCCCGGCGCTATGGGGTGGTGCCGTCTAGGCTTTGGGCCTATTAGCGCGGTACTCACTCATTCGAACTCAGCGGGAAAGGATCAATATGCTGAAATTCCGGACAATGGTTTTGGCGCTGGCTATCATTGCTGCGCTCACGGTCGTGCTCTGGCCAGGACTTGCCGGACTGGGGTCAAGATTTGGCTTCTGGGAGTTCGGCTTCGGTCTTGGAACCATGACACGCGAATGGTGGCCGTTTCTCTGGTATCTGAGCGGCGGCCTGGGTCTTTTGGCACTGATCCTGTGCCTCGTCATAAGTCCCCGGAGACTGGCGGGAGTCGTTGCAGCAATAGTGGCAATCGGCATCCCGGTTGCCGCCAAGATGCAATATGACAATGTCCGAGCGACCGCGCAGGCGGTGCCCGCTATCCACGACATTACAACAGACATGCAAGATCCGCCGATGTTTACCGATGCCATTATGTCGATCAGAAACGCATCAAGGGCCAATCCGGCCGATTATATTGGCAAGCTTAAGCCTGGGAGGGACGGGGAGCCGGACAGGCTGGTGTCAGCGCTTCAGTCGGAAGCCTATCCCGATATTGTGCCCATCCGCATTGATGGTTCATCAGACCTGATCTTTGAAAAGTCGCTGGAAGCCTTGGAATCGCTGGGCTGGGTGATGGTATCGAATGATCGCGAAACAGGCATTATCGAAGCGACCGACACAACATTCTGGTATGGCTTCAAGGACGATGTCATCATTCGCATCCGTTCGAACGGAGAAAACAGCTCCGTCGTGGACGTCAGATCTCTCTCAAGAGTGGGCGGATCTGATCTCGGCAAGAATGCAGCCCGAATTCGGGAGTTCCGGTCACTCGTTACCGATTGACGAGCCTGTTAACGCCGGAACACGACCGTCTTTCGACCATTGAGCAATATTCGGTCTTCTAACACATAGCCCACTGCGCGAGACAGCACTCGCTGTTCGATGTTTCTTCCTTTGGTGACCAGATCTTCTGGCGTATCGTTGTGACTGACTTGCTCTACATCCTGCTCGATAATGGGCCCCTCGTCGAGGTCACTGGTAACAAAATGAGCTGTTGCACCGATCATCTTCACACCGCGCTGATAAGCCTGATGATAGGGTTTGGCTCCCTTGAATCCGGGAAGAAAACTGTGATGGATATTTATGCACCGGCCCCGGAGATACTGGGCCATATCATCGGACAATATCTGCATATAGCGCGCCAGAATAATCAATTCCGCCCCGGTTTTTTCGATGACGTCTCGAATCTGCGCTTCCTGTTGCGGCTTGCTGTCCTTGCTGACCGGGAAATGATGGAATGGAATCGCATCTCTGACGGGAAGATGAAGATTATCGCCT
The DNA here is from genome assembly GCA_039181895.1 of Pseudomonadota bacterium. Classification (GTDB taxonomy): domain Bacteria; phylum Pseudomonadota; class Alphaproteobacteria; order Sphingomonadales; family Sphingomonadaceae; genus Parasphingorhabdus. Next base: position 495,557 of record JBCDCK010000002.1, read on the forward strand.
GGATGATTGGAAACGATACCCACAATGTCCATTTTCAGTTCGCCAATCCGCCTGCGGTACAATAGATCGCTCAAACAATGATCGAATTTGGAAACCAGAATCAGGGCTTTCTTCGCCTGATTTCGTAGTCGGAATTGCCAGCGCATATCAAATTCCGCAGCAAGACTGCCAAAGGACTCGAATTGCCCCTTTCCAGCCGTGTTGGAAACTTCAAACTCCACCCGCATGAAGAACCGGTTTGTTTCAGGGTCGCGATATTGCTGCGCCTCCATGATGTTGCCACCAATCTGGTGAAGATGTCCGGTGACCTGACTGACGATCCCGGATCTGTCCCCGCAGGACAATGTCAGTATCCAGCAATGTCCGTCTAGTTGGTCCATATCGCGATTTCCCTGCCGGATGACGACATATACAGGTGGTCGTCAGAAATCATGCGTTTTCGCAAGACAAACATGAGATTCAAGCTTTGCGGACCCCATATTCCTGCAAAAAGGCCGCTGCTGACCCGATCAAACCAGGTTCTTCCATATTCAGGTGCCAAACCGGAATTTGTTCCATCAGTTCGCTGAATCGGCCTTTGGCAACAAATCGTTCCGCGAATCCCGATGACGGGACATGCTTTGCTATCCGGCTTCCAAGCCCTCCGGAAATGGCGACCGCGTCTGCTCCGTGCGCCAGTGCCATGTCCCCTGCAAATGAGCCCAGACAGGAACAGAAGCGGTCAAATGCCACCATTGCCAATCTGTCATTCCCAGCCAAAGCCAGTTGCCATAAACTCGTATCGTCCAATCTCCTGGCTGACCCGCCTTCTGTCTCTGCGACCAGCCGATAAATCTCCCGCAGCCCCGGACCCGAGACAATCCTTTCCACGGAAACACGCCCGTGGTTTTTTCGGAGGCTGGCGAGCAGGCGATCCTCAAATTCATCATGCGGTGCAAAGGCAATGTGGCTGCCTTCAGTGGATGAGACATGACAAGATCCGTTAGTCTTTACAACATGCGCGACACCGAGGCCGGTTCCCGGGCCCACAACGGTCAGCGTTTGTTTGTCGACGATGCTCGTTTCCGGCCCGCAAAGATGCGAGAAATGCTGTTCTTCCGCCCGTGCCACGGCATGGCCGACGGCACCAAAATCGTTGATCAGGCGCAATCGGTCGAGCCCCAGCTCCTCCCGGATATGATGTGCCTTGATCATCCAGTGATTGTTGGTCATTTCAAGAATGTCCGCACCAATATGTGCCGCCAGGGCAATCGATCCATCCGTCGGCATGTCCTGCTGGATCATCGTTCCGTAATCCGCCCACGCATCTTTCAGATCGGAATAGTCCGCGCAGTTCAGGGTTAGCTTCTGCACCAACCGGACGACTTTGCCTTGTTCTGTTTTGGCGATGGCAAAGCGCGCATGCGTTCCTCCGATATCCGCAACGATAATCTCTTGCGCCAACGCCTCCCCCTATTTTCAGACTGACTGCTTCATTTCCGCGCTGTCTAATGCAGTTTTGATGACCACATCAAGCCACGCAAATATCCTATCCATGCGCGCCGAAATGGTTGGCAATGGCTGTGGAAATGCGCAACATCAGCCGGTAGGCATCTTCAATCACGTCGATATAGTCTGATCGGATTCTTGCATATTCCGGTGCGCTGCTGCGCGCGGATTGCGCTGGCTCATCCATGTTGAAATCTCCGATTTCCGGAGCCTCGACCGGATAGGCATCGCGCAGCAAGGATACCGCATCGGGAATGCGCAAGGCGAAAACCATGTCCAGAATATCGTCACGGCTGATGTCGTTGCGGCGGGAAAAGGGTGGGATTTGAACCGCCTTGAGAAAGATATGCTGCATCAAGGCCAGCCTCAGTGCGTGCAAAACACCCAAAGTACGCCGGCGCTCCTCATCTGCTTCCGGAAGCGAATTTGCGGGTAACAGATCCAGCAACCGGCGCAGCATCAGTCCGTCTATGCGGAGCTGTGTGGCCAGCTGCCGAAAGGATTGTGCCCGGTTGTCGACTGCCAGTCGTTCGGCAAGGTCCAGACAGGCCGCCTCCACTTCGGGCTCTGCTCCGCGATACGGGCGGGTTGCCCAGAATGCGCCGTTAAACAATTCGCCATAGGCACCCAGCGTCTTGATGCTGGCACGCTGGTTGGAAAAGGCCACCAGTCTCATCAGGCTGGTAGCTCTGTCCGAACGAGCAAACAGATCGGCAAAACGTTCCCGGTCTTCATTCACGGCTTCGCCAATCCCGGCGATGACGTTGACCGGATATCCGAGCTGTTGAAGCACGGAATTGTGCGGAATCGCACGGATCCTTCGCAGACTTAGATCCCGCTCGGTTGCGATATCCGACTGCCTCCGGGATTTCCGCGATCCGGTTTCGTTAAGGAGAGACAGACCAAAGGCCATCAGTGCCCGGTTGTAGCTCTTGTTCTGGAAATATCGCGCCTGGGTCCGCCGGACATCGCGATAGAAATCCAGAGAGACATCTGTTTCGGAATAGAATGGATCGTCGTTCTCCCCATCGGAGATATTGGCAATCTGTGCTTCCATGATTCGTGTCAGAAGAGCCAGCGCGGTGTCGGGATTACCGAAATAGACATAACCGTCTCCGCCTTGAAAACTTGCTTCCTGCAATAGGTCGAGCTTGCGCCTGGCAAATTGCGCGCGCGCCCAGCTGCTCATCGGGTGGGTCAACCGTTCGCCGATCCCGCCGGGATGCGCACCACGCCCCATAGACTCTCCGTGGGTGTTGAAGATCAAGCCTTTGACATCGGAAAGCCCATGTTTGTCCATGGACTGGGCCATGCGTCCCTGCAGCCTCTCAATTGCCAGCGCGGCCGGAACCTGGCCCAGAAAACGTCCCGCATCCGAAAATCCGGTTTGAATTGCAACAATGCCGCGAACCCGGACATAGTCCTGATAGGCTGGCTCAGCGAACAGCGCTTCGAGGAATCGCCCCCCGTGCTCCAGCGCAGATTCTGTTTCAAACAGCGGTGAAATGTCGATGCGATCTTCGATGCCGAACAGTTTCGCGAAATAGAGCGCGCAGAGCACGGTTGATGGTTGCTCACACTCGGCAATCAGCAATCGCACCGGATTGTCGTTATCGATATGCTTGATGATTTGCGCGATGGCGAGAAACTGCCGGACTGCCGTTGTATTTTCGATGGCGAGATTCGCAAAATTGACATCTACCGCTTTCGTACTGGCGATCAGCCTGCGTAAACTGGCCATCGCGCTACGGCTCTCCACCGCCAGCGATTCCTTGCTGCCGAGATGGCGGCGAATGGCATTGTGCAATTGAGAAGAGTTGATCCTAAAGTGGACCGTACCTGTACCCAGCCCCTGGTTTTTCATTGCCGAAACCAAAGGGATCAAGGCGGCAGCGGTCTTGTCATCTGTATTTGCAACCACTTTGTCCAGCTTGCTGATCAGAGGTCTGATCGACAGCAACTTTGCGCCCGACCGCGCGGTTAGCGCATTAGCGGAATCGGAAAGCGCTTCGGTCGACGCAAGATCCCCGGAAAAATTTTCCAGCATCTGCTGACAATGCGCTTCCGACTGTTCGAGTTTACGGCAAACGGCGGCAATGGCTTCGTCGCTTTTTGCCAATGAGGCGAGACCGGCTGCATAACGCTTTATCTGATTCAGCTTTTCCGCCAGCCGGAATTTGATGGATGTAGACCAGGCTATATCTGTTCGGCCATCCATGTCATATCCGACCCACGTACCGAAATTGAACGGCGCAGGCCGAAATTTGCGCCAGTCCTCGGGGAAGGACTTGCGTGCGACATCGACCAGCAATCCGGCCATCTCGACCTGAGCGTCGGACGCAGCGTTGATCGCATCCACCGCTGCCTGATGCTCGTCCTCAATGGTCGGAGCGCTATTGGGTTTCAAAGCCGACGGCGAGACCTTTCTTTTCGGATCGGCAGTCAGGGCAGCGAGATCGGCATAGCCTTTCGGATTGAGCAGGAATGTTGGATGGGCCGTGAACACGCAACAGAGCAGCGGCCTTGACCAGCGGTTGGCAAAGGCTCGAAATCCCCCGTCCCCGCTATTGCGCGCCAGAGTGCGTATCTTTTTTCTGTTCGATGCCGGGTCAACAGGTCCGATCAATCCAGTGAGGTGCCTGGCGCGCCGGCGGAACGCATCGCGTTCCAGATTTCGGATTGTGGCTTCAAATCCAGGGAGATCCAGTTCATCCCCTTCAAGCTCCCGCGACAATTCGAAACCCAGCTGGAAGACCGGGTTGGACATCGGGCTCTGGCCTGTATGGGCATAGAGAGATTTGAGCCGGTCAGTAAGACCGGGGATGGGCTGTGTCTTTTTCACTTTTCGTTTGTTTGCCACTGTTACGGGTATTCCCCCCAAGTTCTCGTTCTATGCATTTCTCGAACAGTTCCTGTTCGCGGGACGGATTGTCGTTGGCGACAAGATGAAATGGGATTTCCTGGCGAGACGCCATTCTGCCGAAAGTCATGCTGAAGCTTGTCAATAACACGAGACGTTTACCTTTGCACGCGCCCCGAACCGTCGCCGCTCATCAATTTCTCAACCTCGGCCACGCTCACTCTGTTGAAGTCGCCCAATATGGAATGTTTGAGACAGCTGCCCGCAACAGCGAACTCCAGAGACTGCTGGCGATCTTCATAGGCATTCAGACCGTAGATCAGCGCCGAGGCAAAGCTGTCGCCTCCGCCCACGCGGTCAACAATGTCGGTAATCTCATAGCGCCGGGAAAGTTTGAAATCGCCGCCCCGTTCGCGCAGGCAAGCCGACCAGCCATTGCGGTCGGCACTCATGCTCTCGCGCAATGTGATCGCGATAGTGGTCATGTCCGGATAGAGTTCGAGCACCTTCTCCGACAAGGCCTCATATTTTCTTGTGTCGAGTTCCCCTGCCTCGACATCAACGTCCACGCTGATGCCAAGGGACTTCTGACAGTCTTCTTCATTGGCAATACCAACATCAACATGCTTGACCAGCTCGGTCATTACCTCTGGCGCGGTCTTGCCATATTTCCACAGCTTGCCGCGATAGTTGAAATCACAGGAAACAGTAACACCCGCCGCTTTGGCTGCCTTTACACAGTCAATGCTGAGATCGGCCGAATCCTGGGTCAGCGCAGGTGTAATGCCGGTAATGTGAAGCCATTTTGCGCCATCAAATATTTTCGCCCAGTCAAAATCGCCGGGCTTGCATTCGCTGATCGAACTATGCGCCCGGTCGTAAATCACCTTCGATGGTCGCTGATTGGCTCCGGTCTCCAGAAAATAGATCCCCACCCGGTCTCCGGACCGGCGGACGTGAGACGTGTCGACACCGAAACGTCGCAATTCTCCAATGGCAGATTCGCCCACATCATTTGCCGGTAAAGCGGATACGAAGCCCGAGTTGAGGCCATAATTGCTCAGCGCCACGGCGACGTTCGCCTCTCCCCCGCCAAATGTCGCTTCAAAAGCATGCGACTGGAAAAAACGCTCATTGCCTGCCGTTTTCAGCCGTAGCATGATTTCGCCAAAAGAGAGGAATTCCGCCATTTCTAATTCTCCGAAGGGCGCGCTTGTTGGCCAATGGCAACCGCTTCCTGCGCCAGTTGTGTTATTGCTTCAAAATTTCCTGCTGCGATCTCGGTCGACGGGGTGAGCCAGCTGCCTCCGCAGGCAATGACCGACGGCAGAGCCAGGAACTCACCCAGATTTGCTGCCGAAACGCCGCCCGTCGGCATGAACCGCATTTCGCGGAAAACGGATGACAGAGCCTTCAGCATGGGCACGCCGCCGGCCAGCGACGCCGGGAAAAATTTGACGGTCCGCAAACCCAGGGCGTAAGCGCGCTGCACTTCGCCCGCCGTCATCGTTCCGGCATAGAGCGGAACCGATTTGGCAAGGCAATATTCGGCGACCTCATCCACCAGTCCGGGACAGACGACGAATTGCGCGCCCCGCGATATGACCTCTTCTGCCTGGTTGACTGTCAGCACCGTGCCGGCACCGACAATGCAACCGGACGTCTCCCTGACGATGGCTTCCATGCAATCGACGGCTTCATCGGTTCGCAACACGACCTCGATAACACTAAGTCCGCCCGCATCAAGCGCACGCGCGGTTTCGACCGCCACCCCCGTGTCGCTCGCTCCGATGAGCGGAACAACTGGTGCGGCGGCCAGACGGGCTTCAAGATCCTGGGTGATGTCCATGGTGCTGATATTTCCTCCTTCTTGTCAGGAGAAAAACAATCCCCCGTTGATGTCGATATTCGTTCCGGTAATGAACGATGCTTCATCAGATGCCAAATAGGCAGTCGCGTCTGCCGTCTCTTCGGCAAGGCCCTGGCGGCGCAGAGGCGTGGAATTGGCGACATTCTCGCGCACGGCATCCGCTGTGAACGTGTCATGGAACGATGTGGCAATCATTCCCGGACACAGAGAGTTGCAGCGAATCCCCTTCGGCCCCAGATCCTTCGCCATCGCTCGCGTGAAGGTCATGACCGCACCCTTGGACGTCGCATAGGCCGCAGCCCCGGGTCCTCCACCATCGCGACCGGCCAGTGACGCAAAATTCACAATCGATCCACCCTCTTTCATATGTGGCGCCACAGCCTTGGTGGCGAGAAAGGTGGAGGTCACGTTGAGGCGCATCACATGTTCGAAAAATTCCATGTCCATCTCATCGAGACCTTTCCGCTCGACCAGTCCGCCGGTGACGTTGACCAGAATATCAATGGTGTCACCAAAGGCGGCCTGTGCCGCCGCGACCATCCCGTCGACATCTTCCGGCTTCATCATGTCGCCCCTGTACGAAATCGCGGTTCCGCCAGCGGCTTCGATCTCCGCCAGCGTGTCATTCGCTGCTGCCTCGTTATTGCAGTAATTCACCACAACCCTGGCGCCTTCAGCCGCCAGTTTCACCGAGACAGCCCGGCCAATGTCCCGGCTGCCGCCGGTCACAATTGCTACCTTGTCTTTCAATCTAGTCATGTTTTCCCCTGTCTGTGAATGTGATAAAAATTCTATGCAGTTGCGGTTTCGGTTTTCGGCTGCAGCGGCTTGATGCTCGGGCAGAGCACGAAGACGGATACGACCGTAAGAATTGCCAGACCTGCTCCAACCGCGAAGGCGGGCGCGTAATTGCCGTCAGCCGTGATGATCGGGATCAGGAAATTGAGCAGAACCACAGCCAGCTTGGCTGCTGTACCGGCATATCCGGCAAGCGTTCCCACTGACTTTCCACTGTAAAAATCACTCGGCAATGTCTGGATATTGCCCACCGCCGTCTGGAAGCCGAACAGGATGACTGCCATCAGAAGTACCGCCACCAGCGGTGTTGCCGCCACGGTGGTCGCCAGCAGCGAAACCAGCATGATCACACCGCCCAATGCGATCACCGATTTGCGAGTCTTGTTGACCGTCCAACCGGACTTGATGCGATTTTGCGCAAGCAGTCCGCCGAACCAGGCTCCGAACATCGCGCCGATGTAGGGAACGGCGGCATATGTTGCGATTTCTTCGACACCGAAACCATATGTTTCGTTGAGATAGAGAGGCAGCCATCCGACAAACAGCCACCAGATCGGATCCAGAAAGAATGATGCCATGATCACGCCCCAGCTTTCCTTGCGCGTCAAAATTTCGCCAGTTCCAGGCGCATATTCGGCAACTTCTCCAGCTTCTTCATTCCGCTGACCCGTGAGGATGAACTGGCGCTCTTCTTCGGAAATCCATGGATGTGCGTCAGGACCGCTCTTGTAGACAATCAGCCAGGGTATCAGCCAGAGCAGCCCGAGAGCACCGATTGCGATAAACGTGGCCTGCCACGAGCCGAGAAACACGAACAGCAAACCAACAATCGGCGCGGAAACGATGCCGCCAATCGCAGCACCCGAATTGAAGATCCCCTGCGCCAGCGCGCGCTCGTTGATCGGGAACCATTCGGCATTGGCCTTGGTTGCGCCCGGCCAGTTGCCGGCTTCCGATACACCAAGAAGACCGCGAAATATGGCAAAGCTCATCAGATTTGTGGCGAAGGCATGAAGAATTGTCGCAATCGACCATGCCGCGATGGCCAGCACGAAACCGAGCCGCACCCCGATCCAGTCGAAAATCTTGCCGAACAGCGTTTGCCCAAAAGCATAGGCAAAGGTGAAGACATTGATGATGATCGCATATTCGATCTTGGTCATGCCCAGTTCTTCGGAAATTTCCGGCCACAGAACGGCAAGTGCACCCCGGTCAATATAGTTGATAATCGTCGCAAGCGCGACGAGCCCGACGATCCAGAAGCGCAGTTTACCCTTCGGCATTATATCCTCCCCCTTCGAGAAAATCCTCACGGACAGGATTGAACATGTCGAGCAGCGAGCCTGCTTCTATGCATGTGATCCCGTGATCCGTGTGCGGTGTGATGGCGACGCTGTCGCCGGCGATCAATTCCTTTTCCCTGCCGCCCATCATCGCCTGAAAACGGCCGGACTCAATGTAAGTGATCTGGCTATGGGGATGCTGGTGGACAGTGCCGGCGACGCCGGCATAAAACCACAGGCGGCAGAGCATCAGATCCGGTCCATAGCTCAAAATCTGTCGCTTGATTCCCGGCTCCAGGATTTCCACCTTCGTCTCTTGTGCCAGCACAAATGTGTCGCTGTGACGATCCTGCATTGCGGTACCGGTCATTTGGAGCCTCCCTTCAGCTGGACGTGGGCAGCGAAGCCCTTCCAGCTGATATTCTCTCCATCGATCGCCGTTCTATGTTCTTTGGATTCGTCCCGGTCATAGGAAATGGCGAGCACGGACCTTGCACCCGCCAAAGTCTCGATCAGGAGCAAGTCCGCTTCTCCTGCACGCACATGCTGGATAGTCCTGATCTGGCTGTCACTGGCGGTGGTGCGCTCCGCCGCTCCGTCATAACGCCCATGTGCTTCAAGAACGCCGACAAATACCGTTTCTTTGGCATTTGCCACGCGCTGAACGAGCATCTGTTCGCGGCGCAAATTGAAATCCGGATCATTGGCCCCGCTTTCGGCAAGAATGGCCTTGCTCCTGACCTGTGGCACCCAGCGCGCGGTGTAGAAGCGGTCGTCCTTTATCCAGGTGACAAAGGCGTTATCGGCACTTGCAGGTGCGCCGGCCCCATCAACCCAGATATGTTGATAGCCGTTGGCTTCCCCCAGCACCGGCCGGTCTGTCACATTGGACTGCACATCAAAACCGACCCGCATGATATGGCCATGATAATGGAGCGGGAGATCATATTGATGCACATCACTCCCCTCGACGCGCATCACGTCTGCGACCAGAGGCTCGCCGAGCCCTTCGATATCAAGCAAAGCCAGCGTCCGGGTGAATTCGACACCGGGATAGGCGCCGGTCATTTTCGCGCTACTGATCTGGCCTCCCGGTTTATCGGAGAAATACAGCTGTTCGGGCGCAAGCTTGTCAGCCGCTTTTCGGTCTCCGTTGAAATGGCTTTTCTCGTCAACCACGAGGCTGTTGTGGGCGATACTCTGCTTGGCCCAGCTTTCATTTTCGGGCAAATAGCGCCCGCCCTGCTTGGCCTCGATATTCAGGAAACGCGCTGCGCCATAGTCGCTGACAATTTCATGACCATTGTCATAATATTGCCAGCTGAGCTTGTCGAAATGGCCATGCCCCATGCCTTGCGAACTGTTTTTGGCGACCAGCGCCGATCCGGTCCAGCCATCCCCGTCGCGCATGATCGCAACTGCACCCTGTTTGCCTTCGGGACCGTCGGACAGGAGCAGCGAGCGAAACGGATAGGCATTGGCCTTCCCGGCCGCCAAATCACGAGCGACAAGCATGCCGTCATCGGTAAGCACCGTCCTGCCCTGCCATTTAGCAATCGACAAAAGCCCTGGATCACGTGTCTTGCGATAGGCCACGGCAACCCCGTGATAGAGCTCGTCCGTCTTCAGGCTCTTGTCCCGGATCGCATCGTTGAACGGGAAAAAACGACCGGCATAGGTCAGCTGGATCGTTGTCTGCAGCGCCTTGAGCAAAATGCCGTCGCGATGTTCAAAAATCTTGCGCGACGGATCATTTTTCTCGATCGCTCCAGCGAACACGACGAAGGGTTTCAGCGCAAACCGCTGATAATAGGGCCCCTCGGTATAGTAACCATCGGGTGAAAAGAGCAATTCGCTCTGCCGCAGAAAACCGGTCTCTCCGGATTTGTCCAACCCCAGCAGGGCAATATCGACAAGTTCCTTGTCCTCCAGCACAAAACCGGTCATCCCGACGCCGGCTGTTGCCCATGTCGCGTGATTGTGAATCCTGCTGAACGTAACGGCCGAACCGGTCGACAGGAACTCCGCGGCTTTGCGAAACAGATTGTTGTCAATATTCTGGCGGTCCGCCTCGGATAGGCTGTACCGGATTGCTTCATATCCCTGGATGCTGTCCACCATCCACATGGCATCGTTCAGCACCTGCCAGAAGAGCCGGCCCGAACTCTGGCTGTTCTTGCGCGCCGGATGTTCGCCCAAAGTCGGATAGAGCCTGGCATAGGCGAGCAACACATCCCGAACATAGTCGGCATATTTCTGTTCGCCGGTGAGCTTGTAGAGCTGGCCGCCCTGGTAAATGGCCTTGAAATTCTGCTTGTGCTGCTCGTGCGTATACCCCCCGCCCGGATCTTTCGGAAAGGGAACCACAACTCCCGCTTCCATCATCCGGCTGACGAAGGACCGCGCGCGGTCCAGTTCATTCGCGAACAATGGCGCAAATTCCTGCGCCGTCGTGGCGGACCCGGTCTGGGAGTGTTCGACCGGTCCGGCCACGACGGCGGAAGACACAGCTCCCCACAAAGCCGCGGACAGGAGCGTACCCGTCATGGCTTTTCTGCGCCTTCAAACTGGTTGTCGGAGAGAATGGCACGATGCGCACCGTCAAAGTTCAGTTCCTCAAGAATGGGGTCGGACATATTCACGGCTTTGTTGCCCGAAATCCGCGTCTGCGGTCGCCCGACGGTGTGCACGATTTTTATTGGTGCCGCGTCGAGAAAATTATTGCCGCTGATATCTGCATGCTGGACCCCGTGTAGGACCATGGATGCGCCGGAAATATTGTTCTTGTTCAGCCCCACATTGAGGAAATTGGATCCGGTGAGCGAGAAGTGCGGCCCAAAGGTACTTTCGTCCCTCCCGCCACGATAAACGTGGAAAATCTCGCCGCCAATATTCTGGAAATTGGAGCCCGAAACTTCGATATATTCTGCATTATACTGCCCATAATCCTCCGTTTCTGCCGCAGCCTGCAGAATGGAACCGGAGATGTTGCTGAAATTGCTGTTCTTGATGCTGACGCGATCAGCAAATGAGCTTTTGCCCAGGCTGATCACATGGAAGGAGCGGTTTATGTCCAGGTTTGTCACATTGACGCTATCCAGATCGATCAGGAAATTGGACTGGATCGGGAAAATTGTGGTGCGGATAACGGCATTGCCCACGGAGTCCGGAGCCGCACCGCCGTCTATGGTGAGGTCCGTCAGGCGCAGGCTTCCGCCCTGCCGGATTTCAATCAGAGATGGCCGCGCAAAACTGATCGTGGCAACCCCGTCCTTTGGTCCTTCAATCGAAACGACCTTGTCCAGAGGCAGGACCTTGTTCACCAGATATTCGCCCGCTTCCAGTGCAAGTCGATCGCCATCAGATGCCGCGGCAAATGCCTCGGTCAGCTTGTCTTCACCGGGAGCGACCGGAATGACCTTTCCGGTTCCGAAACGCTCTCCTGCCGGTGGTTTGGCATACCATTTCACACCCGTCAGATCGCGCGTCACCGGCTTCAGGTCGCGCGATGCGCCCACGGCCAGGCCCTCCGGGTAAAGCAGTCCGTTATCGCCACGAACGAGCGCCACATCCCCGTACGATATTCCCTCGACCGGCTTTTCCGTTATACCCTTGCTCAGCAAATTGTCGGTGAACGCAATGCCGCTGATATCGTCCTGTATCTTGATAAAACTGCCTGACCCGGTGCCCGCGAGCAGATTGTTCCGGAACCGGCTGTTTACCGGCGCGGCGGATCGCTCCACATCTGCACCCGCGTTGAAGGTGATCCGGCTGCTGTCGACCACAGTGTTATTCTCAATGGTGGCATTGCTCACCTCGACATAGCGATTGACCGGCGAATTGGGCACTCCGTTCATGACGGTCAGCGCACTCGCAAAACCGGTGCCGCGCAGTCCTTCCATGTAATTGTTGCGGACGGTCTGGTCGCGATTGATGACCCGGATGCCGCCTGTATGATCCTTGCCGCTGCCCATGAAAACATTGTTCTCGACCAGATTGCCATCTCCGTGGCGCAACGTCAGGGTTCCGCTCGATTCAAAGAAAAAATTGCCGCGGAAAATATTCTGTCCGGCCTTTGAGGAGATGATCTCCACCTCCCCATCGCAGCGGTCGAAATAGTTATTCTCGACCGTGGTATGCGAATTGAACATCGAATATTTGCTGGTGCCGATGCGCAGGGTTTCCCCGCCATTGGATCCCAGCACCGGGCGCGGTCCAAAATAATTATGGTCGATGCGGTGATAATTGTCCTGGCTCTCGGTCGAGTCCAGCCGCACCGCGAAGGTCACGCCCTTGTTGGTCTTCCCGACGAGATGATTGTGATCAAAACGGTTATGCTTGCCGTACATTCCCACCCAATAGTCGCTCTCGTAGCGATCGGGCTTGCTGAAATGATCGATTACAACATTGGTCACCCGGCTGTGATGCGCCAGGTTCTGTTTGGACCGGCGGAAGGAAATCACCTCGCCTGTCGGACTATAACCATTTTTGAAAACAAGGCCGGCAACGATCATGTATCGTCCGCCGATGCGGAGATTGGACTGACCGGACAGAATCACCTTGCCGACATTTTGCGGGCGAAGCGTGATGGGCTTCTTCTCGGTCCCCTGCCCCGAAAATTTGATCTCGAAATCTTGCCAGACACCATTGGCAAGAACGATGGTGTCGCCGGCGACCAGTTTCTTCTCGACGGCAAAATACGCCTTCTGATCTTTGACAAGATAGACTTCTGCCGAAACTGGCGTCGCCGCCAGCATACATGCTATTGAATACAGGCCGAGCCTGACCGCCATCCCCAAAACATCCTTTTGTTCTATAAGTACCGGGTATCAAGCTAAATATAAATTGTCAACCAGTTTATATTACCAAAATAGTATACCAATTAAAAATGGCATGGACGTAGATTTTACGGAACCAAATCGGCGCCGGGGGGTTAACATACCCACGCCCCCATCGAAGTGTAAAAACAACAAAACAAAAAAAGTTGAATTATTTGTACACAAAAAAACCCGTGGAAGAAAGTTATAGCCAATAAAGCCCGGGTGA
>JBCDCK010000003.1:0-415820 GCA_039181895.1 Pseudomonadota bacterium
GGGCGTCGACCGATTCCTGCAGCATGCGCTTTTCGTTACGGACGATAATGTCCGGTGCACGCAGCTCCATCAGGCGTTTCAGACGGTTGTTCCGGTTGATCACGCGGCGATACAGATCGTTGAGATCCGACGTCGCGAAACGGCCACCATCGAGCGGCACCAGCGGGCGCAGTTCGGGCGGAATGACCGGGATGATCTCGAGGATCATCCATTCCGGCTTGTTGCCGGATTCGATGAAGCTCTCGACAACCTTGAGACGCTTGATGATCTTCTTCGGCTTCAGCGTCGACTTGGTCGTCGCCAGTTCTTCCAGAAGATCTTCCTTTTCGCGCTCCAGGTCGAGTTCCTGCAGCATGATCTTGACGGCTTCTGCACCGATGCCGGCGGAGAACGCATCTTCGCCATATTCATCCTGCGCTTCGAGCATCTCGTCTTCGGTCAGCAGCTGGAATTTTTCCAGCGCGGTGAGACCGGGTTCGATGACGACATAGCTTTCGAAATAGAGCACGCGCTCGAGCTGCTTGAGCTGCATGTCGAGCAGCAGCCCGATGCGGCTGGGCAGCGATTTCAGGAACCAGATATGCGCGACAGGAGCAGCGAGGTCGATATGCCCCATGCGCTCGCGGCGGACCTTGGTGACCGTGACTTCAACCCCGCATTTCTCGCAGACAATGCCCTTGTATTTCATGCGCTTGTACTTGCCGCACAGGCATTCGTAATCCTTTACCGGACCAAAGATCCGGGCACAGAACAAGCCGTCACGCTCGGGTTTGAACGTCCGGTAGTTGATTGTTTCCGGCTTTTTGATTTCCCCGAAGGACCAGCTGCGGATCCGCTCGGGAGACGCGAGGCCGATCTGGATCTGGTCAAATGTTTCCGGCTTTGCGATCGGATTTGCAAAATTTGTTACTTGGTTCATGTTTAGCTCCGTGTGCTGGAAGGATCAAAGGTGTCTGCACACCCCTTAACCGTTGAAACCCAGCCTTTAATTCTGTTCTCAGCGTCGTCATTTTTTTCTAGGCGTTCTTGTTGAATCCTATTCGTCTCAGCTTCCAACTCAAAGTTGACGTCTTGAATAGTCTTGCCGAACTTTCGTCCTTCAAAAACGGCTACATACAAAAACCCTCTCATATGCCTTTTCAAATAAGATGGAATTTCTATTTCTTTCCCATCAATTGACAAAGGGGAATCCGAAATCGCGCTGGACAAGGCGGTAAAAGTGGCCAAGCAGTTTTTGGCTTCGTTGTAATCACCTTCCACGTCACTCTGCGATGCTGAAGATGATAGCATAGCTGTAACTGCCAATAGCGCTATCGAAAGACTCATTCAGCTGCCTCCGGTAATGCGTCCGTGTCGCCGTCTTCCTCATCTTCGTCACCGAAGCTGGAAAGCTCGACATTGAGACCCAGCGAACGCATTTCCTTGACCAGAACGTTGAAGCTCTCCGGAACGCCGGCTTCGAACGTATCGTCGCCCTTGACGATCGCTTCGTAAACCTTGGTCCGGCCGATCACGTCGTCCGACTTGACCGTCAGCATTTCCTGCAGGGTGTAGGCGGCGCCATAGGCCTGCAGGGCCCAGACTTCCATTTCCCCGAAACGCTGTCCGCCGAACTGGGCCTTTCCGCCCAGCGGCTGCTGCGTGACCAGGGAGTAAGGTCCGATCGAACGGGCGTGAATCTTGTCGTCGACCAGATGGTGCAGCTTGAGCATGTAGATATAGCCCACGGTCACCTTGCGGTCGAACTTGTCACCGGTCCGGCCGTCGTAAAGATCAACCTGACCGCTGCGGTCCAGTCCTGCCAGTTCCAGCATGTCGGACACGTCGCTTTCATGCGCCCCGTCAAACACCGGTGTGCCCATTGGGACACCGTTGACCAGATTTCCGGCCAGCTCGACAATCTCGCCGGTTTCACGGGCATCAATATCCTCATGATATTGCTCGCCGTAAATGGTCTTGAGCCGTTCCTTGACCGCATCGGGCGGCGCGGCCGCCTGCGGGTCGGGATTGGCGAGTTTCCATTCCTCGAGAGCCTGTGTCACCTGCTGACCCAGGCCGCGTGCGGCCCAGCCGAGATGGGTTTCGAAAATCTGTCCGACGTTCATCCGTGATGGCACGCCGAGCGGATTGAGCACGATGTCGACCGGGGTTCCGTCTTCGAGGAACGGCATGTCTTCCTGCGGAAGGATGCGGGAGATAACCCCCTTGTTCCCGTGACGGCCAGCCATCTTGTCGCCCGGCTGCAGCTTGCGCTTCACCGCGACAAAGACCTTGACCATCTTCAGCACGCCGGGCGCCAGCTCGTCGCCGCGTTCCAGCTTCTCGCGGCGGTCCTCGAACCGCTCGTTGATCAGCTTGATCGCTTCGTCATATTGCTGACGGGTGGCTTCGAAGTCGGCCTGGACCTTGTCATCCTTGACCGCGATCTTCCACCAGTCGACCTGCTCGATTTCAGTCAGGCTTTCCTCGGTGATTTTCGCGCCCTTCTTCATTGGCTTCGGAGCCGAAGTGGCGGTCTGACCGATGAGCATGTCCTTCAATGTGTTGAAGGTCGCGCGATTCAGGATTGCGCGTTCGTCGTCCCGGTCCTTGGTGAAGCGGGAGATTTCCTCGCGTTCAATGGCGAGCGCACGCTCGTCCTTGTCGATGCCGTGGCGGTTGAAGACACGGACTTCGACGACTGTGCCGGCCACACCCGGTGGCAGACGCAGCGACGTGTCGCGGACATCGGAAGCCTTCTCGCCGAAGATGGCGCGCAGCAGCTTTTCTTCCGGTGTCATCGGCGATTCGCCCTTCGGCGTGATCTTGCCGACGAGAATGTCGCCCGGTTCGATTTCCGCACCGATATAGACAATGCCCGCTTCGTCGAGATTGCGCAGCGCTTCCTCGCCGACATTCGGAATGTCGCGGGTAATGTCTTCAGGGCCAAGCTTGGTGTCGCGGGCCATGACTTCAAATTCTTCGATATGGATCGAGGTGAAGACATCGTCTTTCACGATCCGCTCCGAGATCAGGATACTGTCCTCATAGTTATAGCCGTTCCAGGGCATGAACGCGACGAGGCTGTTCTTGCCCAGCGCCAGTTCGCCCATGTCGGTGGACGGACCATCGGCAATCGTATCGCCCCGCTGCACAATATCGCCCACCTTCACCAGTGGACGCTGATTGATGCAGGTATTCTGGTTGGAGCGCTGGAATTTCTGCAGCGTGTAGATGTCCACGCCCGATTTGCCGGCTTCCACTGCACCGGAGGCGCGGATCACGATACGTGTCGCATCGACCTGGTCGACAATGCCAGCCCGTTTGGCGGCAATGGCTGCGCCGGAATCCCGGGCCACGGTTTCTTCCATGCCGGTACCGACGAATGGCGCTTCCGCCTTCACCAGCGGAACGGCCTGGCGTTGCATGTTCGATCCCATGAGGGCGCGGTTGGCGTCATCATTTTCCAGGAACGGGATCAGCGAAGCCGCAACCGACACCAGCTGCTTGGGCGAAACGTCCATCAGCGTGATCTGGTCGCGCGCGGCGATCAGGAATTCACCGGCTTCCCGTGCGGATACAAATTCCTCGACAAAACTGCCATCCTTCTTGAGTTCGGCATTAGCCTGGGCGACCGTGTGCTTCTGCTCTTCCATCGCGGAAAGGTAGACCACGTCATTGGTGACCTTGCCGTCCTTGATCTCCCGATAAGGCGTTTCGATAAAGCCGTATTTGTTCACCCGGCTGAACGACGCCAGCGAGTTGATCAGGCCGATATTCGGACCTTCCGGCGTTTCAATCGGGCAGATCCGGCCATAATGGGTCGGGTGCACGTCGCGGACTTCAAAGCCGGCGCGCTCACGCGTCAGACCGCCGGGTCCCAACGCCGACACACGGCGCTTGTGGGTGACTTCTGACAGCGGGTTGGTCTGGTCCATGAACTGCGACAGCTGCGAGGAACCGAAAAATTCGCGCACCGTGGCCACTGCCGGTTTGGCGTTGATCAGATCGTTCGGCATGACGGTCGAGACATCGACCGAGCTCATCCGTTCCTTGACCGCGCGTTCCATGCGCAGCAGGCCAACGCGATACTGGTTTTCCAGCAGCTCGCCCACCGAACGCACACGGCGGTTGCCGAGATTGTCGATATCGTCAATCTCGCCCTTGCCGTCTTTCAGATCGACCAGCGTCTTGACGACGGCCAATATGTCTTCCTTGCGCAGGACGGTATAATCATCCGGCGCATCGAGATCGAGGCGCATGTTCAGCTTGACCCGGCCGACGGCGCTGAGGTCATAGCGCTCGGGATCGAAGAACAGGCCTTCGAACAAAGCTTCGGCGGTTTCGCGGGTTGGCGGTTCGCCCGGGCGCATGACGCGATAGATATCGGACAGCGCATCGTCCCGCGTATCGGCCTTGTCGACCTTCAGCGTATTGCGGATCCACGGACCGGTCGTGACATGGTCGATGTCGAGCAGCTCAAGCTGGTCAATGCCGGCCGTGTCGAGTTTCTCGAGATTTTCCGCGGTCACTTCATCACCGGCTTCGATGTAGATCTCGCCGGTTTTCTCGTTAATCAGGTCAAAGGCGCTATAGCGGCCGAAAATTTCTTCGGTCGGGATGACAACATTTTTCATGCCGTCCTTTTCCGCCTTATTCGCGCCGCGCGGCGTGATCTTGTTGTTGGCCGCAAATACGACTTCGCCACTGTCGGCGTCGACAATGTCAAATGCCGGCTTCTGGCCGCGCCACTGTTCGGTCACGAACGGGATGGTCCAGCCATCCTTGGCGCGCTTGTAGACGATCCGGTTGTAGAACAGGTTCAGAATGTCTTCTTCGGAATAGCCCTGTTTCAAAATGCCGGTGATCTCGGCGCTTTTGGTGCGGCCTTCGTCTTCAATCTTGCCCTGGATTTCGATCGCGCCCATCGGCTCCTTGATCGTGACCCGATTGCCGTCAATCTCCAGGATTTCGGCCGGCTGCTTCATGCCGGACACGCGAACCATTTCACCGACCTTGAAGTCCGGCTTCTTCTCCTTGACTTCGATAATCGCATCACCCAGCGAACGCAGCAGGGCGGTCACCGGCAGCTTGCGCTTGCGGTCGATGCGGACATTGACAATGTCCTTGGCGTCAAATTCGAAGTCCAGCCAGGAGCCGCGATAGGGAATGACGCGGGCGGCGAATAGGAACTTGCCGCTGCTGTGGGTCTTGCCGCGGTCATGGTCAAACAGCACGCCGGGCGAACGGTGCATCTGGCTGACAATCACGCGCTCGGTGCCATTGATGACGAACGTGCCGTTCTTGGTCATCAGCGGCATGTCGCCCATGTACACGTCCTGTTCCTTGATATCGAGAACCGAACGCGCTTCGGTTTCTGGATCGACTTCAAAGACGATCAGGCGCAGTGTCACTTTCATCGGCGCGGCATAGGTGATGCCCCGCTGACGACATTCCTCGACATTATATTTGGGATCTTCGAGTTCGTAATTGACGAAATCCATTTCGGCGGTGCCGGCAAAATCCCGGATCGGGAACACGCTGCGCAGCGTCTTCTCGAGACCGGACACATAGCCGGTTTCCTTGTCGGAACGCAGGAACTGCTCATAGGATTCGCGCTGAACCTCGATCAGGTTCGGCATGTCGATCACTTCGTGAATATCACCGAAAATCCTGCGGATGCGTTTCTTGCGGGTGGGGGTGGTAGCCGTCGTTTTCACCGAAGCTGCTTTCGTCGCCATATATATAGTGCCTTCTCGCCATCACCGGCCTGTCCCGAGGGTTTGCCGGTGGAAAATCAAATATGTGAGGCGCTTCAAAACTGCAAAAAGCCGCATATCTCCATACCGGGAATCCGGAAAGGAAATTGCAGCTTTTAGCGTCCTGAAAACCGGTCAGATTTCATTTCCTGCGGCGCGCTGCGCAACTGCGTGCCCTGTCTCGAAACCTGTGGTGAGCCAGCGATATAGGGAGATGTTGGATTGGGGTCAAGGGGCGGAACGATGACAGTTTGACGAAAGCGGGATGGACAAGCTGGACGGTCGTTTGGCCTGCCCCCTGATTGACCAATATTTATTGAAAAACAATAAATATCTTGACGTTTATCGATATTTGTATATTGATAAACAATAAATCACGACGAATCAGAAATGGAAAGCAAAATGAACGAGACTGTAAAAACCCCCGAAACCAACGATATCGTGCTGAAATCCACGCGCGGATTGCTGATTGTCACCAAGTGGCTGATGCTGCTCGGCGTCACCGTGCTCACCTTCGCGATCCCCGTCCTGCTGTTTTTCGCAAGCGAGGTGGCGGTCGAAATGGCGGACACATTCGTGACACCGCCGGGAACGGAAGTCGTGTGGATGATCGCGGGACTGATGCTGCTCGGAATTGTCATGATGCTGATCACCCTGTTCGGCATCAACCGGCTCCGCCGGATCATCGACTCGGTAAGCGAAGGCAATCCCTTCACCCGGATCAATGCCACCCGGTTGCGCGGCATGGGCGTTGCGGCCTTCGCGATCCAGATTGTGACCTTCTTTGGCAGCCTGCTGGCCAGCGCGATGGTCGCAACCCTCGGCGAGGTTCAGCCGGGGGAGGAGTTCAGCATGCATATTGAAGGCGGCCTGTCCATCTCCGGCATTTTGCTGGTCCTGCTGCTGATCATTCTCGCCCGGGTCTTTGACCGCGGTGCCGAGATGCAGGACGAACTGCAGGGCACTGTCTGATGGCGATCATGGTAAAACTCGACGACCTGCTCCACGACAACCGGATGACCCTGTCCGAGCTGTCGGAGCGGGTCGGCATCACCTTGGCAAATCTGTCCATCCTGAAAACCGGCAAGGCAAAAGCGATGCGCTTCTCGACCCTGGAAGCGATCTGTCGGGAACTCAAATGCCAACCGGGTGACCTTTTGTCCTATGAGGACGGCGAGGCGCAGTAGATCCCGTTGTCAGCAGTCGGAAAAGCCGGTCATCAGGACGACTTTGCGGACCAATTCAGGGTCATAGGCGATCTGGCCATCGAGGATCAGCATCGCAAGGCCGTGGACAAGGGACCAGGCATGCAAGGCGGCGGCGGCGCGTTCTTCGGCGGGCATGTCTTCCGGCATCAGCGCCGTGATCCCAGCGCGGAGCTGGTAAAAGGCTTCGCCCATGCGGGTTGGGTTTCCGGCTTCCAGATCGACCTTTCCAACCCGTTCGTAAATCAGTCGCAGCAGGGCAGGATGCTCAACCGCCCAGCGGACATAAGTCACACCCATTTCTCCGAAACCTTCGATCCCGCCACCAACCGATTGCGCCGCTTTCGCTTGATGTGCACCCAGCTGGTCGAGACCCTCCAGCGCCAGTGCGTCCAGCAGCGCATCCTTGTTCGGGAAATGGCGATAGAGTGCTGTCGCCGAGACTCCAAGATCACGGGCGAGGGCGCGCAGGCCGAGATCGGGATGCTCCTGATCGGTCAGCCGTTCCATCCCCAGCTCCAGCGCGGCAGATCGCAGATCTCCGTGGTGATAGGCGGGTTTTGCTGAACTCACTGGACCGGTGTTCCGGCGGTCAGAACGTCAATGTTGACACTGTTAGCATTTTGCTCCATGTTAACAGCATAAACATTGCGACTCGCTTTGCAAGACCTACTGCGCAAGCTCTTTCGGGAAGGACATCGGGCATGCTGATATACGCGATTCTTGCTGCCGTTCTCGGCCTTATCGTCGGTATTGCACATAGTGTATTGGGCGAGCGGGTGCTGTTGGGGCCGCTTTACAGGGAACCGTCCACCGGTGTGCTGGCCAGCCGGTCGTCCCGCGATATTATTCGCGCGGTTTTCCATATTCCCACCATCGCCTGGTCTGCGCTGGGTATCGCCGTCCTCATCAACCGGATGCAGGATGGTGGCGATCTGCTCCCGCTTACGGCAGCGATCATCTTTGGCATTTCCGGCGTCGGCAATCTGGCGGCGCTGCGCCGACCCCATCCGGGCGGGCTGATACTTCTGGCAATGGCTGCCGCCGCACTTGCCGACATATATTTCAACTGAAGGAAAAAATTATGGCTTCCGTAATCGAAAAAACCATCCGTGCCGCTGTTACGCCTGTCATGACCGGTGTTGCCAATTTCAATCGCAAGCGCTTGCCCGATCCAGAAGACGGGCATCCTTATCTGACCGGCGTGCACAAACCGATGCAGAGTGAGGAAACCATTTCGGCCATGCAGGTGACGGGAACAATTCCTGCCGAGCTCGATGGCCGTTATATGCGCATTGGCCCCAATCCGGTCACCCCGCCGCAGGAGGCCAGCTATCACTGGTTTGTCGGTGACGGCATGGCCCACGGGATCCGGGTCAAGGATGGCGAAGCGGTCTGGTATCGCAATCGCTGGATCCGCTCCAATGCGGTCAGCGACGCCTTGGACGAACCGCGCAAGCCGGGCACCCGCAAATCGCGGGCGGATAACGCCAATACCAATATTGTCGAAATTGGCGGCAAGACATTCGCCATTGTCGAGGCCGGAGGATTTCCGGTCGAACTGACGGACGAACTCGACACGGTGAAACATAATCCGTTCGACGGCACTCTGACCAACGCTTTTTCCGCCCATCCGCATGTCGATCCGAAAACCGGTCAGATGCACGCGGTCTGCTATGATGCCCCGGTGGCGGACACGGTCTGGCACGTCGTCGTCAGTCCGGACGGCAAGGTCACCCGCGAGGAACCGATTGCGGTCAAGGACGGTCCGTCCATTCACGACTGCCAGATTACCGAGAAGAATGTGCTCGTGTTTGATCTGCCCGCAACTTTTTCGATGAAACGGATGCTGGCCGGTTATACCTTCCCCTATGACTGGAATCCCGACCATGGTGCACGTGTCGGACTGCTGCCCAAGACCGGGACAAATGACGACATCATCTGGTGCGAGCTGGACGAGCCTTGCTATGTCTATCACCCGGCCAACGCCTATGAGGCCGAAGACGGCAAGACGGTGGTTGATGTTGTTGTGCACGAAAGCACCTATGCCGGCAGTACCTTTGGTCCGGGCGGCAGCTGGTCGCGCTTCGAACGCTGGACTATCGATCCGGTCGCGAAAAAGGTCGACCGGAAAATCCTGCATGACCGTCCCCAGGAATTCCCGCGCTATGACGAACGTCTGACCAGTCAGCCCTATCGCTATGCCTATACAATCGCGCTGGGCGGTGAAGATGGCGACTTCGATGTCGCGGGCAATGAACTGTTCAAACATGATCTGGAGACCGGGGAGACGCTGACTCGCGATTTTGGTGCAGACCGGCATCCCGGCGAATTCGTCTTTGTTCCGCGCAGCGAAGGCTCCGGTGAAGATGAGGGCTGGCTGATCGGGCTGGTGATCGATGCCAGGAACGAAACCAGCGAGCTGACCATCCTGAAAGCGGATGATTTCCTCGGCGAACCTCAGGCCGTTGTGCACGTGCCCCATCGTATCCCCCCGGGATTTCACGGCAACTGGGTTCCCGCCTGACCGCCTAACAAAAAAGCGGCTTGTCGCTGCACTTCCGATCGCTGACACTCTGACTTCCGAGATCAGCAGGAGGCGTTCATGAAAACAGCTATTATCACCGGCGCTTCCAGCGGTATTGGCGAAGCTACGGCGCGCAAGCTGGTTGCAGACGGGTATAATGTCATGCTGGCCGCGCGCCGAGCCGACCGGCTTGAAGTACTAACGGCGGAACTGGGCGAACAGGCGGCGTTCCATGTCACGGATGTCAGCAGCCGTGCGGATCAGGAAGCACTGGCCGCTGCTGCCACGGAAAGATTTGGTCAGGTCGATGCGCTGGTCTGCAACGCCGGGATCATGCCGGTTTCGCTTATCGAAAAAGGCCAGGTCGAGGACTGGGACCGGATGATCGACGTCAATCTGCGCGGCGTACTCTATGGAATCGATGCGGTGCTTCCGCAGATGATTGAGCGCAAGGATGGCCATATCGTCATCATCTCGTCAATCGCCGCGCTTCAGACCTTTCCTTCCAGCGCGGTTTACTCGGCGACAAAGGCCGGCGTGCGCTCGATGAGTGATACGTTGCGCAAGGAAATGACCGCGCATGGCGTGCGGGTCACGACGATTTTTCCCGGCGGAGTGAAGACGGAGCTGGGCACCACGATCAAGGACCAGTCCGTGCTCGAGATGATGGGCGGGGTGTTCAATTTTGAATTTCTCGAACCCGAAAATCTCGCAGACAGCGTGGCCTATGTTCTCAATCAGCCGCCGTCTGTCTGTGTCGGAGAGCTGATGATCCGGCCGACCGGACAGGCTTGAACTGCGCTCTCAGATATTCTCCAGCCGGCAGCCGCGCTTTTCGAGAATAGGCCGCATGTCGCGATAGGCGGCTGGCGTGTCGGTCAGCGGGATATAAGGATGAAGGTGGTGCACGATGTGATATTGCATGCCCATTGAACCCATATTGCCCCAACTGCTTCTGAACGCCCGCGTGTCCTTGTAGCGCCCTTGGCCAACGCCCGGATGGTGGGGCGCCCAGCTGAGAAAAAACTGGATATAGGTCAGGCCGATTTGTCGCGGAAGCCACCAGATCAGTGCGGCTTCTATCGCGTAGCCGGACAGCGCCAGCGCGATCAGGATGCCGAAATGCGCGAGCTGGAACAGCGCGCCGTCGAGCAGCAGATCTTCGCGGCCGACATCCCGCAGGATGTCGCCATATTTGTTGAAGCCGCCTTTGGCACCAGGCTGCCGGTTCTGAATCGATTTCCAGACCGCCGCCCAGGGCCCCGGCGCCATGCTGCTATAGTCCGGATCCTTGTCGGGATCATTGGCATGGAGATGATGCTGGATATGGGTGGTTTTGGCGACCCGATAGGGAAGAACGAGCGGAATGGTCGACAAATGCCCGACTGTCTCATTGAGCCAGCGCCACTTCGTGCCCTTGCGTCCGATAATATCATGCTGGGCCTCATGGGAAGGCAGATAGCAAAGCATGACGTTGAGTGTCGCAATCGGGAAGGCCAGCCAGAGCGGCATGATCTCGAGAAATACCAGCGGCCAGAGGGCCAGCCAGAGTGCCAGGTTGCCAAGACCCCAAAGCACCGCTTCCCAGGGCAGTCGACCGGCATATTTGCGGGCAATGGCCTGTTCCTGTTTGCGCAGATCGACGGGTGCGGCGGTCATGCTCATATCCAGCGTCCACGCAACTGGGCGATGAGACCCCAGCTGCCGCCAATCGCGATACCGATGGCGAGAGCGGAAATCCCGGCCATATCTGCCCAGCCGGTCAGGGAGAGAATTTGGGCGCAGAGCGGCCCCAGAAAACCCAGGCCAAAGATCAGCGGCATGAAATGCAGAATATTCTTCAGGACAAATTGCATAACCCTCTCCCAAGGGTTGGCATCACTAGCGGAAGCTCGCCCGAACATCAAATAATTCACATTATTGTCAGTAACAGATCAGCCCGCTTTTTTGATCCTATTGTTGCCCCTGGCCGCGCTGTCATCCCGCTTTTCTGGCTGGACGGAAATGGCTGCCGTGGGATTTCCGGATCCCGGCTCGGGCGCGGTGCGGCCTTCGATCTCGTGCGCTGGCATGGCCTTGTCAAAAAGATAGCCCTGGACCTGGATACAACCGTCCAGCTTGAGCTGGTCCAGCTGACCGTCGCGTTCAACGCCTTCGGCTGTTGTGACCATGCCGAGGCTGGACGCCAGTCCGGTGACCGCGCGGATAATCGCGCGGCAGTCTTCCCGGCTGTCGACATCCTCGACAAAGCAGCGGTCGATCTTGATCTTGTCGAACGGGAAGCTGCGCAAATAGTTGAGCGAGCTGTAGCCGGTACCGAAATCATCCAACGCGATGCGCACGCCGAGCGAGCGGATCTTGTGGAGCAGATCGACATTGTTTTGGCTGTCGTTCATCAGCACCGATTCGGTAATTTCCAGTTCGAGCCGCGCCGGATCAACCCGGGTGGCGGCCAAGGCGTTGACAATCGCGGGTATCAGGTTGGGGCTGCGCATCTGCGACGGCGAGAGATTGACGGCCACGCTGAGATGGTCGGGCCAGTTGCGCAGTTCCTCCAGCGCAGACCGCAATACCCATTCACCGAGCTGCACAATCAGGCCGGACTCCTCCGCAACCGGGATGAAGGCGTTGGGCATGATCATGCCCTTGTCCGGATGATGCCAGCGCAGCAGAGCTTCATAGCCGACCGTGTCGCCGCTCTCGATATTGACCAGCGGCTGATAATGCAGTTCGAGCTCGTCCCGGTGCAGCGCCGAGCGCAGGTCCAGTTCGATATTCCGACGGTCCTGAAATGCCGTACCCATGGATTCTTCAAATATCGAAACGCAACCGCGACCATTATTTTTGGCATGATAGAGCGCAATGTCCGCGAATTTCAGCAGTTCGTCTGCGGTGGATCCGGGAGATGCACAAATGGCGATGCCGATGCTCGCCCCGGACAGCATCGGCTGTCCCTCGATCATGATCGGCTCGGACAGCTGGCTGATAATCGCCGCCGCTTTGCGTTTGGCGTCGGCATCCGAACCGATATGGCGGAGCGAAATGACAAACTCGTCACCGCCCAGCCGGGCAACCACATCTTCCACGCCGATCGCTTCTTCCAGCCGATTGGCGACTGCCCTGAGCACAAGGTCTCCCGCCCCGTGCCCCAGCGTATCGTTGATGCTCTTGAAATTATCGAGATCGAGATAAAGGACAGCCAGCTGCTGGCCGGGCTTCAGCCGGGCGATGGATCTTTGCAGCGACTGATTGAACAGGGCCCGATTGGGCAGATCTGTCAGGCTATCGAAATGGGCGAGATGCGCGACGCGTTCTTCCGCCATTTTCGCGCTGGTAATGTCGGCTGCCACACCGCGAAGATGCAAGGCGCTGCCGTGAGTGCCAGGGGTTGGGCGCCCCGACAACTTCCACCAGAAGGTCTTGCCGTGAATATTGATTGGCACCGGCACGTCCCGAAAAGCCTCCCCGGAGCCGAGCGACTGAATCAGGAAATTGCGTTCGGTGCTGTCTTCGAACAGGTCGATCAGCGCCCGCCCGCGCAGATCCCGGATTTCGCATGCTGCGGCAGATGCAAACCGGGCAGAAGGATTGATGATGCGCAATTCATCATCAATTTCCCACAGCCAGTCCGAGCTCTGTTCGGCATAGTCATGGAGCAAAAGCCGAACCGTATCGGCAGCCATTTTTTCGCGGGCTGCATGGATATGGCGTTGGACGAAGTTGAAGAAGAACATGCGGTAGATATAGTCTGCGCAAAGGGCGACAAAGACGAAAAGGGCAATGCCAGGGAGCGCACTGTTGCCTTCGGCCGCGTAAAATCCGCCGGCAAAGGCCATTGTCGCAATACCCATATACCAGCTCTGCGCGCGGGGAATGCTGCCAAAGATGAAACCGCCGATAATGACTGTTCCAATACCCAGGATGGCCACGTCGAGTCCCATCGGGATCTGCCCGAATGCGAGCGGCAACGCGACCAGCGCGCTGGCTACAACAGCATTGAGTTTGGCTTCGGCAACGATCATCCGGACCGATTTTTCATAATCAATGCGGTCATGATCGACACGGGCTTGTCGCCGGTAGTTGCGAATGCTGGCAAAGGCCATGATGGCCACGCAGAAAACCGTGAATGCCGCAACCGCAAAATCCGCATACATGCAGATCTTGATCACGATATAGCTTGTGCCCGGGATGGAAATGAGCGAGCCGATGCGGGAAATCTGGCTGATCGACTTGAGCTGCTCGCGCGCGACCGTCTCTGTCGTCTCGTCATGAGGGTCCAGACGGAAGCGCCAGATTTGCTTTTGCATCGCAAGCAATCGCTGTAGCGTGACCGGATTGCCCATTATACCTCTTCCCGTTTCACGATTATCCAAGGACTTAAAACGGTAGGAGATGGGTGTTCTTAAATGCTTAATCCGGAACTAGACCCATTTTGGGTGAGTTGGGCCACTGACAGCCGCAATCCTAGAGAAGCCTTATGAAACGGTCCGTTGCTTCGGCCGCACGGTTGGCCGCATCTATCAAGTTTGCATGGAAATCGCTGCCACTGTCCCCGTCTGCACCGTCGGTTATGGCCTTGATCCCGGCCCAGGGCCGATCCAGCCGAGCGCAAATCTGGGCGACGGCGGCGGTTTCCATATCCACCAGATCGGCTTTCAGTTCATCCCGCAAATAGCCGGAGCGCTCAGGACATTTGACAAACA
This sequence comes from Pseudomonadota bacterium, assembly GCA_039181895.1. GTDB lineage: Bacteria > Pseudomonadota > Alphaproteobacteria > Sphingomonadales > Sphingomonadaceae > Parasphingorhabdus. Next base: position 14,174 of record JBCDCK010000003.1, read on the forward strand.
TGTCGGCGGTCGCGATCCGGGCCGGGGGCAGTTGCAGCCCAGGCGGCATCGGCAGGGCCTGAAAAGGTTTCCAGTCCGATGGACCGATCGGCCAGGTGCCGGCATTATAGTGCGTGAATCCGTCATTGCCGCGCGAATTGTCCAGTGTGCCATAGTCTGCCTGCAATGCTTCATCGAGATAGAAGCAATCTCCCGCCAGCTGGCTTACCTGACCGGCGGTTCCGATAACCATGAACAGGTCCGGACGAATCGCTTCATGCAGATAAATCGCAGCGCCGGCGGCGTGCACCTTGCCGATACCGGGGCACAAAATGCTGATTTGTTTACCACAATGCTCAACTTTTCGGACCGGTCCGAGAGGGCTGTCGCGATGTTCGGCCGGAGCCAGCGGAAGCAGCGCCTCTGCCTCCTCGTTAACCCCCGTGATGACCGCAATTCTCTTGATTTTGTTCAACCCGTAACTCCTGCAACGTGCCGCACACTGATTGCGGAGCTGTTAAGACTTGTCAATTGCCATGACCCAAATAGAGACTGGGCCTGTAAGCCGCTTTCTGGGCGGGATTGGGGGCAATATAATCGGGGCATAACAAAGACACGGGCATCAATCACGTGTCACAGGAGTACCGTCAAAATGAAACACCCCGTTACCTATTTCATCGCCTTTCTCATGTCATTTGCCATCGCCCAGCCGGCACTGGCGGACGACATTTTTGTTGGCGTTGCCGCGCATGCCATAGACTCGCCGCTTTCGATGGAAACCGGCGAAGGGGGAGTCGATTTCCAGATCGGCTATCGCGGAGACAAGATTGAGGCCCTGTCCTTTATTGGATCGCCGTCACCTTATGTTTTCGCATCGATCAATTCCGACGGCGATACCAGCATGCTGGCGGCCGGGATCAGCTGGAAATTCGGCGACAAGGTTTATATCCGCCCGGGTATCGGGTTGGCCATCCATGACGGACCGTCCCTGCGCATCGACAATGACGGCTGGCAAACCCAGCTCGGATCGCGGGTCCTGTTCGAACCCGAATTGTCGATCGGCGTCCAGCTTTCCGAACGTGTCGATCTTGAAGCAAGCTGGGTTCATGTCAGCCATGCCGGCGTCTTCAATCGCGGACAAAATCCGGGTCTCGACAATGTCGGCCTGCGACTGGTGGTTAAACTGCCCTGATCTTTTGACGGGGATCGGGCAGCAATTGGGGCGGGCTTCGCAAGGAAGTCCGCCCCCTTTTTTTGTTCTCCGGATGAACCGGAAAGCTTACTTGAGTTCGACGGTACCGCCGGCTGCTTCGATCTTGGTTTTGATCTCTTCAGCTTCGGCTTTGTTGACACCTTCTTTGATGGCTTTCGGTGCACCTTCGACGAGAGCCTTGGCGTCGGTCAGACCCAGAGCGGTAATCGCACGGACTTCCTTGATCACCTGGATCTTCTTGCCGCCGTCTCCGGTCAGGATGACGTCAAATTCGTCTTTTTCTTCTGCAGCAGCTTCACCACCACCAGCACCGGCAGGGCCGGCAACGGCGACTGCAGCGGCAGCGGACACGCCCCACTCTTCTTCCAGAGCCTTGGACAGCTCAGCCGCTTCCATCACGGTCAGTTTCGAAAGTTCTTCTACAAGTTTAGCTACATCAGCCATTTTCATTCACTCCAATTTCAATATGCAATATGTTTCGGTAAAATTACTCACCCGTAGCGGCATAAGCGCCGACCACGCGTGCAAGGGCTCCGGCCGGTTCCTTGACCACCCGTGCGATTTTCGTTTGCGGCGCTGTAAGCAGGCCAACAATCGTTCCGCGCAGTTCGTCGAGGGACGGCATGGATGCCAGAGATTTCACGCCAGCTTCGTCCAGAAGGGTGTCACCCATTGCGCCGCCAACGATTTCAAGCTTGTCGTTGCCTTTGGCAAATTCTACTGCGATCTTGGCAGCAGCCACCGGATCATCCGATGTGGCGAGTGCGACCGGTCCCGACAGCAAGTCGCTGATCGGGGCATAGTCGGTGCCTTCCAGAGCGCGTTTGGCGAGGCGGTTTTTCGAGACTTTGAAGCTGGCACCTTCTGCCCGCATCTTCGTCCGCAGCTCGGTTGACTGAGCGACGGTGAGGCCCAGGTTGCGCGTTACGACGACAACACCGGCCTCTTTGAAAGTTGCGTTCAGAGCAGCAACAGCATCGGCCTTTTGACCACGATCCATATTTTGCTCCTTCATGCGGGTTTGAGCCAAAGCCCAGACCCGGTTCCAAATTTCGCCAATCCGAACACGGTTCGGTATGACGTGCGAAAGAACCAACCGAAGTCAGTTCCATTTGTATCCGAAGGGGGGTCTGGTCACTGGCCGCGCAAAAGGCTGGCTGATGACCCGCAGGCGAACCTGCGAAAAAACTGATCCCCGTCTAGGCTGGAAATTAAGAGAGGCATATTCCTCTCACCGGCTGTCTCGGACGGAAATTGCGATTCCTTTTTGCGGGAATCCCAATTCGTGGAGGCGCATTAGCGGACCGGGCCCGTAAGTCAAGCGAAACCCGCAGGTTGGGCCTCAGGAACACCAGTGATCATGTACGGTTATCTGATTCTGACTCGAAAGGCGAAATCAATCCGAGGGGTTGACCCGCCGTGCCCGAGAACACCCTGTGGCCGGATACAGATATAGCGGATGTCCGAACGGAAGCTGCTGTCCATCGGAATGGTCACGCAATCATCGAAACTGGCTGGCGGGGTCAGGGCTGTGCTGAATCTCAGATCGGCCGAAGGATCAAACAGCACGCCGGATCCGGTCACCTGCTCAAAACCGACAGGAGCGATATCAGCAAAAGTCTCCGGTCCGCCCGAGTCGATGTCACCATTCCAGAGTTCGACGTCCGCCGGCAGGCTGTCGAGAATGAACAGGGACCCTGAATCCACCGCGCCGTCGCCGGTATTGCGCACTTCGATGCGATAAAACATCTCATTGCCCGGGATCGAGAACTTCCCTTCGCCAGCCGGATCCCAAAGGTCGGAATTTTTGGTGACGGCGAGCTGGGCGGTGCCGATCCGGTCGGTGGTGCGCACATTGTAGATGCCGACCAGTTCGTCTTCGAGGCCATACCAGAGGATGCTGGTAATCTGGACGCCTGCATCGATCAGATCGCTGTCGACAATCATGCCGAGGAAACCGATAGGTGCGCTGGGCGAGGGCGTTGGTCCGGAAATGTCGGTGAAACTGCCATCGCTCAGGAACACGCGGATGGCTGAGCGTTCGACGCCTGTGCTGCTGTCGTTCCAGTCGACATGGTCGAAGGCAAAGGCCACGGCTCTTCCGGTCGGCGTGAAGGTGACGGTTCCACCCCCGGATCCCGGTACAGCGAATGCGCCGACAATCCCCGGCACGGACGGTGCATTGGCATTATATCCGGTGCAGGTTGTCGGAAAGGATGCCTGCGGATCACTCAGCTGCGGGCAATAACCAGAAATACCGAAAGAACCGTTGCCGGACGCCACCACCGTGAAACCGTCCCAGCTGTCCCCGGCGCCCTGGGACATCGAATAATTGGTGCTGACTGATGAGAATGTCTCAACCCGCGAAACTACATCCGCCGCGGGCAGGGCGCTGTTCCAGCTGGAAAGTGACGTATAGGTGTTGACGGACTGGGCAGCGGCAGGCTGGACCAGCCAGGGCAGCAGCAACAGCCACATAATCCGGAAATATCTCAGCGTTCCTGTCATTTCCACCCTGATCCAGTGTTCTTCGGTACCGTGTCGCTGGCCGGACTGTGCCCGGCCATCCGAGAAGTGCAGGAAACATGCCAGTCTGCTGCAGATCTCGCTTCTGTTTCAGAAACGGCAAAACCGGACAGGATTTTAGGAACAAGGCGAACCATTCTGGCACGCGAATTGCTGTGATTTGCAGGCCGGACACCGAGTTTTTGGCCAAACATGAGGAGTTGCCGATGCCACTCAGAGCTAAATTTCGGGCGGGCACAGCCGTTATCAGAACTGGATTTCGGAGCGGGGAGGCCCTGACATGACGATCGGAATGACGGTGATGTTGCTACTGGCAGGCGCGGATCTTGCTGATGATGCCTGCGAATTGTCCTGCACGGACCTGCCTGAACAGGGCGCGGTCCTGCAGGAAGAACCACAATCCTTTGGCACCGAGTGCGGTACCGTGACGCTGCAGTTCAAGGTTGGCGGCGAGGTCCGGGAAAAACAGCAGCAGCTTTGCGAAATCCGCGTACGGCAGCGATAGCCGCCCGACGCTGTAAGCTATTCAGTCCTTCTGCAGGATCCCGTCGCCCAGTTCGTAATAATCGCCCTTGTCGGCGACATGGATATGACTCCACAGCCGGGTTCCGGTGGGATTATCAAATGCGCCCATGGCGATGGCAATATCATCCCTCGTGCTGGCGTCCCAGAACAGGAACGAACCGCAAGTTTGGCAAAATCCACGGCGCACTTTTTCCGAAGACTGATACCAGCGCACATTTTCCTCGCCGGCAATGCTGACGCGATCCGGAGGAAGGTCGACCGAGGCCCAGACATGACCGGATTGCTTGCGGCATTGGCTGCAGTGACAGGCATCGCCCTCGGGCAGATCGCCCGCGACGGAGATTTTTATGGCACCGCAAAGGCAGGATGCTTGGTGTTCGTTGTCTTTCATTTCAGCCTGCAAGGCTCTTGATCTGGATATTCAGCTGCCCTTTCAGGCCCGCATCGCGGTGATGTTTGATCGCCTGATATTCGTTTGACTCCACCATTGTGCGAAATGCTTCCAGCGAAGGATATTGCGCGAGCGCGACCATGTCCCACAATTCCTCGACCTCTCCCAGCATCAAGCCGGTGACCATGCCGGACGTCAGGGGTTTGGCGCCGACCATCTGCAAGCAGGCCACCACAGCCATGCCATAGCGCAAATACGCGTCGCGCCCGGAAAGCCCGGCATCGGATCCATCCTGATATATGGCGGTGTCCCGGAACTTCAGCAGATTGACCATGATGAAAGGACCATTTTCCTCCGCTCCGAAGAATTTTTCCATCCGCTCGGGCGAGGGTTCAAGCTGATTGATGACCTGCATGCGGTACTTCCTCAAAACAAAAGGGGGCCGGAATTGCTTCCAGCCCCCTTTTATCTTTGGATATGCCTCTTGGCCAGATCAGGCCCCTTCAATCTCTCCGAGATCGATCTTGAGGCCAGGGCCCATAGTGCTCGAAAGGCCTACTTTCTTCACATATTTGCCCTTCGCACCGGTTGGCTTTGCCTTGACCACGGCAGACATCAGTGCATCGAAATTCTTGCGCAGGTCGGCTTCCTTGAAGCTGGCCTTGCCGATTCCGTTGTGCACAATACCAGCCTTCTCGACGCGATATTCAATCTGTCCGCCCTTGGCGTCCTTGACGGCCTGGGCCACATTCGGGGTGACCGTGCCGAGCTTCGGGTTCGGCATCAGGCCTTTGGGACCCAGCACCTTGCCGAGGCGTCCGACAACACCCATCATGTCCGGCGTCGCGATGACGCGGTCAAAATTGAGATCGCCGCCCTGCATGGTTTCCATCAGGTCTTCGGCGCCGACAACATCGGCCCCGGCTTCTTTCGCTTCGTCCGCTTTCGCGTCCTTGGCAAAAACCGCAACGCGGCTGTCCTTACCGGTTCCGGCCGGGAGACTGATCACGCCGCGGACCATCTGGTCAGCATGGCGGGGATCAACACCGAGGTTGATGGCGATATCGATGGTTTCATCGAATTTCGATTTGGAAGCGAGATCCTTGATGATCTTGATCGCTTCGTCGATGCCGTAGAGCTTTTCGCGGTCAACGGCTTCGTTCGCGGCTTTGGCGCGTTTTGTGAGTGTAGCCATCTTATCCCTCCACCACTTCGATGCCCATGGAACGGGCGCTGCCGGCGATGATCTTCATTGCCTGCTCGATATCATTGGCGTTGAGATCTTCCATCTTCGCTTCGGCAATTTCCTTCAGCTGCGATGTCCGGATGGTGCCGGCAATTTCCTTGCCTGGCTCCTGTGACCCTTTTTTCAGCTTGGTCAGTTTCTTGATGAAGAAGCTGGCTGGCGGGCTCTTGGTTTCGAAGGTGAAGCTGCGATCGGCATAGACCGTGATCTTGGTCGGGATCGGTGCGCCTTTTTCCATCTTGTCTGTCGCCGCGTTGAACGCCTTGCAGAATTCCATGATGTTGACGCCGCGCTGACCCAGTGCCGGGCCGATCGGTGGGGATGGATTTGCAATACCGGCAGGTACTTGCAAATTGATATAGCCATCAATTTTCTTAGCCATTTGGCTGTCCTTTCATTCTGTCTCCGTCCTTCGACAAGCTCAGGATGAGCGGGTCTCGGAACAGATCAAATTAAGCGGTCAGACAGCAGGTCCCCCGTTTCATGGGCTCCCTGCCTCCCGCATGGGTTGTCCGGTGGCTGAAAGCCTCCGGGGTTTATCCGGCAGCCGTGCGACTGCCAAATCTCTTATTTCGCGACTTCGACCTGTTCGAAGTCCAGTTCGACCGGTGTCGCGCGGCCGAAAATCGAAACCGAAACCTTGACCTTGTTCTTGTCAAAGTCGAGTTCCTCGACAATGCCGTTAAAGCTCGCAAACGGGCCGTCGAGCACCTTGATCTGGTCGCCAATTTCGTAATTGACGGTGATCCGCTGTTTCGGTGCGTTGGCGGCTTCTTCCTTGGTATTGAGAATCCGCGCCGCTTCGGCTTCGCTGATCGCTTGCGGCTTGGACGTGCCCAAAAAGCCGGTGACCTTGGGCTGGTCTTTCACCAGGTGATAGACGTCGTCGGTCATCTGCAGTTTCGCGAGCACATAGCCGGGGAAGAACTTGCGTTCCGACTGGACCTTCTTGCCGCGCCGGACTTCGGTCACGGTTTCGGTCGGCACCTCGATTTCCTCGACGAGCGGGGTCAGGCCGAGGCGCTTGGCATCCGCCTCGATGGCTTCCTTGACCTTGTGCTCAAAGCCAGAATAAGCGTGAATGATGTACCAGCGTGCCATGCGTTAAACCCGTTCTTCCAATTGTTTTCGGTCCGTGGCTCAGGCCAGGGACAGAAGCCAGCCGACAATTCCGTTGAACACCGTGTCGATGCCCAGGAAAAACAGTCCCAGGATGGTGGTCATGATCAGCACCATGATCGCGGTGCGGACGGTGTCGGGCCATGTCGGCCAGACAACCTTGCTGCTTTCGGTGCGGACCTGCCGCACAAATTCACCTGGATTGACTTTTGCCATGCTGTGTTTCCAAAAATTCGTGTTTCCGTCTGTCCAGCATAAACTCCGGGTATCAGTCGCTGGACTGTGATCGGATATATGCATGATTCTGGAAAGAACCAGCCCTTTACGCCGTGATTCCCGGATAGGCAAGGGGGGATCGGGTTTTTGCGTGATCAAAAAGCTTCAGGAAGCCGCGCTGATCGTTACCTTTTCCAGTGGTTCGCGGATGCTGTCCCAGATTTGCACTTCATGCTTTAAAAAGCGCCACTCGCCTTCGCGCTTCTCCAGCGTGCTCCGATATAGCCCGCGCAGCTGGATCGGCTTGCCCTTTCGGCCGGCATGGCCATCGGCGTCATAATAGGCTTCGGCCTGGGCCCGATCCCCTTCGACTGTGATTGCCGGTGTGTACAGGCAATGCCGGAGTCCTTGAACCGGATCGCGCATTTTGGCGATCCATTTGGCAAAACCGACCCGCGCTTCTTCCACGCCTTCGTGGATATTGCCACCGAAGTTCAGATAGCAATCCTGCCAGAAAAAGGCGGCAATATCCTCGGCCGGGCCGCGGTCCACCGCGAAGCAATATTTGGCGTAGAGATTTTGAATCTGTTGGTGATCGCTAGGCATGGATATCCTCCCGGTCAGGAGGCTAGCACCTTCGACGGATGCATGCCATCGACATATCCCATGAACGGCAGGTGGATATTATAACCCAGCAATTCCTGCACGCGCTTTGGAAATTTGGCGACTTTTTCCGGCGCGACGGCGAGCAATTGCTGCTCCAGCGGGCGACACCAGCCCTTGCAGAACTGGGGCGTGACGATCAAGCGCGGCGCGTCGGAATCATTTCCGCCGCCCCGATGCCAGAGCGTGCCCTTGGCAATCATCAGCGATCCGGCGGGCATGACTGCCTTGATCGCCTGAAAGTGATCGTCGCTGTCGCCGCTGCCACCATCGATGCGGCCGGTGATGAAATCGTCCGCCTGGTTTGCGCCATCGGGCTGCTCCTCGCCCCATTTGTGACTGCCCGGAATGATCTCGGTCGCGCCATTATCTTGGGTTGTGTCGGTGATCGACCAGAAGGTTGACATGCTCAGCGGTTCGCGCGGGCGTGCCAGGCCGCAATGGCTGTCGTCAAAATGCCAAGGCTGAGGCGTTTCGCCGGGATGCAGATTGATCGCAAGGCTGGCGTATAACAGGACACTTGCACCCAGTTCGCGCTCGGCAAAGGCCAGTTGCAACGGATGGGAGATAAGGTCAGCAAAGACCGGATCCTTGTCGAGCATCGCATAGACACGATTGGATTGGGAGCCTTCGAAATTGTTGCGCCCGCGGATGTCGTCATCAATCCACGGCTTGAGCGCCGCGCGCTGGGTCTCCAGCTCTTCCGGCGTAAGCACATTTTCAAAGATGACATAGCCTTCTTCCTGAAACTGCGTCCAGCATTCTTCAAAGCTGCGGCCGCCAAGATAAGGCGTCAGGTCGACATCTGTGGTTTCAATTGCACTGGCGACATTCATTGGCTGTTCTCCATGATTCGGTCCTTGGCAGAATTTTTATCTCAAAATTGAATTGAATTCAATTCAAAAAATGACTAAGAGTTGAAAAGGCCTGAATTGCTGAGGTTTGGAGGACCAAAGATGAGTGAAAAAATGCGGGAACGTGACGAGAAACGGGGGCGATCGGACAAAAAAGTGATCCGGGCAGCGAAAATCATTGCCGCTGCGGAACAAATCCTCATCGCCGGCCAGGGCGAACTCGAAATGGGGCGGGTGGCTGAAAAGGCCGGTGTGTCCGTCGGGCTGGCCTATCATTATTTCGGCTCCAAGTCCGGCATGCTCGGCGCGATTATCGATGCCTTTTATGATCGCTACAACATGGTGGTGAACCAGTATCTGGATCCGGATATCCAGTGGGCGGTGCGCGAAAAGGAGCGACTGCATGCCGCGGTCCGCTTTCTCTATAACGATCCGATGGCGCCGATCATTCTCGGTCGGATGGCCGGTTCCAACCAGGTCGCGGCTGTCGAGGCTGCGCGGCAGGAAGAGATGATCGAAATGGCCATCCGCAATATCAAGTCCGGCATCCGCCGACAGCATATTGGCGCCCATATCGACCCCGAAATCGCCGGTGCCGCCATTGTCGGCGCGATGCGCCAGAGCCTGATGCACGCGATGAAAATGGAACCGCGGCCGTCGGCTCAGGTGCTGACGCATCAGATCTGGGGACTGATTGCGGGGGCGCTGGATTTGCGGTGAGGGATTGGGTCTTTTTTTTCATGCAAGGCCGATACATCGGCGACTTTGACTACGTGCCATGCGTTCGGGCTGGGTCCGCCTCACTCCGAACGCAGACGTGGCACGACGGTAATCAATCCTGGTTGTATTGAACTCGTTTGCAATATAGCGTATTATCTAGTTAACACACTATATTCTGACAAGCTATCCAGTCTCTGACTCTCTCGGGACAGAACTGAAAACAAATTTGAGGATCATGAAATCAGGCCGGTGAAATCCAGGACAACGAATTACGCTCCGGCTTATCGCCAGAACTGGCACAGGGATGATTCATGCCGCGTCAGCATAGTTCTCGCTGGAGCGCTGGCCGAAGAAACACGTCGTTCGTCAATCGTCGCTGCGCCGCTGGATATTGTTATCAAATCTCATCGGATCAAACATGAAAATCGCTTTGGTCCATCAGGAGCAAGATTGTTCTCCACGAAAATAGATCCGACCTGGCTTTCCATCCTGCCCTCTGCGACCGGGCAACTGGATTGGATCTGGTTGCAAGCCCGGCATGGCTGCCATTTGGCCATGTCGCTGCTGGATTCTGCCGCCAGGAAAGATCACAACGGATTGGAATCACTGATAATTGAAACACTGGCATGGGCGAGCCACGCCAAGGCTAAAACCGGAAAAAAGGGTGCTCTTCACCGGGAACTCCGATTGCTGCGCGAACAGGTTCTCGATGATTTGAACTCGGTAGTTAATGTGGGGACTGCCGCACGCAATATGGGGCTTCACCCGGTATATCTGGCGCGTGCATATCGGGAAACATTTGGCCTCTCGATTCAGGATGACAGGCAGTTGCGGCGCATAAAATTAAGTACAGAGTTTCTGTCCATGCCGGAAAAAACGATCGCAGAAGTGGCGCAGGAAATGGATTTTTTTGACCAAAGTCACTTTTCACGTGTTTTCAAACGATACACAGGTACCACCCCGGGAAAATATCGCGCACATATGATGGCACTGGCTGTTTAAATTAGCGCTGGCACAATAATCCGGGGTTTGAATCGTACAAGACGTGCACGCGTTGATTCTTCTACCAGTTTTTCCAGAGGTTGACGTTGTCGATACCGGCAATCGAACCGGAAAACTGTGCTCGCACGGAGGAACATCCCTATGTTTAATATCTCACGGCGGAACTGGGCCGCTGGAATAGTTCTTGCCATGGCTGCTTCTTGTTCCGGGACAAAATCAACGCAAACAGCAAGCTCGGCTGTCAGTTCCGAAATATCCATCTCGGGAGATCTGGACAAATTGATAATCGAATCTCTGCAGAAACTCGAAATGATCCAGGGTCTTTCGGTTGCTGTTTACACGCCGAGCGGTGTCTATGCGCGCGGATTTGGGGTGACAGATATTGAAACAGGCGAACTCTCAACTGCGGATACGGCCTTTTACATCGCTTCATCAACCAAATCCATGGTCGCGCTGGCATTGGCTACGCTTCATGAGCGTGGGGAAATTGACCTCGATATGACGCTGGAGAAATTTGCGCCTGATGCTCCCTTTCCGGAAGGCGTGAATCCGGATCAGGTAAGCTTGCGTCAGCTTTTGTCGCAGTCATCGGGCCTTTTGAACGAACCGATAGAGCACAGGCTGGCTTATTCCGGGCAGCACAATTCCGATCTGTTGTGGGATTTGTTGTCCGTTACGCAGCCCAATACCGACAATCCGGTCGGGAGTTTTGAATATACAAATTCCAACTACAATATCTTGACACTATTGTTGGAAAAACGGTTCCATCGATCTTGGAAGGAAATCGTCGCGGACGAGATTTTCATCAAGGCCGGTATGACCCGCACAACGGCGGAAATATCAAAGGCCGTCGAGGAAAACTGGTCGCTCGCCCGACCGCATGCGACATTGGGGCCAAATACGCCAAAGCGCACTTATCTGCAAAAAACGAACGCGACCATGCATTCAGCTGGCGGAGTGGTGATGAGTGCCAAAGATGCAGTGAAATGGCTTGAAATCCTGGTCGAGAACGGAAAGATCGAAGGACGACAAGTGGTACCGGAAAATGCTGTCAAGGCATCCCGCAATCCGCAGGTATCAGTTGGAAAGTCGTTTGGTCCATATAAGCGCGATCACTACGCACTGGGATGGTACACTGGCGGTTACGGTGCACAAGAGCACCGGCTCGTCCACCATTTCGGCAGTTTTTCAGGAAGCAGGGCTCATGTCTCCTATATGCCGGAAGAGAAGATCGGGGTTGCCGTTTTCGTGAACGATGGTGAAGTCGGGTTTCGCTATGTCGATATCCTGGCCAACTATATATATGACAAGCTGACCGCCAACCCTGATGCGCAAATGCGATATGAAAAAAGCGCAGAAAAGCTTGCATCTCAAGTCGCAATTCAGGAAGCCAGAATTGCAAAGCAAACAAACGACATGGCACAAAGGAAATGGGCATTAAGCAACGATTTTTCTCACTATGCAGGGACATATGAAAACACGGAATATGGCTCCTTCATCGTTTCTGTCAATGGCGAGAATATTAGCTTCACGATGGGAAATCTCCACGCAACAGCCTCCGCGACAGACAAGCCGGAAAGCGTTCGTGTAGAACTCGTGCCGGGGTCTGGGGAGATAATAGATTTCAATCTTGACGCAGAAGATGTTGTCGAGAGTTTGACCTATTCCGGAACCATTTTCAAAAAGCTTTGAGGATCGAATCCTTTCGAAACTCAATTCTGAGCGCCACGTCCGCTCCTGCGCCAAAAGCGCACGCTCACCACAAAGAGCCTCATGTAAAAAATGGCAGGAGTTGAGGGACTCGAACCCACGACCCTCGGTTTTGGAGACCGATGCTCTACCAACTGAGCTAAACTCCTGCATGGTCTGGACTGTCTGTGACGGCCCCGACCAAGCCGCGCATTAGCGGCAAGACACGTCAAGGGCAAGCCGCATTCTGCGTCTTTCGTGCCGTATCGCCCAATATATGGGGATTGGAGCGGCCTTTCGCAATCATGGTTAAGATTCGGCAAATTGCTGTTTACCTCCCGCAGGAACGCGGAGTTTACTCGCTGAGATGCAAATACTTTCTACCGGTGCTGCTGTTTCGGGGACTACTGGAATCCTGGTCTCCTAGCCATTTCCCCCCTGATGCTCCGTGTGCCGGTACCGGGTCCTATCATTACGGAGAACGAATATGACAAACTTGCTTGTACGAAAGGGGCTGATACCTCCCACGCAGATCCCCTATATATATGCGGCCGAAGAGGACCGCTGCGCCCCGCGGCATGACGTGCTTATCCCGTCACGCATGCGGTTCACAGGATCGAACAGTTTTTCGGTCAATGTGGTCAATATCTCGCTGGCTGGCTTCGCGTGCGATGCCTTGCTGCAGATACATTCCGGCACGCGGTGCTGGTTGACCCTTCCAGGTCTGGGAGCGCTGGAAGCATCGGTTGTGCATCATAATAATGAAGGCCTGGGTTGCGCCTTCGAAAACATGCTCAATCCAGCGGTCCTCGATCGCTATGTGAATCATTATCCAGTCCCCGAACTGGAGGATGATATTGAGTAGTCCGGAATTGTTCCGGCAATAATCCGGTTTGGTTCTGTCTGGTGACACTGCTATGCTTCACCCGCCCACAGGGAGATGCAGATGACCAAGACACCAGACAGCAAACCGGAACCGCTCAAAGTCCTGCGCATCTTTAGATCCCGGGATGCGCAGGACTTTGGCGAGGCGGGCCACATGTCCTATGTTGATGACGATCCGGTCATCCTGAGCGGGCTCGAGAAAATGGGCGCAGCCGGCGTCGCCGAAGGCTATTCGGGCAAATGCCTGTTCAGTGGTTTCGGATTTTCCCTCCATCAATTCTGGTTTCGCCCCGGCTATCCGCTGCCACTGCACAGCCATGACAGCGACTGCCTCTATTACATCGTCGCCGGAGATATTCGCATGGGGACCGAGGAAATGGGCCCGGGCGACGGCTTTTTCCTGCCGGCGGAAACCCCCTATACTTATACGATCGGTGAGAAGGGCGTGGAGCTGCTGGAGTTCCGGACGGAAGAAGACTTCAATATCCAGTTCAAGGGCAAAACCGAAGCCTATTGGGAAAAAATGCTCGAGAAGCTGCGCAACGAACGCCCCAAATGGGAAGAGGCGCTGCCGCCCAGCAGGGACTTTCGCAACGCCTGACTTGCGAGCTTATTCGGCCGCCTCGAGCTGGGGCGAGAAGATCGCGCCCAGTTCCGCATCATCGGCCTTGATCAGCCGGTCGACCCACTGGTGGAACACCTGTCCTCCGCCTTCGTTTCGTCCGAACCAGACCTTGTCCATCATCCCCGCCTGCAAGGCCTCATGCTGCCGCTTGCCGGTGGTGTAATCTTCGTCCGCGACCACCGTTTCCAGAAATGCAAACTGGTCATGTGCGCCTTGCCGGACAGCCTCGTCAGTGGGTTCGTTTTCCATTACGTAAAACTGGGTGGTGAAACTCTCGCCAACCGTCTTGCCGGGGAACAGCTGGGAGATCATCGCGCCGCGTCCGCCGCCGCCGTAAAAACTGGCGATCGAGATATGCGGGAAGATCGTCCAGACACCCTGGGTCAGGGCATCAATCGGCCAGTCTTCTTCGGCGATTTTGGTGAGATCAACGATTTCATCACTACCGGTTTTCTGGGCAGATGTTGAAGGTGAAGCGAGGCGCTGGTGCGGCCCCCAGGCGAAATAATTGGCCCGGTTGAAAAAGTCGGCGCCGAATGTGTCCTTGTGCAGCACTGGCAGGTGATAGAAATCGAGATAGCCGTCATAAGCGGTTTTCCAGTTCGGGCCGGGCAAGGTGCGCTGCTCGAACAGGTGCCAGGTCTGGAAACCGAAATGTTCCAGCATCTCGTCATAGCCGCACAGATAGGCCGCAATATCGAGCGTGCTTTTGGGATCCAGAGTCGCCCAGATCAGGCCGGCGCGTTCCAGCGTCGGAAATTTGGTCAGGCAGAATTGCGCCTTGTCGACCGTGCCGAAATCCTTGGGTGACGCGACAGCGAGCAGATCGCCATCATTCTTGAATGTCCAGCCATGATAGCCGCAGGTAAAGCGAGTCGCCTTGCCGCTGCCTTGTGCGACCGGATTGCCGCGATGCGTGCAGCTGTTGAGAAAGGCCTGCGCCGTGCCGTCCTTCTGCCGGGTCACCAGGACCGGAATGCCGGCTATCTCCATCGCCTTGTAGCAACCGGGTTCGGGCAGCTCGCAGGATGGTGCGACCATCAGCGGCATGCGCTTGAAAATCTTTTCCTTTTCCAGTTCGAACCGCTCTTCATCCGTATAGTCGGACGCCGGTACACCCACCACTTCATCAGCCAGTTCCATCGTATCGGCTTCGCCATGCGCTACCAGCGACCGCGTCATTTCGATCAGTTTTTCCCGGGACATCCTGCTCTCCTGAAATTCCCCGCAGGATAGCAAATTCCGGGAACCGGCAAACTATTCTTTTGGTGCAGGGTCGTGCGTCGCGGCACCGCTATCTGACGGCAGCTGCTCCGGCTCGTTGCGGGTCCAGATCCACGTGCCCCCGATCAGCGCCGCGGCGACGGGAATGAGATTCCATGGAAGATCCACAAACAATATCGCGATCGCGATGCTCACCGCAAAGGCCACAAGAGCGGCGCGTTTGCCTCTTTTGGTGATTGAACGGTTGTGCCGCCAGTTGCGGATATGGAGACCAAAATAAGGATGCTCGACCAACCAGGTCTCGAGCCGCGGGCTGCTGCGGGCAAAACAGAAAGCGGCGAGCATGACAAAGGGCACGGTGGGGAGCAGCGGCAGAAAAATGCCGATACTGCCCAGCGCCAGCGCGGTGAAGCCCGCGGCGAGATAGAGGTGCCGTGTCATGCGAGCCGCTTAGCATAGTTGTGCCGCGATCCGGCAGGTAAATCTCTATTGCGGGTCCGGAAAAAAAAGGGCGGCAGCCAGTTGAGGGAGGACTGCCGCCCCGAGCGGGGTTGGGAAGGATAAGTATTGTCAGGCGTTCCGCCGGGGCGGTGCACCACGATTACGGTGCAAATGCCGGATGCGGTTTTTGAGTTGCGCGCGAAGTTTTTTGAGCGACCCGACACGTTCTACATTTCCGCGCATCCGTGCGATCTGGTCATCAAGCTTTTGGTGCTTGCGGATGAGGCTGCTGAGATGATTGTCCATAGCCATGCCTTTCCTGCCAGTTTCGCCATTTGCACGGTTGATATTGCATGCACCTGTTGATATTTCCAATCGAATGAAATCAAATCATTCAATAGATAATGTCTATACTATGAGAGGCCCGTTCCATGCCCACATTGCGCCAGTTTGAATATCTTGTAGCCGTCGCTGACAATCGCCATTTCGGGCGGGCGGCACAGGCTGCTGCTGCGTCTCAACCGACATTGAGCCATCAGCTTCGTGCGCTGGAGGCACGGCTGGGTGTGACTCTGGTCGAACGCCGGACACATGGTGCGGAGCTCTCGCCGATCGGCCGCGAAATTGCCGAGCGGGCGCGGCAGGTTCTGGTTGAGGTGAAGGATATTCGGGACCTTGCGGAGCGGGCCAGTGACCGGCTGGCAGGGACGTTGCGCTTTGGCGTGTCACCCACGCTCGGGCCTTATCTCATGCCGCCGGTGATTGCCGGTTTGCACAGGTCCCAGCCGGACCTGCGCTTCTACATGCGCGAAGGCATTCCCGACCTGCAAGCGATGGAGCTGGTCAAGGGGTCGATCGACATGCTGCTGGGTCCCTTGCCGATCGAAGGCGAGAATCTCACCATCGAACCGCTGTTCCGGGAACCTCTGATTCTGGTGGCACCGCCGGATCATCCGCTGGCGGAAAGGGGGAAGGTCAAACAATCCGATCTCGCCGATGCATCCGTGCTCAGTCTGGATCGCCGCCACCATCTCCACCGCGATGTGGCAGAGCAATGTCGGCAGAACGGCATGATATTGTCGCGCGATTATGAGGGCACCAGTCTCGACAGTGTCAGACAGATGGTTGCATCTGGTCTTGGCCTTGCGATCTTGCCCGCTCTTTATGTCCGGTCTGAACTCTCCCGCGGCGGCGATGTCGCTTTGCTGGACGTGGATGGCTGGAAAGCGACGCGCAGTATTGGCGCGGCCTGGCGAACCGGGGCAGGTTTTGCCGATGAATATCTCGGTGTTGCGCGGAAAATTGCAGAAGAAGCGAATGTCTTGCTGAACGAATCCAGCCATGTCGATCGACCTTGACCTGCTGATCAAGGCCTATGGGTCGGGCATATTCCCGATGGCTGATTCCCGGGATGATCCGGAGATTTTCTGGGTGGAACCAAAAAATCGCGCGATCTTGCCGTTGGAGGGGTTTCATGTTTCCCGGTCGTTGCGCAAGGCGATCCGGTCCGACCGGTTTCGGGTCACCTGTGATACCGCTTTTGCAGAGGTGATTGCCATATGTGCAGAGTCCGCGGATGATCGCCGCGAAACCTGGATCAACGATCAGATAGAGCAAGCCTTTGTCGCCTTGCACCAGCGTGGACAGGCACACAGCATTGAGTGCTGGCAACCAGGTCCGGACGGTGAAGACGAGATGGTTGGCGGGTTGTACGGACTGGAACTTGGCGGTGCGTTTTGCGGGGAGAGCATGTTTTCCCGGACCCGTGACGCGTCAAAAGTGGCCCTCGCCTGGCTGGTCGCGCGGTTGAAGTTTGGCGGGTTTCAGTTGCTGGACTGCCAGTTCATGACGGATCATCTGGCATCACTGGGCGCTGTCGAAATCAGTCAGGAAGAATATCTGGAACGGCTCAAGGCCGCGCAATCCTATTCGACGCCGGCATTTTCAGCGATCAAGTCGCCAATCAGATCTTCCGGTTCTTCAGCGGGTGGCGGAGCGGGCAAGGGTTCTGCGGGCGGCTGGACCGGCGAAGGGGAAACGCTGGCAGCTGTATCGCCGTCTCCTTCTGCATCATTCTCAGCACTGGACGACAAGTTGACAGCGTTGGAAGTCGAGGACCGCGGAGCTGTAGGATTGCTGTCGTCTTCCGGCGGATTTTCTTCACCCGGAAAGCTCATTTCGCATCTTTTGACCCAGACATCATAGATCGGATGCTCGACGACATTGAGGGACGGGGATTCCCGGAACAGCCAGCCAGAGAAAACCTGCTTCCACTCATCGTCGCCCTCGCGCGTCGCCGGCCGGTCGTTGACCAGCAGCTGGACAAAGGCGCCTTGTTCCGGCGTCAGCTCCCAGGGGGCTGTCCGTTCGCAGGCGCGCAGACGGACAATCGCCCGCCCGATCCGTACCGACTGACCTGGCCGCAATTCCAGATCCCGTGTCAGGCCGTTGCGCTTGTTGAGAAAACCCAAGGTGGCAACGCGCTCCGCCATGGGTGTGCCGATCTGTTCGGTGACCGGCTGAACCAGTTCTTCGTCCGTGGCCGCCACTTCGGCTTTTTCGGCCGCCTGGCCGATGGCGCGTTCCTCAACATCGTCACTGCTGAAAAGGCCGCACCCGCCGAGCAACGCGAGCGGCAGAAATGCCAGGAGGCGCGATCGCTTCATTCGGCTTCGGCCGGGTTCCATGGTTCATAGTCTCCGGTGGCGGCAGCACGCTGGCCTCCGGACTCCAGAGCACCTGCTGGTCGATAGGCTTCTGCGGTCCCGGTCAGGTTGCCGGTCGGAGCCTTTTCCCAGATTCGTGGTTGCGGCAAATGGCTTTCGGGAATCTCGTCATAGCTGTGGTGCAGCCAGCCATGCCATTCGGGCGGCACCCGGCTGGCATCATTGGCGCCGTCATAAATGACCCAGCGCCTCTGAAAATTACCTTCGGGCTTCCTGGCCTGGAAATAGCGATTGCCAAAAATATCCTCGCCAACCTGCTCGCCCTTGCGCGCGGTGAACAGGGAGGTGCCGATGGTTGCCCCATCCCACCATGTGAATATCTTGCCTAAGAGTCCCATGCGATGTCGCTTAGCGTCAGGGCGGGGGGGACCGCAATTAAAAAATGCGCCTTTTCCAGCGGAACGAAGGCGGGAAGAGGCACATCCGCTAATTCGGCCAGCTGATCGTGTCGCCCGGCTGCAAGGACAGTTCGGCCGCCCGTCCGCCAGCGAGCTCCAGAACGGCGGCTACCGGTTCGCCGGATTGTACGGGTTCCAGCGAATAAGGCGTTGTTTGCGCGGCGATGGACTCGATTGTACCATCGCGGCGGATAAAAATAATGTCGAGCGGAATGACCGTATTTTTCATCCAGAAGCTTGCCATTTTCTCGGCTGGAAATGGAAACAGCATGCCCTTGTCGGGAGCCAGCTCGGTCCGGAACATCATCCCGCGCGCCTGCTGTTCGGGGCTTTGGGCAATTTCCACTGTAAACTGGACTGACTTGCTGCCCGATGTGATTGTCAGCGGCGCCAGTTGCAGACCGGCCTCGGACAAACGCATCTCCGCCGCAGGGTTTGCGGGCGCGGACTCGCTGCTTTGGGCATTGCAGGCGCTGACAGATCCCAGCGCAAGAAAAACGCAAGACAGGCGAAGCAATCGGGCGGGCAGGTTCATGAGGTGAAGGGTATCACTAGCTGGCGGATGGAGGAAGCGTAACCTGTACTGCCATGTGGCCCCGTTTGCCATCGCTGGTGCGGACCATCAGAGCCTGACCCGGGAACACTTCTGTCAGTCCCGCATCCCGCAAGGTTTCCATGTGGAGGAAGATGTCACCGTCAAGATTTTCCGCGATCAGGAACCCATAGCCTTTGGCGCGGTTGAACCATTTGACCTCGGAACGGACAAAGGGAGAGCTGTCATCATCAACCACATGAATGGCGCGCCGTTTGGTTTCCGACGGCTGCCGATCCTGGCTGACCGCATTTTCCGGAATGTGAACATCCAAAATCCGGGTCGCCTGAAGCCCTTTGGGTGCTTCTACATATTCGCATGTGACAGTGGCCAATTCTGGAAGGTCGCGCCGTCCGAGGGGTTCCAATATAGTCCAGTGGACCAGGATATCCTGGCCAAGCATGCCGTCTGCCGGCGATTCCTCGGGAACGATAAATCCGAATCCGCGATGGGAATCGAACCATTTGACGGTGCCGGTAGCTTCCATTGTCTGCTGCTCGGAAGCGCGGCCGTCATCGGCCGGACTGTCCTGGATGCTGTCTCCTGAATGTGCGGGGTCTGCAACTAAACTGGTCACCAAACGCCTCCGAAAACCGTAACCGACTAAAGATGAAAAGACTCGGAGAGCCTTCACCGCGATTTCAATAACATATTCTCTGGAAAATGGCGATTCTATGGGTAATTAGCGCCATTCAGTCCGTATCCTCGATGGCTTCGCCCGGCGCAGCATTGACGAAGCGGGCGGCGATATCAAACCCGTGACCGGCTCTGAGGAACGCCTGCAACTGTTTGCGGCGCGTGTCGGGATCGCGCATTTCCAAGGCATAGGGACCAATCGATTTCTTGCGCGCAAAGGTCCGGGCGGCCTCCCATTTCCGGGCTTCGCCCACTGCCATCGCGTCGGCGTCATCTCCTTCGGCAATCCCCGCCTGATACAGTGCTTGCGAAATACGGCGTTTGCCATAGCCGCGAGAGCTCAGCGCTGCCGCCTTGTTCTTCGCGAACAGCATGTCATCAATATATCCCAGTTCCGTAAATTTCTCGACCAGACTGTCCACATCGGCCGGCCGCTCTCCCTCCCAATCCCGTTCCCGCAATTTGCGGTGCAGATAGGTTTTCAGCTTGTGCCGGGTGGTGGCGTAGCGACTGACATAGCGCAAAGCCAGGTCTTGCAGCCCTGTCTGGTTCAACGGTTTGACCCTGTTTTTCAACGCTTTGGCTCTCGAAAACTGTGATTGCCCTTTTTGTGCCACAGTCGAGCCGAAATTTAAACGTCACTTGCAATCAATAGGGGCCCAGCATGAAGAAAATTGCCGTTTTTGGCTCTTGCAGGGCCGAACAGGCGCATGTCTGGAAGAATGAAGGATTTTTTGAAGGCTGGACCTTCTGGAAAGTGGATTTTGAATGACCGAATTGACGCCAACCCCCACATCTGACGACCACCCACGAATATTTGCTGATTTCGAAACTCTGGGCGATGCACTTGATTATGCCGCCAAGGGCCGGAAGGGCTTCAACTTTCACGATGCGCGGGCCACGCTGGTCAAGGTCTATCCATTTTCGGAGCTGCGCGAAGACGCCCTGGCTGCGGCGCATCGGCTGATGGCGTTCGGAGTGAAGCCCGGTGATCGGGTGGCCTTGATTGCCGATACCGAGCCGCAATTTTGCGCCCTGTTCTTTGGCGCCGTTTATGCTGGCGCCCTGCCGGTGCCGCTTCCGCTGCCGACATCTTTTGGCGGCAAGGAAAGCTATGTTGACCAGATCGGTGTACAGCTTGACAGCTGTGATCCGTGCATTTTGCTTTTTCCCGATGAAATCACCGAACTGGCCAGTGCGGCTGGCGCATCCCGCGACATTCCGGTTTTTGGATGGGACAAGTTTGCCGAACGCGAAGCGAAGCAAACCGAACTCCCCGAAGCCAAGGGCAGCGACATTGCCTATCTCCAATATTCCAGCGGCTCGACGCGGTTCCCGCATGGCGTTGCCGTCACGCATACAGCATTGCTGCACAATCTCGGCTCGCATGCGCATGGCATGCTGATTACCGAAGATGATCGCTGCGTTTCCTGGCTGCCCTTTTACCACGACATGGGTCTGGTCGGTTGCTTCCTGTCGATGGTCGCCAACCAGGTGTCCACGGACTATCTCAAAACCGCGGATTTTGCCCGGCGACCCTTGTCGTGGCTGGATCTGATCTCCCGCAACAAGGGGACATCCTGCAGCTTCTCGCCGACATTCGGATATGAAATCTGTGCCCGGCGCATCGGCAGCCAGTCCAATGTCAAGGAGCGCTTTGATCTCTCGCGATGGCGGCTGGCCGGCAATGGTGCTGACATGATCCGCCCCGACGTGATGCAGCGCTTTACCGATGCCTTTGCACCGGCGGATTTTGATGCGAAAGCCTTCCTGCCAAGCTATGGGCTTGCGGAAGCCACGCTTGCGGTGACGCTGATGCCTCCCGGTGAAGGGATGGAAGTCGAACTGGTCGAAGAGACCGAGCTTTCCGGTGACGAACCCGCCGGAGGCAATCGTCCGAAACGCTATCGCGCGATTGTCAATTGTGGCAAGCCGGTGCGGGATACGTTGCTCGAAATTCGCACAGAGGACGGCTCGGTTCTGCCCGAAAAAACGGTGGGCAAGGTCTGGATGCAGAGCCCCTCGGTTATGGAATGCTATTACCGGAATCCGGAAGCTACGGAGGCCTGCCTGATCGATGGCTGGCTGGATACCGGAGACATGGGCTATCTCTCGGACGGCTATCTCTATGTCGTTGGCCGGGCGAAAGACATGATAATCATCAACGGCAAGAACCACTGGCCACAGGATATCGAGTGGGCAGTAGAACAATTGCCCGGCTTCAAGGCCGGCGACATTGCCGCCTTCGCAATCACCACACCCGGCGGAGAAGAAACCCCGGCCGTGCTGGTTCAGTGCCGCACATCGGATGAAATCGAGCGGTTGCGCTTGCGCGACGAGATCCGCGAAAAAGTCCGGTCGATTACCGGAATGAACTGTGTGATCGAGCTGGTTCCCCCGCGGACATTGCCGCGGACAAGTTCCGGAAAGCTGAGCCGCGCTAAGGCCCGTAACCTCTATCTTTCCGGTGATATCCAGCCCTATGCAATTGCCGCCTGACAGTGGTTAATACAGAGGTTAACGCAGGTTAACAAAATAGTGCGGGATAATCCCCATGATCCTTACGTTTCGATAAGGTTTTCGGCGTAAGGGACAGTCCGTGGAAGAAAAAGTGTCTCAATCGGGATTGCCCCGGGATATCCCGCTGCGCGTGTTGATCGGCCTGGCCGATCCCGAAGGCGTGGACTGGGGTCGTATCCGTGCATTGCAATTCGAAGGTGTTCGCCAGCATGACATGGTGAAAATCATCGGGTCTGTGGTGTGCGGCATTCTTGCAGTGCAGATTGCCTCGGCCAGCGTCGGTTGGCTGGCGGCCGGTCTCTGGTTTGCCGCCCTTTGCGGCCTGTATGTCTACAGCCACATCACTTTCAAGAAACATGCGCTCTGGCAGCGCAAGAGCATAGACCTGCGCGATACCACAAGTGCACATCTGCTTGCCGCTGCCGCCGGTGCGATATGGGGCATCGGTTTCGTGACACTGTCGCTGTTCGGCGATCAGGCGGCGATGATGAACCTCTGGTCGATCATGATCTGTCTGATGGTCGGTTCGGCCATGATGCTGTCCGCCATTCCATTGAGCAGCCTTCTCTACATTAGCATCAGCGGCGGCGCGATGATCTTCGGCTGGTATCATGTCGGCAGCTTCCAGATGACACTGGGATCGATGGCAATCACCACATTGCTGCTGTCCTCCTGCATGATGACCGGTCGGTCCTTCATCTACCGCAAGGTCGCCGAGGCGCATCTCAACGAAAAAAGTGAAGTCGTGAGCCTGCTGCTCAAGGAGTTTGAGGATACCGGCGCGGATTGGCTGTGGCAGACCGATACATCGCGGCGCATTGCCCATGTGTCCCCCCGCTTTGCCCATGCGCTGGGCATGGCGCCGGAAGAAATTGACGGCAAACCGTTTCTGCAACTTGTCGCCGGACAATCCTGGGATACCGGAAAATTTCCGCCGGCACTGCATGATCTGGCGGAAAAACTGAAGCGGCGGGACAGTTTCAGCAACATGATGGTCC
Organism: Pseudomonadota bacterium; assembly: GCA_039181895.1. Taxonomy (GTDB): domain Bacteria; phylum Pseudomonadota; class Alphaproteobacteria; order Sphingomonadales; family Sphingomonadaceae; genus Parasphingorhabdus. The sequence goes on from JBCDCK010000003.1 coordinate 37,362, forward strand.
CGGTGCAAATTCGTGGCGAGACCCGCTGGTGGGAGCTGTCGGCTTCGCCCAAGCTCGATGACAGCGGCGTATTCCACGGCTTCCGCGGCGTTGGCTCGGATGTGACCGAACAGCGCGAATCTGCAGACAAAATCTCGCATATGGCGCGTTTTGATACGCTGACCAGCCTGCCCAATCGGCTGCAGCTGACCGAGACACTGGGCAAGGCCATGCAGAATTCCGACAAGTGGAACGGGCGCTGCGGGTTCATGATGATCGATCTCGACCGCTTCAAGGCCGTCAACGATACGCTCGGCCATCCGGTGGGGGACCGGCTGCTCGCTCGGGTGGCTGATCGTCTGCGCTCGATCATGACCGACAATGAGCTGTGTGGCCGGCTGGGCGGTGACGAATTCGCGATTGTCATCCGTGATGCCAGCGACTCCCAATATACGGAGATGCTCGGCAAGAAAATCATCGAAACCCTGTCGCGCCCCTATGAGGTCGATCAGCACACGCTCTATATCGGTGCCAGTGTCGGGACCGCGATCGGTCCACGCGACGGCCGCACGGTCGAAATGCTGATGCGCAGTGCCGACCTTGCGCTGTACCGCTCCAAGGACCAGGGCGGCGGTGCGCATAATCAGTATGAACCGAAACTGCATGTCCATGCGGAAGAGCGGCGGGTTATGGAAATCGCGCTGCGCAAGGCGCTCGAGAATGACGAATTCTCCCTCAACTATCAGCCGGTGGTCAGTGCGGATACCGGCGGGGTTTTGGGCTTTGAGGCGCTGTTGCGCTGGACCAACCCGGAATTTGGTGTCGTGTCGCCGGCGAAGTTCATCCCGCTGGCCGAGGATGCACGCCTGATCGTGCCAATCGGCGAATGGGTGATGCGTACGGCCTGCAAGGAAGCGACGAACTGGCCCTCCACGGTCAAGGTCGCGGTCAACGTGTCCGCCGACCAGCTCAGCGATCCCAATTTCCTGGACATGGTCGTGTCCGCGTTGCAGGACAGCCAGCTCCCTGCGCAGCGGCTCGAGATAGAGGTGACGGAGAGCATCTTCATGCGCGAGGGAACCGGGGCCACCGAAGTCCTGGACCAGATCATCGCCCTGGGCATCAACCTTTCGCTGGATGATTTCGGAACCGGCTATTCTTCGCTCGGCTATTTGCGGAAAACCCGGTTCACCACAATCAAGGTCGATCGCAGCTTTGTGCAGGGTGCCGCCAAGAAGGTTCCCGAAAGCCTCGCCATCATTCGCGCCGTTGTGGCGATGGCGGACAGTCTCGGCATGTCGACCACGGCCGAGGGTGCGGAGACCGAGGAAGAGGTCAAGATGATCCAGAAACTCGGTTGCCGCAAAATCCAGGGCTATTATTTCGGCCGTCCGATGGCGCCGCATGATGCACTGGACCTGTTCCGAAATTTTGATCCGGACGCCCAAGCGGCGGACGACCGCGCCGCCTGAGCCTGATCACAAACCGGGCTGGCTCAGCCTTTCGCGATCCGCTTTTCGATACCCCGCCAGATTTTGGCAAAGGCCTGCGCCGCCGGGCTGTTGGGAGCGAATTCCCCTACCGGCCGTTTCAGCTTTGTCATCCGCTCAATATCACTCGACATCGGAATGACAGGCCATTTGCGATGTTTGTCGAGCGTCGACTTGTGGATCGTCCGGCGCCGGTCGACCATTGTATAGACCGGTAGCAGCGGCGCATGTTTTCGGCCGGTGGAATCGAGGAACAGTTGCACATCCTTCAGTGCCCGTTCGGATAATGGGGAAGGGATGACCGGAACGATGACGAAATCGGCATTGCGCAAAATCTGTTCACTGGTTTCGGTCAGGCCTGGCGGGCAGTCGAGAATGATCCGGTCATAGTCTTTCGAAAGCTCGCGCAGGATCTTGCCCATATGCTTCTTGCGGTTGATTTCAAAAAACAGCCGATCGAGTCCGCGCAGCGAGACGTCCGCGGCAAGCAGGTCGAGATTCTCGTAAGCCGTCGGCTTGATCAGCTTGCCCGATTTGACATCGCCCGCGATCATCGCGCGCGCGCGGTCCTTCTTGACCTTGTCACCCTTGAGAATGAAAGACGCGGCCCCTTGCGCATCGAGATCCCACAACAGGGTCCGGCGTGCACTTTGTGCCGAACTGTTCCACGCCAGATTGACGGCGGTACAGCTTTTGCCGACACCACCTTTCATACTGTAAACTGCGATAACGGCCATGGATGCAAACTCGGTACAAAATGTCTAACGGGTTCGCCGAAAACGGCCCGACTGTCAGAGAATCTCGTGCACCACTTCCTGCGGCCGACACAAACGGACCCCCTTGTCCGTTTCAACCAGCGGGCGGTTGATCAGAATGGGTTCCCGGGCCATCGCGTCCAGTATCTGGTCTGCCGTGGCACTCTCGTCAGTCAGCCCGAGCTCTTCGGCGGGCGAACCGCGCACTCTTAGGCCCTCCTGCGGAGTGATTCCAGCATCGCGATAGAGTTGTTCCAGCTTGGCACGGCTCGGCGGTTGCTTGAGATATTCGACGACGGTCAGTTCGACGCCTGGGGTGTCTTCCAGAATGGCGAGGGTTTTGCGGGACGTTCCGCATTTGGGGTTATGCCAGATCGTCGCTTTCATTTCCTTCTCCTTGTTCGGTTACTGTTGCCAAAAAACATCATGAATCGACTTCTTCAAGCAAAATCGCGACCAATGCGGAATTTTCTTGCACATGAGAATTATTATCAATAACTGGTGCGGCAATCGAGATCGAATCTCCAATATATAACAAGCAAGGGAACATCAAAAATGTCCAGAATCAATACCTTATCATTCTTCCTGGCTTCGACAATGCTGATGCCAGCGGTCGCAAATGCATCGGATGCAGATGCAGATCAAGGCAAAAGCGACATCGTCGTTGTCGGCGAAGTGCTCTATGCGGATCAGGTCAATTCCGTCAAAACCCCCACACCCATTATCGATGTTCCCCAAAGTCTTTCCATCACCACGGCAGATCAGATAACTCGCCGTGGTTTTGACAGCATCGGCCAGATTGTCGACTATACACCCGGGGTCAACAACTCCCAGGGTGAGGGTCACCGCGACGCGGTTGTATTCCGCGGTGTGCGTTCGACGGCAGACTTTTTCATCGACGGCTTCCGTGATGACGTGCAATATTATCGCGGCCTCTACAATCTGGAGCAGGTAGAAATCCTGCGTGGACCTAATGCCTTGCTGTTCGGTCGCGGCGGGACCGGAGGCATTCTCAATCGCGTGACCAAGAAAGGCACGATCGGCGAAACCTTTGGCGGCGGTCAGATTTCCGTCGATACCTTTGGCGCATTCGGCATCCAGGGCGATGTAAATCTGGCAGCCGGCGAGAATGTCGCCGTGCGACTGAACGCGTCCTACGAAAGCCTCAATAACCATCGCGACTTTTTTGACGGCGACCGTATCGGCTTCAATCCGACAGCGCGCTTTCAGCTGGGCGAATCCACGACGCTGGACCTGTCCTATGAATATGCCGATCACGAACGTTTCATCGACCGCGGCATTCCCACCGGCGACGATGGTCGTCCGGTCGAAGCCTTGCAGGATATCGTGTTCGGTGACCCGGAGAATAATTTCACGGAACTGGAAGCGCATTTGATCCGTGCCAATCTGCAGCACAGCTTCTCGGACAACTGGAAAGCCAATATCGGCGTCTTCTATGGCGACTATGACAAAGTCTATTCCAACTTCTTCGCCAATGATTATGATCCGGCCACCAATCAGGTCGAGCTGGACGGTTATATCGATACGACCGTGCGCGAAAATTTCATCCTCTCAGGCAATCTTGTTGGCGAATTTGACACAGGCGAGATCAGCCATACGCTGATTTTCGGCGGCGAGTATATCAGCACCTCATCCGATCAAAATCGCCTCAATACGCGCTTTGATACGTCCGTCACCGATGTGGCCAATTTTGCGATCGACCCGACCACCAATCCGTTTCCCTTCTTCGGTGCGCCGCGGACGGACCGGGCCGTCTTTGACGCCACGCGCCCGATCAATTTGCGTGGCAATGTCGGCGTGCTCGCCGACGGCCGCGCGACAACCAACACTTTCGCAGACCTGAACGATGATACCCGTGTCGATATCGACGTATTCTCGCTCTACATCCAGGACGAGATTGAAGTGACCGACTGGCTCAATGTCGTGATCGGCGGCCGGTTCGACAGCTTTGACATCACGGTCAACAATGTACCGGATGCAGAAATCCGGACCCGCAAGGACGAGGAATTCTCTCCACGCGGCGGCATCATCATCAAGCCGGAAGAGAATATCTCCATCTATGCGAGTTATTCGGAAAGCTTCCAGCCGCGTTCGGGTGAACAGTTCGCAAATATCAACGGCAGCAACAATGTACTGGAACCCGATCAGTTCACGAATCTGGAAGCGGGAATCAAGTGGGACTTTGCCCAGGGGCTGAGTCTGACAGCAGCAATTTTCGAGATCGAGCAAAGTTCTCCGGAAGTCGACGAGAATGATGCAGGGTCGTTTGTCATTGTGGACTCGCAGATCCAGGGCTTTGAACTGCAACTGCAGGGCCAGGTTACCGCAGGTTGGTCGATTACAGCGGGCTACAGCTTCCTCGACGGCGAGCAAGTGGAGCAAGCCGGTCCCACGGGCCTCCGTCCACGCGAACTCCCGGAAAACATGTTCTCGATCTGGAACAATATCCAGGTGACCGAACGATTCGGACTGGGAGTTGGCCTGACCCATCAGAGCGACAGCTTCATCAACAACAGCAACAGTGCGGTCCTGCCGGCCTATACGCGCATAGATGCCGCGGCTTATTATGATATCTCCGAAAATCTGCGCGTGCAGGTCAATGTCGAGAATGTGACGGACACGCTGTATTTCCCCAACTCGCACAGCACCCATCAGGCCACCGTCGGTGCGCCGCTTAACGCACGATTCTCGATCAGCGGGCGCTTCTAATCGCTTGACAGAAAAAGTTCATGCCGGGTCCAATCGCTCCCTTCCCTGGGCCGTTGCGGAGGGCCCGGCATGATCAATAATCTGTGATCCAGAGACCCGGATTAGTGCGTCGAGGTGGTGAGCTGTAAACCCACCGCGCCGATCAAGATCAGGGCGATGAAAAGGAACTGCAGAAAGGCGAGGCGTTCGTCGAAGAAAAAGGCACCGATAATGGTGATCGCGACGATCCCGGCGCCCGACCATATCGCGTAAACCACGCCGACCGGCAGTGTTTTCAATGCCGGTGCCAACACCCAGAAGCATGCCGAATAACAGGTGATTGACAACACGCCCCAGTGCCATTTTGCAAATCCGTCCGACAGTTTGAGCAACGTCGTGGCGACAATCTCGAGGGCGATCGCAACAGCCAGATATCCCCATCCGCTCATTCCCGCTCCTCAGTCTTTCGGAGTCAGCGCCGGGACCGCCTTGGCCGCATCTTCCGGATCGATCCCGGGCGGCGGTGCAGCGCTCAGCACATCATCGCCGCTGGCAAGCCGAGCGGCGCGCTGAATCGCTTCGCGGATGCGCGGATAGGTGCCGCAGCGGCAGACATTGCTGATCGCTTCGTCGATTTCCGATTTGCTCGGATCGGGGTTTTTCTTGATCAGCACGGCGGCGGCGATGATCATTCCGGACTGGCAGAAGCCGCATTGCGGGACATTTTCGGCGGCCCATGCCTGTTGCACCGGATGACTGCGATCGCGGGACAGAGCCTCAATGGTGGTGACAAATCGCCCCTCGAGCTCGCCGATTGTTACCAGGCAGCTGCGGATGGCTTCGCCGTCAATTTCGACCATACAGGCGCCGCAATCCCCAGTCCCGCAGCCATATTTCGTTCCGGTCAAATTGGACGCATCGCGCAATGCCCAAAGCAGCGGGGTATCCTCGTCCATGCGATATTCAACCGGCCGGTCATTGACAGTAAATCTGGTCATGGGTTTCCGTGTGTCATCCTCGACCGGGTTCAGTTTGAGCTCGTCAGGGACCTAGCCTGTTGCCGATATCGACACAAGTTTGGCTTACCGGGAGAGGCGATCAGTCGCGCCAGCTTTTGTCCTGCTGGTCGACGAGGCGAACCATGGCGTCAAATTCGGGGACACCCATGATCGCCGGATCAATGGCCGTTTCGGACAGGCTTGCGACATGCTTGCGGATCACATCCTCGCCGATCATGATCGGTTTGCCCATCGCCATGGTCTGCATCTGAATCTCGCACGCGCGCTGCAAGACCCAGTGATCGAGAAACGCCTGTTCCAGTGTTCGGCCCATGACAACCGGCCCGTGATTTTCGAGCATCATCATCCGTTTTTTGCCCAGGCTGGCGAGAAAGCGCGGGCCTTCGTCGGCGTGGACTGTGACGCCTTCAAACTTGTGATAGGCGAGGCGGGGGACGACCGCCGCGGCGTAGAAATTGACCGGCTGCAGGCCGCCCTCAACCGAACCAACGGCCATGGTCGCAGTGGTGTGCGTATGGATGATGGCGTGCACTTCCGGCAATTCGCGATGAAACAGGCTGTGCTGCGTGAAGCCAGCCTTGTTGACCGGATAGGTTGATCCGTCGAGCGTGTTTCCGTCAATATCGATCTTCACCAGTGTGGAGGCTGTCACCTCACTGAAATGCAGCCCGTAAGGATTGATCAGAAAGGCGTCGTCTTCGCCTGGAACCTTCAGCGTGATATGATTGAAAATCATTTCGTCCCAGCCGAGATAGGCGAATATCCGGTAACAGGCAGCGAGCCTTTGCCGCGCTTTCCATTCCTCTTCGCTGCAGCTGGATTGCACGTTAATTGCCGTCGCCATGATCATTCTCCTCGAATCGGCCATTATTCCGTTGCATGTTGTATATAGATTGCGGTGAAAATAGCGAATGCCCAGGCCTGTACAATTGTTCGGAAATCGAAGGCACTTGCCCGGAAAAACTTGCCATCTCCGGGGGAAATTGGTAAGCGGCAGGCAATTGCGGGGAAATGATTCTTCTGCAAACCCTTATTTATGGCTATTCTCTTTTACGGCCGGTTGATGTTTTTCCGGCTGCAACAGCAGTTTTGCCACGATATTTTGAACGGAGTTACTCAGTCTTATGCAAATCATGGTGCGCGATAATAATGTTGATCAGGCCCTGCGGGCACTCAAGAAGAAGCTGCAGCGCGAGGGCGTTTATCGCGAAATGAAACTGCGTCGGCACTATGAAAAGCCGTCCGAAAAGCGCGCCCGCGAAAAAGCGGCCGCTGTTCGTCGCGCGCGCAAGATGGAGCGCAAGCGGATGGAGCGTGACGGAACCATCTGAGTTCGTTTCCCGTTTTCCCGGAAATACCCTGACATCAGGAACCCTATATGTCCGTAACCACCGTTCCGATCCGCCCGATTGAAAAAGGCACACTGACAAAAATGTGGATCGGAATTGGGCTGGTGGTGCTCATCGGAGCCGCGCTGGCCTGGTTTGGTACGCGCGATGCGGTTGAAACCGGCGCAACGGACGAGCAGTTTCTGGCGATCAACGCCGGCAAGGAGGGGGTAGAGACGACCGCCTCCGGACTGCAGATCCAAACCATCAAGGCGGGCGAAGGCCCCAATCCGGTGGCCACGGACATTGCCCGGGTCAAATATACCGGAACATTGCGCGATGGCACCGAATTTGACACCAGTGTTGGCCGGGGTCAGCCCGAAGATGCAGTGGTTTTTCCTGTTGGCGGAGTTGTCCCGGGCTTTTCCGAAGCCCTGCAGAAAATGCAGAAAGGCGGCGAGTATCGCATCTGGATCCCCTCAGATCTCGGCTATGGTGAAATCTCGCCCGGCCCTGAAATTCCGGCCAACAGCCTGCTGATATTCGACGTGACGCTGGTCGAGTTTATCTCCCAGCAGCAAATGCAGATGCTGCAGCAGCAGATCCAGCAACGCGAAGGGGCATTGCCTCCCGGCCAATAGGCGATTTTTGTCCACGACGAACATGCGTGCTGATCGACATACTGTTTGGTCCTACAGCCGCTCCGCTTGCGCGACCGCATCCGACGCCCGCAGCGCGGATAAGATTCGCATCAGATGGTGCACATTGTGGACTTCCAGATCGACCTCGAACGTGTGAAAGGGTGAATCGCGATTGGTCATTCTGAGACGCAGGATATTGGCGTTGTGGAATCCGAAAATTCCAGCCATTTCGGCCAGCGTTCCCGGCTTGTCGTGCAACACAACCGCGAGCCGCGCAGCAGCACCGTCCGAATCCTGGCCCCAGCTGAGATCCACCCAGTCGGCATCCACTCCATCGGCCAGCTGCATGCAGTCAATCGCATGGACTTCGACATTTTCACCGCTGCGGCGCAAACCCACGATGCGGTCGCCGGGCACCGGATGACAGCATTCCGCAAGCGAGAAAGCCACGCCCGGTGTCAGGCCCTTGATCGAAATCGCCCGGTCCTGTTCCGGCCATTCGCGGTCATCATCATTCTCGTTGGCACTGCCCGGCATCAACGCTTCCATGACTTCGCGGTCGCCAATGTCCCGGGTACCGATGGCCAGCATCAGCTCGTCATCATCCTTGAGTTTCAGCCGTTTAAGTGCCGCCTTCAGCGCTTTCTTGCCAACTTTTCCCGGAAGCCGTTCGATAATCTCGTCATATAATTTGGTGCCGATCTCGATCAGCTCGTCGCGCTCCTTGTAGCGAACAAACCGTCGAATCGCCGCCCGCGCCTTGCCTGTAATCACAAAGGACAGCCAGCCCGGCTGCGGTTCCTGTCCGCCGGATTTCAGGATCTCGACGACATCGCCATTGGTCAGCTGGGTCCGCAGCGGAACATGGCGGCCGTTGACCTTGGCGCCGACCGCCTGATTGCCGAGATCCGTATGCACGGCATAAGCGAAATCGACCGTGGTCGATCCCTTTGGCATCTGCAGGAGCGCACCCTTGGGCGTGAATGCGAAAATCCGGTCCTGGTACATGGCCAGTTTGGTATTCTCGAGCAGTTCCTCGGCATCTTCGGCGTGGTCGAGAATTTCAATCAGATCACGTATCCAGCCGGCTTGACCATCTGGTCCGCCGCCCTGCTTGTAAGCCCAGTGGGCAGCCAGCCCATATTCATTGTCCTGGTGCATCCGCCTGGACCGGATCTGGATTTCAACCCGCATGTTGTTGCCATGCATGATTGTTGTGTGGATCGAACGATAGCCATTGCGCTTGGGCGTCGAGATATAATCTTTGAACCGGCCGGGCACCATTTTCCATTTTTCATGCAATATGCCCAGCGCCCGATAGCATTCCGCGCTGTTGTCGGTGATTACACGAAATGCCATGATGTCGGTCAGCTGCTCGAAACTGACATGGCGTTCCGCCATTTTCTTCCAAATCGAATAGGGATGTTTTTCCCGGCCGCTGACATCGGCGGCAAGACCGCCACTAGCCAGGGCTTTCTGAATAGATCCGGCGATTTTCTCAACCTTGCCCTCGTCCCCTTCCTTGATCGCCTTCAGCCGACCGGTAATCGTTTCATAGGCTTCGGGCTCCATGTGCCGGAAGGCCAGCAATTGCATTTCCCGCATATATTCATACATGCCGATGCGCTCCGCGAGCGGCGCATATATATCCATGGTTTCATGGGCGATCCGCTTGCGCTTGGCTTCGCTCTTGATGAAATGCAGCGTGCGCATATTGTGCAACCGGTCTGCCAGCTTGACCAGCAGCACGCGGATATCGTCGGACATGGCGAGCAGAAACTTGCGCAGGTTTTCCGCTGCCCGTTCATCGTCGGTCTGGGCCTCGATCTTTGACAGCTTGGTAACACCATCGACCAGCCGCGCAATATCCTCCCCGAACAGTTTCCCGATCTCGTCCACCGTGGTCAGCGTGTCTTCCACCGTGTCGTGCAGCAAGGCCGTGACGATGGTCTGCTGGTCGAGTTTGAGATCGGTCATCAGCCCGGCGACTTCGATCGGATGGCTGAAATAGGGATCGCCGCTGGCGCGTTTTTGCGAGCCATGTTTCTGAACCGAGAAGACATAGGCCCGGTTAAGCAGATCTTCATCTGCGTCCGGATCATAGGAGCGTACCCGCTCAACCAGTTCATATTGTCTCAGCACTGGTCCAAATTGCTGGTCTTTGGCCAGATGAGCAACAAAAAAAAGCGCCGATGCCGGTTCTGTTTCCCAAGATAAGGGCAAACATGTGGCATCAGCGCCCCCGATTGCGGGGAAGTTCTGACCCGCCGTGAAACCTGGCCCAGTTCAGGGGAGGATCACTTCGGGATTGGCTGGCGGGTCAGTATGGGGTCAGAAAATCAGTCGTTGCATTTGGCCAGGGCTTCTTCATCCATGGCTTCGCCCTTGTAGCTGAATGATTCCAACGGTCCGACCTTGTGGGAGAGCCGGGCGCAAACGCTACGCGCCGAGGAACCGCTCTTTGTGCCTTTGCATTCGGTGCCGGCGCAGCGGATGACCGTACCGCGGATAATGTGGTTGGCGGCTTCGACCGGTGCGGCGAGTTCGGCCGTATAGACGATGGCGTTGGACCGCGCCGACGCGGTGCTGGCGGTGAACATCAGGCTCGAGGTGACCAGTGCGGCGGCCAGAGTGACGAGCGAGCGGGAAGGGCTTTGGGAGAGAAGCATGAGATTTCCTTTCTTCATTCATTCAATTGCGGCCGGTATCTGGTGGCCTGGGAGAGAAAATTAGTGTTTGCAATTTAGGTTGCGAATCAGTACCTAGTTTATTAGGTTTTAAGTTGCAACTAAAAACTTATATTTTTTTTTGGGATTCACGAAAACTCGGCTAGGTGAGGCATATGGACAAATTAACGGAAAATCTCTCAGAGCTCGGGTCGGGCTGCAGTTTGCCAATCTCGCTGGAAGTGATCGGCGAGCGCTGGTGTTTCATGATCTTGCGCGCCTCGTTCAACGGCGTGAAGCATTTTGAGGATTTTCTCAGCGAGATAGGCATTGCGCGAAATATTCTTGCCAATCGCCTGACGCGGCTGGTCGAGGCAGGCATCATGTCGCGTCGGCCATGCGATCATGACAAACGCAAGGTGGAATATCGTCTTACCGACAAGGGCGCAGAACTGCTGCCGACCATCGTTTCGATCCGCCAGTGGGGCGAGAAATGGGAAACCGGTGTTCCGTCAAATCCGATTTTGGCAGATGCGCGGGACCGCAAACCGATCACCGCCATTTCCATTCGGGCCCATGATGACCGGGTTCTGGGCCTGAACGACCTTTGCTGGATTGATGAAACCGAACTGCGCGACCATGATTCGGGTGACTCCGAAGATCGGCAAGACCTCAACGTCCGTCATCTCAAAGAGATTAACGAACCCTCCGCAGCTTGAGGGCAGGTTTCCGGATTTCTAGGACATGGCGGCGGCTGCATCCGGATAATCCATATCGGCCATTCAGCGAACCACCGGGCAAACGCGGAAAATACTAATCCAGACGCTTGGCCAGGAACAGTTCGCTGGAATTCTGAACTGTCGGGAACTCTATTTCGCCAACCTTTTTGAATCCATTTCCCAGATGCCAGTCGAGCGGTTCCTGTTCGCTGGTCTCGCATGAGGTCAATAACATCTTTGCGCCTTGCCGAATTGCGGATGTCTGCAGGTGATCCAAAAGCAATGTCCCAATGCCGGATCGCCGAAGGGAAGGCTCAACGCGAATCATGTCAATGTAGGGAATCTTTCCCCAGAACCAGCTCCATCTCAGAAAACCAACTGGCTGCCCATTGCGCTCGGCAACGAGATACTCGCCCAAAATAATGCAACGCTCGATCCAGTGTTGATCAACCGTTTCATCCTCGGCGATCAACCAGGTCCTGTGGCGGTCCACAGCGGTGCAAACTGAATCTTGCATTGCGTCCATAAATATTGCGGTGCGCTGATATCGGCAATGCCATGCGCGGCCTCAAAAGCCGACTTTCAGCGCTCCGATCCCTATTCGCCATCCAGCCAGATAGCCAATGCCCACGTCCGGATTGAGGCCACAACAGGAAGAGGATTGACCGTGGATCCAGTCACTTGATCAACAAGTCTGTTGGGTCCGTGGCCTATTCGTTCACATAAATGCTGTTAATCGGCCGCGCCATCACCCGCTTCACGATTGGCTCGAAAAACTCCAGCGGTGCGCTGTCATAATTGGCATCAAAAGCGGACTGGTCATATTTTTCGCAAAATTCGGCACAGTCTTCAAAATGCTCATGTCCGCGAAACTGTTCCCGCATGTCGCGGTCCTGCCCGAGGTGATGGAAAAAATAATAACCCTGGAAAATCCCGTGCTTTTCGGTGATCCAGTGCAGCTTCTCGCTGACAAAAGGTTTCAGGATCGCAGCGGCGACATCAGGATGATTGAACGTGCCCAATGTATCGCCGATGTCGTGCAGCAAAGCCATGACGACATAATCGTCGGAACGGCCGTCGCGATGGGCGCGGGTGGCGGTTTGCAAGCTATGTTCCAGCCGGTCGACCGGAAAGCCGCCATAGTCGCCATCCAGCAAGCGCAAATGGTCTAGCACGCGGTCGGCAACCTTGCTGGCAAACGGCATGTAATGGCCGCCAATAATTTTCCAGTCCTCTTCCGTGCCTTCTTCCATCGACGCAAATTTTGCTGTCACTTCATTCGGGCCGCCCATCTCGCTCTCCTTGGCTTTTTGTCTCGGAATGCAAGGCAATTTGCATTCCTGCGCCCGGAGGGACGCGTTCGCGTATTTTTGCCGAGTTTACGGGATTCTTTCCCAATCGGCAATGGGCCGCTATAGGAAGGGCAATGGCCGTCATAGAAATTCGTCCCCAACCGTTTTTTGGCAACAAGAACCGCGCGTTCTGGAATCTGCAATCCGCAGGCTGGGCCGGTGCGCTGATCCTGCGCGGATTGTCGGGCATTGCCAATGGTCAGCCGCTCAGTTTTCTGGTGCCGGTCATCATCTCGACAATTACCGGCTATTCGATCACCCTGCTGCTGTCGGTTATCTACAAAAGCCTGATTCACCGCAAACCGATCGTGACTTGGGGATCGACAATTGCGGTGCTGATCGCTGCGGCGGCGCTGTTTGCCTTTATCGATGCCTGGGTGTTCCTGATCCAGAACCCGGCGGCAGAAAGCGGCTTTGGCACCTTGTTCCTTGGCGCGTTTTTCCTCGATTTCACGATGCTTGGGGCCTGGTCCGCATTATATTACGCGATCAACTTCTTCCTTCGGGTGGAGGAGCAGAATGACCAGCTGATGCGGTTGGAGACCCAGGCGACGCGGGCCCAGCTCGCCATGCTCCGTTATCAGCTCAACCCGCATTTCCTGTTCAACACGCTCAACAGCATTTCGACTTTGGTGCTGCTCCGCCAGACCGAACCGGCCAATGCGATGCTGTCCCGTTTGTCCTCCTTTTTGCGCCACACGCTGGTCAACGAGGTCCATAGTCGCGTGACCCTGGCGCAGGAAGTGGAAACACTGCATCTCTATCTCGATATCGAGAAAATGCGATTTGAAGAACGATTGCGCCCACATTTCGAGATTGATCCAGCGGTGCGGGATGCGCTCTTGCCTTCCCTGCTGCTGCAGCCGCTGGTCGAGAATGCAATCAAATATGCGGTCACGCCGATGGAAAGCGGCGCGGATATCTCGGTTATTGCTGGCCTGGAAGGCAACCGGGTGCGGATCACGGTATCGGATACCGGGCCTGGAATGAACGGCCCTGTCGACAAATCCACAAAATCTACCGGGGTTGGACTCGGCAATATTCAGGAGCGATTAAACCAGGCTTATGGAGAAGACCATGACTTCGAGATTGTTTCTTCGGCCGGCAGCGGTTTTTCGGTGATCATTGCGATTCCCTTCGAAACCCGGGAACAGATTGACCGCGAGGCGGCAGAAGACGCAAGCTCGAATACGCAAATCAGGAATGAAGCAATTTTTGGGGAGCATACCAGTCAAGTCGACCAGCAAGGGGAGACGGTGACATCACCGGCTTTGGCGACGGTACAGCACAAGGAAGTGAATTCATGACCATCAAGGCAATTTTAGTCGACGATGAAAAACTGGCCATCCAGGGCCTCCAGATCCGGCTCGAAAAATATGAGGATATCGAGATTATCGATACCTGCAGCAATGGCCGCGAAGCGATCCGCAAGATCAAGACGTTGAAACCTGATCTGGTTTTTCTCGACATCCAGATGCCGGGTTTTGATGGCTTTTCGGTTGTTCAAGGCGTGATGGAAATCGAGCCGCCTTTGTTCATTTTTGTGACCGCCTATGCGGACCACGCGGTGCGGGCCTTTGAAGCCGAGGCGATTGATTATCTGGTCAAGCCGGTGGAACCGGACCGGCTCGCCGATGCGATGGACCGGGTCCGCAAGCGGCTATCGGAAAAGCGCGGCACCGAGGAAATCGAGAAGCTGAAATCCGTGCTCAGCGAAGTAGCACCCAATGCGATGGCGGATATCGAGAATGCCGAGGAACCCGCGGCTTCCAGCCGTTATGAAAAGCTGATCAACGTCAAGGATCGCGGCCAGATTTTCCGGGTGGATGTCGACACGATCGAACGGATCGACGCGGCAGGCGACTATATGTGTATCTACACCGCCGACAACAGCCTGATCCTGCGCGAAACCATGAAGGATCTGGAAAAACGGCTCGACCCACGGCATTTCCAGAGGGTCCACCGCTCGACCATCGTCAATCTCAGTCAGGTCCGCGAGGTCAAGCCGCACACCAATGGCGAATGTTTCCTGATCCTGGGGTCAGGCGCGCAGGTCAAGGTGAGCCGCAGTTATCGGGATGTCGTGGCGCGTTTCGTGCACTGATGGCGAAATCAGTCGCGGCGGCCAGCGAAGAAGTCTCTGAGCAATGTCGCCGACGCATTTTCATCCAGACCTGAATAGATTTCGGGCCGGTGGTGGCAGGTATCTGCGTTGAAAAAGCGAATCCCGCTTTCGACAGCTCCGCCCTTGGGGTCGCTGGCCCCATAATATAGCCGCCGGATACGGGCGTGCGCGATGGCGCCAGCGCACATGGCGCAGGGTTCAAGCGTCACCCACAGGTCGCAATTTTCCAGCCGGTCCGTGCCAAGTGCCCGGGCCGCTTCCCGAATCGCGACAATTTCGGCATGGGCAGTGGGATCCTGTCCGGTGCGGGTCAGGTTATGTCCCCGGCCCACAATTTCTCCCTTGCGGACGATAACGGCGCCCACCGGCACTTCTCCGGCCTGCTCGGCATCGCGCGCCAGAGCGAGGGCATCTGCCATGTGGGAGGTAAAGCTTTCCTTGGTCATACTCAGCGCCTAGCGCGATGTTTCGGTCCTGACCAGTGGGCAGTGCGGCGCCAAATATTCGCGCTGCCATGCTTGACGAACTGCCGTTTTGCAGTTAGGTGCGCTGTCTTTCCCGCGTGGGAATCACTCACTAACAAGAAATTGGACTGAAGCGATGTCGCGAATTTGCGAACTGACAGGTAAAACTCGGCTGGTAGGCAATAATGTGTCGCACGCCAAAAACCGCACGAAAAAGACCTTTCTGCCCAACCTGCAGAATGTGACCCTGCTGTCCGATACGCTGGGCAAGGGCATCAAGCTGCGCGTTTCGACTCACGGCCTGCGTTCGGTCGAGCATGTTGGTGGCCTTGACAACTGGCTGCTGAAAACCGCCGATGACAAGCTGAGCCTGCGCGTGCGCCGGATTAAGAAGGAAATCGCGAAGAAACAGGCAGCTGCCTGAGCGACTGCCACTAGCCTTCGGGCCGGTCACTTTTTTCAGATCTCAATGATGAAGAGCCGGGGATTTCCTCGGCTTTTTCGGTTTCGGGGGCCGTCTTTTTCCCGGACGGCCGCTTGCGCCCCTTGAGCAGGCGGAATTTCAGCAGGATAGATTCCTGGATCGCCTGAAAGTTATCGTCTGACGCGATCCAGATTATGGTGGCGGGTTTCCCGTCATGCATTTCCTGGCTGATGGCCAGCGCCTCCATATTGTCGATCGTCATGGGTGGTTTCAAAACAGCGATGCGCCTTGAAGTCCAGACTTTGCCGGCTGCAATTTCAGACGGATCGGCAATGGACAGGATGGCGGAGACACCCTCCAGCGGCGTGAACCGCCGGTGCAGAAGCAGGGCGGTTCCATCAGGCAGCAAACTTGCATCCGTCAGGTTATAGCCCTGCGGCGGCCGATAACCGAAAAGTTCCGAGGCGGTGCCGGGCTCAGACGGATCGCCATTAAAGATCAGTGCTTCGGAACCACCTTGTTCATATTCGGCCGATTCGGAAAAAACCAGAAACCGGCCATCGGGCAATCGCAGCATGGCTTCGGCGCCGCCATTCAGGGGCCAATTCGCCATGGCAGGCACGCGCCACATCGATTCTTTCCGTTCAAAATCAAGGCTGTAGCGCCAAACACTGTGCTGGCGTTCAAAGCCGACCCAGAAACGTTGCGTCTCCGGATCATGGAGAAGCGATTCGGCGTCCCAGTTAAGTCGCGCATGCGGGTTTTCCCTGGGCGGACCGTCGGGCAGTGGAGCTATGAAGGGACGTACCGCGCGATTCCTGTCCGCATCCAGCGTGAATCCGATCAGCACGCCTGCGTCACTCAGCATGAAAAACCGGTCTTCCGGCAGCAAAAGCATGGAAGAGATGCCGCCAAATGACGAGTTTTCACTGGTCAGTTTCCAACCATCCAGAAATTCCAGTCTTCCGGTGCGAACCCTTTTCGGATTGGAAGAATCAAATGCCAAACGTTCGAGGTTGATAAACTGACTGTCGTTTGGCGGCGGGGTGGGTCCGCGCACATAGGTGACGGGGACAAGAAAGACTATCAGCGAGAGGCAGGCCAGAATACGGATCACAAATCGGCCCATAACCGATAAGCGGAGGGAAATATATTCTATTCTGGACGCTCTGTTCCCGCTTGCGCTACAGGTGCTCGACCGAAGCAAAAGGGCATGACATGAAGAAAATCTATGCGGATGCAGGTGCGGCTCTGGACGGCCTTCTATTTGACGGCATGCACTTATGTGTCGGGGGGTTCGGGCTTTGCGGCATTCCCGAGCGGCTGATCGACGCCCTGCAGGACAATGGCGTCCGAGACCTGACGATCGCCTCAAACAATGCCGGGATTGACAACGAAGGCCTCGGCAAGCTGCTCCGGTCGAAGCAGGTAAAGAAAATGATCTCGTCCTATGTCGGTGAGAACAAGGAATTTGAGCGGCAATTCCTGTCCGGAGAGCTGGAGGTGGAATTCTGTCCCCAGGGCACTTTGGCCGAACGCTGCCGGGCAGGCGGGGCGGGAATCCCGGGCTTCTACACCAAAACCGGAGTCGGCACACAGGTGGCCGAGGGCAAGGAAGTAAAGAGTTTCGATGGCGAGGATTATGTTCTCGAACGTGGCATTTACGCGGACCTGTGTCTGATCAAGGGCTGGAAAGCCGACAAGGCCGGCAATTTGATTTTCCGCAAGACCGCGCGCAATTTCAATGCGCCCATGGCCACGGCCGGAAAGATCTGTGTGGCGGAAGTCGAAGAGGTCGTGGAAGTTGGTGAACTGGATGCGGATGCCATTCATCTGCCGAGCATCTATGTCAAACGGCTGATTTGCGGGGCTCCCTATGACAAGAAGATCGAATTTCGCATGACCCGCGAGAGGGAGACGAGCTGATGTTCAGCAGGAAAAAGACCGGCGGGCGCTTCGACAATGCCATTGCAGTGGATGACTTTGATTTTCTAGACCAGTCCCACGAAGTGGCGCGGCTCTGGGTAGAGGATGGTGCGGGCGCAACCTGTCTGATTCAGCCGGACAAGCTCGAGCAGCCGGAAATGTTCGGCATGTTGATGGTCGATTGCATCCGTCACGGCGCACGGGCCTATGCGCAGGCCTACGGGATCAGCGAAGCCGACGCACTCGCAGGCATCTGGAGGGGTGTCGATGCCGAACGCGCGCGCAACACAACGGATCTGGATACGGTACAGGATTACGAGCCGCCGGAATGAAAAACGTTGTGTTTCGCCTATTCTTTCCGCTTGCGATTTTGCCGTTTCTGTCCAGTTGTGTGGCCGCCGTGCTGCCGCTGGCCGCCGCGGGTATGATCGGAAAGGGCCAGATCGACCGCGAGCGGGCTAAGCGCGATCTTGTGGCAGCCGGTGCGCGCGACGTTCCGGCGATTGGAAGTCAGACGGAGACTGGTCCACGCGCCGAATATGCCGGACAAGGTGGTGCCGTGGAATGGGAAGCGGGTTCACCGGGCGGGATTCAATTGCAAAGATACATGTCGCGTTTTCAGCGCCCGGTGGGAAACAATGCCGTTTCGGCCTATCTCGATTTTGCCAGTTTTGCGCTCGGGCAGGCACAAAAAATTGAAGAAGGTGAGGGGATCAGGTCGGCGGTTTTGCAGCCGCGATTTGCGCTGGAAAAACCCGAAATGATCTCCTGTGCCGGAAAACCTCCGGCAGTGCTGATTGACCTGGACGATAAGGATGTGCCCAATTGGCTGGAAGCGGATAGGCTTTACTGGCAGCGAGGACTGACCGAAGCATTGAGTGCAATGCGATCAGCGAAAATCAGCGTGATCTGGCTCTCCGATCAGCCCGCGGATACCTCAGACCGCATTGTCGCCATTCTCGCCGAAGCCGGACTGACTGCTTCGGAAGCGGATGATTTTCTGTTTCTGAACCGGGGCGCCGAAGATCGCAAACAGGCTCGCCGCTGGGACGCCGCGCGCTCCTATTGTATAATTGCGGCTGCCGGCGACAAGCGCTCCGATTTTGATGAGCTCTATGACTATCTGCGTAATCCTGACGGAGCGATCACACTGGAGCATATGTTCGGCGCGGGCTGGTTTGTGGCCCCGCCACCGCTTGTTGCCGCTCCTGAACCAGGGACGGCGGAAGCGCAAACCACAGAAGAACCGATCGCTGAAGCAGAGAAAGAAGGATAGAATGGCCTGGGACAGAAATCAGATGGCTGCGCGTGCGGCGCAGGAGCTGGAAGACGGCTATTATGTCAATCTGGGCATTGGCATTCCGACGCTGGTGGCGAATCACATCCCGGATGGGGTGGAAGTGACTCTGCAATCCGAAAACGGCATGTTGGGGATCGGGCCTTTCCCCCATGAGGACGAAATTGATCCGGACCTTATCAATGCGGGGAAACAGACAATCAGCGAATTGCCATCGTCCAGCTACTTCTCTTCCTCCGACAGCTTTGCGATGATCCGCGGGGGGCATATTGATCTCACGGTCCTGGGCGCGATGGAAGTGGCGGAAAATGGTGATATCGCGAACTGGATGATCCCGGGCAAAATGATCAAGGGCATGGGGGGTGCGATGGATCTGGTGGCCGGCGTAAAGAAGATCATTGTGGTGATGGACCATTGCGCCAAGGACGGGAGTCCGAAATTCATTCCCGAATGCACCTTGCCGCTGACCGGCACCAATGTTGTCGACATGATCATCACCGACATGTGCGTGTTCCACCGGGCGGATCATGATAGCCCGTTCCGGCTCATCGAGCTGGCACCGGGCGTCACCGCAGAGGAAGTTGCCGCGAAGACTACAGCTTCCTACGAAGCGGCCTGATCTGCCAGCGATGCGCGGGTTTCTAATCGCCGCATTTGGGATCGCCGCGCTTTTTCTGATCGGCCTCTATGGCTATCAGGCATTGTTTGAACGACAGGTTGGCTTTCCTCTGTCAGCGGCGGCGGAGCCGAAAAGGCAGAACATTCTGCCGACTGAGCCAGAGGACTGGCAGGGACAGATCGACTATCAGAGGCTCGATCGGAAATTCGCTGCAGTTGCGGAGCGGCCAGAAATGGCAGGGCTGGCAGTGGCGATCGTCGAAGACGGCGATCTGCGCTTCATCGGCACCTATGGCGTCGCTGACAAGCGGTCGTCGGAACCCGTCAAACTTGAGACCGTCTTTCGATGGGCCTCGGTTTCAAAGGGCGTGGCGGGCACGTTGGCAGCTAAACTTGCCGCACAGGGCGCTCTTGATCTGGACAGTCCGATCAGCACCTGGCGAACCTCGTTGCGGCTCCCCGGCGGAGCGAATGACCGCATCACATTGCGGCAGTTGCTGTCGCATCAGACGGGTTTGACTAAAAATGCTTACGACCGCAAGCTGGAGGATGGCGAAAGTCCGGGGTTGCTCCGCGCCAGTCTGGGCACCGCTCCGCTGCAATGCATTCCGGGCACATGCCACAGCTATCAGAATATCGCATTCGATACCGCCAGCGAGATACTGGGTCATGCCGCGGGGACACTTTACTCGGATGCGGTACAGGAACAGTTGTTCACACCCCTCGGCATGGGCAGCGCCCGCTTCGGCTTGCGCGGATTGACAAGCGCCGAGAGCTGGGCGCGGCCCCATCGCGGCGATGAGGTGCGAACGCTGGCAGAATCCTACTTCCTGTTGCCGGCTGCGGCGGGGGCCAGCAGCAACATTGTCGATCTGGCGCGCTGGTTGCGAGCACAGATGGGGGAAAATGCTGATGTGATAACCAGTGCGGAGCTGGCTGCATCTCATGCACCGATTGTTCGCACGGGGCGCGTCTATGGCCGCGATCTGGCCCGTGCCCTGACCGAGCCATCCTATGGTCTGGGCTGGCGGCGCTTTGTCTATCGCGGACGGCTGCTGGTCGGGCATAGCGGCGCGGTGGACGGTTATCGGGCGACGCTGATTTTCGATCCGATCAGCCGTACCGGTGTCGCCGCGATGTGGAACAGTAACTGGGGACGGCCATTTGAACTGCCTTTCGCTGTGCTCGACAGCTATTATGGCGTGTCCGGGAATGGTGAAGCTGCCAATGATTGGCTGGATCTGTCAGATCTGCCGCTGCCGGTTTCCCCGCCTCCAGTTGGAGACAATGGGTCTTGATCAGCCGCAGGGATGCCTTCAGGCTGATCTCAGCGCGGCCCGCTCAAACAGACCCCGATCCCCCATTTCCCAGGTGACATTGAGCTGCGTGTGATGGATCAGCCAGCCATTGCCTTCCCGCCTGAGCTGATGGACATAATATCCTCCAATCGATTGCATCTCCCGAAGGTCACCCGTGACCAGATGGTGATGTGCGGACATGTAACAGGTACAGGTGGCGGAATCTCCATCGACCTCAATGACAAAGTTTGTGAGCACATGCTGGGTCGCATCAAACGGCTCCAGCGTTGCGCGGACCCCGGTCACCCAGTCATCGGCTGTCATCGGAGCGGCGGGCTGGCCGGACCAGCTGGAAAAGTCCATGACAATCTCGTCCGCAAAAATGGACCGATACAAATCCCACTGGTGGCGGTCGATTCCGGTGGCATATTTCAGGACATGATCGGTAATCCGGGTCCGATCGACAAGGTTTTCCGGGGTCATGGGATATTCTCCTCTTTTGCAAACAAGGCCTCACTGGCGACAAATGCCCTGCTCGCCCATTGCGCGGGCGTCATGCCAGCGGGGAGGCGTGAACAGGGCACTTCGACATCGAAATCGACATGATCTCCGAACAGATCGACAAATTCGCCCAAGGGGAACGCCCCTTCACCCGGGATCATCCGGTTCATCGCTTCGTCCAGATAATCATTGGTCACACGCATGTCAGCGCCGTCGCAGATCTGCGCATAGCTGACACTGTCCGGATCAACTTTCCGGAGCTGGTCCAGCGTTCCACCTGTGCGAAAGAAATGCAGCGCATCGACTGCGATTCCCATGTTGGCGCGGTCCAGCTGACGATGCAGTTTCACAGCCTGTGTCAGGCTGGCGCAGCCAGGCGAAAGTCCTGTAAACTCGAGCCCCACGTCCAGACCCTCTGCCTCAGCCAGATCGCACAGCCGATGCAGTTGGCGCAGAACATGATCTTCATCAGTCGCATGGACATGGGTGACAATCCGTTTGGCACCCAGCGCAGCAGCCAGTGCGATAGCGAGCTGATAGTCTGCCACATCCCGATCGGGCATGATCGGGAAATACTCGGCATTGATAATGGCAATGCCATGGGAATCCAGTCGGGCGCGAAAACTGGCTGCCATTGTGGCATCGACCTCGGGGAACATGGAACGTCCATTCTCCAGCAATGGAGACGTGGTGAAAAGGCACAGCTTGTTGACATTCGCGTCGATGGCATGCCGGATCAGACCCGCGGCCCCTCCGTCCATCATCGTGATCTGATGCAGCCCCAGTTCTTTCATGGCGCGACCTTATCGCAAGCCTGCCAGTCCGTGCGCTAGTGAATCTGACAGGCTGTATGTGAGCGCCCGCTTCCCTATGTGTCTGTGGTGGAAGGCGATCAGAGAATCGCATGTGAAAAGGACAGGACATGACCGAAGACGAGATTGTTTCTATTGGCGATGTGGTGCGTTTCCAGGCGCAGGAACAACCGGATCAGGTAGTCTTCACTTTCCAGGGCGACGAGATGACCTATGCCCGGCTGGACGCCGACAGCAACAGGGCTGCGCAAGCCCTCGCCTCGAAGGGTGTCGGGAAGGGCGACCGGATTGCCTATATGGGCAAGAACAGCCATCTCTATTTCGAGATCATGGTCGGAGCGGCTAAACTGGGTGCGGTCATGGTTCCGGTCAATTGGCGCCTGGCGCCGCCGGAAGTAGCCTATATTCTGAATGATTGTCAGGCCAAGCTGCTCTTCATCGGGCCCGGATTTGTCGATCTGGTGAAAAAGATCGAAACTGATCTCAAGCATGTCGAGCTAATCCTTGGCAGCGAGCGGGTGGAGGGGGAATTCGCAGGCTATCCGGCCTGGCGTGACGGGTTTGAGGGCGAAGATCCGATGATCCCCTGCGCCCAAGATGACGACGCGCTGCAGCTCTATACTTCGGGCACAACGGGCCACCCCAAGGGCGCGATCATGACGAGCGGGTCGATATTCTCATCGCGCTCTGCCGAAGTTCGTGAAGACGACCTGATGGACTGGCAGAAGCCGATACCCGGCGAAATCACATTGCTCGCCATGCCCTGTTTTCACATCAGCGGCACCGGCACCGGCCTCACCGTCATGTTTGCCGGTGGCAGCGCGATTGTCCTGCCGGAATATGATCCGACCCAGGCATTGGAGCTGATCGAGCAATATAATATTTCGAAGATTTTCATGGTGCCGGCCGCGATCCAGATCCTGCTCAACCATCCCCGCGCCAATGACGTCGATTTCTCCGACCTCAAATATATCACCTATGGCGCGTCCCCGATCCCGCTCGAGCTGATGAAACGCGCGATGGATGTGCTGGGCTGCGGCTTTGTGCAGATGTATGGCATGACCGAAACCAGCGGGACGATCGTCACGCTGAACCCGGAAGATCATGATCCCAAAGGCAACGAGAAAATGCGGTCCGTCGGCACTGCGCTGCCGGGTGTGGAGATCAAGATTATCGATCCGGAGAGCAAGGAAACCCTGCCGCCGCGCACGATTGGTGAAATTGCCACCCGGTCGGCGAAGAACATGAAGGGGTACTGGAACCGTCCCGAAGCGACAGCGGAAACGCTCGACAGCGAAGGCTGGCTGCATACCGGCGACGCGGGCTATCTGGACGAGGACGACTATCTCTACATCCAGGACCGGCTGAAGGACATGATCATTTCGGGCGGGGAAAATGTCTATCCGGCCGAAGTGGAGAATGCCATCTACGCCAATCCGAAGGTCGCCGACGTCGCCGTAATCGGAGTGCCCGACGAAAAATGGGGTGAGGCGGTGAAAGCCTGCGTCGTGGTGAAGGAGGGTCAGGAATTGACCGAAGCCGATGTGATCTCCGATGCCCGCGAACGCATCGCCGGTTATAAATGCCCGAAATCCGTGGACTTTATCGACGCATTGCCACGCAATCCGTCAGGCAAGATTCTCCGCAAGGATCTGCGCGCGCCCTATTGGGAAGGCAAGGACCGTGCGGTGAACTGAGGAAGCACCAGGGGCGCTGCGGTATCAGAAAATTCTGACGAGACTCATGATCGCCAGGATCACGCCCCCGATATAGGTTACCGTAGCTCCGATTGCCTTTAGCGGGTGGGCCCGTTCCAGTGTGGCACAGGTCAATATCCCGATCGCGTGCAATACCCGGGCAGCGGTCACGACAATGATGGCCGAGGTCACGAAAGCGCCAAGATCTCGGCCCTGATAGGCAAACCCCACGACGAGAAACAGGCCGATCAGGAGTGCGGAATATTCGGCGGCATTGCCGTGCGCGCGTTTGGCCTTTGCCATGACCGAAGTGGGTTCTACGGATGTGTCGAAAGCAATGGTATCGCTTTGCACTCGCTGAAAGCTGGTCCAAAATGCGAGCAGCAAAGTCATGATGATGAGGACTGCGCAGCTGGCTAATATTGTGACGTGCATGAGAATGTCTCCAGATGGCAAAGATATCAGAGATCAGAACCGTCAGCGGCGCGGGCTACAAGGCTCCGCGCCGCCATATCCATGAGCGGGACAAGCCGCTTCCCGGGAAAAACCGGTAGTCTTGTCCTGTCTAACCGGACATCTAGAACTGGACGCGCTTGGTGAAGCCGCCATCGATGACGAGGTGGGCGCCGGTGGTGTAGCTCGATGCCGGGCTGGCGAGAAAGACCACGCTGCGGGCGATATCGTCCGCCCCACCGAAATCACCCAGGGCAAAGCCCGCTTTGGTCATTTCGTAGAATTCCGGCATGCCCTTTTCGATCTGGGACCAGTTGCCGCCCGGGAACTTGATCGGACCCGGTGATACCATGTTTACGCGAATGCCCTTGGGACCCAGCGCCTGGCTGAGCTGGCTGCCATAGGTGATCAGCGCGGCTTTCATCGCGTTGAATGCCTGTGGCGCGACAAAGGTCTCGAACGCGGCGGTTGACGACATGAAGATCACGCTGCCGTCATCGGATTTCTCCAGATGCGGCTCGAGCACTTCCATTGCCTTCACCGCACCGACAATGTCAGTGTTGAACGTGACTTCCCAGTCGCCCGTAGCGCCGGCCCCTGAAGAGCTCGCATTGTGGATGAAGATGTCACAGCCACCCAGTTCGCCAGCTGCTTTTTCCAGCCATTTCGGATAGCCGTCCATGTCGGTCATGTCGAAGGATTCGGCAAAAACCTTGCCGCCATGTGCTTCGAGTTCGCTTTTGGCCGCCGCCACCTGCTCGGCATCGCGTGAAAAGAACGCGATATCTGCGCCTTCCTTCGCGAAATGTTCCAGTGCGGCGCGGCCCAGACCGCGGCTCCCGCCTGTCAGAATGACTTTTTTGCCCTTGAGTCCCAATTCCATGTTGCTCTCCTTTGTTGGGGTTCGTGTAAATAACTAGAATTTCGCGATCGTCGGTTCGCAGACCCATGTGATTCCGCGCCGCAGCAAGTCATAGATGATCGGCTGTTCCCAGCCCGAACGGTCAATCTCCGGCCACCAGTCGAGAACCGGCTCCATGTCATAATGACCCCGGCAATGACCCATGGTCAGATACAGCACGGCGCCTTGATCCATCCGGCGAATATAGAAAACCGGATGGCGTTCTTTTGGCATGTCGTCGTAAACAAAGCCTTCGAGACTGGCTTCTCCGTCATATTCGGTATCGAGCAGCACTTCGAGATCCGCCCGTGTTTCGACCAGATACTGCTCGCCTCCCGATGTGAATGTTTCGGGTATGCCTTTAACCAGCGGGTGATCCGGCTGGGCATTGCGAATGGTGAATGGCTCGATTGGCGGGTGAGTGAGAAATCTCGTGCCCAGTGTATCGAACATGACCGGCATGCTGTCCGGTGCATCAACCAGCCCGTTCTCCAGAAATTCCAGAGCCGAGTTGGTACTGTGCAACGCGAAATAGTGGCCGCCGCTTTTCACGAAATTCTGAATCGTGTTTTGCGCCTCTTCGCTGGGGACGACATTGCAGGTGTAGCTAATCAGGATATCGGTATTCTGGATGGCCTCGATATTCTCATAATCCTCGAAAACGCGGACCCTTATGCGGTCATCCTCGGCAAGCAGCTTGAGCAGTTCTAGACGGGCATAATCATTGTCGTGATACTGACCTCCGACGACCAGCACGCACTTAATGGGTTTCTGGTCAGGGCGTCTTTCGGGTGTGTCGTTCATCTCATTACCTTCCTATCACTGGATCCGTGGTGCCATCCCAGGCGAAATGCGCCTGCCGCATCGCCTCAAAGCCATCGAGGCCGGGCTGCGGGATCTGCAGATATTCGATTATCGTTCCGGGGCCGCCGCCATAGTCGGCATAAAAGGCGCCACCGACACCGCCCGGCAGGCTGACTTCCTGGATCACTTCGCCGCCGGCTTCTTCGGTCAGCGCGCGGGCATCGGCGAGATCATCGACGATCAGGCAGAGATGTTGCACCCCCTGCAGGCCCTTTTCCCGCCACTCGCGGAACATGGAGGGTGCGTCATTGTCCGGCCGGATCAGTTCGACCTGAATGTCGCCCCAATAGCCGATGGCCATGGAGAATTGAATGTCCGAAGGTTCGCCGTGGAATTTGACATTCTCAACCTGGACACCCTCGGTATGGAAAAACGGCCCGGCCCCCATTTTGGAGGTCCAGTATTCCAGCGCCGCATCATAATCGTCCGGCACATAGCTGATCTGCATTATCGTGCCGAGTTTGGCGAGGGTGGCGGGTGATCCGGTCATTCTTCGCCGCGCCAGATTTCAGCCGAATCGCGTTCTTCCATCTGCGCGGCGAATCGGGTCAGATTGTCGGCGCCGTCCGGCAGGGACCAGCCCACTGTTCCACCAAATTTGATGAAGCAGAAAGCGACGAGGTCAGCGAGTGTCAGTTTGCCATTGCAGATATGATCCTTGTCGCCGAGCTGCGCATCGAGCCAAAGCCAGTGCTTGTCGGACATGGCGGCCAATTCGGCGGCGGCTTCGGTGCTGACCACATTCATGCGGGGTTCGAACATGGGCCGTCCCCCGCCGCCGCGAAATCCCATGGTCATTGGCACTGCAATTTCCTGATCAATCCGCCGGGCCCAGCGACGGGTTTCCGCGCGTTCCTCCGGCGTCGATCCGATCAGAACGGGGTCCGGCTGGATTTCTTCAAGATATTCACAAATCACGGTCGACTCCGAAATGAGAGTGCCGTCGTCCAGTTCCAGGGTCGGCGTGGTCTGCATGACATTTTTTTTGGCATAGTCGTCGCTGCGATTTTCGCCGGTGATAATGTCCAGATGAATGCGCTCGACTTCGATCCCCTTTTCGACGAGGAACATGCGTACCAGACGCGGGTTCGGGCCCAGGCTCGAATAGAGTTTCACGGATAGGCTCTCCTTTTGGGGCAGACTCATGTCTGCTTCTTGTTCCGGAGGATACACAGGTAAGGCGTACGCACTATCCTCTCAAAAACAGTAGGGAATGCTGCCGGAATCAGCTGCCAGAATCACTAGTGGCAGAACCGCTGTTGTGCGCTATTTTGCGTGGCATAAACAACAGTTCGGTTTTCAGGAGAAGATAATGGTCGAGACGCTTACAGGTCACAATCGGTCGAACGGGATTTCCTATAATGAAATACTCGAAGGCGATACAGTGCCGCCTCCAGCCGTGTATCTGGAAGATTCACCGATGGAACCGGGCGTCACCCAGGTCGAGGTCAGCCGGTACTGGACAAAGGAAGAGCATGACCGCGAAGTCGAGAAGCTCTGGAAACGGGTCTGGCAAATGGCCTGTCACCGCGACGATATTCCCAATGTCGGAGATACGCATGTCTATGATATTGCGGGTCTTTCCTTTATCATAGTCCACGCTGCTGAAGGCGAGTACAAGGCCTATCCCAATGCCTGTCTTCACCGCGGACGCGCATTGTGCGATGCGGACAAAAAGGGACTGAAGGCCATACGCTGCCCCTTTCATGGCTGGTCATGGGAGCTCAATGGCAAGCTCAAGGAAGTACCTTGTCAGTGGGATTTCCCGACCGTCAACGAAGAGACGCACAGTTTGACCGAAGTGCAGGTGGGTCAATGGGGGGGGTTCATCTTCATCAACCCCGACCCCGATTGTGAACCGCTGGAAGATTTCCTCGGCGATATCGACCGGCATTTCCGGATTCCTTTCGAACGTCGCTACAAGGCTGCTCATCTGGTCAAGCGCCTGCCTTGCAACTGGAAAGTAGCGCAGGAAGCCTTCATGGAAAGCTATCATGTGGTCGGAACCCATCCGGTGTTGATGCCGACTTTCTCCGATGCGAACAGCAAATATGACGTGTGGCACAACATGTCCCGCGCCATGTCCGCCTCCGGCCCGCCAAGCCCCCATACCAGCCTGGAAAACCCCGATCCGACGGCTTTTCCGGACGGCAAATTGTTCAAGAGTTTCCTCCATCCGATCAACAATCATATCTACCGGCGGCTGGAAGAGAATCGTGTCGAGGTCGAATTTCCCAACGGGAAAAAGGGCGTGTTCGACATGGAGGCCAATTATATCGAAGGCGATGTCAAAAATGCCGATACCCATATGTGCAACTGGGTCGGTGGCAAGATTGCGCCCGAAGAAGAGGACATGGATGCCCCGTTCCCGCCGGGAACGCCGCATGAATATCGCGATGCGATTGCCGGTGCTCGCCGCGAAGACATGCGCGAAGTCTGGGGTGATTATGTTGACGAGATCGCTGATGCGGATCTCAATGATTCCATCTTCTACAGCGTGTTCCCGAACATCAGTCCCTGGGCAGATTTCAACCCGATCTTCTATCGTTTCCGTCCCGATGGCGACAATCCCGAGCAGTCGCTGCATGAAGTGATGTACATGTTGCCGCTGCCGGAAGGCGCCGAACGCCCTGAGCCCGCGGAATGTACCTTCCTCGACCTGCATGATGATTATACCGAAGCTCCAAATTTCGGCAGCTATCTGCTCAAGATTTTCAACCAGGACTATCTCAATCATAAGGCGGTCCAGAAGGGCGTGAAAAATCACCCGCATGGCAAAACCATGTTCGCCCAATATCAGGAATCGAAAATTCGCCATTTCCATGAGACGCTGAACGAGTGGTTGGATTCAGACGAACCGCCGAAAAGCCCGAAACGCGTGAAAGCTGCGGCCTGACATTGGGCGGCGTTCCGGCTGGATTTGAACGGGCGAGCTTTTCCAGTCCGTTCTTGGACATGGCTGGCCCCTATTATGTGCGGCATGATCCGGACCGGATTGTGGTTGGTACACGGATACACAAGGGCCAGATCAATCATATCAAGGTGGCCCATGGCGGCGTCCTCGGGACACTGGCTGACGTGGCGTTGAGCCTGCAAGTCCACGAGGCAGAAGACCCGCCACTGCCTGTGGCAACGATGAATCTCAGCACCAATTATCTGGCGGCAGCCAAGCTGGACGACTGGGTGGAAGCCTATGCCGATATCGATCGGATCAGCAAACGCACGGCCTATTGCAGCGGACGTATTCTGTGCGGGGATAGCGTGCTGATGACAATGACGGCAGTATTTGCGATTTTGCGACGCTGAAAAGGCGATATGCCCGGCCGAATCTAGTCCGTGGCACCGAGATAGCCGAGCTGGCCGGCCTTGAAAATCGTCTGCCCGCGATTGACGCTGTTCAGTTTCTGCCCGGCCCGGTTGACATGATAGCGGATCGTCGCATGGCTGAGTGACAGGATCATGCTGATCTCCTTGTCCGTCTTGCCGATCGCAGCCCAGTGCAGACATTCGGCTTCGCGCTTGGACAGGATGCAATTGGCCGGCATGCGATGTTTTTCGCGCATGGCCAGCACATAGCCGGTGACAAATCGCCGCGTCACGATCGCCAGAAAATCGGAATATAACCGGAATTCTTCGCTGATGTCGGTCCTGTCCAATTCGTTGGGGATGAAACTTACGGCACCAATTTGTCCGAATGGCAGGTGCACGGGGATCAGAATGGCACATTTGGACAAGGATCTGGCGCCGGTCTGGTTTTCGTAAAATTCGCGCAGGTCAATTTCATCAAGATATTCGTTGGACCAGTGGCCGTGAAACCCTTCGGCATTGCACCACATGGGTTCGCTTTCATAGCGGCAGGCGCGGGGTAGGGGAGAGCTGAGGGCGAGCCGTGTATCCTCCCACCAGCGCTCGCCTTCGGCCACCCAGCCGAATACGTCCTTGTTGAGCAACTCTCCATCAGCGTCGACCAGATGGGCCTTGGAAGAAATATCCGCGCTGACCGCGATCCGAAAGCCGTAGGCTTGGGCAATCTCGTGAATGGATTCCGCCGCCTTGCGGATCTCCTGGGCATTGGTGATCGTCACGCTGTCCAGATTTTTCCGAAATCGTTCACGCCCGATGCGCGGGATATCTTCTATAAAATTTTCGGCCATGCAGCGATTGCCCCTGCCTGTGTCGTGTGACTGATCGCGACGTGTTACGTTGTTTGGTTTTTCAGTCAACCAAACAGTACTAATCAAATTGTTAGTATGTCAACAGCGCTCATGATCGGCAGGTTTATTCTATGATTCCAATCAGTTCGCCAACAGGATATTCCTCTCCTGTTTCACTGACGATGATTTTGAGTTTTCCGCTGGCAGGGCTTTCCACTTCCTGTGTCGACTTGTCATTCTCGAGCGCATAAATGTCCTGACCTTCGCTGACATCGGACCCGTCGGGCACCAGCCATTCGGCCAATATGCCCGACTCCATGCTGAAACCCAGTTTCGGAATGCGTATTTCTGTTGCCATTTTTACCCCACTATTGCCCGAACTTCGCGTTCGATATCATCTTCGCTGAACATCCAGGCCTTCTCTATCGTTGGCGAGAACGGGACCGGTGCATAGCCGGACCCGACCCGGCCAACCGGCCCTTTCAGGTCCGAGAATAGTTCTTCATGTATGCGGGAAGAGATTTCCGCGCCGGTTCCGAAATTTTTCACCGCTTCATGCACCACAACCGCTGCCTTGGTCTTGGCCACGCTCTTGAGAACGGTGTTCTCGTCAAAGGGTGCAATGGTCCGGAGGTCGACGATTTCACAGGATATTCCTTCACCGGCCAGCTTCTCGGCCACGGCATGGGACGCTCCCACGCCCCGGCCATAGGTGATCAGGGAAATGTCGGTTCCTTCGCGCGGCACGGATGCCTTGCCGAGCGGGACGACATGATCCGGTGCCGGAGCAGGGCCCTTTGTGAAATAGGTTGGCGTATTTTCAATAAAGACGACCGGATTGTCATCCATGATCGACGAATAAAGCAGTCCGTAAGCGTCAGCCGGATTGGATGCCGCGACAACCTTGAGGCCGGGTACATGCGCGAGCCAGGCTTCGAGCATGTCACTATGCTGTCCGCCCAGTCCGGTACCGGCGCCAGTGGTGGTCCGGATGGTCAGCGGCACGCTGGTCTGTCCGCCGGACATGAATCGCAATTTGGCTGCGTGATTGACCAGCTGGTCCATCGCCACGGTGATGAAATTCATAAGCATGATTTCGGCGACCGGGCGGTAACCGACCAGCGCCGATCCGACGGCGGCCCCGACAATGGCCTGCTCCGAAATCGGCGTCGAGCGGACGCGATCAGTACCATATTTCTCGGACAGTCCGGCGGTCACCTTGAACACGCCACCGCCTTCCTTGTCGGCAATATCCTCGCCAAGCAGAATGACCTTGTCGTCGTCGGCCATCGCGCGGGCCATCGCCATGTTGCAGGCCTGGGCGAACATGATTTCCTGAGGTTTCTCGTCGCTCATGCCGCAATCTCCACATCAAGGACATCGATCCGATATTCGTCTCCGGGCGGATAGTCGCTGTCGAGCGCAAATTGGGCTGCCTCGTCAATCGTGGCGGTGTTTTTGGCTTCAATCGCTGCAATATCGGCTTCGCTGACCTGCAGATCGAGCAGCTGCTGACGCAGGATCGGCATCGGATCGTCTTCGCGGGCCTGTTCCATTTCCTCCTTGGGAATATAGTGGCTGGTATCGCCGAGCAGATGCCCGTGGAAGCGGAAGGTCATGGCCTCGATCAGGGTTGGCCCATTGCCCGCCCGTGCATGGTCGACCGCTTCTTTCGCGGCGGCATACATTTCGCTGGCATCATTGCCGTTGACCCGCACCGAACGCATGCCCAGACCCTCGCCGCGCTGGGCGATGGTCTCGGAACCGGTTGTGTCCCGCATGTGGGTATGTTCGCCATAATGATTGTTCTGGCACAGGAAAATCACGGGCAGCTTCCAGATCTGCGCCATGTTGAGTCCTTCATGAAAGGCGCCGATATTTGATGCGCCATCGCCAAAGCAGCAGACGGTGACCTTGTTATCTTTTTCCAGCTGGCTGGCCAGTCCGAGACCGTTGGCAATCGGAATGCCCGACCCGACGATGCCGGTCGTCACCATCACACCCGTTTCCGGATGCGTGATATGCATCGGTCCACCCTTGCCCTTGCACGTACCTGTCATCTTGCCGGCAAATTCGGCCCACAGGTCTTTGGACGGAATCCCTTTCGCAAGCTGGTCATGGAGACCGCGATAAATGGTGACCAGATAGTCATCCTGGTTGATCGCTGCCATCATCGCCGCCGACACGACTTCCTGCCCGCGCACGGGATAATAGACGATCTGCAGCTGACCGGCGCCAATCATTTTGCGGAACCGCCGGTCCGACTGCATGATCAAGTCGGCACGGGTGAAAATGTCGAGCAGAACATCTTTGTCTGCCATCTGTATGTTGCTCAAGGCTTCGCTCCTTTGGTGGCCACCCTCTTCAGGGGCTTGCTTGCGAATCTTCATAGCGCAGGGCGCTTCCATCACCACTATTGTTATAGGGAGTGACGGGCGGGAAAGGGCCTGTTCAGGCGGCAGGCAGGGTATCGAGATCAAGCTCCTGTGCCTGCGGAATGCGTGCCCAAAACTCGGGGTCATGACCATAGAAAATTCGTGCGCCCGCGCGCCGCAGCCGGGAAAGCGTCTCCAGTGATCCACGATACTGGTCCATATTGTAGCAGTGATCCGGCAAATGCATCTCATCCAGCGATCGCCGCATGTTGCAGCAATCCGCCGCCAGTACAGCCTCTCCGGTGGCCGTCCGGACCCGAACCGATTGATGCCCCGGTGTGTGTCCCGCGGTCGAGAAGATCACAATGCTGCCGTCCCCGAACAGGTCATGCTCGCCATCAATCCGCTTCACCGGCTGACCGAGATCGAAATCCACCTTGTCATAAGCGCTGTCCTCGCCGCTCAGGCCAAAATCCCATTCGGGTGTCTGCACGATAATCGTGGCGTTGGGCAGCAGATGATTGCCGCCGGCATGATCGACATGGAGGTGGGAATTGATGACATAGTCAATCCCGGCCGGATCCACATCCATCGCCATCAGCCGATCGGCGATGCTGTCGCCTTCGGACATGTCGACAATCTTGCCAAGGCCCGTTTCCATGCCGACAAACCTGTCGCTGAAACCCGTATCAAACAGCACCAGGCCTTCGGGATGATCGATCAGGAAAACGCAGGCTGGCACCTTTGCCTTGCCCGGTTCGCCATCGAGGAAGAAGCTCATCGGAAGTGTGATGTGGCCGCAGGTAAAAGCATAGAGCAGCACGCCCTCTTTGTCGTTTGTTCGCATGTTTTTTTCCTCCCCGTCCAACCTGCTGCCTTACTCCAGACCGACCCGTTGTACTGTACCTGTCACCGAATATATGGTCTCGATTCCGACCCGCGCGCCACCGCCGATGATCGTCAGACCACCTTGTCCTGCCGACTCGCCAATGGCAAAGCCATGTCTTGGCTGGATCATTTCCGGACCGGCAGTCCAATTACCGTTGGCAAGATCGAGAATATCATGTTCTGGCAACAACCGGCCCTCGGTGAGCGATTCTCCTCCCAGGATGTGCAAGCGACCTGCGGCCACAGCGGCACCGTGACCACCTCGGCCGATTGGCATATCGGGCCCGTTTTCCCACCTGTTTTCGGCCAGATCAAATATTTCGATGAGCCGGATTTCGGTGCCCAGTTCGGCGCTGCGTCCGCCCGTAACATAGAGCTTCGGGCCACTTCTGGCGATAGCATGCGAATGGCGCGCCGTTGGCATCGGCGCCATGGTGTCCCAGCGATCTGCACCAATATCGTAGCGCCAGACCGTATCGAGATCACGGCCGCTATCTTGTCCGCCGATGAGATACAGGGCGCCATCAAAATAGGTCATCGCATGCTGGCCGATCGGATGCGGCAGTTTGCTGATTTCCATCCATTCGCCTGATTCCGGATTGAGGCGAAACAGGCCAGGCTCCGGGTCTGCATTGAACGGCAGGGATATATAACCGCCCGACGCATAGACATATGTGGCATCCGAAGCCATGGCGACATGATGCAGCGGACGGGGAAGCTTTCCGCAACCCTCCCAGATGTCCATAGTCAGATCGAGGACCTCGCAGCTGTCGAGCACCCGAAACAGCCCGATCCCTCCTGCGATATAAAGCTTCCCATCCAATGTTGTCGCATGAATTTCGGAACGCGCTTGTGCCATACCGTCATTCCAGCCCATCGCCTGCCTGGTCAGCGCGCCCGCACCCACGACCAGCAATACAAGCAAGAGCAAGACAACAAGAATCTTCTTCATGCAACGGGTATGCCACAGGCCGGACAATTTTCCAGCCCTTCAAAGCTATCAAAGCTGGCAGTTATCCGGACGCACATGACTGTTCTATCACGCCGTCAATTCC
The DNA here is from genome assembly GCA_039181895.1 of Pseudomonadota bacterium. Lineage (GTDB taxonomy): Bacteria > Pseudomonadota > Alphaproteobacteria > Sphingomonadales > Sphingomonadaceae > Parasphingorhabdus. The sequence continues at coordinate 71,872 of JBCDCK010000003.1, forward strand.
CGAACCGGGCAATAACCAGAGTGGAGAGCAAGATGACCGACAACAGGCAATGGCTGATCAACGGGCGCCCCAAGGGACGGGGACTGGTGGATGATGACTTCAAGAAAGTCACGACACCCGTGCCGGAATGCGCCGAAGGCCATGTCCTGGTGAAGAACGAGATTCTGGGGTTTGATCCGGCGCAAAAAGGCTGGATGGAAAATATCGGTGGTTATGTTGCACCCACGGAAATCGGTGAAGTCATGCGGGGCAGCGGGATCGGAACGGTCATCGAGTCGCGCCATCCCGGCTTTGCTGAGGGTGACAAGGTGATGGGCATGTTGCGCTGGCAGGACTATGCCCATGTTGCCGGCGGAGAGCTCAACAAGGTGCCCGACGATGAATTGCTCGCTGCCAATCTCGGCGCATTGGGCACGACGGGAATGACGGCCTATTTTGGCTTGCTGAAACACGGCCGGCCCCAGCCGGGTGATACGGTCGTGGTTTCCGGCGCGGCCGGTGCGACGGGATCGATGGTCGGGCAGATTGCGAAAATCGCTGGATGCCGGACCATAGGCATCGCCGGCGGGGAGGAAAAGTGCAAATGGCTGACCGATGACGTCGGTTATGATGTCGCGATCGACTACAAGAATGAGGACGTCCGGGCGGGGCTGAAGGAACATTGTAACCAGTCGATCAATGTCTTTTACGACAATGTCGGCGGCAAGATTCTCAACGACGCGCTGGCACATCTGGCCATGCATGCACGGGTTGCCATTTGTGGGGGTATTTCGCGCTATGAACAGGGGGACATGCCGGCCGGACCGGAAAATTATTTCAACCTGATCTTCAAGCGCGCGAGCATGTCCGGGTTCATCGTACTCGACTATATGAGCGAATATCCGGCGGCGCAGAAGCGGATGCGGCAATGGATCAAGGAAGGCAAGATCACCTTCAAGGAAGATATCCAGGAAGGCTTTGACAATGTTCCATCAACCCTGAAGCGCCTGTTCGCCGGGCAGAATTTCGGGAAGCAGCTGCTGCGTCTCGACTAGACGCAGGGCGTGCAGAGGCCGACTGGGCTGGCTAACTATTTACGCAGTGCCAGCGCGGCTTTGTCTGCAATATGACAAACGAGTTACAGGAAAGCAGCATATGATCGAACTGGAAGAATTCCGAACAGAGACAAGGGCCTGGCTCGCAGAAAACTGCCCCGAAGAGATGCGGGACGGAGATATTACAGCCGAGAATCAGTGCTGGGGCGGTCGCCAGTGGACCTTCCAGTCCGAAGCTCAGAAGCTGTGGTTCGAGCGTGCACTGGCCAAGGGCTATACGGTGCCGACCTGGCCAAAGGAATATGGTGGGGCGGGCCTGTCAGCCGATCAGGCCAAGATCCTCGACGAGGAACGCCTGCGGATCAACGCGCGCAAGCCGCTCAGCAATTTCGGCATTTCCATGCTCGGGCCCGCTCTTCTGGCTTATGGTACGCATGAGCAGAAATTGCAGCATCTGGGGGCGATTGCCCGCGGCGAGATCCGCTGGTGCCAGGGGTATTCCGAGCCCGGTGCCGGGTCTGATCTCGCATCACTCAAGACAAAATGCGAGGACGAGGGCGATCACTGGCTGATCAATGGCCAGAAGATATGGACGTCCAATGCGGATATTTCCGACTGGATTTTCTGTCTCGTCCGGACAGATTTCGAGGCGCCGAAACATCAGGGCATCACCTTCATCCTGATCGACATGGCGAGCGAGGGCATCTCCGTGAAACCGATCATTCTGATTTCCGGTCATTCCCCTTTTTGCGAGACATTTTTCGACAATGTCAAAGTCCCGAAAAGCTATGGCGAGAACAACCTGTCCGTGGTGGGTGAAGTCAATCGCGGCTGGGATGTTGCCAAGAATCTGCTCGTCCACGAGCGCGGCATGCTGGGGACCATGTCGCCATTGCGCGGCACGACCGGACCCGAAAGCCTGGGCGGTTTTGCTGCCGACCAGATCGGACTGGACGAAGCCGGACGCTTGTCCGACCCGGCGCTGCGCCAGCGGATATCACAGGCCGAGATTGATGACTGGGCCTATAATCTGACTGTGGAACGCATGAATGACGAGGCCAATGCCGGCAACGGCCTGGGCGCAAAATCCTCCATGCTGAAATATGCCGCATCGGAACTGACCAAGAAAGGCACCGAGCTGCGCATGGATATTGGCGGCACACAAGCGGCGACCATTGGCGAGGATGGCATTGAATATGGCAGCCTGGCGAACACCTGGCTGTACAACCGCGCCTATTCGATCCTCGGGGGTACAACCGAAGTCCAGCTCAACATTATTTCCAAGCGCGTCCTGGAATTGCCGAGCTGAGCCGGACGGGAGGGGAACGGACATGGCACTGATACTGACCGAAGAACAGGAAATGCTGCAGGATTCAGCCAATGGTTTCCTGGATGAAAATGCGCCCGTGTCAGAGTTCCGAAGAGTCCGGGACAACAAGCCGGAAGACGGTTTTTGCCGTCAGCTATGGAATGACATGGCACAGATGGGCTGGGCCGGAATCATTGTCGATGCGGAATTTGGGGGCAGCGAATTCGGCTATGTCGGGGCCGGCGTTCTGGCCGAGAAAATGGGCAAGAACCTTACGGCATCTCCATTTTTTTCCACCGCCGTTCTGGGTGCCACGGCGATACAGCGATACGGGACCGAAGAGCAGAAGGCCGAGCATCTCGGAGCAATTTGCGACGGCAGCCAGCTATTCGCACTCGCTGTTGACGAAGGGCCGCGCCACAATCCCAGCACGATTGCCTTTTCCGCCAAAACGTCAGGCAACGGCTATGTCCTCTCCGGGTCCAAAACCTTTGTTGCCGACGGTCATGTCGCCGACAAGCTGATCATCGTTGCCCGGACGTCGGGTGAAGATTCGGACGAGGAGGGCATCACCCTGTTTCTGGTCGATGCCGATGCACCGGAAATTTCGCGATCACAGACACCGATGGTCGACAGCCGGAATGCCGCGGATATTACGGTGGATGGGCTGGAAGTGACCGGGGACGACATTATCGGCGAGGTTGGCGGAGGCTATGCGGCGCTGGAGGGCATCTTGTCAGCGGGCCGGGCAGTGCTGGCCGCCGAAATGTCTGGATCCTCGCAACAAGCGTTCGATATGACGACAGAATATCTCAAAGAACGGGAGCAATTCGGTCAGAAAATCGGATCCTTCCAGGGACTCCAGCACCGTGCGGCGCATCTGGCGACCGAGATCGAGATGATGAAGTCTGCGGTGCTCAAATCCCTGCAATTGCTGGATGATGATTTTGAGGCTGCCGGTGCCGTCTGTTCAATGGCCAAGGCGAAAACCGGGCAGACAGCGCAATTGGCGACCAAGGAGGCCATTCAGATGCATGGCGGCATTGGTGTCACGGACGAATATGATGTCGGTCTGTATTTCAAGCGGGTCCACATGGCGCAGCAGATGTTCGGCGATGCCGGATTTCATGCGGACCGGCTGGCCAAGCGGGCCGGTTACTGAACCGCAGTGCATTCAGGCCGGACGATGGGTGATATTGGCCGGGCCGAAATGGGCGGTCATCTTGTGCACTTTGCCGGCTTCGTTGAATTCGAAAATATCTATGACTTCAACGGCGAGCACGGATTTGTCGGGCTGGGTAATCTCGGCGCGAAACGGAAAGGCGGCCGCTTTGGCGCTCAGCCGGATGGAACCGGTGAGTTCCACTTTGGCTCCGCCGGAAAAGGCGTTGGAATAAAATTCGAGAATCTGCGCACCGCGTTTGGGTTCGGTTCCGGCAGGGTCCTCGACCGCGGCATCGTCAGAATAGAGTGCCATCACGGCCGGCATGTCCCCGGCATTGATTGCAGCCAGATAGGCATTCACGGTTTCGGTCATTTCTTCGGCGGTGGGCATGGGCCGGCTCCTGTTGCACATTGACAGAATAGGGCGAGGCGGCGCGCAGGCGCCTCTACCAGATTTGATAGGATGAAGGAGAAGGGAATGACGGGCAGGCTGGAAGGAAAGACCGCAATTGTTACCGGCGGGGCATCGGGCATTGGCGCTGCCATCGTCAAGCGTTTCACAGCGGAAGGCGCGCGGGTATTGTCAACCGATGTTCAGGCGGACCTCGGTCAGGAGGTAGCCGATTCAGCCGGAGCGCTGTTCATGGAACAGGATGTGGCCAGTGCCGATGTCTGGGCAGCGGTGATGGACAAAGCTGGTGCGGAGCTCGGGCGGCTCGATATTCTGGTCAACAATGCAGGAATCGTCATCGGGCAGTCGATCGAGGATGTCGATCTGGACAGCTGGCACCATTTGCTCGGGATCAATCTGACCGGGGTCATGCTGGGCTGTCAGAACGCGATCCGGATGATGAAGGCCAATCCGGGAGGATCTTCCGGCTCGATCATCAATATCGCATCAACATCCGCCTTTGCCGCCTTGCCAGGCGATGTCACCTATACCGCTTCCAAAAGCGGGGTGCGAATGCTGTCCAAATCGGTCGCTGTCCATTGTGCGCAGGCGGGACTGAATATCCGCTGCAACAACCTGGTGCCCGGCGCGACCCATACGGCGATTATTGACGAGGCAGCCAAGGTCGTACCGGGCATGATGGACATGGTCGCAGCAATGTCGCCGTTGAACCGGGTCGGCCAGGGTGCGGACCTCGCTGGCGCAGCCGTCTATCTGGCCAGCGATGATGCGGCTTTCGTGACGGGGAGCGACATGCTGGTCGACGGTGGCATGCTGGCGGTGCACCCCGGATATTAGGCGTCCGATAACCGCAGCCTAGCCGTTTTGGCAGTTATTGGCATTCCGGCTTTGGCTTAAGAGCGGTGGCAATAATAGGGAGAGCATGAATGGCTGCGCAGCCGATCGCTGAGAATCTGTTTACCGAGGACATGAGCGCTCTGATCGGGGCCCGCAATATGGAGACCGGTCAGATCTTCTTTCCGCTTCCGCTGACGGAGTCCGAGCATATCGAACCGGTCGCGCTGGCATCCCGCGGAACCGTCTGGACCTACACGGTACAGCGCTTTCCGCCCAAAACGCCCTATGCCGGGCCAACCGACCCGGAGACATTCAAGCCTTATGTGGTGGCCTATGTCGAACTGCCCGGTCAGACAATGGTCGAATCGCGACTGACCGGCATAGCACCGGAAAATGTCCGGATTGGCATGGAAGTGGAACTCACCGCTATTCCGCTGGACCCCGATGCGCCCGCGGAAGACCAGAAACTCATTCATGCATTCAGGCCTGTTTGAACAAGCCGGACAAGGAGACAGACAATGTCAGACGTATATATTGTGGGAGCGGGCATTCACCCCTTTGGCCGGACCGAAGGCCGCGATGGCATGGATCAGGGGGTCTTTGCCGTAAAACAGGCGCTGTCGGATACAAATATTGACTGGAAAGATATTGAATTTGCCTTTGGCGGATCGGCCGCATCTGGAGCAGCGGATACGATGGTGTCGAAACTGGGCCTGACCGGGATCCAGTTTATCAATGTGTCCAACGGCTGTGCCACAGGAGGCTCGGCACTCAATGCCGCGGCCAGTTCGATCAAATCGGGAGAATATGACATCGGCATGGCCGTCGGTTTCGACAAGCACCCGCGCGGGGCTTTCAATGCCGATCCGGCGTCCTATGGCCTGCCCAACTGGTATGGCGAGGCCGGCTATATGCTGACCACCCAGTTTTTCGGCGCGAAGATCATGCGTTATATGCACGAGAACAATCTCAGCAACGAAACACTCGGCCGGGTGGCGGAAAAAGCATTTCGCAATGGTGCGAAAACGGATCATGCCTGGCGACGCAGCGAAGTCGATCTGGAAACGATCATGAATGCGCCGATGATTTCCGATCCACTCAACAAATATATGTTTTGCTCACCAGCAGAGGGGGCGGTCGCGCTGATCCTCGCCAGCGAGAAGAAGGCGAAAGAGCTGGGCGGGCCGATGATCAAGCTCAAAACCTCGGTGATGCGCACCCGGCCTCCAGGATCGTTCGAAGTTTTTGCCGCGTCCATTGATGTGGATCGCGGCGGCACGGCGACAGAGCTCGCATCACAGGCCGCGTTTGAGCAGGCCGGAATGGGACCGGAAGATATAGATGTGGCCCAGCTGCAGGATACCGAAGCCGGTGCCGAGATCATGCACATGGCGGAAAACGGCTTCTGTGCGCATGGCGACCAGGAGCAATGGCTCCGTGAAGGGCGCACGGAAATCAGCGGGGAATTGCCGGTCAATACCGATGGCGGCTGTCTCGCTTGTGGCGAACCCATCGGGGCCTCGGGCTTGCGTCAGGTCTATGAGAATGTCGTGCAGCTACGCGGCACCGCCGGCGAACGTCAGGTGCCCGGTGATCCCAAGACCGCTTATACGCAGGTCTATGGTGCACCCGGCGTCTCGGCCGTGACCATATTGCAGCGTTGATTTTTGGTCCTGTTCCCCGGAGAGCATGTGCTCCACACTTGATGCGGAGCCCATTGCGGGAGTACGCCACATATCATCCCGGAATCCGCATCACATGCGGAGCATGTTGTGACAATATCTTGAGGAAAACCATTGAACCACGAAATCAGCGCTGAAGCCCGGACCATTGCCGAAAAAGTCGAGGCCTTCGTCCGCGACAAGATCTTCCCGTTTGAAAAGGACCCGCGCTGCGAAGATCACGGGCCAACGGACGAACTGGTTCAGGAAATGCGGGTGCTCGCCCGGGAGGCCGGGGTCCTGACTCCCCATATCCGGGAAGACGGCAGCCATCTTACCCATCTCGAAACCGCGCTGGTGCTCCGCAAATCCGGCCTGTCTCCGCTGGGTCCGCTGGCGGTCAACACCTTTGCGCCGGACGAAGGCAACATGTATTTGCTCGGCAAATGTGCGTCGCCGGAACAGAAGGAGCGGTTCCTCACACCGCTGGTGGAGGGCGTGGCGCGCTCTGCTTTTTTCATGACCGAACCCGCCAGTGAAAACGGGGCGGGCTCCGACCCGATGATGATGAAGACGACGGCGAAACCCGACGGCAATCACTGGGTTATCAACGGGCGCAAGACCTTCATTACCGGTGCTAAGGGCGCAAAGGTCGGGATTGTCATGGCCAAGTCCGATGATGGTGCCTGCATGTTCCTGGTCGATCTGCCCGATCCGGCGATTCGGATCGAACGGGTGCTGGATACGATCGACAGTTCCATGCCCGGCAGTCATTCCGTGGTCCAGATCGACAATTTGCGGGTGCCCGCGGACCAGATGCTCGGCGAGAGCGGCGAGGGGTTCAAATATGCCCAGGTCCGGCTCGCTCCGGCACGGCTGACTCACTGCATGCGCTGGCTCGGTTGCTGTGACCGGGCGCAGGAAATCGCAACCGACTATGCCTGCCGCCGGCAAGCTTTTGGCAAGCCGCTGGTGGATCATGAGGGCGTCGGTTTCATGCTCGCCGAAAACCAGATTGACCTGAAGCAGGCGGAGCTGATGATCGACTGGTGCGCCAGTGTTCTGGATACGGGCGCGCTCGGCACGACGGAAAGCTCGATGGCCAAGGTGGCCGTGTCGGAAGCGTTGTTCCGGATTGCCGACAAATGCGTGCAGGTGATGGGCGGGACCGGACTCAGCCAGGACACGGTCGTTGAACAGGTCTTCCGCGAAGTGCGGGCCTTCCGCGTCTATGACGGTCCGACCGAGGTGCACAAATGGTCGCTCGCCAAGAAAATCAAGAAATCCAATCCCGTTTAAGCAAAGGAATTCCGCATGACAAAGAACCGCAAATTTACCCTCGTCAGTCGACCCCAAGGTGAACCGAAGCCGAGTGATTTCGCTCTGGTAGAGGAAGACCTGCCCGAACTGTCAGACGGTGCCTTCCTTGTGCGCAACCATTATATCTCGCTCGATCCGGCCCAGCGTGGATGGATGAGCGATGCCGAAAGTTACATGCCCCCGATTCCGCTCGGAGACGCTGTTCGGGCCAGCGCGGTTGGACGAGTGCACAGTTCGAAAAACCCGGACTTCCCGGAAGGCCAATGGGTTGTTGGCCTGGCTGCGATGGAGGAATTTTCGGTTGTCGAAGCCGGCGGCTTTACCTCCCCGGTCGATGCCTCATTGGTGCCATCGCCAACCAATTTCCTGTCCGTGTTGGGTGCGGTTGGCATGACCGCCTATTTTGGCATGATCGATGACGGTCAGCCGAAAGAAGGCGAAACCCTGTTGGTGACTGGTGCGGCTGGCGCGGTCGGTTCGCTGGTTGGGCAAATCGGCAAGATCAAGGGATGCCGGGTTGTCGGCATTGCGGGCGGCGCGGACAAATGCGCCCGGCTCACGGACGAATATGGCTTTGATGCGGCGATTGACTATCGCGGCAAGAGCCAGGCGGAACTGGAAGCGGAGATCGCGGCTGCGGCGCCGGACGGTGTGGATATCATCTGGGAAAATGTCGGCGGGGAAATTCTTGATGCGGGAATTACCGCGATCAACGAACATGGCCGGGTGGTGCTGTGCGGGCTGATCAGCGAGTATAACAGCCCCGAGCCAGTCGGGATCCGGAATCTCTGGTATCTGATTTCCCGTCAGGCGACGATCAAGGGATTCCTTGTCCGCGACTATCCGGCACGGTTCCCGGAAGGCATTGCGCAAATGGGGCAGTGGCTGGCCGAGGGCAAGATCAAGCATGACGAGGATATCGAAAAGGGCATCGTGAACAGCTATGATGCATTTATGAAGCTTTTTTCCGGCGGCAACCAGGGCAAGATGATTCTGGATGTGTCGCCCGACGCCTGAATATAGGAGGTGATTGATGACTGACAGCAAACAAATTGTTCTGGACTTTATCGATGCCTGGAACCGGCTCGACAATGATGCCCTTTATGCGGCCATGGCAGATGATATTTTCTACCATAATATCCCGATGGAACCCTGCGAGGGCATCGAAGCGGTTCGGGCCTTTTTCGACGGCTCCGGCATGGGGCTCGAGGGCGTGGACTGGATTGTCCATCATATCGTGGCCGAAGGCGATACCGTTCTGACCGAACGGACCGACAAGTTTTTGGTCAACGGAACATGGATTGCGATCCGAGTCATGGGCACGTTTGAAATTGAAAATGGCAAGATTGCCAAATGGCGCGATTATTTCGATCTCGCCGAATTTCAGAGCGAAATGGCCCGGGGTATGGGCTCCGCCGCCAGCTGACTACATTTGCGGCTGGTGCAAGGTGCCGTTCTCGACCGGAAATTCGCCTGCCGTCATGAAACGCGATTCATCGCTGGCAAGATAGACGCAGAGATTGGCGACATCTTTGGGATGGCCCAGGCCGCCGAGCGGGATCATGCCGGTTTCCGGTGTGGCGTCGCCTTCTGCACCCACAGCCTCCTGCCGCACCATCGGGGTGTCAATGCCGGAGGGATGCAGGCTGTTGCAGCGGATCGGATAATTCTGTTCCTTGCAGTGCAGTGCCACCGACTTGGTCATGGAGCGCACCCCGCCCTTGGCCGCGGCATAGGACAGGAAAGGCGAATAGCCCTGCAGCGCGGCCATGGAGCTCATGTTGATGATTGAGCAGGGTTGCTGCTGTGATTTCATCGCGCGTACTGCTTCCCGGCAACCGAGGAAAACCCCATCCAGCATCACGGCATTGGTGTGCCGGAACTGGTCCAGCGTGCAATCCTCAATCGTCGCCGGAATGACGAGACCGGCATTGTTGACCAATATGTGCGGCGTGCCGAGTTGTTCGGCGGTTTCTGCAAAGACTTCCTGCCACCGCTGTTCACTGACAACGTCCTGCTCCATCGCGCATGCCGGGTCGCCTATTGCTTTGGCGACACGCGCGGCATTTTCCGCATTTATATCCGTGACCATGACGCGCGCGCCTTCGCTGGCAAAGGTCTCGCTGATTGCCTTGCCCAGCCCGGATCCGCCGCCGGTCACAATAGCAATCTTGCCCTCCAGTCGTCCCATGTCATCCTCCTCGGTACGATGCTTTGATTCTGACCGGAAGGAATAGGGCCAAAGACGGGCGCAGTACAACAGGTCCGACCGCTATTAGAATGAACAGGGGCGCGCCTTTTGTGCCTTCCGGAATTGTCGGTTTTCCGGGCCGCGCTGTACATTTGTTGCGGGAATATCACAGTTTTGCATATTTGCTATCATTTTGGCTAGCTGAGCAGGGGCAAAGTCCTGCTTAAGGTGAAATCCATAACAGCGCGGAAAAACGCCGATTTTTTAGGATATGGACTGGCAATTTGGGTGCCGGTTCAAATTGGGAGAGAGCAATGATGTCACATTCGCAACACCACGAATCTATCTTCACCACAAAAGCGGCCAAACGGCTTCTCATGGGATCAGCCGCCAGCCTAGTCATGGCCAGTTTTGCCGCGCCAGCCTATGCGCAAGACGAGGCAGCAGAAGAAGATGACAGTAACATTATCACGGTGATCGCCCGTAAGCAGACGGAATCGCTGCAGGAAGTGCCGGTCACTGTTACCGCTATCGGTGGCGATACGCTTGACAAATATCAGGTGGACCAGGTGGCTGATGTCGTGAGCCGTGTACCAGCTCTGAACGTTCAGGTTGGTGGTTCCGGTTCGGGTGGCCAGCTCTCATTGCGTGGTGTCGGTTCATCCAATATTTCGGCAGCGTTCGACTCGGCTGTTGCTTTCGATTTCGACGGTGTTCAGGTCAGCACCATGCGTCTGGTGCAATCCGGATTTGTCGATACCGCCCAGATTGACGTGCTGAAAGGTCCGCAGTCGCTGTTCTTTGGAAAGTCCGCATCGGCTGGTGTTTTCGCGGTTAGGTCTGCTGATCCGACGTCCACCTGGGAAATTGGCGGCAAGGCCTCCTACGAATTCGAGGAGCAGGGCTATACAGTGGGCGGATTTATCTCCGGCCCCATCAGTGATGTTCTCGGTATTCGCGTTGCCGGTCAATATACGGATGTCGATGAATTCATCGAGTTTGAGCCAGGCACACCGCGATTCATACAGCCCGGTGGTCTCAAGGATCTGGCAGCACGCCTGACCTTGCAATGGGATCCGTTCGACAACTTCAATGCCAATCTGAAAATCAACTATGTCCGCAACGAAAATGATGGCGCAATCCAGCATTCCGATATTGATTGCGGTCCGAATGGACGCGCGGATGAGGTGTTCCTCCTGTCGGGCGCGGTGATCATTCCGTCCAATGCAAGCTGTGATGTCAATGACGGGTTGTATCCGACGGTTTCCAGTCACCCGGCCTTAGCTGGACAAGCCCCGATCACTCAGGCTGGGCGAGGCTTGTTCGATGCGCGTAACGGCGGAGAATTTGGGGAAACCGAAATCTGGTTCGGCCGACTGAAATTTGATCTGGATGTCTCCGACAGCCTGACCCTGTCATCAGTTTCCGGCTATGTGAATATGGATTCTCTGGACCGCGACCACTTCTCTTATGTCGGCATTGGTCCTGCGACGATCATTCCAGGTGCGGCTCCAGCTGCTGAGGCCGTAAATGCACCGGGTATTCCCGGCGGTGCCGGCGGTAACATTTCCGACAATCAGCTGCGGCAATTCAGTCAAGAGATTCGTCTGGCCAGTGACTTTGATGGCATGTTCAATTTCATGGTTGGCGCTTTCTACGAAACGCGGGAGATTGAGTTCAATACGTCGCAACAGGCGATCAATATTTCTCTGATCGCGCCCGATCCTGTGACCGGGAACACGTTTGACTATCAGAAAGACCACTTCACCAAGACCGAAGCCCTGTCCTTCTTCGGCAGTGTCACGCTGGATCTGACTGATCAGCTGGAATTGTCGGGCGGCGTCCGCTGGACCGATGAAAGCAAGGTCAATACTATCACAGTGCCCTTTGTGCATACCTTCCTGTCTTCCGGACCGGCCTTTATCGATAGCGGATTTTTCTCCGGACCCATCCGCTTTGACGATGATAACTTCTCGCCGGAAGTTTCGCTGCGCTACCAGGCCAATCCGGATCTGAACATTTATGCGGCTTTCAAAACCGGCTTCAAGTCCGGCGGCATCGACAACAGTGCGCTCCCATCAGCCAGTTTGCTGGGCTTTGGTAGTGCTGATCCAGCGGTACGGCAGGCGACGGCCGATGCACTGATCTTCCAGTCCGAAACTGGGCTGGGTGGTGAAATCGGTGTGAAATCGCAATTGGCCAACCGTACCTTCACATTGAACGGTTCGATCTTCTACTATGTGTTTGACGATCTGCAGGTGCAGAATTTCGATGCGACCACCATTCAGTTCCAGACGTTCAACGCCAGTCAATTGACCAGCCAGGGTCTGGATATCGAATGGTCTTGGCAGACGCCGCTGGATGGACTGTCCCTCTCTGGCGCCTTTGCCTACACGGATGCGGAGTTCTCGGATACGTTCATCACAACCTCTGGAGAGGATCTGGATGGCCGTGCGGCTGCGAGGGCTCCGGAATTTGCCGGCAATGTGGCCTTCGATTTCACAGCGCCTATCGGAGATACGCTGGAATTCGGATTGAGCGGCAACTTCCAATATAGCGACTCTTATTTCACCAATGAGGACAGCCTGACCGACTTCATCCAGGACAGCTATGTCTCGATCGACGGTTCGGTTTCGATTGGAGATCAGGACGGCAAATGGAAGCTTTCTCTGGTCGGCGTCAATCTGACCGACGAGATCTGGACCAATACCAGTGGTGGTCGTCCGTTCCTGGCTCCAGCCGGCAACCCATTTGCACTGCCCGCAGGTGATGATCTGGTTCTGACCCAGAATCGCGGCCGTCAGGTCTTTGTGGAAGCACGCTTCAGGTTCTGATCAACTCTCCCGTTGATCAAAGATGGCCGGGGCAGCGGGGGGCTGACCCGGCCTTTTCTTTGTCTGGCTTGCAGAGAGATAGCCATAATGAGAGTGGTGCGCCGGTTTCCGCCCGATAAAGTCATTGGCATAAATGCGAAAAACTGAGGAGCAGGAATGATGGGACGTCTTGAGGGAAAGAGGGCAATTATACTGGGCGCGGCGGGCGCCGGAAATATGGGGCAGGTCATAGCCCAGCGTTTTAAGGAGGAAGGCGCGGATATTCTTGTCGCCGGTCGCAAGGAAGAAGAGCTCAAGCGTTTCGCCGGAGAATTGGGTGGCCACTATGCTTTGTGTGACCTCAACAACGGAGACGAGATAGAGGCGCTGGCAGCGACGGCGAAAGACAAGATGGGCGGCGTGGATATCGCGGTCAACGCTACCGGTCTGGGATTCCTGAAGCCCTTCATGGAAAACACCCGCGAAGAGCTGGAAATGATGTCGTCCCTGCAATTTGTCGGACCATTTCAATTCTATCAGGCGATGATCGGGGCAATGGCGGAAAATGATCCGACCGGCGGATCGATCATCCAGATCAGTTCGGCCACCGCGACGATCATGCTCAATGACCATGCCGCCTATATGGGCACCAAGGCAGGCAGCGATCATGTGATCCGCTGTGTAGCCCATGAATTTGGTGATCAGGGAATCCGTGCCAACAGCATTTCTCCCGGTCTCACCCGGACGCCGATGACGGCTGGTGTCGATCAGGTGCCGGGTCTCGTCGAATCCTTTGAAGCGCGCTATCCGCTCGGCCGGATCGGCACCAGTGAGGACATCGCCGCCGCGGCTGTTTTTCTGGCCAGCGACGAATGTTTCATGACCGGTGAGAATTTGCAGGTCAATGGCGGCTTGTGTCTGCGCGGCAACCCGACCCGCAAGGATCAGGAACTGATGATGGGGGCCGTCGCCGCTGCGGCTTCCTGAGCGATGCGCACAACCCGGTTGCGCTGACACAAAATTCCGCCATGGTGGTGCAAAGGTCCACCAGTATCCGGGATGATTGTCAGTGCTCCAGTTTCTCAGCCAGTTTCAGGGCGTAATCGGGATTGCGTTCATTCTGGCCATCGCCTGGCTCTGGTCTGAAAACCGGCAGGATCATCCCGGCTGGCGCTGGATCCTCGGCGCGATAGCTCTGCAATTTATCCTCGCCCTGACCATCGTTCGTGTCCCCTTTGTCTGGGATATTGTCGGTCTGGCAAATAATGGTGTGCAAGCCATCGAACAGGCCACACTGGCGGGGTCCAGCTACATGTTCGGCTATGTGGGTGGAGCCGAGCTGCCGTTTGAACTCAGGGAAGGCGCTGCCCCGCCGCTGATCATCGCGTTTCAGATTCTGCCACTGGTGATCGTGTTTTCGGCACTGGCGGCGTTGCTGTGGCACTGGCGGATTTTGCAGCTGATCGTTCGGGGTCTGTCCTGGGCGTTACGGAAAACCCTTGGCGTAAGCGGGGTGGTCGGCCTGAGCGGCGGCGCCAATATCTTTCTCGGGGTGGTCGAATCACCGCTGGTTGTGCGCGCCTGGTTTGAACGGATGAGCCGGTCGGAACTGTTTACGATCATGGTGCTGACCATGTCGACCATCTCGGGGGCGATTCTGGTGCTATATGCAACAACATTGGCTGATACCGTGCCTAATGCAGTCGGACACATGATTTCGGCTTCGCTGATTTCGCTGCCTGCTGCCATCCTGCTGGCGCGCATCATGATCCCAGGTCATGGAGCGACCAGCGATGATGACCAGGAACCGGGCCTCAGATACGAGGGCAGTTTTGATGCAATCATTCGTGGGACAATCGATGGTATGCAACTGTTCCTTGCAGTGATTGCGGTGATCATCGTCATATTCGCCCTCGTCGCCTTGGTCGACCAGTTCCTCGCGCTGTTTCCGCTCGTCTCTGGTGAAGCACTCACATTGAAGCGGACGTTCGGATGGATCTTTGCACCGCTCATGTGGATGATCGGGGTGCCCTGGGAAGAGTCGGCGGCGGCGGGTTCCTTGATGGGGACCAAGGCGATCCTCAATGAATATGTCGCCTATCTGGAGCTTGCCGCGCTACCCGCGGACACGTTCAGCACAAAGGGGCAGCTCATTGTCACTTATGCCCTTTGCGGTTTTGCAAATCTGGCCAGCGTGGGACTGATCATCTCTGCCATCGGAACTCTGTCTCCATCGCGCCGGGCGGAAGTCGCCGGACTGGGTATGAAAAGCTGGTTTGCCGGCAATTGCGCCACCGCCATGACCGGCGCCGTGATCGGAATTATCACATGGGCCTGAGGTGCACGGATGCTTGATGCGAAACTCCGTCCGCTGATCGATCCGCCGCTCAACGCTGTCGGCCGGGCCCTGGCGCGTGTCGGCTTCTCGGCCAATGCCGTGACTTTGCTGGGTCTGATAGTGGGGTTGGGCGGAGCAGGTGCCATATATGCCGGATATTATGGCATGGCCTTCTGTCTGGTCCTAGTCGGCCGGATACTGGACGGACTGGACGGTGCCGTGGCCCGTGCAACCCGGAAAACAGCTTTTGGCGGTTATCTGGACATTGTTTGTGACTTTGTCTTTTACGTGTCGGTTCCACTCGCGTTCGGACTGGCGGATCCGGATCTGCTGCCGGCGGCACTGATATTGGTGTCTGCCTTTACGGTCACCGGTATCAGCTTTCTCGCTTTCGCAGTGACCGCTGCGGAGCAGGGCGCCGAAACAGATGCCCATGGCGAGAAGAGTTTTTTCTACAGCACCGGGATTGCGGAGGGTACAGAGACTATCGCGATATTTCTGCTGATGTGCCTGCTGCCCGGCTGGTTCCATGAGATCGCGCTGGTCTATGCAATCATGTGTATTATAACAGTAATACAGCGTAGCCTGCTGGCCCGTCAGACGTTCCGGGACTGAAAACCCTCTAACCGCGCGCCCAGCGGAAATATTTTTCCAGCAGGTTGAGCGCCCATTCCGGCTTGTGCTTTTTGCGCCATTCACCGGCCGCAAATTTATTCGCTTCACCCATGGTTGGATAGGTGTGAATGGTCCCCAGGATCTTGCCGAGGCCCATGCCGTGCTTCATCGCGAATGTGAATTCGGTGAGCAGCTCGCCGGCATTCTGGCCGACAATCGTGACGCCCAATATGCGGTCTTTGCCCGGCGGTGTCAGTACCTTGACGAAGCCCTGAGTTGCACTTTCCGCAATTGCCCGATCGAGATCATCCAGCTCATATTTGGTGACTTCATATTCCACACCTTCTTCCCGGGCCTGTTGTTCGTTCAGGCCGACATGCGCAATTTCCGGATCGAGAAATGTGGTCCAGGGCAGATATTCGTAACCGGGCTTGAATTTTTTGAACTGGCCGAACAGTGCATTGACGGTGGCAAACCAGGCCTGATGCGAGGCGTTGTGGGTCAGCTGATAGGGTCCGGCAACATCCCCGGCGGCATAGATATGCGGGAATGTGGCCTGCAGATGCTCGTTGGTCACCAGCGTCCGGCCGGTCTCGATACCCAGTTCCTCCAGACCATAACCTTCAAGACGTGCTGCCCGGCCTACCGCGATCAGCAAATCGTCAAATGCGATGCGCTCCTCGCCATTTGCATTCTCAACCACCAGATATTTCTGTTCGCCTTCCATTTCGGTTCGCGTGGCCTTGTGACCGAAACGCAGTTCCACGCCGGAGGCTTCCAGGGACTGTGCGGCGACTTCCGACACGTCTTCGTCTTCGATACCCATCACCCGGTCACCCATTTCCACGAGCGTGACGTCTGAACCGAGACGGGAGAAGGACTGCGACAATTCACACCCGATCGGTCCGCCACCCAGCACGACGAGCCGGCCGGGGATCCTGTCGCGTGTTGCCATCTGCTCCCACAGCGTGTCGCTGGTCAGATAGCCTGTCTCCTCCAGTCCGGGAAGGGGCGGGACAAAGGGTGAGGCACCGGTGGCGAGGACGATAGAGCGAGCGGTAAGCTTGCGCTTGCTGCCATCGGCTTCCTCAATCTCGACGGCCCAGGGATCGACCATCCGGGCATAGCCTTTGACGACATCAACGCCCATGCCTTCGAACCGTTCGACACTGTCATGCGGTTCGATCGCGGCGATAATATCTTCCACCCGCTTGATAACCGCCGGGAAGGAAAAGGCAGGCTCGGTGGAAGACAAACCATATTTGTCCGCATGTCGAATCTGGTCGGCCACCTTGGCGCTCTTGATCAGGGCCTTCGAAGGGACACAGCCATAGTTGAGACAGTCCCCGCCCATTTTCCCGGTTTCAATCAAGGTGACCTTTGCATTGATGGTCGTGGCGATCACGGCCGACACGAGGCCAGCAGAACCCGCGCCGATCACAATGACATTGCGGTCAAAAGATCCGGGTTTCTTCCACCCCTTGTAGATGCGGCGGCGCTTGAACAGCCCGATAATGGCCTTGGCTATCCATGGGAAAATAGCGAGCAGGAGGAAAGAGCCCAGTACCGAAAGGGAAAAGACTTCACCGACCGAGTTGACCTGAGACAGCTGGGTTCCTGCGTTCACGTAGACGATGGTCCCGGCGAGCATGCCGATCTGGCTGGCGATGAAATAGACCCAAACCTTCATCTTGGTCAGTCCCATGAGCAGGTTGATCATGAAGAACGGAAAAGCAGGCACAAGCCGCATGGTGATGAGATAGAATGCTCCGTCTTTCTCGACGCCTTCGTTGATTTTTTTTAGCCGGGAGCCAAATTTGTCCTCAACCCAGTCACGCAGCAGATAACGCGACGTCAGGAAGGCCAGAGTCGCCCCGATGGTGGATGCGAAGGATACGATGATGGTCCCGGCGACAACGCCGAAAATGGCGCCCGCAGCCAGCGTCATGATCGCGGCGCCCGGAATGGACAGTGCTGTGACCGTTATATAGACGCCGAGAAAGGCGGCGATGACGAGAAGCGCGTTTTCACCATAGAAACGGTCGATATTGTCCTGCTGTGCCTTCAGGGTTTCCAGATTGAGATAGCTTTGCAAATCATAGTGGAAGATGGCCCACACGGCGACCGCAAGAATGGCGATGAGCAACAGTTTCTTCATATCTGGATCCGTACCCTGTATTTTCGTTATTTCCGGTTCGTCTCAACTGCATAACCGGTTACAGGGGCGTCGTCGATGACGATTCACTTCTACCGTTTTGTTGACTGATCCGGCTGCCAGTCCGCGGGTGCCAGCTCAAATCTGGTGAAATCAAAGGCAGGCGACACGGTACAACTGACCAAGGTCCAGCTCCCGAGGCTTTCGGCCATTTGCCAGGCCCCGGCGGGAACCACCAGCTGGGGCCGCTCGCCTTGGGCCAGATCACATCCGAGAACATGGGACTCTTTTTCTGACCCATTTGCCGAAAGGGAGAGCGACAAGGGGTCTCCCGTGTGAAAATGCCAAATTTCCACGCTACCCTTCACGCGGTGCCAACGAGAAGTTTCTCCCGCCTGCAGCAGAAAAAAAATCGCCGTGGAATATTCGTCCCGAAAGGTTTCGGCGAAATGACCGCCTTCGGGATGAGGCTCCATCCCGAGCCGGGAGATGATCGTTTCTGCGCTCAGTTCGGTCAAAACACTCTCCCAATTGCCCTGTTTCCTGCCACATGTCCGCACCCGGGGTGACGTTTGGTCGTGCCGGGCTGGGCGAGAAACCTGTGGCAGTCTACCCTGATTCGTGACTGATCTGCAGAATTTCCTAAATCGTCCCGTCTGTCAGCCGTATTTTATAGTGAACGTCACATTCAGACCCCGAAAGAAGCAGAATTAACCATGACAACCGCAGCACAAAATTCCCAAGGTGCCCTTGCCACATTGGCCGGGCAGATCGTATCGGTATTCGGAAAGGACGGAGACCGCAGAAACGGGCATGATCAGAATCCGGAAACCGAGGCTGTTGAAAATCCGGGTGAACTGGACCGTATCGGCGCCTTCCTGAGCACCGTAGATCTGGAGCCGACACCGGCAAATTACACGCTCGCATGGGAATATCATTTCGGAACCAATTTCGCGCTGCGTTGTGCCACCGAAGAAATTCTGGGGAGAATTGGTCGACTCACTAACGATCAGGTGGATGAATTGCTTGCAAAGCACAGCGAGACAATGAGTTCCGACGGGATTCAGCAGCTGGTCAATGAAGGCAAAGACCTGATCTCCACTGGTGAGAAAACCTTGAGCAAGTCTCGTGATGACAGTGCGGAATATGGTGTTGCGCTGCAGGAAAGTCTGGATTCCATGGATCCGGATGACGAGGCCTGGGCATCGCGGTTCGAAGCGTTGTTGCAAATCACCAATGCGATGGTCGATCGCAGCAAAAAGGCCGAAAAGAAACTGAAATCTGCCAGCCAGCGCCTGACGGAAATGAACGAAGAACTTCAGAAAGCCAAGGAAAGCGCCGAAGTGGACCAGTTGACCGGACTGAACAACCGCCGCGCCTTCGAGCGGCATTTCGCGGCAGCCGTTGAACGGTCGAACAAGCATGCCAGCAACCTGTCAGTGGCCTTTGTCGACATCGATCACTTCAAGCAGATCAACGATACGCATGGACATGATACTGGCGACCGCGTGCTCGTTGAAATTGCCAAGCAGCTTAACAAAATGGCCAATGGCAGCTGTCATGTGGCACGTCATGGCGGCGAAGAATTTGTGCTGCTTTTCGAAGGCAAGAACGCAAGTGAAACGCGCGAAATTGTCGATAATTGTCGCGAACATACCGCCAGCCGTTCACTGACCAACCGGGAAACGAAACAGCCCATCGGTTCAGTGACTTTCTCGGCCGGGATTGCCAGTCTCAACAATAAGACCGGTGCGCGTGAATTGCTGAGAAATTCCGATATTGCGCTGTACTATGCGAAGAACAACGGACGGAACCAGGCCATTATTTTCGACGAGATCCCTGCACAGGAAGAGTGACCCAAGGGGCTTAATCAGGCCAGTTGTTCCAGAAACAATTGCAATTGATACGGAAGGCGATTTTTCACGTTCTTTTTCCGGGGCTTACCCTGTGAGCGTGAAACAGTCTTCTCCTGAGACCAAAATTCGGTTAACCTTATCAGGTGATGGGGCAACAGCGCATAGAGCAGCTATCGGAAAAGGAAAAAGTCGTTCTGCGGCTTCTTTTGCGCGGCTATGATGCAAAAACCGCTGCCTATGAGCTCGACATCACTCCCAACAGTCTCAACGAGCGCCTCCGGTCGGTTCGTAAGAAACTGAACGTTACCAGCAGCCGGGAAGCAGCACGAATATTCGCTGAAACCGAAAAAAATGGCCCCAAAAATTTTGGGTACAAAGAATTTGGTATTGCTCAAAACCCTGAATCTCCGCCAGTCCACGCGATGTCTGATGCACAGACACAAATTGGGCACGACACGAAAATGCCTTCGTCATTGCGGGAAATGCAAGCTCCTTACGAGTTTGCCCCATCCAATCGAAGCATGGCCTGGTCGATCCCGTTTCTTAGGCAAGGAGATGTCGGCAACGAACTGAGCAAGCGCGAGAGACTCAAAGCCATTGCAGATCTCACCACGAAGCTCGCAACGACCTTCGCCCTGATCTGCCTCGCTGCGGTCCTGATCAGCACGCTCATTAGCCGAATCTGATATCTCCTGAGACAAAGCAACGACCCTGCAAGAGGTCGTACAAGGAGTATCTATGTTGAACGAACGCAAAAGAGCCGCAGCCCCTATCGCGAAGAGCATCAATGAAGTCGAAGCCTCGCTCAATGCTACCATGAAGCATATGGGAGAGCTGATGAGCAACATCGCGAGTGCACGAATGGCACCGGGCACACGCATGCCGTTGACCGCTGGCATGGATGCATCGGAAAAGCTTCTCGATGCCGCGACAGGCGTGACCCAGACATATCGTACCGTTGTTGAGGCCCATGCTGACCTGGCACAAGATCAGGTGGATATTGGCCTCAAGGCCGTCAGCTGGGGAGGGCAAATGGAATGCCCGCCGATGGGCGATGCCGAGGAACAGCCCGCGCCTCAGCTCCGCGCCGTTTAATCTGACGGAATGTTGGTCATGTCTTGACCCGGCCCGCAAACTTTGGTCGGGTCAGGACATGACCAGGATACAGTTCTTTCTCACACTCTTTTGGGCAATCAATGCTTACGCAGCAGTGTGGGGTGGAAAACCGGAGCGGATTGCGGTGGCGATCTTTATTCCGGGAATGCTTCTCTCTTCATTTGCTGTGTCACCGCTGGCGCAACGATTTGGAAATGTCGAGTTTGGGATTCTGTTGGTAGACTTGGTCATGCTGATCGCATTTGTGATCATGGCCCTTTATGCAGAAAGATTCTGGCCATTATGGATGAGCGCCATGCAGGTAATACAAGTGATCTCGCACTTGCCTATCATTTTCATTCCCGAGCTGCTCCCGCAGGCTTATGGAGCCGTAATAATGATCTGGAGCTATCCCATGCTGATTCTGCTGGCAATCGCAACCTACCGGCACCAGCAGCGCCTAAAGAGATACGGGGCCGACAAATCCTGGAGCAGCTCCTAGCGTCGTCCACGCTTGTCGATGATCCGGGGATACTCGCCAGCAATCTACTCAGGCGCTACGGGTCATTATCTGCTGTCCTGGTGGCCAGCGCCGAAGCCGAGGGCGATGATCCGCAGATGGCGTTTCTGGCGCTCGTGCAGGCCGCGCTGGCGGAATCTCTCCGTTCGAAAATCGAAGGGCGGCCGGTCATTTCCGGATCCGATGACCTGATCCATTACCTGAAGGCCCAGATGGCCCATCTGGATATGGAACAGATCCGGGTGCTGTTTCTGGATGTGAGGAATCACCTGATCTGTGACGAGATCATGGCGCGGGGTTCGGTTGCTGAAGCCCCGATCTACCCGCGGGAGATCCTGAAACGGGCGATTGTACTGAACGCATCGGCGATCATTTTGACCCATAATCATCCATCCGGAGATGCGACACCAAGCCGAGCCGACATATTGGCGACAAAACGCCTGAAAAAATCTGGCAACGAGTTGGGCATCACATTGCATGACCATGTCATACTTTCGTCCAGCGGTTGGTCGAGTCTGAAAGAACTGGGATATGTCTAGTGTCCGAAACCAAACAAACAAAGCGGGATACTAGTTCGTGGGGGATCTGATCATCATGACCAAACGGAATGACAAGGAGGCCGCATCTCTCGCAAAATTTGCCCGGATGCTGATTTCCGACCGGCGAAAAAGGGAGGAGCTGTTTCCACCACTGCTGTTCTCCGATCCGGCCTGGGACATGCTGCTTGACCTGTTTGCCGCCGAGGCCGAGGGTAAAAAAATCAGCATCACAAGCCTTTCGATCGCATCCGCCGCTCCGCAAAGCACCGCTCAGCGATGGATTGATACCCTGGTGGAGAAAAAGCTGATCAGTCGGGAGCCCGATCCCGTTGACAAGCGGCGCATCTATGTTCGCCTCAGCAATGCGGGGTATCACAACATGCGCGGATATCTGGAAGAATTGAAAACGCAGTGGGAGACGTTTGCCAATTAGATTCCCGGGCGAGGGACTCGATCAGGAACAGGCTTTTTTGCACGAAGCCTGAGCGTGGTCAGCGCTTCGTCCAGCTTGGCGGCCGGCAAATGGGCCTGCGCACTATCGAGGAGCGACAGGGCATCTTCCATCAGTTGATCGGCTTCCGAGAGAAGGGACTGGCGGTCCGGTGGAGACTGGCGGTCGGTCATGGAGCGGGCCTTTCGGGTGCCGCCAGTGCCAGGGACTGCTGACCCGCCTTTCGCCATTCCAGAGTGACCGCCATCCGGCGATTGCGGGAGTCATACCTGTCACTGATGTTAAACGGTTCGCGATCCGCGACGCCTTCAATGCGAGAGAAACGCCCAGCCGGAACAGCGTTTTTGATGAGGGCGGTGCGCGTTGCCTCCGCACGGGCTGTCGACAGTTTCCAGTTATTCATGGTCTTGCCGGATGCATAAGGCAGGCTGTCCGTATGTCCGCGCACGATGATGTCATTGGGCAAATCGACGACCGCATTCCCGATTTCCCGTATCAGCCGTTCGGCCTTGGGCGTCAATATGTCGGTGGCGAGCATGAACATCGAGAAATCCGCCTGGTCGACCAGATCGATCCGCAAGCCGTCCTGCGTTTCCACAAACCGCAAGTTTTTGTAGAGTTCCGCGCCCTCTCTTGTGCTTTCCAGCCGCTTTTTCAGCTGTTGTTTCAACTCCTTGAAGGCTTCGCGATCCCGGTCCATGTCATCTTCGCCACCCCGGTCATTGGTACCGGTTGTGTCGCGGGGGATGGTGATCGACCGGGTGCCGGTCTGGGAGGCCTTCGACGGATAATTATCCTTGGAGGTCAGCGAGTCTCCGCCAAACATGCCGTGGGAACCTGCGCTCGCCTTTTTCATCTCGACCAGCGTCGGCGTGAAATAGTCTGCCAACGCCTTGCGCTGCTTTTCATCGGTTGCGCCGAGCAGCCACATCATCAGGAAAAAAGCCATCATGGCGGTCACAAAGTCCGCATAGGCAACCTTCCAGGCACCGCCATGATGCCCGCCATGTCCCTCCTCAATGATCTTCTTGACGATGATCGGCTGTGGTGGTGGCTCGTTCTGTTTTCCCTTGGCGGCCACGATCAGCGTCCTCTCATGCCGTCAAATACCTCGGCGAACGCCGGCTGATTGGCATGCGCGAGGCTCGACCGTGCCGCTTCAATGACCAACGGCTGGGGATGGCCATGCAGGCTGGCTATGATGATCTGTTTCACCATCTGATAGATTGCAGCATCGCTTTCGATCACCTGCTTGCATCGATTGGCCAGCGGACCGACCAGACCATAGGCCAGCAAAACCCCGAGAAACGTTCCGACCAGGGCCGAACCAATCATCGCGCCGAGAACGTCGGGCGGCTGGTCAATCGCGCTCATGGTTTTGACAATACCCAGAACAGCGGCGACAATTCCGAGTGCCGGCAGTGCATCGGCAAGACCCTGCAGGTTGTCCGCTGGTTCAATCGCTTCATGATGATGGGTTTTGAGGCCGTTATCCATGACGTCTTCGACCGCATGGATGTCCAGCGTCCCCGATGAGATCACGACCAGTCGCAGTGTATCGGCAATCAGATGCACGAGGGTTTCGTCCTCGAGCAATTTGGGAAATTCACCGAAAATGGCCGAGCTCTGGGGGTCTTCAATATGCGGTTCGACGGCCACCGGTCCGTCCGTGCGGAGCAGCTTCATCAGCTTGGAGACAAGGAAAATGCAGTCGAGAAAGTCCTCTTTGACATATTTCGGGCCTTTGAAGACCTTGGTCACTCCGCCCATCAGAGCTTTCAGCTTCGGGCTGGAGTTCCCGATGATCAGCGCACCGATGGCGCCACCGCCAATGATGGTCATTTCCACAGGCAAGGCTTTCAGAACGGGGCCGATATCCCCGCCCGACATGATGAATCCGCCGAAGATCATCACAATCAGTACAACAAGGCCTATGGCTGGAAACATGGCGGTTTTCCCCGGTCAAAATGGATCTGGTCTTCCCGCTGGAAAACCGGAAAAAGTTTTAGTTCACTAGGGAATAACGGCTTTTCCCGCGGGTCTTTTAGGTTGAGACGCGATTAACCGAGATAATCAAACAGGGTCCGCTGCTCGATCTGTCCATAGACGGCCTGCGCGGCTTCCAGATTGACCAACAGGGACTGAATCCGGGAAATGGCTTCGCTGAGATCTGTGTCTTCAAGTTCCGAGCGGCGTTCGGTCAATGTAATCGCATTATTCTCGAGATAGGAGCGCGCACTTTCCAGGCGATTGCCGACAATGCCCTGCTGGGCAATCATGTCGCTGATCCGGTTTTCGACATTACGCAGCGGCTCGAATGCGTCGGTGCGGTCCTGTGCCGTGCCGCTGCGGACAGCAGCTATGGTATCATTGATGATGGTCTCGAAATCGTTGAAACCGCCGTTGCCCAGCGGAATATTGTCAGTGACCGTCTGAAGACTGGGTGCCGAAATCACCAAAATATTGTCGTTGATCGGGATCTCCAGCGGGGGGCCGTTCTGAAAGACATCACCACCAAAGCTGTCCTTCACCGCCAGACTGTCACGGAAGCTGTTGAGCAGGCCTTCCATTTCGATTGCGACCGTTTCTCGATCCTGCTGGCTGTAGGTATCATTACTGGCCTGGATCAGCAGCTCCTGCATGCGGATCAGTCCGTTGGAAATCGACAGAAGCGATGATTCGGCGCTGCCTGCCCGGGTTTCCACCCGGCCAATGTTCGACATCCATGCTGTTTCATCCGCCTGGCGTCGGGCAATATTGGAAATTTCGAGCCAGCTCGCAGGATTGTCCGATGGCTGGTCAATTTTCCGCCCTGTGCTCACCTCCTGCTGTTTCTCGGCGATGATCTGCGAGATATCCAGCTGTTGCTGGATGGCATAGGGGGCGCGATTGCGATTAACGGATTCCATGGTCATTTCCTGCTGATCAGAATATGTTCAATACCGACTGGGTGGTTTCACGGGCGACCTGGATAACCCGGGCTGCTGCAGAATAGGCCTGCTGCAGCCGGATCAGATCCGCCGCTTCGCGGTCGAGATCGACACGGGAAACATCATCGCGGGACCGGCTGGTATTGGCGTGAAACGCTGTGGCGGCTTCTTCCGCGCCGCGCGCTGCGTTGAGGCCGATGGCATGGTTGCCGACCAGCGTATTCCAGGCTTGCTCGCTGCCGCCGGGACCGCGCAGATTGGCCAGCGCCAATATGTTACCATTGGCTGCGCCACCCGGAGCTGCGAGCGCCAGATCTGCTGAATCCTGGCTGAGTACGGCAATCGTCGAGGCGTCTCCGCTGATCGACAATAGCGGTCCGCCAGCTCCGCCGCTGTCGGTTTCCCCGGCGGCCTGCCACGCATTGATGTCATTCACATAGGTCTGCGCTTGCGCGTCCAGGTCTTGCTGCCGCACAACCAGTGTCTGGGCAGACGTGCTGAGCCCGGCGAGAGCGCCGTCCGAAGGAGCCGCGACGGCAGACCCGTCAACGGCCAGCGCAAAGCTGCCATCCCCGTTGCGGCTGATGGACACGGTTGCCGGGTTGTTCACGGTAACCAGCGGCTGGCCCGCATAGGTGACGCTGGCGACGCCTTTGTCGCCAAAACTTATTTCGCCATTGAGTTGTTCGGTGATCACGGCAAGCGCGGTATCCCGCTGATCGAGCAGCGAGGCCTGGGACGCGGTGCCGTCGCGCGACTTGAGCAACTGGAAATTGACTTCCGCCAGATCACTCATTGCCGTGTTCAGTTTCGCTGTTTCCTGTTCTGCCGACTGAAAGATGAAGTCGGACGTGAGGGACAGGTTCTGGGACGTCCGTTTGAAGGAATCGGCCGTTTCCTGAATGTCCGCCATGAACGTCTGGCGCAAAGCATTGTCGAAGGGCGCTGCCGCCAGCTGTTCGCCGCGGCTGAACAGCTGGGTCAGCTTTCCGCCGACATCCTGACCACCATTGCCGAGATCTGCTTCGATCGCACCCAGCCACTGGGCGGTGACTTCGGTGCGGATCAGGGCGCTGCCACTCTGGCGCACCGAGGCTTCGAGAAATTCATCAGCCGAGCGGGCGATGCCGACAATGCGAACGCCATTATGTTCCTTGCTCGTGGTGTAGAGCGGATTGGTTCGGCCGGTCAGCGTCGCGTCTGCGAGCTGAGTCGAACGGCGGACATAGTCCGGATTTTCCGCATTGCTGATGTTTTGCGATACGGTCGCCAGCGAATGGGTATAGGCCTTGAGCGCGCTCTGGCCGATGGCGAACAGATCATTCATCATCATATCCAAATTGCTTGAGCATCATGTCGGCAAGACCGAGCGCGCCTTTGGAAGCCATGTCGTCAGCCAGACGGCTGTCCGCCATGTCACGAAACTGATCCCCGGCGGCACTGCCGAACAGGTCGTCACCGAGCGATCCGGCCCGCATGGTCGAAACCAGTTGCCGGGCAAAAATGGCTTCAAAGGCCTGCAGAGCCGCTTTCAGCTCGGCTTTTTCCTCGGCTTGCGCGATTGTCTCGGTGGCCGTACCGGCAACCGTCCGGTCGACCGGAGGGCGGACCGAAGCGAGAGACGCATGGGTGGTGGCGATCTGGGCGGCGGGATTGGTAATATTGGTCATATGATGATCAACTCCGCTTTTAGTGCGCCGGCCTGTTTGAGCGCGTCCAGTATCGCGGCCAGGTCGCCCGGCGTGACGCCGATGGCATTAATGGCCGCAACCATTTCAGACAGCGAGGCTCCGGGCGCCAGTTCGAACATCGGAGCGGTTTTTTCTTCGATCGTGATTTCGCTCGACGGTTCGACGGCTGTTTGCCCCCGACTGAAAGGTTCAGGTTGTATAACGGTCGGATTCTCGTCCACTTTAACGGTCAGCTTGCCGTGACTGATCGCGGCCGGGCTGATCCGGACAGCGCCGTTGATCACCACCGTGCCCGTACGCGCATTGATGATCACGCGGGCCGGGGCTTCGGCCGGTGTGACTTCAATATTCTCGATCAGTCCCATCATCATCATGCGTTCATTGCCGGTCGCTGGCGCGGAAATGCGAATGGAGACGCCATCGCTGGCCTGCGCGCGCGCATCGGGGAATTTCTGATTGATCGCCTCGGCCACGCGGAGTGCTGTCGTCAGATCAAATTCCGAGAGATTGAAAGTCAGATAGGGTGTCTGGTTGAATCCGGTATCAACCGCCCGCTCGACCGTTGCACCACCTGCGATCCGGCCGACCGAAGGAATATTGACGGTCGTGCGCGAGCCATCTGCTGCGCCGACGCCCAGTCCGCCGACAGCGAGGTTGCCCTGCGCCATCGCATAGACCTGTCCGTCGGCACCATATAGCGGCATCATGATCAGCGTTCCGCCGCGCAGCGACTTGGCTTTGCCGATCGCGGATACCGTTACATCCAGCCGCTGTCCGGGCTTGGCAAATGGCGGCAATTCCACGGTCACCATGACCGCAGCCGCATTTTTGAGCGACGGATTGATGCCCGGCGGCAGTGTCAGACCGAAGCGGTTCGCCACGCCTTTCACGCCGAGCGTTGCATATTCAAGGCTGTCATCACCCGTGCCTGGCAATCCGACCACCACGCCATATCCGGTCAGCTGGTTGGCGCGCAGCCCCTGAAACGTACCCAGATCCTTGATCCGCTCGGCCATGGCCGGAGACGGGAACAGCATTACAGCTGCCATGAATATTGTGATCAGGCTGATGATGCGGTTGGAAAAAAGTCGAGCCACAACGGGTCTCCTGACTGGGGGTTAAAATGGACTGATGGCGGAGAAAAAGCGGGTCAGAAAACCCTGCTTGCTGGCGGTCGCAATCTCGCCCGATCCACCATAGATGATCTGGGCGTTGGCGACGCGGCTGGACGCAATGCGGTTGTCCGGGCCGATATCGGCGGCCCTTATGATGCCGCTGATGCGGACCTGTTCTTCACCGCGATTGATGGTCATCAGCTTTTCGCCGCGCACCAGCATGGTGCCGTTGGGATAGACTTCCGCAATGGTCACGCTGATTTCGCCGGTAAGTGCGTTGGATTGCTGCGCCTGGCCATTGCCGCTGAACGAGGAATCACTGCTCAGCGCAACATCACTGGGCGAGAACAGAGAAAACGGCCCGGTGGTCGGCGGCGTCAGGCCGAAGTTGCTCGACTTGCCAGTCGTGGCGCTGTTCGATTTGGTCGCCTGGGTTCGTTCGACCAAGGTGATGGTGACAAGGTCACCCACCTGCGCAGCCCGCGCGCCGCTGGTCAGGGCTGCATAACCGTTGACCGCCTGAAATATCGCACCATTGGCTGCCACCGGAGCGGGAGCGGGCTGTGCGAGAACCGGAGCATAGGCCGGATTGGGGCCGCTTGCTCCGCCACCCAGACAGGCGGACAGGCCGAGCAACGGAACCGTTGCGGCCAGAGCGGCGAATTTTGCAGGGGAAACAATCATGTCATAAGCCTTTTTCAAATATCAGAGTTGCTGATTGACGAACTGGAGCATTTCGTCGGTCGCCGAGATCATCTTGGAATTGACCTCATAGGCGCGCTGGGTCTCGATCATCGTGACCAGCTCCTCGACGATATTGACGTTGGACTGCTCCAGCGACCCTTGACGGAGACTGCCCCGCCCTTCGAGGCCGCCGGCACCGACAATCGGATTGCCGCTGGCACCGGTTTCGACGACCAGATTATTGCCGATATTCTGCAGGCCGGCGCTGTTGGCAAAGGTCGCCAGTTCCAGCTGTCCGAGTTCGGTTGCCTCGGTCTGGCCGGCCAGAGTTGCCGAAATTGTGCCGTCCCTGCCGATTGTTAGTCCGGTGGCGTCAGGCGGGACAGTGATCTGGGGGACCACCGGCAGACCATCTGACGTGACCATCGTGCCTTCAGGAGTCAGGCTGAAATTGCCCGACCGGGTATAGGCGTTGCGTCCGTCGGGAAGCTCGACCTGAAAATAACCCGCGCCTTCAATCGCAATATCGAGTGAGTTGCCGGTGATCTGCAGGGATCCCTGGGTATCGATCCGTGCGGTGCCGGACACCCTGACACCGGTGCCGAGTGACAGGCCGACGGCATAGTCATTCTGGGCATCTGAACTGGCGCCTGGAGTGATCTGTTGCTGATAGGCGAGAGTTTCGAAATTCGCCCGGTCGCGTTTGAACCCGGTCGTGTTCACGTTTGCGAGGTTGTTGGCAATCACCCGCATTTTCATATTCTGTGCGTCCAGCCCGGTTCGGGCGACCTGTAATGCTCCGTTGCTCATAATCTGTCCTTTCCGTTCTGAATCACTGTGTTTCTAGGTCGGCATGCTCATGATGCGCGCGCCGCTTTCGTCGAGATCCTTGGCCGTCGACAGCAGCTTGACCTGGGTTTCCCAGGCGCGGCTGGCTTCAATCATGTCGACCAGCACGGCGGACATGTTGACATTGGACCCTTCCAGAGACGCGGCGGTCAGCCGGGCGTCCGGATCGCTGGGCAGTATCCCGCCGTCCTTCACCCGAAAGAGCGTGTCATTATGCTTGATAATGTCACTCCCCGCGGGGCTGGCCATTTTCAGCCGGTCGAGCTCCTGCGGCTGGCTGGCATCACCGCCGCGCGGCACAATGAAGATCGCGCCGTCGGAGCTGATATTGATGCTGTCATTGGGCGGGATCGTGATCGGTCCGCTTTCGCCGAGGACCGGATGTCCGTCACCCGTAACTAGCAAGCCGCTGTCGGTTGTCTGGAGATCACCACGCCTGGTATAGGCTTCGGCGCCGTCCGGTGCCTGTACGGTCAGGAGAGCGTCGCCATCCAGCGCAATATCCAGCGGACGACCGGTGGATTTCACCGGTCCGCCATTCATGTCGGCCGTCAGAACAGATTCCTTGGACAGGGCCCGGCTGTCATGCGTCGGGCCGTCGAGATAGCGCGCCTTGGCATTGACCACTTCCGCACGGAAACCGATCGTATCGGCATTGGCCATATTATTGGCAATCGCCGTCTGACGGTTCATGATACCGCGCATCGCACTCAGGCTGGTGTGGATCATCTTGTCCATCGCTGTCTCTCCTTTCGGCGGTTAGCCGGCGGCGCAAGGATCGGGAACCAGACCGATCAGGGCGCCGCCGCGCTCGAGGAACCTGCTAAATCAGACCTGCAGGTTCACGATTGTCTGAGTCATGTTGTTGGCGGTTTCGATCGCCTGGGCATTGGCCTGGAAATTCCGCTGGGCCGAGATCAGAGAAACCAGTTCCTCCGTGATATCGACATTCGCGCCTTCCAGAGCACCCGAGCGGATCGAACCCAGCGGGCCGTTGGCGGCCTGGTTGATCACTGGCGGGCCGGAGTCTCCCGTCGACTGCCAGTGCGCATCACCGATTGGGCGGAGACCTTCAATCGCGGTAAAGCTGGCCATTGCCATCGCTCCGAGGGCAAGCTGGTTGCCGTTGGAGAATGTGGCTGTCACCGTACCTTCATTATTGACGTTGATGTTGGACAGGATGGCTGTCGCGTCACCGGGATCGGTGTCGGGAAGCACAAAGTCAAACGCGTCTGTCAGATTGGTCGACGTAACGATGCCATTGGCATCGACTGGCAGCAATTGCGCGATATTGCCGAGGGTATCGACCACTTCGCGATCGACATTGACACCAAAAGCCCCGTTGCGGGTAAAGCTGGTATCCTGACGGGGCGGTTGGCCGCGAACCATGAAAAAGCCGTCTCCGGCAATCGCCATGTCGAGAGTCTTGTCGGTGGATTCCAGCGTCCCCTGGGTGAACTGCTGGGTAATACCGTTGAGCCGGACACCCTGACCCGCGATCATCTTGGTCGACTGGGTTGGTGCGGAGGCAAACAGGTCGCCGAAAATGGCCCGGCTTTTCTTGAAACCGGTCGAGCTCGTGTTGGCGATATTGTTGGATATCACCGACAGGCTGGTCTGCGCCGCCTTCAGGCCGCTAAGTGATGTAAAAAATGACATAATCTACTCCTTTGAAAATTGAGTTGTGTCGCATCATCCGAGGCGCAGCGCCTCTGAAGGATCAAAGTTGCCGACAGGCGTGACCAGTTTGGCGTCCTGTCCGCTGGCGGGGGATGACACGGATGCCACCGGCACCCAGGTCGCCAGATCGGAAATCTGGCCGCCATTAACGCGGACACGCAGGCGTCCGAGATCAGTATTTTCGGAATCGAACGAGAAGGCGATCGGACCGGCTTTCTGCGCACCGAGCTCGACATACTGCACAATCTCTCCGCTGCTGTTCAGCAAATCGATGGACAGGCTGTCACTATCGGCGTTGAGATTGAACTCGCCGCCATAATTTCCGTTCGTGTCGGCAACCGCAAACTGGCCCGGCACAAGGATGGAATGACCGATCCAGCTCGCCGTGTCGGCCAGCCGGCTGGAATTCAGCGAACTGGCGATGGCTTCCAGCGACTCTTTCATTTCCGTGATGCCGGTGCTCGTCGAGATCGACGCCATCTGGGCAACCATTTCCTGGTTGTCCACTGGCTTGAACGGATCCTGAAACTGCAACTGGGCAGTCAGGAGCTTCAGGAAGGATTCCTGGCTCAGCTCACTGTTGCCTGTGGCATTGGCCGGTTGAGCCAGAGTGAGATCACTTGGAATATTGCTGGAAATTGCGGTCATTTTGACATCCTTATGGTTTCGAGAATGAGGGATTTGGCGGTTTGCATAACCTGAACGTTGTTCTGGTAATGTCGGGCGGTTTCGAGCATGTCGACAAGCTCGGCGGCTTCATCGACACCGGCTTCCCAGACATAACCCTGCTCATCAGCGAGCGGATTGTGCGGGTCATGTTTCTTGACCGGTTTCATGTCGGACTGGACGACTTCGGCAACATCGACTGTCGCGACGCCGGCACGATCATAGGCCGTCTGGAAAACCGGTTTCAGCGAACGGAACGCATCTTCTTCATTGCTGTAGACGGTGCGCGCGTTCGCAAGATTTGAAGCAGTCGTGTTGAGCCGTGTCAGATTGGCTGACATGGCCCGGCCGCTGATATCAAAGATATTCATCGGTCCTGACATGGTCATTCTCCTTTCAAGGCGCGTTTGATGCCGTTCACCCGGCTTTCCAGGAACGAGAGGGTGGTACGGTATTGCATCGCATTTTCGGCAAAAAGTGTCTGTTCTGTAGAAAGCTCGACCGTATTGCCGTCCATCGATGGCTGCAGCGGTGTGCGATATCCGGAACTTGTGGCCATGATCTGGCTCATCGATTTGCCCTGGTCGGTCATCGCCATGGCTTTCTCGAAATCGAGGTCGCGGGCCTTGTATCCGGGGGTGCCGGCATTGGCGATATTGGATGCGAGCATGTTGAGCCGCTGGGATCGCAAGGCGAGTGCGGTTCCGTGGATGCCAAATATCTTGTCTGCACCGGGCATATCAATTGTCCATTTGCTGGCGAGCCGCAGCTCGTCCTGGTTAAATCTTTCGCTTCCCCCGCCGTTTTTCCTTGTGTGGCAGGAGTAGCCCCGATGAATATGCAAACGGTGTGCCAGTTTGCCCGTCATCGGATTTCCTGCCGCTAGATCTGCGGATTTTCGCCGATTTTCCGAAGATGCGGCAATGCGGCATCCGGGGGGCGGCAAAGATTTGCCGCTTTGCAAAAGCACGACGGGAAAGGGTGACAGCTCCAATGCAGCAGATTTTGACCAATGCTTTGGTGTTCGTTGATCCCCTGGCCCTGTGCCTGGTGGTGCTTGGCAGCCTCGTGCTGGCCGGAACCCAGGAAGGCTGGCGCAGTTTCACGAGTGCGGTGGCGGCTGTACCCGCGGCATTCCGGAACGATCAGCACAACCATGCCGATATTGCAAAGTCCGCGGTGAAACGGGTTGATCGCATGGTGGAACGGCGCGGCGTACACACCGCCGACCGGGTGAAGGTGGATCCGCAATTTGTCAAAGAAGTGATCCGTGAGATGGCCAATCAATCGAATCCCATAACCTTTCGTGACTGGGCAATGAAGAATATCCGCGAGCGTGAAGCGCGGCATGTGCCGGCGGCTCGCTATTGGTCGACGGTGGCCGAGATCGCACCGGCGCTCGGCATGATCGGGACGGTTATCGGCCTGGTGCTGATGTTTGGACATGTCGAAGATGCGGCGGCGATCGGCCGGGCGATGGCAGTTGCCATGCTGACCACGTTATACGGACTTCTTCTCGCCAATCTGATTGCGGGGCCGCTTGCCGTGCGACTGATCCGGGCGTCGGAAGGCGAGATTTCCTGGCAAAGGGAGTTTGCCGAAGAACTGTACCGGATTGCGGATCGCGAACATCAAGCAAATTTCTCGGGTGTGGCTTCACCGGTGTCCGCCAGAAAATATCGCGACAACAGAATCAGTCCTGGCGGACTCAATTGATGCGCCTGAGGCACCGACCGCGCTGGTTGACGTCCTTTCTGGACCTGGTGTTGATCATGCTGGGTGCCATGGCGCTGCTTATTGCCAACAAACTGGAAGGCACCCGCGTGCTGGACGCAGTGTCCGAAACCTTTGGCGGGACCGGTCTGGCGGATCCGCTTCCGGCTTTGGCCATCGACCAGCTCTTTGAACATCGGGAAGCGCGTTTGACGCCGGAAGGAATGGCACGGCTGGACACACTTTCTCGTCAGCTTTCTGACGGGCAAAATATCGTCCACATCCGTGTGCCGGTGGAAAAAACCGGGGAAGACCGGCTTCTGGGATGGGAACTGGCTGCAGCCCGTACAGCATCCATTGCCTGGCAGCTCCGCCAATATGGTGTCTCCGAAGATCAGATTGTCCCCAAAATGCCGGATTCTGCACAAGAGGAAGACCCTGCCCACGTCACCATGGAGCTGCGCACGAAATGAGAAATGGGTGCGGGGTGCCCAGAACTGGCATCCTTTTTGCTTTGTGTACCTCCAATAATTGATGTGACGAGGTATTGATGATGCATATTGCCCGAACGACAATGGCAGTTTCTGCTGCTGCTCTGGCACTGATTTCCGCGCCCGCTGATGCGGCTGGTGGCTTTCAGGACACGGCTGGTATTGACCGGCTGCTTTCGGAAACTATCGGTGCTGAAATCGGTGAACCTGGCGGTGCCAGAGCGGCCGTCGACAAACGACTGCGTCTCGCAAAATGCCCGGCAGAACCGCAAGTGGAAGGCCCCGTTTTTGGGGCGGCCATTGTACGATGCGCGGAACTGGGCTGGCGTATCAGAGTGCCGCTTAACATGGATAAACGGAGCGGCTCCAGCGTGCCGAAACCCGCCAAGGCCGAAATTCTGATCCGGCGGGGACAGAATGTCATTCTGGTCTATCGCGGTGCGGGATTTTCGCTCAGCAAGCAGATGATTGCCGATGAAAATGGTGCGATTGGTGACTTGATTGCGGTGCGGCAGGATCGCCGGAGTCCGCGGATTTTAGCGGAAGTTACCGGCAATGGGCAGGTCATTTTGCCGACCCCATAAATTTTTTGTTAAAGAATCTCGGCGACCTGCCGTTATCAGGCATGTTCGAGAATATTTTGAAGGACAAGAGCAATGAAACCGATTTCGCAACAGGGAATTTCCGCCAGTGATCTGGCCCGGAATCTTGCTGCTCCGAAAGTCGCCAAGAGCGATGCGGAAGGCGAAAAGGCCAAAACGGATCCGACTCAGCCGGTCGTGCGAAGTGTGGCAGCAGAAATTGCCAGCCAGGGCGCGCCGGTTAACGCCGAGAGAATTGCGATGATCAAGACCGCGATTGCCGAAGGCCGCTATCCAGTGGACCCGGAGAAGATCGCCCAGCAGATGATCGCCCTCGATCTCGACAGCGGGCGGGAATGATGGCTTCCATCAATATTACCGAATTTGAAACCGCCCAGCGCAATCTTTTGGCAGCGCTGGATGGCCATTCAGCTGACGAGATCCTGATCTGCTGCGAAGAATTGCAACAGGCATCGGATGACTTGCGCATGAAACATGGCGAAGCCAGTGCGTCGCTGCCGCAAGAGAAAATCAGCGAGATGGAAGAACTCAATCTCGCGGCCCGCTATCGTATCCGGTTTCTGCACGACATGTGCCGCGCGCGCATGTTCATGATCGCCAATCAGAGCGATTGCCAGACCTATAGCCCTCTTTGACCGCTACCGGTTAACCCGTTGTGGATCGGGCAAAAAAACCGCAACAATTTCTCTTCCCATCGATAAAACTGGCACGGTAGTTGCTTTAATATTCCCATAGACAAATTTTGGGAATGATCATGGCAAATATATCGGCAGCGGGGAGCATCGGTCACGACCGCGTGACCCGGGCGATTGCCAGTTCCGCCGAACGTACCGGCGTTGATTTCAACTATCTTCTCGGTCAGGCCAAAATCGAAAGCGGTCTCAATCCGCATGCCAAAGCCCGCACATCCAGTGCCACGGGCCTGTTCCAGTTTATTGATCAAAGCTGGCTCGGGATGGTCGATAAACATGGCCACAAATATGGTCTGGACTGGGCCCGGGCAGCGATATCCCAAAACGGCAAAGGCCGGTTCCAGGTCGCGGACAGCGGGTTGAAAAGCCAGATTCTGGAATTGCGCAAAAATCCCGAAATTGCCTCATTGATGGCGGCGGAATTTGCCTCGGACAACAAGGACTATCTCGAAGGTCGTCTCGGCAAGAGCGCGGCCCCGGTTGATCTGTATCTGGCCCATTTTCTCGGCCCGGCCGGCGCGCGGAAATTTCTGTCTCTGCACGAACGCAATCCCGATGGAGCTGCTGCCCCGCACATGATGCGGGCAGCGGGCGCCAACAAGTCGATATTCTATACCAAAGCCGGCGCTCCGCGTAGCTTTGACGAAATCCGGCAAAGATTTGCCGCCAAGCTGGATCGCTTCTCTCCCGGTGCGGAGGCCAGCCGGCCATCCATCCAGGGCGAGCAGCCTTCTCCTGTCATCAACACCGTCCAACCTGCCGACTATGTCCGGCTGGCCAGCCAGCGTGCTGCCCGGCCGGTGGCAGCTTCGACATCGACCTATAGTGAAAGTGCACATATGGCCTACATGCTTCTCGCCTCTCTCGGAGCGACACCCCGATGAGTGAGCTGGCCCCCAAGAAATTCAACTGGCTCGGTGGTATTCAGGCTTCCGTGCTCCCTGTGGCCACGTTGATGATGGTCATTTTCATGGTGCTTCCGGTGCCAGCCACGGTGCTGGATATCGGATTCATTACCAATATCATGATCTCGCTTGCGGTCCTGATGGTGGCGCTGAATGCCAACAAACCGCTCGATTTTTCGAGTTTCCCAACGGTCTTGCTGTTCGCAACGCTGCTCCGCCTGGCGCTGAACGTCGCCTCGACCCGGGTTGTGCTGGTTGACGGTCATAATGGCGGGGACGCGGCCGGCAAGGTCATCGAGGCCTTTGGCAGTTTCCTGATCGGCGGCGATTACGTCGTCGGCATCTTCGTTTTCGCGATCCTGATGATCATCAATCTCGTCGTCATCACCAAGGGTGCCGGACGCGTTTCGGAAGTATCCGCCCGGTTCACTCTCGACGCGCTGCCCGGGAAGCAGATGGCGATTGATGCCGATCTCAACGCGGGCCTGATGAGCCCGGAAGAAGCCAAGGAGCGGCGTCAGGATGTCGCAACAGAGGCAGACTTTTACGGCTCGATGGACGGTGCTTCGAAATTCGTCAAAGGCGATGCCATTGCCGGTGTTCTGATCCTGACCATCAATATTATCGGGGGCATCATCTTGGGCACGGTCAGCCATGGCCTTTCCATCGGACAGGCGGCTGAAAGCTACATCCTGTTGTCTATCGGCGACGCTCTGGTTGCCCAGATCCCGGCTCTGCTGCTGTCTATCGCAGCGGCTGCCATCGTCACCCGGGTTGCGTCGCCGCACAACCTGGCGGGCCAGATTTCCTCGCAATTCGGTCTCAGCAAGGCCTGGACACCCGTGGCTGGCATATTGCTGATCCTGGGCATGCTGCCCGGTATGCCGCATCTGATTATTTTGCCCGCCGGTGCACTGGCTGCCTTCATCGCCTGGCGATTGCGCAAGAAGGACGATCAGCCCGCAGATGTTCCCGCCCCCGTTGAACCGGAGAACCCCAATCTGATCGAATGGAACGACGTGTCCGAAGGAGCCCAGCTTGGTCTGGAAATCGGTTATGGTCTGGTGCCGTTGGTCGACGAGCGCAAGGGCGAACCCCTGATGCGCCGCGTGACCGGCATCCGTCGGCAGATTTCCAAGGAACTGGGGTTTGTCATTCCGCTGGTCCGAGTCACCGACAATATGGCGCTGGAGCCGAACAGCTACCGCATCACCATTGGCGGGATGATCCTCGCGGAAGACAAGATTTATCCGGATGATCTGCTCGCGCTGGACAGCGGAGACATTGAGGGCGAAATTGCCGGTCAGCCGTGCAAAGATCCGACATTTGGTCTGGATGCGCTCTGGATTTCTCCCGACAAGCGCAGCGAGGCTGTCATCGCCGGTTATACCGTCGTCGATGCTTCGACAGTAGTGGCGACACATCTCAACCAGATGATCCGTCTCAACGCCAGCGAACTGTTCGGCATGGACGAAGCCCAGAAGCTGCTGGATCATCTCAAGGACAGCGCGCCGCAACTGGTCGAAGGCCTGACTCCGCAACCCTTGTCGCTGTTCATGGTCTCTGCCATCTGTCGTTCCCTGCTCGCCGAAGGCGTGCCGCTCAAGGATTTCCGCCGGATTTGTTCCGCGATGATCGAGGCGGCCGAACCCGATGCCGACCTGCCGACGCTGGTCGAAGGGGTGCGCCAGCGGATTGGTTCGATCATCATCCAGTCTCTGGTTCCGGTGAACATGCCGCTGCCTGTGGTGACCCTTGACGGAGAGCTGGAGACGCTGCTCGCCCAGGCGATGAAAGTCGGCGCCGAGGCCGAGCATCCGATCGAACCCAATCTGGCGCAGCGGATCGTCACGTCGATCGAAAATGCCGCAATGCCGATCATGGCGGAAGCGCGCAGCTTTGCGATCATCACCTCTCCGATTGCCCGCCGGGCCCTGTCCCGACTGCTCAAACCCCGGTTTCCGGAAACCCCGGTGCTGTCATTCCTCGAACTGCCTGATGACAAGGCGGTGGAAGTCGTGGCCAGCGTCGGAACCGGCGAACCCAACAGTCTTCCTGACCCGCAGTCCGGTCAGATGATGTCAGATTCTTGAAAAGGAAATGCGGGACATGCGTAACGTTCAACCCCAGTCACTGACCTATAATCGCAATCCGGGCGAAGCCGGACCGGAAGACCTGACCAAGCGGCATATTCCGCTGGTGCGGAAGATCGCCTGGCATGTTCACGGCCGGATGTCGAAATCGGTCGAGCTGGAGGACCTGATCCAGATCGGTATGGTTGCACTGGTCGAGGCGGCACAGAATTACGAGGATCGCGGCTATGGATTTGCGACCTATGCGAGCATGCGCATCCGCGGGGCGATGATCGATCATATCCGCAAGATCAGCAATATCTGCCGCTCGGCCATGGCTCTGCAGAAGCAGGTCAAGGCGGCCGAGCATAAGCTGTCCCAGGAATTGGGACGTGCGCCATCCGAAATCGAGATTGCGGCAACGCTGAACATGGATATTGAAACGTTCCGTGAGCAATATGATCGGGCTCAGAATATCGCCATTGATTCGATGGATGAGGTCTATTCGGACCACAATATGTGGTTCGCCGATGTCGAGGAAAAGGCGGATGACGTGCTGGAGCGCAAGCAGATGAAAGAGGTGCTTGCCCAGTGCATTGGCAAGCTGAAGGAGCGCGAAGCTTTGGTTCTGCAGCTCTATTTCGTTGAGGAGATGAACCTGGACGAGATTGGTCTGACCATGGACATCAGCGCCGGACGAGTCTGCCAGATCAAGAAAAGCGCAACCGACAAGCTGCGGCAAATGCTCGCAGGCCATTATGATGGTTAGCGTTTTTTTGCAGTCCCCATAAAGAGAAACCCCCAGCCCGAATGGACTGGGGGTTTCTTTTCGTCTGCCCGGTGGGATCCTCCGGGACGGCTGGTCTCAAGTACCGTCTCAGGAAGAAGCCTCCACCTCGGCGTCCGGGCTTACCTTAAAAGGGAAAGAACACCCTGCTGGCTCTGGTTCGCCTGTGCGAGCATGGCTGTGGAGGCCTGGCTCAAAATCTGCGCCTTGGCGAGATTTGTGGTCTCTGCCGAGAAGTCCACATCCATGATCCGCGAACGCGATTCCGTGATGTTGGTGACTCGGTCCGTCAGGTTGCTGACGGTGGTCTGCAGACGGTTCTGGGACGCACCAAGCGTAGCCTGTGCCGTTGTGATCGTATCCAGAGCGGTAGCGATGGTGGTCAGAGCCGTATTGGCATCTGCAACCGAAGCAACAGAAGTGGCGTTCACACCAAGAGCAGTCGCATCGACATCGGTCAGAGCAATCGAAACCGTTTCCGCAGCGTTGGAACCGGTCTGGATGGCGAGAGAAGCGTTGGTACCGTCCAGCAGTGCAACACCGTTGAACTGGGTACGCGATGCAACATCACCGATCTGCGAGATCAGTTCACCGACTTCGGCCTGCAGGTTGGTACGGTCACCAGCAGACAGCGTGCCGTTGGCAGACTGAACAGCCAGCTCGCGCATCCGCTGCAGCATGTTGGTGATTTCGTTCATGCCGCCTTCAGCGGTCTGAGCCAGGGAAATACCGTCATTGGCATTCCGGATGGCCATGTTCAGACCACGAACTTCAGAGGTCATGCGGGTCGCAACTGCCAAACCGGCAGCATCGTCAGACGCACTGTTGATGCGGCTTCCCGTGGAGAGGCGTTCGATGGACTTTGCAAGACTCATCTCCGCCGAGTTGGAAGCGGTAGACGCACGCAGCGCCGACACGTTTGTTCCTATTACAGTCATTGGTATTCCTTTCATACTTCACTGGTCGGGGCGGCTCAGTTCATCCAAAGCGGCCTCAGAAGCGTTAACGGTGACCACCGGATTTGCTTTAGAAAAATTCATAATTACTTGAAAAATAATCATAAAAATAGAAACGAAACATAGGCCATCCTCCCGATTGCCAACGCAAAAGCGCTGTTTTCTTTGTCGGAAAGCCGACAAGATGCAGCCTTTTCGCGTGTCGGAAACCCGACACTGAAAGGCTTCCAAAAATAACTCATTGAAAAACAACGATATTAAACTGGCACACGCTTTGCATAGTCGTTTGGGCCAGGCAAACGGACCAATCGCCTGGATCAAATGGAAGTGGGAACGGGGCATTATGATCAATTGCGAAATCAGCGAAGCGGTAAAGGAACAACTGCCAACATTACTCGACTGGCTGCGCGGAGCCTGGATTGACGCATCCGTCAATACAGAGATCCAGCGCGAGAAAAGCGACCACGTGCGCGTGCTTCTCGATAGCGAGATGGAACGCGCCACATATAGAGACATTATTATCGGTTTCCGAGCTGGTCCCCCGTCATTAGTCCCCGCTAATGATGGCTTGCCGCTGCGGATCGAATTCGGATTTGAAGACATGGCCTTTGGTCATGCGCTCATCTCCGAAGCGGTCCGTGGCGGCAATAGCCCTGCCGTCGGTGAACCTGCCAGCGCGAAACAGATGGAATTTGCGAGCCGTGTTGCCAAAAGCGATGCCAATGTCCTGATCATGGGGCAGACCGGCGTCGGCAAAGAAGGCATGGCGCAATTCGTTCACAGTCAGAGCGAACGGGCGGAGCGGCCATTTGTTGCCGTCAACTGTGCCGCGCTCCCCGAATCAATGGTGGAAGCCATATTGTTCGGTCACAAGAAAGGTGCCTTCACTGGCGCCACGGGAGCTTCAGAAGGTCTTTTCCGTGCGGCTGATGGCGGAACGCTGTTTCTCGACGAGATTACCGAGCTGCCCCTGCTATTGCAGGCCAAATTGCTGCGCGCATTGCAGGAAGGCGAAATTCTGCCGGTCGGTGAAACCGCCCCCGTCAAAGTCGATGTCCGGATCGTGGCTGCGGCCAACCGGGATTTTGAAGACGAGGTTGCGAGCGGTCGGTTCCGGGAAGACCTTTACTGGCGGCTCAACGTATTGCCCATCGAAATTCCGGCTCTTGCCGAACGCCGCCAGGATATTCGGGCCATCGCTGCGGCCATGCTGTTGTCGATGCAGGCCAAGACCGGCAAATTCTACTGGCCGTCCGACGAAGCCCTCAAAGCGCTCTCGGCGCATGCCTGGCCGGGCAATGCGCGGGAACTGCACAATGTTCTGCAGCGTGCCACAATCCTGAGTGAAGAAACGATGATTGAGGCAACGGACCTTGGTCTGACTGCAGCCCCGATCTCCAGAACCCCGCGGGCGGATCCGGTGGAACCGGGTCGTGCCTCCAAGCTGATGCGTGGTCAGGACCTGCACAGCCTGTCCCGCGAAGTTCAGCATGAAGCCATAATCGATGCCCTCGAAAAGACCGACGGCAATCGCCGTGAGACGGCCAAGATCCTGGGAATTTCCGAACGTACGCTGCGCTATCGGCTCGCCGACATGCGCGAGATAGCGGCTTAAGAAGGAGCACTGCAAGATGACGACCATTGGAAGCAATAACCTGCTCGCGATGCGCAAAGCCATTATCGAGCAGAATGACGCCCTGCAAAAAGCGGGCAAGCCCGGACAGGGTCCGGAGACCGAAAAATCGGGCGTGACCAGCTTTGGCACGCAGATGAAGGAAGCCCTTGAGCAGGTGAACAGCCTGCAGCAGGAATCTGCGGCTGCCCGGACCGACTATGAGCTCGGCCGAACCACCGATATCGCCCAAGTGATGCTTGCCAAGCAAAAGGCATCCATCGGTTTTGAAGCCACCTTGCAGGTCCGGAACAAATTATTGTCCGCCTACAAGGACATCATGAACATGCCGGTGTAACATGAGCGAACTCAGTCTGGCCACGGGCGCCGGTGATCAGCCGGCCACACAAAATCTGCAACCGATCTCGGCTGCGCCTTCCGGCAGTTATGCGAGTCCGGGCGTGATGCAGCGCATCAGTGATTTCATGGCGCAACCGGCAGTGGCCAAGTCCCTGCCCTTGATAGGTTTCCTCGCGATTGTCGGATTGGCGGCGATGGCGTGGCTGGCCTTGCGTGAGCCACCGCAGCGTGATCTGTTCCGCGGCTTGCCCGATGATGACAAGGCTGCCGTAGCCGCCGCTCTGCAAGGCTCGAACATTGCCTATCAGATCGACAATGCCACCGGGGCCCTGACGGTTTCGGAAGACGCCTATCATGCGGCCAAGCTCAGCCTCGCTGCGCAAGGCCTTCCCCGCAGTGCACCCGATGGTGACACGCTGATTTCAAGCATGCCGATGGGTGCCAGCCGGGCCGTGGAAACCGAAAAGCTCCGCACCGCGCGCGAGCTGGATCTGGCGCGTACCATTGAGTCCTTTGACAGCGTGCGGGCCGCCCGGGTGCATCTCGCAGTGGAACCGCCGAGCATATTTGTGCGCGACCGAAGCGAACCGGCTGCCTCGATCATGCTGCAGCTCGGTGGCGGAAGCCGTCTGGGCGACAGCGAAGTGCAGGCAATCGTCCATCTCGTGGCCAGTTCGGTACCCGGTCTCTCGGCTGAACGCGTTTCGGTGGCAGACCAGAACGGCCGATTGCTGTCCCGGCCCGGCATGGGCAGCGGTGAGGGCACTTCTGAGCAACTGGGCGTGCAGGAACGGGTCGAAGAACGGTACCGCCGAACCCTCGCTGCCTTGTTGACCCCGATGCTGGGCCAGGGCAATTTTGCTGCCGAAGTCATGGCCGAGATCGATTTCGACGAGAAACAGGCGACCCGCGAATCCTTTCCGGCCGACGGCGCGCGCCTGCGTTCCGAAAATGGCAGCTGGGCCAACGAACCTGGTCAGAAGCAGGCCTTCGGGATTCCCGGAACCATTGCGGCCGAACCGCCAGAAGAAACCGAAGTCACGGAAACGCCGCCCGCACCAGATGCCGCGGAAGCGCTGGAAGAAAAAGAAAAAACCAAGACGTCCGAACGCTATGCCCGCAATTTCGAGCTGGGCCGGGAAGTCTCCGTAACCAAGGAAGCCAGCGGTACCGTGAAGCGTCTGTCCGTTGCCGTCGCTCTGCGCAATCCCGCAAAAGGCAAATCCTACAGTGCGGAGGAAATGGCCGAGATCGAATCCCTCGTCAAAGGCGCGATCGGGTTTGATGAAGAGCGCGGTGACCAGGTGGCGATTTCTTCGCAGGAATTCCCCACCATCGAACCCGCCGCGGAAGAAGCCTGGTATGAATCCTCATGGGTCGCGCTGCTGGTCCGCAATGTTTCAGCCCTGTTTGTCGCCCTCGCTCTTATTTTCGGCATTGGTCGCCCGCTCCTGAAAAAGCGCGGCGAGCTGGCGGAGAAGGCGGAAGAACGGCGTCAAGAAAAGAACAGTCAGATCGCCACCGAAATTTCCGGTGCGCTCGATCGCCAACTGGAAGCCAAGCCCGGCGAACCGGTGACAATCGACATGATCATGGCGGCGCAGAACTACCAGAGCCGCGCAAATCTGGTCCAGAATTTTGTCCGGCAGAATCCCGAGCATGCCACGCTGGTGGTGCGGGATCTGCTGAAGGAAAGCGGCAAGTCGAAGGAAGAAGCCAATGCCTGAAGCGGCAGAACAGACAGAAGAAACGGCTGAAAGCCTGACCGAAGATGGTACCCGCGCCGCAGCGATCCTGCTGATGCTGATTTCGGAAGAAGAAGCATCCGATATCCTGACGCGGCTCGAGCCCGAGGAAGTCAAACAGCTTGGGCAAACCATGTACAGCGTCGCCGATGTCGGGGTGGAGGATATCAACAGGGTGTTCGACCGCTTTATCGATTGCGCGCGTGGCCGGACCACGGTCGGCTATCAGGCCGGCGAACAGATCCAGGGCATGCTGACCCGGGCGCTGGGTGAAAAACGCGCAGAGAACATGCTCACCGAAATTGCGCCCCCGAAAGTCGACACCGAAAGCCTCGAGGCGCTGAAATGGATGAACCCGCCGGAAATCGTGTCGATGCTCGAAGAGGAGCACCCTCAGGTGAAGGCGCTGGTCATGTCCTTTCTGGAGGCGGAAGTGGCGGCCACCACGCTGAAACTCTTCCCCCAGGAAGAACAGGATGACATTGTCTACCGCGTCGCCACCATGCGTC
Source organism: Pseudomonadota bacterium (assembly GCA_039181895.1). Classification (GTDB taxonomy): domain Bacteria; phylum Pseudomonadota; class Alphaproteobacteria; order Sphingomonadales; family Sphingomonadaceae; genus Parasphingorhabdus. The sequence goes on from JBCDCK010000003.1 coordinate 116,241, forward strand.
CGGTCAGCAAGGAAGCCATCGCGACGCTCGAACAGCTGCTTCACAGTTACAGCAGCGGTGCGGGCGGAAGTCTTCCCAAAAGCATGGGCGGCATATCTGACGCCGCGGCGATCATGAACAATATGGGCAAGGCGGAATCCAAGCGCATATTGAAACTGCTGACCAAGCGCGAGAAGCAGACGGCGCTGTCCATCGAGGACGAAATGTTCGTCTTCGCCGATCTGATCAATATCGATGTCAAGAATCTGGGCACGCTGATGCGCAGCATTGACAATGAAGTGATGATTCCTGCGCTGAAAGGCGCCGAGCCGGCACTGAAGGAGAAAATCTTCTCCTGCATGTCCAGCCGCGCGGTGCAGTCCATCGAAGATGAAATGGAAGATCGCGGCCCGATCCCGGGATCCGAAGTGATCGCGGCGCAGAAGGCTGTGATTGCAGAAGCCAAACGGCTCGCGGACGAAGGCACCATCATGATCGGAGGCGCAGATGACGATTTCGTCTGAACATGCCGAACAAGCTGATGCACTGGAACCCCGGATGGAGACGGTTGAAGACATCATGCGGTTGAACGTCTGGAACATCCAGAGCCAGCATCGCGGATTTCAACCGCTTTATTCTGTGTCCGCTCATGCTGCATCCGGCAATGGTTCTGTCCCCTCAAATGGTGCGGCATCCCTGTCCGCGGATCAGGCACTGGCAGATGCCTATGCCAAAGGATTTGCGGAAGGCGAGCGTCTCAAGGAAGCGGCACTGACCGCTGATCAGCTTCAGGTTGATCGCCTGACAACCGCGCTGTTGGAACTCAAGCCGCATTCGGATGCGGTGATGACCAAAATGCTTTTAAAGTGCGTTTCTGCACTGACTCGGCAAATGATTGGCCGGGTAGAACCGGACAGCGAATTCCTGAAGGAGCAGGCGGAGAAGCTGGGTAATCTGATTCAGGACGGGATGCGCGATGCGACACTGCATATTCACCCGGAGGATCTGAACCTGTTCGGCGAATTTGAATGCGGGGTCAATGTGACTGCCGATCCCGGACTGATGCGCGGCACGCTGCGGTTGGTTCACGGCGACGGCTGGATAGAACAGGGGTCACAGCCCTTGCTCGATGAATTGCAGGCGATGCTGGATGAAATGGAGCAGGCCTCATGATCGCCGCTCAGACCCGCGCGGCTGAAAAATTTGTCAACAGCCTGACACATCTCAAAGGGGACGCCCGCCAGATTGGCAAGGTGGTCGCGCATGATGCCGGGCTGCTGGAAGTCACCGGATTTGATTATCCGACCGGCTATGGCGGCCGCCTGACGACAGCAGACGGCAAGACTGTCATGGCCGAAGTGGCTGGTTTTCGAGGCTCCAAGACCATGATGGTGCCGCTCTCCGAAGATGTCGCGCTGCGGAACGGGACGCGGGTCATTCCCAGCACGATCTCGACCCAGGCACTGGTTGGCGACGCCTTGCTCGGCCGGATTATCGGGCCGATGGGCGAAGCGCTGGATGGCAAGGGACCCATCCTGACCAGCGATCACTGGCCGCTGGCCGGGCGCCAGAATAATGTCCTGCGCCGCGGACGGGTCAAAAAGAAAATCGATCTTGGAGTACGCGCCATCAACTCTTTGCTGACCGCCGGCTATGGGCAGCGCATCGCCGTCGTCGCCGGATCCGGTGTCGGTAAATCTGTCCTGATGGGCCAGATCATTGCCGGTGTGGACGCCGATATTGTGGTCGTCGGCCTGATCGGGGAACGTGGTCGTGAAGTCAGCGATTTTGTCGAAACCAAATTAAACGGCGTGATGGCGGACAAGACCGTGACTGTGGCGGTGCCGGCGGACCATTCCCCGATCCTGCGGTTGCGCGCGGCCTATCGCGCCACGGCCATTGCAGAATATTACCGGGATCGCGGCAAAAAAGTTCTGCTGCTGATCGACAGCCTGACCCGTATTGCCCATGCCCAGCGGGAAATCGGACTGGCCCTTGGCGAGCCGCCGACGATGAAGGGCTATCCGCCGTCGTCTCTTTCGATCATCCCCAAGCTGGTCGAACGTGCCGGGAACGACAGCCAGAGCGGTGGCTCGATCACCGCAATCTATACCGTGCTCGCTGATGGAGATGATCTCGACGATCCGGTGGTCGACACCGCCCGTTCCATTGTTGACGGACATATCATCCTGTCGCGGACCATGGCGGAGCAGGGGATTTTCCCGGCCGTTGATGTTGCGCGGTCTCTCAGCCGGGTGGCCGCCGATATCGTGGATGACGATCATCTTGCGGCGATGATCAACTTCCGGCGCCACTGGTCGACCTATGAAGAAAATCGCGATCTGATCCTGATGGGCGCCTATCGCGCCGGCAATGATGAGGCGATTGACCAGGCGATTGCAAGGCGACCGGACATGCTTGAATTTATCCGTCAGCCATCGCAGGCCTATGTCTCGATGCCGGAAAGCATTGCGGACCTGATTGCAGGATTCGGACAATGAAGCGGCAATTGACCACACCCCGGCGGATCCTGAAGATTCGGGAAACCTTGCGCAAGGCGGCTATTGGCCGGGCGCTGGAGGCTGACGCCCGGGTGCGAAGCCTCGAGAAACAATCCTCCCATCTGAACGGCTTGCGGCTGACCATGTTTGACAATGCCGACTGTTTGGCCGCGCAATCCTTGGCGGCCCGAATGGAACTGGGGAACCGCCTGCTGGGCGCGGGGGAACAAGTTGACCGGGCCGTCAGTGATGCCCGCCAGGTGCTGGAAGAACAGGACCGGCAAAGAATTGCCGCCCATATGGACCGCGACGTGATGCGCCGCTTCGTTGACCGCAAAACCGCCGGACTGGAACAGGAACGGGACCGCAGGAACGCTGCAAATCTGCCATTCAGACGATCAAGAAAACCGAGGTAAGTGCAATGGAAATAACCTTTTTGAAGAGTCTGGTCATGCCAGCGCCGGACAAATCGGCTGCGACATCGGCGATTGGCACGGTTCCTGCTTTTGTTGACAGCATGTTGAAGAGTGACATCAGTCTAGACGAACAAACTCCGGGTGATGAAACCGCCATGGACGGGAATGCTCCCGCCCAGGCGGCGGATTCGGATATGGTAACAGCGGAAGCCTCCCGGACATCTGGCGGAGCCATGCCATTTCCTTCGCTTTCCGAGCCAGCAATGACCTTGGCTTCGGGATATGCTTTCGTCACGCTACCCCAATCAGATGGGCGGGACTCCGAAATTCCGGAAATGCCGAGCGCCGATCAAGGGACGGTGAAACTGGCGGACATAGATCCCCAATCACCGATCATGCCTTACCGGACCATGGGATTCACCGGCGGAGAAACATCGGACCCTGTGTCCACAGATACATCCGGGAAGCCAGCAGCAAAAGCAGCAGAAGCGGACCCCGCATTGCTGATGCAAAAGCCGGAGGCAAGCGAACCGAAAGCTCTTCCCCCAGGCAACAACATGCCGATGGAAGATGGTGAGGCTTCGGCAATTGTGCGGAACGAACAGTTACCGGTTTCGACCAAAGGAGCTGGACTATATCCGGTCGCCGGACCGCAAGCGCTGACGGTGCCGCAAAAGTTGCCGGCGGACAGAGGCTCACGCCAGATCATTGATCCTGCCCCCGATGCGGAGCGATCAACCGATGATGATTCGATGGAAAAACTGGTGCCTTCGCTGGAACTCAAAAAAATTCTGAATCCTCCTCCTCCGACGGCAAGCCCGAAACAGTCCATGCCTCTGGCAGCGTCCGCGAACGGCAAGCCGGAACAACTGGCCGACGATTTGAAACCTGCGGAAAACATGGATCCGGAAGCGGCAGAGATCAAGAGTACCGCCAGCAATGCCGCCCAGGGATCGCCGGTTAACCCGCTCGCAGGTCTTCGCCTGCGGCAATCGCCCACAGCCGAGACTGCAAATGATTTGCAGGTGGGTACGATGCGTGCTCTTTCGCCAACATCAAACAGTGCAAAGGCTGCCGATGCCATGGCGCAGGCCAGCGCCGTATCTGCTGACGCGGTGCTCGAATTTGATTCTGCCTTTATCGCAAACCTTACCAGGGAGATTTCCCTGATCACCAATTCCATGGGTACTGCCCGCTTTTCGCTGAAGCCTGAACATTTGGGTCGTATCGATGTGGAAATTCGTGGTGGTGAACAAGGTGATGACATCAAGCTGGTCGCGGAAACCGAATCCGTGAAACAGTTCCTGATCCAGTCACAATCGCGTCTCGAGCAGGAAATCCGGCTGCATGGGCAAAAGCTGACAAGCCTCGATATCGGCACCGGCCTGGATCAGGGCCCGGAGCGACAGGCCAGCGAGAGCCGGCAGGCCGAGAGTTCCCGCACCCGCTCAAATGGCACCTCTGACGAAGAGCAGGCCGAACCGCAGTATTATGCCGGAACGGCTTCCGGCCAAAACTCAAACGGCGCGCGATACGCGTGATCCGCGAAGCAATTGAAAATGGAGACAGATCATGGCTGACAAGGAAAAGCCCGAAGATACGGAGGACGAAGGCAAGCCCAAAGGTGGCAAGATGAAGAAACTCATCATGCTGTTGCTGGTCGTGCTGGTCGTTGGTGGCGGTGGTGCCGCTGGTGGATGGTTTGCAGCCGGCGCAATGGGCGGAGATGATGGCAAGGAAAAGGTCGATCCCGACCGCCCCAAGCTGGTCCTGAAGGACGGGTCGACTGTCGACGACGTCCCGTCTGCAGATGAGAAAAGCGCGAAGAAGGCCGCTCCGACCAGTGCCTACAAGGTGTCCTATCACCAGATCGAGCAGCCCTTCACATCGAACCTGCGCAACAGCAACAGCTTTGCCCAGGTCTCGCTGGCCATATCGACCTATTATGACGAACGCGTGGTGCAGAATATCCTGGATCACGAGATCGCCATTCGGTCTGCAGTGCTGATGGTCCTGGCTGAACAGGACCGGATGGAGCTGGAAACCCAGATGGGCAAGCAGATCCTGCAAAAGAAACTGGCCAATCGTATCAATGAGGTGCTCCAGGAAAAAGCCGGCTTTGGCGGCGTGGAAGACGCCTATTTCACCAATTTTGTCGTCCAGTAAGCGGACAGGAACCAAGGCCATGTCAACCGAAGTGCAGGAAAATACGGACAGCGCTGAAACGGGCAAGATCCGGGACAAGGGCGTGCACTGCTTCGCTACGCATCAGCAGGATCAGCTCAATATGGTCCCCGGCTTTGAGCGTATCGCCAAGCTGTTTGCCGGTCAGGTACAGGATGCTCTGGAACAGCTGATCGCCGAAAAGGTCGATGTTGCACCGGTAGAAACCAAGCTTGTGGCCTATCAAGACTGGTGCGACGCGCAGCCCGGTTTTCTGGGCATGGCAAAATTTCACATGCCACCATGCAAGGGCGCGATGATGCTGGGAGTGGATCCACAGCTGGTCTCTTTGCTGGTCGACGCCTATTATGGTGGCGGCAGCACAAAGTCCGATCGCGAATTTGTCGAATTCACGCGGATGGAAAGCCAGATGTTCGAGCGGGTCACCGGCGATTTCTGCGCGGCTCTCGGTCGGGCCTGGGGCCTTTATGGGGAATTTGAGACACATGTTACCGGCTATGAGCGCAATCCGGCCTATGCCGCGCTCGCAGGACCGGGTGACAGCGTGTTGAAACAGTCCATATCCATTACTCTTCCGGATGCCGACGCGCTGGTGGTGGAACTGCTCTATGCCATGGACGGGGTGCGCTATCTCGAGAACCTGCTGGAGCCTTCTGTTGGCGCCACAGGCGATCAGGCCAATCCGATCTGGCAATATGAAATACAAAAGGCGATGAGCGAAGTCCGCTTGCCGGTGCGCTCCATTCTGGCGCGTACGACGATGACGCTGCCGCAAGTCGCTGAACTGAAACCCGGCGATATCATCCCGATCCCGCCAGTCCGCAATCTTCCGCTGATTATCGGAGAGAAGGTATTCGCCCGCGGCAGTCTGGGGGAACAGGATGGCTGTGCCGCCTACCAAATCGAGAAAATGGAACGAGGAAACTGACATGAGTGACATGAACGAAGCACCGACTATGGAAGACGCCGACGTTGGGGCAGAAACCGGCAAGGAATTTCCGGAACCGGCAGAAGCGGCAAATTATCGCCTCCTGGCGGATATCCCCGTGCGGCTGTCGGTCGAAGTCGGCAGTGTTTCGCTGAAAATCGCCAAAATCATGGAGCTGAGCGAGGGCCAGGTGGTCGAACTGGACCGCGAGGCCGATGCGCTGCTCGATATCAAGGTAAATGGCACGCTAGTTGCAAAGGGAGAGGTTGTAACCGTCAATGACCGGTTCGGCATTCGTGTCGTCGAGGTCGTGACGAACAATGTTTCGCATGCAAGGCTCGAAAGGCGTAGTTAGTGACCTATTACATTGTCAAACTTTTGATCATCCTGCCGCTGATGGCCGGACTTATTTACGGTGCGCTCTGGCTCTACCGCAAATATCAGCCCGGCGTGGCCCAGGCCCCGAATGACCGGGAACTGAAATGTATCGAAAGTCTGCCAATGGGGACGGCCGGGAAATTGTCGATCATCGACTTTGCCGGTCAGAAAGTCCTGATCTCGGTCACCCGATCGCAAATTACTCATCTCGCCACAGCTGCAGCGAACGGAGGGAAAGACCCCTCTGGTGACACCCGCAGCTTTGGGGAGATGCTCAATGAAAAACTTTAAAGGTTTCATTCCCCTTCTGATCGCCGTGCTCGCCGCCCTGTTTGTGGCCTCACCCGCTCTGGCAGCAGCCACACCATCGGGAGCCGTGACCAAGGCGCTGGAAGAAGTTGCCGGCGAGGGGCGCCCGCTCTCGCTGTCGCTGCAAATCCTGATATTGATGAGCCTGCTGACGGTGTTGCCGTCGCTCATCCTGATGATGACCAGCTTTACCCGGATCATCATCGTGCTTTCCATTTTGCGACAGGCGCTGGGTCTCCAGCAGACACCCCCCAACCAGGTTCTGGTCGGGCTGGCTCTATTCCTGTCGCTCTTCGTCATGGCCCCGACGATCAGCACCATCAACGAAAAGGCGATCGAACCCTATGGTCAGGATGAAATCACCATCGAAACCGCGATCGAGGTGTCGGGCACGGTATTCCATGATTTCATGATCAAGCAGACGCGGGAATCGGATCTCAAGCTGTTCATGGATCTGGCCAAGGAACCGGCAGCGGAAAACCCCGAAGATGTGCCGTTCTCGGTCCTGCTGCCTGCCTATGTGACCAGCGAACTCAAAACCGCGTTCCAGATCGGCTTCCTTATTTTCTTGCCGTTCCTGGTGATTGATCTGGTCGTCGCATCAACCTTGATGGCGCTCGGGATGATGATGTTGTCGCCGACAATCATATCCATGCCCTTCAAACTCCTTCTGTTCGTCCTGGTCGACGGCTGGGCGCTGACCATGGGGTCGCTCGCCGGCTCGTTTGTGATGTAGCGCCATGGAACATACCGACTTCTTCATTGGCATAGCCCAGAAAACCCTGTGGATCACCGCGCTGGCGGCTGCTCCCCTGCTGATCCCGGCCCTGATCACTGGTCTCGTGCTTGGCATGGTGCAGGCGGCGACCTCGGTTAACGAACAGACGCTGACCTTCGTGCCCAAGCTGATCATTGTGGCGGTGATGCTGGCTCTGTTTGGCGGATCGATCATCTATCTGATCGTCGATTTCACCCATGAAATATTCGACCGCATACCTGATCTGCTGCAATGATTGCGCCTGATTTCGCCGGTGTCGAGGAACAGATGTGGATCTGGCTGTTTGCCATGATCCGGCCCGGTGCGATGATGATGGCCGCACCGATCTTCTCCGCGACGTCGATCCCGATCCAATTGCGTCTGATCCTCTCGCTCGCCATCGGCATGGCCGGTGTGAGTAGCGGGACGCTCGATCTTCCGATTGACAATATTATCAGCCTCGAAGGGTTTCTCTTTGTTGCTGGCGAGATACTGGTCGGCGTTGCCATCGGGTTCGCGCTGCAGATCGGCTACTCGGCCTCTTTTGTGGCCGGGGAAGTTATCAGCAATGCCATGGGTCTCGGCTTTGCGATGATGATTGACCCGCAGACGGGGCGGTCAACGCCAGTGCTGGGCAATTTCCTGTCAATTGTAGCGACGCTGTTGCTGCTGGCGATGGATGGTCATCTGATGCTGATCGCCATTCTCGTGAACAGCTATACGATCCTGCCACCCGGCGATGCGTTCATGTCGGCAGCGTCCATTCACGGCCTGGTGAATTTTGGCGGAACCCTGTTTGCCATGGGTCTGGTCATTGCCTTGCCTGTCGGTAGCGCCATCATTCTGGTCCAGGTCATCATGGCGATGCTGGCCCGGTCAGCGCCTTCGCTGAACCTTTTTGCGGTCGGCCTGCCGGTCGCCTTGCTGGGCGGCTTGCTGCTGCTCGCCATATCCGCGCCGATCATGGCCAACGGGATCATGCATGCGCTGCAGGACGGCCTTGGCCGGTCGGCGCTGATCGCGGGAGGGCAGTAATGGCTGAGGAACCACCAGGCGGCGGCGAAAAGACCGAATTACCAACCCCCAAACGGCTTCTCGACAGCGCCAAAAAGGGTGATGTCCTGCAGTCCCGCGAATTGGGAACGGCCATGATCGTGGCTGCCGGGACCGCCGCTTTTGGCATGTTCGGCCCCTATATGATTGATAATCTGAAGGCGATGCTGACGACCGGATTGCGCATCAACCCCCGGGATTTCCACGATTTCAATCCCTGGGACCGAACCATCGGGCTGCTTTCCGAGATATTCCTGTCTTTCAGCCTGTTATTCGGTCTGTTGATTTTGACCGCCATCGCAACCCCCGCTGCCCTGGGTTCGCTGGGGTTTCGCTGGTCGGCCATGAAACCCAAACCCAACAAGCTCAGTCCGGTCACCGGCTTGAAGCGCATGTTCGGCATGAACAGCCTGATTGAACTGTCCAAATCACTGGCAAAGGTCGCGCTGATGGGGTCGATCGGCGTTTGGCTGATCTGGGCCAATCTCCCGGGAATCATCCAGCTGGGCAATGAAGAGGTCAATCGGTCGGTTTCGGAATTCGGCAATCTGCTGATGCTGGCCCTGATGGGCATGGCCTTCTCGCTGGCGGTGATCGCGGGAATTGACGTTCCCGCCCAGATTTACCAGCGCACCAAACGCCTGAAAATGACCAAACAGGAGGTCAAGGACGAGAACAAGGAAACCGAGGGCTCGCCGGAAGTGAAAGGCGCGATCCGCCGGAAGCAGCAGGAAATACTGAGCGCGTCTGCGCGCCAGGCGGTCAAGGAAGCCACGGTTGTGCTGGCCAACCCGACCCACTTCACCGTCGCTCTCCGCTATCGCCGCGGATATGACAATGTGCCTGTGGTGCTCGCAAGAGCAAAGGGTGCAGCCGCGCTCGCGATGCGCGAGCTGGCCGAGGCCGAAACCGTTCCGGTGCTGCAATACCCGGCTCTCACCCGCGCCATCTACTTCACCTCGCGCGAAGGCATGGCGGTCGACGAACGGCTGTACATAGCGGTGGCATCTGTTCTCGCGTGGCTGTTCCGGATGGACAGCCAGATGGCCAGCGAAATGGATCGTCCGCATATCGATCTGCCCGAGGACATGAAATTCGATGCCGACGGCAAGGTTTCGGGAGATTCCGCGGATTATTGACCCACTCTGATTTTGCGCGCCGGACAAGCCTAAAACTTGCACAAAACTGGCCGTTATTAGCTTCGACAAGGAAATTGATATGTTTGGTGATGTTGCAAATCTGATTGGAGCCGGTTCGGGAATCAATTCCTCGCAGGTCGTGGAAGATCTGGTGCAGGCGACTCGTGCCCCGCGCGAGCTCCAGCTGGCGCAAAAGGAAAATCTGAACAGCGCCCGCATCTCGGCGATCGCTTCCGCTTCTTCGGCTCTCGATACCTTTGCCCAGGCTCTGACCGAGCTGCTTGATGGTCAGGGGTTTGCCGGCGAACTGGTGTCCAGCAACCCCGCCGTAGCGACCGTGAGTTTCATCGACGGGGTTCGGCCCGTTGGTCTGCCGGCGCGGATGGAAGTTTCCCAGCTGGCCTCCCCGCAACGACTGGTTTCGGGTGCTTCGGCAGATTCTTCTGTTGCGGTGGGAGAAGGCACTGTGACGATCACGACTGGCGAGGGTGCATTTGACGTTGTGATTGACGACACCAACAACAGCCTCGCCGGACTGGCGTCTGCCATAAACGCATCTGAAAGCGGCGTGACGGCGACCATTATCACAGACAATAGCGGTGCGCGGCTCGTTCTCGAAGGCGAGGAAGGCCTCGACAATGGATTCTCCGTTTCGGCAGCCGGACCCGCGACGCTCCAGGCGTTTGCCTATACGGATGCGGTACCTGGCAGCATGACAAAGGTCGCTGATGCGGCCAACAGCGTGATCACGGTCGACGGCATCCAGATGACGAACAGTAGCAATGACATTGACGGCGCCATTACCGGTGTCCGCCTGAACCTGTTGTCTGCGGAAGTCGGCACCGAAATCATCATCAGCGGCGACCAGCCGACGACAACTGTCGGCAATCTGGTGAATGAGTTTGTCGATGCCTATAATCTGCTGCGTACCGGACTGAATGACGCGACCGCTCCTGGTGTGGAAGGCGCGTCGGGCGGGCCTCTGGCTGGCGATATCGGGGTGCGCGACATGGTGCGTTCGCTGAGCCGTCTGACATCGACATCACTGACGGACAGCGGCCCTTATCGGACGCTGGCAGATGTCGGTGTGAAAACCAACATAGACGGCACGCTGGAAGTGGATCAGGCCCGCCTGTCCGCTGTCCTTGAGGAAGATCCGGACGCCGTGGCCAAAATGCTGGAACCGGCCGTACAGGATGATCTCAATCCGGGAATAGCCGGCGCTCTGCAAACTATCCGCGACAATTTGCAGTCCGACAACGGATCTTTGGTCACGTCCCGCGAACGCTATGACGCTGTGGCGGAATCGCTCGTCACCCAGCGTGAGAGACTGAATGAAAGCATCGAACGCTACCGGACCCAGCTGACCCGCACATTCGCAGACATGGATCGTCAGCTGGCGGTGATCAATGCCACGCAAAGCTACCTCACACAGCAGATTGCCGTGTGGTCCAATTCCAACAACAATTAATGCTGATCGAGAAAGACCGGAACAATGACAGCCCTATCTTATACCAATAAAGCCAACCTCTATCAGAATGTGGGCCGCGAAAGCCATGTTGCGGGGGCGTCTCCGCACCAGTTGATCGACATCCTGTTCGATGAGCTGATGCTGAAGCTCGACCAGGTCATCCGCTTCTACAATGCCGGCGAACTGGGGCGGGCGCTCGAATCCCGTGCCAAGGCCCTTTCGATAATTTCCGGACTGCAAGTGAGCCTGGACCACGACAATGGGGGAGAATTGGCGGCAGCACTGATGGAAATCTATAGCGAGGCCGCTCGTCGGATCAATCAGCCGCCGAGTGAAAAACTGCCGGAACAGATTGAATCGGCTCAGATGATCATCGGAGAGATCGCTTCCGCATGGAAAGCCATTGGCTGATCTGCGCAGCGAAGACGGTCTGAGGCTGAGGACGCTCTGGCATCAATGCCCCCAAGAACCTGTTCCTAAACATTTTCGCCCTCGTGCCGTTCTCAAAACGTGGTTAACGAGGAAAAGAACATGAGCAGTTATGATTTTGTAGTGATCGGAAGCGGTCCCGCAGGCCGCCGTGCCGCTATTCAGGCTGCGAAGCTCAAGAAATCGGTTCTGGTCATAGACGATCGTGGCAGCGTCGGCGGTGTGTCTGTTCACACCGGCACCATTCCCTCCAAGACCTTGCGGGAGTCGGTTCTCAATCTGACCGGCTGGCGGGAGCGGCAATTTTACAACCGCCGTTCGACCGACAAGGCGCAATCCAACTGCGCAGCCCTGAACTCCCGGCTAAGCAAGACCTTGCATCATGAAGTCGATGTGCTGGAGCAGCAATTTGCCCGCAACAATGTCCACACGCTCCAGGGCCGCGCGCAGTTTGTCGATCGGCATACGCTCCAGGTTGAGCGCCATGAGTCTGACCGGACAGCGACCGAACTGGTTACCGCGGATCGCATTCTGGTAACCGTGGGAACGAAGCCGTTCCGGCCGGACTATGTGCCGTTCAACGACCGGACAGTACTGGATAGCGATGCGATTGTTGCGGATCTCACCATCCCGAGAAGCCTGACCGTCATCGGTGCCGGAGTCATCGGCATTGAATATGCCACAATCTTCAGCGCTCTGGATGTGCCGGTGACGCTGATCGAACCGCGTGACAGCTTCCTTGATTTTGTAGACCGGGAAGTGATCAGCAATTTCACCCAGCAACTGCTTGACCGTGGCATGTCCATCCGGCTTGGCTGTTCGGCAGAATCGATCGTTCTGGATGAAAGTGATTGCCCGGTTGTAACGCTGAATGATAGCCGTGTGGTGCGATCCGAGATGCTGCTTTTCGCAGCGGGACGCAAAGGTGCGACGGACAATATCGGTCTGGAAAATATCGCGCTGGAAGCGGATCATCGTGGCCGTCTGACGGTGGACCCAGATACCATGCAGACCAGCGTCGACAATATCTATGCCGCCGGGGACGTCATCGGTTTCCCGAGCCTCGCATCAACCTCCATGGAGCAGGGTCGGATAGCGGCCTGCCATGCCTTTGATGCACCCATGCCAACGGCACCGCATCACTTCCCCTATGGTATCTACGCCGTTCCTGAAATTTCCACGATTGGATATTCGGAAGAGCAGGCCAAGGAGAAGGGGCTCGTATTTGAATGCGGGATCGCCCGTCTGCGCGAAACGTCGCGTGGCCATATCATGGGATTGCAGTCGGGCATTTTGAAATGTCTGTTCGAACTGGAATCCGGCAAATTGCTTGGCGTTCACGCCGTAGGCGAGGGGGCAACCGAGCTTATCCATATTGGGCAGGCCGTGCTCAATCTTGGTGGTGGCATCGATTTCTTCATGGAGAATACGTTCAATTATCCCACGCTGGCCGAAGCCTACAAGATAGCCGCCCTTGATGCCTGGAACCGTATGGTGCCTGCCAAAAAAGGCCAGGTTGTGAAATTGAAAAAGACGAAATCCAGATCCCGGAAAAAGGCCGCCTAGGACTCTAGCGGCTATTTCATGCGGCTTGCAGGTCCAGTTTCTGCATCTTTTCTATGAACGTGGTGCGGGGGAGGCTTAGCAACCTGGCCGCCTTGGAAACCGTGCCACCGGATTGCTGCAATGCCTGTTTGATCAACATTTGCTCGGCGGTCATCAGATATTGTTTCATATCGAAGGCTTCTTCTTCCAGCACTGGCAGAGCGGCCATGGGTTTGGATTCCTGGACAGATGTTTGCGGTTCGTCCACTTCCATTCTGGCCGCCCTGTCAACAGTTTTGCGAACCGATGCAAAGGGTTTTCCGAGCAACAGCTGGAGATGTTCGGGGGCAATTTTCTCACCTGCAAAAAACACGCCCGCCCGTTCAACAACATTGCGCAATTCTCGTGCATTGCCCGGCCAGTCATAGGCACATAACGCATCCATCGTTTCCCTTTGGAAGACCGGACGACTTTCTTCGGGACCCGACTGTTTCAGGAAATGGTGAAGCAGGGAAGGAATATCTTCCGGCCGTTCGCTTAGGGCTGTCACTTCGATCTGCAGCACCGACAAACGATAATAGAGATCTTCCCGGAATGTTCCGGCTGCAATGGCAGCTTCGAGATCCTGATGCGTTGCAGCGATGATCCGGGTATCGACCGCGATTTCCTGGTCGCCACCCACTCGGCGCAGCTTTTTGTCCTCCAGAACGCGAAGCAGGCGCACCTGCATGTCCATCGGCATGTCGCCTATTTCGTCAAGAAACAATGTTCCACCCTGGGCGCGCTCAAAATGTCCCAATCTGCGGCTCGTAGCGCCGGTAAAGCTGCCTTTTTCGTGTCCGAAAAGCTCTGCCTCGATCAATTCCCGCGGAATGGCGCCGCAATTGACGGCCACAAAAGGTTTGTCTGCGCGGGATGATGCCTGATGCAGGGCGTTTGCAATGACTTCCTTGCCGCAGCCCGATGGCCCGGTAATCAAAACGCGAGCGGAGGTGTCCGCGGCAAATCTCACGAGTTTGCGCGTGTTCCGAATGGCGGAACTGATGCCGACAATGAGGCCGTCTATTTTCTGTTGTTTGTCACCGGAACCTAAAGAAGCAGTCGCCATGTACTTTCACCCAGAAATCTCAACACAGGCCCAAACTTCCGGGCCGGGGAATGAAGCATGGCCCCCCACGAGCCATGCTTCGATTTCTGGTCTGCCATTTGGCTAGGCTATTATGGTTAACAAAAGTTAAATGGATTCAGAGAGATGCAACGCACCATATCAGGAGCGGGCGATGAGTTTCGGATAAAGGGGCTGGATATTCAGGTCAGCGTTTTTATGGCTCGTAACAACTGCAACTAAAGGTGTTTTTACGATTTAGATGTGGACGTACCACTTCTGGCTGCCTAAAGAAGCGGCGCGCAGACGAAGCCTTGAGAACTTCATCTACGCGCCATAGCGGTTAGAATGTGTCAGACCAGAAATTTGAAACATCTTAACCTGTGTCGGCGTCGTGGGGACGCCGACAATTTTCTTATCACCGGGATTTGATGTTCCCAACCAAAGTTGGGTCCAAAATGGGTCAAACGCGCCTCTGCTGGTTGCGAAGCCATTTTTTCCGGCGGTGCAGAGGCACTGATTTCATCGGCGCTTCCGGATGCCGCTGTTCCAGTTCCGCGGCTGATCCACGCGTGCAAAATTTGCATCAGGCTATGCCAATTTTGAATTGGCATTTGTGCCCGTGACAAGGGAAATCAGGGCGTTTCCTGAATTTTCGTTGAATCTCGGGAAATGTGCCGAACCCTGAAAAATGACCCAAGGTACTGTAATTGGCATGATTTTACGTGTTCACACTCGCTGTCCCGGGCCTCTGCCGCTAGAGTTTGCTCAGTTGTGTAACCAAAGTGAGGCCGGCAGCGAACCAAGATCAGCTGGAGGCGGGAAAATATGAACGAAAATTGTTCACAGGAACAGATGGTAGACCTGGTGGTTCAGCTGGAAGCTATTCTGGCAAAACTCGACAAATCCGATGCCAAACTTGCTGCGATCAAAGTGGATGAAGCCATTTCCACCCTCTGTGAGGCCTATGATATCAATCGAGCAGGGCGCAATATCCTGGAAATCAAATCAGGCTGATGAGCCGCCAATATCATCGCGCAAACGGTCAGCCTTTCCAAAAGATTGGACATTATTCGCATTTTGGCCTTTAGGTTGATCCCGAAATCGGGCAGCGCTTCGCTTGCCTCTGGGTCATGATTTGCCGGGATGAATGTGATGGAATTCACTTACAGGGACGTCGTAGAAACATTTCGGATCAAGCATGAAATCGATCCCGACCGCAAAAGCGCGTTCAAGGGACGTCTGCAGCATTTTCAGCGACAGGGTTTTCCGCCTGGTGTGAATACCGGGAAAGGAAAGGCCGCGTCCTACCGCTGGCGGGAACTGATACTGCTCGGGCTAGCTCTTGAATATGCCGAAATCGGCTCAACGCCGGATCGCAGTATCAAGGAAGTCAGCAAGTTCAGCGACATGCTCGTGCTGGCTGTGGCCCGCTCCCTCAATGCGGGCGATGTGACCGAAGAGGAACGTCCGTCATTTCTGTGCATAGAGCTTTCCGCACTCTTGCCATTGAAGACCGAAGATAATTGGAATCATGAAATCAAGCTTCTGTCCATCCGCGAGATGAATGAGGTTTTTTCGGAATTCGGTGTTGCGACCATGCAGTCGCCCTATGCCATTATCGATCTCAGGCAATTTATCGCAGGACTGCTGACCAGTCTCGAACAGGTCGTGGCCTGGTCGCGCGTAGATCTTGTAAAAGGTCTGAAACAATGGGCCAGAACCATCGCGGATTTTCAGGACAATATTGACGCCTGATCTCTCGGAATCCCGGAAAAATCCGAAGATCTTCGCGGATTATCAAAAAACTGTGTCCTTTGGGTAAATCTTTGTCCGGCGGTTCCGTATTTAAAATGCGAGGATGATGCAAAACGAGCACATGAGTTACAGTCGGCTTTTAACCCCACCACGAATGTCCGGCTGGTTTTTGGGAACAGCATGTTCCGAAAAGGCCCAGGTACAAGTTTAGCGCCATTCGCGGAGCGAACCGAGTCTGGCTGGTCCCGGGCCGGTTCGTTCCGCAATCCTCGTTTTCACTTGTCGCGGCTGCTGTCATCCGCCGGTGTTTGCGAAGCGTTGTTGCGCAGATTGAGCGAACAGATCGCATCGTCCAGCTTGGCGGCGGTCAAATCCTCGTTCGCCATGTCCAGGAGCTTCAGTGCGCGTTCCATCAGGATGCTGGCCTCGCGCATCATTTCCGCAGCATCGCGGGCGGCGTTTTCATCTGCCGGTGACGGCAAGCTTCCCCCTTCGTCCCCTGTCGAAGAAAGCGCCACTTTAGTTGCCAAAAATCAGCAACGTACAATTGCTGCTAACCATAAAATCCACCCTGATCCCGATCCACTGGAATGCGAAATGTGTACAACCGGTGTCCCATCACCGTTTGGTTACAGACGTATCTATCAGGGAATCTCGGAAAAGTAAGCGAAAAATCGGGAATGGCTTTCTTGTTTTCCTTCTACGTTCATCACCAACGTATACCTTGGACAACAATTCCGGAAAACAGTACGAAGCCAATTCCCTTTTCTACCGGGACCCATTAACCCCTTTTCGAACGGCTAAAGGGAGATGGTTGAGTTGGCATATTTTCGCATGGATTGCGGTGAAATGACGATGGTTGTTGCGGCGGCAATCGGCCAGCCCGCACATGTCATCCACTGGGGTCGTCAGCTACCGAAGGGCCTCCCTATGGCGGACCTCGTGCGATTGGGCACAGTCCAGCATGTCTTTGGCAGCGAGACGCAAAACGTGCAGCCAGGTCTGATCGCCGAACCCGGACTTGGCTTCGCCGATAGCTCAGGGCTGGCCGTCCATCGCAGCGGACAGGACTGGGGTGTCCGTCTTTCGGTAACTGCAGTCGAAGAATACGGGGATCGGAACGAGATTGTTATCCATGCCGGAGATCCCGTGGCTCAGATCGCGGTCGAACATGTCTTCAAGACTGATACCGCCAGCGGTGTCCTGGAAATCTCGGCCAAACTCCGCAACATGGGACAGGAACCGCTGACACTCAATCAGATGAGCACCATCTGTTTGCCGGTGCCGCAGCATTTTTCCGATATCATTGGATTTTCGGGACGCTGGGCGGGGGAATTCCGGACCGAGCGCTTGCGCAGGTTTTCCGGGTCCTGGCTGAGAGAAAACCGGCGGGGACGGACTTCCCATGACAGCTTTCCGGGCGTGATATTGTGCGAGGAGAAAACAGGAGAGCAGGGCGGGGAAGCCTGCGGCGTGCATCTGGCATGGAGCGGCAACCACCACCTTCGTGTCGATACCGGGAACAGCGGCGATATCGTGGCTTCGGCAGGCGCCTTGCTGCTTCCGGGCGAGATCATTCTGGCGCCGGGAGAGGTATTTTCCAGTCCTGCCGTCATTGCCGGTTATTCTGCGCGGGGACTTACCGGACTCAGCCAGCAGTTTCATGATCATGTCCGGTTCAGCCGGTTGCGCGAAAGCGTCAGGAGCAGGCCGCGGCCGGTTCACTACAATAGCTGGGAAGCCGTTTACTTCAATCATGACCCTGAGCAGCTCAAGGCCATGGCCAGCAAGGCGGCCGAGATTGGGATCGAGCGGTTTGTTCTGGATGATGGCTGGTTCGGATCGCGGCGCAATGACCGTTCAGGTCTGGGAGACTGGGTGGTGTCAGATGATGTCTATCCGGATGGCCTGACGCCGCTGATCAATCATGTGACCGGGCTTGGCATGGAAATGGGCATCTGGTTCGAGCCGGAAATGGTCAATCCGGACAGCGACCTGTATCGCGCGCATCCGGACTGGGTGCTGCAGATTGATGGCACGGAACAGGTGCCGTTTCGCAACCAGCTTGCCCTTGACCTGTCCCGCCGGGAAGTGCGCGATCACCTTTTCGACAGGATAGATGCGATCTTGCGTGACCACGATATCGGCTATGTCAAATGGGATATGAACCGGGACCTCAACCATCCGGGTGGACGGGATGGACGGCCGAAAGCCTTTGCGCAGGTGCAGGCGCTCTATGATCTGATTGACCGGGTGCGGGCGGCGCACCCTGATGTGGAAATTGAAAGCTGTTCTTCGGGTGGTGGCCGGACAGATTTCGGAATTCTCGCGCATACCGACCGGATCTGGACTTCGGACAGCAATGACGCCCTTGATCGCCAGTTCATTCAGTGGGGTGCCAGTCATTTTCTGCCGCTCTGCGTAACCGGTGCGCATGTCGGTCCGGCCCGCTGTCACATCACCGGACGGAAATTGTCCATGGCGATGCGTGTCGGGACCGCCATCATGGGGCATATGGGCGTTGAGATGAACCTGCTTGGCGAGCCCCAAGGGGATCTTGAAGAGCTGGCGAAGGGCATTGCGCTCTACAAGCAGCACCGCCAGCTCGTTCATGACGGCGATTTCCACCGGCTCGACCGCGTGACTGGATTGAACATCACCGGCATTGTTGCCCGCAGTCGGCGGGAGGCGCTGTGGTCGGTGGCCTATATGGCAAGCCTGCCGGAGAGGTTTCCCCCGCGATTGCGATTATCGGGTCTGGAGCCCGGCCGGGATTACCGCGTGCGGCTGTTGTGGCCGGAAAACTGGCGCTCCATTACTTCGCCGTCGATCGTTGAGGAGCTGGACCTGACCGGGAACGGGTCCGTGTTCAGCGGCGCAGCGCTGATGGCCACCGGGCTGCAACTGCCGACTGCCTTCCCGGAAACCGTGCTGCTGTTTCATCTCGCTGCGGACTGACAAGAACTGTCCTTCACCTTCTGATCCGGATGACTGAGCAGCGAACAGAATGGTGCGGGAAATGCCGGGAACTGCAATCGCCAGGCCTATTGATTTAGTGATATAATACACTATAGCAGTGATTGTTTTGGCCTGGAGGTTATCATGTCCGCAATTCCCGTTTCCCTCATTGCGGCCTTGGCGCTCACGAGCGTCAGTGTCGCTTCAGAAACTGTCACCAAACCCGAAGTCATTACATTTGGCACTTCGGTGGCGGATATGCAGGACCAGTTGGTCTCGCTTTGCACAACAATTTCCGTGCGTACATTCGATCCTCCCCGAATGCCGATAGCCAAAACGTCGCATCAACAGATTGACTGTCAGGGATTTGCATTCATGGGCGAACCGCGTCTGGCCGAGTTCGTGTTTGCCGATGATCGCTTGCAGCTGGTCTGGATCCTGGTTGATGCGGATGACCAGGATCGCACCATCGCGGCAATGCGCAAATCCTATGGTTCCAGTGGTCTGGAGAACAACATGGCGATTGGCTTTCCCGATCACCAGACCGCGTGGCGCTTCGAGCCGGCCGAAGTGCTGTTCTATTCCCGAGAGGTTGCACCGATGTTCGAAGCCCGGTTTGGAGCGACCGATTCTGAAGAGGCCGACCCTCCTAGAGACTGACCTTGCCGGTCGAAACGCCCGCCAGAACTGCTCCGATTTTGTTGTGCACACCAAATTTGGCGTAGATGCGCCGCGTGTAGCTGTCGACAGTCGCTGGCTGGACGCCGAGTATGGTTGCGATATCGGTGAAGCTCTTGCCAAAGGCCAGCCATTGCAAGACTTCCGATTCCCGCTTTGAGAGAGTGATGTTCTCGAGCTTGTCGGCGAAGCAGGCGATGATTTTTATATGCGAAACACTTGCCAGTGCTTCCAGTTCGCAGCAGGTGCCTGTGGGGAGGGAATGAACTTCCTGCGGAAATCCGAAACACATGCATCCCTCTATTTTGTAAGGCCCGTAAACCGGGATGATATATTCGTCCACAATGCCGTGGCCTGCCACTCGCTTGCCGACCTGTTCCGCAAAGCTCTTGTTGATGACATTTTCGCCGGCAATCAACGACAGATAGGTGGTCGGCACCCCATGGGAAATGATGACGTCATGGATATTCTCTATCTGTTTCCGGAGGCCGATATTGCGTGCGGTATTGCGATTTGACCAGGCATTGCTGAACAACAGCCGCGGGATGTTGGTTGCCGGAGAATGGACAGCGGGTGTGATGTGATAGGTGAAGGAGACGGATCCGAGAGCCTGAGAATTGCGCAAAATCCGTTTGACCATGCCAAACGGAGAGCGCGCAGTACCGGGTTTTCGAATGCCAGGTTCAAACTTCACGACAAGACTTCCCTCCCAAGTCGTTGCGAAATCACGAATTCCCTTATACCCATTTCTCCCGATCCGGGCTGTAACGCGAATACGCGACAGGCTGCAAAGCGCTTCCCGCAGAGGAACCCACCAGTATTAATCGATTGATTAAAACATCAATTGCAACCCTGCTCCCGGGATGGCATAAGCTGGGGAAAATCCGGGAGAGACGGTCATGGCGACAGATATCGCTGAAATTGCAGACGCGGTCGGGGATTCATCTCCGCAAATGGTGGATGTACTTATTGTCGGGGCAGGGATTTCCGGGATCGGGATGGCGGTGCATCTCCGCCAGAAATGCCCGGAAAAAAGCTTTGCACTGCTGGAACGCCGCGATGAAATAGGCGGGACCTGGAACCTGTTTCAATATCCCGGTATCCGTTCGGACAGCGACATGCATACGCTAGGCTTCAAATTCGAGCCGTGGACGGAGCAGAAGGCGATTGCCGACGGCCCCTCGATCATCAAATATCTCCATCGGATCAAGGCGAAACATGATCTGGAGAAGCATATCCATTTCGGCCACAAAGTGCTGTCGGCCTCCTGGTCAAGCGAGGATGCGCGCTGGACGGTCACCGCCGAGAAATCGGATGGCACCACCACCGTCATGCATGCGGGCTTCGTCTATATGGGCGCTGGCTATTATGACTATGACAATCCGTATGACGCACAGATTGAAGGGCTGCAGTCCTTCAGCGGCGATGTGTTACATCCGCAATTCTGGCCCCAGGATTATGACTATGCGGGCAAGACAGTTGTCATCATTGGCAGCGGCGCGACGGCGGTTACCATTGTTCCGGTCATGGCAGAAACCGCAGCGCATGTGACAATGCTCCAGCGGACGCCGACCTGGTATGCGGCGCGGCCGGCCAAGGACTGGCTGGCCAACACATTGCGCAAGATCATGCCGGAGAGCTGGGCCTACAGGATCATTCGCAAGAAAAATGTCTGGATGCAGGATCTGACCTTCCGGACCGCTCGCGACAAGCCCGAGAAAGTCATCAAAAAGCTCGAAAAGCCGATGAAGAGGGAACTGGGCGACAAATATAACAAGGCGGATTACACACCGCCTTACGGCCCCTGGGAGCAGCGGTTGTGTCTGGTGCCCGACAGCGACATGTTCAAGGCCATTGCATCTGGAAAGGCGGATGTGAAAACCGGCCATATCGAGACCGTGACCGAGACCGGTGTGAAGCTGACGTCCGGTGAAGAGCTGGAGGCGGATATCATTGTCACGGCTACCGGGCTGAAACTGGCAGTGGCGGGCAAGGTCGCCTTCGAAGTGGACGGCAAACCCGTTCATTGGCCCGATCACTATTATTACAAGGGCTGCATGTTCTCCGACATTCCGAACATGGCGATTGTGTTCGGCTATCTCAACGCGAGCTGGACGCTGAAGGCGGATATCGTTTCGGAATATGTCTGCCGGGTGATCAATCATATGGATGCGACCAGCACCCGGATCGCCAATCCCAGGCTGGAGAACGAACTGGAACAGGAGGAACTGTTCGACTTTTCCTCCGGCTATATCCGGCGGTCCATTGACGAACTGCCGCGCAACAGCACGGCGATGCCCTGGAAACTGAACCAGGATTATCTGTTCGACAAGAAGGTGCTGTTGAACGAACCGGTCGATGACGGGGTTATACAGTTTTACGGCCCCAACAGTGCCGGCTCGGCAGAAGATGCGGAGGCGCTGGAGGCGGCGGAGTAGGGCTAGCGATTCATCCTTCGACAGGCTCTGGATCGGCAAGGCTTCGGAATAGCGGATAGCGTTTGAGTCTTTATTTGGACCTCAGGCGCCGGGCGGGCACATCCGTGCCCTTGGCTTTCCTCGCATAAGCTCGGGCGCGCGGTCGCGCTTGCCTCGCTGCGCTCGGAGCGGCGACCTCGCGAACGAGTGACAAACCGACGCGAAGCGGAGGCAAGGCCGACCGGCCGCTGCGCCTTATGGCGCGTAGCCAAGCGGGCGGATGCCCGCGCCCGGCGCCTGAGGTTAAACAAAGACTCAATCCCGCGCCCGGCGCTTGAGGTTTATAAAAAAGAATCAACCTCCCCCGTCAAACTTGCAATTGACATCAATGTCAGTAAAAGAGTGGCATGGAATCGGAAAAACTGGACGTATTGATCGTTGGCGCTGGCCTGTCGGGCATTGGCGCCGCCGTGCATTTGACGAAACGCTGTCCCGGCAAAAGCTATGCTATTGTCGAGGCGCGCGAGCGACTGGGCGGGACCTGGGACCTGTTTCGCTATCCGGGCATTCGCTCCGACAGCGACATGTATACCCTGGGCTTTAATTTCAAACCGTGGACATCGCGTCAGGCGATTGCCGACGGCCCGAATATCATGGCATATCTTCATGAAACGGTTGCCGAATATGACCTGGCATCCAAAATTCGATTCCAGCGCAAAGTGGTCAGTGCAAGCTGGTCCAGCGATACGGCAGAATGGACGGTCCGGCTTGCGCATGCGGATGGCACAAACAGCGAGATCCGGTGCAATTTTCTGTCCATGTGTTCCGGATATTATAGCTATGACGAAGTCCATGATCCGCAGTTCGCGGGTCGCGATGATTTTGCCGGGCAGATTGTTCACCCGCAATTCTGGCCGGAAGATCTGGACTATGCCGGCAAGAATGTGATTGTGATCGGCAGCGGCGCCACCGCCGTGACAGTTGTTCCGGCGATGTCGGAAACGGCCGGTCATGTGACCATGTTGCAGCGGTCGCCCAGCTATGTGGCCTCCGTCCCGGGTGAGAACAAGTTTGCGCTGGCGCTCCGAAAAATCTTGCCAGCCAAGGCAGCCTATCTGATTGCCCGCTGGCGCAACGTGCTGTTGCAATTGTTCACGTTCAATCTGGCGCGAAAAAGACCGAAAATGGTTCGCAAGCGCTTGCTGGATCTGGTGCGGGAAGAGCTCGGCCCGGATTTTGACATGACTCATTTCAGCCCGCGCTACAATCCCTGGGACGAACGTCTCTGTGCGGTGCCGGACAGTGATCTGTTCCAGGCCATCAAATCGGGAAAAGCCTCAGTGGTGACCGACCATATCGACCGGTTCACGCCCGATGGAATATTGCTCAAATCAGGCAAGCATCTGGATGCAGACATCATTGTCACCGCAACCGGGCTTAAACTGCAGACCGGAGGCTCCGCGGAATTTGACGTCGACGGTGTGCCGGTGAATTTTGGCGAAACCGTGAACTACAAGGGCGTCATGTTCTCCGGCGTTCCCAATTTGGGCATGACAATGGGCTATACCAACAGCAGCTGGACGCTGAAAGCCGATCTGACCAGCGAATATCTGTGCCGGGTGATCAATCATATGGACCGCAAGGGTTATGACAGCGCCACGCCAACCCTGCCTGCGGAAGGCATCGAGCTGGAACCACTGCTCGATTTTACCTCGGGATATGTGCAGCGTGCCATCTCCCAGCTGCCCAAACAGGGGGATCGCAAGCCCTGGCGACTCAACCAGAGTTACCCGAAGGATATTATCAACCTGCGGCACCGATCAATCGAGGATGAGGCACTGGTATTTGGCAAGGCCAGGAAGACGCAATCCCTCCCCACCGATAACGCAAAACATGAATCGGTAGCCGCCTGAGGCCAGTCCCGATCCGGCCCTGAATAGGCTCGCACTTGGTGAAAAGTCGGTCTATAGGGTTGAAATGACTGATTTTAAGACCCTGATTGAAGCAGACAAGGGCCAGAAGGCCCGCACCATTCAGATCCTTGATGTGTTCATCTTTGAGGACTGACTCAAGGACCAGCCCGAACAGGTGCGGGCAATTGTCGAAGCCTATAATTTTACCGCCAATCCCGAATCCTATCTGATCCTGCCCTTGCCCGGCAGCAAGTCAGACAAGAGCGAAGAAGAGCAGGGGGACTTCACGGTTGTTGCCGGTGTCCGGAATCACAAAGCGCTTGAGCCCTGGGACCTGGTCAAGCTTGGCGGCAAGCTTCCCGAAGGCCGGTATCGGTTGTCCGGCGGTGCCAGCGCGAAAAACGGCCTGTTTGGCTGGTTGATCCCGCAACATGCCTTTGAACGCTACAAGGAAGTTGACAACAAGCAGGGCCCCAGCGTGCTGCTCGTCAAGGACGAGATCGCGCAGGTAGACGAAGCGGTGCGCCAGGCCGAAGCGACGGCAATGGTTCGGGACATGGTCAATACACCCGCTGCCGACATGGGTCCGGACAAGCTGGAAGATATTGTCGAAAAGCTGGCTGACAAGCATGACGCTGAACTGAAAGTTACCCGCGGTGATACGCTGGAAAAGAATTTCCCGATGATCCACGGTGTCGGCAAGGCCGCCATGCGGGATCACGCGCCTCGCTTGATCGAACTGAAATGGGGCAAGTCCGATCATCCGAAAATCGCGATTGTCGGCAAGGGCGTGACCTTCGACAGTGGCGGCCTGAGCATGAAATCCCCGGCGGGCATGCTGTTGATGAAAAAGGACATGGGCGGCGCGGCCCATGCCATTGCGCTCGCCCGGATGATCATGGATGCGAAGCTGCCCGTGCAGTTGCATCTGCTTGTTCCGGCAGTGGAAAATTCGATCGACGGGCATGCGCTGCGACCTGGAGATATCCTTCACAGCCGCCAGGGACTGACGGTGGAAATTGGCAATACCGATGCGGAAGGACGATTGGTTTTGGGCGATGCCATGACGCTGGCCGGCGAAGAAGAACCTGAATTGATGATCGATTTTGCGACCTTGACCGGTGCCGCCCGGGTGGCACTGGGACCGGATCTGCCGGCGATGTTCTGCAACGATGAAGACATGGCTGCTGGCCTGCTGGAAGCAGGGGACTCAGAGGATGACCCGCTCTGGCGGATGCCTCTTTGGTCACGCTATGAATATCGCCTCAACAGTCCGATTGCCGATACCAACAATGTTGCCACCGGGTCCTTTGCCGGCTGCATCACCGCTGCACTTTTCCTGCAGAAATTTGTCCCGGACGACCTCCCCTGGGCGCATTTCGATACCTATGCCTGGCGCCCAGCAAGCAAGGCTGGCCGACCCAAGGGCGGCGAAGCGCTGGGCCTGCGGGCCAGCTGGCGCTATTTGCGGAAACGCTACGGCAGCTAGTCCCGGAAAGGTGCACCGGCGCGGACGCGTCTTGTTTTACCCCGCCGAACACAATAGACGGTCACAAAACAGACTAATATTGCGTGATCCCGGGGGACGCGCCATGCAGGGTATTTTGACATAATGGACATGAAGGCGGCAGACAGTTTGACGCGAGCGAAATTCTCGCTGCACGGACCAGAGGAAGATTTCGATCCGCGGGTTACGGCGCATCGCGGCGACCTGGCGGAAATCGGGCTGGCCGGGAAGTTGTTCGCACCGCATTATGCAGAGCCGCTACCGATGCGCTGCGCCGCACCAAAGGCGATGCTGCGCCGGCAGGGTGGCAAGGCGCATGAAGCGGTCTCCGAGCTGCTGCACGGCGAGGATTTCCACTTGCTCGATGTTTCCGGCGACTGGGCCTGGGGCATTTGCGCCCATGATCATTATGTCGGTTATCTTCCGGTCCATGCTCTGCAGCACCAGCGCAAGACTAGGCAACCGACCCATTTGATCTGTGCCCGGGCGGCGCTGATCTTTCTGGAGCCGGATATCAAGTCCGGTGTCATCAAACGGTTGCCCATGGGTGCACGGCTGGCTTGCGAAGGCCCGAGCGAATGCGGCAAGTTTCTGAAAACCGGCAAGGGCTATGTCCATGTCCGTCATATCCAGGACATCGGAACGAAAGTGATTTTCGACGGCAAGAACGGCCATGTCGATTTCGCCGAGCAACTGGTGGGAGCCCCCTATCTATGGGGTGGTCGCAGCGGCGACGGGCTGGATTGTTCCGGTCTGATCCAGACCGTGCTGGGCCTGACCGGTGTAGCGGTACCACGCGATACTGATCAGCAGATGCATTCTTCCGGCACCGAGCTGGCGGAAAGCGAGCCCCTGCGGCGCGGCGATCTGGTGTTCTTTCCCGAACATGTCGGCATCATGGCTGACGAAAACCGGCTGATCCATGCCAGCGCCAACTGGATGCAGGTGACCATCGAGCCTCTCGAAGATGTTATCGCCCTGTTTGTGGCCGATGAGGTCGAACAGCCCGTCCTGATGCGCAAGCGGCCGAGCTGAGCGCCCTGTCATGACGCACAGCATTTTCATCGATGGCGGCGCCGGCACGACCGGACTGGAAATTGCCGACCGGCTGAAAGACCGGCCGGAATTTACGCTGATCCAGCTGGACGATGACAAGCGCAAGGACCCCGAGGCCCGCCGGGAAGCGATTAATGACAGCGATTTCACGATTCTTTGCCTGCCGGACGATGCCGCGCGCGAGGCGGTGGCGCTGGTCGGCAACAACCGGACACGGATTATCGATGCATCGTCTGCCCACCGCACGGCGGAAGGCTGGACCTATGGCTTTGCGGAATATCGCGAAGGCCAGCGTGAGCGCATTGCCGAATCCGGACGGGTGTCCAATCCCGGATGCTATCCGACCGGTTTTCTGGGTTTGATTGCCCCGCTTGTTGCTCACGGATTTCTGCCGAGTGACTGGCCCTATACCGTCAACGCGGTGTCCGGCTATTCCGGTGGCGGAAAGGCGCTGATCGGTCGGTTTGCAGAAGAAGCCGATATTGGCTTTCGCAGCTACGGGCTGACCCTCGATCACAAGCATATGCCGGAGATGCGGCATCATGCGGGTCTCAAACATGACGTGATTTTCGCGCCTGCCGTCATCCGGGCCTATCGGGGAATGATTGTCGAAATACCGTTGCACCTTGAAGCGATGGAACTGGACGCGCGGGCCAATGACCTGCATTCCGCACTGCAGGAACATTATGCCGGGTCCCCGGTCGTACATGTGCACATGGATCAGGACATGTCCGAATTGCTTGTACGCGAGGATGAGGCGGCCAGTGACCGGCTCGATCTGTTCGTGTTCGGCAATACCGACGGCAGTCAGGTCCGTCTGGTTGCCCGGCTCGACAATCTCGGAAAGGGCGCAGGCGGAAGTACGGTGCAGGATCTCAATATCATGGCCGGCCTCGAAGAAACCGCCGGCCTCAGGCTCTGAACCGCGTCACTCTGCCGCTTCCGCTGCCTTGTCCGGGCGCAGGCTGGTTCCGGCCCGTCCGCTGCGGAAGGAAGTGAACCAGCTGACCGGATTGAGACCGGTATTGCCATCCAGCGAGAAGGTGATGAACTCCGCCCGTCCGCCGATATTTTCCCACGGAATCACGCCGTCGAGACCGCCGCGCGAGCTCGGTACCCGGCTATCCGCCGACCGGTCGCGATTGTCGCCCATCAGGTAGAGATGTCCCTCGGGGATGATGATCGGTGAAATTTCGTCCACATCATATTGCTGACCCAGATCGATAATGTCGTAACTCACGCCATTGGGCAGCGTTTCCTTGAGGATCGGCAGGGCACAGACTGGCTGGCCATCCGCGTTGTTCCGCAACAGACCGGGAAATTCGGTGCTGGTGCAGGGGGCATTGGCGTCGACCGGCAGTTCCAGATCCGGCTGGATCTCTTGAGGCACGGCTTCACCGTTGAGGAAAATCTGGCCGCCGCGCAGTTCGATTGTGTCGCCGGGCAGGCCGATAACCCGTTTGATATAATCGCTGCTCTGATCCTTGGGGGTCAGGATGACGATGTCGCCGCGCTCGGGCAGCGATCCCATCAACCGCCCTTCCATCCGCGGCAGAATGTGGAAAGTCGGCGACACCCAGGACCAGCCATAGGCATATTTGCTGACGATCAGCCGGTCGCCGACGAGCAGCCCGGGCATCATCGATACCGAAGGTATGTAGAATGGCTTGGCGATCAGGCTGTGAAAGGCCAGCACTGCCAGCAACAGCAAAGCGATGCTCTTGGCTTCACCGACCCAGTCGGTTTTTTCCTTTTCAGGTTTTCCGGTTGAACCGCTGTCCGCCGTGTCTTCTAGTGCCATATTCTCGTCTTTGGTTTCCTGGTCCATTGGCGCGATATTCCTAAAGCGGTTGGGCTTCAATGATCACAAATGCCTGCGCCCATGGATGATCATCGGTGAGTGTAAGATGAATGAGCGCCTCATATCCCGCCGGAGTAAGCAGGTCGAGCCGTTTTTTCGCGCCACCGGTCAGTGCCAGGGTAGGGGCGCCGCTCTTCGCGTTGACCACGCCAATGTCCCGCATGAACACGCCGGCGCGAAATCCGGTGCCGACGGCCTTGGAAAAGGCTTCCTTGGCGGCGAAGCGCTTGGCGTAGGTTCCGGCAATCGTATAGGGCCGCCGCTGCGCCTTGGTGCGCTCGATTTCGGTAAACACCCGGTTCTCGAACCGCTCGCCAAACCGGTCGAGCGAATTCCGGATCCGCTCGATATTGCAGAGATCAGAGCCGAGACCGATGATCATAGCTTTGCTTTCCGTTTTGCGCGTTCGAGAATTTCAGGGATTCCCCCACTGCGTTGTTCCGTCAACAGGTCATCGCGAAGCCGCTGCAGCGTTTCCCCGAGCCAATTTTTGCCGAGCCACTTGCTACGATCGGTCGCATCCTCGGCATCAGCTGCGAGTCCAATACCCCATATTGTATCCAGGGGACTGGCCTCCGCCAAAGAGGTTCCTTCGGTGTCGAATAACATTCCAAGCAAGTCTCGATGAGTGGTAAACTTTGCACGGTTTCCAAGGTAGACGATGTCGCGAGCTGACAAATCCCACAGATCCTGGTCAAATCCGACGACTCTTCTGCCCAATGCCTTTTGTTCGCCGGGCTCTCGCGCTTCGAGGATTTTTTCGCGTGTTTCATGGTCGTCAAACAGCTTGGCTTTTTCTGCCATCATATACTGTTCCGCCGTGTTGTAGTACTGACCACCCATCGTGAATGGACTGTGAAACCATTGCGAAAACGGGCCACTCCAGAAAAATGTGAACCGCTCGTTTTTCACCGTGCCGCGTCCATCAGTTCGCGCATCCGGCGGATGCTGCCATCAAGCCCGCTAAAAATCGCCTCGCCGATCAGAAAATGTCCAATATTCAGTTCCGCCAGCTGCGGAATGGCGGCGATCGGTGTGACATTGTCGAAAGTCAGGCCATGGCCGGCATGGGGTTCGATGCCGTTTTTCGCGGCCAGGGCAGCGGCATCGGCAATCCGGCGGAGCTCGGCTTCGCGTTCGGCGCCGGTAACATGGGCATAATGGCCCGTATGAAATTCCACCACCGGGGCGCCGAGCCGCATCGCTGCTTCGATCTGGCGTGGGTCGGGTTCGATGAACAGGCTGACACGAATTTTCGCGTTGCGAAGCTGCCCGACAAAATCGGTCAGCCGGTTGTGCAGCCCTGCGGCATCCAGTCCGCCTTCGGTCGTGCGCTCTTCCCTGTTTTCCGGGACAATACAAGCGGCATGCGGCTTGTGACGCAGCGCGATATCGAGCATCTCGTCGGTCGCCGCCATTTCAAGATTGAGCGGAATTTCGAGCTTGTCCATCAACACGGTCAGATCGTCGTCGCGGATATGGCGGCGGTCTTCGCGGAGATGCGCCGTGATGCCATCCGCCCCCGCTTCTGCGGCCATCAGAGCGGCACGCACCGGTTCGGGATGATCGCCGCCACGCGCGTTGCGGATGGTTGCGACATGGTCAATATTGACCCCGAGCCGAAGGTCGGGCTGGAGATGGTTGTCGGTTGTCACGCCCCGGAAACTTTGGCGCGGCTTCCCGGCTTGATGGCGGGGATGGCGGCCAGTTCCGATGGCAGTTCGTCAGGTGCATAGCTCGGTACATCGAGCGTCACCAACGGGTAGAAAGGTACGTCAAATTGCGCAGCCCCGTTGGAGCGGTCGACCAGCGCTCCGGCCGCGACCACGTCTCCGCCGGCCTCGCGAATGGCCTGGATCGCCTCGCGCGAAGACAGCCCTGTTGTGACCACGTCTTCCATCATCAGCACCTTTTGCCCGGGTTCGAGACGGAAGCCGCGGCGCAGTTCAAATGTGCCTTCGGGGCGCTCGAGAAACAGGGCGTCAAGTCCAAGCGCGCGCCCCATTTCGTGACCGATAATCACGCCGCCCATTGCCGGAGATACGACAATATCAATTGTCCGGCGAATATTTTGCGGGATTTTGGCAGCCAGTGCTTCGGCCATACGGGCGGCGCGGGCCGGTTGCATTAACAGTCTGGCACATTGCAAATAACGCATGCTGTGACGCCCTGAAGACAGTATGAAATGACCTTCAAGCAGCGCATCGCTGTCGCGAAATTCCTGTAATATCTGGTCTTCAGTCAAACGGTCTGTCCTGTTCTATATCCTGCGTGCTGATGAAATGGGTTCTGCCCGAAAGCAATGGAAGCCCAAAAACTGAAAAAATATGCGTAGAGTAGCTTGAGGCTTGCGGCAACCCTGCTTATAAGCCGCTGCGTACGGACTGTTCCCGGTCTAATTCGTTGATGTGCTTGTGGCCGTATTGCCCTCTCTCTCTGCTTCGATATAGGCCCTGAAACGCCCGGAAAATGGGGTTAAAATAAGGTTGGGTAATAGATGACTCATTATGTGAAGGCATGGTTTCTGGCATTGGGCCTGATTCTCGCACCCGCAGCGGCAAGTGCGCAGGATGCACAGCCCGATGCGGTGGCAACCGAGGAAGTGGCGGAAGCGACCGATGCAGCAGCATCGGCGTCGGGTCTGGATCCGGCCCTGTATGTTCCAATGAAACCAACGCCTGGCGTCGGCATGCCGGTGCAGGGCGGCATCGATTTCCAGCCGCAAGTGAGCGCGTCGGGCAAACAGGCCAAGTGGATCAACAATGCGATCCTCTTGCCGATCATCACAGTGATCTCGCTGTTTGTTTTGGCACTGCTTTTCTGGGTCATGGTTCGCTACCGTCGCGGCGCCAATCCTGTGCCTTCCAAGACCACGCACAACACCTTTATCGAAATCATCTGGACCGTCATCCCGGTGCTGATCCTGCTGGTGATCGCGGTGCCGTCCATCAGCCTGCTCGCCCAGCAGTTCGAGCCGGCGCCGGAAGACGCGCTGACCGTCAAAATTACCGGTTACCAGTGGTATTGGGGCTATAGCTACCCGGACAATGGTGACTTTGAAATCATCTCCAACATGTTGCCAGAGGACGAGGCGATTGCCCGCGACGAAACGTACCAGCTGGCGGTGGACAACCGCATGGTCATTCCGGTCGGCAAGCCGATCAAGATGCTGGTGACCGGCGCGGACGTGATCCACAGCTTCGCAGTGCCCGCCGCCTGGTTCAAGCTTGATGCTGTCCCCGGACGGATCAATGAAAAGGTCATGCAGATTGACGAGGTCGGCGTTTATTACGGCCAGTGTTCGGAGCTGTGCGGCGCCCGTCACGGGTTCATGCCGATCACGGTCGAAGTTCTGCCCGAAGACAAGTTCAACGACTGGGTCCGGGCCAATGGCGGAACTGTCAAGGGCGACGAAGTCGAGACCGAAACAGAAGAAGGCGCTGACGAAGCAGCGGAAACAGCTGAAATCGCCGCAGTGGAAACAACAGACGGTGCAGCTGCTGATGCAGCCACCGCTGCGAACTAAGGGGTAGCCGACAGATGACCACCATTACAGCAGATGGCCATATTGAAGATCACGCACATGATGCGGATCACAAGCCAGCCTTTTTCCAGCGCTGGTTCATGTCTACCAACCATAAGGATATCGGAACGCTTTATCTGATATTCGCTATCCTGGCCGGTATTATCGGCGGGGCGATTTCCGGACTGATGCGCCTCGAACTGGCGGAACCGGGCATTCAGTATCTGCAGGCCTGGACAACCACCATGCAGGGC
Source organism: Pseudomonadota bacterium (assembly GCA_039181895.1). Taxonomy (GTDB): domain Bacteria; phylum Pseudomonadota; class Alphaproteobacteria; order Sphingomonadales; family Sphingomonadaceae; genus Parasphingorhabdus. The sequence continues at coordinate 148,360 of JBCDCK010000003.1, forward strand.
AGCGAAGCTTCGATGGATCAGGCCTATCACCTGTGGAACGTGCTGATTACCGCTCATGGCCTGATCATGGTCTTTTTCATGGTCATGCCGGCGATGATCGGCGGGTTCGGCAACTGGTTCGTGCCATTGATGATCGGCGCACCGGACATGGCATTTCCGCGCATGAACAATATCAGCTTCTGGCTGCTTGTTCCGGCATTTCTGCTGTTGCTTGGGTCGGCATTTGTTCCCGGTGGCACAGGTCTTGGGGCCGGAACGGGGTGGACGGTTTACGCGCCCTTGTCGACCAGCGGATCGATTGGTCCAGCAATGGACATGGCGATCCTGTCGCTCCATCTGGCAGGCGCCAGCTCTATTCTCGGAGCGATCAACTTCATCACAACCATTTTCAACATGCGTGCACCGGGCATGACGCTGCACAAAATGCCGCTCTTTGTCTGGTCTGTGCTCGTAACCGCATTCCTGCTGTTGCTGGCGCTACCGGTTTTGGCCGCTGCGATTACCATGTTGCTGACCGACCGGAATTTCGGCACAGCATTTTTTGACGCAGCCGGTGGCGGCGATCCCGTCCTCTACCAGCATCTGTTCTGGTTCTTCGGACATCCCGAGGTTTATATCATGATCCTGCCCGGTTTCGGCATGATCAGCCACATTATCGCAACCTTCTCCCGCAAGCCGGTATTCGGCTATCTGGGCATGGCCTATGCGATGGTGGCCATCGGTGTGGTCGGCTTTGTTGTCTGGGCGCACCACATGTTCACCACGGGCATGTCGGTCAATGTGAAAATGTACTTCACGGCGGCCACCATGGTGATCGCGGTGCCGACCGGCATCAAGATTTTCTCATGGATCGCCACCATGTGGGGCGGTTCGATGACCTTCAAGACTCCGATGGTCTGGGCACTGGGCTTCATCTTCATGTTCACCGTTGGCGGCGTGACAGGCGTGGTCCTTGCCAATGGCGGCATCGATGACAACCTGCATGACACCTATTATGTTGTCGCCCACTTCCACTATGTGCTGTCGCTGGGTGCGGTCTTCTCGATCTTCGCCGGCTTCTATTACTGGTTCCCGAAAATGTCGGGCCGCCATTATAGCGAGCTGCTCGGCCAGCTGCATTTCTGGATCTTCTTCATTGGCGTGAATGTGTTGTTCTTCCCGATGCATTTCCTGGGTAACCAGAGCATGCCACGGCGCTATCCCGACTATCCGGAGCAGTTCACATTCTGGAATGAAATTGCGTCCATGGGCTATGCGATCATGGGGGTTGGCGTGCTGATCTTCTTTATCAACATCGCCTGGTCAATGGTTGCTGGCCGCAGGGCGGAGGGCAATTACTGGGGCGAAGGTGCAACTACGCTGGAATGGACTTTGTCCAGCCCGCCGCCGTTCCACCAGTTTGAGACGCTGCCCCAGGTCAAATAGACCGTACGGGACAACAAAACGAAATGTGCGGCGGTCCGGGTGGCCGCCGCAATTACAGGAAAATGAACCGGATATAGATCGGACATGACGACAGCTTCGACATCATTGCAAAATCTGGCCAGCGCACGGGATTTGTTCGCGCTGACCAAGCCGCGCGTCATGTCGCTGGTCATTTTCACCGCGCTTTGCGGCTTGCTGGCGGCGCCTGGTGCGCTGCATCCGGTTCTCGGCTTCACCGCGATCCTCGCGATCAGTCTCGGGGCCGGCGCATCCGCTGCGCTCAATCAATGGTATGAGCATGATATTGACGCCGTGATGCAGCGTACCCGATCGCGTCCGCTTCCTGCAGGGCGAATGGACCGGGACACAGCCCTGCATTTCGGGATCGGTCTGTCTTTCTTTTCGGTCCTGCTGATGGGCGTGGCGGTCAACTGGTTGAGTGCGGCGATCCTCGCCTTTGCCATATTCTTCTACGCCGTCGTCTATACTATCTGGCTGAAACGCAACACGCCGCAGAATATCGTTATCGGCGGGGCGGCCGGCGCGTTCCCGCCCATGATCGGCTGGACCGCTGTTACCGGCGACATCACCGTCATGCCGGTCCTGCTCTTCGCGATTATCTTCTTCTGGACGCCGCCGCATTTCTGGGCGCTGGCGCTGTTCGTCAACAGCGACTATTCCAAGGCGGGCGTTCCGATGATGCCGGTCGTGGCCGGACGTCAGTCCACGCGCAAACAGATTTTCGGCTACAGCCTGATCCTCGCAATCTGCGCCATCGCGCCATTCGCACTGAATGCCGCCGGCCTGATCTATGGCGTGGTGGCGATCCTGCTCAGCATTTTCTTCTCGGCCCTGTCCTTCCAGGTCATGGTCAGCCAGACGTCTGAACCCGCCGACATGGCTGCGGAAAAGCGGCTGTTCAAATTTTCCATTTTCTATCTTTTCGCCCTGTTTGCCGCGCTGGTTGCGGACCGGGCAATATTAGTGGTGTGAGGCGGATATGAGCGACATGAACCCCGACAATCAGCCGATGACCCCGGAGGAGCAGAAAGTCTATCAGGCGCGCCAGCGCCAGCGCGCGACGATCATGGGTGGCCTGCTGTTTTTTCTGGTGATCCTGTTCTACCTGATCACCATTGTGAAGATTGACGCATCGATCCAATGAGTCACGCCCAATCCCCCAGTCTTTCCGGAAAGAACCGCCGCATTGCAATGATGGCCGGTATCATGGGTCTGGGCATGCTCGGTCTGGGCTATGCGGCCGTGCCGCTATACGAGATTTTCTGCCGTGTCACCGGCTATGGCGGAACCACCCAGCGGGTGGGTGAGGCGCAGGCCGCCACGGTCCAGGCGATCGACAGGACCATGTCCATCCGCTTTGACTCCAATGTCAATTCGGCCCTGCCCTGGAGCTTCAAGCCGGAAAACCCGGTGGACCGGGTCAGTGTCGGCGCGCGGGACATGGCGATCTATATTGCGAAGAACAATTCCAGTGAGCCGGTGGTCGGCACGGCGACATTCAATGTGACACCGGTCCAGGCCGGAAAATATTTCAACAAGGTCCAGTGTTTCTGCTTCACCGAACAGCTGCTGAAGCCGGGCCAGATGATGCGGATGCCGGTGCTTTATTTTGTCGATCCGGCGATCATGGACGATCCGGAAACCAAGGATATCAAAGAGATTACACTCAGCTATACATTTTATCGCTCGATGGACGGCAAGGCGCTGGACCCGGCGGAGAGTGGCAGCTAAAGAAACTTAACGAGGAAGTTGGGGAACTACTAATGGCCGGAGCCAAAAACCACGATTATCATATTCTTCCACCGGACATCTGGCCCATTTTTGGCGCATTTTCGGCGTTCCTGATGGCAATTGGCGGCATCCGCTGGATGCACGATGATATATATCAATTTGGTGCCCTGATGTTTGCAGCTGGCGTTTCGCTGGTGGCCCTGACATTTTATGCCTGGTGGGCCAATGTGATCAAGGAAGCCCATGCCGGTGACCATACGCCGGTGGTGCAGCTCCATCTGCGCTACGGCATGATCCTGTTCATCGCTTCCGAAGTCATGTTCTTCGTCGGCTGGTTCTGGGCCTGGTTTGACTTTGCCCTGTTCCCGCAGCCGCTCGAGCTGGTGGACGGTATCACCACCAATTTCATTGGACAGGATGGCGCTGCGGCGCTGATGCAATGGCCGCCAAAGGGTGTGGAAGTTCTGAGCGCCTTTGAATTGCCGCTGCTCAACACCCTGATCCTGCTCTGCTCTGGGACCACCGTCACCTGGGCGCATCATTCGCTCATTCACGGCAATCGCGACGGACTGATCAAGGGCCTTTGGCTGACCATCATTCTTGGTGCGATATTCACAGCGATCCAAGTATATGAGTACAGCATTGCGCCCTTCCCGTTTGCCGGCCTGAATTACAGCGCGGCTTTCTATATGGCGACCGGGTTCCACGGGTTCCACGTTCTGGTCGGTACGATCTTCCTGATCGTCTGTCTGGGTCGGGCCTATAAAGGCCACTTCACGCCCAAACAGCATTTCGGATTCGAAGCAGCGGCCTGGTACTGGCATTTTGTCGATGTCGTCTGGCTGTTCCTGTTCATTGTCGTCTATGTCTGGGGTGGCTGGGGCGCTCCAGTCCACTAGGGCGAGATCTTGAACGATACCGAAAAATCCAAAGGGCAGCCGGATATTCTCCCCGCTGCCCTTTTTGGACTGTGCCCCAATTGCGGCCAGAAAACCCTGTTTGTCAGCGTGACCCGCTTTGCCGACCGGTGCCGGGCTTGCGGGCTGGATTATGAACGGTTCAATGTCGGAGATGGACCGGCGGCGTTTCTGACGCTGATTGTGGGGGGTGTCATACTGGCGCTGGCCCTGCTGGTAGAACTCAATCTCAATCCGCCCCTGTGGGTTCACACGCTGCTCTGGGTGCCGTTGACCGTGGCCTCGGTTGTCGGCGCGCTTCGAGTGTCGAAAGCGATGCTGCTGATCCTCGAGCATCGCAATCAGGCAGGTGAGGGCAGCATAGACGAAGATCGGGCAGACCAGTGAAACGCCTCCCGCTTTTTGCCTCCCTCATCGTCGCTGCGGCCGTCACGGCAATGCTGTATCTGGGTTTCTGGCAGCTCGACCGGATGGAGGAGAAGAACAGCCTGCTCGAGACCTATGCCGCCAATTTTGACCGCCCGCCTATCGCCTATCCGGAGCTGGGGCCGGTTGCGGATGACGCCATGTTCCGCAAGTCGGAAGTGACCTGTTTGCAGGTGGCGGAGTGGCAGGACAATTCAGGTAGCGCAGCGGACGGGACAAAGGGATTCCGCCATCTCGCCCGCTGTGTCACCGGAGCGGAAGGTCCGGGGGCGCTGATCAATGTCGGCGTGAGCAACCGGCCCAATATCGAGGTCGGGTGGGAAGGCGGCCCGGTGCGTGGCTGGATCACCCAGGCCCCTGGGCAGTCGACTCTGTTTGATGCGCTGATGGGCCGGACCACGGCGCGTGGACCGATGCTGGTCGCGGATCAGTCGGTTGCTGGCCTCAAGCAGCCGGCACGGCCGTCGGTTGAGGACATTCCCAACAATCATTTCGCCTATGCCGTGCAATGGTTCCTGTTCGCCGCCATTGCCCTGATCATCTACGGCTTTGCACTTCGCGGTCGGTCCAAAGACTAGCCATTGGCCTATTTGTAATAGTCAGCGCGTAGATTGATACCGTGCTCCACCCACATTTTCAGGGAACACAGCATCTGGGTCCAGCCTTCGCAATTGCCGTACGAGGCTTGCAGTCCGGCTTCGTCTTTCCGCCAGCCTTGTTCGGCGATTGTCACAAGAGTCCGGCCATCTTCCAGCGCTGTGAACTCCATCGTCATGGTGGTTTGATATCCGGCCCCGGAGACATTGCAATCATTGCCTGACCCGTCGACCGCCTCCCATTGCAGTACGATTTTTTCATTCTCCACAACTTCCCGCACTTCAACCGGGAAAGCACCAGGGAAATCGTGAAAGTCCCAGGCCACCGTTGCCCCTTTCTCAAGCCGGCCCTTGGCTCCCCCGGTCGTGAAATAACTGGACAGGCTGGACGGGTCCACGACGGCTTCGAACACCTCTTCAACCGGTTTTGCAATCCGGGCGGCTACCTTGAATTTCAGGTCCATGACGATTCTCCTTGAATGCCTTCCTATTATGTTATAAAAATATAACATGTCAATAAGCGACCAGTATGACCAGATTTTCAAGGCTTTGGCATCGCCCGTCCGCCGTCAGATCCTCGACGACTTGCGCGATCAGCCGCTGACCACCGGGGATCTGTGCGGGCATTTTCCGGAACTCGACCGCTGTACGGTGATGCAGCATATGAAAGTGCTGGAAGGCGCAGATCTCATCATTGCCGAAAAAAGGGGACGGGAACGGTGGAACCACCTCAACCCGCTGCCGATCCATGCGATCCATGAGCGCTGGATCGGACCGCATGCTGCAAGGGCAGTGGAGCGCCTCGATCGCCTCAAAAACCAGCTGGAAAAAACACCCGCTTCCCAGCCGACTCAAGCATAGGCCTTGCTCTGGCGAAAAGGGGCCGCTAACCCGCTGGCCATCATGGAATATATCTCGACCCGGGGCGCAGCGGCGCCATTGAGCTTTGAACAGGTGACACTGGCCGGTCTCGCTGGTGATGGCGGGCTCTATGTCCCGACCGAATGGCCGAAATTTACGCAGGACGAAATCACTGCTCTGGCGGGACTGCCCTATTCCGAAGTCGCCCTTCGGGTGATGAAACCGTTTGTCGGCGATGCCCTGACGGAAGCGGAACTGCGCGAGCTGTGCGGGCAAGCCTATGGCCGGTTCGCGCATGCCGCCGTAACCCCGCTGGCACAGCTTGATGGCCAGCACTGGCTGCTCGAATTGTTCCACGGTCCGACCCTGGCGTTCAAGGATGTCGCACTGCAGCTGCTCGGGCTGTTGTTCGAAAAATTCCTCGCACGGCAGGACAAGCATCTGACGGTGGTCGGCGCGACATCGGGCGACACCGGATCGGCGGCGATCGATGCCCTGGCCGGGCGCGACAAGGTGGATATCTTCATGCTTCACCCAGACGGACGGATTTCCGACGTTCAGCGCCGCCAAATGACCACCGTGCTCGCACCCAATGTCCACAATATCGCCCTGGATGGCAGTTTCGATGATGCCCAGGCGATGGTGAAGCGCATGTTTGCGGATAGCGAAGTGACGGACCGGTTCGCGATCTCCGCCGTAAACTCGATCAACTGGGCCCGGCTGATGGCGCAGATTGTCTACTATTTCTATGCGGCCAGCCAGCTGGGTTCTCCGGCACGCAAAATCGCTTTTTCGGTCCCGACCGGAAATTTTGGCGATGTATTTGCCGGTTATGTCGCCGCACAAATGGGTCTGCCGGTCGAGCGGCTGATCGTCGCGACCAATGTGAATGACATTCTTCACCGTGCGCTCAGTGCCGGGGATTACTCTGCCGGAACCGTCACGCCGACAGCGTCCCCTTCGATGGATATCCAGATCAGCAGCAATTTCGAGCGACTGCTCTTCGATCTGGAAGGCCGGGATGGAGCGAAAACTGCCGCGCGGATGGCAGCGTTTGACAAATCGCGAAAAATGGTTCTCCCACCCGAGATGCAGGCGACCGCGCGTGATATCTTCACCAGCCACCGGGTCGATGCCAACGACATGTCGCTTGCCATGCGCTGGGCGCACGAAGAATCGGCACAAGTCATCGACCCGCATACGGCCATTGGCCTCTCGGCGGCGCGCAATGCGGATATCGATCCGTCTGTCCCGATCGTCACGCTGGCTACCGCACACCCGGGCAAATTTCGCGAAGCGGTCGAACGCGCAACCGGTTTCCGACCGACATTGCCGCGCCGCGTCGGGGATCTGTTTGACCGCGAGGAAGCCTGCGACAAGCTGCCCGGCAACTATGATGCGGTGAAAGACTATGTCACGTCCCGGGCGACGCCGGCCGATGGCTGAAGCTGCTTTCCGGCCGGGTGTGATGGTCAGTGCGCCACGCCCGGACTATACGCTGCTCGACAGCGGGCATGGCCGCAAGCTTGAACGCTATGGGGACTATCAGTTCATTCGTCCCGAACCACAGGCCATGTGGGCCCCGGCCACCGATGGCTGGCAGGCACATGGGGAATTCGTACCCGCATCGGATGATGACGGTGGTGGCCGCTGGCATTTTCACGAACCGGTGCCCCGTGAGGGCTGGCCGCTCACATGGGAAGAGGTCACGCTCACGGCGCAATGCACCCCATTTCGCCATCTGGCCTGGTTTCCCGACATGGATCCGGTCTGGCGCTGGATCCGGGAACAGCTGGCAGGCAAACCTCCGTCCGGCGAGCCGGCGCAGGCGATGAACCTGTTCGGCTATACCGGTGTGGGGACACTGGCCCTGTCAGCGGCCGGAGCCAGCCTTGTCCATGTCGATGCGTCGAAGAAATCCGTTCGCGTCGCCCGCGAAAATGCGGAACTGTCCGGCATGTCCGATCGCCCGATCCGCTGGATTATCGACGATGCCGCCAAATTTGCCGCTCGCGAAGTCCGACGCCAAAAACGCTATGACGCGATCCTGCTCGATCCGCCCAAATATGGCCGCGGTCCGGATGGTGAAATATGGCGGCTGGAAGAAAATCTCGCGCCGCTGGTCGAAAGCTGCGGCCAGCTGCTCGATGGTGAAAGCCGCTGCCTGTTTTTGACCGTCTATGCCGTGCGCATGTCGGCTCTGTCTCTGGGTTCGCTGCTGCAGGAAAAGCTCGGCCATTTGCCCGGTCAGATCGAAGTCGGCGAGCTGGCGGTACGCGAAGAAGCACGTGGCTTGCTGCTACCCACCGCGATTTACGCCCGCTGGTCTCGGGACGGCGGTTCCGCCTGACTTGTCAACGGCCATGCAACATGGTGAAAGGTTCTTATGACAGATAGTTTGATACTGGAGGTCAATGACCTCGAAGTGGATGTTTTGACCGGCATTTATTCGGAAGAGACCCATTTGCCGCAGCCGCTGCGCATCTCGATTGCAGCCGAGTTGAAGATGCAGGAACGCTATGAAGCGGACACGCCGCTGGACAAGTCCAAAAACTATATGGACCTCAAACATGCCGCGACCGAGGCCCTTCCGGAAGGCGTCCATTTCAAACTGATCGAGGCGGTGGCTGATCATATTATCGAGACGCTGTTTCTCCAGGACGAGGGCGTCTTGCGGGTGACTGTCAAGATTGTGAAACTGCTGATTTCCGAAAAAGGCGAGGCCATTGGCATCACCCTTTCACGAGCGCGCAAATGACGACCGAATCGATCAAGCTGGCGCTGGTGACCGGCGGCTGCCGGCGACTGGGAGCACGCATATCGGAGCATCTGGCCGGCTCCGGCTATACACTCGCCCTGCACGGGCACAGCGACGCGCAGCCCGATGATCGGTTGATGGCATCGCTGGATGCATTGGGCGTCCGATGGCAGGGTTTTGTGGCGGATTTTGGTGCCGAGGGTTCCGCGGAACAACTCGTGCGGAACGTCGCAGACCATTTCGGCTCGCCCCCCAGTCTGATCGTGAACAACGCTTCGCTGTTCGACTATGATGACCTGCATTCCATCGATCAGCCAAGAATGGAGCGCCATTTGCGGATCAACAGCGTGGTTCCCACACTGATCACATCGACATTGGTCAGCCTGCTGGGACCGGAGGATCATGCCGCGATTGTCCAGATCCTTGATCAGCGGGTCCGCAATCCCAATGGTGATCAACTGAGTTACACGATTTCCAAACAGGCTCTGTCCGCAGCTGTCCGGACGCTGGCGCGGGCCTGTGCGCCCAATGTGCGGGTCAATGGCGTTGCTCCCGGACTGACTTTGCCGACCGGGGACTATGACGAATCACAGATGGAAAGGCTGGCCGATGCCATGCCGCTAAGCCGGTTGTCTGCACCCGGAGATATTGCCGATGCCGTCCGTTTTCTCGCAGAAGCGCCTGCGATCACGGGTCAGACAGTTTTTGTCGATGGCGGTGCCCATCTTGAAAGTTATGATCGCGACTTTGTATTTTTGGGCAAGGACTGAGTCCGGACATACGCCCTAAAGGACAGTGTTGAACCTTGAGCGTTTCTCGCCATGTTAGCGCCAGACCCATTCCATGGAGGGGATGGGGCTGTGCAACCAGATGAGAGGTTTATCATGCGTTTTTCCCCCAAAGTCGTAATTACGTCCGCCGCCGTCCTGGCTCTGGCCGCCTGTTCCACCGAAGCGCCCGATGCGGCGGTCGATGAAACTGCAACCGCAGAAGCCGCAACCGAAACTGCGGAACCGGCAACCATTGTCGGCGTGGCCCAGGGCAACGAGAATTTTTCCACGCTTGTGACCGCTGTTGTGGCGGCAGAGCTGGCCGAGACATTGAGTGGAGATGGCCCGTTCACGGTCTTCGCGCCCACCAATGACGCGTTTGCCAAGGTCGATGCGGATACTTTGGCCGCGTTGCTGACCCCGGAAAAGAAAGCCGATCTGGCCGGTCTTTTGACCTATCATGTTGTGGTGGGTGAGCTGAAAGCGGCGGATGTGGTTCAGGCAATCACAGATGGCGGCGGAAGCGCCACGCTGACCACGGTGCAGGGTGCGCCGCTGAAAGCCATGCTCGACGGCGAAAGTGTCATTCTTGAAGATGCAGCTGGCGGCAAATCGACAGTGATCATGACCGACGTGGATGCGTCCAATGGCGTCATTCACGCGATCGATACGGTGATTATGCCAGGATAGTTTCGGGTCGCAAACCGAAGGAGGCTCCGCTCTCGGGCGGAGCCTTTTTTATGCGGACAGACACCGGCCCTGAGTCGTTCTGACTTTGCGAAACCGGGTTTAGCCGCTATGGGAAGATCAATCTCCCCAATTTCGAAAGGATCATAATGAAGAAGTTGCCCAAAATCTTGCTGGCGTCTGTTGCGCTGACCGCCGTGTCAGCTTGCTCATCGGAGCTCAGCGAAAGTGAGCAGGCGGTTCTCGATGCCCGGTTGGCTGAAGAAGCCGCCAAGCCGACCAATCTGACCGCATTGATGCAGGCCAATCCCGATCTGTCGACGGCTGCCCTCGCCGTGGGCCAATCCGGAATCGCTCAGGAGCTGAAAGACGACGGACCCTTTACGTCCTTTATCGCACCAAATGAGGCGTTCAAGAGAATGGAAGATGGCCGTCTGGAAGAGCTGATGACGCCGGAAAAGAAGAGCGAGCTTGCCGGAATCGCAAAATATGGACTGGTCAATGGCACTCTGAAGGCCGCTGATATTGCAAAGGCGATTACAGATGGCGGCGGCACCGCCAGCCTGACGACGCTGGAAGGCACGGACATCAAGGCGACTATGGAAGGTGACAAGATCGTACTGGAAGACGGTGCGGGCAACAAGGTCAACATCCTCGAAGCCGATATCGAATCAAGCAACGGCACCATGCATATCGTCGACACGGTGATGATGCCGAACTGATTGCCGAACAGAAACGGAAAACAGGGGCTGTCCGGAAGACGGCCCCTTTTTTTGTGCCGTCAGCGTGCTAGTGCAAGCCTTACGTTTGTAATGATCCCGGAGCGCACCCATGCCCAATCACTGGTTGATGAAATCCGAACCCGAAGAATATGGCTGGGATGACCTCGTGGCCGAGAAGGAAGGCACCTGGGACGGCGTGAAAAACGCGCAGGCCAGCAACAATATGAAAGCGATGAAAAAGGGCGATCAGGTTTTTTTCTACCACAGCCGCCAGGGTCTCGAAATTGTCGGCATCATGGAAGTGTCCGAAGAACAGTTCCCCGATCCGTTTGATGACACTGGCCGCTGGATCGCCGTGAAGGTCACACCGGTCCGCAAGCTGAGCAATCCGGTAACGCTGAAAGCGATGAAGCAGAATCCGAAACTGTCCGATCTGGCGATCATCCGTCAAACCAGGCTGTCGGTCGCGCCTGTGACCAGCGCGCAGTGGGACGAGATTCTGGAGATGAGTGCTCAGAGTTAGAAAACCGCTGCGGGATATCCGTTTTCGCCTTAGGTTGATCCGGGATCGCCTTGCTAGGCAAGTGCGTCGGAATAGAGCGCCAGCAGATCAGCATAGGCTTTTTCCGCTGCGGGTTTGTCATAAGCCGGTGAGTCCGGCACGGTCCAGCCATGATCGCCTTCATAGACATCCACCGTCGCCGGGCGGCCCGCCGCTTCCGCGGCAGCGGCGAACGCGGTCTTGGCGTCGGGTTCTTTGGCATCGTCATCCCGTGCCACAGCGATCAGGAAAGCCGCCTGTGATTGGTCCAACAATTTGTGCGGGCTCTTGGGATAGTCTGCACGAACAAGGCCACCGCCGTGGAAACTCGCCGCTGCCTTGATCCGGTCAGGGACAGCCGCCGCGCTCCAGACGGTGAATGGCCCGCCCATGCAATATCCCTGCGTGCCAATGCCCTTTGCGGTGTCGACAGAGGCTTGCTCATCAAGCCACGCAACAGCTGAAACGGCATCGCGACCAATGGAATCAGCGTCCAGCTTGCCGCGCCAGGGCCGGACCTTGGCAAAGCCTTCATCAGCGAAAAAGGTGGCGAAATCGGTGAATTGCTCGCCTGCAACATCCCGGTAGTAGGGATTGAGCACCAGCACGGCATATCCCTCACCGGCAAGGCGGCGCGCCATATTGCGCTTCGATTCGCGGATGGAGGCGATGTCTGGCCAGAAAATCACAGCGGGATGCTCGCCCTCGGCCGGGTGGATGAACAGGGCATCCATTGTGCCATCGGCTGTCTCAAAAGTGACGGCATTTTCCACAAGCCCGGCAGTGGCGTCGCTCTCATCGCCTTCGCTCCTCTCGCCGGCTTCACCGGGTACGCAGGCGGTGACCGCCGCAGCGCCCACGAGCACGCCGAACTGGCGCCGCGACAAGGCATCTTGCGCCCATTGCTTCAGTTTCGCTTCATCACACATTGCCGATCAATCCTTCCGTTTGGGCCCAACGGAGAGTTTACCAGCTGAACAGGAAATTGCCCAGCATCAGTTTGGGAAAAAAGGCGAATACACCTGTGCAGGATCAAAGGCCAAGGCCTTGCGCTTCCCTTATTCCTCCGCCGCTGTTGGTTCCGGCACCGGACAATATTTCGGGACGAATTCGACGACATAACTGTCGGTCTTGTAGCGCAGGACCTTGGGATAGCCATCGACAGCGCTGCGGGAGATCCAGTAGCGTCCGCCGCTGGCATCAGGGCCGGGTGGATAGATGTCCCCCGCTTCCTTGTGATGCCATTCGACGTCGACCCAGTCGACGGGGACTGCCCCCTCCGCGGTTTGCAACATTTCCTGGCCGGCTTTCGTGGCCCTTATGGCATAGGAGGCGTCGAAATTGGTCATCAGGGCGGTAAATTCCACCGGCGTTTCGTCAAAAGTCAGGGTAGAGAGCGGCAGGCCCATGGTGGTGGCTGCGTACATTTTGCTGCTCAACGTCCCGGATTTTTCTGTGGTTTCGCCTCTCCGGAAAATTTCGGCGCGATAGCCCTGCGCGTCAAAGTCGAAGGTTCCGCTTGCCAGTTTCCGACCGTCTGCTCCGACAAATTCTCGCTCCAGCCGGACCGGAGCCAATGTGGCGCGATCGAAATAGAAATGCATGCTGCTGGTCACTCTGCCGGGCAAGGTGGCCCGTTGGTCCACGCGAAGCAGCCTGTCTCCGATCGGTGTGGCCTGTTCGCGCAGCGCCGGCCCGGCTACCCACTTGCCATCCTTCAGGTTGCACTGGTGCCAGCTGTGATCATAGGCGGCGATTTTGCGGCCATCGATCTGGCCGTCGCCCATTTCTATCCGGGTGATGGTGGTTTCCGATGCCAGGGCAAGCAGTGCCAGCGAGAGGATCATGTGATATTCCTTGTGATTCAAGTGCCTGAAAGAACGGTCAAATTATGGCGCTTCGCTTCGGCGGAAAAATCTATTGAAAAATCTATTATTGTCTATTCATGAGATTTCGCATGACCTTGCGACGCAACAAACCGGCGTCGGTCCGGCTGGATGCCAGCTTGCGTGCGATATGGCGAAAGGATCGGCATTACCGGTTGCAGTACAAGACCTGGCAGGTCCTCTGTTGCCTGCTCGAAGCCCGGCCGGAGACCGTGTCGCGGACGGAATTGATCCGGAAGATCTGGAGCGGTCAGGATTTTACCGGAGAGAAGGGCCTGAATCAGTCGCTCTGGATGATCCGCCACGCGCTGGGCGACAATGCCCGCGCGCCGACATATATCGAGACCGTACCGCGAGCGGGATATCGATGGATCGGGCCTGAATTGTCTCGAAGCTCGGGGCGCAAAGAGGCGCTTTCGACAGCTAGGCCTCCATTCCGCCCCGCGACGGCTCTGGCGGCCGGCGGTGCGCTGCTCATGGCGATCGCGGCTGGCCAGTCCGCCATGCATCCTGCCCGGTCCAATCATTTTGTTCCGGAAAATGGTGCTGGCTATGCCTATTTTTCCGGGCGCGACATTGTTGTGAAAAGGCCCGCAGAGCGGACCTATATTCTTCGGCCTTCAGGCAATAAATATTTTTCGCGTCCGAGTTATTCGACGGATGGCAGCAAGCTGGCTTTTCGGCTCATGCACAAAAGACGATGCGAAATGGTCGTGCTGGAACTGCAGTCGCGTCGGGTCGACAGATTTCCGACATGCCCGTCCGACAGCCTGCTATGACTTCGCCTTCCTGAACCCGCTGACCGTTGCTCCGGCCGCGGTCAGATACTCGACATCGGTTTTCAGATGCAAAAGGCGCAAGCCTTTGTGCTGCATGGCTGCTTCCAGCGCCGGCGCAAACGCGTCCGTGCTTTCCACCGTGGCACTCCATCCGCCATAAGCCTTGGCCAGTGCGGCGAAGTCGGGATTGACGAGTGATGTTGCCGACAGGCGTGCCGGATATTCCCGTTCCTGGTGCAGGCGAATGGTGCCGAAACTGCCATTGTCGATCACCAGCACCAGCAGATCGGCGCCATATTGCACCACGGTCGCGAGCTCCTGGCCGTTCATCATGAAATCGCCGTCTCCGGCAATCACTGTCACCGTCCGGTCGCGATAGCGCAGGGCGGCGGCGACGGATGCGGGGACGCCATAGCCCATCGCGCCGGACGTCGGGGCAAGCTGGCTGGGGAATTCGCCATAGGTCCAGTAGCGGTGCCACCAGCCGGAAAAATTGCCCGCGCCGTTGCAGATGATGGTGTCGGGCGGGAGCATATCCTGCATTGCTGAAACACAGGGTCCAAGGTCGAGCTTCGCGTCGGTTTCCGTGACCGTTGTCCATTCCAGATAGTCAGCATGGGCGGCCTTGCCGGCGTCAAAACTGAGCAGGTCATCTTCCCACAGTGCGACCTGTTCGGCAAATTCATCCATCTCGGCGCAGATCGGCAAGTCGATGCGGTAGACATGATTGAGTTCGTCGGGATCGGGATGCACATGGACGAGGATCTGGTCGGGATGATCGGGCGTGATCAACGTATAGCCGTCGGTCGTGGCTTCCCCCAGACGCGCGCCGACAGCGAGGATCAAATCTGCCGCCTTGATCCGCTCGACCAGCTTCGGATTGGGACCATAGCCGAGATTCCCGGCATAGACCGGGCTGTGGTTCGGGAAATTGTCCTGTCGCCGGAAGGCACAGGCCACGGGCAGGCCCAGCCGCTCGGCATATTCGGCAAAATAGTGCCGCGCCTTCGCATCCCAACCCGCTCCGCCGATAATCGCAATCGGGTCGGTGGCATCGCGCAGCATGTCGGTCAGTGTTGTCATCGCATCCGGGCAAAGCGGCTGGGCGGGGGCGACCACTTTCGGTCGGTTGAGCGTTTCGACCACATCGCAGAGCATGTCTTCGGGCAGCGCCAGCACCACAGGTCCGGGACGTCCGGAACTGGCGGTATCGAACGCACGTGCAAGATATTCCGGGATCCGCGCGGCATTGTCGATCCGCGCCGCCCATTTGGCGAGCGGTGTGAACATCGCGGTCAGATCGACTTCCTGAAAACCCTCCCGGTCGCGGTCACCGCGCGCGACGTCGCCAACAAACAGGATCATAGGCGTCGAATCCTGCATCGCGGTATGGACGCCGATGCTGGCATTGGTCGCGCCCGGGCCGCGGGTGACAAAAGCGATACCCGGGCGCCCGGTCATCTTCCCATCGGCCTCGGCCATGAAGGCCGCGCTGCCATCCTGACGCGTGGCGATGGTTTCAATGTCGCCACAATCATGCAGCGCGTCGAGCACGGCAAGAAAACTCTCTCCCGGAACGGTGAAAATCCGGTCGGTGCCCTGGATCACGAGTTGATCCACAAGAACCTGTGCGCCGGTGCGTTTTTTCATGATCTGTCCCTCTTTCTTCCCGCGCGAGCGGGAGAGTCAATCCAGTTGCTGTCTAGGTATCACGCGAAGCCGCGAAGGCACGAAGAATTTGCATTTAGCCCCCATATCTTTGCGCCTTCGCGCCTTCGCGTGAAACAAAGAAAAAATATTGTCCGCTTGCGCGGAGGGATGACGGGGCTCCTTGCTCAAGCCTGATGAATGGCCTTGGTGACCATATAGGCCTTGAGACCATCTGGCCCATCTTCCGATCCGTGGCCGCTTTCCTTGACGCCGCCAAAGGGGGCATCGCCGGGGCTGACGGTGAGATTGTTGATCGCCACCATCCCCGCCTCGATCGCATCGCCGACAATATTGGCGGTGCGCAGATTTTCGGTGAAGGCATAGGCCGCAAGCCCGAGCGGCAGGCGGTTGGCCTGTTCGATAGCTTCGTCCAGCGTGTCAAAAGGCCGCATCACGGCGACCGGGCCGAACGGCTCGTTGTTCATGATATCCGCCTGCAGCGGCACATTGGCGAGAACGGTGGGCGCGAAGAAAAATCCCCCGCCATCACCGCGCTCTCCGCCGAGTTTCACATCTGCTCCCTGTGCTTTCGCGTCCTCGACCATCGATCCGATGGCATCGGGACGGCGCGGATTGGCGAGCGGGCCCATGTCGACACCGTCGGCAAAGCCGTCGCCCACGGCGACCTTGGCTGCACGCTCCGAAAATGCTTCGACAAATCGGTCATAAATGCCCGACTGCACGTAAAAGCGGGTGGGTGACACGCAGACCTGACCGGCATTGCGGAATTTCTGCATGGCGGTGAGGTCCAGCGTCTTTTCCAGATCGCAATCATCGAAAACCAATACCGGCGCATGGCCACCCAGCTCCATAGTGGTGCGTTTCATGCCTTCGGCGGCCAGCTTCATCAGATGCTTGCCAACCGGGACCGAGCCGGTGAAACTCACCTTGCGGATGATATCGGAAGCGATGAGATGACCGGACACCTCACCGGGATCGCCGAAGATAATCTGGGCCACACCCGCGGGCAGGCCGGCGTCCACCAGACAACGCATCATCTCGATCGGACTGGCCGGTGTTTCCTCGGCGGGCTTCAAGATGATCGAACAGCCCGCAGCAAGGGCCGGAGCCAGCTTGCGGATCGGCGTGAAGACCGGGAAGTTCCAGGGACTGAAGGCCGCCACTGGCCCCACCGGTTGATATTTCACGAAACTGTTCAGGCCCTTGGGCCGGACCAGCACGCGCCCGTAACAGCGCTTGGCTTCCTCTGCCATGATGTCGAAATGCGCGGCGGAAGCGGCAACTTCCCCCGTAGCCTGCCCGACCGGCTTGCCCTGTTCGGCGGTCATCAGACGCCCTATTTCGGGTGCGCGTTCGCGCATCAGGTCCGCCGCCTTGTGGAGAATGGCGGCACGCTCGGCGACCGGTGTATCGCGCCAGATCGGGAAAGCGCGACCTGCAGCGTCCAGCGCGCGGTCGAGATCCGCTTTCGTCGCCTTGGGCAAATCGCTGATCGCCTGGCCAGTGGCGGGATTGACGACCTGGTGGACATCGCGGTCGCCGATATCAATCCATTCGCCGTCAATATGGAGTTGCAGGGCCTTTGGATAACTCTGGGGATATTCCTGGGGATATTCGCTCGACATGGTTGCTCCTGTAACCGGTCTGTCAGCACTAGACTTGTCCCCCGTTTCCCGCAATGACTGTCCGCAGCAAGGAGAGGAATTTTATGGAAATTGTTGCCGAAGGCCTGCGTTTTCCCGAAGGGCCGATTTCGATGCCCGATGGCAGCGTCATTCTGGTCGAAATCGCCGCCGGTCAGCTGACCCGGATCCTGCCCGACGGCAGCAAGGAAGTGGTCGCGCAGCCGGGTGGCGGACCCAATGGCGCGGCGGTCGGACCGGATGGCAAAATCTATGTCTGCAATAATGGCGGTTTTGAATATGAGGAGAAAAACGGCTTTCTGACACCCGCAGGTATTGCGAAGGATTATGACCGCGGGCGGATCGAGCGGATTGATCCGGAAACCGGAAATGTCGAGACGCTGTATGACAGCGGCGATTTTGGCTGTGTCCTGCGCGGGCCGAATGACATTGTCTTCGACGATCAGGGCGGTTTCTGGTTCACCGATCACGGCAAGACCGATTATGAAAACCGCGTTCATGACATTGTCGGAATCTTCTATGGAAAGGCTGACGGTTCTCATCTGGAAGAAGTGGTTTTCCCGTCGCAAAATCCCAATGGAGTCGGCCTGTCACCCGATGGCAAGACACTCTACGCCGCCGAAACCTTCACCTGCCGTTTGATGAAGTTCAACATCACCGCACCAGGCAAGGTTGCGGCAGATGCGGGGCCGGGAGGACCGGGCATTCCCGTCTATCGCCCGGCCGGATACAAGTTTTTCGACAGCCTGGCGATGGAAGAAAGCGGCAATATCTGTGTCGCCACCATTGGCGAATGCGGGATCAGCGTGATTTCACCCGAGGGCGAACTGGTCGAGTTCGTGCCCACGCCCGACATATTCACCACCAATATCTGTTTCGGCGGTGCGGACATGATGGATGCGTGGATATGCCTGTCCGCCACCGGAAAACTGATGAAAATGCGCTGGCAGCGTCCTGGCCTCAAACTGGAACATCTCCAAAAATGACATATACCACCGTAATCTGGGACTTTGGCGGCGTGATTACCAGTTCGCCTTTTGACGCGTTCAACCGGCTCGAGGCGGAGCAAGGCCAGCCAAAGGACAGCGTCCGCCGGATCAACTCGGCCAATCCGCACGACAATGCCTGGGCGAAGTTTGAACGCTCGGAAATCGACGCCGCCGGCTTTGACCAGCTGTTTGCCGAGGAAGCGCGGGCCATTGGTGTGGATTTGCGCGGAAAAGACGTGCTCGCCTGCCTGGCAGGGGATATCCAGCCGGACATGGTGGCCACACTCGACCGACTGAAGGCTGAAAATTTTGCCATTGGCTGCATCACCAACAATGTCCCTGCGGGCAAGGGGTCCTCGATGACAATGGATGATGCAAAAGCGGAGGCAGTGGCGGAAATCATGGCGCGATTTGACCATGTGATCGAGAGCAGCAAAATCGGCATCCGCAAGCCGGATCCGCGCATTTACGAGATGATGTGCGAGGCACTGGACGTAAAACCGGCACAATGCATCTATCTCGATGATCTCGGCATCAACTGCAAACCGGCGGCGGCGCTGGGCATGGCGGCAATCAAGGTGACTGCGGGAGATCAGGCTCTGGCCGAGCTTGGCGCGCTGCTCAACCGGTCCTTTCCATGAAATATTAACCATTATGGTCCAGTGATATCGCGGCTTATAGTGTTGCCGAGTTGCGCGTGACGTGTAACCATATTGACATGTTTTGGTCGTCGATTGGTCATGAAACGGTTATAGCGACTTGTGGGTTATAGTTGCGGGGATGTGTGGTTAGTCAGCTTTCAGATGAAACGGGCGGATTGCCCTCGGTATTCCGGGGTAACAGGCTATATGGTCTGGCGATCGTGCTGCTCGCGCTGCTGCTGTTCGTCCAGCTCATCCGCCTGATCTGGCTCACCGTCACCCCAATCGGACCAGTTGGTGGCTGGCAGGCCTCCGAAGTCCGCGTGATTCCGCCGCAATCCCGCCTTGCGCTGTTCGGCAGCTTTGATCCTTTCTATCGCACGGGTCTCACGAACGACGCCAATGTCGTGACTTCGCTCCAGCTGACCCTGTTCGGCATTCGCATGAACGAGGGATCCGGCCTCGGATCCGCGATTCTCGCGGGAACCGACGGTGTTCAGGACAGCTACGCCGTGGGCGATGAGATCATGTCCGGCGTGACACTGGCTGCGGTCAAATTTGATCATGTCGTCATTGACCGCGATGGCACCCGTGAAAGTCTCTATCTCGATCAGTCCATTCCCGCACAGACCATCAGCGCAGACGATATCGGAACCAGCGAAATCGACACCCTTGCGACCGCCGGCTTGTCGGCCAGCGATGCCATGGCTTTCAACCCGCGCACCGAAGACGGCCGCGTGACCGGCATTGTTGTGACCCCCAAAGGTGACGGTGCCCTGTTCAATGCCGCAGGATTGCGCGACGGAGACATCATCGTCGCGGTCAATGGCCAGCCGGTCACATCGACGACCGATATCACTTCTCTTCAAAGCCAGATTGTTCCTGGCACCAATCTTTCAATCGAAGTCGAGCGTGGCGCGGATGTTGTCCCGATCGTCGTTAATCTGGGATCTCCGTGATGCAGCGTATTTTGACTCAGCTGGTTTCAGCCCTTTTCCTGTTCGGTGCCCTCGCAGTGCAGCCTGTGGCTGCGCAGCACAGCCTGAACGTGCGCGATGCGGATATTCGCGCCTTTGTGCAGGATGCCGCTCGCGTGACCGGACGGACCTTCATTGTCGACAGCCGGGTGCAGGGCAAGGTGTCTGTTGTCACCGACCGACCGCTCAGCCGCAGCGAATATTTCGAGATTTTCCTGTCGACCCTGCGCGCCAACAATTTGGTCGCGATCCCGACAACGCGCGGTGCATATCGCATTCAGCCGGCCGATGGTGCGGCTTCTCAGCCAACCCGCCTCGGTACCCGCTCTTCACCGGCGAACCAGTTTGTCACCGAAGTGGTTCGGCTCAAATCCATCGAGGCAGCCGCCGCTATTGAAACCCTGCGCCCGCTGATCAGCAAACAGGGCGCGATCACCGCCAACCGCAATGCCAACAGCCTGGTGATTGTCGATTATGCCGACAATATCCGCCGGGTGCGGGCGCTGGTCCGGGAAATCGACCGGGACAATGCCGCCAGCACGATCGTTAATCTGCGCAATGCGGGTGCCCGCGAAATCGCGTCGTCCCTGCAATCGCTCGTCCAGGGAGCGGAAGGCACCCGTTCACCGGTCAATATTGTCGCCATTGACAGCAGCAACTCTCTGGCGTTCCGCGGGGACCCCGGCGCGGTTGCCCGCTTTGCCGAAATGGCGCGGGAACTGGACGAACGCGCAGAACTGGGGACCGAAATCCGCGTGCACCGGCTCAATTATGCCAATGCCGAGCAATTGCTGCCGGTGATCGAACAGCTGATGGGGCAGGCGGGCTTATCGACTGTGCCGACATCGGTCAGTCCGGCGGGTGGTTCGGACGGCGCTGCTCCCGCCGCGACCCCGGCGTCAGCCAACAGCAACAGCATTGCCCGCAGCGGTCCGGCAATCGTCACCCGTCTCGAAGGCACCAATGCGATCATCGTCGCCGCCAACCCCGACGTGCAGCGGATGATCGGCGAACTGATCCGGCAGTTGGACATCCGTCAGGAACAGGTGGTGGTTGAGGCGATCATTGTCGAGATTTCCGAAAGCCTCGCCCGCGAACTGGGCGTGCAATGGCTGGTCGGTGGTGAAGATGTTCCCTTTGCGGTGACCAATTTCTCCAATGCCTCGCCCAATATTGTCGATGTCGCCGGCGGCCTGCTCGCGGACGAATTCGATACAACCACAACGACAACAACCGACACGTCGACAACGGTGACAACCAACAGTGCGGTTGGCGACGCACTGGAACAGAATGCCGCCGATGCCATCCTCGGCGCGCGAGGCGGTTTTGCCGGATTTGCGACTTCGCTCGGCGGCAATGCCGTGCTCGGTGCGATCATCAATGCTGTACAGTCCGACACAGACAGCAATATCCTGTCGACGCCGTCGCTGACCGTGAACAACAATCTCCAGGGCAGCATCCTGTTCGGCCAGGAAATCCCGGTCTCAACCGGCGAAGCGCTGTCCAACAATTTCGACAATGCTTTCCGCACCATTCAGCGGCAGAATGTCGGTATCGAACTGGAAGTCACACCGCAGATCAATGCCGGACAGGAAGTGCGCATGGAATTGCGTCAGCAGGTCAGCTCGATTGCCGGGCCGGTTTCCGATGATTTCAACGAGCTGATCATCAATAAGCGCGAAATCAACACTACAGTGACTGTCGGTGACGGCGAGATTATCGCGCTGGGCGGACTGCTGGACGACAATGAACGCCGCACCATCCAGAAAATCCCGTTTCTCGGCGATATTCCGCTGATCGGGGAGTTGTTCAAGTCGCGCGGACGGTCGCGGACCAAAACCAACCTCATGGTCTTCATCCGTCCGACCATCCTCAAGGACCCGGACGATGCCCGCCGTTTCTCGAGCAGTCGCTACGGCTATATCCGTGGGCGCCAGATGATCCAGAATCCGGATGAGGAACCATCACTGGATGTCCTCGTTCGCGACTATCTTGGCACCGTGCCGCCATCGGCCGGACCGCGTCCCGGGGACGAGATTATCTATGCACCGGGTGCGGAGCCAACGGCCCCGGCCACCCCGCAAGCGGAGGTGGCACCAGTGGACGTTCCGCCCAGTGATGCGACGGACGCCGAACCTGCGGATCAGAATGACCAATGACGGAAAATGCGGCTCTCCCTTCCACTCCGGCCGTTTCTGACGGGACGGGCGAGGCTGGCGAGCCGATGTCTCCAGCCGGAGTTGCGATGGACATCCCATACGGATTTGCGCGCGATCATGGAGTTCTACTGTCTCCGGAGAAATCGGATCCACCCAAGCTGCTGATGCGGTCGGGCGGAGACCCTGTCACCTTGCTCGAGGTGCGCCGGCACCTGTCGCGGCCCTTCGAAATTGTCGAGGTGGATGCGGACCAGTTCGACCAGCTTCTGTCGGAACGCTATGCGATGGACGGCAGTGCGGCCTCGCTGGCCAGTACGCTGGATACCGAAGGGCTGGATGACATTGCCGGCGACATACCCAGCGCCGAAGACCTGCTCGACAGTGCCGATGACGCGCCGACCATTCGCCTGATCAACGGCATCATTGCCGAAGCCGCCCGGCAAGGGGCATCGGATATTCATATCGAGCCCTATGAGACCGGTCTGGTCGTAAGGATGCGCGTCGATGGCGTGCTGCACGAAAAGCTTAAGATGCCGCCACATGTCGCATCGGTTATCGTCAACCGGATCAAGGTCATGGCGCGGCTCGATATTGCCGAACGCCGGATCCCGCAGGACGGCCGGATCAGCCTGACGCTTGGCGGCAAACTGCTCGATGTCCGTGTATCCACATTGCCCAATCGCGCCAACGAGCGGGTGGTGATGCGCATTCTCGACAAGGACAATGCGGGGATTTCGATGGGCGATCTTGGCATGACCGATGCCACGCGCCGGATTATTGAAGAGGCCTTGGCGCAACCCAATGGAATATTGCTGGTCACTGGCCCGACGGGGTCCGGCAAAACCACCACGCTTTATGCCGGGCTGAAACAGCTCAATGACGGCAGTCGCAACATATTGACGGTCGAAGATCCGGTCGAATATGCGGTCGAGGGGATTGGCCAGACCCAGGTCAATGCCAAGGTCGGACTGAGTTTCGCCACAGGTTTGCGGGCCATTTTGCGTCAGGATCCGGATGTCGTGATGGTCGGGGAAATTCGCGATCATGAGACCGCCGAAATCGCGGTTCAGGCGTCTCTGACCGGGCACTTGGTTCTTTCGACAGTCCACACCAATGACGCGATCGGAGCGATCACCCGGATGCGGGACATGAAGGTGGAACCGTTCCTCCTGGCTTCGACCTTGCGTGCCATTGTCGCGCAAAGGCTGGTGCGGAAATTGTGCCCGGAATGCCGCACACCGGTGGAGGTGGAACCGGGCCTTGCCAAATTGCTGGGCCTGGCGCCCGGTACGATCATCTATCGTGAAGCGGGCTGTGATGCCTGCAACCATACGGGTTTTCAGGGGCGGATCGGCGTCTATGAGGTCGTGCCAGTCGATGACAGGATCCGTACATATATCAATGAAGGCGCGGACGAAGCACTGATTTCCGACCATGCATTCCGCTCCCGTCCGACACTGGGCTCTGCGGCTGCGGCCTTGGTCGAACAGGGGCTGACTACGGCGGAAGAAGCGATCCGGATATCCCGCCGCACCAACGCGGACGAGGCGCCCGGTGCCTGAATTTTCCTATACCGCAATTGATCCCAAGGGGCGCCAGAAAACCGGTCAGCTATCCGGTGCCAATGACGATGCTGTGCGCGAGAAGCTGGCGCGGCGCGATCTCCATGTTGTCCGGATCGAGGCCAGCCAGGCATCCGATGCACCGACAGAGCGCAAGCTGTTCGGCCGCAAGAAGCTGAATGCCAAGGAACTGACGCTTTTCACGCGTCAGCTGTCCTCGCTGGTTCAGGTGACCCCGCTGGAGGAAGCGCTGCGGACCATCGGCGTTCAGAATGAGAAGGCCCATGTCCGCGATCAAATCGGGTCTGTCCATAACGGCGTTCTGGAAGGGCAAAGGCTCGCCGAAGCCATGCGCCGCGAACCGGCAAGCTTCCCGCCACTTTATCGCGCGATGATTTCCGCCGGGGAAAGCTCGGGCACATTGCCTGATATTACGGAGCGGCTCGCGGGCCTGCTCGAGCGCCAGGCCGAGATGCGCGGCAAGCTGATCAGCGCGCTGGCCTATCCGATCATTCTCGCATTGGTCGCCCTATTGGTGGTTGCCCTGCTGATGATTGCAGTGGTGCCAAAAGTGGTCGAACAGTTTGACAATGTGAACCAGCAGTTGCCGTTTGTAACGCGTCTGGTCATCGGCATTTCTGATTTTCTGGCAAACTGGTACTGGGCGCTTGTCGCGCTGATTGTGTTTCTTGGCCTCGTCGCCTGGCGGGCGCTGAAAGAACCGCAGATCAAATACCGGTTTGACGGGTTTTTGCTCAAGCTTCCCTTTTTCGGACGACTGCTGCGCGATTTGCACGCGGCGCGGCTGGCGCGAACGCTCTCGACCATGGTGGCCAGCCGTCTCCCGATTCTGGAAGGCCTGCGCCTGACTACAGGCACGATCGGCAATTCGGTGCTGCGCAAGGCATCTGAAGACATGATCGAAGCCATAAGAGGTGGCGGCAGTCTGTCCAGTGCGCTCAAAAATGCCGGCGTCTTCCCGCCGATGCTGATCTATCTTGCCGCCAGCGGAGAGGCGTCGGGACAGCTGGACGAGATGCTCGCGCGGGCCGCCGATTATCTCGAGCGCGAGTTCGACAATTTCAGCTCCACTGCGCTCTCGCTGCTCGAACCGCTGATCATCGTCGCGATGGGTGGTATTGTTGCAGTGGTGATTCTCGCTATATTGCTGCCGATATTGCAACTCCAGAATCTGGCCGGACTCTAAGGCCGGGAATGACAGGAAAGACCATGCCCGAAACAGAATGCCCGATCGTGCAAGACGCCGAACCCGAACAGAAAGGCAAGCCGGAGCGCAATGGCTTCACGCTGGTCGAGTTGATGGTGGTGATCTTCATCCTGGGCCTGCTGACCACGATTGTCGTGATCAATGTTCTGCCCAGCCAGGACCGGGCGATGACCGAAAAGGCGCGCTCGGATATTGCCACGCTCGGCCAGGCACTGGAAATGTACCGGCTGGATAATCTGACCTATCCCACGTCGGCCGACGGGCTCAAGGCGCTGTCCGAGGCGCCAGGTTCGCTGCCGGCCTCATCGCGCTATCGCAAGGGCGGCTATATCAAAAGCCTGCCCAATGATCCGTGGGGACGGCCCTATCAATATGACAATCCCGGACGGCGTGGGCCGGGCTTTGATCTCTATTCGCTCGGTGCCGATGGCGCGCCGGGTGGCGAAGACGAGAATGCGGATATCTATGCAGAATAGGTGCGCCCACTGATGACACCGCATCTGCTTGTCACCGTTTTTCCGGCTTCGGAGGAACAGGCCCTGCACTGGTGGCTGTTTGAAGACGGCTATCTGGTGCAGTCCGGCTGTGACTCCGATCCGATGCTGGCGGCTGGCCTGAAACTTCCTGGGAATGTGGATGACGTCCGCTGCGCGGCGATCGTGCCGTCTGCCATGACTACGGTGCGCTGGCACGATCCGGTTGAAGACGCGACGGACAAGCAGATTCTGGCGGCAGCAACCATCGCTGGGGCCGATGACGCGATTGCTGGCAATCCAGTGCATGTCGCTGCGGCCCTCGCAACAGACGGTGCGGCGGCGACCGCGACAATTGATGATGCGCTGCTGCGTGACGGCTTGATGCGATGCCAGGAGCTGGGTCTGGACCCGGATGTGATTATTCCGTCCGGCTGGCTGCTCCAACCGGCAGAGAAAGAGCTGGTGGAAGCCGATTTCGGATTTGACCGCGTGCTGCGGCGTCCGGAAATGATCATTCCCGATGATCCGGCCTTGCGCGAATTTCTGACCGGGAGCGATACGCCCCGGATGCTGAACGAAGCCGAGACTCTGGCGGCGCTGGCCCGGGCAGGAGATTCGGACCAGCTCAACCTGCGGTCTGGCACATATGCGAAGAAACAGCGCCGGTCGATGACCGCACCGCAGCGCAAGGCTTTGGTATGGACGGTCGCGGCATTGCTGATTGTCTCTCTCGCGATACCGCTCGTGCAGATGGCGAAATATTACTGGGCGGCCGGTTCAGCCGATGATGCGGCGCTGGAGGCAGCCACGGCAGTGCTTGGGCCTGTGGAAAATCTGGAAATGGCCGAGCGCCAGCTAGACAATCGTCTGGTGCAGGAAAACCGGGGCAACGGCGTCTTTTCGGTTCCGACTTCTGCGCTTTTTGAAGCCCTGCAGCAGACGCCCGGGGTGACGATCGACCGGCTGAGCTATGAACGGGCAGGCATTGTCGCTGCGACGCTGTCGGCGGTGCGCAATGAGGATATCAATCCGGTCTTGCTGGCCGTCCAGAATGCCGGATATGCAATTACTGCAACACCGCGAACCGATGCCACTGGCACCGCCAAGGCGGATATAACGGTGAGGGCGCCATGATGACAGGACTGCGGGACTGGTTCGCGGCACTCAGCCAGCGCGAGAAAATCATGATCGGCATATTGGCTGTTCTGGTGGCTCTGACGGTCGCCTGGTATGGCATTTACAAGCCATTTTCGGCTGCATCCGAAGCCGCATCAATACGCTATCACGAGGCGGTTGAGCGTCAGGCCCGCGTGGAAGCCAAGGTAGCGGCGCTCACCGCACCGGCACCGGATGCAAAGCGCCAGCTGACCGGTACCGTCAACGCCTTTGTCAGTCGCCGTGCCGGTGAGGCCGGATTTGAAGTCGGCCGCCTGGACCCGCAGGACAATGGCCGCGTCGATCTGGTGATCGATTCCGCGCGTCCGACTGCGCTTTTTGCGTGGCTCTCAGAGTTGGAAAGGGAAGGCGTGGCCGTGGAGCGACTGTCGGTCGATCCCGCAGCACCTGGCACAGTCACCGCGACACTCGGGCTCGCGGCTCGCGATTCGGCGACTGGTCAAGAATAGTCTCTGTCCGGCGTTCAGGCGGATTCGGCAGGAAGTTTCGGACTGGCTGCCGGTTTGTTTTCATGAAACATGACACCGCCATCCGGTTTGGACAGCGCTTCGGGACTCGCATCGTCGGCCCGCACTGCCGATTTCTTCACCTGGACCCATTCACCTTCGGCATTGCGCGCATATTTGGGCGCGCGCTGGACATTCCATACCAGGCCCATTTTCTCCCAGAGTGAGATGATATAGCCGTTGATATCGATCTCCCACCACATGATCCCGGCATAGGCGCTGCGGGGGTGACGATGATGATTATTGTGCCAGCCGTCACCGAAGGTCAGCAGCGCCAGCCACCAGAGATTGCGGCCCTTGTCTCCGGTCTCGAACCGCTGGGATCCGAACATGTGACCGATGCTGTTCACGCCCATGACGAGGTTGAGAAAGAAGAAGGTCCGGAAAAAGCCGCCGATCAATATCGTGCCGATAATATTTTCCACCGTGCCAAAGGTCAGCGCCCAGACAACCGGGATACCGACCATTGACACCGCGACCCAGAACCAGCGCGTGCGGTGCGCGAAAAGGACGGCATCATCGTCGATAAGGCCCTTGCCATAGACGTTCATGTCCGAGGTCGTATTGTCGAAAAGCCAGCCAAAATGCGCAATGGCGAAGCCCTTGAATCCCTTCATCGGCTTGCCGAATCCGTCGACATGCGGGCTGTGCAGGTCGCCGACCCGATCGGCAAAGGCGTGATGCCGGCGGTGATCAGCGGCCCATTTCAGCACGGATGCCTGACAGGCCAGCTGCGCCATGATGGCTATCGCATAGCGCATCGGACGGGAGGTTTCGAAAGATCTGTGTGTGTAGAAGCGGTGATAGCCGATGCCGACACCCATGTTGATGATGACATAGCCGGACAGAAAGGCCGACCATTCGACCCATCCGGTAGATTGAGTCAGCGTCCAGTAGAGCGCACCAAGGGATCCGATCACCATGGAGGCAAGCAATATGCCATATTCCAGCTTCTTGGCCCGAGCGGCCGGTCCGCCAATAATCACACCGTGCTGCGGATGATCCACAGACGGTTGATAATCTTCCGGCTGGATATCGCTATATGCCGTTGCCATTATTCTGACCCCACTGTTGATGCGCGTCACTACTGACAGCGCGGTAAGCAATTTAGCGGTTTGGCGACATGATTACAATTATCTTAACCTTTCCGGCAGGAAAATGCCCCCAATATGACTGCAACAGTCAAGCAGGCCGTCCATTTCAGGGCAGCACCCCTGTCCTGATCACGGTTTTTGCCGCAGTCCCGGTGCGGATCGTCGCGCGACAAGCGCCGTTCATCATGCAGAAAGCGCCGATGTCCCCATTCTGTCTCCTGCCGATAACTGACAGGAGAATAGCAATGACGATTCGTATCATGACGCTGACACTGGCCGGGCTTGTGACAGCTGGTCTGCCCTTGGCAGCGTTATCCGCGCACCAGTCAGGCCATGGCACGCATCAGAAAATTCTCACCCAGCCGATCGGCAATGTCGAGAATAATTTCTGGTTCGATTACCTGTCTGACATCCGCGAGGCAGAGCATGAGCTGGTAAAGGATCTCAAGCGCGCAACCGATGAGGAAGATCGCCGGGAAGCGCATGAGGAATATCGCGCCGAAATTGCGGATGCGAACAAAGACTATCGAAAGGAAATGCGGGAGCGTGGGTACCGGGTCGGCCGCGTGACCGTGGGCGAATAGTCCCCCGGACATATCGCCATCGGGCGGGAGCAGTGCTTTGGCGCGGCTCCCGCTTTTTCATTCCGGGTCGGCGATCAGGCTTTGCCGGCCAGGCTAGCGGTCGTCAGATCTGCTGCGGGATGATTCCACCGACCGGCGGGAACTGCGCGCTGCAGGCCGAGATTGTCTGGCTGGCGCCTGCCGGGCAGTACGGCGGGGAGTGGCAACCGGTTGGTTCTGGCGAGCGGGACGTGCCTGACGCGGCACGGCATTGCGGCGCTCGGCCCGGCGCTCCTGCCTTGCTGCCCGCTGGGCGGGCGTCAGATTGGTTCGCCGTTCAGCGCGTCGTTCGCGGCGCATGGACCGTTCTTCAGGAGTCATCATCGCACGCCGCTGCGCCTGTCTTTCCCGGCGGTTTGCCCGTTCTTCCGGGGTCAGATTGTCCCGCCTTCCGGCATATCCCCGCCCGCGATCGCGGTGTTTGGTGCCCCAGATCGCGCGTTGCCGGGCCCAATAGCGCTTATGGTGGCGCTTCATCGCATAGCGTGAACCGCGCCGGTCAAAAATATAGATGCCGAATCCGGGATAGTAGAAACTGTCGTACCAGCCGCCGCCAAAACCGATATTGGCATAGCCATAGCCGTCATCGCAGGCATAATAGTCATCAAACGGGGCGTAGGGATCGCAGCCATAGCCGCCATTCACATAGCCGTCCCCGTAATATCCATCGCCATATCCCGCGAGTGAACAGGCGCCGAGCGTCAGCACCGCGCCTCCTGCAGCAAGAAATTTCCCGATTCCGGTACCAACCATTTTCCCAGCCCCTCATATGTCCGGAGCGCAGCTTACACCTGCTGTTCGCTCCGAGTCTCAACTATTTGCCCTGTGTCGCATTTTGTAACGGAAAGGCGTTGAATTGGATATGAATGGTCCATTCATTCTGGCTCTTGCTGACACTGATGAAAGTAGCTATCGTGGTGGATATTCGTCAAATACGAGGAGTCCTCCCTTGGCAACAGCCCTGTCTCGAACCGACCCGCAGCCACATGGCTATCCCTATCAGGAATCGGCCAATCCGCACTGGGTAACACCGCCAAAGAAGGACAAGCTGTCCCATATTCCGGGCGAGGAAGGTCTGCCGTTTCTGGGTTCCACGCTGGAGATGCTCAAGGATCCGCCCGCTTTTGGCCGGCGGATGTTCGAACGCCATGGCTCGGTCTACCGCATGTTCAGCTTCGGTGGCTGGACCGTCAATCTGCTCGGAGCCGAAGCTACGGAACTGGTGTTGTTCAACAAGGACAAGATCTTCTCCAGCGAACAGGGCTGGGGTCCGATTCTCAACAATCTCTTCCCGCGCGGTCTGATGCTGATGGATTTCGAGCGCCACCGGGCCGATCGCAAGGCGTTGTCGGTGGCATTCAAGCCAGGGCCGATGAAGCATCACTGCCAGGTTTTGGGTGAAGGCATTATCGAGCGGGTGGACGAATGGAGCGATACGGCTTTCAATTTCTACCCCGCGATCAAGTCCCTCTCGCTCGACACCGCAGCGAGCGCCATTCTCGGCATTCCCTGGGGACCGGAAGCAGACAAGATCAACAAGGCCTTTGTTGATGAGGTCCAGGCTTCGGTCGGGGTCGCCCGGTCGCCAATCCCGTTCACCAAAATGTGGCGCGGTGTGAAAGCGCGCGAATATCTGCTCGACTATTTTACCCCGCAGGTGAAAGCCCGCCGGGAGCAGGGCGGAGAGGATATCTTCACCCAGATCTGTCTCGCGACCCATGAGGACGGCGAGCTGCTCACCGAAGACGAAGTCGTCGATCACATGAATTTCCTGATGATGGCCGCGCATGACACCATTACCTCGTCGGCGACCAGCCTGACCTATTTGCTGGCCAAGCATCCCGAATGGCAGGAAAAGGTCCGCGAGGAATGCCTGAAGGTCGCGCCGGCCGGTGCCCAGCTGTCCTACGAGGATCTCGGCAAGCTGGAACTGACGGAAATGGCGTTCAAGGAAGCGCTGCGCCTGATCCCGCCGGTGCCGTCGATGCCGCGCCGGGCGATCAAGGAATTTACCTTCCGCAACTTCACCATTCCAGCAGGGACCGTCATCGGTATCAGTCCGAGTTTTGTGCACCAGATGGAAAAACACTGGCCGGATCCCGAAAAATTTGACCCGCTGCGGTTCACACCGGAAAATTCGGCCGGACGGCATAAATATGCGTGGGTACCATTTGGCGGCGGCGCGCATATGTGTCTGGGTCTGCATTTCGCCTATATGCAGATCAAGATCCTGATGCATGCGATGCTGACGCAGAACCGGGTCGTTCTGTCGGGAGGTCCCGACTATGAACCAAAATGGCAGGTCTTCCCGATCCCGCAACCGAAAGACGGATTGCCGGTACGTCTGGAAAAGCTATAATTCAGCGATGACCTTCGGGCCGAAATGACGGATTCCCGCACCTATGCGATTGTCGGTTGCGGCATGATGGGCCGCGAGCACATGCGCAATCTGGCGCTGGTCCCGGAAGCGGATCTGGTTGCTATCGCCGATCCGCACGGGCCGTCGCGCGATGCGGCCGCTGTGCTGGCGAAGGAACTGGATCAGACCATTATCTGTTACGAAGACGTTGACCAGATGATGCAGTCTGCCCGTCCCGATGCCGTCATCGTGGCGGCGCCCAATCACACCCATTTTGCTCTCGCGCAGCAGTTGATGGAACATGGCGTGGCCTTGCTGCTCGAGAAGCCGATGTGCACGACCGTGGACAATGCGCGCAATCTGGCGCAACTGGTGGCAGTCTATGATCCGCTCTTCTGGGTCGGCCTGGAATATCGCTACATGCCGCCGGTCACACGGTTCGTCGAACGGGTGCGCACCGGAGAGACGGGTCCGGTGAAGATGCTGTCAATCCGCGAACACCGCTTTCCGTTTCTCACAAAGGTCGGAGACTGGAACCGGTTCAGTGCCAATACCGGTGGGACGCTGGTCGAGAAATGTTGCCATTTCTTTGATCTCATGCGCCATATTTTGCAGGATGAACCCGTCCGGATCTACGCCAGCGGCGGACAGGATGTGAACCATCTCGACGAGATCTATGATGGCGAGCGATCCGATATTCTCGACAATGCCTATGTCATCGTCGACTTTGCTGGCGGTGCCCGTGCCACGCTCGACCTTTGCATGTTTGCCGAAGGATCCGAGCAGCAGGAAGAAATTTATGCGCTGGGCGATATCGGAAAACTGGATGTCCGCATTCCGGCTGCCGACATTGTCTGGTCACCTCGCCGTGGCTCGGGTGTGGTGGTGGAGCCAGTGGATACTCCGTCCGAGGCGCTGGCGGCGGGCGATCATCACGGCGCGACTTATTTCCAGCTGCTGCGTTTTCATCAGGCGCTGCTGGATGGCGGTCCACCGGATGTCAGCGCGCTGGACGGCCTGCGCTCGGTGGAAATGGGCGCGGCTGCGCATGAGTCGATCGAGACCGGTCAGCCGGTAGCGCTTGATTTCTCGCGCTAAACAGGGAACAGCACGCAACATGGACATGCCCCAGATCGGTTTCGGACTATGGAAAGTCGCGGCGGAAGACTGCCGGGCGACAATATTGGAAGCGGTGCGGGCCGGCTACCGGCATTTCGATTGCGCTGCAGACTATGGCAATGAGGAAGCTGTGGGCGAAGGTCTGGCGGCGGCCATGGCGGATGGCCTATGCACCCGCGAAGAGCTGTGGATCACATCCAAGCTGTGGAACACCTATCACGCGCCAGAACATGTCGAGGCCGCCTGCCGCAAGTCGCTGACAGATCTGGGGCTCGATTATCTTGATCTCTATCTGATCCATTTCCCGATCGCCCTGGAATTTGTCCCGTTCGAGACGCGCTATCCGCCCGAGTGGATCCACGATCCCGACGCGGACAACCCGGTGATGCAGCGCGCTGCCGTGCCGCTGCACCATACCTGGGGTGCAATGGAGGAACTGCAGGACAAGGGCCTCACGCGCCAGATCGGTGTTTGCAACTATAACAGCGCGCTGATCCACGACCTGATGACCTATGCCCGCATCAAGCCGGCGGTGCTGCAGATCGAGGCGCATCCCTATCTGACACAGGAAAAGCTGATCCGGCTGGCGAGAGACTACGGGATCGCGGTGACGGCTTTCTCGCCGCTCGGCGCGCTGTCCTATGTCGAGCTCGACATGGCGGGGCAGGACGATACTGTTCTGGATACGCCACCCGTCGTGGAGGCGGCTGCCCGACACAGCAAAACCCCGGCACAGATTGTCCTGCGATGGGCGACCCAGCGCGGCACGTCGATCATCCCCAAAAGCACCAGTCCGGAGCGCATGCGGGAGAATCTCGCCATCTCCGATTTCAGCTTGTCCGAAGATGAGATGACCGCGATTTCGGCACTCAATCGCAATCGCCGGTTCAATGACCCCGGCGTGTTCTGCGAGCAGGCTTTTGACAGCTTCCACCCGATCTATGACTGAGAATGCAATGAAATTGCAGCAATGGAACGGCGCGGAGTTTCCGCATGTTGTCAACGGTACCGGCAGTTTGCCCGACCATCTCGTGGCGGCCGGCAACGATACGGACGAACAGCTTTCGACCAGCGGTGCAATTCTCTTTCGCGGCTTTGACGTGGCGGACCCGGAGGCCTTTGATGCAGCAGTGCAGGCTTACGGAGCGCCCGGCTTCACCTATGCAGAGTCGCTGTCCAATGCGGTCCGGGTCAATGTCACGGAGCGGGTTTTCACCGCCAATGAAGCGCCGCCCGAAACCAGCATCTACCTGCATCATGAAATGGCCCAGACGCCGCTTTATCCCTCGAAGCTGTTCTTCTTCTGCGAAATCGCGGCAGAGGAAGGCGGGGCGACGCCGCTGTGCCGATCCGACGTCCTGCTCGAGCGCTTGCGGGAGTGCGATGGTGCATTTGTCGAACGGCTGGAAAACCGGGGCGTGCGCTATACCAATATCATGCCGGCCAATGACGATGCCGGTTCGGGGCAGGGGCGCAGCTGGCGCAGCACATTGGGCGCCACAGGCCGGGAGCAAGCGGAAGCGCGGTTGGCCAAGCTGGGCTATGACTGGCAATGGCAGGATGATGACAGCCTGCGGGCCACGACACCGGTGCTCGATGCCGTGCGGAAACTGCCGGACGGCCGGACGGTCTTTTTCAACCAGCTGATCGCGGCCTTTCGCGGCTGGTCGGACAGCCGCAATGATCCGTCCCGGGCGATCAGCTTCGGCGATGGCGAACCGATCACCTTGGCGGATATGGCCGCGGCCATCCGCTTGTCGGACGAACTGACCTTCGACATGCCGTGGCAGCCGGGCGATGTGGTGCTGGTCGACAATTTTCTGGTCATGCACGGCCGTCGACCCTTTTCCGGCAAGCGCCGGGTGCTGGCCTCGCTGATCAGCTAGCCGCGGCGTCGGGCGCGGGCACCGTTCGCGCTTTCCAGAGCCAGTAAGCGAGATTGCCGGCCACCAGTGCTGTTAGCATCAGGGCAAAGGGCCATTGCAGTCCCTGTCCCGAAGCCAGGCCGATATCGGAGAAGAGCAGATAGAGCGCAACCACGCAGGAAAACAGAGTGAAAGCCAGCGGCCGGGCGAAGCGCCAAGGTGTCATGTTGACCTGGCTGTTGCTGGTGAATTCCCATGCCTGTTCGCGGGGGCGCCACGCACCGACAGCGAGCATGATGCCCACTTCTATCACGAACAGGATCGCATATTGGTGGAGGAAATGGATGGTCACGACGTCATCGAAGACGAAACGGAGCAGGCCATAGGCGGTGACGTGGAACAGGATCACCAGCTTGGCACCAAGCGCCGGCACCTGTCGCGTGAACAGGCCAACAATCACGATCACCACGGTCGGGATATTGTAGAAGCCGGTGAAAACCCGGATGACCTGCCACAGGCCCTGCTCGGCGAAATAGAGCAGCGGCGCGACCAGAAACGAGAATAGCGCGATGATGATGGACGCGACCTTGGCGATACGGACCAGCTGCTTGCCGTCGGGCTTCGTGCGTGACCAAGGGCCATAGACATCCAGCGCGAACAGGGTGGCCGCGCTGTTGAGCAACGAGTTGAACGAGCTGAACACCGCGCCGAGCAGGACAGCGAGGAAAAAGCCGGAAAGACAGACGGGCAGCACATCGCGGATCAGCCGCGGATAGGCCTGGTCGATCGATCCGAGACCGGGGCCGTAGAGATGATAGGCAATGACCCCCGGGATCATCATCATGAACGGCACCAGGACCTTGAAAAAGCCGGAGAACAGGACACCCTTCTGCCCTTCCGCCAGCGACGCGGCGCCGAGTGTGCGCTGGATGACATATTGATTGGTGCACCAGTAGAACAGATTGGCGAAGAGCATGCCGGTGAACAGTGTCCCGAAAGGGGTTGGATCGTCTGCACCGCCAATGGCGTTGAGCTTTTCGGGATGTTCGCTGATCAGCCGGTTCAGGCCATTGCTGAAATCTCCCTGGCCCAGCGCGATCATGCCGAGCACGGGCACCAGTACACCGATGATCAGCAAGCCGATCCCGTTGATGGTGTCAGACACCGCCACGGCCTTCAGTCCGCCGAAAATCGCATAGACTGATCCGACAGCGCCGATTGCGACCACAGTAACGACAAGCGCAGGGAAATAGTCCAGTCCCGTGAGGCCCGGAACATCGAACAGCTGCATGACCGCGATCGAGCCGGAATACAGCACGGACGGAATCGTCACCAGTCCATAGCCCAGCATGAAGAGGATCACCGACATCCGCCGCACCGTGTCATCAAAACGGTCGTTGAGAAATTCCGGGAGGGTGGTGAAAGCGCCGGCGAGATAGCGGGGCAGGAATATCAGCGCCATCGCGATGGTCGCTACCGCAGCGGTGACCTCCCACGCCATGCTCGACAGGTTATAGCCATAGGCGGACCCGTTGAGCCCGATCAGCTGTTCGGCCGACAGATTGGTGAGCAACAGCGAACCGGCGATGAACACGCTGCTGAGTCCGCGCCCGGCGAGAAAATACCCGTCCTTGTCTTCAACGGTGCCCCGCGTCCGTCGCCAGCTGATCCACGCGACCAGTCCCATGAAGAACAGACAGCTGGCAAGCGTGAACAAAAGACTGCTGCTGTCCAAAAGCCGTTCCTTCCCCTTAAGACCGGTGAATAGAGCATATCCCGAAGCGAAGGGAAATGCTGATTGTCGGGAAAGGGGCTTTGGTCAAGGGCGCGGCCGGGCGTTCCATCTGGCGAGCTCTTCGCGCGTATCAATGTCGACCAGCTCATGGGGATTGGCGGCAATAACTTTCGCCTCTGCAATCAGCTTGCGCGCACCGCTGTCGCCGGCCAGTCCTGTCAGTGTGCCAAAATGGCGGGATCCGAACAGGGCCGGCGGCGTCCGTTTGTCTGCATCGGTAGCGCAGAGGATTTCCGAGCTGTCCCCGCCGCAAAAGGCCGCGACAAGCTGTCCGAGCAAGGATTCCGACACAAAGGGCATGTCCGCCAGACAGACCAGCAGTCCATCGGCTCCTGATTCCTGCGCATGACGCGCGGCGAGGGCAACCGACGTGCCCATGCCGGACCGGGCCTGCGGGTTAATCAGGGTGCGAAATCCCAGATCGCTCCAAAGAGGAACGCATTCGCTCCCGTCCGATGAGACGACGGCGATCCGGTCGTCAAAATCCATGTTTGCCAGTGTTGCGGCGGCATGGAGCCCCAGCATCTGGCCATGCAGTTCCTGAGCCAGCTTGTCCGGTTGGCCAAAGCGCTCGGACTGGCCCGCCGCCAGCAGGGCAGCACAGAGGCGTGGCGAAGTGGTCACGGGATCATTTGCCCCGGGCGATTATTCCGACCCGGTTGATGCCAGCCAGGCGATCACCGCCTTGCGCCGATCAGGATCAGGCAGCGCACCCGCCACCATTGTGGTGCCGGGAACCTTGCCCGTCGGATTAGCCAGATAGGCATCAAGTTCGGCCTCGGTCCAGGTCAGTCCGGATGCCAGCAGCGCTTCGGAATAGGCAAATCCTTCCACGGCTCCTGCCTTGGCTCCCACAATCGCATGAAGATTGGGCCCTGCCATGGCGGCTGCGCCCGGTTCTGCGGCATGACAGCCCGCGCAGGTGGCAAAAATGGCTTCACCGGTTGCGATCAGATCTGTTTCGGCGCTGCCATCTTCTGCAGCAGCAGTGACCGGCTGCGCCGCCTCGCCGGGTTCGCGGACGACAATCTGTTCCACGGGTTCCGGCGCTGGTTCGCTGCTACACCCGGCCAAAGTGAATGCCAGCCCGAGGGCGATCAGCGGTGCATGGATTTTCATTCGGGAACCCCGCTTGGAACAATCAGGCAAATTCGTGCTTGGCAAGCGGCAGTTCGCGCAGCCGCTTGCCGGTTGCCGCGAAAACCGCATTGGTGACCGCCGGTGCCAAGGGCGGCAATCCGGGTTCGCCCGCACCGCCCAGCCGTTTGGCATCGCCATTAATGATCTTGACCACAATTTCCGGTGACTCGTCGATTCGGAGCATCTTGTAGTCATGGAAATTGCTTTGCTGGACAGCCCCGTTTTTGACTGAAATCTCGCCATAGAGCGTGGCGGTCAGACCGTAGATTATGCTGCTTTCCATCTGGGCGGCAAAACCGTCCGGGTTCATCGCATAGCCGGGATCGGCGCAACAGAAGACCTTGGTGACGCGGGGTTTTGGTCCGCTCATGTCCATCTCGACCACCTCTGCGACGATGGTGCCGAATGATGGCACGAACGCAATGCCGCGGCCGTGTTTCTCGGGGAGTTCACTGCCCCAGTCCGCCATTTTTGCCGCGCCGTCGAGAACCGCGAGATGTCGCGGGGCTCCGGCGAGCAGCTCGCGGCGATACTCATAAGGATCCTTGTTCGCCGCGTGGGCCATTTCGTCGACAAAGGATTCGATGAAATAGCTCTGCTGGCTGTGGTCCACCGAACGCCAGGGTCCGAAGCGCAAGTGCATCGGCACATCGATCTTCCGGATCCGGTGATTGGCGATGTTGTAATAGGGCACGGTCGGGGCATCCGCGGGATCGAACAGATGCGTGTGGACATTGTCCCAGCTGATCGCCTTGCCGCTTTTGTCGAGCCCGGCCTTGAAACGGCTTATCGCGGAGGGGCGATAGAAGTCCTGCTGCGTGTCTTCCTCGCGCGAGTAGATGACCTTGACCGGATAGCCCGCCGCCTTGGTCAGGCGGGCGGCCATCACAATCGCGTCATCTTCCGACCGCCGCCCGAAACCGCCGCCCAGAAACGCGTTATGCAGCGTGACATTCTCGATATCGATGCCCAGTGTGCTGGCGACAGCATTACGTGAGCCCAACGGGGATTGTGTGCCAGTCCAGACGTCACATTTTCCTTCGCGCAACCAGGCGGTGCAGTTCATTGGCTCCATCGTGGCATGCGCGAGGAACGGCGCCTTGTATTCGGCTTCCAATTGAATATCAGCTGACGCAAAGGCATCTGCGCTGTCGCCCTCTTCGGTTTCGACATCGCCGCCATCGGCACCGGCCTCATCCAGCGCCGCTGCGTAACGGGCAAAAATGCTATCCTGATCGAGGCTGTCCCCTTCGGTAGCGGACCATTTGGTGTCCACGCTGTTGAGGGCCTGCTGTGCCTGCCAGTAGCCATCAGCGATTACGGCCACAAAATCCCCCATATTGAGAATTTGCAGGACGCCCTGCATGG
The DNA here is from genome assembly GCA_039181895.1 of Pseudomonadota bacterium. Lineage (GTDB taxonomy): Bacteria > Pseudomonadota > Alphaproteobacteria > Sphingomonadales > Sphingomonadaceae > Parasphingorhabdus. The sequence goes on from JBCDCK010000003.1 coordinate 186,871, forward strand.
TTTTCGCGGTCGTCGCGTCGATCGATTCAGCGGTCGCGCCCACGACCGGCGAGGATTTGACCGCTGCATATTTCATGTCCGGGATATCGGCATCGACACCAAAAATCGCACTGCCATCCACTTTGGGCGGGATATCCTTGCGGGCAATCGGCTTGCCCATCAATTTGAAATCTTTGGGGTTTTTCAGTTTCGGTTTGGCAGGCAGGCTCTGTTCAGCCGCTGCCGCAGCAAAGCTCGCATAAGGTTCGGACTTGCCGGTCTTGTCATGGATAAGCATGCTCTTCTCGGTCCGGATTTCACTCACCGGTACGCCCCATTCATCCGCAGCGGACGCGATCAGCATCTCACGGGCCGCGGCACCGGCTGTCCGCATGCCGCGCTGACCCGTTCCGCGGATCGAAAAACTGCCGCCGGTAATCTGCAGGTTCATTGCCTGGGCCAATTGCAGGAAGGTTCCCTGAACTGTCGGCTCCAATATCGTCGGTACTTCCAGCGTCGGGGCCAGAAATTCGCGGCCGATATCAGCGGATACAAATTTGCCAATGCCAGGCGCTTCCATGATCTCGACCTTGTCCCAGTCGGCATCCAGTTCGTCGGCCAGCATCTGGGCCAGCGCGGTATGCGCGCCCTGACCCATTTCGGCATGGGGCACGATCGCGGTCACGACATTGTCGGTCCCGATCTTGACCCAGCTGTTGATCAGCTGTTCGCCTTCGCCCTTGGCGAGGACGCCTTTCAATTCGTCAACCGGGTTGCCGGGGCGAACGGCCACGCCGATAACCAGCGCGCCGCCGGTCAGTACGCCTGCGCCAATGAATGCACGTCTTGTCCACTTGCCCATGACTATGCCTCCTCCGCCTTGGCCGGCTGTGCGCCAGCCGCGACCTTGATCGCTTTCCGGATCCGCGGATAGGTGCCGCAGCGGCAGATATTGCCCTTCATTGCTGCATCGATCTGGTCGTCGCTCGGATTGGGATTGTTCTTGAGCAAGGCCGTCGCCGACATGATCTGGCCGGACTGACAATAGCCGCATTGCGGGACCTGCTCGGATATCCAGGCCTGCTGGACCTTGTTCAATGTACCATCTTCTTCCGCGAGGCCTTCAATCGTGGTGATTGCCTTGCCATCGGCGGCCGAAACCGGCGTCGAGCAGCTGCGGATCGGCTTGCCGTCGAGATGTAGCGTGCATGCACCGCACTGGGCGATTCCACAGCCGAACTTGGTCCCGGTCATCTTAAGGTTTTCCCTGACTACCCAGAGAATGGGGGTGTTCGGATCGACATCGACTTCCTGGGCGGTCCCGTTGACATTCAGCTTGATCATGTGGTTTTGCTCACCTTGTTTGCATAGCAATCTGCAACTTATAGTCGGAATAGGCAGGATTGACCAGCTTATTGTCTTTGGCTGCACCTGACAAAATTGTCATACGCCGCGCTTGTTTGCGGACATGGCGCGATGATATTCAGCCGTGACCTCCGCAACAACGGACAGCGCCAGCGTATCGGGATCACGCGAAGAGTGGAACAGGCCAATCGGCGCATGGATTGATTTTATCTGGTCTGCTGTTGCACCGAGTTGGGACAGCGTCTCCATTCGCTGGGCATGGGCCTGCCTGCCACCCATCGCGCCGAAATAGAAATGCGGCTGGTCGAGTGCATGGCGCATCAGATGACCTTCCCAGTCATGATCATGGAACATGAAAATTGTCGCGGTCCAGGGGTCGCACCAGAGCTGTGAAACATCCTGAGGCGTCTTCAGCAGACGAGCATCAAAACCGTCGCGCTGCAATTCTGCAACCAGCTGCTCATCGGAAGAAAGAAAGGCAATATCCATTTTCATGCCCGCACCCATGCGTGCGACCCGGACGCTGGCAGCGCCGTGACCGATGATGAGCAACTTTGGCGCCGGCCAATGAGCGACTTCCACGACATTCCGATCCCGGTGCCAGTTGGTTTCTCCCGCTTCCTGCAGAAATTCGGCTGGTCCTGCCCCGCATGGCAGTCGCAAACCGAAAGGCCGTCGGTGGATAATCGCATCGCGGCAGCTTGCCACCAGCTCGTCCCTGTCCAGCGGAAAGAAATGAATGTCCAGCCCGCCCCCGCAAGGGAGGCGTATGTCCAGATAGGGTGAGCCGTCCCCGAACCGGACCATGCGCGGGCAGCCTTCGGTGAGTGTGCTCAGGGCCTCCGCCACGACGGCGGCCTCGATGCATCCGCCGGAAAGCGAACCGGTGAAGCGTCCATCGGCGCACACCGCCATATGGGCTCCTGGATCGCGCATTGATGAGCCGGAAACGCTGGCGACCGTGACCAGCACGCAGCGCTGACCTTCGGCCAGTGCTTCGGAAAGAAAGTGGAAAATTTCCCTGTTGTCCAATTATCGGGTCCAGTTCACGGGGCTTTGGCGGAACATCCCTGTGCTGTTGCGGACAAGAACCGCCTTCGTCAAGCCCGTGCAAGCCAGAGGCCCGCTGCACTCATCACACCACATGATGAAACTACTTGCCTGAATCACAGCGCGGTAACAAAATCAGAATTCGCGCATCATTGAGCTGATGACATTCCGGATCCAGGACACCAGGCCGTGTTTTGCCGATCGTGTCAGGCGCATGCTCGGTTCCTGCCCCGCCGTGTCGGAAGACACCTGCTCCAGCAGGCCGCGGTCGACCATCAGGGCGATGTAGCGGCGCACCGATGACTGCGGAATATTGTTCCGGTGGGCAATGGCGGCTGGCGATGTATCCAGCTGCTCAATCTCGGCAACAAACAGATCGAGCATTACATGCCAGCTGGGCTCTCCCCAATCGAGCTGTGGCAGGAACAGCCCTCGCTTGCGGTTTTGGCTGAGTACCACTTTGGCCAGATCCTTGATCGGATCCGCTGAATCGAGATCGGATATAGTGTGGGGTGCGGCGCTTGTCTTGTCCGGATCCTTCATTTCATTACCTCCCGATTCCTGTATCCGCCCGGACCATGAGAACCGGGTATTCATGCCAGCTTTCCGGGGAGGGACAAGGCAAAGGGTGCCTGGCGCTTTCTTCGACCATTTGCACGGGCAGATAGGCTTTCTGTCCACTTCCGACATGTCTGATCAGATGTTTGTTGAAAATTCTGCCTAACCTCATTCCTTGAAATTTTATTATATTTAATAGCTTTCAGTTGCAACAAAAAACTATTCCATGACAAGGCTGCTGGCGCCGTAGAGCTACTATCCAGAATGGAATGCGCCCGTTTCCAGGCTGAACAATGAAGGCAAACGCCATGTCCCAGAACCTTCGGCTAGCCTTCGAGTTCGATGTCCCAATAGAGCCAGTCATGCCAGGTTTCGTGCAGGAAGTTTGGCGGGAAGGCCCGGCCATGTTCCTGCAGCTGCCAGCTTGTCGGCTTGATTGGCTGCTTGGCGAGACTCATATGCGCTTCCTGCGGCGTCCGGCCGCCTTTTTTCAAATTGCAGGGCAGGCAGGCGGTTGCAACATTTTCCCAGGTCGTCCGGCCCTTTTGCCGGCGTGGTACGACATGGTCGAAGGTGAGATTGTCCTCTGATCCGCAATATTGGCAGGTGAATCGGTCCCGAAGGAACAGGTTGAACCGGGTGAAGGCTGGATATTCCGAAGGTTTGACATAGTTTTTGAGCGCGATGACCGACGGGATTTTCATGTTCACGCTGGGACTGTGCACTTCGCGCTCATAGCTGGAAACAATGTCGACCCTATCGAGGAATACCGCCTTGATCGCCGTTTGCCAGGGCCAGAGGCTCAGGGGATAGTAGGACAGCGGAGTATAGTCCGCATTGAGAACCAGTGACGGGCAATTTTCCGGGTGACGAACCAGGTCCGGATGATACATAAATTCCCTGCTCCCTTTGACTGTCGGCTCTTTTATCCGCAAGAACATGACATGGTCATTACACTCCTGCGCATGACAACATTATCACGCGCGCTGCGTCAAGAGTCTATATGAAGCAAGATGTGGTGGTTCGTTTCGCGCCCAGCCCCAACGGGTTGTTGCATCTGGGCCACGCTTTCGCAGCTGTCATGGCCCATGACTTCGCCCGATCGCAAGGCGGGGCGTTCCTGCTGCGTATCGAGGATATCGACACACAAAGATGCCGGGAGGAATATGTGGAGGCGATACTGGCTGATCTCGACTGGCTGGGGCTGACCTTTGACGGAGAGGTGCTGTTCCAGTCCCGGCGATTTGACACCTATCGCGTGGCGCTGGACAGGCTAATCGCGATGGGAATGGTCTATCCCTGTTTCTGTACGCGATCTGATCTGCGCCTGCTGGAAGAGCAGGGGCAGCTGAAATCCGGCCCGGACGGTCCGCTTTACCCCGGAACTTGCCGTGATCTGCCGGCTGACGAAGCGCTGCGCCGCAGCCAGTCCGAACCGCATAGCTGGCGGCTGAACTGCCGCAAGGCGATGCAGGAGCTGGGACCCCGGCAATGGCATGATCAGCGGTTGGGGACGCAACCGGTAGATTCCGAATTGCTGGGGGATGTCATTCTCCAGCCTCGGGATGTGCCTGTCAGCTATCATTTGGCCGTGACTCTGGATGATGCTGCCGATGGCATATCACATGTCGTGCGGGGGGAAGATCTGCTAGCATCCACACATGTCCACCGCATCTTGCAGGGCCTGTTGGACCTCCCGGTTCCGGATTACTGGCATCATCCACTGTTACTGGACAAAACCGGCAGGAAACTGTCCAAAAGCCGCAAGTCTGCCTCATTGGCCGTATTGCGCGATCAAGGTATTTGCGGGCAAACGCTCGTCAACGATTTGCGCAAAAAGACATTCCCTGTTGGAATCACGCTGTCGAAGGACTAAGTCTGCATTATGAGCATTGTAATTATAGCCATGATCGTTCTGGCCGCTGGTGCCGTTGTCTATGCACTGGTGCGAGGCCTGATCGCCTTTGCCAATATGGAACCCGAGGATGTGGATGCCGATGGCATTACCGCGTCGCACAAGAAACAGAACCAGATGATGTTTGCCCGGGTCAAATACCAGGCCATTGCGGTGTTGCTGGTGGCGTTGCTGCTTCTGATGGCGGGCGGCCAGACCTGACCGATAACTCATGGTCAAGTTGAACAAAATCTACACAAAAACCGGCGATGACGGCACGACCGGACTGGTCGACGGATCCCGGATTGCCAAGAATGATCCGCGTATGGCGGCTATCGGCGACGTCGACGAACTCAATAGCGTCATTGGCATGGCGATCAGCACGATTGATGCTCCGGATACCGTCAAGACTCTTCGCGTGATCCAGAACGACCTGTTCGATCTTGGCGCGGATCTCGCCACACCTGTCGGCGAAGATGAGGATTTCACGCCTTCGGAAATGGTGCTTCGGGTAACAGGTTCGCAAGTCGAGCGGCTGGAGTCCGACATAGACAAGATCAATGCGAATCTGGATCCCCTGACCAGTTTCATTCTACCTGGCGGCAGTGAGGCTGCAGCAGCCATTCACCTCGCCCGCGCCGTGGCTCGGCGGGCGGAACGTACACTCGTTTCGGCGGCAAATACCCTGGCCATCAATCCGCTGGCGCTGACCTATATAAACCGCCTGTCCGACTTTCTTTTCGTGCTGGCGCGCGCGGCCAATGGCGGTGGCAAAGGTGATATATTGTGGGTACCCGGCGCATCCCGCTAAACGGCCGTTCCGGCCGCAAAAATGCGGCGCCATTCGAGAAAATGCACCAGGTTGGCGCATATATAAGCGGTTGACCCCCTTGCTGTTCGCGCTATGTTCCATCCGAGCGCCCGAGCAACCGGAGTAGGATTGATCGCCAGCAAAATAAAAACCCCACTGGTCGACACTTGCCTGGAATCCCGAGAAACCAGTGAATGTCTGAAGCAATCGGGCGATCTCTTGTCGCGTTTTCGGGACGTACGCACCTACAGCATTGCTCTGGTCGAACCGCTCAGTGATGCCGACGCGACCGTCCAGTCGATGGAAGACGCGTCACCGGCCAAATGGCATCTGGCGCATACCAGCTGGTTTTTCGAAACCTTCCTGCTCCGCGACAATATGCCGGGCTATCGGTGCTTCGACGAGAGTTATGCCTATCTGTTCAACAGCTATTACGAGGCCGAGGGGGACCGTCATGCCCGGCCAAAGCGCGGCATGCTGACCCGCCCCTCGCTGGATGAGATCCGCTCCTATCGCAAGCATGTGGATGAGGCGATGGAGCAGGCCATTCCGCAATTTTCCGGGGACTTGGCCAAGCTGGTGGAACTGGGCCTGCATCACGAGCAACAGCATCAGGAGCTGTTGCTCACCGATATTCTGCATCTTTTCTCCTGCAACCCTTTGTTCCCGGCTTATCGGCCTTCGTCCGGGGACAGCCTGCACGCCGTTGACACTGGTGCCCTGAACTGGATCACAGGTCCGGAAGGCGTGCAGGAAATCGGCCATGGCGGGGATGGTTTTGCCTTTGACTGCGAGGGGCCACGACATGAGGTTGTGCTCACCCCCTTTGCGATGGCGGATCGTACTGTGACCAATGCCGAATGGTACGATTTTATGGCCGATGGCGGTTATCGCGATCCCCGGCACTGGCTGTCGGATGGTTGGGCCTGGGTGCAGGCGAAACAGGTCAAAGCGCCCCTGTATTGGAGCCGGACCGGCAATGATGACTGGAATGTCTTCGGACTGGGCGGAAATCAACCGATGGTTCCGTCTGCTCCGGTCCGCCATATCAGTCTGTTTGAAGCCGACGCCTATGCCAGCTGGGCCGATGCGCGCCTTCCGACCGAGGCCGAGTGGGAAACTGTTGCGCAATCATCCGGCATGTCCGGTACCGGTGACGTCTGGGAATGGACCGGCAGTGCCTATCGACCTTACCCCGGCTTCCGGGCGGCAGAAGGCGCGGTCGGCGAATATAACGGCAAGTTCATGTCCGGCCAATTTGTCCTGCGCGGCGGCAGCCAGGTGACACCGCCGGGTCACATCCGGCCGAGCTACCGCAATTTCTTCTATCCGCATCAGCGCTGGCAGTTCACCGGCCTGCGTCTCGCCAAAGACCTCTGATATTTCCGCTGCTCCCCCGAAACGCCAAGGATGGATACTGCCATGGACATGATCAAAACAGCCGTTGATCCAGGCTTCCGCAAAGACATTATCAGCTGCTTCGCTGGGGAACGATTCGCTATTCCGGCTCGTTGGCTATATGACCGCCGCGGCTCGGAGCTGTTCGAACAGATTACCCAGTTGCCGGAATATTATCCCACCCGCACCGAAACCGCGTTGCTCGAAAGCTATAGCAGTGATGTCCTGGCGCTTGCCGGTCACGGCCGGGCGGTCGTGGAATTCGGTTCCGGTAGCTCAACCAAGACCCCGTATCTGCTCCGGGCTGTCGCTCCGTCTGCTTATGTGCCGATCGATATTTCCGGGGAATTTCTGAATGCGAGTTCCCGGGATTTGCAAGAACAATTCCCGGACTTGCCGATTCATCCCCTTGAAGCCGATTTCATGCACCCGCTGCACTTGCCGGCGGAGATATCGGCTTTGGCCAAACTTGGCTTTTTCCCGGGCTCGACCATCGGCAATATGGTGGCCCGGACTTCGGTCGACCTGTTGCGTTCGATGCGCGAGACACTGGGGCAGGGCGCCTATCTGCTGATCGGGTTTGACCGGATCAAGGACAGGGACATGCTGGTTGCGGCCTATGACGACAGCGCGGGTGTTACGGCAGAATTTTCGCTGAACCTCCTTCACCGAATCAACCATGAACTGGATGCAGATATACCGGTTGGCCAATTTGCCCATGTCGCCGTCTGGAATGATCTCTACGCCCGGATTGAAATCTTTCTCGAGGCCCGGTCAGATGTGTCGTTTTCTATTGAAAGTCATCGTGCCAGGATGAGTGAAGGCCAGCGCATTCATATCGAGAACAGCCACAAATATGGACTGCGCGATGCGCGGCTGATGCTGCGGGCGGCCGGGTGGACACCATTGCAGGACTGGAGCGACAGGGATGACTATTTTTCACTCATTCTCGCAGAAGCACGTCCATTCAAACACGCGCCCTGATGTCACTCGCCGGAAGGTGTATCTTCTCCGGCCAATGTCTCGATCTTGCGATAGGTTGCCCGCCACGTCGTGATCCATTCATAGGCCCCGCGGCATTCCGGCATGTTGCTGGCTTCAATCAATCGGAATTTTTCACCGTCCCAGACATAACTTTCGGCGCTGCCGCAATCCCCGAGACCACGTCCTTTGGCAAAGCTGCCCAGCAACTGCTCCTCTTCGTCCCAGCCCGCATTGACGAGCAGCGCCGGTCGACCCTCTCCGGCCCAGGCAGGCTGGACATCAAATTCCGCCGGAGTGAAGCGCCAGCGTGCGCCATCGGCTTCGCGTCCGGATATCTCGCCAATATAGGCGGAACTGGAGAAATTATAGGCCCCTGATCCGCAGGCGATCAGAACCAGGGCCCGATACCGGCCCTCTTTCTGACCAAGTGGATAGGCCTGATCTTCGACCACGCCGAACCGTTCGTTCTTGCAGGGGGAATTTTCCGCCAGCCGCACGATTTCCGTCGTCGCAGGGATCCGCTCCGACTTGGACCAGCGCGTAACGGGAACCACCGGTATTGGCGTATCCACCGGTTCAAAACTGCGCGATCCCTTTGCGACCAGGGCCGTCTTTGTCCTGGCCCGTTCCTGTTTCTGATCCATATAGCGGAGCGCAGCAGCCGATCCTGCGAGCGAAATTTTTGTCAGGGTTTCGCCATTGGGGTCCGTGACCACCAGCTCCTGACCACGCGCAATGGCCAAAGCCACCTTCTTGGCATCTTCGCCGACAATCTCGATCGGATAGTCGCCGTCTGCGACCGGACCGGTGTCGACAAGTTCACCATCCACCAGCATTTGATAGCGGTCAATTTCATCAACCTGGCTGTTGACGAGCACCCGCACGCGCAAAATGTCATCCTCTCCGGCAGTGCGAACAATACTGATCGGCCCGCCCCATTCGGCAAAGCCGCTGCTGCTTTCCCCGGCGAAGGAAATGGCGCGGCACTGGCGGCCATTGTCACAGCCCACAGCCCAGTCCCGGAACACTTCAATCTTGCCTGGCGTTGGCATGACAGGCGGTTGCGGCAGAGGCTGGCCGACGTCAGCTGCGGCAGCCAGAACCAGAAGAGATATGGCAGAAACAATCGGGGGCATATTTGCAATCTAGCCAGTTTGGTCGACAATCGCTAGTGCCTTGTGAAACGATGGGGAATCAGGAAGGAAAGCGTAGTGAAATCGATCGGGATCATAGGCTCGGGCCAGATGGGAGCAGGCATTGCGCAGGTGTCCGCACAGGCGGGCTATCATGTTTTTCTGTCGGACATGAATCAGGAAATTGCCGAGAAGGGAAAAGCGGGTATCGCTCGGCAACTGGCGCGGCTTGTCGAAAAGGAAAAAATCGAACAACAGGCCGCCGAAACTGCGCTGAATCGCATTCAGACGGTCGGCGCGCTGGATCCCATGGCCAGTGCCGACATGATTATCGAGGCGGCGACCGAGCGCGAGGAGATCAAGCGCCAGATTTTCGCGGCGGCATCTGAAATTCTGGGCCACCAGGCAATCCTGGCCTCCAACACCTCGTCTATTTCGATCACTCGGCTCGCGCAGTCGGTCAAGGATCCGTCGCGCTTCATCGGCGTACATTTTTTCAATCCCGTTCCGCTGATGGGACTGGTCGAAGTCATTCGCGGTCTCGCAACAAGCGACCAGACAGTGGCCCTGGCCAGTGATTTCGCGAAAGCGCTGGGCAAGCAGGCGGTACTTGCCAAGGATTCGCCCTGTTTTGTCGTCAACCGCATCTTGCTGCCGATGCTCAACGAGGCGTTTTTTGCGTTGGGCGAAGGCACTGCGTCGATGGAGGATATTGACCGCGGCGTGCAGCTGGGACTGGGTCACCCGATGGGCCCGCTGACGCTCGCCGACATGATCGGACTGGATACATTGCTGGAAATCCTGCGAGTGCTGCAAAATGATTTCGGCGACCCCAAATATCGCCCGGCCCCGCTACTGGTCAAATATGTCGAAGCCGGCTGGCTGGGCAGGAAAACCGGGAAGGGTTTTTACGACTATTCCGGTGAGGCCCCGGTTCCGACCATATGAATCTGCACTTTGATCGCGACGGGGCTGAGAACATAGCGGATTGTGGAAAGGACAGGCGATGAGTGACATGATCAGGGACTTTCGTATCGAGATTCCTGTCTCTGCGCTGGAAGATTTGCAGGATCGGTTGGATCATGTGCGCTGGCCGGACCCGGAACCGGTGGATGACTGGTCCCAGGGCATTCCGCTTGCCTATGTGCAAGATGTCGCAGCGCACTGGCGGTCGGGCTATGACTGGCGGAAGTGCGAAGCGGCCTTGAACCAATATCCGCATCACATGACCGAGATTGACGGCGTGGATATCCACTTCATGCATATCCGTTCACCAGAGCCGGAAGCCCGGCCGGTGATCATGACCCATGGCTGGCCCGGTTCCATTGTCGAATTTCTCGACGTGATCGGCCCGCTGACCGATCCGGCTGCCCATGGCGGGGAGGCGAAAGACGCCTGTCACCTCGTCATCCCGTCGCTGCCCGGTTACGGATTTTCCGGCAAGCCCACAGTCACGGGCTGGGGCGCGGAAAAAATCGGAACAGTCTGGGACAAGCTGATGCTGCGGCTGGGATATGAACGCTATTTCGCACAAGGCGGTGACTGGGGTGCTCTGGTGACATCGGCCATCGGTGTCCAGAATCTGGGTCATTGCGCGGGTATTCATATCAATCTGGTTGTCGTCGGGGCACCCCCACCCTCCGTGATGCAGAGCCCGACTCCCGAGGAGCAGGCTTCACTGGCCCATTTTGCGAAATATCAGACGGAGGGCGCCGGCTATGCCGAGATCCAGAAGACCAAGCCGCAGACACTGGGCTATGGTCTGGCGGATTCCCCGGTCGGCCAGATGGCGTGGATCATGGAAAAATTCCAGGGCTGGTCAGACGGCTCCACCACGCCTGATGACAGTTTTGATCGGGACCGCCTGCTCGACAATGTGATGATCTACTGGCTCAACAATGCGGGTGCTTCCTCGGCACGGCTCTATCGCGAGAGCTTCGGCAATCCCAATGTCGATCCGGTGGTCATGCCGTCCGGATGCAGCATTTTCCCCAATGAGATCATGACACCGTCACGGCGCTGGGCCGAGCACCGGTTCAAGGATCTTCACTATTGGGGCGAACCGGAACGCGGCGGCCATTTTGCCGCAATGGAAGTACCCGAACTGTTTGTCGCGGAAGTGCGGGCCTGCTTCGGACAGATGGCGCTTTAGTCGCGAATGCTGGCGCTTGTTGCCAGGCGGCTGCTGACAGCCATTCCCACATTGCTCGGGATCATATTGGTGTCCTTCTTCCTGATGCGGCTCGCGCCCGGTGGCCCGTTCGATGGCGAACGGCCTCTGGCCCCGGAAACACGCGCAGCGTTGCAATCGGCTTATGGGCTCGACAGGCCGGTCTGGGAGCAGGCGTGGATCTATGTCTCCCGGCTGGTGCAAGGCGATTTCGGGCCGTCGCTGGTCTATCGCGATTTCACAGTCACCGAGCTGGTCGCGCAGGGCCTGCCCGTTTCGCTGATGCTCGGCGGGCTGGCGGTTCTCCTCGCTTTGCTAACCGGCGTTTCGCTGGGACTGGTCGCCGCGAACCGGGCGGGGCAGGCGACAGACAAGGCGATCATGATGCTGGCCACCGTGGCCACGGCCCTGCCGACATTTGTCACTGGCCCGGCTCTGGCCCTGTTTCTGGGGCTCTGGCTGGGGCTGCTTCCGGTATCCGGGCGTGGCGACGGGTTTGCCTGGCTGGTCATGCCGGTTATCGCATTGGCACTGCCGGTCGCGGGTGCCATTGCCAAACTCACGCGAGCTGGCCTCGCATCGGTGCTCAAACAGGACCATATCCGCACCGCCCGGGCCCGCGGCCTGCTCGAAAGCCGCATTCTTTTGCGCCACGGTCTCAGACCGTCACTGGTGCCGGTCGCGAGCTATCTTGGACCAGCCGCGGCCGGATTGCTGACCGGGGCGGTGGTCGTGGAAACCGTGTTCGGACTGCCGGGCCTGGGGCGCTATTTTGTCCAGGGTGCGCTCAACCGTGACTATCCGCTGGTGCTGGGTGTGGTGACGATTTACGCGGCGCTGATCATCCTGTTCAACCTGTTCGCCGATCTGATCTACGGTTGGCTAGACCCCAGGATGCGGGAAACATGATGCGGTTCCTCCGTCTCCGGCACTGGCCCCTGTGGACCGTGTTGCTGCTGGTTGGGCTGGCTGTGGTTCTGCCTTTCGTCCTGCCGTGGAGTCATGACCAGATTGACTGGGATGCAGTACGGGCGCCCGCTTTTACCGGCAGTCATGTCTTTGGAACGGATGATATCGGGCGCGACCGGCTCGCCCGGTTGATGGCGGGTACACAAATCACGGTCATGGTGGCGGTGGCAGCGGCGCTGGTGTCTCTCGTTATCGGCATTGCTTGGGGTGCGACGGCCGGCTGGTTGGGCGGGCGGGTCGATGAAGCGATGATGCGTTTTGTCGATGCGCTCTATGCGTTGCCATTCATGTTCATCGTCATCCTGCTGATGGTCATTTTCGGACGGTCAATCCTGCTCGTCTTTGTCGGCATCGGTCTGGTCGAATGGCTGACCATGGCGCGGGTTGTTCGCGGGCAGGTCATGGCCTTGCGCGAACGGCCGTTCATTCTCGCTGCCGAGGCTGCGGGTGCACCGCCTTTCGCGATCATCCTCCGCCATGTCCTGCCCAATATTGCAGGCGTTGCGCTGGCCTATCTGATGCTCACCATTCCCCAGGTGGTGATGGTCGAGAGCTTTCTGTCTTTTCTGGGCCTCGGCGTGCAGGAGCCGCTGACATCGCTGGGCATCCTCGTCAAGGAAGGGGCAGACGATATGGACATGGCTCCGCTCGGGCTGTTTCTGCCGGGCGGCATGCTGGTCGTGATACTGGTCTGCCTGACGATCGAGGGCGAGCGGTTGCGGGATATCTATTTATGAGCCTGTATGAAATCCGAAATCTCGAGATCATCATTGGCGATAACCGCCTGGTCGACGGTGTGGATCTGGATGTTCGGGCTGGTCAGTGCACGGCCATTATTGGCGCTTCAGGCTCTGGCAAAAGCCTCACCTGTCTGACGCCATTCGGACTGACACCTGGCCGGTTTTCCGGCGACGTCGTGCTGGATGGCCTGAACCTGGGACAGGCAGATGCGGATCAGTTGCGCGCGGCCCGGAGCCGGCTGGCAGGGTTTGTGTTTCAGCAGCCACTGACCGCGTTGACACCGCATCTGACAGTGGGCGCGCAGCTGCAGGAAGCGGCTACCCAGGCCGGAGCCGCGCGGCCATCGCGATCCGAACTGGCCCGTCAGCTGGAACGGGTCGGACTGTCCCGGGCCGATGAGCGTCTGGATCAGTTCCCGCATCGTCTCTCGGGCGGCGAACGGCAGCGCGTGATGATTGCAGCAGCCATGGCCCACAATCCGAAGCTGCTGATTGCCGATGAACCGACCAGCGCACTGGATGCGACGCTGCGCCGGGAAATCATGGACCTGCTGGACGCCTTGCGCGCGGAACAGGGGCTGGCACTGCTGCTCGTCAGCCATGATCTGGCCGCGGTGGCGGCGCATGCCGATAGGCTGCTGGTCATGGATAATGGGCGGGCTGTGGAAAGCGGGTCCGCCAGCCGCCTGATCTCCGATCCGCAGCAAGATGTGACCCGGGACCTGATTGCGGCCATCCCGGATTTGAGTGAACCGGCCCCACAACTGCCACCGGTGGGAGAAAAGCAGATGATTGCGAAGTCGCTGTCCGTTTCCTTCCCCAGACCCGGCTGGCGGCGCGGCATGGTGCAGGCTCTCGACGATGCAGATTTCCATCTGCGGGAAGGAGAGGCGCTGGCCATTGTAGGCGGATCCGGTTCGGGAAAATCGACATTGGGAAGAGCGATAGCCGGAATCGGTCCGATCAGTGCCGGCACTATCCGCTGGAAGGACGCGCTTTTGCCCGAGCGCGGCCGGCGCAACCGGGAGATGCGCAAATTTATCCAACCGGTATTTCAGGACCCGGTGGCGAGTCTTGACCCGCAATGGATGGTGGCGGACATCATTGCCGAACCACTCAGATATCTGTGCCCGGAAATGTCGGTCAACAAACGAGCAGTCAGAACAAGGGTTTTGCTGGGCAAGGTTGGATTGTCGGCAGACTTTGCTTCACGCTTGCCAACCAGCCTGTCGGGTGGTCAGGCACAGCGCGTGGCCATAGCACGCGCGCTGGCCGCCGATCCCGACATGCTGGTCCTTGATGAAGCCACATCCGCTCTCGATCCGCTGATCGGGACCGGCATATTGCAGCTGCTTGGCGAATTGCGCGACAGCAATCAGCTCAGCATCCTGTTCATCACGCATGACATCGCAGCGGCACGGCGGCTGTGTCACCGGGTGATCGTTCTGGACTCGGGCCGGATTGCCGAAAGTGGTGATATGGAGTCCATCATCAGAGATCCGCGGACTGATGTGGCGCGCAGGCTGGTTGCTGCCAGCTGAAAAAGGCCGCCCTGTTTCCAGAGCGGCCTGATTGGTGACGAAACTGTTTGTGAATCAGAACCCTAAGCGGATCAGAATGCGACACCGAGAGTGAATACAATGGCACTGTCGGTGAAATTGTTGATCGACGGTGCATCCGTGTCCGTGTAGGCCAGAGAGGCGGTCAGGTTGTCTGTCAGTGCCACGTCAGCACTCAGGCTCCAGTCCACATAGTCATCAACTCCAACAATGCCGGCTGGGTTGCCGAGTGATCCCTCATTGATGCCGATATTGGCATTGAGCGTAATCGGCGTGTCCGGGATTCCACCGGAAATACCGGTATAGAGATAGACATTGTCGCTGTTGCCGAGACTGGATTGCGACCAGGCATAGGCAATTCCGGTGGTCAATTCGACCGGGCCCAGCGAAGTGGAAACCGAAGCATAGGGCTCGAAATAATCACTGGGACCAGCGACTCCGCCTTCCCCATTGGGGTAGAAATAGTAGAGCAGACCTACGTCGACCGACAGTCCGTCCGTCACATCGCCGGACCAACCTGCATAGAAATCCAGCTCGGTATGCCCGAACGTTGCGCTGTCCTCGATCGAAGAACCCCATGTGCCGACATAGAAGCCGCTTTCATGGGCCACATCAATCCCTCCCTGAATGGCAATGTCGCCATCGGAGAAAGACAGGCCGCGGAAGCGGTAGTCTGAGGTCACGGCTGCATTGCCGGAAATGGTGATACCGGCAGATTCAACTTCCTGGGCCAGCGCCGGTGTGGCGGTGGAGGCGAGCAGAACCGCAGTTGCTGCGGTCAGTGTTTTTAAAGTGGACGTGCGCATGAAAATTCCCTTCTGTTGGATGCGTATCGCCCCTCCTGGAATTTGCTCCGGTTGTCTTTTTATTGCGCCAGCAGGACCGGCAGCAGACAATCTCAAAACATGCAGGCGAAAGCTGCAACATTTTGCTGCGCCGCACAACAGAAAAATGGCAGCAAAGGTGACATAAATCTGTGTTGTTGCATTATTGACACAGCTGTCAATTTGTCCGGACACAACGAGAAAATTCCCGGTTTCAGCGGCAGAGCGACAGCTTTTTGTGATGGGGATGCGACAATGCCGGAAAGCGGGCGCCGGACTGGCGGAATTTATTCTGCGGCCGGTATTTTCTGGCCGCCGGCCGATTCGCTCGCGATTGCGCCATCGGCTTTGGCCGGCATGGTCCGGACATGGATGTCCCGCTGCGGGAACGGAATCTCGATGTCATTTTCCCTGAACAGGTCCCAGACCCGCTTGAGCACGGCGGCCTTGAAATTGCCGACACCGGATTGCGGATCATTGATCCAGCAACGAATCTCGAAATTGACGCTATTGTCCCCGAATTCCAGCATCCAGACGACCGGTTTGGGATGGCTGAGGATGCGCGGCACATCCTCGCAGGCCTGCGACATCAGTTTGATCGCAAAGTCCATGTCGGTATTGTAGGACACACCCACAGGGATGCTGATCCGCACATTCTTGTTGGAATAAGACCAGTTTTCCACTTCCTGGGTCATCAGGTTTTCGTTTGGAATCAGATGTTCCTTGCCCTCGCGGGTCAGGACCGAAACCGCGCGGACGCCGATTTTGTTGACCCAGCCAAAACTGTCACCGACCGCGATGACATCGCCCGGCTTGATCGACCGGTCCATCAGCAGGATGATGCCCGCAATCAGGTTGCCGATGGTCTTCTGCATCCCGAAACCGATGGCAAGGCCAAAAGCACCGGAGAATACGGCGAGCGCGGTCAGGTCGATCCCGAGCACGTCCAGACCGAGAATGAATGCCGCGCCCAATATCGCGACCGTGGCCAGTTTTTGGCCCAGCACCTTTTGCGCGCCATCAAGGTCGGAATTGGAAATGACATGACTGACCAGCTTCATCAGGACCCGGGCCACGGCGAGCAGGATAACCGCGGTCATGATGGTGCTCACGACGACGAGCAGCGATATGCGGTTGGTGCCGACATCCACCCCCACGCGGGACATGGCGGTGGTGATGCGCTCGATATTGCCGACCAGTCCCAGGGCCGTGGATCCGAAAACGGTCAGCCCCATGATCGTGCCCAGCCAGTCCGGCATCCGCACCCCGCGGATCAGGTCGTTGGTGAACAGGCCCAGGCTGACTGCTATGGTCAGCGCCAGAATGACCTGGGCAATCAGTCCCCAGTCATAAATGGCGATGAAAAACCCACAGAGTATGAAAGTGGTGAACCGCCGGGTCATGTCGCGGATGCGGCGACCGGCCAGTTCGCTTTCATATCCGGCCCGGGTTTCCCAGAGATGGCGGAGCTTGGGTCCGACATATTTGCTCAGCAGCCAGCCGGCGCCCAGCGCAAATACGACCAGGGCCGCAGCTATCCCGCCTTCAATGAACTGCACGTTGCGGGGCGTGTCGGGAGCCAGAGACTCCAGATAAGAAACGATGTTTTCCATCATGATCGGGCACCATGATAATGTTCAAACGCATTGGCAAGGTCCGCGATCAGGTCATCGGGATCCTCGAGGCCAATGGTGAGCCGGACCAGTGCGCCGTCTGCATCCCATTTTGTGGCTGTCCGGTGCTTGGCCGGATCGACGGGCAGGGCGAGACTTTCATAGCCGCCCCAGCTATACCCGATGCCGAACAGGTCCAGCGCGTCAATGAAGGTGGCCCGGGAAGCCTCATCACCCTGTTTGAGTTCGAAGGAAAACAGGCCGGAAGAGCCCAGAAAGTCGCGTTTCCATATGTCGTGCCCCGGACAATCAGGCAGTGCGGGGTGGAGAACCAGGCCGACCTCATCCCGCTTTTTCAACCACCGGGCGACGGTCAGCGCACTGCTTTCATGCTGGCGCAGACGCACTTCCAGAGTGCGCAGGCCGCGCGCCGCCAGATAGGCATCGTCAGGCGAGACCACTTGCCCGAGCTGCTGCGCGGTGCGCCGCAATCGGGTCCAGTATTTCTTGTGGGTCGTCGCTGCGCCCAGCATGACATCGCTGTGCCCGACAATATATTTTGTCGCGGCGACAATCGAAATATCGACACCCTTTTCCAGCGCCGGAAAAAAGCGTGATGTCGCCCAGGTATTGTCGAGCAGAGTCGTGATGCCCGCTTCCCGGGCGGCCGCGCAGATCGCCGGCACGTCCTGCACCTCAAAGGTCAGACTCCCGGGACTTTCCAGCAGTATCGCCCGGGTATTGTCCGTGAACAATCCTGCGATGTCCGCGCCGATCAGCGGATCATAATAACGCGCCGTGACACCCATGCGTTTCAAAAACGCATCTGCATAGCTGCGGCTGGGATCATAGCTGCTGTCGGTCAGCAAGACTTCGTCCCCGGGTTTCAGCACAGCCAGCATCGCGCAGGATATGGCGGCGACACCGGATGGGTAGAGCATGGTTCCGGCGGCGCCCGGCTCCATTTCGGTCAGGGCATCGGCGAGCGACCACTGGGTGGGCGAACCCCGGCGACCATAGAAAAACCGACCATCAGCATTGTCGGTCAGTCCTTCCCGCAACGCGGCGACATCGGGATAGAGATGGGTGCTTGCCCGCCAGACAGGCGGGTTGACCACGGCTCCGGTCCATTCGGCCCGTCGTCCGGAATTGGTTGCTTGCGTTGCAGGTTTTCGGGGTTTGTGCGGCCTATCTGACAATGCATCTATCCACGGCCGCGTCCGGATCAGGCGGTTGCTTTGGGCGTATCCGCGTCTGCACCCCATTCCGACCAGCTGCCATCATAAAGCGCCAGTTTCTCGCCGCCTGCCAGAGCAGCAGCAAAGGAGACAACCGCAGCGGTCATGCCGGATCCGCAGGTTGTGACCACCGGCTTGCCCAGATCAACACCGGCACCGTCAAAGACGGCCTTGACCTCGTCCGGCGATTTCCAGGTGCCGTCAGCATTGAAAAACGCGCTGTGCGGGATGTTCACGGAGCCCGGAATATGGCCCGCGGCGATACCCGGACGGGGGTCTGCCTCTGCGCCGCTGAACCGTCCGGCGGGCCGGGCGTCGACAACTTGCTCGTCCTTGCTGTGCAGATTGGCCAGCATGTCGGCCTTGGAACGGACATCCTTGTCGTCTTTCCAGACGGTGAAGTGGCGGTGGCGCAGCGCTTCCTTGCCGGTTTCCAGTGGCCGGCCCTCGGCTTTCCACTTGGCAATGCCGCCATCGAGAATGGCGACTTCATGCGCGCCGAAAATCGTCAGCATCCACCACGCTCGCGCGGCACTTTTGAGAGGACTGTCATCATATAAAACGATCCGGCTCCCGTCGCCGAGACCAAGCGACTGCATGCGGCTGGCGAATTTTTCCGGTGGCGGCAGCATATTCTCAACCGGGTTGCCGGTGTCGGTCAGATCTCCGAGGTCCATGAAGACGGCTCCGGGAATGTGGCCGGCCTCATATTCGGCTGCCGGGTTGCGCCCGGCATCCGGCATGAATTTGGTGGCATCAACGATGCGCAAATCCGATGCGCCCAGTTCATTAGCAAGCCAGTCGGTAGTTACCAGCAATTCCATATCATGCTCCTTGCGCCAGCGGACCCTGTTTGTCCGCAGACCAGACCTGTCGCGATATCATGGTGATTCGCGCTTCAACCCGCGAGGCTATAACGCATTGTCCACAGAATCCACAGCCAATCTGTCATTTGGCCAAATCATTGATAACGGGCCGTTTCCGGTGATCATGTTCCCAACACCCGCTGTCCCACGGGCGAAAAGCTGCCCGGTCCCTGATCCAGGCGAAATGGTGCCATTTTCTGCCGCGGCGGGTCATATTCGCGGCCAACGACAAAGGCCGCAACCTGGCGTTGCTTTTCACCGTCTCCGTCGAGATATTCGACCGCAAAACGGGCCAGCGGAATGAACAGCGCCTGGGACTGAAAGGAAATCGGGCGAATGGCCGTAAGCGGCAGGCGCAGTTCGCCCTGCAATGTGACCGACTGGCCGGCGTCCAGCTCCGGCAATTCGTGCAAAGGTGCTTGGGCCAACCCGAGGTCGGAATCGGCGACATCCTTTTCGGCCTGGGCCATAGCGCCGGAAATCTCCAGCCCCGACAAGCGGTCACCGCCTTCGTTGGTTAAAATGACCCGGTAACTGACCAGCGCGTTGATCAGGGTCGAGGATGCGGATTCCGCGACAAAGTCGATCTTCAAATGGCCCCAGCGTTGCGGCCGGGCCGACCCGAAATTCCGGACGACGGGCTGGGCTTTGGGCTCCGCCTGCGGTTCCGGTTTGGGCTCCGGTTTCGGCGAATCGGATAACGGATCAAGCAGCGAACCGAGTTCCGGTTGCGGGATGGTGGACCCGGGTTCCGGCTTTACCGGTTCGGTTGGAAGAAACCGCTCTACCGAATCTGCGCGAGCTTGTTTTCTGCGCCGCCAGATCAGCCAGACGATGGCACAGGCCAGGATCAGGGCGAGGCCACTAGCGATCAGAAGATTGGCGGAAGAGAAGTCGCTGGAGGGAGCGGATGTTGCCTCAGATTCGGTTGTCGGTGGCGGTTCCGTTGCGGTTGGCTGTTCAACCGGATCGCTGTCGAACGAAAATCCGGGAGCGGGACCAGAATCATCCGCCGGGATGCTGGCTGCGGGCGGGGCGGGTGCCGCTGCAGCAGGCGGTTCCGCCGAAGGGGCCTGGATCGGGGATGGGCTGTCCGTGTCCGCCGAAGGTGCGTTTTGGAGGAGAGAGTCTGGTACCGGTACCACAGGCACGGGCGAAACAGGTTGCGCCGAGGGATTGCTGGCGGGTTCCACCGGTTCGGGCGGCGGAACTTCATCAGCTGCGGGTCCCTGTGCCGGTTCCTCTGTCGATTCCGGCTCATCCCCGGGCGGCAGGGAATATTCGCTGACCGAAGGCAGGTCTGGCGGCAGGGGCTCGAGCGGTTCGGGCTGTGAAACCTGAGCGGTTGCAGCCATTGAGTGCCCAAGCAGCACCAAGGCTGCACTCACCAGAGCGGGCCCGCGCACGCGCTGCCATTTCATCTCGACTTGCCCAATTTTGCCCATTGCCCTCATTGACCCTGCATAGCGCAATAACGGTAAAAATGACTGAACGCTTTATGAATATGCACCATGGGATGACACGGGATGCCCCGTAGACTAGATGACCTGCATGACTGAAGATGATTCCGCCTCGCCCGCACCCCGGTTTCTGGGTCAGGACAGTGCATTGCCCGGCTCGCCTGAAGAAGCCGTGCTCGACTATGTCCCCAATCCGCGACCCGGTGAACTCTATCTGACGCGCTTTGCCGCGCCGGAATTCACCTCATTATGTCCGGTGACGGCCCAGCCGGATTTTGCCCATCTCATGATCGATTATGCGCCGGACAAGACGATTGTCGAATCCAAGTCGCTCAAGCTTTTTCTCGGCTCATTCCGCAACCATGCCGCGTTTCATGAGGACTGCACGGTCGGCATCGGCAAGCGCCTGTTCGAAGAAATGCAGCCCAAGTGGCTCCGGATCGGAGGTTACTGGTATCCGCGTGGCGGGATCCCGATTGACGTGTTCTGGCAGTCGGGCGAAGCGCCTGCGGGACTGTGGATTCCCGAACAGGGCGTTGCTCCCTATCGCGGGAGAGGCTGATGTCTGACACGCTCTATGGTGCCCCCGTGTCGCTCTATTCCGGCAAGGCCCGCGCCTATATGGACTGGAAAAATGTCGATTATGGCGAAGTCCTCTCTTCGGCCGATGTCTATCGCGATACCATTGTGCCCAAAGTGGGACGCCCGGTGATCCCGGTTGTGGCAACGCAGGATGGAACGATCCTGCAGGACACAACCTGCATAATCGACCATTATGAACAGGAACTGGGTGGACCCTCCGTCTACCCCGAAGGTCCGCGCCAGAAACTGGTGGCCTTGCTGATGGAAGTTTTCGGTGACGAATGGCTGGTCATCCCGGCCATGCACTATCGCTGGAACTATAATGAGGAATGGGTGTACGGGGAATTTGGTGCGACCTCCGCACCGGACGCCAGCAAGGAGGAGCAGCTCGAAATCGGCCGGAAGCGTGGCGCGAATTTCAAGGGTTTTTGCCCGATTCTGGGTATCAACCCGGAAACAATACCGGCGATTGAAGCGAGCTATGAGGCGTTGCTCTCCGATCTCGATGCGCATTTTGCCGGGCATGACTATCTCTTGGGGTCACGCCCCTCCATTGGCGATTATGGCCTGATCGGGCCGCTCTATGCCCATCTCTATCGCGATCCGGCCTCGGGCGAGATCATGAAAAGGCTGGCGCCTCGCGTAGCTGAATGGGTGGAACGGATGGTTGATGTGCAGGCACCGCTATCTGGAGATTTCCTGCCCGATGACGAGATTCCGGCCACCCTGATCCCGGTGCTCGAGCGGATGATGGCTGAGCAGATGCCGTTCCTCCAGACCTCGGCGGACATGCTGGCGACCTGGGCCGAAGCCAATGGCGATGACGAAATTCCGCGCGCAGTGGGCATGGCACCATTCACCGTCGAGGGCGTCACCGGACAGCGGATCGCGCCGCCCTTCAGCCTGTGGATGTTCCAGCGACCGCATGATTTCTATCAGAGTCTGGATATCGGCGACAGGGAGTCGGTGGATAGCCTGCTGGACAGCATTTCGGGCGCTTCCGGGTTTCAGGACTTCCGCACCGGTCCGCGACTGGTCTTTGCAGATTTCAAGCTGGGATTGGCTTGAACCGGCCAGCCAGGGCAACGGTATGTCGCTTTTTTTTGCTTTGTGACTAGGAATTGTCACACACTAACATTAGTGTTAGCAGCATGCCCGCTGCCCCGCATCATCACGCCATCGCGATTGAGCCTGAAGATATCGATTTCATGGGGCATGTAAACAATGCCAACTATCTGAAATGGGTGCAGGACGCCGTGATCGCGCACTGGCAGCATATTGCGCCATCCGATGCGGTGGCCTCGCATCTCTGGGTCGCATTGAAGCACGAGATCACCTATCGCAAACCGGCCTTTCTCGACGATGATGTGATTGCGGAGGTCCTGCTCGAAAAAGTGCACGGCGCGCGCGCATTTTACAGCACCGTCATCCGGCGCGGGGAAGATGTGCTGGCCGAAGTCCAGTCAAGCTGGTGCTGTGTGGACGCGGACACGCTCCGTCCGATGCGGATAGCCAAGGATATTGCGGGCCGCTTTTTCGGCAGCTGACTATCCGCCGACGGACAGCGGGATGAGCATGCCGTTTTCCAGCGTGTAGCGGAAATAGAACCACTTTTTCTTTTCCGAGTTAATCTCGTTGCGAAAAGCCGTAATCAGGCGCTTGCCATCGGTCTTCAGGTAGATGGCGCCATCCACCTCGACATTGGACCGGGCCAGTGACCGGATCAGATTGGCAATTTTCAGCGTCCGCGTTTCGGTGACATTGGTGAGCTGTTTCTCGATATTGGATTTCAGATCCAGCGCCAGATCCTCATCCTCCTTCTCGCGTGTGGACCGTTGCAGTTCGGTCGACAGCAGGACCGGAGAGGTGCCATGACCATGCCTGCCCAGCCGCCCGAGCAGATCGGGGCGGGGATGGACATGCCCCTCCTGGTCGCCCGAGGAGATGACAAAGGCCGCCGGATTCACCGAGCTCAAAAACTCGTCGGTGACATCGGCAGCCCCGTGGTGACAGACTTTCATAACGTCAGACCGGAAAGTCTTCCGCGCTTCGGCTACAAAAATCTCTCGCTCGACAATGGTGGTCGGCCAATTGTCGATACCGGTATGCTGTTTCATCAGGAATTTTTCGGCCGGAGCATTGAGATCGCCGCCGAACAGCACGCTAAACTCGCCATATTCCAGACGAAGCAGAACCGAATGCCCGTTCTTGGTCTTGCCATAACTGCCGCCAAGCACCCGCAGCTTGTTGCCATCGCCGTCATTCTCCACCCAGGGACCGAGGATCTCGATGCTGTAGTCCGCATTGCCGGCGGGAGAAAATCCCGGAAGCCATTTCCGGCCATCATGGGAATCTCCGTGAACGGTCGAAACCATCGAATAGGAATCGACCGCTGACCGGTTCAGCGCGTGCCGCATCATCTCGGGATAGGAGAAATTGCTTTCCCTCGTGTCAAACCGCGCGCGCGTATCCGCATCCGACACCGCCAGATTGCGCAAATAGGAGCGCGGCTCTCCGGGCCGTCTTTCCTTGCCGCCGAGCTTTTCCCAGGAACCGGAAATCGCCTTTTCGACCAGTCCGCTGTGATAGAGATGCTTGAATCGCGCTTTGGTGTCCCGGAAAACCGGGGTAAATCCGCCATAATGATCTTCGTCCGGATGGGTAACGACCGCGGCATGAAACTGCAGGTCCGCGTCATTGCGCAGGATCTTGAACCGGTCGTTGAGAAATTCGGCCATATGATGCTTCTTGCCCGCATCGATGACCAGGATTCGCTCGTTCAGATCCCGCTCCGGCGTGATGACCACGCAGCCGTCTCCCTGGCCGACATCGACAAAGATGATCTCCAGTGGCCGTTCGCTGGTGGTGAATTCCGTCCGGATTTTCAGCTGCTGGGGATTGTTCCCCGAGGCGCCCCAGATGACATGCGTCCACCCGTCTGCAGGCGGGCTGACCGGATCAAGAGTGAGATAATCGCCCCACAGGACCTGACGGACTTTTTCGCCAGCAGGGGTAAACAGGAATATCGGTTTGTCATCGCTCGACAGATCGACAAAGACATGGCTCATCACACTTCTCCGGCTTTGGATATGAGAAGCGACCTTTTTTCAGATGCATAGCATATTGTTGCCGGATTTGCAGCCGGAAGCTGGGCTCAGGGTGTGCCCCCACGGAAGACGTTGATCGCCTTGCCGTATGGCAAGTGGTTATCCGCATTGAATCCCGAACGGATGTCCCATGTGCCGGCCCAGAGGATCTGCGCCTGATCATAGGGCAGCAGCGCCTTGACCTTTTCCTGATCCGGGGCGTCGAGATCGGCAAATCTCGTGCGCAATTCTTCCAGACACCAGACCCGGTAGCGCGAAACTGCGATATCGGCATAGTCACAGTCCTGCACTGTCATCCCAAAGCGGGCCGCGTCGCCAGAGCGTCCAAAGGCTTCCGCATTGGCGATCAGCTGCTTCAGATGCGTTTCGCATATTTCCCGGAGCATGGGTCCGGCATCATCGGGTACGTCCGACAGAAATTCCGGCTCTCCGCGATCCTGCGCATGCCACATCCGCGCAACCCACTCATAAACGGCAGGCGCGACGTTGCGCATGATCTCCTGTGGTGTCGGGTCCTCGCCAAAATGCCGGAACATCGGCCCCATCATGCCGAAGTCCGCCAGAGAAGGCGCGTTGCCAAGCAGAAACGGCCGGAGCTCCAGCATGGCATTCATGTTTTCCAGCGCGCGATAATAGCCCTGTTCAATATGGGGTTTCGTGGCCTTTGTGCCGCCATCTCGCCGGACATAGTGCTTCACTTGGCGATTCTCGATGATGCGCCGCCGGACCCAGCGCGGCAGTTTGACATGACCGGTCAGCTCGTCGGTGAGAATATTGGATGCCAGCAGCCGGTCGTTGCGATAGTGCCAGCGATAGAACATCGCCGGCCGCCAGAGCCATTCGTCAGCATAATCTTCAACCAGATGGGCAATGAAGCGTACGACCGGATTGGCGGGCAGAATCGGCCGCTCCGGGAACTCGGTCTCGAGATGGAGCAGGATCGGCGTTGTGTCGGACATCCAGCGCCCGTCTTCGCGCTCGACAATCGGCATTTGCACGGCACCGACTTTTTCCTTGAGCATTTCCGCCTTGTCATAAGGCGTCGGCAGCGGCGTGTAGGCAATGTCCTTGTACCGCAAATAGGTTTCCAGCTTTCCGGTATAATAGGAAATGCGGGAGCCATAGACCTTCATCTGCCTAGTCTCCGATCGCACCTCATCGCATCAGGCCGCCGATCAGGTTGCGGACAAATCTGCCGGCAACGGGTCCCGCGAGGTCAGTTGCGATCGAACCGGCGGCGGATGTCACCCCGGAGCGCATGGGATTGGCGCGGGATTTTTTTCCAAGCATGGCGGATGCGGCAATCGCGGCGGCTGATCCCGCGGCGACCTTGGCGCCCCGGCTGAACGCCTTTTCCCAGATACTTTTGGTCTTGCGAGGTCGCTTGCGGACTTCTTCCTCGCCCTTTTCCTCGACTTCCTTTGCCGTCTCGACCGCATCGGTAGCCTTGGCGAGGAGGATTTCCTCGGCCGACTCCCGGTCGATCTCCTCGTCATATTTGCCCTCGAGCGGCGAGATGGATTGCATGATCGCCCGTTCCTTGGCGGTCACCGGACCAAGACGCGACCGCGGCGGTTTGATCAGCGTGCGCTGGACAATGGATGGCGCGCCATCCTCCAGCAAGGTGGAGACGAGGGCCTCGCCGACACGCAGCTCGGTAATGGCTTCCTCGACATCGAGGTCGGGATTGATCCGGAACGTGTCAGCAGCGGCCTTGATCGCTTTCTTGTCGCGCGGCGTGAAGGCGCGCAGGGCATGCTGTACCCGGTTGCCGAGCTGTCCGGCGACGTCTTCCGGAATATCAATCGGATTCTGTGTGACGAAGTAAACGCCGACACCCTTGGAACGGATCAGACGAACGACCTGCTCGATCTTGTCTTCCAGCGCCTTGGGGGCATCTTCAAAGAGCAGATGTGCCTCGTCGAAAAAGAAGACGAGTTTCGGTTTTTCGGGGTCGCCGACTTCGGGCAGGGTTTCGAACAGCTCGGCGAGCAGCCACAGCAGGAAGGTCGCATAGAGTTTCGGGCTGCGCATCAGCTGGTCGGCCGCGAGCACGTTGATATAGCCGCGGCCTTGCTCGTCACAGCGGATGAAATCATCGATCTCCAGCGCGGGTTCGCCGAAAAACTGCCCGGCGCCCTGGCTGTCGAGCTGGAGCAATTGCCGCTGGATCGCGCCGACACTGGCCTTGGTGACATTGCCATATTTGGCCGACAGTTCCTTGGCATTTTCCGCCGTATGCGCGAGCATCGACTGGAGGTCTTCGAGATTGAGCAACAACAGACCCTGCTCGTCGGCAAAGCGGAAGACGATATTGAGCACGCCTTCCTGGGTCTCGTTGAGGTCCATCAGGCGCGCCAGCAGCAGTGGTCCCATTTCGCTGATCGTCGTCCGGATCGGATGGCCCTGCTTGCCATACAGGTCCCAGAAAATGGCCGGATTGTCGGAATAGGCATAGTCGTCCATGCCCAGTTCCTTCGCGCGTTCCTCCAGCTTGTCGGCATGTTTGAACTGGGGCGAGCCGGCCATCGAGATTCCGGCCAGATCGCCTTTGACATCAGCGACAAAAACCGGAACGCCATTGGCCGAAAAGCTCTCTGCCAGGCCCTGAAGCGTGACGGTCTTGCCGGTACCTGTCGCGCCCGCTATCAGGCCGTGGCGATTGGCGCGGGAGAGATTCAGGCTTTGCTGCTCGCCGCCTCCCAGACCCAGAAAAATCCCTTTTGCCTCGCCCATTGCGAATCCCCTCGACTATTGTGACTTCTGCCTAGTGATGGGCAAAGAAAAAGGCCAGCGCAAGCCAGCCTTTCCCAAAGTTACAATTTTATCAAGTCTATTCGTCGTTCAGACGGACCGCCAGGAATTGCGGATCACGTCCGCCGCGCTTGATTTGCAGCAACACCGCTTCGCGATTGGCCCGCTTGGCCGATCCAATGGCCTTGTCGAGATCAGGTGCGCTGTTCACCGGACGCCGGTTGACGCTGGTGATCAGAATTCCGCGGCGGATGCCCTTGCGGGCGGCATCACTATTGGGATCAACCGATGATACGACCACGCCCTTTTGGGACGAGGATACACCGATCTGCCGGGCGATTGCCGGAGTGAGGTCCACGACCGAGAGGCCAAGGGCGTCGGCGGTTGCCTGGGCGCTGTCGCCCTCTTCATCGGCACCCATCGCGTCTTCGGCATCGGGATCAAAATTGCTGCCGGCCAGTTCCTCTTCGGACGGCCGCCTGCCCAATGTGGCATTGACTTTGATCCGCTTGCCGTCGCGCAGCAATTCGATCGGAACTTTTGTGCCAACAGGCAAATTGGCAACGAGGAAGGAAAGCGTCTGGTCGGGCGTGACATCACGCTCATTGACCCTGACGATCACGTCACCGGCCTGAATTCCCGCCTTTTCTGCTGCTTCACCGTCGACAACACTCTGGATGAATTCGCCGCGGTTCTTTTCGAGGCCCAGCGAGTCCGCCAGATCTTCGGTCAGCGGGCTGATCTGTACGCCGAGATAGCCGCGCTCGACCTCTTCGCCTTTTCTCAGCGTGTCGACAATCGGCACCGCGACTTCCGCCGGAATGGCAAAACCGATGCCGACATTGCCGCCGGTCGGTGAAATAATGGCATTGTTGATACCGATGACATTGCCGTTGAGGTCAAACATCGGCCCGCCGCTATTACCGCGGTTGATCGAGGCATCGGTCTGTAGGAAGCGGTCATAGGCGCCGCCCTGACCGGTATTGCGGTGAATGGCCGAAACAATGCCGGTGGTCACCGTACCGCCAAGTCCGAAGGGATTGCCGATGGCAATGACCCAGTCGCCGACACGCGCGGTTTCGCTGTCACCAAATTCGACAAAGGGCAGGTCCCGGTCCGCGTTGATTTTCAGCACGGCAATATCCGAGGCGGGGTCACGTCCCACCAGGGTCGCGTCATATTCTGTGCGGTCGGGCATGATCACGGTGATCGATTCAATCGTGGCATTGCGATTGCCCGGAGCCACGACATGGTTGTTGGTCACAATATAACC
Organism: Pseudomonadota bacterium; assembly: GCA_039181895.1. Lineage (GTDB taxonomy): Bacteria > Pseudomonadota > Alphaproteobacteria > Sphingomonadales > Sphingomonadaceae > Parasphingorhabdus. The sequence goes on from JBCDCK010000003.1 coordinate 215,198, forward strand.
GTCAGCGGAGATGATGAAGCCGGAACCCAGCGACTGCGCCTGGCGGGTCCGGGTACCATTATTGTCACCACCACCGCGTCGATTGCCAAAGAGGCCGCCGAAAGGTGTCCCGGCAAAGGGGTTGTTGCTCACCCGCACCCGCTGTGTGGTGGAAATATTCACCACTGCCGGCTGCAGTTGCTCGGTCAGGTCGGCAAAGCTCATCGGCGCGCCCGCACGCGGGGCGGCGGTCCTCATCACCTGGCTGTCATTGGCCGCGACCTGAGCACCGGCAATGCCGACGCCGGAAAGTGTCGCTGCACCTCCCGCCAGTAATAGAGCCGCTGAAATTCCGTAAGCGTAACGCACAATATATTCCTCTCAACAAGTTCGCATCGATGCTGAACGCCCGATACCAAATTCAATCACTTTCGCCCAAATGATTGGCGCGGAATTTATGAACCGAATTTGAATAGTACCACAGTCAATCATTAAGATCAGCTTTTCGGTGGACGTTTTTGACGTGCATGCCCGCTATTTGGGTTCTGCACAGGCGTTTCGCAAGCCGGGAATCGCAGATTTGTCGAATTTTATGGCGCTTTTGCCGAAAAACGACATTTGTAGACGATAATTGCTTTTTTTGCTTTCCGACCGCCCTAAAATGTGAATTCCCCATCCGTCCGGACGGGTTCCTGCTTGCCAAACTCGAGAGAGTCGTTGGCCAGCTGTGTATCGAAAAACTCGTGCACCGACGCGATCTTGCCGTCGCGGAAGGTGAAAATGTGGACATAACGCTGGTCGTAACGCTGGCCGTTTTTGGCGACGCCATCTGCCTCCATGATCGCCGTGATGCCGTCCGGACCTTCGTTCATGACCTGCCATTTGCTGGCGAACCGGAAATGCGCAAAATCCAGTGCGTCGAAGATCAACGGCAGTGCGGCTTTCAGGGCGGCAAAATTGTCATAGCGCCCGGATATGATCGTATTGCCCGACACATTATATACGACATCCGGCTGATGCAGCGCTTCAAACCGTTCCAGGTCCAGTTCCGCAAGTGCGGTGTAAAAGGCGTCGACAATGTCCCGGTTGGCGGACATCAGGCCCTATTGGCCGCGGAACTGGCGCAGATACTCGTTGTCGGGAGACAGCACGAAAGATGAAGTCGAATTGGCTTCATTGCCCTGGCGGAAGGTGGTCTCATAACTGCGCATGGCGCGATAGAAATCATAGAATTCCGGGTCCTTGCCAAAGCTTTCCGCATAGGTTCGCGCGGCGCTCGCATCGGCTTCGGCGCGGATGATCGCGGCCTGTTTGCGGCCCTGTGCCAGAATTGTCCGGGCTTCCTGTTCACGCGCCGTCCGCATCCGCTGATAGGCACTTTCAAGCGGCGTGCCATCGGGAAGATCGGCGCGCTTGATCCGGACATCGACAATCTCTGCTCCATATTGCCGGGCGACGCGATTGAGGCCCGTCTGGATATTGTCCATGACCTGTCCCCGTTCGGGGCTGAGTAGTGCGGCGAAAGGCCTTTTGCCCAGCTCGTTTCGCAGCGCCGAACCAAGGATCGGCCGCAGTTCATCGGCCACGCGCGCCTCGTTGCCCGCCGCAATGTACATGCGCAGGGGATCATAGATCCGGAAGCGTGCGAAGGCGTCAACCTGAAGGCGCAGCTGATCGGTTGAAAGCACCTGCTGCTGTTCCATCTCGACGTCGAGAATCCGTTTGTCGATCCAGACAATCTGTTCGGCAAACGGGATTTTGGCAATCAGTCCAGCGCCGGTCTGGCCAAATTGCATCCCGTCCTGGTAGCGATTCACAATCCGCACCGGTTCACCAAATCTTACGACAACGCCTTGCCGGGTTTCAGGCACAATCACCGTCGTGTTGAGCAGAATGAAAAGTCCGCCAATCAGGATGACCGCAAGGGCAACGGGGTTTTGCATCACTCTGCTGATCATTGACCGTCTCCTGCCGAAGCCGCATCGGCCCGTTTCTTCAGTTCCGGAAGCGCGAGATAGGGCGTGACACCGCTCGGCTCCACAACAGTCTTGTCGACTTCGGACAACACCCGTTCCATTGTCTCATAATACATGCGTTGTCGCGTGACTTGCGGAGCGAGGCGATATTCCTCGTACACCTTGTCAAACGCCGCTGATTCACCCTGGGCCTGCGCGGTCAACTGCTGCGCATAGGCGCGGGCCTCGTTAAGGAATGTCTGCGCCGTCTGCTGCGATGCCGACACTTCCTTGAAGGCGTCATTAACCGCTGCAGGCGGGTCGGCCTTTTTGATTGCGATACCGCGAATGACGACACCGGCCCCATAACCGTCCAGCAATTCCTGCATGTTGGTTTCGACTTGCTGCTCGATTTCCGTTCGTTCCGAACCGATCGTATCGTCCAGCGTAAAGTTTGCGACCGCCGCACGCATCGACGCTTCGGCCACTTCCTTGATGGTTTCCTCCGGTTCGGCAATCTGGAACAGGAACAGTTCGGGTGCCTTGATATTCCAGCGCACCGAATAGGCCAGATCGACAATATTCTGGTCGCCAGTCAAAATGAGCTTCTCGGATTCTCCGGTCGGGATATCGATGGTGCGGATTTCCTCGACATCGAGCTTACTGACTTGTTCCAGCGGAGTGGGCAAGGAGAAATGCAGGCCGGGCTGCAACGTGCGGGAATAGGATCCGAAGAAGGTCACAACACCGCGTTCCTGCGGGCTGACCCTGTGGATGCTGGTCAGTAATACCCAGAGGATGATGAAGCCGAGGACGAAGATCGGCCACCAGGAACGACCGCCTGGCCGTTTCGGGATGCCGCCTTTGAAACCACCGCCGGTGCCTTTTTTGAACAGCTCTTCCAGCGAGCTCGCGCCGCCCTTGCGGCCACCGCCGGAAGATCCGCCGGAGGGATTGCCCCAGGGATTGCGCGGGCCGCCGCCATTGCCGCCGTCACCGCCGCCATTGCCATTGCCCCAGGGATTGCTCATGCCGAATATTGAACCCAGAAACGATTTTGGGGGCACCTGCCCGTCAATTTTTTTATTCATGGTTTCTTTATAGGTAGCGCGATGCCAGAAAAACAGTGTCAATCGGATAAAAGTGTACCTATGCGAAACAAATGACTGATATTTCCGCTATTGAAGACGCCCTGGTCGAAGTTGCAGATGGCCGTTTCGGTGCCGTAAAACTGGATGAAGGCCGGGTTTCGCTCGTTCTGAATGTGAGCGGTCTGGACGTCCGGGATCGTGGACAGATCGAGATCGCCGTCAAGGGCCGGTTGCTCGAACTGGACGGGGTGACCAAGGTCGATATCGTCATGACGGCGGAGAAGATCGCACGCCGCCTGATCGCCGTGGGCAGCGGCAAGGGCGGGGTGGGAAAGTCCACGCTCTCGACCAATCTGGCGATTGCCATGCGCGCGCTGGGCCGCAAGGTCGGGATGGTCGATGCCGACATATATGGCCCGTCCCAGCCACGACTGCTCAAATGCGAAGGCCAGCGGCCGGAAGCGGAAGGCAAGCAGCTGATTCCGGTGCCCAACGCATATGGCATTCCTGTCCTGTCCATGGGCCATCTCGCCAAGCCGGGCCAGGCGATTGCCTGGCGCGGTCCGATGGCGGGCAAGGCGCTCGAGCAGCTTGTCAATGCGCATTGGGGGGATGTCGAGGAGCTGATTGTCGACATGCCGCCTGGCACTGGTGACGTACAATTGTCGATGATGCAGAATCACAAACCGGTCGGGGCGGTGATTGTGTCGACTCCCCAAGATCTCGCCCTGATGGACGCGGTGCGGGCGGTCGATCTTTTCGAACAGGCCAAGATTCCGATCATCGGCATGGTGGAGAATATGGCGGGCTATGCCTGCCCCCATTGCGGCGAGATCAGCGATCCCTTTGGTGCCGGCGGTGCTGAAGCGGCGGCAAAAACCATGAACATGGCATTTCTCGGCCGGGTGCCGCTCGACATGGATATCCGCAAGGCCAGTGATGGCGGAATCCCGCCCGCGGCAGTTCAGGGCGGCCAGGGTCAAGTCTTTCATGATATTGCCAAACGGCTTGCGACATGGTTGGATAATCAAAAGACGGATGCCTGACGACGAGGAGCGATTTCATGCCTCTTGAAAGTGACGAAGAAATTGCAGCTCTGCTGACCGGGACGAAAAGGATTGCGCTGGTCGGTGCCTCGGCCAGACCGGAACGTGCGAGCAACCGGATCATGAAATTCCTGCTGGATCAGGGCTATGATGTCATACCGGTCAATCCGGGACTGGCCGGACAGCAATTGCACGGCGTTACGGTTGCGGAATCCCTGGATGCCATCGAAGGGTCGATCGACATGGTGGATATTTTCCGCAATTCGAAAAATGCGGGCCCGGTGGTCGACGAGGCGATTGCCGTCGGCGCGGGATCGGTCTGGCTGCAACTGGGCGTCATCAACCGTCCGGCATTGGAACGGGCAGAAGCTGCGGGACTGCTGGCCGTCATGGACAAATGTCCCAAGATCGAAATTCCCAGACTTGGGCTTCTGAAGACCGCGCATGACGGCTGAACCGGATTCTCCGAAACAGGATCAGCAGGAGGAAGAGGCCCAGGGCTTCTCCTTGCCGAAGCTGAGCCGGCGACAAATCCTGATCGGCGGTGGCGGAGCGGCAGGACTGGTGCTGGCCTGGGCTCTGTGGCCACGGACTTATGCACCCAATCTGGCAGTAGCCGGCAATGAAGAGATATTGAGCGCCTATCTCAAGATTTCCCGCGAGGGGCTTTTGACGGTTGCCGTCCCGCAATGTGAAATGGGGCAGGGAGTATTCACCGTCCTGCCCCAGATTCTAGCAGGTGAGTTGGGGGCAGACTGGCGGACGGTTGCGGTTGAACCTGCACCGGTCAATCCGCTCTATGCGAATAGCGTGCTGGCCGAACAATGGGCCGAGACACTCTTGCCGGCCGGTGCCGACAAGATGACCGAAAGCGAAACGGCGCGCTGGTTGGCCGCGAATGTGGCGATGCGCAACGAGTTCATCGTGACCGCGGACTCCGCGACGGTCCCGGCCTATGAAAAAAGCTTCCGCGACGCCGGGGCAGCTGCCAGCGTCCTGTTGCGCAAGGCGGCGGGTGAACAATGGGATGTCGCGTGGGAAGCCTGCACAATCGAGAACGGGCTGGTTCTGTACGAAGACAAGAGTTTGCGCTTCGGCGAGCTGGTCGAGAACGCGGCCAGACAGACGCTGCCGGAACCTGTTCCCCTCCGGCCCAGCCCGGAAAACAATCTCGTCGGGCAGGATGTGCCCCGACTCGATTTGCCGTCCAAGCTGGACGGATCCGCAAATTTTGCCGGGGACGTCCGGCTACCCGACCTGGTCTATGCGTCGCTGCGTCAGGGCCCGATTGGCGACACCAGGCTCAAGTCTTTCAACCGCGAAGCAGCGAGCAAACTCATCGGGCTGGTGGACGTGGTCGAGAATGAACGCTGGCTGGCGGCCGTCGCGACCAACTGGTGGGCGGCCAATCGCGCGCTCGACCTGATGGCGCCCGTGTTTGAAACCCGCGGGCTGCTGCCCAATAGCGGCAAGATGGATTCCGCTTTGGAGGAGGCGCTGGACTCCGGACCCGGGGTGCGTTTCCTGTCGAAGGGAGATACCGAACCGGTTTTCGGTGAAGATATCAGCAAGCGCGCGCTGTACGAGGTAGACATTGCCCTGCACGCCCCGATTGAAACACAATCAGCAACCGCAGATTACAAGGATGGCCGCCTGCAGATCTGGCTCGCCACCCAGGCACCTGTTGCAGCCATCGCTGCCGCCGCCCGGGCCATCGGCATCAGCGAAAAACGCGTGACGCTGTATCCGATGCTGTCCGGCGGTTCCTTCGGACGCAATCTCGATTGCAGCATCGCGGCGCAGGTCGCGGTGATCGCGGAGCAATTGGGCCGACCGGTCCAGCTGACCTGGTCGCGGGCCGAAGACATGATGCACAGCCATTACCGGGCGCCAGCACATGCCCGGCTTGACGCCGCCACGGACGAGGCCGGACGCATTCAGGCGCTGCAAGTGAAAGTGGCTGCTCCGGCTGCCGCGCGCGAACAAAGCAAGCGGCTGTTCAGCGGCTCAACGATGATCGAGGCCATGCAGGACACATTGGGGGAACCGGATTCCCGGGCACTGGATGGCGCCGAAATTCCCTATAATATCCCGAATGTGACCGTGGACCACCACCCGGCCTATGTCGGAGTACCCACCGGCAACTGGCGCAGCAATGCCAGCAGTTACAACGCGTTTTTTGTGGAGTCCTTTATCGACGAAATGGCCAGCCGCGCCGGGGTTGAGCCGCTATCTTATCGCATGCAGATGCTGACCGGCCAGCCGCGTCTCGCTCGCTGTCTGACCGGTGTCGCGGCGATGGCCGGCTGGGATGGCGGGCTGGATGGCAGCGGACAGGGAATCGCCTGCCACATGATGCATGGTGCCCATATCGCGGTGATTGCGAGCGCCACGCGGGGCGAAGGCGGGCTCAGCGTCCGGCGGATTTCGGCAACGGTCGATATCGGCCGAATCATTCATCCCGATATCGCCCGCCAGCAAATCGAGGGCGGCATCGTCTTTGGTCTCGCAATGGCGATGGGCGCGTCGAGCAAGTTCGAGGATGGATTGCCGACGGCAAAACGGTTGCGTGATCTGTCGCTTCCCAGACTCGCCGAGGTGCCGGATGTCCAGGTGGAATTCATCAAGAGCGAAGAGGAGCCGGCAGGTGTCGAGGAAATCGGCGTGCCGGCTGTGGCTCCGGCCATTGCCAATGCGCTGTTCTCTGCTACGGGTGTGCGCTTCCGCAAGTTACCCCTGTTTTCCGAGGCCAGTTAAGGCATGACCCCCAATTCCGACACAAATGCAGCTTTGCCGACGGATCATCCGAAGGTTGCCTTTGGCAAGGTGGGTGTGCTGCTGGTCAATCTTGGCACGCCGGATGCGCCGGACACAAAATCCGTCCGGCGGTATTTGAAACAGTTTCTGTCGGACCGGCGCGTGGTCGAGATTCCGTCCATCTTGTGGCAGCCGATCTTGCGCGGTATCATCCTCAACACCCGGCCCCGCAAGTCGGCGGAGGCCTATAGCCTGGTCTGGACCGAGGAAGGGTCGCCGCTTGCTGTCCATACCCGCAATCAGGCGGTTGCCCTTCAGGAGCGGCTGGGTGAAGGAGTGATGGTCGACTGGGCCATGCGTTATGGCAATCCGTCGGTCGCCAGCCGGATCAACCAGCTCAAGGATGCCGGTTGCGAACGCATTCTTGTGGCGCCGCTCTATCCGCAACATAGCGGGGCAACCACCGCCAGTGTCCATGATGCCGTGTTTGACGCCGTCGCAGAAATGCGCTGGCATCCGGCCTTGCGGTTTCTGCCGCCCTATCACGATGATGCCGCCTATATTGCCGCACTGAAGGACAGTGTGGAGGCCGGCCTTGCCGCGCTCGATTTCGAACCGGACACCATCATCGCCAGCTTTCACGGCATGCCCCAGCGCACTCTCGAACTGGGCGATCCCTATCATTGTCATTGCCAGAAGACCGCACGGCTATTGTCGGCGGCCATGGGCAAGGAACTGATCATCGCCTTCCAGTCGCGCTTCGGCCCGGCGAAATGGCTCGAGCCCGCCACGGACACGATCCTGGAATCCCTGCCGGGACAGGGCAAGAAAAGGGTCGCAATATTCGCGCCCGGATTTTCGAGCGACTGTCTCGAAACCTGCGAGGAGCTGGCGATCCGGGGCGAGGAACAGTTTACCGAAGCTGGCGGCGAGAAATTTGCCTATATCCCCTGCCTGAATGCCAGCGAGGGCAGCATAGATATGCTGGAGGCCTTGTTGCGGCGGGAATTGTCGGGATGGATATAGGTACGTCCCGTCCGGAAATATTTCACCCGCCGGTCAAGCGCAGTGTGACCATAGCCGGGCATCAGACATCCATCACCCTGGAACCGCTCTTCTGGGATCTGCTCAAGCGGGCGGCAGACTCCCGGTCTTTGCCGGTCAATGCCGTGGTGGCGCAGATTGATGTCGCGCGCCTCGAGGCGAAGGAACCGCCCGGGCTGGCGACGGCGATCCGGTTGTGGCTGACCGATGATCTGCTTGGAAAATCAGACGAGGCCGACTAAGGCGGACCGCAATGAATGCAACCCTTCTTGTCATGGCCGGAGGCGCCCTTGGTGCCGGGGCCCGCTATAATCTTGGCCGGCTGCTCCTGCACTGGGCGGGACCGGGCTTTCCCTATGGGACGCTGGCGGCCAATCTGCTTGGTGGTTTGCTGATGGGCGTACTGGTCGGCGTGCTGGCGCGGGATTCCGTCACTGGTGAAAGCTGGCGGCTCTTGCTCGGCGTTGGATTGCTGGGCGGCTTCACCACTTTTTCGGCATTCAGTCTGGAGGTCATGAACATGATCGACCGGGGTGCCTGGGCTGTTGCCGCAGGCTATGCGTTGCTCTCTGTGATTGGTTCGGTTGTGGCCCTGTTCGCAGGCCTTCTCGCGGTAAGGGCGGTCGCATGAGCAAATTTGATCCGACAGCCGATAGCGGTTCCGATGCGGAGAAGCCGCAAGGCGATCGCCAGGAACAGAAACAGGCGCTGAAGTCGCTCGATGTCCGGCAGTTCACCATTTCGGCTGATGACGAGGATATTCGGGTCGATCGCTGGTTCAAGCGCAACATGCCGGAAGTCCCGTTCAACATGATCTCCCGCTGGGCGCGAACCGGCCAGCTGCGGCTCGACGGCAAACGCGTCAGTCCGGGCGACCGGGTGGCCGCGAGGCAGGTGCTGCGCGTCCCGCCCGCCGAGATCGAGCGCCCCGGCCGTGTGCCCCGACCGCGCAGGGAACTGAGCCAAGACGAGATCGCTTTTGCGCAGGAACTGGTGATCCACAAGGACAAGGCCGCGATCGTCGTCAACAAGCCGCCGGGCCTTGCAACACAGGGCGGCAGCAAGACCAGCACCCATCTTGACGGCTTGCTCGATGCGCTGACCTATGATGAGCCGACGCGGCCCAAACTGGTGCATCGTCTCGACAAGGATACCAGCGGCGCCATCCTGCTCGCGCGATCCGCCGGGGCCGCGTCCTTCTTTTCCAAACGCTTTTCGGGCCGGACAGCGCGCAAGGTTTACTGGGCCATTGTCATGGGCGTACCCGAAATTGCCGACGGCATGATCGACTTGCCGCTGTCCAAGCAGCCGGGTTCCGGCGGCGAGAAAATGCATGTCGACGAGGAAAAGGGGCAGGCGGCCAGGTCGCGTTACCGGATCATCGAACGCGCCGGCAACCGCGCCTGCTGGGTCGAACTGCAGCCTTTCACCGGACGCACGCATCAGTTGCGTGTGCACATGGCGGCGATCGGACATCCGATTGTCGGCGACGGCAAATATGGCGGCAAGGACGCCTTTCTGACGGGTGCGATCAGCCGCAAGATGCACTTGCATGCCCGGCGCCTGAAGATCGACCATCCCGATGGTCACAAGCTGGATGTGAAGGCAGACCTGCCCGAGCATTTTGCCGAGACTATCGAAAATCTCGGGCTGGATTTGTCGATCGGCGACCTGCCGCTCGAAGAGAAGGCGCCCGGCGGCAAGGCGGTGCGCAAACAGAAAAGCCGGGCCCATGCCAAACAGATCCGCAAGGACAAGCGCGGCGAACGACGGGCCCGGGGTGAGCAGGGCGGCAAGCCAGTCAAGGCGGGCAAGCCTTCGAAACGGCCGCGTCCGTCTGCCGGCAAGGCGACTCACAAGAAAGCGCTTCCGCACAAGGCGAAGCAGAAGAAACGCTGATGCATCCCAATCCCGCTTTCCGTTGGCCCAAAAGCGCCCATGATCAGGATGATGCCGATGAGCGGGCCGCGCTCGAGGCGCTGATTGCCAATATCGGCTTCGGGATGATTTTTGCATCGACACCGGACGGACCGCGCGTGGCGCATGTACCGATTTTCTCCACCGGAGACGGGGCGCTGCAATTTCATCTCGCCAAGGGCAATGCCCTGACCAGGTCCTTGCCAGGCAGCACCGCGCTGTGCGTGGTCAACGGTCCTGACGCCTATGTCAGCCCGGACTGGTATGGCGAGCGGGATCAGGTGCCGACCTGGAATTATGTTGCGCTGGAACTGGAAGGGCCGGTCCGCAAGATGGAGCGCGAAGGATTGATTGCGCTTCTCGATGATTTGACCGCCGTTAACGAGGCGCGGCTGGCACCCAAGGAATCCTGGCACCGGGACAAGATGGCCAGTGACCGGTTCGAGAAAATGGTCGGGGCGATCGCCGGCTTCGAAATGGAAATCCTCGCCTGGCGCCCGACGGTCAAGCTTAGTCAGAACAAGCCGGCGGAGATGATCGAGAGAGCTGCCAAGGCGCTGGACGATCAGGGCCGCCGCGCGGTCGCGCACATGATGCGGGAATTTGCCTCGAAATGAACGTTCGGCAGATCAAGTGGGGGCGCATTATTTTGTGGCTCCTGGCCATTGTTGGCGGACTGACCCTGTTCGTCCATTTTGTTATGCCGCTGGTTCGGGTTGCTTTGTTCGAGATCACCCGAATGGATGAAATTGTGTCTCCAGATGGAGAATTGAAAGCATATCGGGAGGTTACGCGGGGTGGCTTCGGAACTGTCTGGACTACGCGGATTTACGTGACTGACCGCAACGAAGGCCAGTCCAGAATCGTTTACAGCAACAAAGACAGCGATTTTATACCCAAATTGCAGTGGGTTTCAGCTGAGCAACTATCGATTTCGCTTCCTTGCGGTCGCATTGATCATGTTGGTAACCCAAAAGCTTATAGCCAGGGCAAGGTTGCATTTGCACGGTTGCAAGTTCGTTTCGCGAATACCAATGAAGAATGTGTAAAATGGAAGGAAGAATGAACAGGTTGGCTCTCTTTGACTGCGATGGCACCATGGTCGACAGCCAGGCGAATATCTGTCTGTCGATGGAGCAGGCCTTTGAAAAGCACGATCTGCCACCACCGGACCGTCATCTGATCCGCCGGATTGTGGGGCTCAGCCTGCAGGAAGCGGTGCGGCGGCTCCTGCCAGAGCAGGATGACGAGCGGCTGATTGAGGAAGTCACCAACAGCTACAAGGAAGGCTTTTTCGAGATGCGTCAGGCCGGCAGTGTGCATGAGCCGCTATATGAGGGTCTGCCCGATTTGCTGGACGAACTGGACGCTGCAGGCTGGGTGTTGGGCGTGGCGACCGGCAAGTCTGACCGCGGCCTCAATCATGTGCTTGAAAACCATGGCTTGAGGGATCGCTTTGTCACGTTGCAAACAGCGGACCGTCACCCGTCCAAGCCGCATCCCGCGATGGTGGAACTGGCCATGTCGGAAGCCGGTTCGCTGAAGGAAACCACGGTGATGATCGGCGATACCAGCTTTGACATGGAGATGGGGGTCAATGCCGGAGTCCGGGCGCTGGGCGTGGACTGGGGCTATCACAATGCCGACGAACTCGTTGCGGCGGGTGCCGAACTGGTCGCGGCGACGATGGAAGAATTGCAGGAGGCCTTGCTGCGATGAACGAGAAAAACCCGCAGCCGGAAGACTCCGTCCCGGAAGAACCGGTCTATATTCCCGATCCGGAAAAGGAAAAACAGGCGAAGGCGCTGCATATCACGATCAGCATCATCCGGCTGCTCGGCGTCGCGATTTTGATGCTGGGCATTGCCATCTCGCTGGACCGTCTGCCGCCAGTGCCACCGGTGGTCGGCTATATACTTGCAGTGATCGGACTGGTGCAGATGCTCGTCATCCCGCTGGTCATGGTCCGCATGTATGTAAAGGCACGTGTGGCCGAAGAAGCGATCGCCCGGGCCGACGCGGCCGGCATCAGTCAGAGCGAGGGTGACAGCAAATCATGACCAAACCTGCGGAGCGCAAGAGCAGGCAGCAACGCCGGGCGAACATGCAAACAGTCCTGTTCGCGGTCCGATCGCTCGGTCTTGTGCTGCTGGTGGGCGGACTGGCCATGGCCTTTGGATTTGTCGGCAATCTGGATCCGATGATCGGTTATGTCCTTGCCTTTGTGGGACTGGTCGACTTCGCTATTCTGCCAGTCGCGATCCGCCGCATGTTCCACACCGAGCAGGATGAATTTCTGGCGGGCAAGCGGCCGGAGGATCGCCCGGAGCGATGAAACGGTTTTACAAGGAAGTGGGGTTTTCGGCGACGGCTGGAGGGTTCCAGGTCGAACTTGACGGTCGGTCTGTCAAAACGCCCGCGCGCCATGCGCTGGAACTGCCCACGGCGGATCTCGCCAAGGCTATTTGCGATGAATGGGCGAGGCAGGAAGAAGAAATCGATCCGGCACACATGCCGCTTCTGGGACTGGCCCAGGGCGCGCTGGATCAGGTCGCACAGGAACGCGAGCGCATCGCGGCGCGCATCGCCGGATTTGCCGATAGTGACATGCTCTATTTCCGCGGCGACCAGAACCAGCCTGCGCTCGTCAAACACCAGGCGGAGCAATGGGATCCGCTGCTCGACTGGGCGCGTCAGCGCTATGATGTCAGCTTCGTGCTGATCCAGGGGATCATGCACCAGTCGCAGCCGGAAAATACGCAGCGACGGCTGGCAGAAGCGGTCCATGCCCAGGATGATTTTGCGCTGGCTGCCATGCTCGCGCTGACCGGGCTGACAGGGTCCCTGATCATGGTGCTGGGCCTTGTCGAAGAGGCTTTTGACGCAGATCAGCTCTGGAGTTTGGCGAATCTCGAAGAACTCTGGCAGGAGCAGCAATGGGGCCGGGATGATATCGCTGTCGGCAAGCGCGAGAAGAAACAGGCGGACTATCTCGATGCCGTGCGTTTTCTCCGGCTCTCCCGAACTTAGCTTTTCCCTTTTGGCGAATTTTCCGTTACAGGCCTGTAACTGTAAACGGAGACTACATGACAATTGACGAACCCCGCCAGACCCTGGCGCTTTTTGATAGCCCGGAAGAGGCTGTTGCCCGACTTGAAGAGCTTTACCAGCAGCAGATAGACATGATCACGGCCCGTTTCGGTCGCTATACCGAGGGAGATCTCGACGCAGGCGACACCGAGCAAGGCGTTTATCCGATGATATCGGTCGAGATTCCTGCCGATCAGGCCACCGAAACCAGCAATCTCGCCTCCGGCCGGATTTCCGACATTAACTGCTACAGCACGACGATCAGCCAGCCCGGTCTGTACCGGCGATATCTCACCAATCAGCTGGCCCGTATCAATCGCATATTCACCGCCAAGATCCGCGTGGGCCTGTCCGACACGCCGATCCCGCTGGCCTTTGCCATAGAAAATGCCGGCGGCGGCCTGGAACGCGAACGCAAGGATGCGCTGCCCAATCATTTCCACACGCCAAATCTGATCGCGACCAATGATGATATTGTCGACGGCGGTCAGATTTTCGGGGATGGCTCCAATTCCGCGCTGTCGCTGTTTACCGCAGAGCGCGTCGACTATTCGCTGCACCGCATCCGCCACTATTGCGCAACCGATCCCGAGCATTTTCAGCCGTTCATCCTGTTCACCAACTATCAGCGCTATGTTGACGAATTTATCGAACATGGCCTTGCCGAAGTCGCGACCGGGGACGCCGAGATGCTGGTCGAGCCGGGCAACCGCATCACCCGGAGCGATGGCGTACCGTCCTGCCCGCCCATTGCCAAACCGCCGCAAATGCCGGCCTATCATCTGGTGCGCAAGGATGGCCGCCCCGGCGTGACACTGGTCAATATGGGCGTGGGACCGTCCAATGCGAAAACCATCACCGACCATCTCGCGGTGCTTCGCCCCCATGTCTGGCTGATGATCGGTCATTGCGGGGCGCTGCGCCGGACCCAGCGGCTCGGGGACTATGTGCTCGCACATGCTTATCTGCGCGACGACAATGTTCTCGATGACGTCCTGCCGCCGTCGATCCCGTTGCCGACCATTGCCGAGGTCCAGCTTGCCCTGACCCGGGCGGTGCAGGAAGAAACCGGCATCGACCATGCCGACCTCAAACAGCATTTGCGGACCGGGACCGTGGTGACCACCGGAGACCGGAACTGGGAGCTGCGCTTCGAGCAGATTGCCAAGCGTCTCAACCAGTCACGCGCGATCGCCATCGACATGGAATCGGCGACCGTGGCGGCCAATGGCTATCGTTACCGGGTGCCCTATGGAACCCTGCTCTGTGCCTCGGACAAGCCGCTGCATGGCGAGATCAAGCTGCCCGGCATGGCGGACGCCTTTTACCAGGAACGGGTCGGCCAGCATCTCGCGATCGGCATGCGGACCATCGACCTGCTCGCGCAGGAAGCCGATGCCGGTACCTTGCACAGCCGGAAACTGCGCAGTTTCGGGGAACCGCTGTTCAGATGAGGAGAGGAAAATGCCCGACTGGTTGAAGGAAGGCAATGTTGCGGTGATTACCGGCGGAGCCAGCGGGATCGGACTGGCCGCCGCGCAGGCCTATGCCGCCAGAGGGATGCGGATTGCCGTTGTCGACCGGGACACGGATGCGTTGTCCGAAGCGCAAGCCATTCTCGATCTGCCTGAGGACAAGCTGCTCGCACTGACATGTGACGTGTCGGACAAGGCTGCTGTCGCGGTGATGTGCGATCAGGTCCATGACTATTTCGGTACCGTTCATTGCCTGATGAACAATGCCGGTGCCGGTTTCCCGACGGGCGTGCCGTGGGAGAATTTTGCAGAGCTGGAAAAAACTCTGGCGATCAACCTGATGGGCGTGATCCATGGCTGCCACGCCTTCATTCCCCGGATGCTGGAACACGGCGAATCGGCGGCTGTTATCAACACCGGCTCCAAACAAGGCATCACCAAACCGCCGGGCAATTATGCCTATAATCTCTCCAAGGCGGGTGTGGTCGCCTATACAGAGAGCATCGCACATGCCTTTGCGACGATCGAGAACAGTTCTTTGTCTGCACATCTGCTGATCCCGGGTTTTGTCTATACCGGCATGGTCAGGAAATTCCTGCCCGAACAGCCGCCCGCCGCGTGGACGCCTCAGCAAATGGTGGAATTCATGCTGGATAGCCTGGAACGCGGGGATTTCTATATCCTCTGTCCGGACAATGATGTGGACCGAGCAACGGATGAAAAACGCATCCGGTGGAATGCGGACGATATCATCGAAAATCGTCCGGCCCTTTCACGCTGGCATCCAGATTGGGCAGACAGGTTTGAAGTCTTTATGAAAGACTAGCCAGTCGCCTCGCGGACTCAGCTGCATATTTACAACAGTATAAGCAAAATTCTGGTGACGCTCCGTCGGTTGACCGAATTTGCGCCAGATCAAGGAAGCCTTGCGCCGGTCCTTCTATCTGCTTGCCGAAAGCAACAGAAAAGGGGTGTACCCATGCGAAAGATGACAAGATTATTGGCAATGGCAGCGGTTTCAGCGGCGGCCTTGTCGGCGACTCCGGTATCGGCAGAAGCTGGTGATATCCTGCTGCGTGTCCGTGGTATCAATGTCATGCCGAACGAAGACAGCGGCTCGATCCTCCCGGCATTCCCGGGCGAGGAAGTGAGCGTGGACAACAGCTTCATGCCGGAAGTCGACATCACCTATATGGCGACTGACCATATCGGTTTTGAACTGATCGCCGCAACGACCAAGCACAGCGCATCGGGTGTCACCGGAACCACCGGCGGCATTGGCCGGCTGGCCTCGACATGGGTGCTGCCGCCAACGCTGACGGCGCAATATCATTTTGCGCCGGAAGGCAAGATCCGTCCCTATGTCGGCGCGGGTGTCAACTACACCATCTTCTGGAATGAAGATGCGACCAATGCGCTTGAAGCGGCGGTCGGCCCGACATCGGTGCGGCTGAGCGACAGTTTCGGCTGGGCGGCGCAGGTTGGCGTCGATATTCCGCTCAATGACAATATGTTCCTGAATGTGGACGTGAAATATATCGATATCGACACGACCGCACGTCTGAATACGACCGCTGCCGGAACCCAGCGCGTCCGGATCAATCTCGATCCGCTGGTCGTCGGTATTGGGCTTGGAATAAAGCTCTAGGCAGAATCAAGCTGCAAGGGTGAACTGGACCTTCAGCTCGTGGGAGAGGCGCCCGGCCGGAGAGGCCGGGCGTTTTTTGTCGCGGCCATAGTTCAGACCACGGGCGGGGTCATGATCACGGTCAGGGCGGTCACGAGAGAGACAGTAGCACACAGAGAGAACAGTGTTGCGCGGGCTGTGGTGAAAATGGACATGGGATTTTCCTTTCATGGGGGTGGGGGTTGCGATCAGGCTGCGACGGCGCCCGGGTCGCCATAGCCGGCGGCATGCTCGGGCGAGGGCGGGATCGGCTTGATGATGTCGATCAGGATGCCGTCCCGGTCCTGCGTGATGAAATGGCGCTGGCCAAATTCCTCGTCGCAAAGCGGTTTCAGGATCGGCAGCGCTGCGGTGCGGGCATGTTCAAACCAGGCGTCGGGATTGGCCACCTCGAAATTCAGGATCAGGCCCTGGGTTGGCCGGCGCATCGGTTCCGGCACGGTTTCATGATCAAATTGCAGGATCGCGAGATTGACGCTTTCGTCCTCCTCCGATTGCAGATGCACATACCAGTCGCTGTCAAACACGGCTTTGAAGCGCAGATTCTCGACATAGAATTTTGCGCTGGCCTGGACGTCACGCACCTGGATGACGGGATAATAGCTGGTGGTTTTCATTTGCCTTTCCTTCCACTTTTCAATACATACAGAATGTATGTTTAGTGATAGGTAACAAACAGGCTGTATGTATGCAACAGAAAAAGGCGATCTCCAACGCGAAGCGCACCGAAAAGACGCGCAAGCTTTTGATCAAGCATGGAAAAAAATTGTTTGTCGAAAAGGGTTTTGCGGCCACCTCGACCCCGGAAATCGTCAAATCAGCGGGCGTGACTCGCGGCGCGCTCTACCATCATTTCGAGGACAAGACGGATTTGCTCCGCGCCGTTGTTGAGCTGGATTGTGCAGCGGTGGGCGAGGATATCAACCGCGGATCACAGGATGCGGACAATGCTATCGACATGCTCAAGTCCGGGTCCAGTGCCTTTGTCCGGTCTATCTCCTCGCAAGGCCGGGTGCGCACCATATTGATCGAGGGGCCCGCGGTACTGGGCCAGAAAGAGCTGCTCGAAATCGAAGACCGCCACACCCGCCTGTCGCTGAAACAAGGACTGGAAGCGGCGCTGAAACAGGGCGCGATCAAGCCTCTGCCGCTACAACCGATGGTCGAGCTGGTCAGCTCCATGCTCGACGGCGCGGCTTTGAAAGTGGAAGCCGGTTTTGCGTTTGCGGAGCTCGAGCCGATTATCCACGCGTTTATCGATGGGTTGGCGATGGAGTGACGGTGCTGCCCGGGAACGACTGCTTCATCCCGAAAGTGGACATCAGGATCAATCGGCAGATCGCGTTGCTACCAATCTCTGCCAGATGATGAGAGCAGGCATGGAAAGTTCAAACCACATGCCCACCGAAACAAAACCTGGGGCCGGTCCGAATTGCTGATGGGAAATGAATCTTCCCAGCGCACCGATGAATATGCCGAACACAACAATGCTGAATGGCACTGTCATCCGCTCGATTTTTGGAATCATCCACCAAAGCAACAACGCAGCCGATAAATATACGCCACTTTGGAATCGAAACTGACTGTCGATTGCCGGAACAATATCTTCAACCGGCATGTAACGCGCAGCGCCAAGATACCAGTTCAACAAACTGAAGATCAGCGGAGCAAGGCTGAAAACGGCAATGGTGATTTGCAGTGAACGGCGCATTTCGATTTCCCCACAAAGTTTCTATTTGCAACTTAAATGATGCAAAAGCGGAGTCAAGCGCCCAAGATCTGGACCTTTATTGAAAAGCAATTCGCTGACATATTGCCCGCTTTTTCCGGGACGCGGACATCGGCAATGGTGCTGATCAGCAGGTCCAGATGGATTTCAGCTGATCACGGCGAAGGAAGGATTGTTCCTTTGAAAAGAGGAGTCCTCGGTACCGGTATCGGACATATTTGGGGCGCTGGCCTTCCTTTCAGAACAAGATTGTCTGGCCGGCTGCAGGAAAACCAGACTGAGGAAATATCCGATGATCGCACTGGCTCCATATCCTACAACCGGGGTGGGATAGGCCCCCATTGCCGCCGCCGCTATCAGAGTCATCCAGCAAGCCGCAAACGTATAATGGACCACTGTCCGTTCGTTCGGCGGAACGCAAAATATAGGGCCAATCAATGCGAGACATCCGATCCACAGCGCAAGTCCGGTCATCGTGCTGACATCGAAGGCCGTCCAGAGAATATGGTCGACGAACGGGACAGCCGAAAGCCGGTCGGGCAAGAGCAATGTTACCAAAAAACCCGAGGCGCAGATAAAGGCGGCGCCGAATGTCAATTTGCCCGGTCGTATCCAGCAGATCACTGCAACCGCAGCAAACAACATGGCCGCCATCGCGCGATCTGGCTGGATCGCCATTGCCAGGCTGGCCAGAACGATAGACATGGTGGTCCAGACATTCTGGATCCTGGCAAAGCCGAGTGCAATGAGCGGCAGAAGAATGAGACTGGTTTGCACGAAAAATGGTCCGACCAAGACCCATCTTGTTGCGCCTTCAATGGCATAGCCCAGGGTTGCGGTACCCAGCAGGCCCAGCGACCCAAAAAGTGCAATCGCATTCAAGAATCCGGGTGTGACCGGCACTGACAATATCAGCGCAACCGCCAAACAAACGCCCAGGAGCATCGCCGCCGTGTTGACAGCCACCATGGTCACTGGGGCACCTGATAGGAAAAGATAGGCCAATCCTATCAGGCATGCGGTCACACCGCAGAAAATTGCTGAAATGGTGAACCTGTCTTTCAAGATTTTGCTCCAATTCCGGCCAGTAGAGATTTTGACTTCGAGCTGAAATCGACAACAGGCGATCAGGCATCCCAAGGCAAACTTCATGGCATCCGTCCGGTTGTCAAAGGCCGAAATTTCAGCTTGCATGGCTTGCGCCCATTTCTCGCGATGAACGGGCGTCAGCCAAGCTATCAGCCGCCCAAGATAGTGAAGCATCATATCGGCTTCGACCTCAACTGCGCATGGGATGTGGAATGCATTTCATCCATCAAGCTCCTCGCAAAGGCCCTGCCATTTTCCGAAAGCCGGTAGATATGCCGCGGAGGTCGACCCTCAACGCCCGCATCCTGCCAATGAGACACCAGCATGTCCTGATCTTCCAGCCTGGCCAGCATGGGGTAAAGCGTACCGGGTTTTATGCCCGCCAATTGCATGATTTCATAACCATGCATGCCTTGCGGCGCATCGAGCAAAGTAATCAAGGCCGAACGGGTGGCTTTGGAAGGGGCTCTTGATTTGCGCATAATACTTATATCAATATATATCGAATTAATGTCAATGCCCGTATTTTGATTGCACCTAAATGGCGTTTTCCAAGTCCGTGCAAGAAGAGGCAAACACCCGCTTTTGGACCATTGGCATGTCTCGCGCCTACCCCGCGATCATGTGAATCCACCACAACGAGAGCGTATCGGTCGGCTGAATTGTGGTCCGACCTCTTTTTTGCACCCTTGTCATCCAA
This sequence comes from Pseudomonadota bacterium, assembly GCA_039181895.1. Taxonomy (GTDB): domain Bacteria; phylum Pseudomonadota; class Alphaproteobacteria; order Sphingomonadales; family Sphingomonadaceae; genus Parasphingorhabdus. Next base: position 234,757 of record JBCDCK010000003.1, read on the forward strand.
ATTTGTTCGTCACGCGTATAGCAGATAAAGCAATTGGAAATTTAAAGTTTACAATATATACAATGTTTACACCATATACTAAGAGATTCGCATTGCAGACAAGATCCTATCATCACGGTGATTTGAGAAGCGCCATTGTAAATGAAGCGCGCACTATTCTCGAATCTCAAGGTGAGGAGGCGATGACCATGCGCCGCATCGCGGATGGGGTTGGGGTCAGCGCGATGGCGGCCTACAAGCATTTTGCCAACCGCGATGCCATTTTGCAGGCTTTGGCGATAGAGGGGTTCAACAAGCTTGCGCGTGTGACATCGCGTGCCCGCAAGAAAAACAAACTTCCCGCTGATGCCCAATTGGTCGCCATCGGTGTGGCATACATCATGCACGGCATCAGCCATCCCGAAATCTATCGTGTCATGTTTGGTCAGCTGACCTCAGGCATTCCCGATGCAAAAACCAAATCGGCGGCAGATGAGGCTTACGGTGTCCTTTGCGACTGTTTGCGAGACAATGCCGAACATTTCGGGTTCGAAAGGAAGGAAGCCGAAACACATGCTTTCTCGGTCTGGTCGATGGCACATGGGATGACATCCCTGTTCGTCGAAGGGCATGCCCGGACCCGCAATTTCAAGACAAAAGCGCAGCAGCGCGCTGTCGCCACCAGAGGGGCAGAATTGGTCGCGCGCGGGGTGTCCTTCCGGCGCGGAAATGAGCTATCCGATGATCGCTAGATTTTCCATGCCAGACCGAAGGTGGCTGTTGGCCGGGGTCGCCCTCATTTTCATCTCAGTAGCGCTCTGGATATATCTGGGCATCGGGAGAGCTGCCGAACAGGATGTGAAACCGGCAACACCGGTTGCGGTGGACATCGTCCAAGAACAGCCGGAATATGTGGTGTCCCGAACCTTTGCCGGTCGTCTTCGCGCATCCAATGTAGCGGATCTGGGATTTGAGTTGCCAGGCAGGATCAGCCGGGTATTTGTGGATGCGGGGGACAGGGTCGGACGTGGCACGCCGCTTGCGCGAATTGATACGGACGAGCTGGCCAGTCAGGAGTCTGAACTTTCCGCGGTGCTGAAGGAAGCTGAAGCGCAGCTGGTGCAAACTGCTGCAAGATATGACCGGCTCGAAAAACTGGCTCCGGATTTTGCCTCCGTGCAGCAACTGGATGACGCACGTGCCGCACGAGATTCTGCCAGAGCGCGGGTAGATCAGGCGTCCGGTGCCTTGCGCAGGCTCGGCACAAATCAGCGAAACTCCCTGCTGGTGGCACCCTTTTCGGGGGAGATAGTCAGTCGCAGCGCCGATACGGGCGCGGTCGTTGGTGCAGGCCAGACGGTGTTCCGCCTCAATGGGGGCGGGTCGATGGAAGCAGATGTCGGCATACCAACCAGGTTTCGGGATCAGATTGTTCTGGGTTCCGAATATGGCATCACCAACGGAGAGCAAGAATCTGTGGCGGTCGCAGAGCGCGTGGTTGACGATGTAAACCCGCTGACAAATACCATTAACGTGCGGTTTATCCTGCCTGAAAGCAATGGTTTCGTGGCCTCGGAAACGGTGCGGATCTCCTTGCAGGAAACCTTGCTGGCCAAAGGTATGTGGGTCAGAAATTCCGCTCTGGTCGAGAGCCTGCGAGGCCTGTGGGCTGTTTATGTGGTCAGCCCGCAATCGCAATCTGACAACCGCGGTGCGGGGCATGTGACCGGTATCGTGAAACGCCAGGATGTTGAAATCCTGCACAGTGAAGCTGATCGCAGTTTTGTTAGGGGCGCGCTCTCCAGCGGAAGCCTGGTCATTCGCAACAGTCCGTTTCGTTTTGTCCCCGGACAACGGGTTTCGGTCAAGCAATCAACAGTCTTCAATCGCCATCAGAAACGCCCTGTGGCGGGTGACGGGATTTCCAGCCGGTGACGACGCTGTTCTATGATGTCCGGCGATTGCTGGTGCTTCTTGTCCTGCTCATCCTGGTTGGCGGTCTGGGCGCCCTGGGGTCGATGGCAAATGAAGAAGATCCGCGCATTACAAATCGGGTGGCGACCGTTCTCACATCATTTCCCGGAGCCAGCGCCGCGCGAGTCGAACAGCTGGTAACCGAGAGAATTGAAGCGCGACTGAAGCAGCTGGACGAAGTTGACGAGTTGCGGTCGGTTTCGACCAACGGGCTTTCGTCCATAACCGTTGTGTTGAAGGACAGCATAACCGAACCGGACACGCCCTTTGGACTTGTTCGGGATGCGTTGACAGATGTGACCCCCGATCTTCCCGCCGGTGCCGGCGTTCCGATTTTTGATGATACCCGCGCCGGAGCCTATACGGTGCTGGTGGCGCTGACCTGGGAAGCGGAAAGCGATCTGAACCTGGCGGTGCTGCGGCGCTCCGCGCTTGAGTTGCAGGACCGCATGCGGGCGTTTCCGGGAACAGAACTGGTGACCTTGCATGGGGCATCGAAAGAAGAAATCAGCGTCGCCCTGGACAGGTCGGCTTCGGCAGCGCTGGGACTTTCCAAATCCCGGATTGCCCAAGCGATTGAATCCGCCGACGCAAAGGTTTCCGCCGGGCAGTTCAAGGGTGAGCAAACAGAATTGAATCTGGAAGTGCGGGGCGAGATTGACGGTCTGAGCCGGCTGAGAGAGACGATTATCGGTCAGTCACCGCAGGGGCTTTCCATTCGTCTCGGCGATGTCGCGACACTTTCGCGCGGCATTGCATCACCCGCAACAGACCTTGCCTATCACAATGGCAAACCCGCCATAGTCGTCGCAACCCGCATGCAGGCGGGATTGCGGGTGGCCGACTGGACAAGCGATGTCAGGCAGCTGGTGGGCGAGTTTGAGCTGGCGGTGTCGGACGGCGTGAAAGTGGATATCATTTTCGATCAGGGCGGTTATGCCAGCGATCGCTTTGCAACGCTTGTCGGCAATTTGCTCATCGGTGCCGGGTTGGTCGTCCTGGTCCTGTTTGTCACACTCGGGTGGCGATCGGCCCTGATCGTTTCTGCTGCCATTCCGCTCACCGGGCTGGCCTCACTGATCATCCTCAACCTGCTCGGGAGGCCGATCAACCAGATCTCCATTACCGGCCTGATTGTTGCGCTGGGCCTGCTGGTTGACGCAGCCATTGTCATGACAGATTCCGTTCGCCGGCATTTGCTGGACGGGACCTCGCCAAGAGAATCCGTGCGGCGCTCGGTCCAGCGCCTGTGGCTTCCGCTGTTCAGTTCCACACTGACGACGGTATTGGCGTTTTTGCCTTTGGTCATTCTGCCCGGGGGCGCCGGGGAATTTGTTGGCGGAATCGGAAGCAGTGTGATCGTTGCCCTGATAGCCTCTTTCGCGCTGGCCATGACAGCCATTGCGGCCCTCGCCGGTATTTTTCTGAAGGCCCCGTCTCAGAAAAAGGGCGGGCAAGGCCGGTTTGGATTTTTGCAATCAGGCATTCAGGCGGCCGCACTGGGTCAGCGTTTTGAAGCACTGTTTCTGAAAAGTCTGGCGATGCCGAAAAGGTCGATTGCCATTGCGTGTCTGCTTCCGCTGATCGGATTTTACGGGGTAACCACCTTGCCGACCTCCTTTTTCCCCGAAGCAGATCGCAACCAGTTCTATGTCGAATTGCGACTGCCCAGCCAGAGTGCAATAGAGGAGACAACCAGAGCCGTTTTGGAAGCGCAGCAATATCTGGAAACAAACGAGGAGATTGTTCAGGTGTCCTGGTTTGTCGGACGTTCCGCTCCGAGTTTTTACTATAATATCGCAAATAATCAGGACGGCAATGCCAGCTATGCCCAGGCGATGATTACCACCCGGTCGGTCGGTCAGGTGAAGTCGACAATAAACGAGGTGGGCCAGGCATTGCAGGTGAGCTTGCCAGACGTCCAGGTGATCAGTCGGCAGCTTTCCCAAGGACCGCCGACATTTTCCCCGATCGAGCTTCGGATCTTCGGCAATGACATGAATATATTGCAGGATCTGGGTGAAAAATCCCGACTGATCTTTGCAGAGATCGAGGAAGTGACCGCGACCAATCCCTCCTTTGCCGGAGGGGAACCCAAGCTATGGCTGGACCTGGATCCTGATCGCGCGCGCCAGTTCGGCCTCGGTATCGGGCAGGCGTCGGAATTGATCCGGGCAGAACTGGACGGCGTTGTCAGCGGGTCAATAGTCGAGGGCACGGAAGAACTGGATATCCGGATCTGGACCGCGGAAGAAGATCGCAATCAATTGTCCGATCTCGCTTCGATCGAATTTGTGCGGGAGGATCAGCCCGGAAATTCCGTGCCGGTCCTTGCACTGGGCGAGCTTGAGCTATTGCCAGCGCCAGCAACCTTGCGACGTTTTCAGGGGAATCGCGTCAACATCATCTCCGGATATGTGGCCGCCGGAGAGATTCCTTCCACTGCGATAGAGAAATTCAAACTGGCCTGGGAGGAAGCCGGCCATGAAATACCCCCGGGCTATGATTTTCAGTTCGGCGGTGACGAGGAGGCACGGGCGGACAATTTTGGCGTGCTTTTGAGTATATTTGGCATAATTTCGATCATCATGCTGGCAACCGTTGTGCTGACATTCAACTCTTTCCGGCTTGCGGCCATCGTGTTCATTGTCGCGATCCTGTCCACCGGACTGGGCATGCTATCGCTGACCATCTTCCAGTTCCCATTTGGTTTTCAGCCCATTGTCGCACTTATTGGATTGATTGGGGTGGCGATCAATGCCGCGATCATCATCCTTTCCGGCCTCAAATCCAACCCCCTGGCAAAGCAGGGCGACCATAAAGCTATCACGGGCGAAGTCATGGCCACGTCACGACATATCTGGTCCACCACCATCACGACTTTTGGCGGGTTCCTGCCGCTCATCTTGTCCGAAGGAGGGTTTTGGCCACCCTTTGCGACGGCCATAGCCGGCGGCGTGTTGCTCTCCACCGTCATTTCCTTTTTTCTGGTTCCGCAAATGTTTCTGCTGTTTTCCGGCTTAGAGAAGTTCCCCCGACCCCGTTTCGGGAAACTCGCATTGTCCAGGACCTAGGCTGTGGGGACGGCCTCGGTGAGCTCCAGTCAGATGTTCCCGTTTCTGACTGGAGTTCATGCCAATTCCCTGGAGTCACAGGGAGAGCCATCGTCGCCTTTTGCGTCCTGAGCGGATGTTAGTGCAGCGGCTGCTATATCCCGAAAGCGGACGTTATTTGTCTTCAAAACCGAGAATGGGGGAAAGTTCAACTTGTTGTTTCGTGCTCTTGGTCATAGTTTTTGAAAACTCACTTCCTTCAGGACACCCATAAGATGCGTAAACAATTGAAACTACTGGGGTGTGGAACCTTGCTTGTACTTTCAATTCCGCTGTTCATTGTAACTTGCACCAACTACCCCACGGAAGACTTCAAAGAACATTGTGCCCATAATCTGTCAATAATTGTACATGACAAACCTGGTTGGGGAGAATTTCTGAGACAAGTTCGAATGAGAGACTTTGAACTTCGAAAGGAATACCCCCAAGAAACGGAGAGATTCCCAGATTATGTCAACCTCGGTAACAAGTTACACAGCCACATGGATGCTGGCTTCACGACAGAGAATGATTTTTCCTTGGGTCAAAACTATCAACCAAAATATCGGAACCCGTATCGGAACTATAAGCATGTCTACCTGGAGGGTAAGAAAATTGCGACAATCACCGATTACGATGTCAAATGGAGAAGTATTGACCACAGCGGTTCGCGCTCATGTCTAACGAGTTACGCCAGTCTGCTCAAAGTTCCGATCATGACGGCGAAACAGTATGAACGTGCCATGCATTCAGAAAATGACGTACAAGCTCCAGCATTAAACCCCTGAGATTTGTGCTTGCCATTATGTCCGCTTTTGCGCCCATTGCGGACACTAGCGTTGCGTCTGCAACATCCCGGAAGCTGCCGTACAAAGTGGATTTCGCAAGTCAGTGCAGAAATTGGACGATTGGATCTTCGGCACTGGCTCTTTGTGCGAAAGAAGCTCGTCAAAATCGATCATGCGCGATGATCGGCGTGCTTCAACAACAGTTGTGTAATTTCCGGATTCCGAAAATATCTGTTGATGTCATAGCCTCGGTAAGGTCTATTCGAAAAACATGCTGAATATGCGGGACCAAATAATCCGCAATATCAGGGTCTGTGTTTGATTGGCAAAACGGTCCACCAGGATGAGGCATGTCAGAGAGGTCTTAGATGAGTTTGCGACTTCAGGGAGTATCCAGAATATCCGGCGGCGCGACGCATATTTACCCGACTGACCTGATATTGGAAAAAGGATCGATGAACATCCTCCTCGGGCCAACTTCGGCAGGCAAGACCTCGCTGATGCGCCTGATGGCTGGGTTGGACAAACCGGATACCGGCAAAATCTATTGGGAAGAGCAGGACGTTACCCACAAGCGCGTACAGGATCGCGATATCGCGATGGTGTATCAGCAGTTCGTCAATTATCCTGCGATGACGGTCTATGAAAATATTGCATCACCGCTGAAACTGCAGAAAAAGTCCGTCGCAGAGATTGATGCGAAAGTGCTGGAAATGGCAGAGTTGCTGCAACTGACATCCATCCTCGACAGCAAACCGAATGAAATTTCGGGCGGACAACAACAACGCTGTGCGATGGCCCGCGCTTTGGCCAAGGATGTGGGTCTGGTTCTTATGGATGAACCGCTCGCGAACCTGGATTACAAGCTGCGGGAAGAGCTGCGCGTTGAAATCCCGAAGCTGTTCGAGGCGTCCGGCAGCATCTTCGTCTACGCAACGACCGAACCCGAAGAGGCGTTATTGCTTGGCGGGAATAGCGCCACGCTTTGGGAAGGCCGGGTCACACAATTTGGACCTGCCATGGATGTTTATCGTACACCAGTGGATGCCACGACCGCGCGGGTCTATTCCGATCCACCGATGAATTTTGTGCCGGTGCAAAAGACAGGTTCAGACATTCGCTTCCCAAACGGGCAATCGACAAAGGTGGATGATCGCATGGCAAGCCTGCCTGACGGTGAGTATCAGGCAGGATTTCGCGCGCATCATCTGGAAATTGGTGATGGTGGTTCACATGCCATAAAATTTGAGGCAAATTTGATTGTCACCGAGCTTACCGGATCAGATACATTTGTTCATCTCGATGCGGAGGGTAAGCGATGGATCGGCCTGGTTTCAGGTCTTCAGGATTTTGAAATTGGCCAAGCTTTGAATATTTCCCTCCGCACCGAAAATGTCTTTTACTTTGATCAAGATGAAAAACTGGTCGCATCTCCGGCGCGTCAACCCGAAATGGCAGGGGCGTAGATTTGGCTTCCATCACCCTCGAGAATCTGGCGCATAGCTATGATCGCGACCCAGGTGCGGATGCCGATTTCGCGCTCAAGGAGGTCAACTACACCTGGGAGGATGGCCGTGCCTATGCGCTCCTTGGACCCAGCGGGTGTGGCAAGACCACATTGCTCAACCTCATTTCCGGCCTGCTCAAGCCGACGTTTGGACGTGTGTTTTTCGATGACGAGGACGTGACCCCATCATCGACAGCGGAGCGCAATATTGCGCAGGTTTTCCAGTTTCCGGTGGTTTATGACACGATGACGGTCGGGCAAAACCTGGCTTTTCCGCTGCGCAATCGCGGTGCGGAAAAGGCATATGTCTCGGATCGCGTACAGCGGATTGCAGAGATGATCGGGCTCGAAGCGGAACTCCACAAAAAAGCGCGTGGTCTTACCACAGACCTGAAGCAGAAAATCTCACTGGGCCGGGGGATGGTTCGCGATGATGTGAATGCAATCCTGTTTGATGAGCCTTTGACGGTCATTGACCCGCACCTGAAATGGGAATTGCGAACGCAGCTCAAATCGCTGCATCAGGAATTCGGGCACACGATGATCTATGTGACCCACGATCAGACCGAGGCGCTGACCTTTGCCGAGAAAGTGGTGGTGATGCATAACGGCCGGGTGGTGCAAATCGGTACGCCCAAAGAATTGTTCGAAACACCTGCGCATGTCTTTGTCGGCTATTTCATCGGCTCTCCGGGGATGAATTTTCTGCCTGTTTCTGTGGCGGGGAACAAGGCTAGCAGCCATGACGCGACCATAGATTTGAACCATGATTTCGGCCAACCCGAAGGTGATGTACAACTGGGAATACGGCCGGAATTTGTGCAACTGACCAAAGGAGACGGATTGCCCGTACGGATAAACCGTGTTCAGGATGTTGGCAGGCATAAATTTGTCAACGCAACATTGTCCGATACCGAAATCAATATCGCGGTTGATGAAGGTTTTGAAATCGCAGCGGACATGACCAATGTGACCTTTGATCCGGAAAACATCAGCATATTCTGTGACGATTGGCGTATTGTCGGAAAGCCGGTTGCCACAATCCAAGGCGGCGCTTCCTGATGGAAAAAAGCACCAATCAACGCGCATGGTTTCTGGTCATCCCGGTTCTGATACTGGTCGCCTTTTCATCGATCATCCCGATGATGACGGTGGTCAACTATTCGTTCCAGGACAGTTTTGGCGGAAATGAATTTTTCTGGGTCGGTCTCGAATGGTACCGCGAACTGCTCCACTCCGAACGGCTATGGGATGCATTTGGCCGGCAGCTGCTTTTTTCTTTCCTCATTCTGCTGATCGAAGTCCCGCTAGGGATATTGGTCGCGCTCAGCATGCCAAAGAAGGGGATAGCTGCCTCCATCTGTCTGGCCCTGATGTCGCTGCCGCTGCTCATCCCCTATAATGTCGTCGGAACGATCTGGCAGGTTTTCGGGCGTGCCGATATCGGTTTGCTGGGGCGCATGCTGACTGATCTCGGGATTTCCTACAACTACACGCAGAACGCGTTTGATGCCTGGGCCACAGTTATCGCGATGGATGTATGGCACTGGACATCCCTGGTTGCCCTGCTTTGCTATGCCGGACTGCGGTCAATTCCGAATGCCTATTATCAAGCGGCGGAGATTGATCAAGCGAACCGGTGGAGTGTCTTCCGCTATATCGAGCTGCCCAAAATGCGAGGTGTGCTGATGATCGCAATCCTGCTGCGCTTCATGGACAGTTTCATGATCTACACCGAGCCGTTCGTCTTGACCGGAGGCGGACCCGGAAACGCCACCACCTTCCTGTCGATTGATCTCGTCAAAATGGCATTGGGGCAGTTTGATCTGGGGCCGGCAGCCGCATTCTCGCTGATGTACTTCCTGGTCATCCTGTTGATATCCTATGTGTTCTACACCGTCATGATCACAGCCGACAAAGACGAGGTGGCGCGATGAGCAAGAGGAAGCGTCCGGCAATCCGACTGTCGGGTCTCGGGATGATCACCTATCTGGCCTTCCTGCTGATTCCGATCTACTGGCTCGTGATCATGAGTTTCAAATCAAACTCGGAAATTCTGGGGATGTTCACGCTGTTTCCCGAAGATTTCACGCTCAAAAATTACGAGACCATTCTCACCGATCCGTCCTGGTATATGGGTTATGTGAACAGCTTCATTTACGTGTCGATGAACACCGTGATTTCACTGCTGGTCGCATTGCCCGCGGCCTATGCTTTCAGCCGTTATCGCTTTTTTGGTGACAGTCATTTGTTCTTCTGGCTGCTGACAAACCGCATGGCGCCACCGGCTGTATTTGCCCTGCCGTTCTTCCAACTCTATTCCAGCGTGTCCCTGTTCGACACCCATATTGCGGTCGCGTTGGCACATTGTCTGTTCAATGTGCCTCTCGCTGTGTGGATATTGGAGGGCTTCATGCGGGGTGTTCCGAAGGAAATTGACGAGACGGCTTTTATCGATGGGTACAGTTTCCCCCGCTTTTTCACCCAAATCTTCATTCCCATGATCGCACCGGGCATCGGTGTTACCGCTTTCTTCTGTTTCATGTTCAGTTGGGTGGAACTGTTGTTGAGCCGCACGCTCACGAGCGTCGATGCGAAGCCTATCACCGCGATCATGACCCGGACTGTTTCGGCGTCCGGGCTGGATTGGGGTGTGCTGGCTGCGGCCGGTGTGCTGACCATAATTCCGGGTGCGATTGTGATCTATTTTGTTCGCAATCACATTGCCAAGGGTTTTGCCCTTGGCCGGGTTTAGACGGGAGAGATTGCCATGGAATGGATGGCCTGGACCTTGCCGACCGCGCTCTTCTTCGCGGCCATCGCTGCCACTTTGATTGGCATGGGGCTGCTGCATAGAAAATATCCCAGCACGCCGCGGATTGGCGTGCTCGGCATCGAGACAATGCGCGGTGATCGCCTGTTTATCTCCCTCCTCGGCTCGGCTTTCATCAACCTTGCGTGGATCGGTTTGGTCGACGCCCCGCAATATGGAGCACTGGTGATTTGCGGCCTATTTGCCTTTTGCGTGTTTCGCTGGGTATAGAATTGGAAAAGGATCGGAACAAAAAATGAGAACTTTTCGAACGGGTGTAATCCTTGGCTTGAGCTTGGTGGCAGTAGCCTGTTCTGGCGGGAGCGAAACCGATGATGCTCCACAGATTGAAGTCGATATGTCTGATCCACAAGGAACGGCCACCAGGTTTCTTGACGAAGAAATTGGCGAGCTGTCCAGCCTCACTCGCGAGGAACAGGAAGCGGAAATCGCCTGGTTCATGGAGGCCGCCAAACCTTTCAAAGGCATGGAAATCTCGGTAGTTTCCGAAACCATCGCCACCCATGAATATGAATCCAAAGTTCTCGCTCCGGTCTTTTCCGCGATTACCGGCATCAAGGTCACACACGACCTGATCGGTGAAGGTGATGTGGTCGAGAAGCTGCAAACCCAGATGCAGTCGAACGAGAATATCTACGACGCCTATGTCAACGATTCCGACCTGATCGGAACGCACTGGCGCTATCAGCAGGTGCGCAACCTGACCGACTGGATGACGGGCGAAGGCAAAGATGTAACCAATCCAAATCTCGACCTGTCGGATTTCATCGGAACCGATTTCACAACCGGACCGGACGAAAAACTATATCAGTTGCCCGACCAGCAATTCGCCAACCTCTACTGGTTCCGGTACGACTGGTTTACCGATCCGGAAATAAAGGCCGATTTCAAGGCGCAATATGGCTATGACCTGGGCGTCCCTGTCAACTGGTCCGCTTATGAAGACATAGCGGAATTCTTCACCGGCCGGGAAATTGACGGCGAAAAAGTCTATGGCAATATGGACTATGGCAAGAAAGATCCATCGCTTGGATGGCGCTTCACCGACGCATGGATGTCGATGGCTGGCATGGGTTCCATAGGCGAGCCCAATGGCTTGCCGGTCGACGAATGGGGTATCCGGGTAAATGACAAATCCCAGCCTGTTGGATCCTGCATGGCTCGCGGCGGTGCGACCAATTCACCAGCTGCTGTCTATGCGCTCGCCAAATATTCCAAATGGCTTGCGGATTTCTCCCCGCCATCTGCGGCCGGGATGACCTTCTCGGAAGCAGGTCCGGTTCCGGCACAGGGTAATATCGCCCAGCAAATGTTCTGGTACACCACCTTCACCGCCAACATGGTTGGAGAAGAGGCTGCCGCTGTCCTTAATGATGACGGAACACCAAAATGGCGCATGGCTCCCAGCCCGCACGGCGCTTACTGGGAAGAGGGCATGAAAGTTGGCTATCAGGATGCGGGGTCCTGGACACTGATGAAATCGACACCGGCAGACCGCGCGAAGGCGGCATGGCTCTATGCCCAGTTCGTAACCTCCAACACCGTGGATGTGAAGAAATCCCATGTCGGCCTGACATTCATTCGGGAATCGACCATCCAGCACGATTCCTTCACCGAACGTGCGCCAAAACTCGGTGGTCTGGTCGAGTTTTATCGCTCTCCGGCCCGAACCCAATGGTCACCAACCGGCACCAATGTTCCTGATTATCCGAGATTGGCTCAGCTATGGTGGCAGAATATAGGCGACGCTTCTTCCGGTACAAAATCGCCACAGGAAGCCCTTGATGCACTGTGCGAGCAACAGGAACGTGTTCTTGAACGTCTGGAACGGTCCGGATTGCAGGGTGACCTCGGTCCGAAACTCAATGAAGAGCGAGGCAACGCCTATTGGCTGGGTCAACCCGGATCACCCAAAACCAGGATAGCGAACGAAAAGCCGGAGCCGGTGACTATTGCATATGACAAGTTGATCGCAACCTGGCAGTAGGGAACTCTTATGCGAGGATCGGAAAACCGTGTAATTCCCCCACGGTATCGGCCAAAAATGACCAAAGCCGGATCATAGTCTGTGCGTCCGCTTCATGCCGAAAGCGGACACTGAACGGGATGGTATCAGACGGAAGATGCTGGATCGAAATGCGCGCTTGGAAATGGCGGTGGTGTTCCGGACATTATGGTCGTGGGGTTAGGTATGGCGTGAGGGGGCTTTTGCGAAGAGACCAAGTCCCCTATCTTTTCCCGCGATATTTGTGAGACGGTGTGAGGAAAAGGAAAACTCGATGGATTTACAATCACACGAGCCGTTCATAGGCGGGTGGAAGCTGCTGGCCTGGACGGTCAATATGCCAAAGGGTGACACCCGCCAACCTTATGGTGAGAATCCCAGCGGCCATATCATTTACTCTCAAAACGGTGTGATGTCGGCCACATTTATGGCTGAACGGCGCAGCGAACTGGGCGTGCCAAGACCACAACTCCCAATTGAGATTCCCAAGTCCGTCGCCGCAATCAAATCCGGTCATTTTGATCCGCTGGCCCGCGCGTTCTTCTTTTCAGCGATCACGTTCACCGCCTATTGCGGGACCTACTCGGTTGCTGACGGACAAGTGACCCATCATGTTGAGACAGCCCTAATACCCGATTGGGTTGGCACCGACCTGGTCCGCACTTTTCAGTTCGATAATGGCAGGCTTGTTTTGCAGGCTGAGGAGAATGGCGTGGTGGACCGTCTGGTTTGGGAGCGATGTGGATAGTAACTAAACACGCTCGGCTGATGAATTTTCGATCCATTTGCGGATCCTCAATCTCCGGTCCTCGCTCATGGTCTGCCGGACTTTGTGGAGAATGTGCGTAATCGGGATCGCTTGCAATGTTCGCCGGTATTCCGCTTCCGCTTGCATGAATGCCGTTTCGATGTGACAGGGATCCAAACACTCATCAGGCGGTGCACCAAATGGGCCATCTCTTCGCAGTTCCGCCGACCGATACAGCGGTTGCGTCCCTTCCAATGCTTCGGTCACATCCCATAAAGAGATATCTTGTGCTGGACGTGCCAGTTGATAGCCACCAGCCGCCCCCGACTGAGCGGTAACTATTCCAGCGCGGCTCAGGGCTTGAAGCTGCTTCGCAAGATAAGGCTGAGCGACATCAAGAAACTCGGCCAGCGCCTCGCCCGGCAATGCGGCGCCAGCTGGCAAAAGGGCGAGGATCGTGCAGCAATGAACCGCTCGCTCCACGCCTTTTCCGATCTTCATTGGCGATCCTCCATTTCGTTTCGTGCGGATTGCTCAGTTGGCAAGCATTTTCCGCAGCGCAGAGACGCGGGCGGCATTGACGCCAGCATCGGAATAACCCACCCGGGAAGCTGATCGCACCTGGATGGCTTCCTTGTCCAACCGCAATTCCAGATCATCGACAAACCCGAACGTGTCGGAACTGAACTCGGCCGCGATATAGTCATCCTCATGGACAGTCAGAGTGCCGCCCATTTCGGCAACTGCGCCTGGCAATGCTGCCCATGATCCCAACGGCAGAGGCTCGACAGCCTTGTCCGCTGGCGTTTCCATTTCACTTGATACACAATTCGGAGCGTCGGGACAGGCAAGCAGGGTTCCAGCCGCAAGTCCCGGTGCCGATCCGCCTTGCGATGATTGCGCGAGGAATACGAACCCGCCAATGCCGACAAGCGCCAAAACGATCACCGCGCCAAACAGATATCTGAGTATTTTCATTGTTACACCTCATTCGTGATTTGCATTAATTGCGGATATGTTTTATCCATAATTATCACTCTAGTAAAGACAGACAAATCCAATCGGGGAATTTCATGCTAACGGAATCCAGACTTCCTAATCATTCCAGTATCTTACTGGCTGCACGAGTGCTGTTTAGCTCGCTTTTTCTTTTGTCAGGGATAACCCATTTCACCAACATCGACTATTATGTCTCGCTCACACCTGAGGTTGTGCCTTTTCCCATTTTCTGGACGATAATATCTGGCGTGATCGAGCTGCTTGGCGCGATGATGATTCTCTTCAACCGGCGGCCGCGGCTGGGCGGCTGGCTGCTTGTCATCTTCCTCATTCCGGTTACGATTGTCGTCCACGGCTATGAAATGATCCATGCCGCCGAAGCCGCCGAACGGCTGAACCAGCAAGCGCATTTTCTCAAAGGCTGGGCACTGATCGGAGCAGCATTGCTGGTCACGCAACTGGGCGTAAGTGGAAGCCCTGTCCAAAAGAAGGCTTGAGAAGCAGTTTGTCTTAAATCGGGAATTCCGAACCTGGATCGAAAACACACGCAGAACGCATTGCCCTAACGTCCGCTTTTGCACCCAAAGCGGACGTTCGCCAACATTGTTCTCAGCAGATGTTGATAGCGCGCGCACAGCAATTCCGTTTGACATGCAACATAAATGTTGCATTATGAGATATGGGCATTGCACACGACCCCCAACTCAGCTCTGTTTTCAAAGCGCTCGGCGATGATACGCGCATCCAGATCCTGGAAGAGCTCAGGCACCGGGATGACCAGAGCCTGTTTGAAATTTGCGCAAGACTGATCGAGAGCAGTGATCTCACATTGTCGCGGCAAGCGATCAGCCGGCACTTGTCGACGCTTGAACAAGCAGGGCTGATCCAAACCGCATGGCAGGGGCGAACCAAGATTCATTCGCTGTCGGCAGGAGCGCTTGAGAGCATTGTCGCGCCGTGGCTCAGTCCATTCAGTCAAGGAGAACAAGGATGAAAATGCACATCAAGAGTGTCATGGTTGATGACCAAGCCAAGGCGCATAAATTTTACACGGAGGTCCTGGGATTTAAAACCAAGCACAATATCGAAATGGGCGAGCACAGCTGGCTTACCTTGGTCTCCCCGGAAGAGGAAGATGGTGTCGAACTGGCGCTGGAACCCAATGAATATCCAGCGGCACGTTCCCTTCAAGAATCTCTTGAAAAAGATGGCATACCCTGGACCCAGTTCAGCGTGGAAAACGTGGAAGCGGAACATGACAGGTTGCAAAAAGCCGGTGTGGCATTTTCCGTGCCGCCGATGGAAGCTGCGGGTGCCAAGTTTGCAATCTTTAACGATACTTGCGGAAATCTGATCCAGCTCATCGAAGTTGCCGAGTAGATCCCCGCAATGGCGTGATTGTCTGAATAGCGACCCACGCTATCCCCACGTCCGCTTTCTGCCGATTGCGGAGGTTGGCCGAAGTGACGGCAATATCCCGAAAGCGGGCGTTAGAAAATGGTTGGCAGAAATCTCTTTGCGCTTCTCATTTTGACTAGCGATGATCCTCATAGGCCACGAGACGAAGTGCTGTTTTTGTCGATAAGTTCCCGTCGAAATCTGCTATCGCTCCGCCCGTTCTTTTGATCCCGATATTCTCGATTTGATCGAGATGGCCGCCTCCATAAAGAGGATATGCTAATCTCCCTCTCATGGTGTCCATCTCGAGGCCTGTTTTATCCTTGAGAAACTGAAATGCGTCGAACGAATCTTTAGTAATCTCCGGATGATGGCCAATTACATCATGCAATCCAAAATTGTTGGGTGGGAACAATCCAACTGGGCCGCCCGAATGCTCAGGCCAGTTTGTTTGGTTTGAGCCAAAACCATATGCGAAGCCAAATCTTGAATGGCTTTTTGTTTCATAAACCATCGCTTTTTCCGGATCAGGGTCATCTCCCCACGGATACTTACCGACAGAATCTGCACGAGCAAACCATTCCCATTCATCGTTCGTGGGAAAATCAACTTTTAAGCTCGTACGCTTTGCAACCCAATCGGCGTAGCAACGCATCTGATGGATATTCAAGCTTACAACGGTCCACCTAATATCTAGCTGTTTGATCGTTGTTGGTTTTGCTTCAAGGGAATAACTCAGATTTCCAGGCATCGTACATTTGCCTTGCGAAACAGATTTTAAATAATCTGCCCACGTAAGTTCATATTTCGCAACATATCTTATGTGCCGTAATCCTTCCGGTGGCTCTGGCACTCGAACAAAAATAGGGCATTCATCACAAAACTTTTTGTCTCCACCAACTGCAGTTAAGCCTTTCATTTCTATGATGCCGATTTGCTTCGTTCCAGCAGCGCAAAAACTTGAAAACGTCAATCCAATGATGGCGAAAAGGATATGTTTCAAAAAACTCATGACACTGGTTCTTAACACTCAGTCCCGTGTTTGCCATCAGATAACTAACGTCCGCAATATCCCGAAAGCGGACATTCCAATAGGCAACATCCAACAAGCAAATTGGGATAAGCCCAACTCTAGACTTGGCAAATGTGTGACTCTATTAGCAGCAGATGTTTAGCGCCACACCTCTTGATGGTTTGCCACCCTATGGGCCACCCGCTCAGTCGTTTCCATTTGCCGGAGCTTTCCGCGAAGGTTACGTAGTCGAGTTCACGAGCAACAGTGGTGACACTTGGATCGGTAACTTTGCGACTTACGACAGCAATAGGTTAAGCGAAGTTCGCCTTGAGCTTGGATCAAGTGCGGTGATGATTGTTGCAGGCGGTTGGGGTTACATAGTAGACATTGATAATCGTCGGTTAGTCAGAGATATGGAAATTGGCATTGGTAGTGTCTGGTTTGACAGTGAACGAAAGGCATTGGTTTGCGCTAATGGGCTGTGGTTTGAATCGCACACCGCCGAAGGCCAGCTCTGGCAAAGCAGGAGGATCTCATGGGATGGATTCAGGAACCTCAAGAAAGAAGGTCAAATTGTTTCTGGCGAAGCGTACGATCCATCTTCAATGGAAAAACCTTGGGTTTCGTTCGGCATAGACCTATTCAGTGGCGAGGTTGAAGGCGGTTCCTACCCTATCGGACTTTGAGGCCAAGGGCCCGTAATATCCCGAATGCGGACACCAAAACACCACCAAAAGTCCCGCCAGATTGATCAGACAGGTCTTGGATTGTAACTTTTTTGCTTAAGCGTAGCTAATTTTCATATTCGTTTTGTGATACCGGCGCATCGCACCGCCAATGGCACCAAAGCCAAAGATCATGAAAGCCCATGCTGCTGGTTCGGGCACTGCAGAAATTGTTGTATTATCTGATCTCCAAATTCCAGCTACACTGGTAGCTTGCAAAGCACCGATGGATACGGGGGCTGTTGAGAAACTGGACATGAAAATACAAAAACTGCTAGCTGGGAGAAGGCAACTACCGACACCCGAATTCGTCGCCAGAACCAGCAGATCTGAATTGCTATCATAGGAATATTCGGCTGAATATGGCACTGACGCCGAAATTATGTTCAGACCATTTGTTGAACTTTCTATATCGGCGGCGTTATCAAACGTAACAGAAAAAACAATCGATAGTGGATCAGTCGGAGCCTCTGCGCCATTGCCATTAACAAAGAAGAAGTCTGTGCTGGTTACTTCGAGAGTTTTCATCACAACAGCAGCGCTTGCCGCGTTCGAAAAAGAAAACACTGTAATCAAAAAAGAGATCGACCAGAACCTATTCATATAACATTCCTCTTTGCACAATTCTGATGCTGCCCAAAAAATCTACAAAATTCGCTAATAGCTGAGCAGGCTAGGATTTCGCGATCACTGTAAAGAACACTAACCAAACCGATTCTTCAACAATTTTGAAAATGTGTTTCAAACTGACACGATACTAGTGTCCGCTTTTGCGCCTAAAGCGGACAGAAACAGACGGTCCGCACATCGGACAATTTCAGCACTATTGAGATCGCTATCGTTCCAACGGATTATAGTCGGAAGTTGCCTCGGCAATTGCCTTCTCTAGCGTAATCGGGGGAGTGCGAAATTTTTCAGTCGCAAAGAGTGTCGCCTGATCGGCATAGTGCGGAGAGGATGCATCCCACTTGTTTGCACCGAAATGATAAATGCTCTGAATTGCCATCTTTCCCTTCGGATCCCACTCAATGAGAAATTGCAGACTGTCTCCGGCTATTGCTGACATTGGACCATCGTTGGGATTGTCGGTTGAGTAAATCGCTCGGAGAACATCGGGCCCGCCGCGAATAGGCAGATCAATTTCTCCCCGCTTCAGCCGATTAACCTCTCCCCAGGTCGGATCGATCCGTCCAAATCCTTTGTTGAGCTCGGCGATAGCCTGGCGAACCGCTTTGACCGGGTCGGTCAGGCTGGGTCTGGACTTTGTGGGGTTCAGCTGGATACCCAGCAGCAAATGACCAATCCGGGTAGCGAGTGCGACTTCGCGCGAGGCGATCTCGGTATTCCCGTCCCACGCCGCCAACAGCTCCAGAGCCTTTTCAAATTCCGGCTCGTCAGCGATCGCCGGATTGGATCGAATGTCACCCAGCAGCTGCATCAAGTAGGAATCCGGTGCATAGCGAGCATCCATCTTGTACGCCAGGATTTCCTCGCGGCTGATTGACGGATCCGCGTTGAACAGCCGGAATATCCGCAGCCCTCGATTGCTTGTTTCGCTGATGACGCCGAGATGGGCGGGAAAATCACTTGGATCGAGATTGTCGTTGGCGCCGGTCACGTGATACGGGTCATGATTGGCGGAAACGACAAAACCGGATTTGGGGTTTTCGACATAAGGCATCACTGACTTGAAGGGATGATATCCAGACCAGAGGAACTCGCTGCTGTTGCCCGGCGCGACCTTGGACCAATCCCATTTCTCCGATCGGACAGGAGCTTTAGCATTGTAGTAATATGCGATGTTGCCCGTCTTGTCGGCGTAGATGATGTTGAAGGCTGCTACGCCCTGTCGGTGCATTGCTCGCAACCACTGCTTTTGTGTTTTTGCGCGATTCATCTCGTAGAGTTGCGCTATGGACTGGATGTCACCATATCCCGCGAACGAAATGGCAAACCAGCCGTGCGGGGTTTTCAGGACCGGGCCGTGCACCGAGTGGTAAACGTCCTGCTCGACCGGAAGGCTAAACGGACCGGCCAGTTTGACGCGAAGTTTCACGGTGGAAATCTCGAGATCGCGCCACTCGCTATCAAACCGGTATTTTGTTGGATTGTCGGGATCATCGACTTCCAGTCGATACACGTCGATCAGGTCGGGCTGGCTCACCGTGATCGTCCAGGCCAAATCCGGGTTTGCACCAAAAATGGCGAAAGGTGATCCTGAAACAAAGGCGCCATAGATGTCCCAGCCTTCGCTTGACTTGATCCGCGCCTCGTAGAGGGCAGTTGGCCCGACAAAAGGCTGGTGCGCATTGGAATAGAGCCGCGTGTAGCCATCGGATGATCTCGATGGGCTAACCGCAATGGCATTTGAGCCAATGATGGATGTATCCATTCCCACATAGGATGCATAGCCGCTCGTATCCACGTTTGGCATGACAAGCTCATCGCTTTCGAAATTGGCATTCTCGTCGAACAGCTCGGTGAGAATGTCATTCAACCCAAAAACAAACGGTCCGCGAGTTTTGGGGGCTGAGGCGACTTCGCGCCCGGTCAGGGGCGCAAAGCCTGGAGAACACCTTTCGACCTCCTGGGCGCAGAAATAATTGATGCCGTCGGCATAGGCGTCAAGCACGGCGCGCACTTCGGATGAAAGATCTTTCTCATACTTTTCGATAAAGGTCTCGCGAACCCGCATAGCGGCAATCAGGTAATCGGTCTTGGCACCATCTTCGCCGGACTGCTTGCCCATTTCGCCACGTGCAAAGGCGAAGCTCTGTTCGATATTTGCTATGTTGTCCTCAGCTTGCGCGTAAGCAAAACCGAACGCCGCATCAACATCGCGATCCCCGTAAATATGGGGAACACCGAAGGCATCGCGCACTATTCGAACATCGTAGAGCTCGCCACGTTCCAATGCTGCCGTCCGGTCAAAGCTTCGGCTTGGCGCGATGAGGTAGACACTCGCAGCACCTGCAAGCGCAATCACGACAAGCAAGACTGCGACGATGGTCTTCTTCATATTCCCCCTGCTACTTGCGTCGGTCTATCGCTTCGAGCGGCGACTGGATTGAGCTCGGGCGATCAGATCGTCAAGAGCCGCGTGAATGCGTTGATGAACTGCCGCCGGATCAACATGGACACAATGAGTTGCCTTCTCGATATGCACCATTTCGCAGGTCTGCATGACATCCGTGCAGATCCTCTGTGCAATCTCGGTCTGGACATAGATCTCATCCCCAGCCGTTATCAAAGTGACCGGTATCCCAAGCTTGGGCAAAGTTTCACTGACTTCCATTTCGTCGGCTGATGCGAACAGCCCATCGATGTACTCGTTCGTGGCACCGCCGACCCGGAGATCCGGCCTGGTCCGGTAGAGAGCTTCGTTCTTGAACATCCGGTTCTCTTCCCGACCGCAGAGGTCTTCAGGCTCGCTGTCGCGTTCCCCAGGATACCAGGGTCCTTCGCCCATCACATACTCCGCCCCGTTTCCAGCGCTGACCTGGCGGCCCGTCTCCCATCGCATAAGCCAAAGCGGCGGCCGGTTATGCGTGTGTGGCAATATGGCTGGGACGAGCGGGAAAAGGCCGTCTGCTTCCTTCAGTCCGCCATCATGCGCCGCCCGGATGACCGAGTGGCCACCCATGCTCTCGCCTATCATAATCAGGGGACCATCACTTTGACGGGTCGCGTCGATATGGGTTGTGACCTCGCTTACTGCCTTGCCGTAATATCCCCAGTCTCCGGTATAGGTCTTCTGGGGATCGTCATTGCGCCGTATCGAGCCT
Organism: Pseudomonadota bacterium; assembly: GCA_039181895.1. Taxonomy (GTDB): domain Bacteria; phylum Pseudomonadota; class Alphaproteobacteria; order Sphingomonadales; family Sphingomonadaceae; genus Parasphingorhabdus. The sequence continues at coordinate 255,605 of JBCDCK010000003.1, forward strand.
CCCTGACCAGGCAAGTCCATCGCCGCGACCTCATATCCCATCGCGTGCCAGTCGCTCATGAACTCCGAAACAAGTTCTTGGCTGGAGGTGTAGCTTGGCACGAAGAGCAAGGTCGCAGTTGGTTTCTCTGGCACCGCTCTGCCCACTCGAACATAGGCGCCATCCGACATCGTGAACTGTTCAAACTCCCAGCCTTCCGGCAGTGGAACATCATGTTCATCAAGATAGGCCTGCGCTTCGGCAACCTCTTCTGCAGTGGGTTCGCGGACAAGTTCATCATAATTTGGCGAATCCATACAGCCGGCCAAGGCTATCAGCGCTGGAAAGGAGAGGTATCTTAGCATGAAAGAGATCTCTTAGTTTTGCAGTGGGATGGATGGGCCTATGCGCTGCGGCGGCCAAAACGCCTTTTTATGGAGAGTTTATCGATCTTGCCAGAACCGAGCCTTGGGAGCGGCTCACTTGTGGTCTGGATCGTTTTTGGCAGTTTGAAGGCGGCTAGTCTCGAGGCTAGAAATTCAAGATGCCTGTCCGTCGCGAAGTCGCCCTGAGGATCAACATAGACAACCGCGGAGACCGCTTCGCCCAGCCGCTCGTCAGGCACACCAAAGACGCACGCTTCCAGAACCGAGGCATCAGCAAGCATGGCTGCCTCAACCTCCTGGCAAGCGATGTTCTCGCCGCCGCGCAGGATCATGTCTTTTTTTCGGTCGACAATGGTAAGGTAATCGGCTTCCAAAATGCCCAAATCACCCGTCTTGAACCAGCCTTCTGATGTGAATGCAGCTGTGGTATCATTCGGCCTGTTCCAATAGCCCCTCGCTATGGTCACCGCTCGAACAGCGATCTCGCCGGTTTCACCGTCAGGTAAGCGCTCTCCTGCGTCATCAAGAATCGCCAGTTCGGCGAGCGGTTTGGGTGCGCGGCCGGTAGAAGCTGGGCGCACCTTGTAGCCGTCTCGATTGTTGATCGCGCCTGTGCCGTTTGTTTCGGTAAGGCCATAGGCCATTCCGGGTCGAATGTTCGGATGCGTATCATACAGGCGCTTGAGCTGTTCAGCTGGACGCGCTGCGCCTCCGGCGGTGATTTCCTCCAGTGAGGACAGATCGTAGTCCTCGCGATTGGGGTGCTCGGTCAGTTCACGGCTCATGGTTGGAACACCCATAAATGTTGTCACGCGTTCCTTCTCGATCAAGCGTAGCGCTTGCTCGGGATCCCATTTATCGAGAATAACGACCTTTCGCCCGATAAGTACCGAAATCATGAAGATGCTGTGGCAACCGGTGACGTGGAAGAGGGGCACCGACAACAGCGACGCGGGCTGCCGGGACGAGGGCTCTTTTCCAGTCACGCCTTTTTCCACCGCCTGCTGCGCCAGCCCGAATGCCGCGAAATTGAACATTGCGTTCGTCAGTGCGCGATGCGTTGACACGGCACCCTTGGGATAGCTTGTCGATCCGGAGGTGTAGAAGATGGTGGCGTCGTCATCGGGAGTGACTTGCACAGGTGGCGGAGTTGTGGCTGCCCCTGTCACGAAGTCCTCGTCGGCAATCGCGTTGTCGACAATTGGGCTACCCCGAACGACAACTTGTTTGATCTTAGCGGCAACCGAGCTCAGCCGCTGGTGGCGTTCTGCGTCCACGACAGCGAGTTTCGATCCGGCATCATCGATAGCACCCGCAATTTCACCGCCCTTCCACCATGCGTTGAGAGGCACCGCAACTCCGCCGATCAACACGATACCGATGAAATAAAAGATCCATTCCGGGTAATTGCGCATTGCTATCACGACACGGTCGCCCTTTCGCACGCCATGATCATGCAGGGCCGCAGCAATCTTGTTCGCGCGCGCCCACACTTCGCCAAAGGTGTAGCGTTCCTCGCGATAAACGAGAAACGTCTTTTCCGCGTGCTGGAGCATGAACATAAAGAAACCACCCAAGTTCGGCGGGGTGTTCTTGAATGCCAATTGCTCGCCCCAAGGTCGATCAATAGCATGTACTTCCAGCAGCTGTCCTGCCGAGGTCAGTTGTTCGAGGGCTGCGTCATGCAGTTCATCGGTAAGCACGGTCACATTCAATCTCCTTGGCATGGCAAATTCAACTGATATCGCTTGCTGCATTGCCGTTTTTTGTTCGCGCCTATTTCCCTTTCCAAACAGGCTGGCGTTTTTGAGCAAACGCCGCCGCACCTTCCTGCGCATCGTGCGATATGAAGACTGGCGCGATCATTTCATTCTGGCGTGAGTAAAGTTCCTCCCGGGGCCAATCACAGGACTTTGAGACAACCTCTTTCGAGGTTTGCACCGCCAGCGGGGCATTTTCAGCAATGGTCGCAGCAAGCGAATATGCTTCATCAAGTGCTGGCCCTTCGGTCAAGTGATTGACGAGCCCCATCTCGTAGGCGCGCTGAGCCGGAACAGGTTGACCTGTGAGGATGATTTCCATGGCGAGACCGCGCGGTATCCGCCGTGGGAGGTTCACAACACCGCCCCCTCCCGCAATCAGTCCGCGCCGGACCTCCGGAAGCCCGAAGGATGCACCTTTGGAAGCGACAATCATGTCGCATGCGAGAGCGAGTTCGCAGCCACCTGCGAGTGCAAATCCATCTACTGCGGCGATCAGGGGCTTTCTGGGTGGAGTCTCGGTTATTCCTGCGAGGCCACGTCCTTCAATCATCGGCGTTTCTCCGCGCAGGAAGGCCTTGAGATCCATTCCAGATGAAAATGCCTTCGCCGATCCGGCAAGAATTCCTGTTGCAAGGCCTGGATCGTCATCGAGACGATCTGCAGCTGCGGCGATTGCTTCAGCCATATCCTTGTTGATCGCGTTGTGCGCCTCGGGCCTGGTCATTGTGATGATCAGGACTTTGTCGCGCGTTTCTATGGTGACAGAATTGCTCATTGGTTTGTTACCGTCCTTGTCCCGTTTTGGTCACGCTCCTGAAGCTTCTGTGCTTTGGCCATGATCTGGGCCAGCTGCTCATCCGAAAGGCGCTCTTTGCCTCGGGCATAGTTTTGCGAAATGGCTTGGTAGATCGCCGAATTCAGAACTGTGACGCTGGAGTTGTCGCGCTCGCTGATTTTCTTCGCAGGCACACCGGCAATAATGGAATTCGCTTCGAATTTCGCATTCTTGTCGACCATAGCGTGCCCGGCCACGATCGAATTCTCTCCGATCTCGGCACCGTCCATAATAGTGGCATTGATCCCAATCAGACAGCGATCACCGATCGTACAGCCTCTCAGCGTGCTTCGGGTGGTAATCGAACAATCGTCGCCGATGATCGTGGGCGTGAAGTCACCCACATGGATCATCGCAAACTCCTGAACATTCGTTCGTTCACCAATGACGATCTCGAATGTTTCTGATCGCATGACGACATTCGCGAAGATTGAAGCGGCTTCGCCAATCCTGATCTTGCCATAGAGTTGGGCAGACGGGTGAATGAATGCTGGCGCGTCCAGCACCACTTGCTTTCCGATAGTCGCCATGCGGGCATCCTCCGTAACGATCACATTCGAATGCTATTGAAGGCAAGATAGACATAATGTAAAATTCTAAATTCTCATATTTATATAAGATTGAGGAATACCAAAAAATGATCGAGATTAGCGATATCAAGACCGTTTCTCAGATATCCAAAGCCGGAAGCATTCAGCTCGCGGCGTCGGAAATGGGGTTAACCCAGCCAGCTGTCACGAAGCGACTGCAAGCGATGGAAGAACGTCTGGGATTCGAAATTTTTCGGCGAATGCCGCGCGGTGTTCAACTGACTCGCCTTGGGGAAGTCTTTGTTAGGCAAGGATCCGATCTGATAAATCATGCGGACGACATTGAGGCTGAGATCAATCGCTATAGGACAGGCGAAGAAGGCTCAATGCGGATTGGTGTCCGCCCCTGCATCCAGAGTATCTTCTTTCGCAAAAGTCTGATCGCTTTTTCGATTGAGTATCCAGGTATTCATCTGAAACTCGACACGCGTGATGCGCCAGTGCTCACGGACGCGGTACGCGCCGGCCAACTTGACTTTGCAATCATCGCTTTGGGATATGAAGACGAGTTTGGGGCGGATCCGGTTCTGCATCCAAGTCTGAAATTTGAACCTCTTTTCACACTGCCCATCTCTATAGTCGTTCGGAAAGACCACCCAGTTCTCGAGGCTAGCGGGTCCACCAACGAAATCCTGCGCTACCCGATTGCCTGTGAAACGCCACCGGCCAGCATTCAGCGCAATATGACCCACATTGCGCAGGCAGCAGACATTCCATTTGATGGCCCCCGAATCCTGGTCGATGACTATGATTTCATTCTCAGGCTGGTGGCGCGTTCGAATTTCTGGACGAGTGTTTTTTCCGAGAACGAAAGAGAGTTACGACGTCGCAATCAGTTTGCCTTCATTCGCGATGACACCTTGGTTCCCGCAATGACTGTCGGCGTTTGCGCCAGAAAGAACTGGTCGATGCCGCTAACCGCTCAGAAGCTGCTCGACACACTGAGCGCCAACGTCAGCGATGCAGAGGTTGCAAAGTAAGAGCAATTCTCGGACCGAAAGTGGATTGGTAGGGGAAGTTCTGGTTTGTCATTTTAGTGTCCGCTTATGCGCCCAAAGCGGACACAAACATGGTGGCAGCTATATCCCGTAATCGGGTGCGCCATCGCCATCAGTTTGAGTCTTTTTCCTCCACGAGACTTTCCCCACAGTTCGAGCAGATGGGGTTGGACATCAGGTTCAATCGATCTCTGAACCCTTTGGCAGTCTTCATCACCCTGAGACGACAGTTCTCACATTTCGCATCGAGCAAGAGCCATATTGGAATCATAAGAATGATGAAGGGAACAAAAACCATTAGAAATGGAGGGTTGAATATAAGGGCCAGGATACCCACCATCATCCATGTAATTGAACTCGCAAAGGCTAGTCTGGCTATAAACATAAGTCCCCTCTGGGTTGTTTCCGCAATATCCCGAAAGCGGACATCGGGTTTCCGGAGCTTATTCTTCCGACGAGATTTGGAAATTAATCCTGGTTCCCGACGTCACGAGATTCGATCAACTCGACTTGGTCTACTTTGCGGACAACATAGTGATTCCGCCAGGCGGATCGGTGCCGGGTTGGATTGGTCAGCTTGTTTCCCCAAAAAGAAATGCGAAAACGGCGAACGTCGCGGTTGTTGAATTCCAGACCCAGATTTTGATAAATCAAGTGCTTCGCAGCCTCGTCAATCCTGATCGCGATGCCGTCTTCATAGTTGGCAAAGGAGGAAGGAATCGCATCCAGGGAGTAGAATCTGGCGCTCTCGTACTCTTCGACCCAGAAGCCCTCATATTTTTTGTAATTTCCTACATCCATACAACTTAGAGGGTCCAGACTCGATGAATAGAACAAGTTGGTGTTATTGCTCCATCCCAAACCCATGCATTCGTGAGAACGCAAATACACCCAGAAATAGAGTGCCGCAATTGTTGTGAAACAAAGGACTGACAGGATTGCAAATTTGGCTATTCGTTTGCCATAATTCGGTCGGTGAAGTGACATTCGCGTAATTTGTCACAATTGGATGCCAGCGACCAGCAAAAGCATGTCGCGGTTGGATTCTGAATTTGGAACAAGGTTCAAAGCAACAATCCAACGCCCGCTTTTGCACCCAAATCAGATCTCTCGCCTACCCCCCGATCCCGAGCGCTGCCGCCGCTTCCCTGATCCGTTTCGCCTCGGCGCCGTCATTCCTGAACGCTGCCAGCGCGCGGTCGCGGGCCTGCTGGGCCTGGACGGTCTGGCCCAGCTGCATGCGACTGCGCATCAGCATGATCCAGCCATTGGGATCGTCTGGGTTCGACTGGAGTCGTTCGTCGAGACCGTCGACCATTTGGGCGATCATCGCTTCCTGCTGACCGGGCGGCAGGCTGGCAGCGTCCTGCATCTGTTGCCGGCTGGGTCCGGGAATGGCGGCGGTGGCGACGGCGGGGCCGTCGGTGGACATGCCGCCGGTCGGGGCGGCCGGGGTCGCTTTCGCCAAGCGGGCGGCGACGTCAATGCCTTCCTTCTCGGCGACTTGCGAGATGACGCGGCGTACATCCTCGGCATAGGGTGCGTCGGCCGGTGTATCTTCGAGCAGCGCGAACCAGTCGTTGATCGCGCCCTGATGATCGCCGGAGATATCCTTGCGCACCGCGAGGAAATAGCGCGCTCGCGGATCGCTCTTGTCGAGCGCCAGCGCCTTGTCAAAGGCTTCGGCAGCATCGGCAGGCACCTGTGTCCCGTCACTGGACATGACCAGCGCTTCGCCGAGCATCGACCAATATTCCGGATTGTCCGGGTCCAGACTGGTCGCCCTTTTCATCGCGGTAGCGGATTCGGCGAATTTCTGCGTCTCGAAATAGCTCCAGCCCAGCATCCGCCAGCTTTCGGCGTCGTCCGGATTTTCCTGCAGCTTCTTTTCCAGTCCCGCGATCACCTCATTGACGCTGGGGGCCGCGTCTGGTGCCGGTGCAGAGGCGACGGTTGCCGGAATCTCCGTATCGGCGGTACTGCGATACAGCTGCACGCCCACCGCGCCGACGGCCAGAATACCTGCCAGGATCAGGGCGATACGGCCGATATTTTCGCCGGATTTTTCCGGGCTGCTGGCAGGCTTGTCGGGCCCGTCTTTTGAGCTGTCTGGCTCGCTCATATTCTCTCCCATCGGTGCGACCCGGTGATAATTGCTATTATTTTGGGCAAGACCGGACTTTTGACAAGCGAATAATTCAGGGCGCTGTTTCGGACGCATGGATGGCCGGAATGCGGCCTTGGTGCAGTGATATTTAGCACTGGCATTGAAAAGACTTTTTGGTAAGATGATGGTTAATCAGGTCTTTTGGGGTCGCGCTAAAGCCGAAAAAGATTGCTGGTTCCGGTCGCAAAAACGCATGAGGGAGCGTTGATCGGAAAGGGCAAGAGGGGGAAGCAAGCGCGTGTCGGACACATATCGAGTTGTCATTGTCGGTTCCGGGCCAGCGGGCATGAGTGCCGCCGGTCGCGCGGCACAGCTGAAACTCAAGCATATCCTGCTCGAAAAGACCGATCATTTGTCAGACACGATTTTCAAATATCAGAAGGGCAAGCATGTCATGGCGACGCCCAGCCAGCTGGTGCTGCGCTCGGACATGGATTTCGATGCCGGCAAGCGCGAAGCCATTTTGGGCGTCTGGGACGAACAGACGGCGGCTTGCGGGGTCAATGTCCAGTATAATGCCGAACCGGTGAAGATCGAAGGCGAAGAAGGTAATTTTACCATCACGCTGAAAAGCGGCGAGACAGTCAAGGCCGAGACGATCGTCATGGCGATCGGTACCCAGGGCAACCCCAATCTGATGCGCTGCCCGGGCGGCGACAACAAGCTGGTGCAATATCAGCTGGACGATCCGGGCGAATATTATGACGAGCATATCACCGTGATCGGGTCCGGCGATGCGGGGATCGAAAACGCGCTCGGACTGTCCGCCGATGCGGCGCAGAACAATGTCGTCACCATTCTCAACCGCTCGCCCGAATTTGCCCGGGCGAAGAAAGCCAATGTGAAGCTGCTGATGGAGGCGGGCGAGCAGGGCAAGGTCGATGTCCGTACGGAGACCACGCCGGCCGAGGTCAAGGATGGCGAGCTGGTGCTCGAAACCCGGGATGGTCAAGAGACCATCAAGTGCGACCGGATTATCGCGCGCATGGGCTCGGCCCCGCCGCGGAAATTTGTCGAGGAATGCGGGATCGAGTTTACCAGCGAGGACCGCGAGGCCTATCCCAAACTCTCGCCGGCCTTTGAAAGCACCAAGAAAGGCATTTATGTCATCGGCGCGCTCGCCGGCTATCCGCTCATCAAGCACTGCATGAACCAGGGCTATGATGTGATCGAGTTTATCAACGGCAATAGCGACCTCAAGCCGGCGGACGAACCGATTCTGGAAGAGAAATTCCGCGTCCTGCCCAAGGGACGCTCGGTCGATGACTGGCTGGAATTTTTCCGTGGGAATGTCACCATTCTCAACGAGCTGTCGCCGCTGCAGATGCGGGAATTCATGCTCGACAGCGAACCCCGGCAATATCGCAAGGGTGAAGTGATTTTCGAGAAAAACGAGCCCGGCAGCTCGCTTTTTGCCATTGGCCAGGGATCGGTGGCGGTCGAAATCGACCCGAATAACCCCTCGATTACCGTGCCGATCGAGGAAGGCTCGATCTTCGGTGAAGTCGGCCTGATCTCCGGCCGGCGACGCGGCGCGACCATCCGGGCGGCGGAAGACCTGATCGTTGTCGAAATCTCGCGGACTGCGGCGCTCAAGCTGCAGGCCTCGGTTCCGGCAGCGAAGCGGGCGATCACCCGGATCTCGACCGAACGGCAATTGCTGCAGATGTTTGGATCTGGCCTCACCAAGGAAGATATTGCCGAGGTCGTCGAGACCAGCGAGATCATGAATATCCGCGCCGGGGAAGCGATTATCAACGAGGGCGATGAAGGCAATGACATTTACGTCATCCGCGTCGGTTCGATGGTGGTGGAGAAGGAAATTGGCGGGAAACCCGTCTTCCTCTCCTATCTGCCGGCGGGATCCTATGTCGGGGAGATGACGCTGATTGCCGGCGGTGTCCGGACGGCGACCGTCAAGGCGGCGATCAAGTCGGAAGTGATCAGGATTGTCGGCGATGCGTTCAAGAAAGTGCTCGACCAGCATCCCGATCTGCTCAACCGGGCGAAGAAGGACATGGCCTCGCGTCAGGATGTCAACGCCTTTGTCGAGGCGAAGAAGGACAGCTTTTCCGGTGTGGTCGACATGTATAGCGGGGTCGCCAATTTCCTCGTCGACAACGGGATTGGCGAAGCCACGGATGTGCTGTTGATCGACGAGAATCTCTGCGTCGGCTGCGACAATTGCGAGAAGGCCTGCGCGGACAGTCATGAAGGTCTCAGCCGGCTCGATCGCGAGGCGGGGCGGACCTATGCGCATCTCCATGTGCCAACCAGCTGCCGCCATTGCGAGCATCCGCACTGCATGTCCGATTGCCCGCCCGATGCCATCCATCGCGGCCCGGACGGCGAAGTATTTATCGATGACACCTGTATCGGCTGCGGCAACTGCCAGCGCTATTGCCCCTATGGTGTGATCCGAATGGACAAGGTGCCGCCGAAAAAGCCGGGAATCCTGAACTGGCTGCTGTTCGGATTTGGCCCCGGACCGGGCGAACCGGACAAGAATTGGGTCGCGGAGAATAGTGATCCGGCGGTGGAGAAACCCAAGAAAGCGATCAAGTGCGACATGTGCGCCGGGATCAGCGGCGGTCCCGCCTGCGTCCGCGCCTGTCCGACCGGCGCAGCGATCCGCGTGGCACCGGAAGAATTCCTGACCGTCGCCAAGCTCGAGCAGGAGGACGCATGATGATCTGCGAATTCCACCAACCGTGCCCGCGCCGCCAAGTTCCGCTCATGGTGAGCCTGTCGAACCATGCTAGTCAGGACCTGTCATCCTTCGACAGGCTCAGGATGAGCGGAACTGGTGCCGGTATCAGGGTCACCGGGAATGCCGGGCATGTTCAATCGGGAAAGTTTGTCTGATGGCTTCGGTTCCTGTTCCCGGCGAGGTGTCTCGCAAAACTGTCGCGATGCATGACGGCTTTCTCAAGCATGCCGGCTATCGCTGGCTCAAGATCGCATCAGCGATCATGCTGGTATCGATTGTCAGCTATCTCTTCATCGACGTGTCGCCGCGCCATAATGGCGGCAGCTGGTATGGCTATACGCTGGGCACCATCGGCGCGCTGCTGATCCTGTGGCTGACCATGCTCGGCGTGCGCAAGCGGGCGATGACGCCGGGCAGCTGGTCGCTCAAGGCGTGGACCTCGGCCCATATCTATCTCGGCCTGAGCCTGATCGTTGTCGGCACACTCCACACCGGTTTCCAGTTCGGCTGGAATATCCACACCGCCGCCTATGCCTTCATGATGATCGTGATCATCTCCGGCATTTTCGGGATCTGGTTCTATGCCACCATCCCGCAGGCGCTCTCGGACAATCGCGACGAGATGACCGAAACGGAGATGCTGGAAAATCTGCGCTCGCTCGACCGGCAGTTGCACGAAGCTGCCCAGCCGCTGTCAGCGGAGCATGCGGCTCTGGTACAGCAATCGCTGGAACAGGACCCATTTGGCGGCGGATTTTTCCGTCGCATATCGGGCAAATATCCCAATTGCGAAACCCGCCGTGCGCAGGCTGACCTGAGGCGCGAGCGCGCCTATCAGCCTCGCATGGGGGGTGACGACCCGCTGGACAAGGTGGATGCCCTGCTCCAGAAAAAAGAGGCAACCTTGGCCCGTGTCCGAAGGCACCTGCGGCTGAAGGCGATGCTCCAGGTCTGGCTTTTCGTCCATGTTCCCATGACATTTGCCCTGATTGCCTCGCTTTCCGCGCATATCATCAGCGTCTTTTTTTACTGGTAGGCGGGGGATAAGCGCGTGACTTTTATCGTTCGCCAGATCGCGGTTACGGCAGATGGCCGGGAAATCATCCGGTCCAATCCCTTTAGCGAAGCCGAAATTGTCATTGGGCGCAATGCCGAAAGCCCCATTCACCTGCCCGACCTCGCAGTCAATCCGGAACATGCGGTGATCCGTGAGCTGGACGATGGCACGATCGAGATAGAGAGTATATCGGGGCAGAAATTCTCGGTCGATGGCCGGGACAAACTGTCCGCTACCCTGGATCCCGGCGATGGTGCAGAACTGGGTTTTGGCGGACATGTGATTTCGGTCAGCAAGGATGATGAGGGAATCATTCTGACCGTCAAGCGGGTGGAGGCGCTGTCCGATTCGGCCGCGGATCGGGAAGAAGGAGCGCTCTATACCCTGAAGGGTCTGCTGCCCGGCAAACGCATGAGCGCCTGGAGTTTCGTCGGTCTGGTACTGGTCGCCTTCCTGATCTGGCCCATATACACATGGGCCACTTACAGGGGTGTGGAAGAGCGACCAGACCAGTTCCATGCCGACACGATGTGGTCATCCGGTGCGCTCAGCGATGCCCATCATGCGCTCGAAGGGGATTGCCAGGCCTGTCATGTCGACGCCTTTGTGACCGTGACGGATACCAGTTGCATGAACTGCCACGAGGATGATGCGCATGACCACGCCGCACCTGATCGCCTGCTGACCTCCATGGGAGACCCTGAAGGACTTGCCAGAGTGGGGGCAGCCTTTGCCGCCGCCTTCAACAAGCCGCGCGGGCGGTGTGTCGAATGTCACACCGAGCATGAGGGCGCGGGTGCTATGGAACCCACTGCGCAAAAATTCTGCGCGGACTGCCATGACGGACTGGACACAAGATTGACCGACACAAAACTGGAAAACGCGTCGGATTTCGGCATCGCCCATCCTCAGTTCCGGCCGGCTGTCCTGCTCAAGCCAGGCGGCAAAAACCCTCCTCGCAGGCGGATTTCGCTGGATGAGAAGCCAACCGAGGACAATGGCCTGAAATTTCCGCATGATATCCACATGTCCAAAACCGGCGGCGTCGCCCAGATGGGCCGACGGCTGTCGGCCAAATTTGGATTCGGCCCCTCGCTGGTCTGCGCGGACTGCCATACACCCGATTCGGAAGGTGTCCGTTTCAAGCCGGTCGACATGCAGGAAGACTGCGCGATGTGCCACAGCCTTGCCTTTGACGAGATTGGCGGGACGATCCGGACCTTGCGTCACGGCGAACCGGAAATGGTGCGCGCGGACCTGCGGGCCTATTATCGCGCCACGGGGCCAACGCGGCCGATCAATCTCGGCGGCATGAAACGCCGGCGTCCGGGCGAGGCCAATGACACGCGCGTCGCCAGTGACTATGCCAGAGCGGTGCGGTTCCGGCCGACCCGGGCCAATCTTGCGATCCAGGAGGTCTTTTCCCGTGGTGGTGCCTGCTTTGACTGTCATGGTGTCATCCCGCCCGCGACCCGGGGCAGTGTGGATTATGGCATCAAGCCCATCACCCAGACAGATCGCTACATGCACAAGGGCTGGTTCAGTCACGAAGCACATAATGACGAGGATTGCACATCCTGTCACAATGCCACGACATCCGCGGATGCGCGTGACCTGTTGCTGCCCGGAATCAAGACCTGCCGCGAATGTCATGGCGGGGAATTCCAGACAGCATCGGATGTGCCGTCCAGCTGCGCCATGTGTCATGACTATCACGCGGACGAAGGTGCGCCCTGGCTGATCAGGGAGCAGCAAAAGGAAAAACAGAAAAAACCGGAGAAGGAAATCGCCGGCCGGCAGTAGTGGCAAATTGACCGTCGCAAGTTGCGACCAGATCGAGGAGGAGCGCCGATGTTAATGGCGCAAATTACGGATATTCATCTGGGTTTCGATCCGGATAATCCGGCAGAATTCAACCGCAAGCGGCTGGATCAGGCGATCCGGCAGATTTGCGAGATGACACCGCAGCCTGATCTGCTGCTGGCCACCGGCGATCTGGTCGATCGGGGTGATCAGGACAGCTATCGCCGACTCGAAAACGCGCTCTCGGTTGTGCCGTTCCCGGTCCACATGTGTCTCGGCAATCATGATTTGCGCAAACCCTTTTGCAAGCAGTTTCCCGATGTCCCGACGGCGGACGGCTTCGTCCAGTATGAGATTGATGACGGCCCCTTGCGCCTGCTGTTCCTCGATACGCTGGAAGAGGGGCGGCATGGCGGGGCTTTTTGCGCAGTCCGCGCCAAATGGCTGGCCGACCGGCTGGCGGAAAAGCCGGACCGTCCGACCGTGCTTGTTTTTCACCATCCGCCTGTCGAATCCGGCATCGCCTGGATGAATACCCATCCCGACGAACCCTGGGTGTCGGTTCTCCGTGACACGATCGCCGGTCATGATCAGGTCAAAGCGATGATCACCGGGCATCTTCACCGCAATATCTCGACCTGGTTTGCAGGAGCGAGCCTGTCGATCTGCGCATCCACCGCACCGCAGGTGGCTTTTGATCTGGCGCCGATTGACCCCGAAAACCCCGATGGGCGCAACATGATCGTGGCCGATCCGCCAGCCATCGCGCTGCACTGGTGGAATGGCCAGCAATTGATCAGCCATTTCGATACCGCGGAAGAGCATGTGATGCTCGCCCGCTATGACGAGAATCTGCAGCCGCTGGTCCGGGCGCTGCTTGCCGAGCGGCCAGACGCTTCCTCCGGAGATTGATTGCGACGTTGCAATCGCATTGGAAAGCTCTGGTTTTCGCGCTAGGCAATGTGATGATGCGCTGTCTATTGCAAAGCCTTGCCCGACCATGAGCTGGAAACATCTGTTTGCCAGATCCCTGGACGCTGCACCCGACCGTCTGCATTTCGCAGCCCACAGTCATCATCTCTGGCCGGATGCGAGTCTGGCGGGTCAGATGCAGGCGTGGGAAGATGCGGCCAGCCTCGCCGATCACAAATGGTCCAAAATCATGGGGCCAGTCTGGGAGGAAGCTCAGAAACATATCGCAGACGAGTTGAAACTGCCTGACCCCGCGACTGTCGCCTTTGCGCCAAACACGCATGATTTTCTGGTCCGGATTATTGCGAGCATCGACAAGCACCCGGTGCGGGTGCTGGCGACCGATGGCGAGTTTCACAGCTTTCGCCGGCAAATGGATCGCTGGGCGGAGGCCGGGGACGTGGAAGTCATGACCGTTCCGGCAGACAGGATTGCGGCGGAAGCCGCTGCCGGGACCCATGATTTGATCTTTGCCAGTCAGGTGCTGTTCAATTCGGGAACGATTCTGGAGGCGGTCGCAGAACTGGCCGCGCTGGCCCGCCCGGAAGGACCGTGGGTGGTGATCGACGGCTATCACGGATTCATGGCGATCGAGACCAATCTGTCAGCGGTCGCGGACCGGATTTTCTATCTGTCCGGCGGCTATAAATATGCGATGGCGGGCGAGGGCGTCTGTTTCCTGCATGCACCGCCGGGATTTGCGCCCCGACCAAAAGTTACCGGCTGGTATGCGGCCTTTGATGATCTCAGCCTGCCTCCGGGTCAGATCGGCTATGCCCGAGACGGCAGGCGTTTTTTGGGGAGCACATTCGATCCTTCGGGTCTTTACCGCTTCAACGCCGTACAGAAGATGCTCGCGGACAACGGTCTGAGTACGGCGGTAATCTCGCGACATGTCGCGGGCCTGCAGCGCCATTTTCTCGATGGGAATCCTCTGGACGGCATGGAGTTGCTGAACCCGCTCACCGACGAACCCCATGCCCGGTTCCTGGCTTTCAAGGGCAAGGAGGCTCAGAAACTGCACGATCACCTGACCGAGCAGAATGTCGTCACAGATGTCCGCGGCGATGTGCTCCGGATCGGCTTCGCCATCTATCATGACCGGGAGGATGTCGAGCAGTTGAAAACGCGACTGTGCTGAACACAGGCTGTCGTCGTTCATCGATGGCTAAGCGCCTTTCATCTAAAACTTGATTTCAAACGCAACCTTTTTGCCTTTGTTGAATGGTTATTGTATCGGGGACATCAAGCGCAAAACATATGCGAAGTGCGGCTTTTTTTGGGGCCCGATTTCTGATTTTACTGGAGAGACTTACATGCGATTTTCCATTTCCACCCGCAAAATATTCATGGGCGTATCCACCGCTGCACTGATCGGTGCAACGGCGAGCCCGGCATTGGCTGACGATCACGGCAAGAAAATGACCACAGCGGAGTTGAACCGGATGAGTGCAAATGCAAATGGCGACATCGGCGGTGCAGTGACGGACAACTCGATTTTGCAGACCTGGGAAGGCCCCTATGATGGCGTGCCGCCATGGGATGAAGTCAAGGTTTCCGATTTCCCGGAAGCGTTCCAGACTCTGATGGACAATGGCAAGGCTGAAGTAGAAGTCATTCTGTCCAATGAAGCGCCCGCAACATTCGAAAATTTCATGGTGCCCTGGGAGCTGGCCGGTGCAAAAGCGAACGAGGTATTTGCCCTGTGGGGTGTGCACAGCAGTAACCTTTCCAATAATGACGTCCGCAAGGTGCAGGGCGAGTGGCTGCCGAAAATTTCTGCATTCTTCAATCAGATCCAGCTCGACCCGCGGTTGTTTCAGAAGACCAAGGAAATTTATGACGGGCTCGAAACGTCCGGTCTGAATGCTCAGCAGAAACGCCTGGTCACACGTCAGTATGAATCACTGGTCCGCAATGGCGCCTTGCTCGAAGGTGACAACAAGAAGGAGCTGATCCGCCTCAACACGGAATTGTCGAAATCCTTCAACGCGTTCTCGAACAAGGTGCTGGCGGATGAGGAAACCTATATCTATCTGACCGACGAAGCCGAGCTGGCCGGGCTGCCCGACAGCTTTGTTGCGTCGATCAAGGCCGCGGCCGAAGTGCAGGAAAAAGAAGGCTGGGCGCTGAAAAACACCCGCTCGGTGATGCAGCCCTTCCTCCAGAATTCCACCAATCGCGACCTGCGACAAAAGGTCTACATGGCCTATATCAACCGCGGCGATAATGGCGATGCCAATGACACCAACGCGACCATCGCGAAGATTCTCAAGCTGCGCGCGGATCGGGCGAAACTGCTCGGCTTTGACAGTCACGCGCATTTCCGCATGGCCGATACGATGGCGCAGACGCCGGAAACCGCGATGGATCTGATGATGAAGGTCTGGCCCGCTGCGGTTGCCCGCGTGAAGGAAGAAGTGGCCGACATGCAGGAAATCGCGGATGCCGAAGGTGCCGGCATCACAATCGAGCCGTGGGATTACCGCTATTATGCGGAAAAGGTCCGCAAGGCGAAATATGATCTCGATGAAGCGGAGATCAAACCCTATTTCAAACTCGACAACATGATGGATGCGATGTTCGACATGGCCAACCGGCTGTTCGACATGACATTCACCGAAAATACCGGCACGCTTCCGGTGTTTGAACCCAAGGTCCGCACCTTCGAGGTCAAGCGCGGAGACAAGGTGATCGGTGTCTTCTATCTCGACAATTTTGCCCGGGAAGGGAAGCGGTCGGGGGCCTGGATGACCACCTATCGCAGCCAGAACAAGCTGAGCGGGAAGAACCGGTATATCTTTGCGTCCAACAACAATAATTTTGTGGAAGGCGGCGAGGGCAAACCGACGTTGATCAGTCTGGATGATGCGACGACGCTGTTCCATGAATTCGGTCATGCACTGCACTATCTGAATTATGACATCACCTATCCCGGCTTCGGCGGTACGCCACGCGATTTCGTGGAATATCCGAGCCAGGTCATCGAGAACTGGGTGCTGACCCGGCATATTCTCGACAATTATGCCAAACATGCCGAAACCGGCGAATCGATGCCGCAGGCGCTGGTTGACAAGATCAACAAGTCGAAGACGTTCAACGAAGGCTTTGCGACGGTGGAATATCTGTCCAGCGCGATTGTCGACATGAAGCTGCACAACCGGGCCGAGCCGATCACCGATCCGGATGCGTTCGAGCGCGAGACTCTGGCGGAAATCGGCATGCCGCGGGAAATCGTGATGCGTCACCGATTGCCGCAATTCAACCATCTCTTCTCGTCAGACGCCTATTCGGCCGGCTATTACAGCTATCTCTGGTCGGAAACGATGGATGCCGATACCTGGGCGGCATTTGAGGAAACCGGCGATGTCTGGAACAAGGAAGTGGCCGAACGATTCCGTTCGATCATCCTCGCGACCGGCAACGAGACCGACCGCAAGGAAGCCTATCGCCAGTTCCGTGGCCGCGATCCCGAGGTCAAGTTCATCCTCAAGAAACGCGGCTTTCCGGTCCCGGCAGAAACGGCCGAAGCGGGTGGGAAAGACGGTGCGGTGAAATAGGCAGCCGCGCCAGCAATCATTCGGGAAGGGGAGCCATCACGGCTCCCCTTTTTGCTGGCGATCCTTCTTCTGCCGCCGGTTGCGGGCAATCAGTTCCTGGATCTGCAACAGCCGCTCCTCCGTCATGGAAAAGCGGAATGCGAAGAAAAAGGCGATCAGCATCATCGGGATGATCCCGGCTCCGGCAACCCAGACCAGCGCGTTCAGCGTGGAGTCGTCGACAGTACCGGGGCGCATGCCTTCCTCCAACCCGACCATGTCCAGCGCGAAGCCGCCATATAGCGGTCCGACCGCCCCGCCCAATTTTGTCGTGAACTGAAGGACCGCATAGAAAGCGCCTTCCTGGCGGAGGCCGCTGTCGACCTCATGTTCGTCGGTCAGGTCGGCGGTGATCGACGTGATCGCGACGATCCGGAGGATGAAGAAGGTCATGAAGATCGCGTTCTGGGCGACCAGGATCGCGAATATGGCGGGATGGCCGTTGCCGGGAAGGAGATCGACAAAGCGGAGCAGATAGGGCCAGGACAGGTCGATCAGCATGATCGCGACGGCCCATTTGACGATGTCCTGTTTCGGCAATCGTCGTCCGACGGTCCGGAGCAGCACGATCGCGCAGGGGACCGCGATCAAAACGGAAATGCCCAGCACGAGGGCGGTCTGGTCCGCTTCCAGCTCCCAGAAATAGGTCCACAGGATGATATTGAGCGCCACAGTGATGCCATAGGAAGCGGTGGCACCCAGATCATAATAGAGCACATTGCGAAAGTTGCGGTTCTGGAAGGTCGAGAGAAAATCGCGCCACAGACCGATCAGCCCGGGCGTCGCCGGCGCGCGGTCCGGATCGATATGGGTCTTGCCGATAAATTTCCAGGTTCCCGCGATACAGGCCGATGCGGTGACAAAGACCAGCAAAGCCGACAGCCAGCCATAAGTCACATAATTGTCGGCGATGAACCGGCCATCCCCCGCGGCGCTCTCATCAAACAGGAAATAGAGGCAGAGCGCGGGCAAAAGCAGTGTGGTGAGGAACAGGAAGGCTGTGCGCTGGCCGAGCAGGGCGCTGCGCTCGTGATAGCCTTGCGTGATTTCCGCGACCAGCGTGTAGTGCGGGATCGAGAAAAAGGTCAGCGCGGTGCGGATCCACAGCGAGCAGATCAGCAGCCAGCCGGCCAGCCGCAACTCGCTCTCCAGCATAAATTCCGGTGGCGCAAACAAGGCGACAAAGCCCAGTGCCAGCGGCACGGTGCTGTAGATCATGAATGGATGCCGCCGCCCCCAGCGGCTTTTAAAGCGGTCCGACCAGCTGCCGACCATCGGATCCGATACTGCGTCCCAGAGCAGGCTGAGCGACAGGACAAAGCCGGTCGCGGTTCCGCTCAGACCCAGGACCTGCGTGTAGAACAGCAGGACGAACATGATATAGGCCGCTTCCTTGACCGCATAGACCGCCCCGCCAAGGCCATAGGACAAGCGGTTGGTAAGGGTCAGGTGCAAGGAGTGGTGTCCGGGATTGTTGCGGGATCACAAAGCGTTGCACATCGAGACGGATAAGGCCAATAGATTTGGTCACCGGAAAGACAAAAAATCAGCCGCGTGTACCGGTTTCTCTTGGGGAGAACGGCCAGACTGGTTCAGCGCAAGGCTTCGACGATCAGCGGCTGCAATTGCTGTTCCAGATCCACCGAAGCCGGAGCGGCAAGACCGTTTGAATCCTGGCGGGCGATAATCGCGAAATAGCCGTTCCGGAAATCGATCCACGGCAGGAAACCTGTGCCACCCGGGCTGGAATGGATGCGTGCATCCGCACAGTCGGCGGAAAATGGTGTTTCGGGGCATTCGATCCAGTTGCCCAGCGCATAATGCCAGTCGCGATCATCCTCGATCGTCCCGCCGGGGCGGAAGAGAAACGGGACATTGGCGGTTTCATCCCGGAGCAGATCGTCCTGACCAAGAAGGAAACCACCGGACAGCAGCGCCTGCAGGAACAACGCATAGTCCTCTCCGCTGGCAAGCGCCCCACCGCTGGCGCGGGGGTTGGTGACGCTGGGCAGGGCATAGCCTGTGGTCAGGCTCATGCCCAAAGGCGCAGCAATTTCCGTGCGATAGAGGCTGGCAAAGCTTTGTCCGGTGGCCTGTTCGGCCATCGCTGCGGCGATCTGCATATGCTCGGGGCCGTAGGCATATCCCTCTCCCGGCTGCGCATCATTGCCATCTTCATAGATGGTACGGGCGCAGTTCTGCAGCGTATCGCCGCCATCATCGACACAGCTGTCCTCGAGCGGTCGCACGTTGAAGCCGGACGTGAAGGACAGCAGCTGTCGCAGGGTAATCCGGCTCCGCGAATCATCCGGATCGCTTGTCCAGTACGCGAGATATTCCTGCGGATTGTCGTCCAGCGCCATCACGCCCTGATCGACCAGTCGCATGATCACTGCTGCGGTCAGCCATTTCGTGGCCGAAGCGATAAACAAAATGTCCTGCGGCCTGACACTGCCCTTCTGCCAGGTGAACAATATGCCGCTTTCATCGCCAACGATCAGCGAAAAATCGTCAAGTGCCGATGCTTCCACAGCATTGATGACCGGCTGGAAATCCGGTGCGGTCGGGGGAGGGGTGGGTGTGGGCGTTGGAGTCGGCGTCGGGGTGGGAGTCGGCCCCGATGGCGGGAGCGTGACGGGCGATGAAGTCGTGCCGCCACCTGATCCGCCGCCGCAGGCAACCGCCAGCAAAGACAGCCCCAGCAGCGGGGTTCTCAGCCACAGGGCCGTTCTCTTGCGTCTCTCCATGGGACTTTTCACGCTTCCAATTCACCTGTCGACACCCGTATAACGCGTCGGCGGGGGATATCCTTCGTTTCGGGCCCCTTTTTCAGAGGTTCCGGCAACTGGACGCAGGAACCCTGTTCAGAAGTGATAATTGCCGGCCATCGACAATTGCTCCACCCTGACCGATGTCCGAAAAAGAGGAGCACAAAACATGCCGCGCCCCACCGATATTCCCGTCGTTGATCTGATGATGGAAATCCCGACCGGGTCCGCCGGCATGGGGATGAAGGAAGCGCGCAAGCTGATGAAGGACAGCGGGTCGAAGGATTTCTCTCATCATCCCGCGCAATATCTATTCAAGGATTCGGCGGATCGGATGGGACGGGAGCTCAATCCCGACGCGATTGTCGCGATGATGGATGCGCATGGTGTCGCCTGTGCGATGATCGGGGTGCATCCGAAATATCCGGAGAACGCGCTCGCCCTGTTTGATGCCTATCCCGGACGATTCATCGGCGAGGTCGGGATCAATCCGCATCTCGGGATGAAAGGGGTCCGGGCGCTGGAGGAGACGGTGAAGCTCCACCCCAATATTGTCGCCGCCTCTGCCGCGCCCTGCCTGCTCAATCCGCAGGTGCCGATTGATGACAAGATCTGGTATCCGCTCTACGCCAAATGCTGCGAGCTCGACATTCCGGTCAACATGCTGGTCGGCGTGCCGGGCCCGCGGGTCCCCTATAAATGCCAGCATCCCGGGCTGCTTGATGAAGTTGCCTGGTTCTTCCCGGAGTTGCGCGTGGTGATGCGCCATGGCGGCGATCCCTGGACCGACCTGTGCTGCAAGCTGCTGCTCAAATGGCCCAATCTCTATTATTCAACCTCGGCCTGGGCGCCGAAACATTATCCGCGCAATATTCTGGATTTCGCCAACAAGCGCGGGGCAGAGAAAATTCTGTTCGCCGGCTATTATCCGGGCCTGTCCTATGACCGGATCTTTGCGGAGATGGATGACCTGCCATTGAAGGATGAGGTGTGGCCGCTATTCCTGCGCGGAAATGCGCGGCGGGTGTACAAGCTGGAGGGGATAATCAGGGACTAGTTCGACCCTGGCTTTCCTACTGCTGTGTCGCCGGATTATGTTCCGGCACATATGCACCAGCAGGACAATATTCGTGATTCAGCAAACTGTCACCCTGGCGAAAATCGCCGCAAGATACCGGAACAGAAGGGAAAATTGTCCAATCTGGCAGGGTGACACAGTGTCACCTTTGTCACCCTGGACCGAACAACGCGGAAATATTCCGATAGCTGCGCTTTTCCGGTTTGCCGGTGCAAATTTGCGCCTTGACCCCTGTGCGCCCCACTGACAGGTTTCGAATCGAAACCAGAACAAATGGAGAGGAACCCTGACATGTCCGATGCCGCCACAACCATCGCCGCCGTTCGCACCCCCGACGAGCGTTTTGCCGAACTTCCGGATTTTGATTTTCCGGTCTTTTATGCCGACGATCTGCCGGGTTATGCGGGACTGCGCGCGGCCTGGATCGATACCGGGCCGGAAGATGCGGAGACCACCTTCCTGTGCATGCATGGCGAGCCGAGCTGGTCCTTTCTCTACCGCAAGATGATCCCGCATTTCACCGCCACCGGCGCGCGCGTGGTCTGTCCGGATTTCTTCGGCTTTGGCCGGTCCGACAAACCGACGGATCTCGACAGCTATACGTTCGACTTTCACCGCAATCATATCCTGGCACTGGTCGAGCGGCTCGATCTGAAAAACATAACGCTGGTCGTGCAGGACTGGGGCGGGTTGATCGGGCTGACGCTGCCGGCGGATGACGGGTTCAAGGCGCGGCTGTCGCGGCTGATCATCATGAATACCGCGCTGGGTCTCGGAACCGGAGCCGGGGACGGGTTCAACGCGTGGAAGGAATATGCGCTGACCACGCCGGTCTTTGACGCCGGTGACATCATCGCGCGCGGGACACCGCAAATGACGGATGCCGAAACCGCCGCCTATAACGCGCCCTATCCCGATCCCGCATATCAGGCGGGTGCGCGCAAGTTCCCGGCACTCGTTCCGGTGTCGCCGGATATGGACGGTGTGGAGATCAGCAAGAAGGCCGCGGCGTTCTGGAGCAGTGAATGGTCGGGGCAGAGCTTTATGGCCATTGGCGGATCCGACCCGGTGCTCGGGCCGCCGGTGATGAAAATGATGCACGGACTGATCAAGGGCTGCCCCGAGCCGCTGTTGATCGAAGAAGCGGGCCATTTCGTCCAGGAATGGGGTGACATTGTCGCCCCAGCGGCGCTGAAGAGTTTCGGAGACTGACGGAGGCCCAATAGTCGGAGGAGCCATGACAGGCCTGTTGGAACGCATATTCCTGCGCCCTCTGCCATCGCTGCAGATCGCGCAGATATCGGTCGGGTTGATCGTGGCAACCGCTGCCTATTGCCTTGCTTACACGGCTTTTTCCGGGAATATGGCGACGCTGCAGGAGGCTTTTCTCTGGCCGCTCTTCAATGTCCTGCCCTGGTTTCTCTGTTTCGAATTTGGCAAGCGCCTCACCGGCTGGTTCCCGCGACTGGTGGCCATTTTGGCGGTGATGATCGGCATGTCCGCGCTCGACAGCCTGGTTGCGAACCCGTTGAGCCTGCCGGCCGGAGACATGCTGTTCCAGATGACCCGGCGTATTCCCGGTGCGGCGCTGGTCGTGGCGCTGTTTGTCCTCACGGAAATCGCGCGGCATTTTGCGCTGACCAGGGCGCCGGCCAGCGGCTCGCTGATGGACCCGGATGACCTGCCGCTGGTGGCCAGTCAGATCCTCTGGGTCTCGGCTGCAGGAAATTATGTCGAGCTGCACGGTGCGGAAAAGCCGGTACTGCACCGCGCGCCGATATCGGCTGTCGAGCGCAAGCTGGCGGACCAGGGCTTTGTGCGCATTCATCGCTCGGTGCTGGTTTCACGGCGAGCGGTGGAGAAGGTGGTCAATGATCTCGTCATCCTGAAATGCGGCCAGCAGTTCAAGATCGGCAACCGCTACCGGTCGGCACTGGCCTGAGCGCGAGAAATCTCGTCCCTTCGTCACATGCGGCTTTCCTGACCGGTCAGGCGGTGATCATATTTCCCGGAAACACGCACGAAAGGGAAATATATGCGCCTCATGCTCGCCAGCCTCGCTCTGTTGCTGTCATCAACCGTGGCCCACTCCGAAACCCGCATCACTGGTGATTTGCCGGTCCGGGGAGATGCCGGTCCGGAAGCCACCGAAGGACTGGAGACGGAATATGGCGTGGTCCGCACCAGCGAGGGTCTGCGCCTGCGCAGCTATGTCACGCGACCGGAAGGCACGACGGGCAAGCTGCCCGCGGTCTTTGTCACCCAATGGGTATCCTGCGGTGCGATGCGCTTCCCGGATGCCCGCGACACCCAGCTGAAACTGCTTGCCCGGCAGGCCGGTCTGGTGATGATCCGGACCGACCGTTCGGGATCCGGCGACAGCGAAGGCCCGGGCTGTGATCAGCTCGACTATAATACCGAGGTGCGGCATTATCGCGAGGCATTGGTGCAGATGAAACAGCATCCCTGGGTGGATCCGGACAGGATTGTAATCCTCGGCAGCAGTCTGGGATCAACGACCGCACCGCTGGTGGCACGGGGAAATAATGTCGCCGGTGTCGTCGTGCAAGGTGGCGGGGCCGTGACCTACATGGAACGGATGATCGGATTCGAGCGCCATTATGTCGAACGGTCCGGCAGCATCAGGCCGGAAGACATTCATCCGGAAATGGTGAAACGGATGGCCTTTCTGCATCATTATCTGGGCGAGAAGAAAACTCCGGCTGAAATCGCCGCGCAACATCCGGCGCTGGCCGACGTTTGGAAGAGCATTCGCGGTACACAGGAGACCTCCCATTATGGCCGGCCCTTCGCCTGGCACCAGCAGGCGGCCAACCGGAATTTCCTCGCCGCCTGGCTGGCGCTGGATGTCCCGGTCATGGTGATATTCGGCGAATATGAGCAATTTGAAACCCGCCACGGTCATCGCATGATCGTCGACATGATCAACCGCAACACGCCAGGGCGGGCGGAATGGCTGGAAATTGCCCAGGCAGATCACAGCCTGTGGATCTATCCGGATAGCTATGCCGCCTATGCTGACGAAGACGGAACCCGCGCCAACCCGCTTTATGTCACGCCGGTCAGCCGCTGGTTGCAGCGGGTCACGGGAATGCAGGGCCGGTAGATCGGCTCTCCGGCCGGATCAACGCCATAGCTGCACCATGTTTCAAATGGTCAGGCGGCCATCGCCGTTTTGCTGAAATGCTCGGTAAAGCGGGGCTGCATAGGCTGGCTCGCGACAATCGCGAGCGGCAGAGCCGTTTCACAATGGGCGCATTCGGCGCTGAAACGGCCGATATGCCAGTGCGATTTTCCGCAACTGGGGCACCGGTTGACGATGTCGAGATGATACATGGGCTGATAGCCGCGCTGGAGCGCGTCAGCTGGTGCGGCATCGGGTGTGTTGATCGATGAACGGGGGGATAAATACATCTTTCTTCCTTCTCTCTTCTGCCAGTTACTGTTCGTACAGCATCGTCAAATGCTGCTGAAGTGACGATGAACCGTTTGTTTCGGTAGATGAAAAGTTATCCGGTTCGGGAGTTTTAGATAGTATGTATCCGCCAAATCCGGTGATCTGCAGCACAGCTCCGCGCAAGCCGTTGAAATTCGGCTGTTAAAAATCCGTTAAACAAGTCCCAAATTGAACCAGTCTGTTGAGGGACATGCTTAACCTGGCAATTTGCGGGGTCGCCACATGATTCGCCGCCTTGTCCACCGGGTCCGGAGTCGCGTCACTGCCACATTCACTCGGCATCCAGTTGCCGCCATGCCAGATCGACAAATTCACAAAGCAGCGGCCGGGTATCGCGGGGATCGATAATATCCTCGACGCTGAAATGCTCTGCCGTCCGGAATGGGGATGTCACCAGATTGAGCTTGGCCTTGATTTCGTTGAGACGCGCGACCGGATCTTCCGCCGCTTCAATATCTGCCTTGTAGGCCACTTCCAGACCACCCGCGATCGGCAAGGAGCCCCAGTCACCCGAAGGCCAGGCGAAGCGATACTGAAAATTCTCCGCATTGGACATCGCACTGCCGGCAATCCCGTAGGCGCGGCGCACGATGATGCTCGCCCAGGGAACGGTGGCCCGGTAGACGGCATTCATCGCCTGGACCCCGTAGCGGATGGTCCCCGTCTTTTCGGCATCCTCGCCGATCATGAAACCGGGATTGTCGACGAGATGGACGACCGGCAGCCGGAACTGGTCGGCCATCTTGGCGAAACGTTCCACCTTTTCGGAAGATTTGGCTTCCCAGGATCCGCCGAGAAAACTCGGATCATTGGCGAGCACGGCAACCGGATATCCATCGAGCCGGGCGAAGGCCGTGATCGCCGCCCGTCCCCAGCGCTTGCCCATTTCAAACACGCTGCCCTGATCAAAGACACTCTCCATGATCTTGCGCATGGAATAGACCTGCTTGTCTTCGCGGGGCACGGCGGACAGCAGGCTTTCGTCCCGCCGATCAACCGGATCATCACAGGCCATTCGCGCGGCCCGCTGGTTCACATTGCTCGGCAGATAGGAGAGAAATCTGCGCGCCGTGACGAACGCCTCCGCTTCGCTCGCAACTTCTTCGTCGACCACGCCGTTGGTGGTGTGGATATCGCTTCCGCCCAGTTCTTCCTTTGAGAGCGTGTCGCCAATCGCCGCCGCAACGGCCGGACCCGCGGCGAATAGCTGGGACAGTCCGCGGACCATGATCGAATAGTGGCTGGCAACTGTCCGGGCTGCACCCATGCCGGCTGTCGGGCCGAGTGCCAGGGCCACCACGGGCACGGTATCCTGATTCTTCATAATGTCATCCCAGCCGGGAACTGCGGGAACATAGGTGAAGCCCATGTCTTCCAGGCTCTTCACCGAACCGCCGCCGCCTGTGCCATCGATCATCCGGATCATCGGAATGCCCAGCGTGTGCGCCATCTTTTCACACTGAACGAACTTCCGGTGCAAAGCAGCATCGGCAGCACCGCCGCGTACCGTGAAATCGTCCGCACTGGCTACAACAGGACGCCCTTCAACATTGGCGCGTCCGAAAATCAGGTTGCTGGGGGAAAAATCCTCAAACTCGGCCTTGTCATTATAGGTGCCCCGTCCCGCTATCTTCCCGACTTCGCGGAAGGATCCTTCATCGACAATGCCGGCGATCCGGGCACGTGCATCCAGCTTGCCGCGTCCATGCTGACGCGACACTTTTTCCTCACCGCCCATTTTTTCGGCGAGACGTTGGCGTTGAGCCAGTTCTTCCAGTTCCGGTTTCCAGGTCATCGCAGGGGTTTAACCGAGTGGTTAAGCGAGGGAAAGGCCGAAAATCAATTCGGAAATTGCCAATGATGTATTAGTGATATAATACAGTATTACTCTAGGAGAGAATCAGGGAGAGCGACATGCGAAAATGGACGGGTGCGATTATGGGGCTGGTAATGGCGGGCCAGGCAATCGGGATTCAGGCGCAGGAGGCCGGAACTGCCCCTGATCGAGAAATATCCAGCATTCCGATGTGGGATATTGAGTTCTCCTCAGACGGACTGCGCGGACCTGGAGCTCAAATTCTGGAAACAGATATGGCGAATGCACAGTTCGTGGCTCTCGGCGAGGACCATGGCTATGCCGATGCCCCGATGCTGGCGCGCGGTCTGGCCGCCGAGATGCGGAAAACCGGCCGGGTGTATCATGTCGCGGAAATCGGTCCCCATTCTGAGCGAGTGGTCAAACAGGCGCTGGCAACCGGGGGTGTCGGCCGGCTGGCGGACGTTCTGAACGGCAAACCTCTTGCGCTGCCTTTTCTAGGCCACCGGGAAGATGCCGAACTGGCGCAGGATTTTGTCCGTGACGACGGCTGGGTTGATCTGTGGGGCGTTGATCAGGAGTTTATTGGATCAACCTTGCTATTGCTGGATCGACTAATTGAGCTTGCGCCCAATGAGGACGCAAGGGGAATGGTTGGAGATCTGCTGGAGAAAGACCGCACAGCTATGGTCAGTGGTGACCAGGGCGCGTTACTGATGCTGTCCGGAACCCCGGATCAGTTCAATGATTTACGGGCGGGCTTTCCCGGAAACACTGAGGCTCAGGCGATCATTGCTTCGTTGGCCGAAAGCGCGGTTATCTATCAGTATAATTCGACCAAACGCTATTTTGACAATAATTACGAGCGGATCGAGTTGATCAAGAAACAGTTTCTCGCCGAATATCACGCCGCAGATGAAGAAGCTCCCAGGGTCATGCTGAAAATGGGCGCGTTTCATCTCGGTCGCGGGACTACTCCGACACGCATGTTTGATCTGGGATCGGTACTGCCCGGGCTGGCGGCGGCAAACCGGAAAACATCTCTGCATATCGTTTATGGTGCGCTCAGCGGCGAGCAACTGGTAATGGGACCGGCCGCCGAAGGCTATTTTCAGGTGCGTCCCGTGAAGGATAGACTGGTGACGCCGCTACTTGAAGCGGCGGGTGTGGATATGTCCGCCATCGGCCCGACCGGCCATTATCTGATCCCTCTTGATCCGATCCGGCGGAAACTGGGTGGAAAGGGCATAAGCGAACTCGGACGGTTTGGGCAGTTCCTGGCGCTGGGTTTTGACTATATCGTCACAACCCGGGCAGGACGTCCGGCTACGCCGCTGGCTGAATAACTACTGGGCGGGTTGCTCGGGATCCTGACTGGTGGTGATGATCCGCTTCAGATACTCCATCGCAGCAGCCATGGCCGGATCAGAGCCATCGGCCAGCCGGTCGGACTCGCGCAGCGGCAGATCAGCGAGATAGTCCTCTCGTGGGGTTCCGTTGACATGAAACAGGCTTTCGGTTCCGATATCCATCCGCGCCCCGGATTTCCGAAGGTCCAGATTGGACAGAGCTCCCAACAAGTCACCCATGTCTGACGCGATGGTATAGGCATCCGCCGCTGCATCCAGCCCGATCACCAGACCTTCCCCCATGCTGCCGGTCCAGTGACCGCCAAGCACGACAACGGGTCCCGGGAACAAGGGAATGCGAGGCTTGACCTGCTCAATAAATCGGCGTGGAACCGTAAATTCGCGTTCGAGACTGGGGATTTCGTGAATCTGGTAGGACCGTGTTTCGGTAACGAAATGTCCGATGATACTGCGCGCGACCTCGGTATTGCCGCCGCCGGGCGTGTTGCGCAGATCAACGATGATTGCATCGCTGTCCGACAACTGCTCGACTGCGCGGTCGAACGCGGGGATCAGGTCGTTGTTGCCCAGCGAATTGTTGATCCGTATCACGCCGATCCCAGCCTGCTGTGAGATCGACAGCAGTTCGCCTGCCCGGATCTCGTCGGAATGGTCATAGGTCGCGGCCAGCGAAATGCTGTGGATCTTGCTTCCGTGCCGAAAGGAGATGTTGCGCGGTTTGTTGCGCAGCCCGCTCACTGCAATGTCCGCACCATAGACCAGCTGTCGGGGCGTGGGGTTCGCAAGCAGGTCGCCATAAGGTCGCTGCGCAGCCTGACCAACAGACTGTCCGTCAATATTCACAATTTCCCAACCCGGCCTGACACCGGCCTTATCAGCGGCAGAACCTGCGCGGACATCGAGAATATAGAAGCGGCCATCACGGAGCACGGTTTTGATGTCGGAACCGGAGGGAATGATCGAATAGTCGGTGGCATCAAGCGGCCCGACCAGAAAATGCGGATCCGAAAATGTCAGAGCGGTCTGGTGCAGAACCTTGCGAAAACTCCCTTTGTCGGTTGTTGCCAGTGCCGCAGCCTTTGATCGCTGCAGCTGGGCTTCAACATCCATGTCTTCGCGGTCAATATAGGCATAGAATAGGCGCAGCGTGTCTTCGAATTCCTGCCAGGCAGCGGTGGAATCGAAAGATTCCGCTGCCGTTTCCGTGCCCGGCTCTTGGGCTTCGGCCGCCTGCGGCGAAACCGTGCCAAGACTTGCCGCTGTGGCAAGCCACAGAATGCGGATCATTCCTCGTCGCCGTAGATTCCCACCATCTTTACGCCTTCGCTATTGGCCTTCCCGCGGTACATGCCCGGCGTGTTGAAGCTCCAGGCAAAAGTCCCGTCGGGGGCCGCCACGATGACGCCGCCTGTGCCACCCAGTTCGCCGAGTTCTTTCATAACCTGGTCGGCGGCGGTCTTGGCATCCTCGCCCTTGAATCGCATGCGGGCACAGATTTCGTGCGCGACGCCGAGGCGGATATAATATTCGCCTGCGCCAGTGGCCGAAATCGCACAGGCGCGGTTGTCAGCATAGGTTCCCGCTCCGATAATCGGGCTGTCGCCAATCCGGCCCCAGCGCTTTCCGGTCAGTCCGCCCGTGGACGTGCCGGCGGCGACATTGCCGCTCTGGTCAACGGCGACTGCGCCGACGGTTCCATATTTCATGTCGATGTCAAAATAGCTGACCTTGTCCCCATCCTTGCCCGCCTGCCGTGCTTTCAGCTCTTCCAGCTGGCGATACCGTTCATCAGTGGCAAACCATTGCGGACCCGCCTGCTCGAGGCCCCGGAGGACTGCAAATTCATTGGCGCCATCCCGGCTGAGCAGCACATGCGGACTCTGATCCTTGACCGCACGGGCCAGTTTGATCGGGTTCTTGGTGGTGGTGCTGCCCGCCACGGCTCCGGCTTCCCGGGTTTCGCCGTCCATGAAGGCCGCATCCATTTCATTGCGGCCCTTATAGGTGAAGACGCTGCCGCGACCGGCGTTGAAATTGGGGTCATCCTCGAGCACGATAACAGCCGCTTCGACCGCATCCATCGACGTGCCGCCTTCAGCCAGAATTTTCGAGCCCGCCTCCAGCGCCCGGTTCAGGGCCGCGCGAACCTCGGTATCTTTTTCTGCCGTGATCCGCTCACGCTTGATGACGCCCGCGCCGCCGTGAATGACCAGGGACCAATTTTTCTCTTCCATGCTGTCGGCTTTCTTTTCCTCTGCCATGACTGCGCTGCCAAGGGACAGGGCGGCCATCGCGGTGACCAGGACTTTGAACATTCGGCTGCTCCTCTTTGCGGCTGGACTAGCGCGGGCCGCCTTGGCGGGCAACCCCAATGTCTTGGTCGTTACCAGGGGATCTCCCGGCCATCATAATTGTAGAAATGCCCGGTCTTTTCGGGAGAAAGACCGTCTATCACTTCGCGCATGCCGCTGACGCTTTCTTGCGGGGTGAGCGGCGCCTGCGGACCGCCCATGTCGGTTTGTACCCAGCCGGGATGCATCATCGCCAGCGTCAACCCTTCTTCCTGCCATTGCAGGGCGAGCGATTTCCACGCCTGGTTCACCGCGGCCTTGCTTGAGCGATAGTACATCATGCTGCCCGTATCATTATCGGCGATGCTGCCAACTTGGCTTGAAAGCACGATCATCTTCTTTTGGTCAGATTCGGCAACATTGTTCCTGATTGCGTTTGCCAGTTCAACCGGGCCCACAACGTTGATGTTGAACAGATCCAGCCATCCACCACGGTCAAAGTCCTGGGGTCCGTAAACGCCGGCATTGTTGATGAACAGGTCGATCGGACGATCCCCCAGCCGATCAGCCAGATTGCTGATGCTGGCGCTTTCCGCAACATCGAGCTCGACAATTTCGGTGCCTTCGATTGCATTCAGCCTGGTGGCCTCTGCCGGTTGGCGGGCGGTGGCAATCACGTTCCAGCCATTGTCCGTATATTGTTTCGCCATTTCCAGTCCGATGCCGCGATTGGCGCCGGTAATCAGTACTGTAGACATGGAAGTTTCCTTTCAAACGGGGTTTTTTGCGTGACAGGAGCAATCGCCCCTCGCACCTGCGGCATGGAATGGCTATATACCGCGTAACGAGTAACAGTGCAGCAGGTTCTGACCATGACAAGCGAAAATCCCTCCCTGCGACCCTGGCGCGACATTGAACGCCGCCAAAGTCGGCAGATCATGGTGGGTGATGTCCCCGTCGGCGGGGATGCGCCGATTACTGTTCAGACCATGACGAACACGCCGACATCGGATGCGAAGGCGACAATTGACCAGATCCGGCGCTGCGAGGAAGCCGGAGTGGACATCATCCGCGTGTCCTGTCCGGATGTCGAAAGCACGACCGCGCTCAAGCAGATTGTCCGGGCCAGCCGGGTTCCGATCGTTGCGGATATCCATTTTCACTACAGACGGGGCATCGAGGCCGCCGAAGCGGGAGCGGCCTGCCTGCGGATCAATCCCGGCAATATCGGGTCTTCGGAGCGCGTGAAAGAAGTGGTCGATGCGGCGAAGTCCAACGGCTGTGCGATCCGTATCGGGGTGAATGCCGGCAGTCTGGAAAAGGACCTGCTCGAGAAATATGGCGAACCCTGTCCCGAGGCTTTGGTCGAAAGCGCGCTCGACCATATCAAGATCTTGCAGGACCATGATTTCCACGAATTCAAGGTGGCAGTGAAGGCCAGCGATGTGTTTCTGGCGGTGGCGGCCTATTCGCAGCTGGCCGATGCTGTCGACTGCCCGCTGCATCTGGGGATTACGGAAGCCGGCGGCCTGATCGGCGGGACGGTCAAGAGTGCCATCGGCATGGGCAATCTGCTCTGGGCCGGTATTGGCGACACGATCCGGGTCAGCCTCTCGGCGGAACCGGAAGAGGAAGTCCGGGTCGGCTACGAAATGCTCAAGGCGCTTGGGCTGCGCACACGGGGCGTCCGCGTCGTGTCCTGCCCGAGCTGCGCGCGTCAGGGCTTTGATGTCATTCGCACCGTCCAGACCCTGGAAGAACGCCTCCAGCATATCCGCACACCGCTGTCGCTGTCCGTGCTTGGCTGTGTGGTCAATGGCCCCGGCGAAGCCCGCGAGACCGATATCGGGATTACCGGCGGCGGCAAGGGCAAGCACATGGTCTATCTGTCGGGCGTGACAGACCATCATGTCGAGGACGGCGACATGGTAGATCATATCGTCAAGCTGGTTGAAGCGAAGGCGGCCGAAATCGAAGCCGCCGAAGAACAGGTTGAAGCGGCGGAGTGATTTGCGGAGCAACGTTTGAACGTCAGTCCCGTTTGCTCCCGCCAATCAGATAAGCCATGTCCCAGACAATCGGGCTGGCCTGGCGGCGTTCTTCAGCAAGACGCTCCGCCAGACTGTCTGGCTGGACGGTATCACGATCGGCAGCCCCGGAAGCTATGACCCGATCAACCATGTAACGGGCCAGATCCTCTATGCCCTGGTCAGGAGCCGACCCCAGCAGGATTGCTTCGGCCCGATAGTGATCGATGCCTAACCCTGCCTGTTCGAACAGTTTCGGGAGTTCGAGGCCCATAGTCGTCGTGCCTTTTTCTGCCGCAATGGTGCGCCACATCCAGTCATGGGCCTGCTCGTGCAGTGGAATAGGCTGTGCAGCAAATGGCGCTCCGGCCGCGCTATGTTCCTGAAAGACCATCAATCCGCCCGGCTTGAGCAAGGTTGTCAGTCGCCGCACGGTTTCCCCCGCATCGGGCAGGTACATCAATATGCGGCGCCCGACAATGGCGTCGAACGGCTCCCATGCCGGCAGATTTCGGGAAAGATCAGCATTCTCGTAAATGATCGCGGCATGATCTGGTTCAGCGGTCTGATCCCGGGCTTCCGCAAGCCGCGTCTCGTCGCTGTCAACCCCTTGGACATGTCCGTTCTTCCCCACAATTCCGGCCAGTTCGCGTGTTAGAAGCCCGTTCGCACAACCAATTTCCAGAACCCGCATGCCTTGCTTCAGACCGGCATCGTGCAAAAAACGTAATGTTGGAACATTGCCTGGATTGTGCATCATGACCTCTTTCTCAACACAATGATATAACATAACATCACCTGTTTCTGGTTCAAGCAGTTTGGGCTTGCGCCGGGGTGCGAGCGGGTTGCAAATGTTCGGTACCGGGGGCCAATCCGTCGCGATATTTGGACAGCATGACCAACACCCTGCGAGAGGATCGCGACCAGCCCTACTCCAAAGCAGTGATGGATAATCACGAAACCTGGCTGGCCGAACCCTTGCGGTTCGAAACGATGACCAGGCTCACATGATTGACTAGGCTCTGTTGTCGCTCAGTGGCTCAGCCTCGGCATTGAGCCAGTTCATCATGGCAAGCAGATGACCCGGTTCCGAGTCATTCAAGACCTGACCGGCCAGATCAGCCAGTGAGACGGCTGCCAGACTGTCGCGAAAAGCCTGTTCAGCGCGGGCAAAGGCAACAGCGATTTGACAGGGTCGCCTGCAGTCTTCGGGTTTCAGTCCGCACGGGCCGTTTTGACGAATTTCGGTGCACCGGAAGGCCTGGCCCTTGCCATCAACCGCCGCGGTAATATCCCATAGCGTGATCTGTTCTGCCGGTTTGGCGAGACGATAGCCGCCATGCGCCCCGCGTGATGATCTGATGATTCCCGCCTTGCTCATGGCCTGCATCTGTTTGGCCATATAGGGCGCTGGTACACCGTGATAACGGGCCAGGGCTTCCGCCTTGAGGCCACGCCCTGAGGGCAGGCCATTCAACAACGCAGCCGCATGCACCGCCCATTCCACACCTTTGGAAATCTGCATCAGTCAACTCTTTCCGGACTTGTTTCCGACATTTGATATCCGAATAGCCAGAGCTCTGCAATTGATAGCCGGATTGACAGAGTCTATAATTCGGATATTAATTATCCGAATAAGAATCGATATCAACGCAGGAAAACACAAATGCTGACTGGAAAACCCGACTTCCTCGACCGTCTGGTTCAGGGCCTCGTGGCAGCTGTGGGTCTGTTCGCCCTGCTGTTCGGGGCTTTCATGATCATCAGCCCGCTGGACTGGTACACTGCGATTCCAACCGTGATCACGACGGGACCGCCGAACACGCATTTCATTCGCGATATCGGGATTGCCTATTCGACCTGCGGGATCATTCTTCTCTATGCGAGCGTGAATATCCACATGCGCTGGCTGGCGGCCTTTGCCGGCAGTCTCTGGCTTGCGCTGCATGGTATCCTGCATATCTACGAAGTCTCGGTGGGGATCTGCTCGCCGGACATATTCTGGGCGGACGCGCCCGGCGTCCTGGGCCCACCACTGCTCGTCCATGTAGCGCTGATCACCCTGTTCGTCCGGCAGCGGGTGGCGCCGGCGGGTATTCCTGACAGGCTTTTCTTGGCTGCGGTGGACCGGATAACGCCCGGTGAAAGCACCTATGTCCACGAGATTGCCGGTGCACCGGGCCGGGCGCTGGAAAAGTTCAAGCATTTCATGCCGGCCAGCAATCACCGGACAGAAGCGCCAGCGGACTTGCTCGCTGCTGCCCGGATCGGGGCGGTGCTGGCGGAAGATTGCGGCCCATGTGTGATTACTGCGGCCGAAGGAGCACTGGCTGACAAGGTCGACCGCGATCTGGTCAATCGCATGCTCGGCGGGGATCTGTCGGGCGACCTGCAATCGGCCTTTGATTTTGGCCAGGCCATGGCACGCCAGTCGGAAGAGGCATTTTCGCTGGGGGACAGTATCGAAAAGCACCATGGCCGGACGGTCCGGCTGGAGCTGGCCATGGCGGCGGCAACAGTGCGCGTCTACCCAGCCATGAAACGGGGACTCGGTTTGTCACGCGCCTGTTCGCTCACGCCCCTGCAAGTTTGATTGCCCACTGCGGTATTGCTCGCTAGAGCGAGGGTCGAACCATTGCAGGAAAGACCCATATGCCAGACTTTGAAACCGATTATCTTGTTGTTGGCAGCGGCGCCGTCGGTATGGCATTTGCCGACACGCTGCTCGACGAAAGCGATGCGCATGTCACAATTGTTGATCGGCACGGCAAACCCGGCGGGCACTGGAATGACGCCTATCCCTTTGTCGCCCTGCATCAGCCGTCCGCCTTTTACGGGGTGAACTCGACCGAGCTTGGCAGCGGACAGATTGATGAAAGTGGCCCAAACAAGGGTTTCTACGAACTGGCCACCGGAACCGAGGTCAGCGCCTATTTTGATCATGTCATGCAGAAGAAATTCCTGCCCTCGGGGCGTGTCAGATATTTTCCGATGAGCGACTATCGCGGCGACGGGAAATTTGTCTCGCTATTGTCCGGAGAGGAAACAACAGTCGGTATCCGCCGCAAAACCGTTGATTCCACTTACTACGGAACGACCGTGCCTTCCACCCATAGTCCGAAATTCGATATTGCTGATGATGTCCGTTTCATGCCGCCCAATGACCTGCCGCGGCTCTGGCAGTCGCCTGAACCGCGACCGGACAAATATGTCATTGTCGGAGCGGGAAAAACCGCCATGGACGTCGGCGTCTGGCTGCTGCGGTCGGGCGCGGACCCAGAGGACATCATCTGGGTCTGCCCGCGCGACAGCTGGATATTGAACCGCAATGCAACGCAGCCGGGCAGCGAGTTTTTTCATCATACCATCGGCGGTCAGCGCGACCTGATGGCAGCAGCTGCGCAGGCCAGTGATGTGGATGACCTTTTCTCGCGGCTGGAAGCGAGCAAGGTGATGTTGCGGATCGATCCGGATGTCCGACCGGCCATGTTCCACTATGCCACGATATCCGAAGGCGAAGTGGAGATCCTCCGCAAGATCAGGACTATCGTACGCATGGGGCATGTGCAGTCGATCGACAGGGCCGGCATGAAGCTGGTTGATGGGGAATATCCGGTCGACGGGGATGCACTCTATATCGATTGCACCGCCACTGCCGTTGAACGGCGACCGGCGGTGCCCTTGTTCCAGGGTAATCAGATTATTCTTCAGATGGTCCGCATTCCCCAGCCCGCATTCAGCGCCGCGCTTTCGGCCTTTCTGGAGGTCACCTATGATGATGAAGAAACAAAAAACCGTCTGGGCGCGCCCATTCCCTTGCCGGACGGGATTGAGGGCTATCCGTTGGCGACCATGACCAACATGATGAACCAGTTTCAATGGTCGCAAGACAAGACGGTCAGCAAATGGATCAATTCCAGTCGGCTTGACGGGTTCGGCAAGATGATCTTCGCTGTGTCTCCGGATGATAGTGAAAAAATGGCGGTGCTCGAAGCATTTCGTGCCAATGCGATGGCGGCGATGGGCAATCTTCCCAAGCTGATCGAACAGAATAAGGGCTGAATGATGCGACTTTTTTTCCTGGCTCTCGGATTGCTCCTGCTGATACCGGCGGCGCCTGCATTGGCCGCCACAGGAGATTATCCGGAAGCGCGCCCTTACGACAAGAACGCCCCGGCGTCCCTCGCAGTAGACGCGGCGCTGAAAAAGGCCGGCCAATCAGGCAAGCGTGTCATTCTGGTGATGGGAGCCAACTGGTGCCACGATAGTCGCGGCCTTGCGGGCTGGTTTGAAAAGCCCCGCTTCAGGACCATGCTGAGCAAGCGATATGAAGTCGTCTATGTCGATGTCGGCAAGCGGGACCGGAATATCGATATCGCCCAGCGATTTGGTATCGAAAAGATCGTGGGAACCCCGACTGTGCTGGTCTTGTCATCAGAAGGAGATTTGCTGAACGCCGATTCCGCGCCAACTTGGCGCAATGCCGCGAGCCGTGATGCGGATGATATCTATACCTATTTCGCCTCTTTCGAGGTGGAGTCGGCAGGGCAGACCGGAAGTTCAGCCGGAAATCAGGAAAGCAGGTGAAACGTTTTTTGACCGTATTGCTCATCGTTTTGGGACTGCTTGCGGTCCTCGTCTTTTTCATGCCTCTGCGGCTGGCGGTCAGCCTGTCCGGATTGGAAGACAGCAGGTTTTCAGCCCGGGAGATTAGCGGCACTGTCTGGAATGGCCGGATTGAAGCGGCGAAAATCGGGGTTTTCGATCTGGGGGATTTGAATGCCGGTGTTCAATTTCTGCCTTTGTTGACCGGGCAGGTGAAAATTGATCTGGAGCGCCCGGCAGCCGATGGCGATGGCGGACTCAGCGCAACGCTTGGCAAGCGGGGCCCGAACCTGCTGGTCGAAGATGCCACGACCCGGCTGCAACTCGGCAGCGAACTCGCGCCACTCCCTGCGTCGGAAATTGATCTCGATGCGGTCAACGTGTCGTTTGCCGATGGCCTGTGCCAGTCGGCGAGCGGCAAGGTCCGCTTATCGCTTGATGCGAATATTCCCGGTCTGGACCTCAAGCAGGGACTGCTCGGAAATGCCAAATGCGAGGACGGAGTCTTGATCCTGCCCCTGGTCAGCGGGTCCGGTATGGAAGAGCTCACCATGAAACTGGAAGGTAACGGATTTTACACGGCGCGACTGCTGTTGCGCGGCAATGAGAGCGCCTGGACGCTGATCTTGCCAACGCTGGGCTTTCTCAAGACGCCGGACGGCTATGCGATAAAAATTGCCGGTCAGCTCGGGCAATAATCTAATAGTGATAATAGGTTTTTCGCCGCCGCCGCTTGTGCCCCGACAGAATTTCAAAAGCGCGCCGGACCATTTTGTAAGGCAAAGCCAGCAGAACGAAGAGCAGCCATTTCAGCAGGAACGCCACCCACAGGGTGACGATAATGATGGGAACAAACGGGAAGAAGTAAAAGTGCTTTCTCGACATGCGCGCGACATCAGTTTTGGGAACAAACCGGACAAGCATGGCCGTCAGAACGAAACTGGACAGCAGGTATCCTGACAGGATGAGCAAATTTTCGAGCGGCATGCCGGCGATCCTTCGGCTTTGGGGTTGCCGCCCCCGCCGCGGTCCAACCCGTTTTATGCCCGTCATTCATTCTACAGGTATTTGAGGTGTCCGATAAGTCCGTCCATCCGCATTTGTCCTTCGGTTCGGCGTAAGTTTAGGTCCGGCACGGCCGGATTGAACCGGCTGACATGATATGTGCGATGGCGAGGATCTGCCCTGTGATCAAAAGAAGTAAATCCGTTTCCGCCGACGCAATTTTCGTCCGGACAATATTTCGAAAGCGCGGAGAAGAGCGTTTTTGACAGACTTGCACACATGACCCAGCATGTAGCCAGCCCCCGCCACGACCACGAGTACCGGAACAATCGGAAACAGAAAAAGATTTTTCCGGATGGTTTTGGTGAGCTGATTCTGCGCGGATAGCCTGACGATCCAGGCAGAAACCAGGAAACTGAGAAAAAGATAAGCGACGACAGAAAAAAGTGACATTGCGACCATTGTCAAATCCTTTGAACGAAGAGTGAAATCCCCCCTCAAAGGATTTATCCGACCCATGCCGGATTGATCCAATATCTATCAATATCATTATGAATATTTGGTAAACCGGAAGGCAGTGAGTCCGATTACGCCTTCAACTTTCCGAAGTTGTGATACAAATCTGTGCCCGGCATATCGGCCCTATACGCATGCGTCTTGCTGTGTGTGAGTAATTCGCCTAGCTGGGTATTGAAAGACAGAGAGTGCAAGCGATATCATAGCTTATGGCAAAACCAGTCAAATTTTCGATACTTGACCTGTCACCCGTGCCACAGGGATCCGATGTCAAATCCGCGCTGGACCGATCGCTGGCCCTGGCTCAGCACGGCGAAGCCCTGGGTTTTGAAAGATTCTGGATGGCCGAGCATCACGGAATGGCCGGTATCGCGAGCGCTGCTACCTCTGTAGCGCTTGCTCATATCGGACAGGGCACCAGCACTATTCGTATCGGGGCTGGCGGGGTCATGCTGCCCAATCACGCCCCGATGGTCATTGCCGAACAATTTGGCACTCTGGACGCCCTGTTTCCGGGACGTATTGATCTCGGGTTGGGCAGGGCACCCGGCTCCGATCAGCGTGTGGCGCAGGCGATGCGTCGAAACCTGGACAGCGATCCCAATGCCTTTCCGCGCGACGTGATCGAATTGCAGGCCCTGTTCGAAGGCGATGAACGACTGGGCATACAGGCGACGCCCGGTCATGGTGCGAATATCCCGCTCTACATTTTGGGGAGCAGTCTGTTTGGCGCACAGCTGGCGGCCGCCCTCGGGCTGCCCTACGCCTTTGCGTCACATTTCGCACCGCAGGCGCTGGACGACGCGCTCGCCATTTATCGCCGGGATTTCAAGCCGTCGTCGCAATTGCAGGAGCCCTATGTGATGTGCGGATTCAACATTTTCGCGGCTGACAGCGATGATGAAGGCGAACATCTCGCGACCAGCATGATGCAAAGTTTTGTCGCCCTGCGAACCGGCAATCCGGGAAAACTGCCACCGCCAGTGGAAGGCTATCGCGAGAGTCTGCCGCCCTCTGCTCAGGCCATGCTGGGTCAGATCATGCAAGGCAGTGCTGTGGGCTCTCCCGATGCCATCTTATCAGCAACCCGGGCTTTTCTGGAACGCACCCAAGCGGACGAACTGATCGTCAGCGGGTCGATTTTTGATCAGGTTGCGCGAGAAAAATCCTACCAGCTGGCGGCGGATGTACGGGATCTGATAGCCGCATAAGCGTCCAGTCTGTCCAGTTCGGTCTTGATTTTACAAGATCGTCTGCGCATGAGAATTGCGAAACCGACCAAATGCAAGGGCCTCTATGTCTTCTGAAAAAGTAGCGCGATCCGGAACCAATTCTGCGCTTCGCGATTTTCTCGAAAATGAAGCGGCTGGCGGCATTCTGCTGATGGTTGCTGCGGCATTGGCGATGATTGTGGCCAATAGTCCGCTCTACGACATGTACC
Source organism: Pseudomonadota bacterium (assembly GCA_039181895.1). Taxonomy (GTDB): domain Bacteria; phylum Pseudomonadota; class Alphaproteobacteria; order Sphingomonadales; family Sphingomonadaceae; genus Parasphingorhabdus. Next base: position 294,859 of record JBCDCK010000003.1, read on the forward strand.
ATCATTTCCTCCATGAAATGGAGGGGCCGACGCTGTCCAAAAAACTGGGACCGATGACGCCGCATCTGTGGATCAACGACGGACTGATGGCGATTTTTTTCATGCTGGTCGGGCTCGAGATCAAGCGTGAATTTGTCGATGGCCGGCTGAATACCTGGGAACGCAGGAGACTGCCGGTGCTGGCTGCGGCCGCCGGCATGGCGGTACCGGCCCTGTTCTTTATGGTCATCGTGAAAGACTCGCCGGAATTGTACAATGGCTGGGCGATCCCGGCTGCCACCGATATTGCCTTTGCCATCGGCGTGCTGGCCCTGTTGGGACCGCGTGCGCCGGCGTCCCTGAAACTGTTTCTGGTGACGGTAGCGATTGTCGATGACATGGGCGCCGTGGCCATCATTGCGCTGGTCTATACCGCGGAAATCAATGGCGCAGCCCTGCTTGCCAGCGCCGTCATTCTGGGTGTGATGTACACCATGAACAAGGCCGGGGTGTTGAAACTCTGGCCCTATCTGATCGGTGCGATTCTGCTCTGGTATGCGGTTCTGATGTCCGGTGTGCATGCCACGATCGCTGGCGTGCTGGCAGCGATGACCATCCCGATCGTGCGCACGCCGACATCACCTGATGCCGAAGATTCCCCCTTGCACCGGCTCGAGCATGGCATCGCTCCCTGGAGCGCTTTCCTGATTGTGCCGGTCTTCGGATTTGCCAATGCCGGCGTATCGCTGGAGGGTATTGGTGTTAGCGAGATATTCGCTCCGCTTCCTCTGGGCATCGCCGCTGGCCTGTTTTTCGGCAAGCAGCTGGGTATTTTCGCGTCAGTCTGGATCGCGGTCAAAACCGGGTTCGCCGGACGTCTTGGCGGTGCAAGCTGGCTGCAGGTCTATGGTGTTTCCATGCTGTGTGGTATTGGTTTCACAATGAGCCTGTTCATCGGCGCGCTGGCTTTCCCTGGCAATGAATTGCTGATCGAGGAAGCGAAGATCGGCGTATTGGGCGGATCTTTCCTCTCTGCTATTGTCGGCTATTGCATCCTGCGCTTCGCCCCACAGGAAAAAGAACTGGATTCGTCCGACAGTCCGGATGCGGAACAGCTGAAGGTCGCGACTTGAAGGCGTTTTTCACTTCACTCGCACTAACCTGTCTTGCACTGACCGGTTGCAAATCGGCGAGCGTGGCCAGCACTCCGCTGGTGACTGATGCCACAATTCTCGACAAGCTGGCCGAAGACTACGTCAAACTGACTCTGGAACTCGGAGAACAGGAACCCGGTTATGTGGATGCCTATTACGGGCCAGCGGAATGGGCGCAAGCTGCAAAGCTCAAGCCACGGGACATGCGCCAGCTGGGCAATGCCATCGTCGAACTGATGCTGCGGCTGGATGCGCTTCGTGAAACCCGTGATCCGCTGGTCGAGGCGCGCAAGCGGTTCCTGTCGGCCCAGCTGGAAGCCGCGCTGACCCGGCACGCGATGATGCAGGGCGAAACCCTGCCATTTGTTGAAGAGGCAACCAGGCTTTTTGGCGTCGCGCCGGAAATCCGGCCGCTGGAAGAATTTGATTCCGTTCTCGCAGAGATTGAAAAACTGGTTCCGGGCAATGGTCCGCTGTCCGCTCGCGTCGATGCATTCGAGAACAGATATGTCATCCCCACGGATCGTTTGCGTCTCGTGATGGATACCGCCATTGCCGAGTGCAAGAAGCAGACAAAAGACTATATCGAGCTGCCGGAAAACGAGAATTTCCGTCTGGAGTTTGTCACCGGCAAGAGCTGGAGTGGCTATAATTACTATCAGGGCGGCTATCAGAGCCTGATCCAGATCAATACCGATTTGCCGATCCGGATTGATCGTGCAGTCGATCTCGGCTGTCACGAAGGTTATCCCGGCCACCATGTGTTCAACATGCTGCTCGAACGCAACCTGACAAATGGCCTCGGCTGGCAGGAATTTTCCATCTATCCGCTCTATTCCCCGCAGTCATTCATCGCCGAAGGATCGGCCAACTACGGGATTGATCTGGCCTTTCCCGGGGCCAAGCGCCTGGCCTATGAGCGGGATGTCCTCTATCCGCTGGCGGGACTGGATCCGGACAGTGCCGAAGCATACGGGACGTTGCAGAAAGCCAAGCAGGAGCTTGGCGGTGCGCGCAATACCATAACCCAGCAATTTCTGGACCGTGAGATTTCGCGGGCCAGAGCAGTGGAACTAACCCAGAAATATCAGCTCGTCAGCAAGCAGCGCGCCGAACAGATGATGGACTTTGCCGAAGACTATCGCAGCTATGTGATCAATTATGGTCTCGGTCAGGAGATGGTCCAAGCCTGGATCGAAGCTCAGGGGGATGACCCGGTCTGGCGCTGGAAAGCGATGGAGAGACTGCTCAGCGAACCGATGCTGCCGGATGATCTGGCGGTGCCCGCACCTTGATCCCGTTGTTCCGGATCATTGATCGAGCCGCTTCCGGAAAACCACCTTGTCATCGCCATTGTCATAATAGTCTCTGATGCGCGCCTCATTGACATAGCCGCATTTCCGATAGAACCGCCGTGTAGACGCGAAAGCGGCGGTTCCCGAGGTTTCGACCAGCAGAAGCCTCTCACCCATTTCTGACAAATGCTGTTCGACATGCTCCAGCATCGCTGCGCCAATACCCTGGCCCTGATGTGCCGGATCCACCGCCAGCAGCAACAGGTTCCAGCACCCAGCGGTCATTTCCTCTGGACGATAAAAGGCAACCGCGTCGGGGCCGGACAGCCCAGAGACTTTCCAGTGCTCCCGATCTGCGGTGCCGTTGAGAAATCCTGCGATCATCGGTTCGAGCATGTCCGGTGGAAACATGTCAGTCGCTTCGATGATGCGCTTCAATACAGGAATGTCTTCCGCCACAGCGGGCCGGATATTGGGGTTTTTGGTCATGAGGAGTCTTTCTATCGGTTGTCGAGTTGGGAACGCACGGATTTCCGCCCGAGACGCGAGATACGATACGGCCGGCCGCCATGCGACGCGATCAGGCGACGGCGTTTCAGGCGTGCAAAGACGGACAATGTGCAGTCAGAGAGGATGTAGCCATCCCTGGTCACGCACATGACTTCGTCGATCTTGGCATTATGGTTGCGTTTGTGGCGGATATGGCCGCCCTGAGCCAACGTGTGCAGTACACGCTGTTCGGCTTTGGAAATATTCATTGTTATTCTCGGAAAAATCAAACCTTCAGATGCGACAAGAAGGTCCGGTCCGGTCAAGGATCGGAAGGCTTGTCGCTGCTTAGACCTGAACGCCGGATTAGGCCTCAGATCAGCGGTTTGATGCAATCTCTGACAAAAAAGCTCCGAGTAGATCGAAAGGCACATGCCTTTCATCAGCAGGAATAGTGGATGTGCGCAGACAATTCAAGTTTGTGAGCCGCTTCGTGTGCCATTTATATTTTCGATAGAAATCCGACAAATATCTGCGATTACTTCAATAACTATGATATCTAGACTTGCGGCTTGCCGGCGGAGAGTTTCTCCTGCTCACAAGATCGCACTTGCCGTAAACAGGGATATTCCGGATATGATCAGAACAGGGGGTCTTGCTTCTCTGCTCCTCCTTATGGCCATGGCAACTCCTGTCGCAGCCCAGAATACTTCCGGGGTCTATGGACCGACAGTGAAGCCAGGTGACAGTTCCGCAGAATATCGGATCGGTTGGGATACCGAAGCAGAGCGTTGGGCGCAAAGGGCACAATATCAGAGGGCTTTGACCGACAATTTGCGATTGCGGGGCGTGCTCCAATATCGTCATGGAGACGGCCGCGACGGTGTGGAATTTGATAACAGCCAGCTGCAGCTTCTCTGGCAAGTCACGCCATCTGACCAGAACTGGCAAAGCGGCTTTCGATTTGATGTCCAGATCCGCGGTCAGGGCCGACCGGATCGGCTACGTGCTCATTGGGCCAACCAGTTGAATCTCGGCAATGGCTGGCGTGCTCGTCATGTCATGTTGCTGGTCCGAGAGACGGGCGATGGTCGGGCGAGCGGCCTCGGCATCCAGTCCCGCTCTGCAATCGGCAACAAGATTAGCGACAAGCTGCGCCTCGATCTGCATCATTTTGCCACCTATGGTTCGACTGAGGATATTGTTTCCTTCAGCCAGCAGTCGCATCAGTTGGGACCTCAGCTCAGTTACAGCTTTGACGGTGGCTGGAAGGCCAATTTCCGTGGCTTGTTCGGGCTGAACGATCCGTCTCCGGATGCCCAATTCCGTCTGGTGGTCGGCAAGAGCTTCTGATTCGGGCCGATTCCGGCCCCCTGCTAACCTGTTGTTAACCAATTTCGTTCAGTCCGGTTTCTGAACCATGAACGCGGTGTTTCAGACACGCGTTCGGCAGACAGGGACCGGATTTATGACTGAGACACAAGCACCCGTAGATGTTGCCGTAATCGGCGCAGGACCTGCAGGGCTGACCGCCGCCTATCTTCTCTCCAAAAAGGGCTATTCGGTCACGGTGATCGAAAAGGATCCGACCTATGTTGGCGGGATCAGCCGGACGGTCGAATATGAAGGCTTTCGTTTTGATATTGGCGGCCACCGCTTCTTCTCAAAATCGAAGGAAGTGGTCGATCTGTGGAACGAGATTCTCCCGGATGATTTCATTCAACGCCCGCGGATGAGCCGGATCTATTATGAAGGCAAATTCTACAGCTATCCGCTGCGGGCATTTGAAGCGCTTTGGAATCTCGGCATCTGGCGTTCGTCGCTTTGCATGCTGAGCTATGCCAAGGCGAAAGTTTTCCCCAAGAAGAACGTGAAAAGCTTTGAGGACTGGACGGTGAACCAGTTCGGCTGGAAACTCTATTCGATCTTCTTCAAGACCTATACCGAGAAAGTCTGGGGCATGCCTTGCGACGAAATGTCGGCTGACTGGGCGGCCCAGCGGATCAAGGGGCTGAGCCTCTGGAACGCGGTTACCGATGGTCTGAAACGGTCTCTCGGGCTCAACAAAAAGCCCAATGACGGACAGGAAGTCAAAACGCTTCTCGAAACTTTTCGCTATCCCCGCCTCGGCCCTGGCATGATGTGGGATGCGGCACGGGACTTTGTCCGGTCGAAAGGCAATCATGTGTTGATGGGGCACAGTCTCAAGCAGCTGGCACAGGATGCCGATGGCAACTGGCGGATGAGCGCTGCCACAGATGCAGGCGAGAAAGTCATCACCGCGAAACATGTGATCAGTTCCGCGCCGATGCGCGAACTGGCCTCCCGGATCCATCCGCTACCGCAGACGTTGCCGCAAGCAAAGGAACTCAGCTATCGTGACTTTCTGACCGTTGCCCTGATGGTCAAGTCGGAAGACCTGTTCCCGGACAACTGGATCTATATCCATGATGACCGCGTGCAGGTTGGCCGGGTACAGAATTTCCGCAGCTGGTCTCCGGAAATGGTGCCCGATGAGTCGATTGCCTGCGTCGGTCTCGAATATTTCTGCTTCGAGAATGACGGTCTGTGGTCGTCGTCTGATGAGGCTCTGGTGGAACTGGCCAAGAAGGAAATGGCCATATTGGGTCTCTGCAAGCCTGAAGATGTGGTTGGCGGCGCGGTCGTTCGTCAGGAAAAGGCCTATCCGGTCTATGATGACAGTTATGAACAGAATGTCGCCGAGATGCGCGATGATCTCGAAAACCGCTTCCCGACCCTGCATATGGTGGGCCGCAACGGCATGCACCGCTACAACAACCAGGACCACGCGATGATGACGGCCATGCTGACGGTTGAGAATATCGAAGCCGGCACACGCAAGTGGAATGTCTGGAACGTCAACGAAGACGCTGAATATCATGAATCCGGTGACGAGGGTGAACAGGACAAGATCTCGTCAGAAATCTCGGAAGATCGCGCAGCCGCTCTTGAAAGCATGCGTGATGTTCCGACCCGGATCGACGAAGCGGCAGACAAGGATGCTGCGACTGGCAAAGCCGGCAAGAAAGCCGCGTAGATCCCATGACGGACCGGCAACCGGAACGGCGTTCGCCAATCGGACAGGCAGTGGGCAGTCTGCCCCGGCCGATTGCGCTGCTGCACCGGTTTTCGATCACCCGGTATCTTCTTGCCAGCATAATCTCACTGGCGTTTGATGTGGCGTTGTTGCTCATCCTGGTGGATTTCAATACCGATCCGGGTATTGCCTCGGCCGCAGGTTACAGCGCCGGAATCGTCGTCCACTGGCTGATTTCCTCGAGCTTCGTATTTCCCGGAAAAACCCGCGAGGGTGCAGCATTGCAATTGCAGCGGCTGGGCTTTGTCGGCACCGCGATATTGGGGCTAGGCATTACCGTTGCCATTGTCAGTGCACTCACGGAAGTCGGCATCATGCCGGTCATCGCCAAGGGCGTCGCGGTGGTTGTCAGTTTCTTTGCCGTTTACGTGACCCGCAAATACGGAGTGTTCCGGTGACAGCGCTGACGATGGACAAACCGGTTCCGCGCTTCAGTGCGGATTTCCGCAAATTTGCCAACTGGGCGCTGGTCTGGATCGGTCTCGCCAATATCCCGTTTATGGCCATGTGGTTTGTCGGGGCGCCGCCGCGCTTCATGGAGATTGCGATTGCAGGCTTTGTCGGCCTTGTCGTGAAACGCATGCCGCGCCTTGTGCAATGGCTCGCTTTTGCCGCAGTCATGGCTTACTCGCTGCTGTCCTTTGTCGCCGGTCTCTTCAATCTGGCGATGGACAGTCTGCTCTATTCGCTCCAGTTCTTTGCGGAAATCAAACCGGGCAACTCGGCTGAATATATCGTGGCCGCGATCGTGGTTCTCGGCATCCTGGTGGCCAGCTGGTTCCTGCTCAAGCGCGATACAAATTTCGAGAAACCGCTGCATATCCTGCTCGGTGGCGCCCTGATTTTCGGACTTGTCGGTGCAGATGCCGCGATGGGGCAGGGGATGCGCGGACATTATTTCCGGGAAGCCCCTGTTGGTGCCAATTTTGAATCCGCGATGGACAAAACCGGATTTGCCGCCCGAGCCGATGGCAAGCGCCATCTGGTCCTGATCATGGTGGAATCCCTCGGTGTGCCCCGCGGCAACCAAGCCATGTCTGACAAACTGTTTGCCTATTATGAGAATAGCACAATTCAGGCGCGCTACGAAGTCCGTCAGGGGACGACCCTCTATTATAACAGCACCACTTCCGGAGAATTCCGGGAAATGTGCGGCAAATGGGGTGACTATTACGAGCTGCTTGATGCTGCCGAGGCCAAACGGATCAATTGTCTGCCGACACAGCTGGCAAAACAGGGCTATGCCACCCATGCCATCCACAGCTTCAAAGGCGAATTCTTCAAGCGGAACGAGTGGTATCCCCATATCGGATTTGACAGTCAGGAATTCTGGCCCGAACTCGAAAAGCGCGGTGCAGAATGGTGTGGCGGGGTATTTGCTGGTGCTTGCGACCGGCATGTTCCGGCGATGCTGGCGGAAAATCTCAAGCGCGCCGAAAAGCCGACCTTCCTCTATTGGCTGACCCTCAATGCCCATTTGCCGGTTCCCACGGGAGCCAATCTCAACGCCGATGATTGCGCACGGGTATCGAAAGAGCTGGCCAGCGAGTTCCCAATGATATGCCGGCAATTTGCCATTTTCGATGATATCGACAAGGCGCTGATCACCGAAATTACAGCGAGCGATTTCCCCGAAGCGGATATCTTGCTGGTGGGTGATCACATGCCGCCCTATTTCGACCGGCACAACCGTTCGCAATTTGACCCCGAGCGGGTTCCGTGGCTTTATCTCAAGGCCAAGCCGCGATCCGGCGACGACACACCAACCGGGGAATAACCATGATCGCCAAATGGGTCGGACGATTTCCAGTCCTCTGGATCTGGCTTGCGGTCTGCGCCGTGCTTGTTCTTGTGTCCTGGGGGCAAATCCAGACAGGCATTGGCTGGGGCCCAGATGACCAGCTGCGGCAAGTTCAGTTGCGCGACTGGCTGGGTGGACAAAGCTGGTTGGACACGACCCAGTACCGAATAGGAGAGCCGGACAGTCAGCCCATGCACTGGCCGCGCTGGATTGAGATTCCGCTGGCGCTCGTGATCCTTCTCCTGACGCCAATATTCGGGGCGGGTACCGCTGAAATCGTGGCGATGACTGTGGTTCCGTTGTTTGCACTGGGTCTGGCCATGGGACTTGTGGCGAAAATATCCAGCCAGCTTTTTGACCGTCCCGTCGCCATATTGGCCGCGGCGCTAACCGCCACCGCGGTGCCGGTGGTGATGCAATTGCGGCCGATGCGGATCGATCATCATGGATGGCAGATTGTCATGGCGCTGGTGGTTCTCTGGACTATGTTCTGGCCTGACCGGCGACGTGGCGGCATTGCCATGGGTGCAGCGCTCGGCCTATGGCTTTCCATATCTCTTGAAGGCCTGCCTTTGTCGGTCGCCTTCATTGCCTTGCTTGCCTGGCGCTGGGTGATTTCGCTCGATGAAGGCAAGCGCCTGTTCTGGACCCTCACTTCCTTTCTGGTGACGAGTATCGTGCTGTTCCTCGTCAGTCAGGGATTTGTTTCGACAATTATCAACTATTGCGACGCGATTTCCCCCGGCCATCTGCTGGCCTGTCTGGCAGGCGGAGCGATCGTCTTGCCCGCCATTTTCCTAGCCCCCCAGGCCGTTGCAGTGCGCGTGCTCGCATTGGGGCTGGCGGGTGCAGCGGCGCTTGGGGCGTTCTATTTCAGTGCACCCCAATGCACGACAGGCGCTTTCTCCAGCCTCGATCCGCTGGTCCGAGACTATTGGCTGGTCAGCGTGCGCGAAGGCCTGCCGATCTGGGTGCAACCCTGGAAAACCTCCATGACCCTTTTGGGAGGCGCAATTCTGGTTGGTCTGTTGAGTCTGTCCTATATTGCCTGGCGCCGGCGCGGCGAGTTTGGCCGGGAAGAGCTGTTCCTGCTGGCCTATGCCTTCCTCTGGGCGCTGATCGTTTCTCTGCTGGTGCAGCGGGCATCGGCTGTTGCCGCTGCTTATGCCTTGCCCTTCATGGCCTGGGCGGTACATCAGGCCTTTCTGGCTGCGCGCAGGGTTCAAAGCCCGCTCATACGCATCCTCGCCACGGCTTCCGTGGTATTCCTGATCATGCCGGGACCATTGGCGATTTCCGTCGTCAACAGCATTGGCAATGAACAGCCATCAGATGCCGAGACACAGACGTCCGAAACTGCCCCGCTATGCGATTCATCGGAGTCCTTAGCAAAACTGTCGATTTTGCCGCGTTCCAATATTGCAGCACCCTTTGATTTTGGTCCCGAGATTTTGCTGCTGACCGATCACAATGTGCTGGCGACCAGCCATCACCGCAACAGCGCCGCCATGGCGGACCAGATTCGCCTATTCATCTCATCACCGGGTGAAGCACGGGCGATCCTTGAGAGCAGGTCGATCGGATATATTGTCACCTGCGCCGACGAGGATGAATTCCAGATCTACCGCGAGAGAAATCCCGAGAGTTTCGTCGCATCCCTGATGGCCAATAGCCCGCCGGACTGGCTCCAGCCCGTCCATATCCGGGACAGTCAGCTTCAAGTCTGGCGGATCGTGCGGAAAGAACTACGTAACGAACGATAAAATATGTTAGCCCTGCTCCGGGGTGCAGAACGAACAGACTCTGGGAGGAGATGATGGCCGGCATAACCGGATTGGGCGGCGTATTTCACATGGTGAAAGACCCCGCTGCCACACGCAGATGGTACAAGGAATATCTGGGACTGGACGGGGAATATGGACCCATGCTCAACTGGTCGGACGAGAAGGGGGACAAGCCCTATAGTTTGATCAGTCATTTTGACGAGGACAGCGATTATCTTGCGCCCAGCAAGGCGAAATTCATGATCAACCTGCGGGTGGATGATCTCGATGCCTATGTAGATGAGCTGCGCAAAAAGGGCCTCGAAATTCTGGGCCATGTCGATGAAGGATACGGGAAATTCGCCTGGATTCTCGACTGTGACGGCGTGAAGCTGGAATTCTGGCAGCAGATGGAAGCCCCGGAGTGAGGCGGCCGTTCAGGCGGGAATGAATCGTAGCGCCAAGCCGTTGATGCAATGGCGTTTCCCGGTCGGTCGCGGGCCGTCATTGAAAATATGGCCGAGATGTCCGCCGCAGCGGCCGCAATGCACCTCGGTCCGCGGATAGCCGAGCTTGTAATCGGTGGAAGTTCCTACCCGGTCGTTGATCGGGGCCCAGAAACTGGGCCAGCCGGTGCCGCTGTCATATTTCGTTTCTGAACGGTAGAGGCCAAGATTGCAGCCGGCACAGGCGTAAACGCCCTTGCGTTTCTCGTTGTTCAGCGCGCTGGAATAGGGGCGCTCGGTCCCTTCCTGGCGCAAAATACGGTATCGAGCCGGTCCCAGCTTCTTCTTCCATTCAGCGGATGTGTGTGTGATCTTGAACTTGCCTCTGGCCTTTGCCTCGCCGCTCATCACGCTGCCCATGCCGGTCAGGCTGGCCAGACCGACACCGCCTGCACCTATCAATCCTGTCGCAATCAGTTTTCGACGGTTCAACATATTCCAGCAATCCTTTTCACTCTTTCTCCCTGCTATTCGAGAGAAATCGCCAGATTGTTACAATATGGGGGCTGGACCGGCGGTGATCAATATTTGGACAATTCCACCTCAAGCTGGCGGAAACCGTGGACGAAGCAGGCATGGACGCGGCGCATCTTGCCCGTTGGATTGACCTGCATCCGGCGCTTGTGCATTTCCTCGAGCAAAATCCGGATCTGCAATTCGGCCAGTCTTGCACCGACACAGCGGTGAATGCCGTAACCAAAGGCCAGATGGCGACGGGCATTCTCCCGGTCGACGATGATCTTGTCGGCTTCCGGGAATACCTCTTCGTCGCGATTGGCGGAAACATACCACATCACAACCTTGTCACCCTTTTTGATCTGGTGACCGAACAGGTCATGATCTTCCAGCGCCGTCCGCCGCATATGGGCCAGCGGTGTTTGCCAGCGGATCAGTTCCTGGACAGCATTGGGAATCAGGTCGGGATTCTGTTGCAATTTCTCACGCTCGTCGGGGAACTGGCTCAGACCGTAAGCGACACCGGACATGGTGTTGCGAGTCGTGTCATTGCCGCCAACGATCAGCAGAACCAGATTGCCCATGAATTCCATCGGGTCCATATCCCGCATGGCTTCGCTGTGGATCATCATCGATATCAGATCGGGTGTCGGCTCCGCATTGACCCGTTCGTTCCAGAGCTGCTGGAAATAGGCGCCCATTTCGTAAAGAATTTGACGCCGTTGTTCCGTCAGATCTTCCGCGACCGACAATTCCACATCACCGGCCCAGTCTGACCAATAGGTCAGTAACCGGCGGTCTTCCCAAGGGAAACCGAACAGGATGGCAAGCATGCCGGTGGTAAGTTCAATGGAAACCTTGTCGACCCAGTCGAACGGCTTGTCCCAGGGCAGACTGTCCAGAACTTCCGCCGTGCGCTGGCGAATTTCCGCTTCCATCCGCTGCATTTCGGTCGGCGTGAAAGCCGGGGCCACGGTGCGGCGCTGACCAGTGTGTTTCGGCCGGTCCATGGCGATGAACATCGGCAGCTGGAAATCCGAATCGTCAAATTCCGGCTCGGCGATAGTGATGCCGCCATGTTCGACAGCTGAGGAATAAATATCCGGCAGAGCCTCGACATGCTGGATCGGCTTGTAAGTCGTGATGTTCCAGTAGTCCCCATGCACACCGCCTTCCACCTTGTTGATCGGTGCCTGTTCCCGCATTTCGGCAAAGGGCTTGCGCCACAGGTCCTTGCTGTACAATTCTGCCCGGCTGACATCCCAGGGATTTGCATCCTCGTTGGAAATGGGTGGATTCTGCTTGTACCAGGCCTCAAGCGCCTCGTCGGCGGTTGGCGAAGTGGTCAGATTGTTCAGATCTATTACGGGGACGGATGCCATGGTCTCTCTCCTGCCGCTGCCTTTGCGGCAATCGGTTGCGTTTCAAAACCCGATCAGTGTCTATTTATTGACAGCAATGTCAATGAATTTTCTGCGAATGAAATGGCGGATTGCGGTCTTCAGCTGCGCAGCCGGGCCAAAAACCCCTTTTTGGCTCCGCTATTACCTGACTTCATCACGTTTCGCCGGAACAGCATCACGCTGAACCGGATGATGATCAGCGTGAACATTGCCTGCCAGATCAGGGCCACGCCATGCTGCCAGAGATTGTCCATCTGCGCTGCACGTGCGATCATCGCGAAAGGAGAGCTGAACGGGATCAGTACAGCAGCCCATTCCACTGGCTCTCCCAGCTTGGTCACCGAATAGGCCGCCAGGAAGAACACCAGCAGCTGCCCCATTGTGACTGGCATCGACAGGGTCTGAACCTCCCGGACCGTCGCTGCCATGGCCCCGATACCGAGGAACAGCGAACCCAGCAGAAGATAGGCCATCGAGAAATACAGGATCATCAGCACACAGAATAGAGGCCACCCCACCGCCGGCGGAGGGAGATTTGGCATGCCGGATGACACCAGGCTCAGGCCAACGAAGCCCAAAGTTGCCCAGACGGTAATCCCGACAATCGCCATGCCCAGCATGGCAAACAGCTTTCCGAGAAAAATCGCATCCATGGGGATGGCAGCGGCGAGTATCTCGATAATCTTGTTGGTTTTCTCCTCGACCAGATTGGACAGAACCATGCCCGCCAATATCATGGTCAACAGAATGAGAATGATCTGACCACCTTGTGCCGTGGCGAGACGATTCCTTTTGGTCGCGCTGCCCGTGGATGCCACGACCTGCGCTTCCACTTCCACCGGTTCCGGGCGTGAGAGCGCGGTTTCAGACAGCAGTGCCATTCTCCCTTGCCAGCGCCGAACATCCTGTTCGGATCCAGTCAGCCGAGGATTTTCGAGACTTCCCGACAATATCGCTGTCAGTGGCCGGACCGCCTTGTCAAGCTGACTGGCAATATCCGGATCATCCGGATCCACGCCGTTCAGCTGCAGAAGTTCGGGGACGCCATTTTTGCCAAGATTGGCAACCAGTTTTTCTCGGGCCGCCACGATGGCTGCGGTCTCGTTTGCATTCAGCGCGACACCGATAATCGGGCGGTCAATATCCTGATTGACCTGTTTGCCAAGACCGCCGGCGGCAATGGCGATAATCAGCGGAAAGAGCGGGCCGGCGAGAAAGATGAAAAAGGATTTCGAGAAGATGATCGCCGTGAAATCCCGCCGGGCGATGACGAAAGAGGCGCGGATCGTTTCCCTCATGCCGCTTCCGCCGCCTGGTCTTGCGCTGCGTCTTCTTCCATTTTCTTCGCAACGGCTTCTCCGGCAATCGAGACAAAGGCATCGTGCAGGCCGGGACGTTCAATCGACAGGGACTGGATTCCGGCATCGCCTTCAATCAGCGCGCGAAGCAACGGCTCCACGCCGCTTTCAGGCAGCGCGAAATGCCAGTTGTGGCCGAGCGGCTGGCAATCAGCCGGGATGGCCGATCGCCAGGGACCATCAAGATTGCGTGTTTCCAGATGCACTTGCGGGCGCAGGCGATCGCGCGCGGTCGAAACCTTGCCCATGAACGGGATCTTGCCATGCGCGACGATCGCAATCTCTTCACACAGGCGTTCGGCATGGGCGATGACATGAGTGGAGAAAATCACGGTCACGCCCTTGTCGGCCTGCGCCCGGATAAGCCGTTCAAGCTTGCCTTGATTCAGGGCATCCAGACCGGAAAATGGCTCGTCCAGAATGATCAGGTCGGGTTCGTGCACGATGGTCCCGAGCAACTGGACCGTCTGCGCCATACCTTTGGAAAGCTGCCGGATCTGCTTGTCCGCCGCATCGCCCAGCCCGTGATTTTCCATCATCTGGCGCCCGCGTTCGCGTCCCAGAGCCAGCGGCAGCCCCCGCAGGGCGCCCATGAATGCAATCGCGTCAAAGGCTTTCATGGACTGATAGAGACCGCGTTCTTCCGGCAGATATCCGACCTTGTGTGCCCGGGATATGGGGTCCGGAGAACCCAGCAAAAACCGCTCACCTTCGTCCGGATCGATGATTCCCAGCAGCATCCTGAGCGTCGTTGTCTTGCCGGCACCATTGGGCCCCAATATCCCGAATATGCTGCCACGCGGGATGCTCAGATCAATGCCGTCCACCGCCACGTCACCATCAAATCGCTTGACGATATTTCGGGCTTCAACTGCAATTTCCGAGGGAATAAAAGTCATTTACGGCTTTCATATAGCGGCTGTCTGACAGATAAAGCGCTCCTATGGCCAATGACAAGTTAAGATTGACCCAAGATCTGGAAAAAAGGGCGGCGGAAGAAGGCTTCGCCGCTTTTGGCATTGCGCCTGCAGATTTGGCCCCGGAGGCCGGAAAACGGTTGCAGCAATGGCTGGCCGAGGGTTGTCACGGTGACATGATCTGGATGGCGGATCGGGCAGCGCAACGGGCCAGTCCCACCGCGCTGTGGCCAGATACCCGATCGGTGATCATGCTCGGCATGAGCTATGCGCCTGGGAGAGATCCATTTGCCCTGGAAAAGGTCACGGATCGCGGTCGTATTTCGGTCTATGCCCAAGGCAAGGATTATCACGATATCGTCAAACGGGCGCTGAAACGCCTGGCACGCTGGCTGGTCGACAGCAGCGATTGCGAGGTCAAGGTCTTCGTGGATACGGCGCCGGTCATGGAAAAGCCGCTCGCCGAAGCCGCCGGTCTGGGCTGGCAGGGAAAACATACCAACATCGTCAGTCGGGATCATGGCAGCTGGCTGTTTCTCGGTGCCATTTACACGACATTGGATCTGGAGCCGTCGGTGGCGGGAAAGGATCTTTGTGGCAGCTGCAGCGCCTGTCAGGACATCTGCCCCACCAATGCGTTCCCGGCACCTTACGCGCTCGACGCCCGCGCCTGTATCTCCTACCTGACCATCGAAAACAAGGGGCCGATACCGGTCGAATACCGCGCAGCCATGGGCAATCACATCTATGGCTGTGACGACTGTCTGGCGGTCTGTCCGTGGAACAAGTTTGCATCCGCCGCCGCGAGCCAGAAAGCCTTCCTGCCCCGGGCAGAGCTGGCAGCTCCGGCACTGGCTGATTTGCTCGACATGGATGATGCGGGCTTTCGCGAGATTTTTTCCGGATCGCCGATCAAGCGTACCGGTCGCAACCGGATGGTGCGCAATAGCCTGATCGCGGCCGGAAACAGCGGTGATACTGCTCTTGTTCCTGCGGTGAGAAAACTGCTCGATGACGAGGAACCTGTCGTTCGAGGAGCGGCGGTTTGGGCCTTGTCACAACTCGACAAATCGGCGTTTGCGGATGAGAAATTGCGCTGCGGCAAAGATGAATCCGACGCCGGTGTTCAGGAGGAATGGGCCAGAGACTAGCGCGTCCGTAGCGCATTCACGCAGGAGACCCGGTCAACAATTGCACCGTCGCTGCGCCGCGTGTCGATATGCGTCACCCGGCTTTCGCCGCCATTGGATGGAGGATAGAGATAGGCATCCAATATACAGGCACCGCTGGAGAATTGGAGCTTGCGTGCCGGGGGTTCGGCGACATCCGCGCGTGGATTTCCGAACAGGCGGACCAGTTGCCGCGCGGTCTTGCCCATTACCTGGTCCAGCCCCGCGACATCGTTTAGCGGCGACTGCGCTGCTGTCGGCATGGTTGGTGCGGCCGACGGTATGGTCGAGGCACAGGCGGCGAGGGTGGGCACCAGGGCGAGCGCAGCCATTTTCCGGATCATGTGACGGGGTTCTCCTGACGCTGCAAATGAACCATGTGTGTAGCCATAGCCGCTCCGATGACAGGCGCAAGAAAATTGACAAAGGGGATGGCGAGCAACACCGCAGTTATCAGCCCCAGTCCAAAGCGCGGGGCTTTCGCGAGTGAGAAGTGTTCATTGGCGGTGCCAGGATCATCCACATGACGGGCAATCACCATGTCCTGCAGGTCACGGCCGATCAAAAGCGCGTTGACCGCGAAAAATGCGACGGGCGTTCCGATCGCGGTGAAAAGCAGCACAACATATACGGGCAGCGCGAGAATATTGTAGCCAACGGCTCGACCAGCAGATGCCAGACCCATTTTCAATCCCGTGACATATCCGGGCGGTCGGGCCGAGACGGCGCGTTCCGGATAGTGCCGCGCCTCAACTGCATCGACGACCACATCGGAAAAGATGTTGAGCACAAACATCGCGATAACACGGAACAGGAAAACGGCAGCAAAGAGCGCGATAATCGCGGCTGTGGCCGCCGCAGCCAAACCGCCATCACCAAGATTCATCCATGCGAATAACAGTGTGAGACCATACCACACGGCCATTCCCAGCGTCGCCAGCAGCAACAATGTTATGCCGACCACTTTCAGTAGCAGCAACAGAATCTTGCGATCGGTCAGCTGGCTGATCGACAAAAGCAGGGCATTGATCATCCACAGGTCATGTCACGGTTCCGGCTCCAGCGTCAATTCTATATGGGCAGATCGGCGAAAAGGGCCTGCGGGATTCTGCTTGAAGCATCGCGTCGATAGCCCTAACGCCCGATCCAGTTCGTTCGAGATCAAAAGGATATTCCATGACCACCGAAGCCCGCTACGACATTGTCGCCGTCGGAAATGCCATTGTTGACGTTATTGCCCAATCCGATGACAGCTTTCTGGAAGAGGAACAGCTGGTCAAGGGATCGATGACATTGATAGATGCAGACCGGGCGAAGGAGCTGTATCGTGACATGGGACCGGCTCGGGAAATCAGCGGCGGCTCGGGCTCCAACACGCTGGCCGGGGCTTCGACACTGGGCCGTCAATGCGCCCTGATTGCGCAGGTAGCCGACGATCAGCTGGGCGAAGTTTTCACCCATGACATTCGCGCCACGGGGATCGATTTTGACGTGCCGCCGCTGGGCAAGGAACCGCCCACCGCGCGCTGCCTGATTTTTGTAACCCCCGATGCACAGCGCACAATGAACACCTTTCTCGGGGCGTCGCAATTTTTGCCACCCTCTTCAGTGGATGCCGATCTGATTGCAAGTGGCGCAATCCTCTATCTGGAAGGTTATCTTTGGGATGCCGAAGAGCCGAAAGCCGCGATGGCGCTGGCGATTGACATCGCAAGGCAAAACAACCGCAAGGTCGCCTTCACCCTGTCGGACGGGTTCTGCATTGCCAGGCACCGCGCGGATTTCGTTCGGCTTATTGCCGACGGAAAGATCGACATCCTGTTTGCCAATGAAGAAGAGATCAAGTCATTATGTGAAACCGAAGATTTTGATGATGCTGTCGCCCGCTCGGCGGCCCGGGTGGAAACGCTGGTCGTCACCCGCAGCGAGAAAGGCGCCATTGCTGTCCGTGACGGACAGACCCATGCCGTGGCGGCAGAGCCGGTCGAGAAGGTCGTTGATACGACTGGTGCTGGTGATCTTTTTGCGGCCGGATTCCTGAGCGGGTACGGGGAAGGGCGGTCGATGGAAGACAGCTTGACCATGGGTGCGATCGCCGCTGCGGAAGTGATTTCACATTATGGGGCGCGGCCGGAAGCCGATATCAAGGGGATGGTCGCAGAGCGTCTCGGATAGTCTGCCAGCGCGCCGGGATCAGTTCTTCATCTTGAACAACGTCCGGTCTTCAGGACCAAATCCCCATTTCCAGATCACATAGGCATAGCTGCCGAGGATCATCGGGATGCCGATGATCAACTCCGCCCACTCGGGCAAATAGGTTGCGAGATAGCCCACGGCTGTTCCAACGATGGCCGCCAGTACCAGTGACCAGCGCCAGCCGTTGACCGATGCGCCCAGCAGTTTTGAGAGGAATATTGCCTTTACCAGTGAGGCGTAGGCAAGGGCCACCATCAATGCCGCCGCGACGCCGGCGGCCTGGAACAGCGGTCCCCAGCCGAGGCGCATGCAGATCTGGATAAACGCTACACTGAGCCCGGCCTGTAACAGCAGCATCGACAATGAAATCAGCAAATTGCGATGCCGCGCGACGTAGACCAGTGCGGATTCACTGACAACTGCCGTTGCCGCTACTGCTTCCGCAGCCAACAGAAAGGCGAGGGCGCCGGTTCCGCCAACAAAATTGGGTCCGACCAGACCCATGACCGCTTCTCCCGGAATAGCGAGGGCCAGCGCAATCCCGGCCTGTGCGGCAATGATCCAGAAGCCCACCTGGCTGACCTGTGCCGCAATGCCTTTCAGGTTTCCGGCCTCGAGATTGCGGGTGATGACCGGGCCCAAAATCGGGTCGAAACTGGTTTTGAGTTTCTGGGGCAGGCTCGCGACCTGCTGGGCGACATAATAGATTCCGACAATGGCGGGAGAGGCAAACAGGCCGAGAATGGCGAGGTCCAGTCGCCGCGATCCCCACTCCACGGCATCAGCGGCGGCCAGGGGCATGTTGCGGCGGGTGATTGCGGCGAGCTGCAGGGGTTTGGGACGCCATCCCCAGGGCAGGCCATAGCTGCGCATCAACGGCCAGAGTGATGCAGCCAGGGCGGCCAGCATCGAGACGACATAGGAAATGATCAGGCCGTCGCGCAGCGAAAAGAACGGCATAAGCGGCCATGCGAAAAGCACGGCGACAATGCTGATCGTCCAGGGTTCGACAATGGATCGCGCACGAACTGTGGAGGCGATATCATAGCGGTAGGCGAGCGCGGCTAACGCGACATCGGCTCCGGCGATCGCAAAAATCACAACCGGCAGGAACCGGTCAAACCCGTTGATTTGGCTGTTCGGGAACATGATTTGGGGAAAGGCGATGAGCAGAAGCGCGGCCACGGCGGAGGCGAAAAAGCTGACGACGAGTCCGTCCCAGACCACATGTACATGGGGGCGTTCGGTCCGGCTCAACTGTTCCGCCAGACCACGTTTCAGCCCCAGTGTGGCGATCTGCGCGGCGAATTCGATGACGAGGATTGCGTAGGCGAATCGCCCCAGAGCCTCTGCGCCATACATTCGGCCAGCCACGAACAGGAAGGGCAGGCGAGCAGCCAGACGGAGCAGAAAACCGAGAATATTGGTCCGGCCGCCCTTGGCCAGCGCCGCAATATCCTCCCGGGATTCGCCGTCAGTGGAGGAAGAACCGGGAACTGCAGCACCAGTGGATCCTGAGGATTCAGGGGTGTTCAAAAGGTTTCTCTCCGGCAGTTGACGGTTGTGTTTTTAATGATGGCAACCCGCTTAGCCGAGCCTGTGAGACTTGTCATCTTTTGGACCGTCCGGCTTGACCGGGAACTGTCAGCGCCGTTCGGCTCCCAATGGCCGGGACATCAGCCGCTCGACCACTTGTTGAACCTCGACCCCGCCAGCAAGCAGTGCGCATACGGCATCCACAATCGGCATTTCAACCGCGCGCGACCGGGCGTCTTGCTGCAGAACCGGCGCAGTGAACGCCCCTTCGGCAACGGTTGACCTGTTGGACATGAGGCTGTCCGCGGACTCGCCGGCGCCCAATCCCCGGCCAAGGGAGAAATTGCGGGAGTTTGTGGACGAACACGTCAGGACCAGGTCGCCAAGACCGCACAGACCCGAAAGCGTTTCCAGCCGGGCGCCCCGGTCTTTCCCGTATCGCTGCATTTCGGCAAATCCGCGTCCGATCAACGAGGCACGGGCATTCTGACCCAGTCCCGCACCGTCGACGACTCCGCATCCGATCGCGAGGACATTTTTTACCGCACCGCCGATTTCTGCCCCGACAATATCATTCGAAAAATAGGGTCGAAAGCTGGACTTGGCCACTGCCGGATAGAGTTTTTCCCAAAGCGCCTTGTCGTCACAGGCAAGTGTCAGTGCAGTCGGCAGCCCCTGGGCAACTTCATGTGCAAATGTTGGTCCGGACAGCACCGCCAGCGGGTTGTCCGGGCGCAATGCACGCGCGACGTCGCTCATCAGCATCCGGGTATCGGCTTCAATGCCCTTGCTGCACAGGATCAGGGCGGCGTCCGAGTCAGGCAAGGCGTTGATACTCGCCCGCAAATGCTGGGCGGGTGTCACCATCAAGATGCCATCGCAATCCGCCAGTTCCGCAAGATCATGGATTGCCCGAATATTTTGACGCAGCTTGTGCCCCTTCAGAAAGCTGGTGTTTTCATGGTCCTGATTAATCTGGTCCACAACTTCCGGTTCGCGCGCCCAGAGCAGGAGCTCCGGCTGTCCTTCGGACAAAACCTGCGCCAGCGCGGTACCCCAGGCCCCGGCGCCCATAACGCCCAGTTTGAGATTTTTCATGCTTTTACCCCCGCGCCCCGGGCTTTCTCGGCATCCGGATCCAGTGGCCACCGCGGACGGGCGGCGATATCCAGAGGATCGGTCAATCCGGCGGCGAAACGCTCGGCGCCTGCCCAGGCGATCATTGCCGCATTGTCGGTGCAGAGCCAAAGGGGTGGTGCGGTAAAGGTCATGCCGTTCTGCCCGGCCAACGACTCCAGCATCGCTCGAACCGGACCGTTGGCTGCGACACCCCCGGCCACAACAAGCTGTTGCACCGGCGGATTGTCCCGGAGGGCTTTTTCCAGCCTATCCTGCAGACAGTCGACGACGGCTTGCTGAAACGAGGCGGCAATGTCTGCCTTTTCATGATTGCCAGTCTCAAATGCCCTGACGACCGCGCTTTTCAGGCCGGCAAAGGAAAAATGCGGTTCCTTGCTGCCCAGAAGCGGCCGAGGCAACGGCACCGCATCGGCGTTTCCGGACCGCGCCATCTCCTCCACCTTTGGACCTCCGGGATATCCCAGACCCAGAATTTTTGCGGTCTTGTCAAAAGCCTCACCGGCCGCATCGTCAATGGTTGTGGCGAGACGGCGATACTGGTTCACGCCGTTGACCAGCAATATCTGGCAATGGCCACCGGAAACAAGAAGCAGCATGTAGGGAAAGCGGAGCTCCGGATTGACGAGGCGCGGCGAAAGGGCATGTCCTTCCAGATGGTTGACCGCGACCAGCGGTTTGTCCGCCGCCATCGCGAGCGCCTTTCCTGTCACCAGCCCGACCATGACACCGCCAATCAGCCCCGGTCCGGCGGTGGCAGCAATTGCGTCGACATCGGTCAGCGCAAGGCCGGCCTCCTGCAGAGCGGCATCGATCAGGGGTGTGATGGTCTCCGCATGCGCGCGGGCCGCGATTTCGGGAACCACTCCGCCATAGGGCGCATGCTCTGCTTCCTGACCGGCCAGCTTGTGCGCCAGAATTTCGCGTTCCGACGTCACCAAAGCGGCGGCGGTTTCGTCACAACTTGATTCAATGCCCAAAATGATGCTCATGACGCGTTTACTTACGCGCTGGAGGGATTAGGACAAGGGTTATGAGGACGAATACTGATCCCAGCTCCGGGGCACGGCCGGGAATTGACCGCCCCTTGCGTCTGGGAACCCGCCAGTCTCCTCTCGCCATGGTCCAGGCGGAGATGACTGCGCAAGCGATTCTCGAGACGCAGCAATGGTCAGTTGATCAGATAGAGCTGGTGCCGATGATCGCCAGCGGTGACAAGATTCTCGACCGTTCACTGGCCGAAGTGGGCGGCAAGGCACTATGGACCAAGGAGTTGGACCGGGCTCTTGCCACCGGCGAGATTGATGCAGCCGTGCATAGCATGAAAGATGTCGAAACCATCCGGCCGGAGCAGTTTGTCATCGCTGCGATGTTGAAACGAGCGGATATCCGCGACCGGATGGTAGGGGCGGAAAATATCGACTCTTTGCCGCAAGCCGCGATTGTCGGCACGGCATCTCCTCGCCGCAAGGCCCAGCTGCTGCGTCAGCGCAGCGATCTGGACATCCGGCTGATCAGGGGCAATGTGCAAACCCGGCTCGCGAAAATCGAAGCGGGTGAATATGCCGCCAGTCTGCTTGCGGCGGCAGGCCTTGACCGGCTGGGCATGGGTGACATTGGAACGGAAATCCCTGACCAGGTCATGTTGCCGGCTCCGGCTCAAGGGGCGATCGGAATCGAGACTTTGCGTGACGCGTCCGGGGTTCGGGAACTGCTGTCGGGCATTTCCTGTTCCGCCACTTTTCAGGCGGTTATGGCTGAACGGGCGTTTCTCGCGGAACTCACGGCGGACTGTCACAGTCCGGTTGCCGCCAATGCAATAGTGCAGGCCGACATGATATTGTTCCGGGCCGAGATTCTGCTGCCCGACGGCAGCGAATCCGTTGGCGATACAGTCACCTTTGCAATTGACGATGAAGATGCCCCGGCGCGGGTCGCACAGGCTCTGCTCAATCGTTCAAGCGCCAAACTGCAGACCGTTTTCGGCCGATGAGTCTGCCGGTGTTGATTTTGCGCCCGGATGATAGCGCCCTGCACACCGCGGCGAAGGTCCGAGACCTGGGGTTGGAACCTGTTGTGGATCCGCTTTTCGAACTGGAATCTATCCACTGGGCCCTGCCGGATGTCAGCCAGTTTGACAGCCTGCTGTTGACGAGCGCCAATGCCGTCACATTTGCCGGACCAGCATTGCAGCAACTTTCAGGTCTCCCGGTTCTGGCGGTGGGAGAGAAAACCGCAAAAGCCGCTCGAAAGGCGGGTTTGGCTGTTGCAGATACCGGAAATGGCGGGGCGGCCGAACTGCTCGCGGGATTGCCCGGTGACCGATATGTCCGAATATTGCGTCTGACAGGCAAGGACCATGTGGCCCTGGATCCGAGCGGCCGCAAAATCGAAACTCGCAAAGTGTATCAGGCCCGTTCCTTGCCATTGGGAAATGATGCCCGGCAACAGCTCGCATCGGGATGTGCAGTTTTGCTTTTTTCGGCCCGCGCCGGTCATATTCTCGAAAGCGAAATGCAGCTGGCCGGGATTTCACCTGATTCAAGCCAGTTAGTTGCGCTGTCGAACAATATTGCGGCGGGCCTGACGCTGGCCTGGAAAGGCGTACATGTTGCGATGCAACCCACCGAGGATGCTTTACTGTCTTTGTTACCCCCTCTATGCTCTCGCCCTTAGCCACTTGGCCAGGTTCTGTCAGTGGCCATCAAAGGAGACGGAATGAGCCGGGACTATGAAAATCTGAGGCGTTCAGGCGGGAAAAGCAATCTGACCCGGAATGTGCTGATTCTCATGATCATTGCCTTCATTGGCGGTGCGATACTGACAGGTTGGATAATTTCGCGATATGATCCCTTTGGCACGGCCGGTGAAACAGCAGTTGTAGAAGGGCAGGGCGGGGCTGAAACCACGACAGCTGACGATCCGGCGGCTGCGCTCGCGAAACGTATTGATGCCGACGGAACGGTATTGCCCGCGCCAGCACAGGTGCAGGAATCTGAACCGGAGCCGCCGATCCTGACACCCGATATCGAGCGGGCGCTGGCAGTCCGGGTGGCCGATTTGGAAGACCGCCTGTCACGGATCAACGTGCAGGCTCAGGCCGCATCAGGAAATGCCGCCCGTGCCGAAGGTCTGCTGATCGCTTTTGCGGCTCGCCGCGCGCTCGACCGGGGCTCGCCGCTGGGATATATTGAATCTCAGCTGCGGCTGCGCTTCGGTGATGCCCAGCCCAAGGCCGTAACCACCATCATCAATGCCTCTCGCGAGCCGGTGACGCTGGAAGAACTGGCATCCGACCTTGGCGATATCGGCCCGACATTGACCAGCGGGTCGAGCGGTCAGGGGTTCTGGACCGACGTCCGCCGGGAATTGTCGGAACTGTTCGTCATTCGCCGCGAAGGTACACCGTCGCCCGCTCCCCAACAGCGCCTGCTCCGTGCCGAGCGCTATGTCGAAAACGGGAATGTCGATGCGGCCATCACAGAGATTGACCGGTTGCCGGGTGATATTGAGAATAATGAAACCGCAAGCGCCTGGATGGAACAGGCGAGGCGTTACAACGAAGCCCGCCGGGCGCTGGATGTTATCGAGACCGCCGCCATATTGGAGCCCCAGCAATTGCGGACGGCGGAAGGCTTGCGCGTCGAGCAGCAATCACCACTGGCACCGGTGGAGCCGATACCGGCACCCTGACGGACTAGTCCGATTTCAGAAACAGTGTGGCAAGTTCGGGTGGCACCCGGACAGGCCGTCCGGTCTCGCGGTCGATAATCGCCCAGTTGGTCCGGGCCTCAACCTTGATATTGCCATCTGAACCGGTGAAGCGGACATTGCGCCAGAACCGGGCACCTTTGGGTGGTTCCGATATCCATGTCCGGCCGGTCACGGTTTCCCCGGCCTCGACATTCCCCCGATAGTCGATCTCGTGACGGGTCACGACCCAGATGTAGCGCTCTACATATTTCCGAGGTGCGACCGCATTCCAGTGCACAGTTGCGATATCCTGGATCCACCTGACCCACACCGCATTGTTGACATGGCCAAGTTCGTCAATGTCGCTCTGCTGCGCGGTAATATGGAGGAAATGTTCATTCATTCAGACGATTCGGTCATGCCCATTTGCCACAGAATGAAAGCGAATTCCTCAGCAGTCTCCTGCACCCGGTTCCACCGACCGGACTTTCCGCCATGGCCCGCACCCATGTTCATTTTCATCAGCAACATATTGTCATCGGTTTTGGTGGCACGCAGTTTCGCGGTCCATTTTGCCGGTTCCCAATAAGTGACCCGCGGGTCATTGAGACCGCCTGTAACCAGCAGGGGCGGGTAATCCTGCGCGCTGACCTGGTCATAGGGGGAATAGCTGCGAATATATTCAAAGGCGTCCTTGTCCGTGATCGGATTTCCCCATTCCGGCCATTCACCCGGCGTTAGCGGAAGGCTCTCGTCGAGCATGGTGTTGAGCACGTCGACAAACGGAACATGCGCAACAACCGCGCCCCAGATTTCCGGATCACTGTTTACCACGGCTCCCATCAACTCTCCGCCAGCCGATCCACCGGACGCACTGATCCGGCCCCGGGACGTGTAGCCCTTGTCGGCCAGCCCCTTGGCGACATCGACAAAGTCATTGAACGTATTGGTTCGCTGCATCAGCTTGCCTTGCAGATACCACTCGCGGCCCAAATCGTCACCGCCGCGGATATGGGCAATGGCATAGATGAACCCGCGATCGACGAGCGACAGGCGGCTGGTCGAAAAGCTGGGCGGGACAGCATAACCATAAGCCCCATAGGCATAGAGATGGAGCGGCGCGGAGCCGTCGAGAGGGGTGCCCTTTTTATATACCAGAGATACCGGCACCATCGCCCCGTCGCGCGCCTTGATGGTCAGGCGCTCGGTGGCGTAAAGACTTGCATCATAGCCTGACGGGATTTCCTGTACTTTGAGCGTTTCCAGTTTCTGGCCGGCCAGATGATAATCATAGACCGTGTCCGGTGTGACCATTGACTCGTAGCTGAGGCGCAGCCTGTCCACGTCATATTCGGGATTGTTGCTCAGCCCGGCATTGTAACTGGCTTCCGGAAAGGCAATTCGCCGGACATCTGTGGGGTCTGTCCAGGACCGGATTTCGACCTGATCCAGTCCGTTCTGACGGCCTTCCGTGACATAGAAATCCTGGAATGCGGTCATGCCGGTGAGATAGAATTCATTCGACCCGGCGATTTCTGTTGTCCATTCTCCGGGATTCTCGAGCGAAGCGCTCGCGAGGCGGAAGTTCACATGATCGTCATTGGTCAGAATATAGAGTTTGCCGTCATGCTCCTCCACCGAATATTCCCGGCCTTTCTGCCGCGGTGAAACCAGAATAGGATCGGCGGTCGGGTTATCGGCTGGGATCAGCCGGACTTCGCTGGTCTCGTTGTCGCCGGTTGCAATGGTGATAAATTTCTCGGACTGGGTCAGCCCGATACCCACGGTAAATCCGTCCTGCTCTTCCTTGTAGAGCTCGATATCTGTGGACACATCGCTGCCCAGTATGTGGAGCCGCGCATTGTCTGTCCGCCAGTTGGCATTGGCGAGACCGTAGAGCAGGCTCTTGGAGTCGGCGGACCAGACGAGGCTGGACAGGGTTCCGGGAATGATATCGGGCAGCTCTTCGCCGGTAGCCAGATTGCGGATATGCACATCAAAGCGTTCGGATCCATTATCGTCATAGGAATAGGCGAGCAACTGACCGTCCGGTGACACCGAAAACGCCCCAAGGCGGAAATATTCCTTGCCTTCGGCCAGCGCGTTTTCGTCGAGTATCAGGACTTCTTCGCTCCCTTCCTCCGCGCGTTTGCGATACCATTTGCGATATTGCGCTCCCTCGTCGAAACGCGTCCAGTAGATCCAGTCCCCGTCCTTCTGGGGAACCGAAGAATCGTCTTCCTTGATTCGCGCCTTCATCTCTTCGAAAAGGGTGTCGGTCAGCCCCTTTTGGCCGACCATATTCTGTTCGAACCAGCGATTCTCTTCCTTCAGATAAGCCAGTACATCGGCATCGTCGAGTTTCGGATAGCTTTGATCCTTCAGCCAGTGCCAGGGATCGCTGACCGTATAGCCGTGGCGTTCAAAGCTATGGGGGCGCTGTTCAGCGACCGGCGGTTGTTCCATTTTTGCTGTCATTTTCTCTTCTGTGTTGTCGGATTGGGCAAGAACGGGCGTCGACAGGGAAATCGTGCCGCAGATAAGGGCGCCGGCGAGCTGGAGAAATGTCTGTTTCATATCGGTCCTCTCCCGTGAAATCGGTGGCGAAAATCGTCTGAAACACCTATGTGTTCCTGTAAACGCGAATTCAAGGAGTTTCACGGCCCATGCTGATGTCCACCTATGAAGCGAGGCTTGCCGCATTGCGCGAGCAAATGGCGAAAGATGGCCTTGACGGCTTTGTCGTCCCGATATGTGACGAGCATATGAGCGAATATGTCGGGGAATATGCCCAGCGTCTCGCCTGGCTGACCGGCTTTGGCGGTTCCGCTGGATCTGCAGTCGTGCTGAAGGACAAGGCCGCCATTTTTGTGGATGGTCGCTACACCATCCAGGTGCGCGATCAGGTCGATGGCAAACTCTATGAATATGTCGGGACGGCTGAGCAAAGCGTTGTGGAATGGCTGGGTGAACATGCGCCGACCGGCTCCACCATCGGATATGACGCATGGCTGCATACCAAGGACTGGGCCAAGTCGGCGCAAGCCAAATTGGCGAAGCGGGATGCCAAACTTGTCGCGGTCACCTCCAATCCGCTTGATGCCGTTTGGGAGGACCAGCCGGAACCTTCGCTGGCCAAGCTGGATGTCCAGCCAGATGATTTTGCGGGCAAGTCTTCGGCAGACAAAAGAGCTGACATTGCGGCATGGCTCAAGAATGAAGGACTCGATGCAACGGTAATTGCCGCGCTGGACTCCGTTGCCTGGGCCTTCAACATCCGCGGCAAGGATATCAGCAACACACCAGTCCCGCGCAGCTATGCGATCGTCCGGTCAGACGGCAATGCGGAACTGTTTGTGGCTCCCGAGAAGCTCACCGACGAGGTGCGCGTCCATCTCGGCAATGCCGTCACCATACGGAATTATGATGATTTCCCGGATGCTTTGTCCGAATATGGCGAACAGAATGTCGGTGTGGATCCAGAGCGATCCGTTGCGGCGATTTTTGAGAAACTGGAAGCCGCAGGTGCCAAAGTCGTTCAAAAACGCGACCCGACAATATTGGCGAAGGCGATAAAGAATGACGCTGAAATCGGCGGGCACAGGGCCGCGCAGGCGCGCGATGGGGCCGCGCTGAGCCGTTTCCTGCACTGGTTTGCCGAGGAAGCGCACAAAGGCGGGCATGACGAATTGTCGGTTGCGGCAAAGTTGGCCGAATTCCGCGGACAGTCGGACAAGTTGATGGACCTGTCCTTCCGGACCATTTCCGGTGCCGGACCCAATGGCGCCTTGTGCCACTATAGCGTCAACGAGGAAACCAATCGCAAGATCGAGACGGGTACGCTCTATCTGGTCGACAGCGGTGGGCAGTATCGCGACGGCACCACTGACGTGACCCGGACGATGGCGGTCGGCGAACCAACAGCCGAGATGATCAAGCGCTATACGCAGGTGCTGCAAGGCCATATCGCTTTGGCCAAAGCCGTTTTTCCCAAGGGTACCACCGGAGGCCAGCTCGACGTTCTCGCCCGGCAATATCTCTGGGCGGACGGCGTCGATTATGCCCATGGCACCGGCCATGGAGTCGGAGCATATCTATCCGTGCACGAAGGACCTCAGCGGATTGCCGCATTTGGCGGATTCATTGAGCCGCTGGTTGCCGGAATGATATGTTCAAACGAACCGGGCTATTACAAGGATGATGCGTTCGGCATCCGGATCGAGAATCTGATCCTGGTCGAGGAGCGCGACGTTCCGGGGGCTGAGCAGGAGATGCTCGGCTTTGAAACCCTGACTTTTGCCCCGCTGGACCGCCGACTGATTGATCTGGAAATCCTGTCCGACAGCCAGCGGCAGTGGGTGGATGTCTATCATCAGCAAGTGATGCAAATTGTTGGCCCACAGATTGAAGGCGATGCACTGGCCTGGCTCCAGGCGCAATGTGCGCCTCTGGCCTGACGGAGAAATCATGACAGACTCACCCGATCCCCGGAACGGATTCCGGCTCATCACACCATTGCGTATCCGTTATGCGGAAGCCGACATGCAGGGGATTGTTTTCAATGCCAATTATCTGGCCTTTGCCGATGTCGGCGTGACCGAATATTTCCGGGCCCTTGTCGGCGCGCAAGGCAATGAGGATTCACTTGGCACGTTTCTGGAGCTGTTTGGCGGCGACAACTGGGTCCGGCATGCCGAAGTGGATTTCCATGCGCCTGCTAAGGCCGACGACATGATCGACATCTGCCTCCGAATCACGCGGTTCGGCCGGACGAGCTATTCTGCGCTGGCACATATCGTCCGGGATGACATGCTGCTCAACGTGATCAAACTGACTTATGTGTGGTTTGATCCCGCGACCGAAAAAGTAACGCCGGTCTCCCAAAAATTCATCGACGCCGTCACCGAATTCGAGATTGTCGCCCCCGAACTGGCTCCCGTTCACGCCTGATCGTCGGCAGGTCCTGAAGCGTTGTCGGCATCCATCGTCCGGGATTGCGCCTTGCGCCGCCGCAGATTGGCCCGAAGTTGTTCGGCCAGCCGCTCCGCCTTTTCGGCTTCCTTGCGCTTTTTCTCAGACTGAGCTTGGGGCTTCGGCATGGCCTTGACGTGCCATCACCCCCACAAAAATGCAACTCCGCTTGACAAGAGCTTAACCATTTGGTCTTAGGCGCGAGGCTCGGAGCAGGCAGCTCCGGCAACAAAATCGTGCTGCTGTAGCTCAGTGGTAGAGCGCGTCATTGGTAATGACGAGGTCGGGAGTTCAATTCTCCCTAGCAGCACCATTTTTCCTTCAATTTTTCAGTGTCTTCGGAATCTGATTTGCTTCGGAGGATTAGTTGCGTGTTCTGAAAGGTTTAAGCCAACGCAGCGCTAGCGGCGTGCACCAGAGACCCTTTTGGCCTCGCGGAAACAGCTGGAATATGGCCATTATCTCGAGAGGCCAATTTAGCGTCCTCGGATGCAGATGGAGTATTGGAAGGTCGGATCGTGTCAGACGAAGCCGGGTTGCTTTTGCTGTTCGCCCCAGTTGAGCGGGATATTGTCATTGCGCAGCAAGTGGCGCGTCGTGAACTGCGGCGCCTGGCGTTCAAACCAGTATGGCGACGGAAGATGTGACAATAAGTCGACCTTCCCCCTTTCGTTGCGACAAATGGTCGGTCCCCGACTACTCTCGTTTTTTTCCTACTTTCCCGGTCACTCCACAGCGCTTTTGAATTGTGGCTTCTGGGCCACTGGCGATATTAAATGGACATAAAGTCAAATTAAAAGCTTGGAATCCGAAGTTAATTGGCATATTAGGGCTTCGAAAAGGATAAAAATTCCATTTAGGAGGGAGAATAAGATGCCTGCAGTTGTAGGGAATTCCACACGATCGATGTTGCTTGCGGGAGTGGCCACGCTCTCATTTGCGGCGTTCATGACACCGGCATACGCGCAGGACACGGGGGATGCGGCAAGCGAAGAAAGCGCATCCGATTCGAACATCATCATCGTCACAGCGCAGAAACGGTCCGAAAATATCCAAGATGTTCCCGCCGCGATATCGGCCTTCGATGCGAGTATAATTGACGACAAAGTCATTGACGACGTTGTAGATCTCAGTTTTTCTGTCCCCAATCTAACTGTCGACCAGTTTGGGGCGTCGTTACGTGGCGTTGGCAATCTCGCGATTTCGTCGACGGCCGAAGCTGGTCTGGGCTACCATGTAAATGGCGTTTATCTTGGATCGGCGGCAACCGAAGCGGAATATTACGATCTGGAACGGATCGAAGTGCTGAGAGGTCCGCAGGGTACACTTTATGGGCGGAACACAACGGCGGGCGTCCTCAACATTATCACAAAGAAACCGACAGATGAATTTGAAGGTTATGTAACAGCCGGCTACGGCAATTTTAACAGCATCAAACTGCGCGGGGCACTCAATGTGCCGCTGGGAGACGTGATTTCGACGCGTGTTGCGGGCTTTTATCTCAATCGCGATGGCTATTCGACGAACCTGTTCACCGGCAACGATGTTGATGACCGGGACATGTATGGGCTTCGCGGCAGCGTGAGGCTCGATCTGGGCGACACCCGTGCAGACCTTGTGGTGTCCTATTTCCGCGAAAACGATAAGCGTCATTTGCGCACCAAAGTGCTGTGTACGCCCGACCCATTGCTCGGTTGTTCACCGCTGGAATCGGGTTTCGGCGTCCCCGATGCACGCCCGACCATCTACACTGCAACGGGCAACGCGCTGGGGCTCATCGCTCCGGGGACGAACTACTTCGATGGCAGTCTGAATCCGGCCGACACACGCCTGCTCAACGAAGATGTTGATCCGAGCTATTTCGTCGAAGAGTGGCAGGCATCACTGGAGATTACCCAAGAGTTCGGTGCGCTGACGCTCACTTCACTTTCGGGTTACAGTGAGATTGAACGTGACAGCTTCCGGGATTTCGATCGATTTGTTCCCACGGCAACATTGCCGTTTCCGATCACGTTCGATTTCTTTGCTGATGGAACCACGGTAACTGGGAATGCGATATTGAATGGACGCCGTGATCAGAGCGAAGCGCGCGAATACTACCAGGAGCTGCGCCTCGCCTCTGATTTTGACGGACCCTTCAATTTCATCATAGGCGGCAACTATTATGACCGCAGCAGCAAGACCAGCTCCATATTTACGAACAATATTTTCGCATTTCGCCAGCAGGTGACGGGCTTGGCTGAACCTTTTGCGGCTGTTGTCATCGAGTCCGATCCGACAACAACCGAAAGCTTCGGTTTCTTCGGTGAGGTCTATTTCGACATTTCGGACAGCACCCGGATCACCGGCGGTCTTCGCTATTCCGACGACAAGAAGACGATTCTCACCCGCCAGATATTCTTCAATCCCCAGCCGGATGGCAGTGTCCCGGATTTCATTTCGGGTGAGTTCAGCCGCGGCGTATTTACCGGCCGGGTTGTTGTCGACCACAGAATCACGCCGGATTTGCTCGGTTATGCCAGCTTCTCGCGCGGTTACAAGGCAGGCGGGATCAATCCCGGCCAAGTCGGTGTTGGCGTACGTGGTTTTGACCCCGAATTTCTGAATGCCTTTGAAATTGGCCTGAAAGGCGGAACTTCGGACGGCACGTTTACGGCCAGCGCCGCTGCCTTCTATTATGACTATGAAGGCCTGCAACTGGGTCAAACCACGCCAACTTCCGCGCTCACAGTCAACTCGGATGCAACGGTTTGGGGTGTGGAGGCAGAATTTGCTGTCCGACCAGGCGGCGGCTTCCAGGTGGACGGCAGCTTTTCCTATCTCAACTCCCAAATCGATGGATTTGAATCCATTGACGAAACCGACCCGTTTGGTGCTGCGCCCGGCACCGTTGTCGTTGCGACAACACCGGCCGGTGTGATCAAGAATGCGGATGGCAACCCTCTCCCGTTCTCACCAGAGGTCAAAATCGCCATTGGTGCGCAATGGGAAATCCCTGCCGGTAACTGGACGATCACTCCGCGAGTGGATCATTACTTGCAAAGCGAATTCATCAGCTCGGCTTTCGACAAGCCAATCGATCGCTTTGATGGATATGGCCAGACCGATCTCAAGCTCTTGTTGGCTCCCAATGACGGGCGCTTTGAAATCCGTGGATATGTGAAGAACCTCTTCAACAATGACGACATCACTCGCGTTCTGCCAGCCGGCAGACTGGTGGGGCGTTTTCGCGAGGTCGTAATCCTCGAACCGCGAACCTATGGTGTGGAAGCGACCGTTCGCTTCTAAAGAATTGGGCAGTTAGACAGCTCTCCCGTGGCCCGGCTCCTAGGAGTCGGGCCTTTCTTTGTAACATTCGACGCTTGGATGCATGGCAACTACACGGGCTTGATCGAACCGGTGAACCAAATTTGCGTACCGGGATTTGGTCGATGATCACTCTCTAGGTTTGCCGGCACAATTAGGCTTAACGCTTCAGCTTGTTTTTGCGGATCATGTATTCGTTGCGGATCCCATTTATTGAGCCAACAATCATCGCCACCGTTATATCTTCCAGCTCATCCCGGTCGACATCATGCCGTAAAAGGAATGCCCCTGCAGCAGAAGGAACCCCGAAAGATATCTCGGTGATCGCTCGTGCCGTATCCATTGGAAGGTCGAAGTTTTTGTTGACGATTTTCGACAGATATTCGACCGCAATATCCCGATCTAAAGCGGTTGGATCATTTGTCTCTGAGAGTGCCGGGTCGGCTTGAAGTCTTTCAAGCAACAGTCCTTTTCTCGAAATATTCCGGAGATAGGTCTTGGTAATGCCACGTACAAGCTCTTCAAATGTTCCAGCAGCCTCGGCCGCTGCGAATTGCGTTTTTCGCAGATATCTCGACTCTCGCTCGAGCAACGTGCGCAGCAATTCCTGAATATTGTCAAAATACTTGTAAATCAGAGACTTGCTGATCTGTGCATGTAGGGCTACTCGCTCCATAGACAGTTGCCTGATGCCCTCGCTTTCGACCAGTTCAGCCGCTGCATCAAGGATCATAGATCGGCGAACTTCCGGCGAGAATCTCCGTGCAAATTTCCGATTTCTGTTTTGGGAACCCATGAACAGAGGCTAGCATGCCACTTCTAAGATGTCTGCAAGTGTCTGCATTCGGAATAGGTGAAATGTTCCACGAGCCAAAAAAGACGGGACTGGTTCGGTATTGGCATCGGGTGCTTGGCGAATATCAATGCAGTAGGAAACTCTGATCGCAACAAGGCAAACAGGTTGCACGGATATACCTTTCCCCGCCCCCATTCTCTTGCGATATTGGATGAAGCCTTCAGGTCAGTTATCTAAATCTTGAGATCCTGGTCAGCCCAATAGGATGAACGAACAGCATTGCGTTGGACTTTGCCGCTAGACATTCTAGGCAGCGCCTTAACGAAGTCGATTGATCTTGGCCGCTTAAATGCGGGCAGGTGGTCCTTTGCATGAACAAGAATGATTTCGGCTAGATCATCACCGGCATCGTAGCCCGGAGCAAGCTGCACAACAGATTTAACTTCTTCACCCCATTCGTCGTTAGGAACGCCTATGGTGCAAACATCCAAAACTGCGTCGTGCTGTAACAGAACATCATCTATTTCTTGAGGATAGACATTGACACCACCGCTGATGATCGTTTCGGCGCTGCGCCCATTGAGAAACAGGAATCCATCCTCATCCACATACCCCATGTCGCCCAACGTGAACCAATCCCCCCGATAGGAGTTTGCGGTCTTTTCGGAAGATTTGAAATACTCAAACCGGCCTTTTTCAGGGGCCTTGAAATAAATATATCCCGTCTCACCTGTCGGCAACTCATTGCCATCTTCGTCCAGAATACGCGTGTTTTGGGGCTGGGCGGTGGTGCCAACACTACCCGGTTTTCGCAACCAGGTTTCAGAGTCGATCATGTACAGGTTCCCACCCTCGGTGGCAGCAAAATACTCATAAACAACTGGCCCAAACCATTCGATAATCGCGCGCTTGATATGCACTGGACAAGGTGCTGCACCGTGCACAACTCTGGTCAAGCTGGAAAGATCATACTTGTCTTTGGTTTCTTGCGGAAGCTGCAACAGGCGATGGAACATAGTGGAGACCATGTGCGTATGCGTCACACCATGTTCAGCGATGAGCCGCAAAGTCTCTTCTGCATCCCATTTATCCATCAAGACCAGTTTTGATCCGGCATTCAGTGGCGTGGTGACATTCATGACAAGTGGTGCACCATGATACATTGGACCGGTGCACAAATTTACCGTGCTTGGCGATTGACCCGTGAAGCGGACGCTAGCGGCGGTGGGAGTCGGCTGCCCTTTCCGCTGCACGCCTTTGGGGCGACCAGTCGTGCCCGATGTGTAGAACATGGCCGTGCCATGCTCCGGGTCGGAGATATCACTATCGTCGTAGGATTGAATCGCGTTCTCGTAACTTTCGAACCCTTCGATGTCGCCATCTAATGCCAATCGCAGAGCACAATTGGGAGCGTGTTTGACTGCGTCAACACCGGTGCCCAAGCCGGCATCATAGATCACCGCAGACGCCTCGCAATCGTCAATAACATATCCCACTTCTTCGGCGGTCAGATGGTAATTCACTGGTGTGAAGCGGTAGCCGCCACGCGTAGCTGCAGACAGGACTTCAACAAACTCGGAACGGTTGCGCGTGACCGCTGCAATGGCACTGCCAGGGCCAACACCCCGTTCTCTCAGGAAACGAACCAATTGATTCGTCCGCTTGTTCAGATCGGCATAGTTTCGGTCACCAAATGGGGACGAGACAGCTATAGCGGCGGGTTGACTGGCTGCATGATACGCCAACGCCATGCCCGATTGCAGTGCTATATCCAGCTCGTCCGGTGCCTCTGACATCTATGATACTCTCAATTGGGATTGGTGAAACATGGGTTATTGCCAGAGCCGGGAAAATTGTTTCATGAATCTGTTCATCATTATCATGCTCAGAACGCATTCATCACTGCCAGGTTCGAACAGTTTCGACTCATAGTAGATATATTCAGTTTTGGGTGTTTCCCCCAGAGCAAGAGCCGTTGCCTGTACTTCATATTCATGGTCAACAAGAACTGGCCGCCCGTATTGCTGCAGCTCAATCGCGCCATACAACCCCACACCGAGATCGGCAGGATTGGTCATAAGTTTCGGGGCGGCCTGGCTCAAAATATGGACCTGGAGAGCAGGTGTCAGAGTGCGGCCACCATGAATGCTTTCATCGGAATAGGCTGGAAGCGGTTCGGTGATTACCTCCAGTCGGGCATCCAGTGCTGCTGTTGGCACTTGCGCCGTGACTCTGGGAGTGCTTTCGCCAACGACTACGGAAGCAAACATTCGAAGATCTTCTGCTGGCGGCATGGACTCGATCCGCTCGCGAACGGCGGACCCTAGATCTTCACCCCCGATATTGGCTGTTCCTTCCGCAACCAGATCGCCTTCTTCATTTTCCATCCAGGTCCGAATTCTTTTTTCCCCGGGCTTTGGCTTTTCCGCAAAGGCGCGAACCGGTTCACCATCTGTCGTGGCCTTTTTGAAATAGAGCGAAAATCCGCCGGTCCGCTCCCATTCCTCGCCGAGCGCCGCGGCCAGCAATGGGGGAAACTGCTCCATATGCAATGAGCCTGCAACGGTCCCACCTCGGAATCCGAGTTTCTTGGCCGTGTTGTCATCATGGATGCTGCCGGATCCATAGTGCCGCGCAACGTTGAGCGGGTTGCGTTCCGGCCCAACCAAAATTCCATCACGCTCTTCAAACTGAAATTTCTCAACCATGACTCTGTTTCTCTTCAGCTCATTTTCAATCGGGCAAGCCGAGTATTCTTTTTGCAATGATGTTGCGCTGTATCTCAGATGAGCCCCCCGCGATCATGCCGGATCTCGTATCCAGCATGCGCTGGGTATAGGTCAGCTCCTCCTCGGTGAAGGTGTCGCCGCTCCAACCCAGGCCCTGTGTGCCCAATAGCGAGACTATGAGCTCAACTCTCTTGTTTGCGAGTTCGCTGCCGACCAATTTGAAAAGCGAAGTGGCGTACGTTGGCACGGTGCCTTTGGAGAATTCTTCCATGGCTCGTTTTTTTGTCAGCTCTAGCGCTTCCCGGTCCAGCTCGAAATCGATAACTTGGGATCTGGCTCCCTGGTCATCAATCCTGCCATTTGTCGCTGGCAGGTACCGCCGCGCGATTTCCGGTATCGGAACGAGGTTGACGTTTCCGCTGAACAGCGATGAGCGTTCGTACTGGAGCAGGCGTTTTCCTACGCTCCAACCCCGATTGACCTCTCCTACCAGATCGTCCTTCGCGGCACGCACATCATCAAAAAAACACTCGCAAAACTCAGAACCGCCGCTGATCAGATCGATAGGTTTTACGGTGATGCCCGGTTGATCCATCGGGAACAGCACAAAACTGATGCCATCATGTTTGGGAACTTCCGTATCTGTCCTGACCAAACAAAACATCCAGTCGGCATATTGGGCCCCGGAAGTCCAGATCTTCGAACCGTTGATTAGAAAATGGTCTCCACGATCTTCCGCCCGCGTTTTCAGGCTCGCCAGATCAGAACCGGCGCCAGGTTCGGAATAGCCTTGGCACCAGAAAGTTTCGCCGCGCGCAATTTGCGGCAAGTGACGCGCCTTTTGTTCATCAGTGCCGAACTCCAGCAAGGTCGGACCTATCATGTTGATGCCCATTCCTCGCAAGGCAGGTGGTGCCCCAACTTCGGTCATCGCTTGACGAAGTACCTGGCTGGATAGTGGATCCAGTCCTGCGCCACCATATTCGACTGGCCAGTGCGGAACAGTCCAGCCGCGATCAACCATCGCATCAAAATAATCTTTGGCAGCTCCTTCAAGCTTGAGCTTGGTTCCACCAAAAGTAACGGGCTCGCCGCCGATCAGTTCATCAGGACAGTTAGCCTTTAGCCAATCCACAACTTCTTGCTTAAAATTTTGGGTAGTCATAACCAGCCTATTTTTGCATCAGGTATCTCTGTCCAACGCATTAAAATGCATTATTTGAACACGTTCAATTAATGCATTTTTTGAGGGTGAGAGTCAACGAGATCCTTCACATAAGTTGCCAAACATGGTGCTGATGCAAAATGGTCAGGCCGCCTTGTCCAATTGCAAAATATACAGGTGTTATGGAGCGTCGAGATCCTCTGTCGCTCTTCGCGATGACGCCTATTTTTTAAGCGATTCCAAAAGGGTGTCGATCATATCTTCAGCGATCTTGTCAGGGTTGCTGAATTCCATAGTTCCAAAATTGTGCGGAAGGGCAATACAACCATGCAAGCCGCCCCAAAGGAGCTGAGCGAAATCCGATGGATCACCGGACTTGAAAACTCCCTGGGACTGACCATCTTCGATGGCCGTTTCCAGCAATGACGTAAATGTGGAATCGCCCGCCTTTTTGCGATCTTTTTCAATCTTGTCCAATGGTCGGACAAACAGGAAAACACCCCGATAGATGTCGATATTCTCTCTCGAAAATTGAAGATATGCGGTCATGAGCGCGCGTAGTCTCGCCGCGGGCTCAACAACACTTTTTGCAACCGCTTGCAAATTCCCGTCGAACCGCGCCTCCGGGCCTGTCCAAAGCGATTCGAACAGTGCTGACAAGCTGCCGAAATATCCGTAAACAGTCCCAACAGAGACGCCGGCTTTCTGCGCAATCGCCCGAACGGAAACCGCTCTTTGTCCGCCATGGTTGTAAATGTCCGCAGCGGCACGAAGGATGCCGCGACGGACTTCTTCTTTCTGTTGTTGAGTTGCAGGCGTTCTTGGCATGCTCACCAAATTGCAAAAACTTGAACCGATCACAAGCCCGCAATTTGATTGGCAGGCAAAGCATGGGCTTCAATTAGCGATTTTCACCGAACAAGTTCATATTTTGACAAATGTAGCTTGAGGATTTCAGGAGCCAGACCGCTTAGTAGCCTTGGACCGCACCAAATCGATCACCATGAAATGCACTATTGCCGAAAGTCTGCTCGCACACCCTCGACCGTTTCAGGAAGAAACCGATCTCATGCTCATCGGTCATGCCAATACCGCCATGCATCTGAACGCCTTCGCTACTCACAAGGTGAAATGTTTCATTCAAACGGGCCTTGGCGAGACTTGCCAGTTCAGCCAGCCGATCGGAATCTTCATCCAAAGCACTAAGGGCAGCAAGAACAACCGACTTTGACAGTTCGATTTCGCAAAACATTTGCGCTGCCCGGTGCTTCAGGGCCTGAAACGATCCAATCGGTACGCCAAATTGCTCTCGAGTCTTGAGATATTCAACGGTGCGCTCAAAGCATTCTTCAATGCTTCCCAGCATTTCGGCAGAAAGCAAAATACGGCCCGCATCCAGTGTCTTGTCCAGCACATCCGCGCCCTTGCCTTCCTCGCCAAGCAATGTGCCCTGCACAGCTTCAAATTCGATATTTGACGCATTGCGACTATCCGCCATATGGGTCCGGGTTGTTTTGACTCCGGCAGCATGGGCGTCGATCAGCACCAAGGTCAGGCCGTCTCGCTCACCGGCATTACCCGAACTGCGGGCCACAACAATTATCTTATCGGCAATGTGGCCATCCAGAACAAAGGTCTTCTTGCCAGTCACAATATATCCATCCCCAGACTTTTGCGCACGCGTTTCAATACCATAGGGATTGTGATGAGGAGACTCTTCCAGTGCCAAGGCAAGCAACAACTCGCCACTGGCAACTTGCCCCAAAATCTGCTCCTTTTGTTTGTCTGTACCGCCATGCAGTACGGCGCTGGTTCCCAATACTGCTGTTGCCAACAGAGGAGATGCAGTCAGAGTCCGCCCGCATTCTTGCATGACAATCCCGAGGCCCTTGAACCCAAATGCCAATCCGCCGAATTCTTCTGGAATGGTGATACCCGCCCATCCCAATTCGACCATCTGTTGCCAGGTTGCGCTGTCAAAACCTTTGTCATTTTTTTCATCACGTAGCTTTCTAAGCTGCGTGATTGGCGTATTGTTGGTGCAGAAATCCTTCGCCGCATCCTTCAGCATTTTTTGTTCTTGGTTTAGCGTCAGTGACATCAATTTGGCTCCCAATTTTCTAAAATATATGCTGGAAACTTGCGATCTGAAACACACAATTCGCTTTCAGCCATAGGTTCCCAATCGCACCGTCTCCAGGATCTGGATTCGCGCTTGGCCAATCCAGCAGAAATAAAGCTTCTCACGTCAAGCGAGAGTACCTCCGTCCACGGGAATAATGGATCCCGTTATGAATGAAGCTTCGTTGCTTACAAGAAACAGCAATGCGGCAGCGACTTCTTCCGGATTTCCGTATCGACCCAATGGAATGCCTTGGGACAGAGCGGGACGTGCAGCTTCAGGATTGTTCGGTGAGAGCCCGCGTTCTATTCTGAACATCATCTCTGTCGCGGTCCTACCGGGCGCTATGCCCAGCACCCGCACGCCGTGTGTCGCCAGGCTACGTGCAGCCGACTTGGTGATTCCGTTCACTGCATGCTTGCTGGTTGTGTAGGCGAAAATATCTCCGGCCCCACCAAAACCGGATGTCGAAGAGGTATTGACGATAACGCCACTTTTTTGCTCGACCATGTGCCGGCTGATGGTTTGAATGCCCAAAAACACGCCCCGGACATTGACGCTCATGACACGGTCAAATGTTTCGAGAGGATAGTCGATGACATTTTTGAACTCGCCAGGAATGCCGGCATTGTTGAACAATATGTCGATCTTGCCGAATGCTTCGATGCCTGCATGCAACGCTCGCTCCCAATCATCCGGATCGCTCACATCGCCTTGAAAACCCCGGACCAAAACTGAGTCCTGTTCGTTTAATTCAAGCAGTTCCGAATAATCGCTTTCCGCCCGGTCAAACGCCAGGACACTGACTCCCTCCTGAACCAGGCTTCGCACTGACTCCAACCCGATTCCCCGGGCTGCTCCGGTGACAATGGCGGACTTTCCGTTCAATCCATAGGATTTCATGACGGCTGGCCCTTGCGCGGTTTCTCCCCAACATCTCTGACCATCTTCAGGATGGGCCGAGCGGAAAGATTTTCCACACAGAGCTCAGGACGCGTTTTGGATATTTGAAGCAATTTGATGAGATTGCCATCGGTGTCGCGAAGGAACACAGATCGGCCCATGTTGGAGGTTCTTATCGCACCCAGAAACTCTACTCCGGCCTTGGTGAGCCTTTCATACTCTGCATCCAGGTCATCCACTTCCAGGCAAAGATGCCCCCAACCGCGTTCATTGGGAGAATGCGCTTGTTTCGCACTCGTCTTTGGATTTTGATAATGCCACATTTCCAGTCTGCTGAGGCCGAACAATATCCAAGCGCCATCAAAAACAATACCTTCGACACCTGCAACCGCATCGAATTTCGCTTCCGGGCCGTAGGACTCGCGTTTGATTACATCATATCCGGTCAGCATTTCGTAAAATGCGGCTAGCCGCTCGATGTCATGTGTCACAATTGCCGCGTGATCAAACCAGGGTTTCATCGCCCCCGGCGGCATCATCGGCAGACCTTCAAGCTCGAGCAAATTTCCCTCAGGGTCTCGAATATAGGCATAGTCAATACCGGTACCCAAACCCCTGGGCCTGGCGTGCCATCCTGATCCGGCCTCCTTTAGTTGGTCGAAAAGCGCGTTCGCATCCCGGGTCCGAATACAAATATGCCGAAGGCCAGCATCATAAACACCGCGGCAGTCTTTCGAAGGGATATTGCTGTCGTCAAATTGTACCAGTTCCAGGAAACCTGCGTGCCCTCGCAGCAAAGCCCCTTTTCCTTCCGGGTTGGCTAGTCCGAATGCGGCTTGTGTTTCCCCATCGTTCGAAATGTCAAAATATTCAACCAGCTCGTAGGCATCGCCCGTACAGTAGAAGGCGATTGACGCTTCCAAATCGACTACATTCAGCCCGGCGCTGTGGATGTCCTTTATCATTTCCCTCAATTTCTCTCTTTGCTCTCAGATCAACGCGGAAGCTTGCGCGTTCCAAGGTTTCCGGACACCTGACAACAGCGCAAGCGACCTTTGTCATAAAATGAACACGTTCATATTATTGATTTCCCTGCATCTGTGTCAACCCCAAAATAGTGGTGGTTTCTTGGTCTTGGACTTGTCGGACGGCATGGAACATTATTGTGCTCCGGACTCCTTGCCCGCCGTTTCCGAACCTGATCAAATGCAGACGAATTAGAAGTTATGCCCCGATAAAACTTCCCAAAATCCGTAGTCACAAGTTCGAGTCTAT
Source organism: Pseudomonadota bacterium (assembly GCA_039181895.1). Lineage (GTDB taxonomy): Bacteria > Pseudomonadota > Alphaproteobacteria > Sphingomonadales > Sphingomonadaceae > Parasphingorhabdus. The sequence continues at coordinate 336,096 of JBCDCK010000003.1, forward strand.
GGCGACTACGCTGGAAATCTTGGCCTGAATATTTCTGGAACTCACTGAAACTTGTGCACGGCAGGTTGACAAGAAGCGTCAGAATTGATCATATTGAACATGTTCATATTAAGAATGCTGATCGCGCTTGAAGAGGAATTCCGGTAGCGGAAACGCCAGTTCCATATGATGGATTAGATCCGTGTTCCAATTTGAAGAATCGTATTCAGAACGGCCGAGATGGCTGATCACGTAATCAAAGAAGGCAACAGAGAATCAATTGCAGTTGCCAGGGGAGGTACATTTTGGACGATTCTTCATTGAGATTCCGAACCATTGCAATTTTCGGAATGATCGCCCTGCCTATGGGCATGCTCGGGCTGCCCATCGCCATTTATCTCGCGCCTCTTTATTCCGGCCACTACGGCATCAGTCTTGGTATCGTCGGTGGAGCACTGATCGGCACGCGATTGTTGGATGTAGTGACCGATCCGCTTGTTGGCATCATCAGCGACAAGTGGAGACCTGCGATTGGGCGTCGGCGTGTTTGGCTGATTATCGGAACGCTCACATTGATGGCTGGGGTGTTTCTGTTATTCAGGCCGGTCGAAAATCCCAACGCCGTATATTTTGTCTTCGCGGTATCGCTTGCATATTTTGGCCTCACGACCTTGCGCTTGCCTTATATCGCTTGGGCGGGAGAGCTGTCCTTTGACTATGATACACGAACGCGGATTACTTCGACCATGCAGTTCTTCACAACGGTGGGCCTGCTGGCTTCAACGCTCATTCCGGCGGCTATGGCATGGCAAGCCGAAAGCGAGGTATCAAGTCTTGAGGTCATGCGGGCAATCAGTTTGGTCTTTTTGATACTGCTGCCGATCACTTCCGCCATCGTCTTCTTCACGGTACCCGAACCCGAAGTGCCGCCGGTGCAGACCAAATTCAACATGTTGGGTTCGGTGAAACTGCTCGCCTCGAACCGCCCTTTCGTCATTTTGTCAGTGGTGATCCTCATCTCAAATCTCGGCGAAGCCTTCCGTCAGTCGACCACGGTATTTTTTGCGCGCGATGTTGTGGGCCATGAGAATATCGGCCAGGTCTATTTCTTCTATTTCGTTGTCGGCCTGATCATGATTCCGTTCTGGGCGTGGCTCGGCAAGCGGATTGAAAAGCATCGCGCTTATGCGGCCGCCCTTTTCATTCTCGCCGTGACAAATGCAGCAATGGTGGCGCTGTCATACGGTCAGACTTTGCAATTCATGCTGCTTTTCATCCTCAAGGGAACCTGTTTCGGCGGGATCATTCTTCTCCCTTACGCCATGATCGCAGACACTGTGGATATTGACACAGCAGAGTCACAGGATCGACAACAAGGTCTGTTCTATTCGGTTGAGGCCATGATTCAGAAACTGGGCTTCGCACTTGGTGCGGGATCGCCACTGATCATATTGGGGTGGATAGGATATAATGCCGATGGTGAAAGCAGCCAAGGTCCCCTTCAGGCCCTCAGTCTGATATACAGCATGGTTCCCGCGGTGCTCGCCCTGATCGCATCCTTGTTGATTTGGAACTACTCCCTGACAGCCGCCAGGCACAAGGAGTTACGAAAAATCATTGATGAGAAAGCCCGCGCTCAGGCAGAATAGGAAACCTGTCGCTAGGCGGACAGTCGCAGGCAGGTTGGGCCCAATGAATTCTGTGATATTGTTCAGGTCCAATTCCGTTATGCCAAGGTCGGCGTATGCTTGCAGCCCGCTAGGACGTTGGCGTCATGGAATTGGACAGTAACATCCACTGCATTTGAACCGCTAATGTGCTGCACAACTGCGCCTATCTGGAACGAGATATTGTCGCAAATGGCGTCAGGAGAATGTGAATTGATTTCCCTGTTAGTGCTTCTGCAGTTCCCTGTTATTCCGTGCGTGACAAATGCTGACCAACGGGTTGGAAATCCGCACAACTTGTCAGTTTTTTGGCAGGTTGGATCGCAACCAGTTTGTAGCGATATGCTGATCCCGTTTTGTTGAAGCTGAACCGTGGTGTTGCAGTCAATCAGCAGTCTTCGTTTTTCAGGGTCGGTTGAAATGGGAAGCCTATTGGCCCATTTCGCATATCGTTTCCATTTTCCCCCAAGCTTGTCGGGACAGGATTCCTGCTGCTGATTGTCGGATTGCAACTTTCGAGCGATGGCCAGGAAAGCAGGTCAGAACAGACATTTTCGCAATCGTAGGCTCAGATGGAGCGGGGCACGCTCAAAGAAATGCAGGTACCTTTGCCCGCTGTCGATTTGACTTCCAAATCATGGCCAGGACGACGGGCGAAATGCGCAACCAATGCGAGTCCCAATCCGTGCCCTTCGCTGTCAGAGCTCTTGGCGCCTGGTTCCATCAATTCGGCAAGCGTGGACTCCTCCATTCCGCGACCATTGTCGATCACCCGCAATATCACGGATTTGCCGCGAGCCTGTGCGGCGACAAGAATCTTGCTTCCTTGCGCGTGTTTCAGCGCATTGGAGACAAGGTTGCAGACCGAGCGCATGAGATCGATCGGATCAGTGGTGACGTGCAGAAGAGAATTCTTAACCCGTAGTTCAACGTTTTGTTCTTCCGCTTCGGCGCGAAACATCGCAGCGCAATTGTCAAGAATGAGACTGACCGGGAAGGATTCTGTGCCGGTATCTGGGCGCTCTGCCGTTTGTGGATCGGACGCATCCAATCCGCTTTCAGTAACGGTTTCAAGATAGTCGAGAGCGCTATGGATCTCGCTGGCCGCCTTGGGGTCGCGTTGCGCAACCGATTCAAGTCCCTGGCGCAAGGAAAGCAGCGGCTGTTGCAGGTCATGGCTGGTCGAGGCGAGGCGCGAACGCATGGTTTCGGCCTGCTCACGCGCCTGATTGTAGCGATTGTTGCTGTCGTGCAGCGCTTCGGACAAGGCGAGTTTGTCGCGCGCCGCCGCAACCTCTGCTTCGAGCGAGCGATTGAGATCGGCCTGCATGGCGAGCATGCGCACGAGGATCGCGATCAGGAAGGCCAGGCTCTCGAACAAAACCGCCAAGTGGAAATAATCGAGGGCAACGGTCAGCGGAAAACGCCCCGGTGCAAGCAACATTGCAACCATGATTGCCACGGTCAACAGGATGGCCAGCGAACCGGCAATGAACGGGATCGCGCCAAGCACGCGTTTGCGCCAGGCGAGAATGGCTGTGGCAAAATAAGCCAGAGCCACGAACGGTACGAGCAGGAAAACCGCCCAGCGCATCGCATCGAGATGCCAGAGGAACAGGCTCGCTCCCCCGACCGCCAGCAGCGCAAGTTGCAAAGCGACGATGGTCTGATGCACCATTGGGTAATTTGCTCGCAATCCCGCAAACAGCCGTGCAAACTGAAGCACTGCGGCCATCATGCCCGAGAGCAGGATCAGATTGGCGGGTTCGTAGGCTCCCATCGAACCGGGCCACAGGAAGCGGTGCAGATAGCCTTCATTGTTGGCAACGAACATCGCACTGAGTCCCACATAGGCGGCGAAGGAAAGCACCAGGGGCCAGCCGACCAGACGCCCCATAGCGAGCGCGATGATCACCAACGCGAGCATCGCGCCGTTGATAATCCAGTTGAACCGTGCCTCCTGCATATGCGCGGTGCGCATTCGTTCTTCGGTGACGAAGGTCAGCGGCATCCAACTCCCCGTCGCCGATTGCAGGCCGACGAGAATCTCGGCGGTCTCGGAAGCTCCCATCCATAGCGGTGCAACCAGATATTGGCTCACCACTGGTCTTTCCCCGAACGATGTCCCCCGATCCACCGACAGGAGAGTTTCTGTCACCCCCCTGGCAGTCACCTTCTGAACAATCAGTCGGTCTGCGAAGGGGCGCTGAATATCCACCAGCCAGCGGCCAGCGCGGTCGCTGGGGTTTGAAATACGCGCGAGCAGCCACACCGAGCCGTCCTGATCGCCAAAATCGATCCAGGCGCTTTCAATGGGGGCGAACTCGTTACGGCGCTCCAATACTGCTGGAGGATCGAACTCCTCTCCCTCGGTGATCAGATAACGCAAGCTTTCAAACGGCTGGACATGGTTGTTTCCTTGCGGAAGCACCGTCGGACTCGGCTCTGCAGAATTCTGGGCGATGGCGGGTGCGACTGCGAAACATGCGAAAACAGTCGAGGCGGCCAGCAGAAATATCAAGACGAGCCTATTTGGGAGCACCAGCGAGATCATGACTCTCAACTAGAACGAACGGGCCTGGGCCGACATGGGGTTGATCCCCCATTCGGGTGCCGGCCGCGGTGGAAACTGTGCCTCATAACTGGCGAAGTTCATCGAGCAAGCCTTCGCGCAAGGCATATGTGAGCAAGCCAGACACTGAATTGACCCCGAGCTTGGACATCAGACTCGCGCGATGTTTTTCGACCGTCTTGGGAGAGATGAACAATTTGTCTCCGATCGCAACATTTTGGTGGCCGGCGGCGATGAGCGCCAGCACTTCGCGTTCGCGATCGGTCAGTTGTTCTCGTTCAGGTTCCGCTGCCAGTTTGTCAGCGACTTCCTGAGACACAAATTTGCCACCCGCGAGCACCTGGGCAAATCCTTGTTCCATCTCATCGGGTTGAGCGGACTTGAGGAACAGTCCATCGACACCCGCGGCCATCCAGTCCGCGAGCATTGTGGTCGAGGTAAACCCCGTGACCACGATTATCCGCGTGTCGGGAGACCAGCGCCGCACTTCGCCATAGACCTGGATCCCCCGCGCCAGCGGCATTGCCGCATCCAGCAGCAACAGGTCGGGTGCGTGCTCCTTGACGATCGCGATCGTCTCGATCCCGTTCTCAGCTTCGGCGACGATGTCAACGCCCCCGATGCGGGCCAGGATGTCAGCAAGCGATCGCCGCACAATTGCGTGGTCATCGGCTATCACTGCACGATAGGTTGCCATCAATGACGAAGCCCCATTTCCATCCATCTGCTTGATAGAGCAGAACATTACCACTGCGCAACCACAAGCAGGATCAAACAGGATGGGTGATCTACCCCATGTGCCAAAATTTTGGCTCGGCTATCCATGATGAGCAGATGACCGGTTGAATTCGCGATCGGTCCAAACACAAATACTCATTGCAAGGAAGCCTGAAAGATGATCAGTTCTGAATGGGCGGCAGGAAGAGGGGAAGCCACAATGCGCAATAAATTCAAGACACTTATGCTGGCCGGAGCCATGGCCGCAGGAGTTCTGGGGGCAGCCACCCCTGTGCAGGCACAAGTCCGCGCCATGCTCCCGATGGCAGCAGAAGTGGAGCAAGGTGCCGCAACCGATGCGGACGGCACTTACGTCGTGTCGACGCTCGACAAGCGGATCACCATAGAGAACGGCCGCGCTTATGTGGTCGACCCCTGGACCCACGCGCTGATCTTCAAAGTCGAGCCGGGTATGGTGACATTGCAAAACTTTCGCCAAACCGGACCCGACAGGTTCGAAGCCGATGATCTGCCGATGATGGGCAAGGTGGTATTCTACCGTCAGCCGAATGGCGCGCTTCAGGGAGTAGTTCAGGGTGCATTCGGTGAGGCCAAATATATTTTGGTCCCGACATCCTATGCCGGCGCACCGATCGACGACGATCCAGGGCTGGGCGCGCCGCCTCCCCCACCGGAGGTTCAAAAGCCGCGTGTCTATCGTTTGTTTCTCAGCGGCTCCGGTTGTACCGGTACCTCTCTGCTGCGCAAACGTTACCTGGGTCAGATGAGCATCCGGGTGACCGATCGTGACGGCAGAAAGATCACGTCAAAGCAGCGCAACTATGCCGTCCAGTGCAAGAATGGCGGCAAGCGCACGCAGAACTTCCTGTACTACAAGAACGGTCCGGGCGCGCTCGAATTCACTGTCCCGCCCGGCGGAGATGGCGTCAGCAATCTTCAGCTTACCGGCGTGATCACCGATGTGCTTGGCATCATCGACGTGGGTCAGGACGTGCCCGACTTGTTTGGCAAGGCACGCAGTATGGGGCGCGACCTCAATGTCGGGGAAACGATTGTCGACCAGCACGACATCAAGAACGGCAAGACCACTTTGTACTTCAACATAACGCTGGAGCGGACCCAATGACCTGGCGCAACGGACTCTTCACGCTCGCCGCGGCCAGCATGATGGCGGGCACCGCGCTCACCCCGGTCGAACCGGTTCAAGCCCAGATCCCGGCATTCCTGCCGAACAAAGACGCGGTGCCGCAGACTGAAGCGATGGAAATTGACGGCGACTGGCGTGTCAACACGATCCGCAAGATCATCCGGATCGAGCGTGGTCGAGCCTATGCAGTGGAGGGCTGGCTCCACGCGTTAGTGCTGCGGGTCCAGCCCGACATGGTCACCATTCGCAACATCCAGCAGATCAACGACACCGAATATGTCGGAGATGACCTGCCGATGATGGGGCGTGTGACGATGAAACTGGTAGCGCCTGACCGGATCGAAGCCAGCGTGCCCGGGATGTTCGGTCCCGTGCGCTACACCCTGACACGCGTTTCCGCCGCGGGCTCCGGCGGGGACCGGGATTCACCGGCGCTTTCACCACCGGCAATGTTCGTCTCACCGGGAGTTCCGGATGAGCGCGCGCAGCCAGCACCGCCCCAGGGACCTCGACCCGATTTTGCTTCGCTTGCGCAGGCTTTCGGGGATCAGCGCCCCGTCGAGGAGACCTTTCGCGGCTGCGCTATCCCTGACCAGCAGCGTCGCAATTTATCCGCCCCGGCTCCCGCACCCGCTCCGCGCGACCGGATGACCAACCGGCAATTTGCCCCAGTGGCGGGTGACAGCCCGGATCCCGCGGGCGCCGAAAAAGATGACACCTGCTGGACCCGGCTCGATGGCGTATGGTCGCAAGATCGCGATCCGGTGTTCGACACCAGCTTCAACAACGCCAATCGGTGGCGCGCGCCGGGTATGTCACCCAATCTTCTGCACGGCACCTATACAACGCCCGAGACGCTGTTCATCGCCGCTGGCAGTGATCCGGTGAGCGAACTGTTCGTGATGTCGGGGACGAACGCGCTGCGCTGGGTTCGTTATACCTCAAGCGATAGCATAGAGGTCGAAGATCTTATCGGACAAGTCGGCGTTCGGAAAGTCTACGAGACCCAGGAACGCAACGGTCTGGGGCGCCGTTTGACTGTTGATTACACGGCCGGCGGCGATCTTCGCATTCGCCTGGGTGACCGTCAGTTCCTGCGCCCAGCGGCAGCGCCGCTCAGAGACCTGGATTCAGATGACGTGTTCGCGTTGCAGTTCCAGACCGACAATTTTGCCGGTAACCTGAAAGGCTACGATGTCCTGACCCAGGACCCGTTCCGGCTGATGCAGAACGACAAGAACGCGGTGTTCGCGCGCCGCAAACTCAACGAGTATCGCATTCAGGAAAAATACGCGGTCCCGTTCGGTTTCAAACTGCAAAACGTGCTCGACCAGGGTTCGATCTACAAGAACTCGGTCGTCTCCAGCGAAAGCGAAATCCAGGATGCGATCACAAGTTCCTTTGGCATCAACGCAAAGGTCAGCGTTTCGGGTGCAGTGAACTCGGTACTCGCTTTTGTCCCAGGCACCGGCCAGGTTGAAGATACCGGCTATAGTGTCGGCTTCAACAGCACCAAATCGACCATGAGCACGCTGCGCAACAGCCGCTCGGTTGCCCAGGTGGTTGGCTATTCGCGCACCAAAAGCTACGCGATAATCCTCGATCACGCGGAGGCAGAACTGTCCTCGAGTTTCTTGACGGCGGTGGCCGACGCCCAGCTTGAGGGCCGCTACGACGATCTGATCGAGCGCTTCGGGACGCACTATGCCTATGCTGTCACCTATGGCGCCAATGGCAAGATGACTCGCAACATTACCACCGAATCATTCCAGAATGCGCTCGCCGAAAGCAAAGGCAACCGTCTCGAAGGCGAAGTTTCCGTGGTTGGCAGCTCGATTGGTGGCTTTTCAGAAAGCATGAAGAGCAATCTCAACACGTCGTCGGGCTCTGTCACAAACGAAAATGGCACGTTCGAGGCGGTAGGCGGCAACGGCTCTTGGAATGAGGGCGGCTTCGCGCGCGGTGATCGGGTGGTCCCGATCCTGCTCGACCTGCGCCCGCTTGATGAGCTGCTCAACCCGATCAACTTCCCCGACCAGCCTGATGTCTACACCAGAGTGCGCACCGAGCTGGCGCTGGCAATCAATCGCTATCTGGCCGGACGCGCACAGCCGCTGAGCAATGAACGACTGATCTCGCAGGTTGCCTATGTTCCCCCACCGCCCGAGCCGGGTCCGGAGGTCGGTCCTGAGCCAGAGAAGGAGCAGGAATGGCACGTCTACATCAAGAGCATCGACTGCATCAAAGCACGCTGGGACGGCAAGCTCGGCTACGAAGGCAAGGCCACGATCAAGGTCGTCGAAGGCGGCACCGAAACCGCACAGGTCAAGCGGCTCGAAGGCAAATGCAAGAAGCGCAGCACAACCCGGACCGATTACCGCTATAATCGCCGCACGGCACAGGAAGGCCTGCTGATCATCCGGGGCACGCAAACGGAGCTTCGCAACCGCAAGATCCGGATCTCCTATGAATGGGACTACAAGCCTGGCTGGAAGAAGACGACTAGCTCGGTCGATTTGTTCCTGCGCGACTATTTTGATCTCAGGGACGGCAAGTACCGCGAGCTCAAGAAGAAGGTAACCCAGAAAAACAATCCCGATCTCTCGATCCAGGTGCGCGTGCGCAACGCGGACTGACAACCAGAATAAAGGAAGGATAGTGACAATGATCCAGCATCTCAAAACAAGTAGGACCGCAATGGCATGGGCCGCTTTGATCGCATTGAGCCTTGCAGCCACTCCGACTGCCGTAGCGGCGCAGGATTATGCGCCAGACGTTATCGAACTCAGTGATACCGGGCCATTTGCTTTCGAACCGGCTCCTCAACTGGATCTTTCCCGCGGCGGCGCAGTCGAGTTCTGGGTTGCGACCGGATGGTCGGAAGATCCGGGGTTCGATCCGCCGGTACTTGTGAACATCGGCGAGCAAGGCATCTCTTACATGATCTCGGTGACGCGCGAACGCGATGGCTTGATTTTCGCAAACGATAATGATGAAGACGTTTTCCTCTTCGATTTTTCCGACGGCAATCTGCACCATGTTGCGATCAATGTCATGGATGACGGGATTGAAGCCTATGTCGATGGCAGTGTCGTCGGCACCAGCGACCTCCGCCCAAATTCCCTGCCGTCGTCTGGACTGTTCGTCGGCGGACTGGGCGTTGACGGCACGGGACAATTTCAGGGCGCGATCGGCCAATTGCGCGTCTGGAGCGAGCCGCTCTACGAGGAAGACATCACTGCCTTTCGGATGCGCGATGTGCTTGATCCGCAAGCGGGCGATCACCCCGATGCAGAAAATCTCAGCGCAATGAGCGATTTTACCCAGGGCGAGCTGTTGCTGGTCGATTCCGTAGGAGATGCACAATGAAGTCCGCTACCTTGATTGCTGCGTTTGCAACGCTGGCGCTTTCGACCAGCGGGATCGTTCCCGCGCCCATTTTTACATCAGAGGCCTATGCCCAACTCAAGACCACATCGGGGAAGGGTCAGCGATCAAAGCGCGGAACCCGCAACAGATCAAAGGCGTCGACATCGGCCAAGGTGCCGTCATCGAAAAAGGCGGGCAATTCGCGAAAGACAAGTTCGCGCAAGAGAAGCGGCAAGAGCGCGAAAACGGCAGTTTTGTCGTCAGCATCACCGGTCAAGTCGGCCAAAAGCAAGCGTTCCAGATCAAAGAGCGGATCACGCAAACGCGTGTCGATGACAGCGGTAGCCAATGTCCCGATGACCGGGAATGCGAGGAGCACGCCCAATGCAACGCCGAGCCGAAGGGCGAGCCTCGATGTCAACACGTCGACGCGCTCACCGCGCGTGAAGCGGGTAACCAAACAGTCGAATGGCCGGCGTTCTGCGAACAACCGGAAGAAGCAAAGTCGAGCTACGAGCGGCAAAAAAGCCACCAATGCGGTTCAGACGGCTCCGCAGGGCAGTGGTCGGAAGGTGACGTTCAACCTGACACCACAAGTCGTGAAATTTGACAATACTCTGCCGCCTTCCGCCATTCGCGGGGGATCGGACAATCGCTCAAGCGTGTCCACTGTTCTCTCGCGTCGCCCGATGCAGCTTCGCCAACAAGGCGTTTTCAGCCGAGTGGCGGGCAGAGTGGCGCGCGCGTTCACCTGGAGCAAGCCTGGGACGAATGCGCGTTAAAGGTCGCACGTTTCTTCGTCTGCTGCTGGGTCGTTGGCAGAATGTCCTCTTTCAAGCCGCAACCGCTGCAAAAAAGACTGTCCGCCTTCGGGATAAAGCGGACTTATGATGGCATCAGAATCAACAAGAAGGCGGGGGCCAGTTCGCAGGCGTTGGCAAGATGGATTCCCGCCGCGGGCGGGAATGCCGTTTCGGGGTCATTTCTATTCGGAGATCAGCGCGCCGGAATCCGCCAGATTGTGGATTTCTTCCTCTGACATGCCGAGCCAGTCCTGAAGCGCCGTGACATTATGTTCGCCGCGCTTCGCGGTCCGGGCGCTGCTGTCGATCCCGCTCGCGGATTTTGAAAAGCGATAGGGCGATTGCACGGTGCGGCGGACATTGCCGTCGTCGTCGGTCACGTCAACAATCGTGCCGAGCGCTTTCACGCTGGTCTGTTCATAGACATCCGGGCCGAAGGGATGCACTTCGCCCCAAGCCAGGTTGAGCCGGTTGAGTGTCTTGGTCAGCGCGTCGAAGCTGGCATGCCCGCGAATATGCGTTTCCATCGCTTCACGCCGAAGCCGGACCTTGGTCGGGACGTCGGCACCCTCCGGCGTCGGGTCGGTCAGGCCGTCTTGGGTCGAGAACATGATCCACAGCCATTTCATGTCGCCGGTGATCAGGATCTGGCGCTCTTCGGGTGCTTCCCAGACCAGTGTTTCGGGCGCCTTGGGCCAGATATCGTCGAGCGCAAAATGGGCATAGTCATCCGCCGAATGCAGGACGTTCAGCATCGCCAGATCGATATGCTGGCCTTCTCCGGTTTGGTCCAGCGTGCGCAGCGCCGACAGGATCGCGATAATTCCGTGGAGAGAGCTGTAGCTGTCCGCCATCGCAAACTGGATATCCGTCGGATGGCCGCCGCTCATCTCGGCCTGCCGCGCGATCAGGCCGGTTTCGGCGTGCAAGACCGGCGCATAGGCGGCGCGGCCTCGTTCCGGACCGTTCTGGCCATAACCGGAAATGGAGAGCATCACGAGCCGTGGATTGATGGCGGACAAATCGGCCCAGCCAATGCCGAACTTGTCCATGATCCCGGGGCGGAAATTCTCCACGACAATATCCGCCTTGGCTGCCAGCCCGTGGATCAGCTCCTTCGCGCCTTCGGCCTTGAGGTCGATGCAGATATTCTGCTTGCCGATATTGAGCTGGAGATAATTGCCGCTGACCCCGCTTTCGCGCTTGGCTAGCTTGCGGGTCACGTCGCCTTCGGGCGGCTCGACCTTGAGCACTTCCGCACCCAGATCGGACAGCATCCGCGTGGCATAAGGGCCCGCGACAACGCGCGAAAAATCAAGGACTTTCAGTCCTGCAAGCGGAAATCCGGACATGCGGGTCGGACGCTAGAGTTTCATCTGCTGTTTCATGGTTTTTTCCGTACCCGCGCCATAGGGCGGCAGGAAACCCGCAATTTTGGCAATGTTCAGTTTCGACTGACGGTAAACCGCCTTGGCGTGGCTGAACTCCTTGAAGCCATCCGGACCGGTATAGGCGCCCATGCCCGAAGGTCCGACACCGCCGAATGGCAGGTCATGCTGGGCGATGTGGAAGATCACGTCATTGACCGTCACCCCGCCGGAAATCGTACGGTCCAGCATCTTGCGCTTGTCGGATTCCGTCTCGCCGAAATAGTAGAGCCCGAGCGGCCGGTCATGGTCGTTCACATATTCGACCACTTCGTCGAGATTGCGATAGGTCTTCACCGGCAAAACCGGCCCGAAAATCTCTTCCTGCATCACCCGCATGTCTTCATTGACATTCTGCAGCACCGTCAGCGGCATCTTGTTGCTGTTGGTATTGGCAAAATCCTCATTGCCGGGATTGACTTCCGTCGGCTTGGCCCCCTTGGCCACGGCATCGTCAATCAGCCCCTGCAGACGCTCCTTGTGCCGGCCGTTGATTACCGACGTATAGTCGTCATTGGCAATCAGGGTCGGATATTGCTCGGCGACGCTGGACGCGATGCCTTCGACCACGGCCTCTTCCTTGTCCGCGGGGACCATCAGATAATCGGGAGCGAGACAGATCTGCCCGGCATTCATCATCTTGCCCATCGCGACGCGCTGCGTGGTCTTCTGGATATCGGCATCCGGTCCGACAATGGTCGGGGACTTGCCGCCCAGTTCCAGCGTGACCGGGGTCAGGTTTTGCGCCGCCGCTGCCATGACATGCTTGGCAATCCCGCCGCCGCCAGTGAAGATCAGGTGATCCCAGGGAATCTCCGAAAAGGCCTTGCCGGTTTCCGGTCCGCCCGTAATCACGGTCATTTCCTCGGGCGCAAAATATTTGGCGACCAGCTGTTTCACCAGTTCGCCGGTTTCGGGACAGAATTCGGAAAATTTGATCATCACCCGATTGCCCGCCCCAAAGGCCCCGATGGCGGGGTCAAAGGCGAGGTTGATCGGAAAATTCCAGGGCGCAATCACGCCGACCACACCCTTGGGCTGATATTCGACCTGACCACTGGCGCCGAGCAGACCCAGCGGAAAGTCGGTCTTGCGCTTTTCGGGGCGCATCCATTTTTTCAGGTTTTTCTTGTGGTCCTTGGCATGACCGACCACGGACATCAGGTCGGTCATGACGGTCTGCACCGAACTGCGATGGCCGAAATCGTTGGACACGGCCTCGCAAAGCGCATCCTTGTTGTCGATGATCATCTGCGCCGTCCGGTTGATCCGGTCCATGCGCGCTTCGTAGGTGACCGGCAGTTCCGCGTGAAATGCCTCGCGTTGGGCGTGGAACAGTTTCTCTATTTCTTCTTTGGGAACTTCGCTCGCTGCTGCTTCCAGTGCTTCCATTCTGCCTCTCCTTTGCCGGTGCGTCGCAAGACGCGCCCCGTTATTGGTTTCAATTGACCACTTAAAACAGTTTTTCCCCGTTTGTCGAGGCTCAACCGGCGTCGCGGGCCGCGATCATGTCGGCAAAGGCCAGTGTCTGTTCGGCTTGCCGGAGGTGCAGGATTTCGGTCATCTTGCCGTCCACCGTGATCACGCCCTTGCCGGCATTGGCCGGATCGGCAAAGGCCGCGACTATCGCCCGGGCCTCGGCAATCTGTTCTTCGCCGGGCGCAAAAACGCGATTGGCGATGTCAATCTGGGACGGATGGATCAGGGTTTTGCCATCAAATCCGTACTTCCGCCCCTGAAGGCATTCGGCTTCGAGACCCTCCGGATCCCGGAAATCATTATAGACGCTGTCGAGCACCGCCATGCCATGGGCGCGGGCAGCCATCACCGTTTGCGCCATGGCCGGCGTGAACAGCGCCCGGTCCTGCTCGGCCCGCATTTCCTTGGCGAGATCATTGAATCCCATGACGAAGGCGGCAAGGCGCCCTCGCGCGGCCTGGGCCGCAATGCCACCGATGTGCAGCACCGCAAGCGGCATCTCGATCATCGCCCAGAGTTTGGTTTCCAGTCCGGTGTCTGCGTCTTCCATGAAATCGGTCAGGGCGACAATATCCGCGGCGTTCTGGATCTTGGGAACAAGAACCGCATCTGCCCCGCTGGCACAGACCTGCTTCAGGTCGTCGGCAAACCAGTCCGTGTCCATGCCATTGATCCGCACGACCAGCTCGCGGGGTCCATAAGCGCCGGAGGTGACAGCTGCACAGGCCTGACTGCGAGCCGCCGCCTTTGCCTCAGGTGCCACGGCATCTTCCAGATCAAAGATAATCGTGTCAGCCGGAAGGGATTTCGCCTTTTCCAGCGCGCGGGTGTTGGACGCGGGCATATACAGACAGGAGCGGCGGGGACGATGGGTATTTTCGGTCATGGCGAGGGCATATCAAATTCTGCCGGGGCGGCAAGTATCAAGTCCTGGATTCGGGGGTGCCTCCACCCGAATCACGGACACGGCTTCTTCTGCTGATTAAACTCTTTGTTAACCATAGGGATTTAAGCCAATTTTGATGGCTTTTTACGCGCGGGATTCCGGGTGTTTGACAAAGGATTGCGGATCAGATGAAGCTGATTATCCAGATACCCTGTTTCAACGAAGCAGACAGTCTGCCCGAAACGCTGGTGGCCTTGCCCCGGCGGATTGCTGGGATCGATTCCATTGAACTGTTGGTCATTGATGACGGCAGCAGCGACAATACCAGCGAAGTTGCTGCCCGCTTTGGCGTGCACCACATCGTGCGGCACCGGACCAATCGCGGACTGGCCGCGGCCTTTCAGTCGGGTATCAACAAGGCTCTGGCGGAAGGCGCGGACATAATCGTCAACACAGACGCGGACAATCAGTATGAGGGCCGGGATATTGGCAAGTTGATCGATCCGGTGCTCGCCGGTGAAGCCGATATCGTTGTCGGTGATCGCGGTGTCCGCAACAATGCGCATTTCGGCAAGTTCAAGCGGCTGCTGCAGATGTTTGGGAGTGCCGTGGTCAAGCGGCTGTCCAACACCCAGATTACGGATGCCGTCAGTGGATTTCGCGCGATTAGTCGCAATGCTGCGCAGCGGATCAATATCACATCCAGCTTTTCCTATACCACGGAGATGCTGATCCAGGCCGGACGCAAACGCATGGCCATTGTATCCGTTCCGATCCGGACTAACAGCGCCGTGCGCCCGTCGCGCCTGTTCAAGTCGATCCCGCAATTCATTACAAATACCGGCGCGACGATGATCCGGGCTTACGCCATGTACAATCCGCTGAAGATCTTCATGCTCATCGGCGGATTGGCGGTCATGGTTGGAGCCGCTCCGATCCTGCGTTTTCTCTATTTTTTCGCGATTGGCGAGGGCGATGGCCACGTCCAGTCGCTGGTTATCGGCGGATCGCTGGTCACACTGGGGGTCATCGCGGCGATGTTTGGTGCCATTGCAGATCTGGTCGGGCGTAATCGCCAGTTGCTGGAACAGGCACTGGAGCGATTGCATCAAGTAGAAGACACGCTTAGGTCCCGCGCCAATGTGCAGGAAGACAGCGTGCATTCCGTGAAACAGTCGCGAAACGGGACCGATGGCTGAATTCGCTTCCGGCCCAGCCAATGCTGCGAGATCAACCCGATTTGCTGCCACGTCGGCGGACGGCACGCGCCTGATTGGGGCAACTCTTGTAGGCGTCATTTTCTGCCAGATGTGGCTGATCTACGCGAAAGCTATCAACTGGGACGAATTTCTGCATTTCGGTCAGGTCTATGAACTGCAGGCCGGGCAGCTCGGCAGCAGCATCCAGACTTTGCCCACCCGCCTGTTCGCCTGGGCTACCGGCGTGTCTCAGGACATCATCACACAGATTCAAGCCATTCGCCTGGTCATGCTGGCCTGTGCAGTGGCCGCCGCTGCCGCCGTCGTGGCCCTGGCGAGACAGCTGGTCCGCTTCGAGATAGCGCTGTTGAGCGGCCTGGTGTTTCTCACGGCCGGGTTTGTTTTCACCAACGCCTTCACCTATCGCACCGATCCGGTGGCTGCCGCGTTCCTGATGTGGGCGTTATACGTGTTTGCCACAGGACAACTGACCTGGAAGCGGGTCGCATGGACCGGACTGCTGGTGGGATTTGCCGGCGCGCTGACGATCAAGAGTATTTTCTACCTGCCGTGCTTTGCGGCTTTCGCCTGGCTGCGCTGGACCGAAAACGGGGAGGGCCGGGTTCTCCGGTTCTTGCAATTCTGCGGCGTCGGACTGGTCGCGATGCTGTGCTTCGCGCTGCTGGTCGGCCTGCACGGTGCCGGACTGCCGGCAAGTGAAGCGCAGGGCAGTAACCTGCAACGCAGTTTCGGGAATTTTCTCCGCTTTTTCGAGTTTCAGAAAATCCGTTATGTGTTCGCGCAGGCTGCCTTTGCCCCGGTTGTCACGGCTAGCCTGATCGCTTTGCCATTCATCGCGCGAAAATTGTCTTCGCGCACGATCATCATGCTGCTTGGACTATGCGGGCCGCTGCTCTGCATCCTGTTCTACCGCAATACCTTTCCGTATTTTTTCACCTTTCTGCTGCCACCCATCTGCGTCGCGATTGCCCCAGTCCTGGAACGTGCAGTTACCCGCTATGGCCAAATGCCCGTCGTCGGTTTTGCCTTGTTGGGACCAGTATTTCTGCTGACCCAGGAACCCTGGGGGACGCTGGAACGCCAGCGCGCGACGATCGAAGAGGTGGAGCGCCTGTATCCGGAACCGACACCCTATCTGTCCTATTCCGGATATGTGCCCCACTATCCGCGGCAGTTTCCCTCGCTGATTTCCGGGGTCGGACTCCGGCGTTACTGGGAACAGCGCGGTGGCCAGATCGCCGAAGACATTGAAGCGGGTCGCATTGCGTTTGTTATCGCGACGGGCGATGCGCTGGATGCGATATATGCCAATGATGAACCAACGCCCTTTCTGCCCGAACAGGACATCGCCGCGCTGCGAGACAACTATTTGCAGCATAGCGATACGATTTACATTCTCGGCCGGGAACTTTGTCCGGGTGCAGAGGATCAGACGGTAAACATCGTGCGAACCGGGCCATGGTCCCTGGAAGGCGGCAGCCTGACAATAGATGGTCGTCGCATTGCCGACGGCGCGACAGTCCGTCTCGAGGCCGGAACCCATCAAATCCGGCAGGAAGCAGGATCCTGTGTGAAATTGTGGGGGCTTGACCATGTCCCGCAGCTGCCGGAAGGATTTCTGCGCGGTCCGATTGCGGGAAGCTTTTAGATGGAGATGCCCGATCACAAGATTTTCAGCCGGTCTGCGCAAATGAACGTGCTTTTCCTGACATCGACGCTGCCGCGTTTTGCAGGGGATATGCAGCCGGCCTTTGTCATGGATCAGGCGCGCGCCTGGCAGGCCGATCGCCCCGATGACAGGGTTTCTATCCTCGCGCCGCATGACGTGACGGCGGCAAAAGATGAAATTACCGGAGGCGTTCGCGTTCGCCGTTTTCGCTATGCCTGGCCGGAAAAGGCCCAGCAGCTGGCCTATCCCGCCATATTGCCGAATATCAAAGAGCGACCAATCACGGCGCTGCTGATACTGCCCTTTTTGATCGCCCAGTTTTTTTCTGTCCTGTTCCTTGTCCGAAAGGAGCGACTGAATCTGATCTACGCCCACTGGGTTATGCCACAAGGATTGACCGCATGGCTGATCAAATTGTTTACGGGAACCCCCTATATTCTCCAGAATCACTCGTCAGACTTGGCGGTTTTCTCGAGATTGGGCGGGCCGGGACGCGCACTGGCCCGGACGATCATTCGGGCGTCGGAAAAACTGTTCTGTGTCAACAGTGCACAGCGCCAGGCTGCCTTGAAACTGTTTCCCGCGGAACAGCAGTCGCAAATCGAACCCAGGATTCTGACTTTGCCAATGGGTGTTGAATCCGACTTCGCGGCAGCAGATGAGTCCCGCTATGATGAAACGGCTGATTTTCGTTATGATTTTGGAACCATCTCGCGCCTGTCCCGGAAAAAGGGTCTGCCGTATCTGATCGATGCTCTCGCCCAGCTACAAAATGATGGCTTGCCGGTTTCCGCCGCTATTGCCGGAGATGGTGAGGATCGTGACACGCTTGTGGCCGCTGCCGGCGGTGCCGATATCGCATTCACTGGTTATCTGAGCGGAGAAGGCAAAAAACGGTTTTTCGAACAGACGAGGATCTTTGTTTTTACCTCCGTCGCTGCCGGTTCGGACGTCGAAGGGCTACCGGTCTCGCTGCTCGAAGCGCTGTGTCTCGGCAAGGTAGTCATCGCCAGCCGGGATACGAATATCGAAATGCTGCCTGAATGGGATCAATTGAAGCCGGAGATCTTCTTTGTCGCGGACCCGAGTGATCTCGACAAACTGGAGCAAGCGCTCCGTTCCGCACAAGAACTGGATATGGCAGAACTTGCCGTCCGTTCTGCAAGGATCCGGAAAATCATGTCCCGCTACCGCTGGGAGCGGCTCATTACCGAATATCTGGGATCAGCCGGTATTGTTTCCCAGCCGGTCGCGTAGCTCCGCAATCAGCTGAGCATATTGGGCGTTCAGTTTCGGCGCAGCCTTTTCGACACAGGTCCAGAACGGTGCCGGGTCTTTCTGCAAAGCTTCCGCTTGAGACGCGACAAGGCCGGGGTCAAATGATCTCGCATCATGGACCCATTCGCCCAGTCCGAGGTCTTCATAGGCGCCCCAGCCCTTGCGTTCGTAGGCAAGATGGATAGAGGGTCGGCCAGCAATCAGGCTGGCAATCGCGCCGTGCAACCGGACTGACAATACAACTCCACCTTCCCCTGTTTCGAGCATCGCCGCAAGTGATCCGTCATCCGTGATATTCTGCCGCTGTAAAAAGGCGCGATCGCTCCGGTCTCCAGCGACATCCGCCTGGACCGCCCAGAGTGGTTCCGTCAGCTGCTCACCAAGCTCTAGCAGGCGGCTGACATAGTCGGCAGGGCGGGGCAAGTCTCTGCCGACAATGATCGGTGCGCCGTCGGCGGCTGACTGTGGTTTGCCAATATCGCCCACCCGGGCCAGCTTCAGCACCGCAAGATCTGCACAGCGCAAGATGTTGTCGCCGCCAATTTCCTCGAACGTGATATCGTCCCGGGCGCAGAACAGGTCGACAGCATTGAGGTGGCGCTTGACCGCCTGACCCACGGGGCCCTGCAAGGGGCCAACGCTTTGCGGCAGATAGATGGACGGGATGGACACCCTCGCGGCGGTCCGCAGCTGGGCGAGATGGTTGAGCAGTACCCCCGACTGACGGACAAAGGAGTCCGCAACCAGATAGCCACCGCCAACAGCGATGAGCCCTTCCGCTTTTCCAACAAGAGCTTCGACCTTGCCCGAGGACAGCTGATTGGCCAGCAACTCAATGCCCGCGCCAAGAAGTTTGGGCGACAATTCGGCGAAAGGCTCGCCAGGTGCTCGGTGGACTTCAGGTGGCTCTGCGAAGCTTTCCGGGTCGAGCGCCAGGATTTCCACCTGCGACAGGTCTATGCCCGCATCCGCCAGCGCTTCCAGTGTCAGATCGACAAGCAGCCCATCGCCGGAGTTCCTGCGGCTGAATGCGTGAAGCACTAGAAACATCGACACTCCAAATGACAGTTTTCCGGATTTTCGCACATCGCGCGATCCCCTGTGATACGGCGAACAGGTAAGGATTTGGTAACCATATTCGGGCTAGATGGAAAGCGATATTCCGGACATGTGACGCCGGTATGCCACAATTGAGGTCAGGGACTGGATTTTGCCCGAAATACTGCGAAAAATTCTGGCTGTAGCCGACCATGTCATGGGCCTGATACCGATGCATAATCCCAGGTTTCGCCAGTCTGCGCTGATTATCGCTGTGCTGGCTTTGATCGGCGGTGTTTTTCTCTCCCTGCGCAACCAGCCGGAGCTTTTTGCCGATGTCCAGTGGATCCCGGTTCTCGCGCTCGCCCTGTTTGCCGTTCCCGTCACGATGTTTTTCAATGCCCTGGAATTCGCACTCTCTGCCCGGTTGATCGGACACCGGGTCGGAATGAAACTGGCCGTGGAAACGACAATAATCGGCGGTGTCGCCAACCTGTTGCCGATACCCGGCGGAGCAATTGTCCGCGTTGCCGCCCTGAAATCCAAAGGCGCCAGTGTCGCCAAGGGGACCTCGACGATGATATTTGTTGTGGCGATCTGGGCTGCAGTGTCGTTTGGCTATTCGGGTATCTGGCTTGTGGCTGGCGGGATTGGCATGCTGGGCCTGCTATTTCTGGCATGTGGCCTGGCCGGTGCGGTTGCCTGTTTTGTGATAAGCCGGCACTTGCTCAATGATAGCCAGATCACGGCTCAGCTGTTCGCCTGCAAGTTCGGACTGGTGCTTTTCGATGCCCTGCGTCTTTATCTCTGTCTTTTGGCGCTGGGAGTCACGGCGGGATTTGATCAGGCGTCGGTGCTGACACTATCCGGATTTGTCGGGGCATCTTTCTCCATCGTGCCCGCCGGGCTCGGTATTCGCGAAGGCGTTTCCGCCTTGCTCGGGCCACTGGTTGGTCTGACAGCCGCGGCGGCATTTATGGCATCTGCCGTTAATCGCCTGGTCGGCTTTGCCGTCAGCGCACCGCTGGCCGCAATTCTTGCCTGGAAAACAGATCAAGCGGACAAACCGCAAGTGCAGGCGGGGGAAAAGGGGACATGAAAGCCTTCATCAAGCGCTGGATTTTCCCCAACAGCTCGCGGGAATATCTCCGCCGCTACAATCAGGAATTTGCCGCTGCGAGTGAGCCAGGCATGCGGGTGTTAGACGCGGGCGCGGGAGAACAGCCTTATCGCCCCTTCTTCGACCACTGCACCTATGAGAGCGCGGATTTCGAGATGGTCGACAAGCCCTATGCCAAGTCGACCTATGTTTGTGATCTGGCTGACATACCAACCGAGAACAATCTGTTTGACCGGATCGTGTTCAACCAGGTGTTGGAGCATATACCCGAACCGGACAAAGTGCTGGCTGAGCTGCACCGGGTGATGAAGCCCGCGGGAAAGATTATCTGTACTTGCCCGTTCTACTATGAAGAACACGAGAAACCCTACGACTTCTATCGCTACACCCAGTTCGCGCACCGCCATCTTTTCGCGAAGGCCGGATTTGAAATCGAAAGGCTGGAATGGCTGGAAGGCTATTTCGGAACGCTGGGCTATCAGTTCCAGACCATGGCGCATCGATTGCCAGCGAGTCCGTCACGTTACTTGAAATACCCCTGGTGGCCGACGTTGCTTTGGCCGCTTGTTTTGCTGGTCAAGTTGAGCGCAGCGGCACTCGCTGCATTATTCTATCGGCTCGATCTTGCATCCAAGATCACCGACCGGGGTCATCCCAAAAACTATGTGGTCCTGGCGAGGAAACCCGGCTAGCTCGCCAGACGCAAGTCCGTGACCGCCTGAAGATTGTCCGGCTGGTCGGGCCAGATGCCGCGTGTGTCATAGACCACCTTGCCGGCGCGTTCGTCGAGCGGAATCGACCGGAACATGTCATGATCAGTCAGCGTGATCATTACCGGGCAGCTTTCCAGCGCCTCGTCAATATCGATCAATTCGGTGTCGGTGCCTTCAAACTCAGCGGGCAATTCATTGGCATAAGGTTCAACAATGTTGATCCGCCCCGGATAACGGCGCGCCAGCTTGGCCGCAATTTTCAATGCCGGGCTCTCGCGGAAATCGTCGATATTGGCCTTGAACGCCAGCCCGAAACAGGCAATCTGGACGCCGGGCAACTCGTCGATCATCAGCGATGCCTGTTCGAGGACATGCCCGACTTTGCCGTCATTCACTTCCCGGGCGATGCGGATTAGCGGCGTATGTTCCGGCGCCCCGTGAATGATGAACCAGGGATCAACGGCAATGCAATGTCCACCCACACCGGGACCGGGCTGCAGAATGTTGACGCGGGGATGGCGGTTGGCCAGCCGGATCACTTCCCAGACATCGAGGTCCATCTGGTCGGCGACGATCGACAGCTCGTTTGCGAACGCGATATTGACATCGCGATAGCTGTTCTCGACCAGCTTGGTCATTTCCGCGGCACGGGCCGAAGTGGTAACGCATTCACCGCGGACGAAGCGGCGGTAAAAGCCGAGCGCCTTGCGCGCGCACCGCGGCGTGATACCGCCGATGCAGCGGTCGTTATTGGTCAGTTCCTCGAGGATTTTCCCCGGCAGAACCCGCTCGGGACAATAGGAAATCGCGATATCGGGAATATCCTTGGTCATGCCCGGGATCTTGAGATCGGGACGAAGCTTGGCGATCAGGTCGCGCATCTTTTCGGTCGTTCCGACTGGGGAGGTGGATTCGAGGATCACGCAATCGCCCGGCTTCAGCGCGGCTGCGACATTGGTGGCCGCTTCCATCACATAGCTGGTATCCGGAACATGATCGTCGCCAAAGGGCGTCGGAACCGCAATGACGAATATATCGGCTGGTTCGACCAACAGAGAAGCGCGCAAAGTTCCGCGGGATACGACACCCTGGACCAGCCCGTCGAGGTCCACCTCCTCGATGTGGATCTTGCCGCTGTTGATCGTGTCGACGACATGATCCGTCACATCCACGCCGAGCACCTTGCATCCGCTGCGCGCAATGACAGCCGCGGTCGGCAGGCCGATATAGCCCAGGCCCAGAACGCAAACGGAAGGTTTCTCGTCGGACAGCATCGTGCAAAAATCTCCTCAAGGCACCGAAAAGGCGCAATTTTCGAGATTTCAGCCTAGCGGAATATCGTAAATAAACCGGTAATGACCCGGATTCGCACCGGTCCTGTCAGCTTGTCAGGCTGGCCGAGATGATATCCGCAATGCGCTCGCTCGCCTGGCCGTCACCGAAGGGATTATGGGCTTTCGCCATGCTGTTGTAATAATCCCTGTCATCCAGCAGCCTGAGCGCCTCCGACACGATCAGGCCGGGATCTGTACCCACCAGTTTAGCTGTGCCGGCCGCAACGCCTTCCGGGCGTTCAGTCGTATCCCGCATGACCAGCACCGGTTTGCCGAGGGCAGGCGCCTCTTCCTGCACGCCGCCGCTGTCTGTCAGCATGAAATGACAAGCCCCAAGCAGCCCTACGAAATTGGGATAGTCCAGCGGCTCGATCAACGCGACATTGTCCAGTCCTCCCAACGCATCGCCCATCACGGCACGGACATTGGGGTTCAGGTGGATCGGGAAAATCAGGGCGACGTCCTCGCGCGCAGCGATTTTCCGCAACGCAGCTGAAATCTGGTGCAATCCGTCACCGAAGTTTTCCCGGCGATGACTTGTCACGCCGATAATTTTCCGGTCCGAAAAACGGTCCAGCAATGCGGTCAATTCCGGATCGAGGTCAATCTCTTTGCCCGCCTTTTCCGCAGTGACCAGCAGGGCGTCAATCACGGTATTGCCGGTGACGCTGATCTGTTTGTCGGGAATATTTTCCTGGCGCAAGGCCGCGGCTGACGTTTCCGTCGGGGCAAAATGCTGGTCTGCTATCGTCCCGATAATCTTGCGGTTTACCTCTTCCGGCCAAGGGTGATAAATATTGTAGCTGCGCAGTCCCGCTTCGACATGGCTGACTGGAATCTGCCGGTAATAGGCAGCAAGCGCACCGCACATGGCCGTAGCCGTGTCGCCTTGCACGATCACCCGCTGGGGACGCACGCTGTCCAGAGTTTTGCCAATGCCCTGCAGCAGCCGTGCCGTAAGCTCGTCCAGGCTTTGGTCGGAACGCATCAGGTCGAGATCATGATCTGGCCGGATTTCCGCGATATCAAGCACCTGATCGAGCATTTCGCGATGCTGTGCCGTCACGCAAGTGACCGTTTCCAGCGTCTGCCGACCGGCCAGGGCACGAACCACCGGAAAAAGCTTGATAGCTTCCGGGCGCGTGCCGAATATCACCATTATACGGGGCAGGACTGATGCACCTTCACTCATGGCGGACTGCTAGCAGAAATTGGCTAAAATTCTGATAATCATATTTTTCTACAATCGTTCATTGACGGTTAGTACCGCTGTCGCCAAGGGATGGCCATGACATGGAATGACATGAAAGTCTGGGTCGTCCAGGCGTTGGAACTGGACAAGGACGCCCTGCATATTTACGCGGCAATACTGGCCCAACTGCTGACTGCGATAGTGACGCGGCGATCGCTGGCAAATATACTGCCTTGGCTTGCCGCCGTGGCGATCACGCTGACCAATGAGTATTTTGACTATCAGCGCGTGCAGGACGCAGACGCCTCTGTTGTTCGCTATCAAGCAGCCGCATGGCACGATATGTGGAACACAATGTTGCTTCCCACGCTCTTGTTTCTGCTTGCCAGATATTGGCCTCGCTTGCTTTCGCACCAACTTGCTTCCGGGCAACCTAAAGCGCGGGGCAAACATGGAGAACCCGATTAGTCTTCCCGGTTCAGCTCCATCAGGATTTTTTTGACGTTTTGGGATTCCCCGCGAGGGAGGATCAGTACGCAGTCTCCACTCACCACGACGATCATATTATCCACGCCGTATGTAGATACGCTCATTCCGTCAGACAAAATGTAATTGCCTGTCGAATTCACCGCCAGAGTATCGCCGGAAACAACGTTGCCCTGCTCATCGGGGGTCTGTGCCTCGCACAGCGAGTCCCAGCTTCCGACATCAGACCAGCCGGGGCTGACAGGCGTTACTGCAACCTTGTCTGCTTTCTCCATTATGGCATAGTCAATGGAGTCAGAGGGTGCCGCGGCAAAGGCTTCTTCCTGGGGAGTAATCCGGCTACCCTCGCGCGAAGCCTTGTCCATGGCCTCACGAGCGGCCCGTAACATTTGCGGATTATATTCCTCCAGAGCCGCCAGATAGCAGTCTGCCCGGAACAGGAAGATACCGGCATTCCAGAAATAACCCCCTTTATCGAGCATCCGTTCGGCATTTTCGCGATTGGGTTTTTCCACGAAACTGCGCGTTGCGAAGCTGTTCTCGCTGCCAAATATGGGTTCCCCCTTGTGGATATAGCCATAGCCGGTTTCCGGGGCAGTTGGTTCAATCCCGAATGTCACCAACCAGCGGGCCTTGGCGAGCGCGATGGAATTGCGCACAGCATCCTGAAAGGCGGGAACATCCTTGATGAGATGATCACTCGGCATGACCAGCATCAGAGTTTGCGGCGTTTCACAGGCGAGGGCGGCCAGGGCGATGGCCGGCGCCGTATTGCGCGCGCATGGTTCCAGAATATGCGCTCCGGCCTGCGTTCCCACCTCGTCCATCTGTTCCTCGGCCAGTGCGGAATGTCGTGCCCCACCGACGATTATCGGGGATCCGAACAGGTCGTCCTGCTGACAGCGCTGGAGCGTCAGCTGGAACAGGCTGAGAGGACCGAGCAGGTGCAGAAATTGTTTGGGCTGATCATCGGTGGACAGCGGCCAAAGCCGGGTTCCCGAACCGCCGGACAGGATCACCGGAGTTATGAGGTCTTGATCGCTCATCCGGTGCTCATTTGACTGTGTTGGCGATCAGGCATCGCTTGTTGCCACTCAAATCAATTTCCGACAATTTTGTACACAGACCGCATTCGCCAGCGGTGATCGGTGTATCGCGGACGGTCACGGTGCCGTCGAGCGGGATGACTTGCCATTCCGCCGCCTTGACGGTGCCCAGCTCACCGGCTTCTTGATCCACTACATGAAACAGCCGGAAATGCCGGCCGTTGCGCAGTTCGGATGTCTGCTTGGGATCCACACCCAAGTGATTGTCTTCGGAATAGGGCTTGAGCGTTGCCGCCTCCAGAGCCTGTTCCAGATGCAGATCCCGGGGACGGCCATAGTCATACAGCCGGTAGGTCAGGTCGATATTCTGTTGCACTTCGATCAGCGAAATGCCCGGCCCAATCGCGTGTATGGTACCGGCAGGAACATTGTAGAAATCGCCTGCCTTTACGGGTTTCCAGTCAATCAGGGGTTCCAGCTGACCGCAGGCAACAGCTGCGTGCAATTTCGTCCTGCTGACCTCCTTGGTGAGCCCGAGACCGAGCACGGCTTCGGGTTCGGCTTCAACAATATACCAGCACTCGTCCTTGCCATGCGGATATCCCTCCCGGCGCGCCAGTCGGTTGTCGGGATGGACCTGAATGGACAGTTTTTCGCTGGTGAAAAGATATTTGGTCATGAGCGCCGGGGTGACACCCTTGGGGGCTTGAAACCAGATCTCGCCGGTCTTCTCCTTTTGCTTGCCGCCGAACATTTTCGGGAGCGCTGTCTGGCCCCACGGTTTTGCGACAGATTTGCGTTGGAGTTTCATCGGTTCACGTCCGCCCTGTCAGCTGCGCCCGACGCTGGTATAGGTCAGTCCGCTTTTCGCCACATCTGCCGGATGATAGATATTGCGCAGATCGACCAGGACTTGGCCCGACATGGCATCGCCCAGCTTTTTCAGATCGAGCGCACGAAACGCATCCCATTCGGTCACGATCACCACCGCATCCGCATTTTCGGCAGCACTGTAGCTGTCGGACATCATTTTTACGTCCGGCATCAGTTCTGATGCGATTTCCATGCCCTCCGGGTCATAGGCGCAAACTTCGGCGCCGGCATCAACCAGCGTCTGTGCGATGGCAATGGCGGGTGCATCGCGCATGTCATCCGTATTTGGCTTGAAGGTGAGGCCAAGCAGCGCAATTTTCTTGCCCCGGGCTTCCCCGCCCAGCGCCTGGACCACCTTGCGTCCCATGGCGCGTTTGCGCTGGTCATTGACCTGAACTACGGCTTCGACAATGCGGACCGGACTTTCGTGATCCTGCGCGGTCTTGAGCAGGGCCAGCGTGTCCTTCGGGAAGCAACTGCCGCCATAGCCGGGACCGGCATGGAGGAATTTCGATCCGATCCGGTTATCAAGTCCGATGCCCCGCGACACTTCCTGGACGTTAGCGCCGACCTTTTCGCAAAGATCTGCGATCTCGTTGATGAAAGTGATCTTGGTGGCGAGAAACGCATTGGCGGCATATTTGATCAGTTCCGCGGTCCGCCGTCCGGTAAACAAAATCGGGGACTCATTGAGAAACAGCGGGCGATAAATTTCGCTCATCACATCTTTTGCCCAGTCGGTTTCCGTGCCGATGACAATGCGATCCGGGCGCTTGAAATCACCAATAGCAGCGCCCTCCCGCAGGAATTCCGGATTGGACACGACGGCAAACTGGTGCGATTCGAGTTTTTTCGACAAGATCATCTCCACTTCGTCACCCGTACCAACGGGAACCGTGGATTTTGTGACAATCACGGTCGGGTTGGTGATCGATGCCGCGATTTCCTCGCTGGCGGCATAGACATAACTCAGATCAGCATGCCCGTCGCCGCGCCGGGAGGGCGTTCCGACAGCGATAAAGACCGCATCGCTGTCCTTCACGGATTCGGGCAAATCGGTGGAAAAGGACAATCGGCCGTCGTCAACATTGGATTTGACAAGCTCGGCCAGGCCGGGCTCATAAATCGGCATGATATTCTGATTGAGGCGCTCAATCTTGCTGGCATCCTTGTCGACACAGACGACTTGATGCCCGAAATCGGCAAAACAGGCCCCGGACACGAGTCCCACATAGCCGGAACCAATCATCGCTATTTTCATCATAATTCCTCAAAATTCTCGAATATTTGCCGCCCGTGAGGCGCGTTTTCCTGACCGCTTGTGGCCTTTTGGACTTTGCCGGTCAAGCTTGGAGGCCGAACGGCGCGCAGCGGCTACTAACCAGCTGTTTGGTATCGAAAAAATGTAAAATTATTATTGAATTTCAGGCTCTGAGTCTGGTTTCTTTCCCGGCCTGCAAAGGGTTTTGAAAGCCCGTGCGTTAAATCGTTACAAGAATCCGGCCCGAATGATTTGGCAAGGAAGCGAGTCTCGACTAAAAGCCCGAACGAGAATTGTTGTGTAAGTTGCGAAAAGGGCTGAGGCCTCCGACATGGAAACCCTGACTACCATTGTAACATCTTTGCTCAAGCGGGTTGCTGGCCTGTCACGATGGCAAAAGCAGGCTGTTGTTTTGCTTCTCGACATCGTTTTATGCATCCAATCTATCTGGATTGCCTATTCGCTTCGTATTGGCGTCTGGGTGTTCTGGGACTTGGCTGTGCAAAAGCTGGTGTTCGGCGCGCTTTTGTTCATGCTGCCGATCTTCTATTTCACCGGCGTCTACAATGCGATCTTCCGCTATGCCGGATCTGGCATGATGAAAACGCTTGCGCGCGCGTTTGTTCTTTTCGGCATGCCCATGGTGATCGTGTTTTCGGTCATCGGCATTGATGCCGTGCCGCGCACGGTGGGAGCGATACAGCCCATGCTGTTCTTCTTTCTGGTTGGTTTTTCTCGGATTATGGCACGGTATCTGATGGTCGATATCCTGGGGCGTCGGTTATTTGGTGGACAAGTAAGGATGGTCTTGATTTACGGCGCGGGAAGCGCGGGGCAGCAGCTCGCTTCGTCCATGCGTTCGGAACCTTCCACGCGCTTGCTGGGCTATGTCGATGATGATCGCCGACTGGACGGCCAGAAACTGGACGGAGACAAGGTTTTCTGGAGCGGGAAACTGCCGAACATCATTGAAAAATACGGAATAACCGACATTTTGCTGGCTCTGCCGAAAATTTCCAGAAAGAAAAGGCGGGCCATTGTTGACCAGGTCCAGCAATTTCAGGTGCATGTTCAGACCTTGCCGAACATGAAAGAGATTATTGATGGCAAGGTCTCGTTCAATGATATCCGGGAACTGGAAATCGAGGACTTGCTGGGCCGGGAACCGGTCGCACCGAACGAGTTGCTTTTGGGGCGGACGATCGTTGGAAAATCCGTTCTTGTAACCGGGGCAGGGGGGTCGATCGGTAGCGAACTTTGCCGCCAGATTGCGCAATCCGGTGCGCACCGGCTGATCATGTTCGAGTTGTCCGAATATTCGCTTTATGCGATTGACAATGAACTGCGCAGTTTCATGAAGTCCCAGCAGCTGGACAACCTTCAAGTTGTTCCGGTCCTGGGATCCGTGACGGATGCAGGTCGGATACAGGAGATTTTGACGCGCTGGACGCCCGACACGATTTTCCACGCCGCAGCATATAAGCACGTCCCTCTGGTTGAGGCCAATCCGGTCGAGGGGATTCGCAACAACCTGTTCGGGACATATGAAGTTGTGAATGCTGCGCACAAGGCAGGAGTCAGTGACTTCATTCTTGTCAGTACCGACAAGGCCGTCCGGCCTACCAATGTCATGGGAGCTTCCAAAAGAGGGGCCGAACAGGTGGTGCAGGCCTTTGCAGCGATCAGCGAAACGACGAGATTTTCGATGGTCCGTTTCGGGAATGTCCTCGGATCAAGCGGCTCTGTTGTGCCGCTGTTCCGTCAGCAGATCGAATCCGGTGGCCCGATCACGCTCACGCACAGGGACGTTACGCGCTATTTCATGACCATACCCGAAGCATCGCAACTGGTTATTCAGGCGGGCGGTATGGCCAAAGGAGGCGAAGTTTTTGTTCTCGACATGGGAAAATCTGTCCGGATTGCCGATCTGGCGAGAACCATGGTCCAGCTGTCGGGCCTGACCCTCCGGGACGATGCAAATCCGGAAGGCGATATCGAGATCAAGGAAATTGGACTGCGCCCGGGAGAAAAACTTTACGAAGAACTGATCATTGGAAACAATCCGGAAAAAACGGTCCATGACAGAATCATGATGGCCCATGAAGACCATCTGTCGTGGGATAAGCTCCAGTTGCTTATGGAACAGTTTCGGACCTCCAGGGATCAGTCTGAGGTGATTTCCCTGCTCACCCGGCTGGTGCCGGAATTTGAGCATGAACGGGACAATGACAGCGCCCAGAAAGTTTCCTGACAGACTGTCGGAACAGGCGTGCCAGCTCAGATTTTTGCAACAAGATCGAGAATGGTCCCGGCATCCTGCTTGTGACAGATCAGCAAGTCGGGAAGATAGGGGTTGCGGCAATTATAGACCAGCGGGCTCCCGTCGATCCGGGAACAATGCAGGCCGTGGGCTTCGGCCACTGCTACGGGCGCGCAATTGTCCCATTCATACTGGCCACCGGAATGGAGATAGATATCTGCTTCACCGCGGACGACGGCCATCGCCTTGGCACCTGCTGATCCCATCGGAACAAGCTCGGCATTTAGTTTGTCGGACACCGCTAACGCTTCCTTGGCCGGCCGCGACCGGCTCACAACCATGCGCAGCCTATCGGCGCGCCGGGGTTGCGGACCCGTTCGATCGCTGCCCAGCACGACGTCGAGCGCGGGCAGGGCCACCGCTCCGCCTGCCGCCTTGCCGTCCACCGCCAGTCCGACATGGACAGCCCAGTCGTCCCGACCTTCGCCATATTCACGGGTGCCGTCCACCGGATCGATGATCCAGACACGGTCTTGCCCCAGCCGTTCCCCGTTGTCCTTGGATTCCTCCGACAGCAGACCGTCGCGCGGGCGCGCGGCGCGGAGTGCCGTGACCAGCAGCTCATTGGCGGCTGCATCTCCCGCATCCCCCAATTCCTTGCCTTCCAGACCCGGGGTGGCGCGCAGGTCGATCAGCAAAGCGCCCGCCGCACGGGCGAGAGTTGCGGCCAGTTCGCCGTCGGTCATGCTTTCCGTCATGTCGCCCCGGGTCATATGGTATATGACCAGATGCCGGTAATCTTGTCCACGATGAGCTCGGCCGCCTCTTCCGGGCTGGTTTGGGTCGTATCGATCCGGATTTCCGCATTGCGCGGAACCTCGTAATCACTGTCGATACCGGTGAAGTTTTTGAGTTCGCCGGCGCGGGCCTTTTTGTACAGGCCCTTGACGTCCCGCTCCTCGGCAACTTCCAGTGGTGTATCCACAAACACCTCGAAAAACTCGCCCTCCGGGAGCATCGAGCGGACCAGTTGCCTTTCGGCCCGGAACGGCGAGATGAAGGCGGTCAGCACGATCAGTCCGGCATCGGCCATCAGCCGGGCCACTTCGCCGATGCGGCGGATATTCTCCACGCGGTCGGCATCGGTAAATCCGAGATCCCGGTTGAGCCCGTGGCGAACATTGTCTCCATCGAGGAGAAAACTGTGTTTGCCGAGCGCATGCAGTCTTTTCTCGACCATATTCGCAATCGTGGATTTACCAGATCCGGACAACCCGGTGAACCAGACGACGCGGGGTTCCTGATTTTTCTGGAGCGCATGGGCGTTGCGGTCCACGTCGACCGCCTGCCAGTGGACATTTTGCGACCGGCGCAGGCAGAAATGCAGCATGCCGGCCGCCACTGTGGCGTTGGTCAATTTGTCGATCAGTATGAAGCCGCCCAGATCACGGTTCTCCGCATAGTGTTCGAAGACAATCTGCCGGTCGGTCGCCAATTCCGCCACACCAATGCCGTTGAGCTCCAGAGTCTTGGCGGCCAGTTGCTCCATATTGTTGACGTTGATCTGGTATTTCGGTGTCTGGACGGTGGCGCTGACCATCTGGCTGCCGATCTTCATCCAGTAGCTGCGGCCGGGGAGCATTTCGTTCTCGTCCATCCAGACCAGCGTGGTTTCAAACTGATCGGCGGTTTGTGGCGGTGCGTCCGCGGCAGCAATGACGTCGCCCCGGGAACAATCAATCTCGTCGGCAAGCACAAGCGTCACTGACTGGCCGGCGACAGCTTCTTCCAGCTCGCCGTCCATGGTCACGATGGATTTTATCGTTGAACGCCGTCCGGAAGGCAGAACCCGCACCTCGTCGCCAGGTTTGACGGTACCGCTGGCAATCTGGCCACTGAATCCGCGAAAATCGAGATTCGGACGATTGACCCACTGCACCGGCATCCGCAGCGGCTTTGTGCGGTTGACCGTATTTGTCAATTCGACGGTTTCCAGATGGGAGACCAGGTCCGGCCCGTCATACCAGGGGGTGTTGGCAGACGCGCTTGTGATATTGTCACCAGCCAGTCCCGAAATCGGGATCGGGGTGAAATTCTGAATGCCGATTTCCGCGGCAAATGCCGCATAGTCAGCGACAATCTTGTCATAAACGGCCTGATCATAGTCGACCAGATCCATCTTGTTCACCGCGACAACCAGATTTTTGATTCCGATCAGATGCGCGAGATAGCTGTGCCGGCGGGTCTGGGTCAGGATACCCTGTCGTGCATCGATCAGGATGATCGCCAGATCGGCAGTGGACGCGCCGGTGATCATGTTGCGCGTATATTGCTCGTGTCCTGGTGTATCGGCGACGATGAATTTACGCTTCTCGGTGGCGAAGAAACGATAGGCGACATCGATGGTAATGCCCTGTTCACGCTCCGCGGCCAGTCCGTCAACGAGCAGGGCGAAATCAATCTCCTGCCCCTGGGTCCCGACCTTCTTGCTGTCGGCTTCCAGCGAGGCCAATTGGTCCTCGAAGATCATCTTGCTGTCATAGAGCAGCCGCCCGATCAGCGTCGATTTGCCGTCATCCACCGACCCGCAAGTAATGAAGCGCAGCATCGACTTGTGCTGGTGCTTTTCCAGATAGGCGTCAATATCCTCGGCGATCAACGCCTCGGTCTTGTAAATAGTGTCCGGTTGGTCCGTCTCGGCATAGGCCATCAGAAATAGCCCTCCTGTTTCTTCTTCTCCATGCTCGCCGTGGCGTCATGGTCCACCGCACGTCCTTCGCGTTCGGAGGTCGTGGCCAAAAGCATTTCCTGGATGATCTCGGGCAAGGTGGCCGCTTCGCTCTCAGTCGCGCCCGTCAGCGGATAGCAGCCCAGCGTCCGGAATCGGACGACTTTCTCCTCGGGCACTTCGCCTGCTTCCAGCTGCATGCGCTCGTCATCGACGACCAGCAGCAACCCGTCACGCTTCACCGTCGGCAGTTTCGCTGCATAATAGAGCGGAACAATATCAATCTGCTCGAGATGGATATATTGCCAGATGTCGAGCTCGGTCCAGTTGCTCAGCGGGAAGACGCGGATACTCTCGTCCTTCGCCTTGTTCATATTGTAGAGCTTCCACAATTCCGGTCGCTGGTTCTTGGGGTCCCAGCGATGGCTGCTCGACCGGAAGGAGAAGATCCGTTCCTTGGC
The DNA here is from genome assembly GCA_039181895.1 of Pseudomonadota bacterium. Classification (GTDB taxonomy): domain Bacteria; phylum Pseudomonadota; class Alphaproteobacteria; order Sphingomonadales; family Sphingomonadaceae; genus Parasphingorhabdus. The sequence continues at coordinate 368,842 of JBCDCK010000003.1, forward strand.
CCGGCTTTTCTCTTCGTCCCGGCGACCACCGCCAAAGGCCGCGTCAAAGCCATGTTCGGTCAGCGCCTGTTTCAGCGGATCGATCAGCATCTGCTGCGAATAGACGCCGGCGCGCGTGTCAAACGGATTGATACCCGCATCTGCCGCTTCTTGGTTGTGGGCGACGATCAGCTCCATGCCGATCTCTTTCGCCGTGCGGTCACGATGTTCGAGCAGGGCCTGAAAATCCCAGCCGGATGCGATGTGCAACAGGGGGAAAGGCGGGGGTGACGGGTAAAACGCCTTTTTCGCCAGATGCAGCATGACCGCGCTGTCCTTGCCGACCGAATAGAGCATGACCGGTTTTTCGGCTTCGGCGACAACTTCGCGCATGATGTGCATGGCTTCGGATTCGAGGCGCTGGAGGTGTGTAAGGTTCATACTAGTCCTGGTTGCTCAAATGGTGCTACTAATGCAGATATATAAATCGAAATCGCGTTTATCCTAAAGCCGCACAAAATGACGGCAAGAATTTCTATGGACAGATAAATGTAGCTTATGACTGGACGGCCAATATTTTATGCCATGTCCGCCATGGACAGAACCTGCGTTCCTGGTTGATCAAGATCGGAGACCATGTGGCAGGAAAAGGCAGATGTCGATTGGACTTGTCCAAATGATGCTCAAGATTTGCCTTGATAGGTGCTATTCCCACAGCTAAGACTGCAGCCCCGGTTTCGACGTTGGCACCGACCTGCAAAGGCAAGCCATATGGACGAATATTGGACTACTTCATCAAAGGCGATTACCCGTTCCGGCAATGAAATCCCCCGCGCTCAAAGTCAGGAAAAAACTGGCCCAATATCGTGAGACCATGTTTGCCTCCCGTTCCCGATTCATTGTGTTCTTGGCTTTCCTCACGCTGCTGTTTTTCTCCGGTGGCGGATCTCGAGCAGACATTCAGTCCCTGCTTTTGCTCCGCCCGATCGCAATTCTGGTCGGCATGTATGCGATTTTTTGTCTGACCAGAGAAGATTTGAAAGGGCGATTGTTCCCACTCTGGTTTCTGGGATCGCTTGCCGTCTTGATGGTCGTTCAGTTGATCCCTTTGCCGCCGGCCTTTTGGAGTCAGTTGCCCGGCAGAGAAATAATTGAAGATATTGCCGCGTTGTCACAGCTCGAACCAGGATGGCGCCCGCTCTCCCTGTCGCCCGCAGGCACCTTGAACAGCCTCTTTTCACTGACCGTACCATTGGCGATGGTCTTGCTTTATCTCAGCTTGGACAGCCAGTATCACAAAAATACGATAACGATTGTCATTGCATTGTGCATCATAAGTGCACTTTGGGCCGTACTGCAGTTGGTAGGAGCTTCCCGCGGGCCACTGTATCTCTACAGGATCACCAATTTCGGATCGGGCGTCGGCCTTTTTGCAAACCGCAATCATCAGGCAGCGGTGCTCGCGCTCGGGATCACGATGCTGGGCTGGTATGCTGCGACCTTGAAACCAAAGGCCAGGTTCCATGGCTTCAAGTTTTTTGGAAGCGTTGCTACAATTTTCGTTTTCATTCCCCTTATTATCGTGACGGGTTCAAGAGCCGGATTGGTCCTGATGGTTCCTGCCTTGATATTTGCCCTGATGTTCTTTTATTTTGACTTTCGCAAACAGGCAGCGACAGGGCAGAGAAAGCCTGTTCTTCTGATCAACAAGATATCGCTGCCATCACATGACAAGCTGCTGCTGATCACGGGCTTTGTCGGGATTGCTGCGATGGCAATCTTGACCATAATCCTGTCTCGTTCGGTGGCCTATGACAGGCTTTTCGCCGGCAATGAAATTGATGAACTCCGGATTCGCCTCCTTCCGGTACTTTCTGGCATTCTGCTGGAATATTTTCCGTGGGGCAGCGGCTTTGGTTCCTTTGAGCATGTCTACAGGATATTCGAGCCTCAAGAGTTTTTGAATTCCACCTATCTCAATCATGCGCATAATGACTGGATGCAGTTTTTGATCGAGGGTGGCCTGCCGGTTCTGGTGATCGGTCTTTGTGGCGCCATCTGGCTGGGCAAACAATTCTGGTTTCTGGTCCGGGTTTCGCGTGCTGGACGAACAGCCAGGTCAGCGGGTTTTCTTTGTCTTGCGCTGATGTTTATTCTGCTGGCGGCAAGCCTGGTCGATTACCCTTTGCGCGTGCCGTCTCTCGTTGCAATTTTTGCGCTGGCGGCCTGCCTGTTGGGGGACATGACTCGGGCCGCCCGGCATTACGCAGGCTGAACGAAGCGTGAATACCCTGCCGCAAGCACGAAAAATCGTGGTTTCAGCTTTCGGCAGTTTACGTGAGAAAACTGTTGGTCTAATGGGATCGGGAAATGAGAATAGAGGCGAGTATGATTAGCCGTTTTTTCCTGTTGTTAGCCGCTTTCGTTCTATCTTCTTGCGCAGGTACATCCAGCATGGGCCAAAGTGCAGACGTTACCGTATTGTCCAATGGTGGTCTGCCCGAGCCAACGCGCCTGGACCAGCTGAGTTCCAACCGGCCATATCTTATCGGGCCGTTTGACAAACTCAAAATCGATGTGTTCGGCATTGAGGACCTGAGCAAAGAGGTGCAGATCGATGCCAGTGGGCGTCTTTCCTTCCCTTTGATCGGGGTTGTTGAAGCTTCCGGCTTGACGCCTGGCGAACTTGGTGACGAGATTGAGAAGCGCTTGCAGGGGCGCTACGTAAGAGATCCGGCCGTGACGGTAAATCTCGAGGAAACTGTCAGTCAGGTCATCACGGTCGACGGTCAGGTGGACCGGCCCGGGCTCTATCCTGTGATTGGCCGAATGACGTTGATGCGGGCGGTCGCAACAGCCGGAGGTACGGCCGAATTTGCGAAGCTGAATGATGTTGTAATTTTCCGCAATGTGGATGGTAAGCAGCTGGCAGGACTGTATAATCTCAAGGCCATTCGTCGGGGCAACTACAGTGATCCCGAAGTTTTTGCCAACGACGTCATTGTTGTGGGGGATTCCCAGGCCCGACGGTTGTTCAGGGATCTGATTCAAGCGTCGCCGCTGATCACCACTCCTCTTATTATTCTGTTCAGAAACTAGTGCTGGGTCGGGTGTACGCGAAGGATCATGGATAATATGGCTGACAGCAACGAGCTCGCTCCGACCGGCATTGATCCTTATCAGGACAAACCTCACGAAACGCCGATTCTGTTGCAATATTGGCAAGCAGTCTTGCGGCACAAGACGGCCATCGCCTCAATATTGGGCGCTTGCGTCGCATTCGGCATCATAGTCACCTTGTTGATGACGCCATATTATTCTTCGACTGCGACCATCGAAATAAATCGGGAGCAAGACAAGGTTACCAACGTGGAAGGGGTGACTTCGTCTGACAATGCGGGTCAGAATCTGGAATTCTACCAGACGCAATATTCCCTGCTGGAGTCCCGTTCACTCGCAGAACGCGTGGCAAGGGCTCGCAATTTGGCCGCGAATGACAATTTTTTCGATAGCTTTAATGTTGATCCGAATAATGAGGGGTTGTTGTCCGGCACGTCAAATGGCCAGTCTGCAGCTGAGCGTAGCGCACGACTGGAAATGGCCACTGAGCTGCTGCTGGATAATGTGTCCATCAGTCCCATCCGCGGATCAAGTCTCGTAGATATCAGCTTCGACAGTCCAAGTTCCACCTTGTCGGGCCAGATTGCCAATGCATGGGTGGAGCAGTTCATCGCATCAAATCTTGACCGGCGATTTGACTCGACATCCGATGCGAGGAAATTCCTGGAGGAGCAGCTTGCAGACCTGAAGCAACGACTCGAAGACTCGGAACGAAACTTGTCGGCCTATGCTGACAACAAAGAGATTATTACGCTTTCCGCCGAGCAGACACCATCCGGAAAGACCGTGTCTCAGAAAACCTTGGCATCGGCCAATTTGGAGGCACTTAATGGCGAGCTTGCCCAGGCCACTGCTGACCGCATCGCCGCAGAGAGCGAGACCGGGATGCAGGCAGGAAACAAGAACGCTCTGAACAATACGGCCCTGAACAGCATTCGCCAGGAACGCGCCAAGGTTCAGGCCGAGTATGCCAAATTGCTGGTGCAGTTCGAACCGGAATATCCCACAGCCCGGGCTTTGGCGTCACAGATCGAAGCGCTGGATGCGAGTATCGCCGCTGAAGAAACCAGATCCCGGACCGGATCAACTGCCCGATATCTGGAAGCGATCAAGCGTGAAAAACAACTCCGTCAACAGGTTGATCAGCTGAAAAACCAGTTCAGCAGTGAAAGACGGGATTCCATCCAGTACAATATTTTCCAGCGGGAAGTGGATACCAACCGGCAACTCTATGATGGTCTTCTTCAACGATATAAGGAAATCGGCGTTGCTGGTGTCGGGGCCAACAATATTTCGGTTGTAGACCGGGCCCGGCCATCCAAGGTTCCCTCGAGCCCAAGGTTGCTGCTCAACATTGCGCTCGCCATCCTCGGGGGAATCGGCATCGCCGCTGCCTATGTCTTTGTCATGGAACAGATTGACCAGAGCGTAAAGGACCCGTCCGATTTGAAATCCAAGCTGGGCATCGCCCCGCTGGGTTCGATTCCGAACTTTGACAATGACGACATTCTAAACAGCCTTGGTGATAAAAAATCGGTGGCGTGGGAAGCCTATCTGTCAATCCGGACCAGTCTCGCTTTCTTGACCGACCATGGCGTGCCCAGGTCCTTTCTTCTGACGAGTACCCGGCCAAATGAGGGCAAGAGTACATCAGCTCTGGCGCTCGCCGCTGTTCTGGCCAGCACAAAAAAAGCGGTTCTCCTGATTGATGGAGACATGCGAAATCCGTCACTGCACAAGATGCTGGGTCACGAAAATCAAAAGGGGCTGAGCAACTATCTTGCCGGTGATGACAATCTTGATCAGCTCGTCATGAGGTCGGAGGCATTCGGTTTTGACGCAATGGCGGCGGGTCCCATTCCGCCCAATGCGGCCGAGCTTCTGAGCAGTACGCGGATGGAGGAACTTGTTCGCCGGCTGACAGAAAGATACGATACGGTGATAATCGATGCGCCGCCCGTTCTGGGACTTGCCGACATTCCGTTGCTGGCCAATTCGGTCGAGGGCGTTATCTACACGATCGAGGCTGGCGGCGTGAAGCTGAAGGGCATTCAGTCGGCGATCCACCGAGTCCGGAGTTCACACGCCCAGATTTTCGGTGGTATTGTGACGAAAGTGCAATCGCAGCAATCGGGCTATGGGTATGGCTATGCCTATCAGTATAGTTATGGCAGCAAAGCTGCAGAACCTGCCCGAAGTGGAACGGGCTGAACATCAATGTTGAGAATCGGCCTGATCATATTAATCGGTGCCACCCTCGCGGTGTTTTCCGGCATCGTTACGGCAGGAGCGATTACGAAGAGCAGGGCTCCCGACGTCGCATTGTCCGTCTGGCCGACAAATGGCTTTGCTGCGGAGTCCGCCGCCCGGAACCGGATCAGTGCCGCTGTCGTGGAAAATGGCGGGCAGTTTCCGGAAGTCATCGGGGCAGAGACTGTCGCCCTTGCTGAAAAAGCTTTTCAATCCGAGCCAATCAGCCCTGATGCGGTTGCGGTGCTGGCCATGAGCCAGTCGGGTGCGAAACGGCACGAACTGATGCAAAAAGCCTTCCAATTGTCGCGCCGTCGCCAGTTGGTCACTGGATGGTTGATCCATGACAGTGGTGTGCGTGAGGATATTCCGGCCTTGCTGGGCTATTATGACAACTTGTTGAGGACCAAGGAGGCTTCGGGAACGGTGGTCATTCCGGTTATGGCAAACGCCTTGTCAAATGATGCGTTTATTGAACCGTTTTCCGAGATACTTCGAACGGATCCGCCTTGGGCGAGGTGGTTTTGGCGAGAGATTGTCACCAAACGGGTGGCCGTGGTCAACGCGGCCCAGGTGCGGAAGAATTTGCATGGTTCCGGTGTTTCGGAGACGGTTTTCCGGGATCAGGGACTGTTGAGAGCCCTGATCCGGGAAAGGCAATTTGCGGAGGCAGAGAAGCTCTATCACCTGTTTACCGGCGGGTCGCAAAAGCCGATCCTCATGAACGGTCGGTCCTTCGATGAGCAACCGGAATATCCTCCGTTCGACTGGCAAATCTTCTCGACGGGAGAATATGGCGGATCGATCAATGACGGCCAGCTGCAAATGAGCGCCATCAGAAATTCGGGAGGACAGTTCGCGCGCCAGCTCGTGAGGTTGCCGGAAGCGCAACTGACCATCACCGTCGCCTGGACTGGAGAGATTCCGTCCAACGCCAGCCTGAATCTCAATCTTGGATGCGCGGAATTGCTTGAGGAGCGCCCGCTCGATCTCAGAATTCCATTCTCCGGAAGCGGTATTGATCAGACGATTAGCAATGAGGGTACGGGCTGTCGCTATTTCTGGTTGCAAATTGACGGACGTGCAAACACCAGCAGGGAAGGTTTCGACTTCCAAATTGACAAGGTGTCGATCGATGCTCCGTAAAACCGTTCATCCGTGAAGCGCCTGTCTGACATTATCGGGTCCGCAACAGTTTTGATTCTGTTTGCTCCAATACTGGCGCTGTTGCTTGTCCTGACGGCATTATTTCTGGGTCGTCCTGTTCTCTTTGTTCAAAAAAGGCCCGGAAAAGAGGGTATTCCTTTTGATCTGGTCAAGATCCGAACGATGAAAGATCTTGTTGATGCCAGCGGTGAAGCCTTGCCGGATTGCCAGCGACTGACCGGTTATGGCCGGTTTTTGCGCAGCACCAGTCTCGACGAACTTCCCAGTCTGTACAATGTGCTCAAAGGAGATATGTCCCTCGTCGGACCGCGACCACTTCTGATGGAATATCTGCCCCTTTACTCGGCCCGGCAAATGCGCCGTCATGATGTTCGTCCCGGAATAACGGGCTGGGCTCAGGTGAACGGCAGAAATGCCATCAGTTGGGAAGAAAAGTTTCTTGCTGATATCTGGTATGTGGAAAACCAATCCTTTGCTCTCGACATCAAGATTCTGCTACTCACGGCAATCAAGGTTTTCAAAAGAGAAGGCATTTCATCTGAGGGTGAAGCAACAATGCCGCGCTTTACAGGGAGAGAGGAATGAAGGCCGAAGGACTTTGTGCTGTTTACGGTGCCTCCGGCTCTGGCAGGGGTGTCGCTCCGATCCTCGAGGAATCGCTTAGCGACGAGGGCTTGGACAAGCTGATTTTCGTAGACGATGGCTGTCATGGCAAGGAAATCAACGGACTGCCGGTCTGGAGCTATGAGAAATTTGTCGCGGCCGGGCAGGATCGGAAATCGGTGATCATCGCGATCGCAGACGGGAAGGTTCGCGAGCGTCTTGCCCTACGGTGCGAAGCTGACAATATCCCTTTTTGCTCGGTGGTTGCGAAGCAGCATGTGCGCATGAAAGATGTCAGCATTGGCGAAGGTGCAATTTTTTCACCCTTCACAACCCTGACCAGCAACATCCGCATTGGCCGCCATTTTCATTGCAATATCGGAAGCTATGTCGAGCATGATTGCATCATCGGAGATTTTGTCACTTTCGCCCCCGGAGTGAAATGCAATGGCAACATCCATATTGATGACCACGTTTACATCGGCGCCGGAGCGGTGCTGAGACAAGGTACTCCGGAAAAGCCGATGCGGATCGGACGCGGGGCAACGATTGGAATGGGGGCCGTGGTCACAAAAGATGTCGCTCCCGGTGCGATTGTTGTCGGAAATCCGGCAAAGCAGCTGTCCGGCTAAGGTCGTCGCGGCTATCCGCTTCCTCTACCGCACTGCATTCTGCATGACCGTCTGGACGGCATCACAATATCCCCGGAGCTGTTCCTCCTCGATCGATGGATGCACCAGCAACATTACACTGGTTTCTCCAAGCTCACGAGCAACTGGCAGTCTCTCTTGCGGGGTCCAACCAGTGCCCTCAAATGCCTTTTCCAGATATACCTCGCTGCAACTTCCCTGAAAAGCCGGATATCCCAGATCCGATACTTCCTGCACAATGCGGTCGCGTGTCCAGCCGGATTTCAGACCTTCGGGGCGGACATAACCGTAAAACCGATAATAGGCATGGTTATGTCCGTCCGGTGGCTCGGGCACCCTTATAGCCTGGGGAAATGCGCGCAATACTGATTGCAAGGCCTTGGCATTTCTGGTTCGCAGGTTTGTCCATTGCGACATTTGCCTGAGTTGAATCAGGCCGATTGCCGCCTGCATTTCCAGCATCCGCCAGTTGGTTCCGAAACTTTCACTGAGCCAGCGAAAACCGGGTGGGTGGGCGCGATTGTAAACGGCATCCCAGCTTTTGCCATGATCCTTGTAGGACCACATTTTTTCCCACAAATCAGGTCGGTTGGTGGTTGTCATTCCGCCCTCACCACCAGTGGTCATGATTTTGTCCTGACAGAATGACCAGGCACCGATATCTCCCAAGCTCCCGACCATCTGCCCCCCAACGCTCGCACCGTGGGCTTGAGCGCAGTCTTCTATCACGTAGAGATTGTTTTGACGGGCAATATCCATGATCTTCGGCATGTCGCAGGGCCAGCCCGCAAGATGGACCGGAATGATTGCTCGCGTCCTGTCGGAAATAGCGGCGCAGATGGCATCAGGCGTGATATTGCCGCTATCCGGATCAACGTCGGCGAAAACCGGTGTCGCACCTGCGGTCACCACGCATGAGACCGATGCTATGAATGTCCGCGGAGTGACAATCACTTCGTCGCCTTCACCAATATCCAGAGCCTTGAGCGCGAGGTCGAGTGCAACGGTGCCATTGGTCAGTGCGATGGCATGGGCGCTGCCGGTCCATTTCGCAAAATCCTTCTCGAATTCGCGTCCGATCTGACCGGTCCAGTAATTTACCCGATTGGATTGCACCACATCCCGAACTGCATTGGCTTCCTCATCCGAAAAATTCGGCCATGAGGCAAAAGAGCTGTCGTTCATTGTGCTACATCCATTCAATCTGCCGACGCGTCACCAAGTTCATTGACCTTGCAGATGGCGGTTCCCCGACGTTCACTGGCGATCAGCAGAGCTGATTCAAAATCCGCGGCGAGCTGGTCACGATCAAAATATTCTCTCGACAGTTTCTTGCTTGCTGTCGACGCTTTTTCTAACCAGGCCTCATCTTGGATATGTCTGTCAATTTCCCGGGCCACCGCATCGGGTGAATTTTGCCATGTTACCAGTCCTGCGCCGGATTGTTCGATTATTTTTGAATGCCAGCCGCCATAATTTATCAAAATGGGCCGACCTGCGGCCAATGTATCGAAAAACTTGTTAGCCGAATTGGCTTGCATTTCCGGAAGGTCAATGAAGAGGCTCGAACTGATATCTGCGGCACCAAAAAGCACGGGCATTTCACTCTTGGGGAGTGAGTTTTCCATGAACAGGTTCTTGCCCAGCACACCGGCATCTTCGGCCTGTTTTGAGATTTTTTCCTTTTCCTTGCCGTCGCCGACGATCAGGATGCGCGTTGGGGAGTCCAGTTTTTCCAGTTGTTTGGCAATCTCGACAAGATAACCAACCCCGTTGATTTCACCCAGCGTGCCCGCATAGAGCAACAGTGGCCGATCACCCAGCCAGTCACGTTCTTTGCGGAATGCCTCAACTTTCTCCGGTTCCACGACAAAAGCGGCATTGTCACAGGCATTGGGAATGATGCACACTCGGTCCGGATCGTATCCGGTCGCAACAATTCCCGCTCTCATCCCAGGGGACAAGGCGACAATCGCTTCGGAATTGCGATAGGCGAAGCGTTCGAGCAACCTTGCCGCCAGTTTGAGGACCGGGTTACGGAGCGCGCCGATAGCTATGGGAAGCTCTGGCCACAGATCGCGGACCTCGAACACCATCGGAATTTTGCTGCGCCAGCTTTTTACAGCTCCGGGAATGGCAATTGTCAGCGGTGTGCTGGTTGCGAACACGATGTCGGCCTGCATTTCGCCGGCTTTCGCCGTGGCGGCCCTGGCAAAGGAAAAAAAGGCTCGGACTCGGTCAAAAAAACCCATATTGTTGGAATATGGAACCGGGTACCAATGGACATTTATCCCCTTCTCGCTAGTCAGTTTCCATTGCCTGTCATCAGTACCGCGGGGAACCCGGTCGGTGGTGATGAGGTCTACCTGATGCCCCTTTTCGACAAGTCGGCGGGCAAGCTCGTATGACCGCGTTCCGCCCTGCATCGCCGGTGTATTGAAATATTGATGCAAGTATAGAATTCTCAACGCCAATGGGCCATCCACCTGAGCTTGATCCGATAGCGGGTCCTTAAGAACAAGTCATGAAACAGGCAAGGAACAAATTACTGGTCCGCCAACCGTTTCTCAAAACTGCTCTGGACGTCGATAATGCGATCACAAACGTTGCTTCGCTTTGCAAACGGTCCACCCCTTTTTCGTCGCGGGGTTTGATTTCTGGGGTTCAAAATTCAATGAACTGCGATAGAGAGGCGGTCAATTGGCTGCGGATCGCAGCTCGGCAAGGAACAACTATGGAAAAGAACAGCACAATATTGGTTACAGGAGGCACGGGCTCTTTTGGAAACACCTTTGTCCCCATGACTCTGGCAAAACACAATCCGAACAAGATCATCATTTTTTCCCGAGACGAGATGAAGCAATGGGAAATGGCCAAGAATTTTCAGAACGACAATCGCGTCCGATTCTTCATTGGTGACGTAAGGGACCGTGAACGCCTCTATCGGGCACTTGATGGCGTTGATGTCGTCGTTCATGCCGCAGCGACCAAAATCGTACCAACGGCAGAATATAACCCCTTTGAGTGCGTCAAGACGAATATCATAGGAGCGATGAACCTGATTGATGCCTGCATAGATAAGGGCGTGAAGCGGGTTGTGGCCCTTTCAACTGACAAGGCGAGCAGTCCGGTCAATCTCTACGGCGCAACCAAGCTGGCTTCGGACAAGTTATTCGTTGCCGGCAATTCGTACAGCGGCGGACATGACACACGCTTTTCCGTTGTTCGATATGGAAATGTAATGGGATCGCGCGGTTCCGTGATTCCGTTTTTCTTGTCGATCAAAGATCAGGGCAGGATTCCGATCACAGATGACCGGATGACCCGATTCATGATTTCGCTGGAGGAGGGCGTCGAACTGGTCTGGCATGCGCTCTCAGACATGGAAGGTGGCGAGATTTATGTGAAAAAGATTCCGTCAATGAAGGTCACTGATCTGGCGCGAACAGTGGCTCCAGATGCTGAGTTCGACATTGTAGGAATCCGGCCTGGCGAAAAATTGCACGAGCAGATGATCAGCCCGGAAGACGCCCATTACACTTACGAATATGCCGAACATTACAAGATTCTTCCAACAATCAATGACTGGGCGACAAGCCCCAGCCGGATCAAGGACGGAAAACGTGTCCCGGAAGGATTTGTGTATGCCAGCGATAATAACGAACACTGGATGAGTGAAAGCGAGCTGGCCAGCTGGATCACAGCCAACCGCGCGAAGATCGGTCAGTTCTGATGGCTTTCATTCCCTATGGTCGGCAAGATGTGACTCAGGCGGATATTGACCAGGTGGTCGCCGTTCTGAAATCTGATTTCCTGACTCAGGGTCCAATGATTCCCCGATTTGAAGAAAAGGTAGCGGCCTATTGCGGGGCAAGCCATGCGGTGGCCGTTAATAGTGCGACTTCCGCTCTCCATATCGCCTGTCTGGCGTTGGGTGTGGGCGAGGGAGACTGGCTCTGGACCTCTCCGATCACTTTCGTTGCCTCTGCAAATTGCGGTCTCTATTGCGGGGCATCGATAGATTTTGTCGATATCTCACCCGCATCCTACAACATCTGCCCGGAGGCATTATCCCGCAAATTGCAGGAGGCCGAAAAATTGGGACGCCTGCCTAAGGTCGTTGTGGCGGTACATCTGACCGGGCAATCCTGTGACATGGAATCCATTCATCAACTTTCACGGAAATACGGATTTTACGTGATCGAAGATGCTTCCCATGCCGTCGGAGGCTCATATCGCGACGACAAAGTCGGTTGCGGAAAATTCAGTGACATCACCGTTTTCAGTTTTCACCCGGTAAAGATCATCACCAGTGCCGAGGGCGGCATGGCATTGACCAACAACAGTGAACTCGCATCAAGAATGGAGCTGTTTCGCAGTCACGGGATCACGCGCAATCCCGAAGTCTTCAATCGCGAACCAGATGGCCCCTGGTATTATGAACAGGTTGATCTTGGCCTGAACTACCGATTGACAGATATCCAGGCTGCCCTTGGCCTTTCGCAAATGGAACGTCTTGATGCCTATGTCGAGAAGCGCCACGCACTGGCTGCGCGATATGACAGGTTGCTGGCCGAGCTTCCCATTACCTGTCCAATGCAAAGCCAGGAATGTTATTCTGGCTTTCACCTTTACGTAATCCGGCTTCAGCTCGCTAACTCGGCCGTTTCGCATCGGGAGCTGTTTGAGCGTTTGCGAGAATGCAATATCGGGGTAAATCTTCATTACATCCCGGTCTATCGCCAGCCTTATTTTGCACGAATGGGTTTTACACCTTCTGACTATCCCCAGGCTGAAGCCTATTATCGGGAAGCCATCAGCATCCCGATGTATGCGACTCTAGAAGAACAACAGCAAGATCAGGTCGTAGCCGCCCTCCGCGATATTTTGACATGAACGGCCTGGTCGTTCTTCAGGCTCGAACAAGCTCGTCCCGGCTGCCAGCCAAAGTCTTGCTGCCTGTCGCCGGCATGCCGCTGGCGGTGCTTGCAGCCAAAAGGGCTGCAAACCGGGGGCATGACGTCGTAGTCGCCACTTCGACCGAGCGCAGTGATGACTATCTGGCAGCAACGCTGGAGGCCCATGGCATCCGGGTTTTTCGGGGGAGCCTTGATGATGCGCTCGGGCGGTTTGCTGGCGTTGTAGAAGAATGTCCGGACGACATGCCTGTCTTTCGACTGACCGCCGACAATGTTGTACCAGATGGCGAGCTGCTCGTCGCTGTGGAGGCAGATTTCCGCAACAGAAAGCTGGGCTATCTGTCGTGCAACCACAAAGGATCCGGTCTCCCCTACGGTGTCAGTGTCGAGATCACGACTGCAGGAATCCTGCGAAGCGCCGCTTCAAAGGCCACGGATCCGGCGGATCGCGAGCATGTGACGCCGTGGATTATCCGGACCCACGGAATGGCGGACTTCAAACCGGTTTCGACCGGGTCCATGGAAAATTATCGCTGCACGATCGACAATCTCGATGACTATCTTGGCGTGGTTTCGCTGTTCGACGGGGTCAAAGATGGTGTCAATTTGCCGATGTCGGATGTGCTGGAACGAATGCGGCAATCGGCGAATCGGCCGGTCACGTCTGCAAGCTTGCAAAAGCTGGTTTTTGGCACCGCCCAGCTCGGCCTTCGCTATGGCATCGGCAATATCACAGGGCAGCCGGACGCAGCAACAGCCCGATCAATGATCCGGGAGGCCATTCGTAACGGAGTTGAATATTTCGATACCGCCCGGGCTTATGGAGATAGCGAAAAAGTGATCGGCGAGGCCATGGCGCAGGGCTGGGCGGCGCGCGCCAAAATAATTACCAAATTGCAGCCTATGGCAGCATCTCCAGCGGAGCATTCTGCAGACAGCGCCGCGCTATTTGTGGAAGCCAGCGTATTTCAGTCCTGCCATGCCATGAAGGCAGAAAAAATTGACACTTTGCTGTTGCATCGTGCCGGTGATCGACTGGCTCAGGGCGGCGGCGCGTGGGCGCGACTGCTGAAAATGAAACAGGACGGTCTGATCGACCGGCTTGGTGTGTCGGTTCAAACGCCCGGGGAGTTGATTGAAGCAGTTGCCGATGCGCATGTAGACCATATCCAGTTGCCATTCCACTTGTTGGACTGGCGATGGGATGAGGCCATAGCCGTCATCAGGCAGGTGAAAAAGCAGAGAAATCTGGTTGTTCATACCCGAAGTCCCCTGCTCCAGGGACTGCTGGTGTCGGAGAATCCGGATCACTGGCGTGCCGCCGGTGCGCCTGACCCACATCTCATTCCAGAGTGGTTGCGGTTGCAGGCTGAGCGGCTGGAACGACAAAATGTCGCTGATTTGTGCATCGCCTATCTGAATTCTCGGTCATGGATTGACGGGATAGTGGTTGGCATGGAAACCCGTGCTCAGATGTTAGAAAATTTTTCCTTGTTTGGTCGCCCTGCGCTAACTGCTGACGAACGACAGGAACTGGAGACAAACCGGCCGAAAATGCCGGAAAAAATGCTCGATCCTTCCAGTTGGAGCTCTGCATGATGAACGATGCCATGAAACTATTTGATTTGTCGGGACGAACGGTACTGGTTACCGGGGCTACAGGACATCTGGGTGCAAAAATGAGCCTGGCATTGGCCGAAGCGGGTGCACAGGTGCTGATCAATTCCCGCAACGAGGAAAAGGCAGTGGCGCTCGCAGACCGGATTTGCAGTGCCGGATTGCGAGCTCGTCCGGCCGTATTCGATGTCAATGATGAAGCCCAGATCAGTCAGCTTTCGCAACATGTCGATTCCGGAGAACTGCATGTCCTGATCAACAATGCCTATGCTGGCAATGCCGGGTCCCTGGTTGGGGCGAAGGCACAAGATTATACAGACAGTTTCAATGTCAGTGTGACGGCTGCTCATTTGCTGATGCAGGCCGCTCTGCCCTTCCTGCGCAATGCCGTGAGTTCAACCGGTGATGCCTCGATAATCAATATTGCTTCGATGTATGGCGTTGTGAGTCCAGACCTGCGTGTTTACGCGGAAAAGGCCCAGGCCAACCCGCCCTTTTACGGTGCATCAAAGGCAGCATTGATCCAGCTCACCCGCTATGCGGCGACTGAATTTGGGAGCGAGAACATACGGGTCAACAGTGTTTCTCCAGGACCATTTCCCAATGCGGAAGTGCAGGATAAGCAACCCGAGTTTGTGACCCGCCTGAACCAAAAAGTGCCGCTCGGCCGGATCGGTCAAGCTGACGAAATTCGCGGACCGGTCCTGTTTCTCGCATCCCGGGCCTCTTCGTACGTGACCGGAGCAAATCTCGTGGTCGACGGCGGCTGGACATCCTGGTGAAGGGCAGGTCCGCGGCCTTCCGGGCAGATGCTTCGCAGCTGATCGGGACCGGCCATGTCATGCGTTGCCTGACTCTGGCGAACCAGATGCGCAGTGCGGGATGGATGACACATTTTCTGTGCCGGGATCAGCCTGGGCATATGGGTGATGCTCTGAAATCTGCTGGTCATCAAGTGCACTTGCTGAAACAGAAGCAGCCTGCGGACAATGGCGTCAAATCTGGTGCAACCAGGGCTGACTACGAGGCCTGGCTGGGTTTTGACCAGGACGATGATGCGGCAGAAGCCGTTCCGATTTTGCGGGCGGTGAAACCGGAATGGCTGGTCGTGGATCACTATGCTCTTGGTGCATATTGGGAAGCGACCATGTCGGACTACACCCGCCGAGTCATGGTGATTGATGATCTGGCAAATCGTCGCCACGATTGCGACATTTTGCTGGATCAGACCTATGGCCGCCTTGTCGCGGATTATGACGGTCTGGTTCCGGAGCGCACAGAATTGTTGTGCGGATCGCAATACGCACTGCTCCGGCCTGAATTTGCTCGACTCCGTGAATCCAGACTTGAGCGGAGCGTCAGTCCGGAAGTGAACCATATTCTGGTCAGCCTCGGCGGCACAGATCCGGACAATGTTACCGGCGATGTGCTCGATGCGCTAAACGCGGCGCGCCTCCCTTCGGCCTGTCGCATATCCGTTGTTCTCGGTCAGAGTTCGCTCCATGCAGACGCGATTATGGCCCGGGCAAATACAATGGCTTTCGATTGTGAAATACTGATCGGTGTCAACGATATGGCCAGTCTCATGGCATCCTGTGACATGGCAATAGGTGCGGCGGGCTCCACCTCATGGGAGCGGTGTTGCCTTGGTGTGCCAACAATCATGATTGTGTTGGCGGACAACCAGCGATTGATTGCCAAAAACCTCGTTAACCAGGGAGCGGTCTTGGCTTTGCCGGCAGGTCGGGTAATGTACGAGCTTCAGGGCATGATTGATTTGCTCACGTACGATGGCGAGCGACGGCAACTCATGAGTCAAAATGCGGCGAAAGTCACGGATGGCCACGGCGTCTGGAAGGCAATTGACAGGATGGAACAGAGCGGTGACAGCTAGCGAAACATTATTGGTACGGTCGATGAATGAAGGCGATGTTGAAATGGTTCGTTCCTGGAGGAACCATCCAGATGTCCGCAAGTTCATGTACACGACGCACGTGGTTTCGCGTGATGAGCATGCCGACTGGTTTGATCGCTGTTCAAAAGATCCGGACAGGCACCTGCTTATCTTTGAACGAGACGGCAAGGCATCCGGCTTCACAGGCTTACACAGGATCGCAGCAGGAGAAATAGCAGAATGGGGCTTCTACGTGGCGCCGGGTGCATTGCCTGGGAGCGGTGCAAAAATGGGCTGCAGGGTTCTCGACCATGCATTTGAAAACCTGCAGTTCCACAAATTATGTGGTCAGGCCATTGCATTTAATGAGCGGTCATCGGATTTCCATGTCAAGCTGGGTTTTCGCCGCGAAGGCGTCTTGATAGAACAGCATCATGATGGACGCCAGTATCACGACGTTCACTGTTTCGGGCTTTTGGCGAACGAGTGGAAAGAGAACAGGAAAATATTTTGATGACAAGCGCACCGTCCATTTCCATTTCCGGACGCCCGATCGGTACGGACCACCCTCCGTTCATCATCGCCGAGTTGTCAGCCAACCACAATGGCAGTCTAGATACGGCTCTCGCCATTCTGGGCGAGGCAGCTAAGGCAGGTGCAGACGCGATCAAGCTGCAAACCTATACTGCTGATACGATTACGTTGAAGAGTGATACGGATGATTTTCGTATCAAGGGAGGACTTTGGGACGGTGAAACACTCCATGAGCTCTACGAGCGGGCGCATATGCCATGGGATTGGCATGAGCCTCTGTTTGCGGCCGCTCGTGAAGCAGGTATCCTTATTTTTAGCTCGCCATTTGACAATACAGCGGTCGACTTGCTCGAACAATTGGGTGCCCCGGCCTACAAAATCGCTTCCTTCGAAGCCGTTGATCTACCGCTCATCCGTCATGTTGCCGGAACCGGAAAACCGATGATCATATCGACGGGAATGGCAGATGAAACGGAAATTGCGGAGGCCATCGCAGCAGCACATGAGGGAGGGTGCGAAGAACTTGCAATCTTGCATTGTGTCAGCGGGTACCCGGCACCGGCCGAGGATTACAATTTGCGGACAATACCGGACATGATATCACGTTTTGGACAGGTCACTGGGCTTTCGGATCACACGTTGGACAACAGTACGGCTATCGCGTCAATAGCGTTAGGTGCATCCATAGTGGAAAAGCATTTTACGTTGGATCGCAACGGTGGTGGACCTGACGACAGTTTTTCACTGGAACCCGCGGACCTTGCAGCTCTTTGCCGTGACAGCAAAACGGCCTGGACGGCATTGGGGAGGGTCAATTATGGTCGAAAGTCTAGCGAAACCGGTAATGTTCAGTTTCGACGGTCGCTTTATTTCGTCAAGGCGCTGAAGGCGGGATCGAAGATAACCCACGACGCTGTCCGAAGCGTGCGTCCGGGATTTGGTCTGCCGCCGAAAATGCTCGATGATATTATCGGACAAACTGTGAATTGCGATGTAAGCCCGAACACAGCAGTCTCCGAATCGATGATAGCCAAACCGTAAGCGCAGGAATTGAGATCATGAGTTCCCCTCTCAGCTATGTCAAAGTTGTGGCTTCCGAAGGCTATATGCGGCTATTCGGAAATCGTGGCCCGTTCCGATTTCTTTCGAACCAGACCGCAAAGCTTTTTCCCGCCGCCTTGGGAGATGAACTTTGCTCAGATCTGGTATCGGTCATAGATGAGACCATCAACGATCCGAACAATGGTCGGATTTGGCAGGATGAGCTGAATTCCGATGTCAGGATCCTTCAGTTCGAAAAAGACATTCCCGACCATATTGATCAATTTGGTATCGAGGACCACATAGCCAATATTGACGCATTTTTGGGATCAACGACAAGATCCTGGATGTTGATGGCGAACCGGCTGACTCCAAGGCCTGGAAATCTCGGTTCGGGGGGCGGTTTCCACAGAGACTCGCCGTTTTCGCATCAGGTGAAATGTATCTGGTACCTAAGCGACGTCGGACCCGAAAACGGCCCCTTTGGCTATGTCGACGGTACCGACAAGAATCTGGTTGGGCAAAACCGGCAATTTCCGCTGGGCCAATACCGCTTTGAAACCATTGATCAGCCGGTGACGGAAGTTGTGGCGCCAGCTGGTACATTGCTAGTCTGCGACACGAGATGCATTCACGGCGGAGTTCCAATACGTGAGGGTCACCGCTATGCGGTGACGCTCTATACGTTTCGCGAGTCGAACGATGTCGAGAGCATGTTTGCCAAATCTGGCCTGGATCCTGCTATTGTTTCTCAAGCGGGCAGTTCGATCGAAGCACGGTCCATTTCCAGAACTTTATGAGCACTTTCTCGCTACTGTTCCAGCGAGCAGCGGTACTGCTGATCAGGCCGGCCGTAATCCTGGCTGAAGGACGGTTTTTGCCGGGCATGAACACACTGATTTTCCTGGTCCCCATTTCCGCGATGGCGCTGACCGCTTCGTCCCTGCCAGTTCATCTGCAGTTTCTGCGACTGACCTCTGCTTCTAGCGACCGGGTCAAAGTTGAGCGATCCTATGTCAGTGGATTGCTGGCAGTTTGTGTTACTGCTTTGAGCTTGCTCTCGCTGGCCCTGTTTCTGTTCTGGCCGGGAATTTCTTCCGTCCTGTTGCTGAGTATCTGTGCCGTCTTCCTGATTGAAAAATTCTCTGATGAACTAACCCGCTATTTTGAATTCCGACGCCTCTATAGTCGCTGGTTCGTAGTGCAGCTGATCCGCAGCGCCTGGCTGGTGATTCCAATTGGTCTGGCGCTGATCGGTTATGATTACCAAACCGCCATTCTCAGCCTGGCTTGCGGCATTGCGCTCATCTCAATAACCGCCTTTTTTCTTTTCACGGGGCTGAAGCCAGCGATGGATTCTGGCGGCTTGGCGCTGGTGAAATCGAATCTCGCCTATTTGAGCAGTGCCGGACTGGTCGCGATGCATCGTCAGCTGCCCCGCATAACCGTTGCCGCGCTGTTTCCACAGTTCGCACATATTTTTCAGGCCATAGCGCAATTGACCCAGGGCATATCGCTGCTGTTCAACGTCAAATACCAGATTCCTTACAGGTCCATCATAGCCCGAAAAACAGCTTCCTTTGAACGAGTGCTATATCCCGTGTTTCGAAAGCTGTTGCTTTTGGTTATTGTTTTGCTGATCTTCAGTCTGTCCGTTGCGGTTCTCGTCCCGTCGGTGTTGAATTGGCAAGCCGGGCTTGTCGCGGTCCTGGCTGTCGCAATGATTGCCGACAGTTTGGGTTTTTCGATCGCCACAACCTATCTCGGCTACCTTCCATGGTATCTGAAACCCAGGGTGGCATTCACGACCTTCTGCCTGGCTCTGGCGGCACTTTTCTTCTGCTTCCTTTCCGGCTATCTGATACTGACCGCTTCGGACAGTGCTCTGATTGTTGTCCCTGCAACCACTATAGTCGTTTCGCTGCTCTGGATCGCCTTAATCAGATACCGGCATTTCCGTAGGATCAAATTGTGACCGTCGTCCAAACCAACCCCAACTTTTTTCGTCACTCTTCGCATAACTTCACCAAGTCATTGGGAATGGAAGAAATTGCGCGAAAGAATACTTTCCGTTTTCTCGTGGTGCTGATGTTCTCAGAGGTGATCTGGTTGTCGCTGAGCAGGTTGCTGATCCAGAATGAGTGGACCTTTTACAACGTGTCTCGGTTTGATTGGGGCGTTTACTTCATGGCCGTTGCACTTGCGGCGAGCTTTTCCCTTTTGGCTTTATTCTTTTGCCGGATTGTTAAGTTTCTGCCGAGGCTCAAGCCGTCTAGGGTATTGATATATGGCATATTTATGCTGGCTATGCTTTGCAATGTGGCTGCTGCTTCCTTTCTTTCTGAAGGTGCGCGCTACACATCTGGTGGACTGACCGGAACGGCTGGCATTGTCTATGCGTTATCAAGGGCCGTGTCGATGATGGCAATTGTCATTGCAATCAAGGACAAGTACAGCGCGAACCCAGGGATAAATAAACTGTTGGTCGGTGCCTTCATTGTAAGTCTCATTCTGACCATTGACGGCCTCGCGATCGCGCTTTCGATATCTTGTTTCGTTTATGTGTATTTTCAGAGTTCGGGTTTTCGCAATGTGGTGATTACAGCTATCGCTGCCATTTTTGTGTTGGTGCTCTTCTTCATCGGATTCCAGAACAAGTTCGAGGTTGTACCAGCTTATGTGACACCGGAATTTGCAATGAAATGGTCCGTTGCGAGAATGTCGATCTCCGCAGAGCAGTTGTTCAAATACATGTCCGGGGAGAGCATCCTGAACGGGAGTGGACAATATATTGACCTGATCGTGCGTTCTTGGGAAAATCGCTACGATCTTTTGTTCGGAAATGGCGGTTCGCTACTGGAATACCCGCGGACCATTTCTGAAGCCATGTATATTGACATGTATGGTAGTATCGGTGCCGGCTCGAGCCCCGGCTACTTTCTCGGCATCTTGTTTCACGGTGTGTTTTCAGTTGTTTTCGTGATGGGCGCGGTATTTGTCTTTGCGCAGCTGTTTTATGGCATTGGCAAAGTCTTCAACTTTGCCGAGCTCTACGCCATTTTTCTCATTACGAAGATAATCCACGCAAATGTGACAGAGTATGTCGTTTTTATGTCGCCAGCAACTCTCGTTCTCGCGACTTTCCTGATCGCAACCTTGATTACCGTGCGTCACGGATCCACTGAGCGTCCGGGTGCTACAGTCGCGTGGAAGCTGCGGGTTCGTGAAAATTGAACAGAACCGACCATCTGATCACCCGGGCCGCTCAGTTTTTTGATCATCCCCGGTTCCGGAATGCCGGCGAAGCGATCGCCAAGAAGCGGTCTGGCCTTGGTCTGGTTTTCTGGTTCACCGGCCTTGCCGGCCGCTTGCGCCTGGGAAACATGGCACTGATCGTCTTCGTTACTTTGTTTTATGGAGTTTTTCGCCGTCCGCTGTCAGGTCCGGTCTTTCAATATGGCATGTCGGCGAACAATATCCGTTCATTTCGGCGGATCAACGCCTGTGCCGGGCGCAGTGATCTTGACGAGCGGATCAATGGCGTGCCTTTGCCGCTGCGCGCACGCCTCCGGGCGCTCGGCTCTGTCAAGCGGCTCTGGCATGTCTCGGGTGTATTGCGTCGGCACAAAGCATCCAACGGATTTTCCCGGGCGCAATTGGTGATCTGCGGTGCAGCGTGGTTGATTTATTCCACGGAAGACCTTTCGGAAATTCGCGTCCTTTGCGTCGCCAGTGACCATTCTCCGATCAAGATGGCGTTGTTGCACATTGCCCGCGAGCGACAGATCCAGACCTGCTACTTGCAACATGCGCCGGTCGCCGATTATTTTCCACCGCTGGACTATGACCTGGCGGTACTGTTTGACGAGCATTCGCACGCCATCTATCAGCGCGCAGCGGCCCATCGCGAAGTCGAGAGCCGGGCCAGCGTCCAAATATTGCCGCCATTCGAGGAAAATGCCAGCCCCATGCGCCTGGACTCGCCACCATTCCGCACCGGCATATTTCTGAGCTACCTGTTTGACGCTCCTGCGCTGGAGAAGTTGATCCTCATATTGTCCGGGCATCCCGGCGTCTCCGACATCTTCATCCGTCGCCATCCGCGGTGCAAGGCCGACCTGTCAGACCTGCTCGCGCGCCCCTGCGTGTTCGAACCGCCCCATGCTGAAATGGGCGCCTTCCTGGACAAGTGCGACCTCGCGCTCGTCCCGAACAGCGGTGCTGCAATCGAGGCACTCCACCTTGGTGTCCCGACATTTTACACGCCCGGCATGGACGGCATCGAATATGACTATTACGGTTTTGTCGCGGAGGGAATTGTACCGCTCTTCGACCCGGCGGTCCTCGCCGATTCCGAACAGGTCACCCGGTTTTTCGACAAAGAGTGGAAACAGCAATTTGCACGCTATGACAGTACGGTTAAGACCGACCTCGGCGTCGCGCGGCAGGCCGCAGGGGAGGCTTATCTCGAGCTGATGCGCTGATCTGCGTATACAGCCTTTCACTCCTGCCTCGGCCGACAAACGTAGCACCGGGAGGCTCAACTCTGCGGTGACCCCTGCGCCGGCCTCGATGTTATTCCGCCGCATGCCGGTCCGCTTCCGGTGCAGACCCCACCATTGCCCGCCGGATCAGAAGCACCGCGACGAACAGCACGCAAGCCGCGCCGACGGCTGCGGGGAACAGCACCGTGGTCCACGAATAATTTTCCAGCGCAGCGATCACGGCGGCATTGCGGAAGATCGCGATGACGAAGAAGGTCGCGTTTTCATCATGCGGCTTGGCGATCACCTTGCGCAGCGAGGGGCCGAAGCCGAGAAGGTCGACTACCGTCAGCACGATCACCGCCGACAGCGCGGTCGAGGTCAGAAACCAGAGCGGCAGCGCGCTCAGCGCCAGCACGAGGAACAGCCAGTCGATCCGCACGATGCTGAGATCCGGCGATTTCTTCAGCGCAAGGAACGCCACCCCGAAGGTCAGCACCCCCGACACCGCAATCGGCCACGCCCCGATCCCTGCGCCGTCGGACAGCTGGGCGAAGGCGACAATCACCGTCCCCGCGCCCCAGATAAACCAGGAGAACACATGCGGCCGCGTCTCGCCGCGCCAGATGGTGAAATAATAGGGCACGAAGGCGACAAAGGTCAGCACCAGCGCGAGCGCGCCGAAGGCGGGCTTGGAGAGCAGCAGGAGCAGCATGTCGGTCATCGGGCCGTTCTATCCTGCTGCCGGGGTTCCGTACAGCCGCTGCTCCGGATCACCGCCAGCGCGGGAATGACAGGGGGAGAACGGATCATCGCCCAACAAAAAGCCCCGCCGGATCGCGCCGGCGAGGCCTTCTGGAGTAACGCTTTTGTCGGGTCAGGCGTAGCTGACTTTCACACTGGCTTTATGTGCGGTCTTTTTCTGCCGCCGCATCGCGCTGCCGATCGCGCCGAAACCGAGGATCATGAACGCCCAGGTCGCCGGTTCGGGCACGGCACCCATCCGGCCCATATCTCCGATCGTGAGATTGTCGATGCCGAAGGAGCCGTTCTGGGTGATGCCGCCATCCGGTCCGAAGGAGATTGAGCTGATCAGGCGATCTGATGTCAGACCGAAAAATCCGTCAAAGTCACTAACGGAGACAATCGCCAGATCAAACAGCTCGGTGTCGCCATTGCCATAAGTGACAAGCGCATCAAAATTGACGTTCGGGTTTGTGTTGAAATAGTTCAGGCCCACACCGAACACGCCATTGCCCGTCGTCACGGATGTGGCGTCGAAGAACAGGTTGAAGCTGCCGTTACAGCCGGCGCAATAATATTGATTGCCGTTTGCGGTTGGGATCAGATTGTTGTTGCTGAAACCGGTCGGTTCATAGCGGGTCTCGCCGAGAACGCCGGACATGGTTGCGTTGTCCTGAATGAAATTATAGCCCGGATTTTCATAGTCATCGACCACTGTTGTGCCGAGCGCGGCATTGAAGCTGCCCGCATCGCCATAGACGATGGTCGCCGCCTGGGCCGGAACCGCCGCCAGCGCCATCACGCCAGCCGAAATCATGAGAAACCTTTTCATGGAAACCCCCTGCAGTTTTTGACCCGGAAAGGCGTATAACTCAGAAAGCGGATGGTTTCCAGCCTATTAACCAAGGACGCCGATGGTGAGCCTGTTTCCTGTCATTCCCGACCCGATCTCATGTCATCCCCGCGCAGGCGGGGATCCAGCACGATCGCACGAAACATGCGCGCCATCAGCCGCCCCGGATCCGGCCCGCTCGCCTGGCAGCTCGCCCGCCGCAAACCGCCGCACCGCCGCGATCACCTCCGCGGTGATCCCTTCGCCGGTCCGGATATTGATCTTGCGCTCGCCGGTCTCCTGCTGCCGCCGCGCGAGCCGTTCGCGCATCGCGTCGAGCTTGGCATCAATCCGCGCGCGGATCTGTTCGACGCTCTCCCCGTCAATCTTCCGCCCGTGACTGTCAAATTCCTTGCCCGCGCGCCATTCCTCCAGCGTCAGCACCTTGTCCGCCGTGCGATTGCCGACCCGCTGCCGCCCCGCGCCATCGCCGCCCATATCGCCATGCTTGATCAGCAGCGCCAGCATCGCATCGCTCGGCTGGATCCGCCGCTCGACCTCCACGCCCTTGCGGATAATCACCGTCTCGCGCCCGACCACCGCGCGCTCATGCGCCACCGCAATCAGCCCCCGCCGCGCATCCGCCAGCGCCGCATCCCACGCCGCCCGAAACACCGCATCCCGCTTGCGCAGGCGATAACCAGACGCCGTCGACATCCCGATCGTCCGCGCCGCATCGGTGACACAGCCCGTCTGCCGCAGCGTGGCGAGAAAGGTCCGGGTGCGCGCCGGCGTCCAGCCGTCATGGCGGATCTTGCGATTGCCCGGATTGTAGGAGGGGATGAGGGGGTTCGGGGGATCGTCGGCTGTCACCCGAGCGGTGTATCAGGGGGTGGGGGGTGTAGGAAAGAGTATTGGATCAGGCCGCGATGGACAGCCGCACCCCCAGCGCCCGGGTCACCTTCAGCAAAGTGTCGAGCGTCGGATTGCCCTTCTCTCCAAACGCCTTGTACAGCGCCGCGCGCGTCAATCCCGTTTCCCGTTCCAGCTTGCTGATCCCGATCGCCCGCGCCACATCATTCAGCGCGGTCTTGATAAAGGCAGGATCGCCTTCCTCGAACGCCGCTTCCAGATAGCCCGCTATCGCCTCCGGACTGT
Source organism: Pseudomonadota bacterium (assembly GCA_039181895.1). GTDB lineage: Bacteria > Pseudomonadota > Alphaproteobacteria > Sphingomonadales > Sphingomonadaceae > Parasphingorhabdus. The sequence continues at coordinate 393,834 of JBCDCK010000003.1, forward strand.
CGAGATAATCCTGCACATCCCACTTGGTGGTCGCTTGCACCATGTTTATGTCCTTCCTTTCAAATGCTCTCTCTTCCACAGGTTGAGCACGTCCTGCCATGTCACAAATGCTTTCGTATCTCCTTCGCTCTCGCAATGTCCTTTGCCTGCGACGACTTGTTCCCGCCGCACAGCAATATGATCAACGCATCGCCTTCCCGTGTGAAATACAGCCGGTAACCGGGACCATAGGAAATACGCGCTTCCTGCACCCCACCACCAACCGATTTCACATCACCCGGATTGCCGAGTTCCATCCGGCGAATGCGCACCACAATCCGGTTCTTCGCCCGCTGGTCCCGGAGTTTCTGGAACCACTTCGCAAAAACATCGGTTTGGCGGACTTCAATCATCTGCAAACTATAGTTTGCGATTTGACGTTGTCAACTATAGTTTTCAGTTACGCACTCCGTCTTCGTCCGCGCGGGCGTCCAGCCATCATGGCGGATCTTGCGATTGCCCGGATTGTAGGAGGGGATGAGGGGGTTCGGGGGATCGTCGGCTGTCACCCGAGCGGTGTATCAGGGGGTGGGGGTTGTAGGAAAGGGAAAGGCATTGACGAAGAGATTTATTCTTGGAATGTACTACTTATAACTGAGGGGCATAGCAGAATTCTTGCAAGACTGAGAAAAATCAACAGAATCTTTAAACAACGGGGCTGGCACGGTGAAGTGGGAGAGGATGGCCCGTTGGACGATGCATGGAACGAGTGTTCGGCTCTAGCCGAAGAACTTACAGACGACCAATTCGAACTCTTCACGAACTTATTGAGCAATTTCAAAAAAATCGAGCCGACAAAAATATTCAGGTCATCTTGTCGGATGTTTGAGTGCTTTTTGGAGGATTCTTCATTCCGGCAACGAACATTTGTATTCCCCATCGTCAAAAAGTCTGATCTTGAAAAACAAAAACCAAAAAGTTCAATCGGGATACCTTACTATCTTGAACACACGGTGGCTGCCAATCCAAAAAAATACAAAGACAAAGAAATCAAATTCTTTCAATCAATTCAAGAATTAGACAAAATAGACGATTTTGACATCCCGGTAAATCTGGTTCTGGTCGATGATTTTATTGGAACCGGCGACACTGTAGATTTATTCATTCAAGAGAATCAAGAATTGTTAGATATATTTGATGCGAAGATTGCTGTTGTAGCTACGGCTTGTTTGCAAGAGGGAAAAGAAAAGATCGAAGCATTGGGCCATACCGTATTCGCCGAGGAAATTCTTCCGAAAGGAATACAAGAGAACGATCTCTTACCAGACAAGGATCGAGCGTACGCTATATACAATGAGATTGAAGCAAAGATCAAAGTATCACCTTTGTATAAGAGGGGTTATAAACAATCGGAAGCACTGATCTCTATGGTAAATACTCCAAACAACACATTCCCGATTTTTTGGTATTCTAACAGGCCTGATGGCTCGAAATGGCCTGCCTTGTTCCCTAGGAGGCGAGTTCATGAACGTTGAGAGAAGGCAGATGAAGTTAGTTTTGAAGTCGCTATTTTATGGAAATAGCCTGTCTGACCTGGTTGGCCGTCAATACACAATGAGCCAATTGTCGGTGATCCTTTTTCGCTTAGAGGAAGAAGGTCTAATTGCTTACAAAGAAGACGATGCTCCCGAACTGACTTCAACGGGTTTGAAAATGGCTGTTTCTGGTACCCACGAAAGTAGCCACAATTGGATTGAGAAGTTAAGCCGGGAGCAAATTAAAACACTTGACGAAAAATCCGTTTATCTGCCATCTCCTGCCGTGAGCAAAATGCTCAATGAGTAGGAGACGTTGCGTAATCATCGGCAGATGACCAGCGCTAGGCCGGCGTTTCGCCGTCCAAGAATGGATGATGCTTTCGAGCATGAGTACATGCAAACTTGCTCCATCGGAGCTCCGCAATTTTGCATGTACTCGACTCGCAAGCTCGTGACATGAAATTCTGCGATTTTCATGTGATATACTAATGACTAGGTCCTACTATGACAGAGACAAATAGCTTAGAGAAAGGGTGGCAGAATTATGCTGCCCTTTTTCATGAAAAAGCTTCTTCAGCCAGAAGAGGTAAAAGCTACATTGACGCGTGCCTCAAGTACGCTCAGCCCATCTACTTCAATGGCGCTCCAATAGTCTATGATACCAAGCATTTCAGCCGCCTTGTGGGATATTCGGAAAAATATTTGTTTGGAGCTGCAAACGCTTCAAGTTACTTTTACCGATCATTTAAGGTATCCAAAAAAAGTGGAGATTTTCGCGTTATTCGAGAACCATTACCGAGCCTAAAGTCCGTCCAAAGGTGGATATTGGATAAGATCCTTTATCAAATAGAGACCAACCCCGCTGCGAAGGCATATAAAAAGGCTAGTTCTATAAAGGATAATGCCAGATTCCATGTCGGCCAAGACTTGGTTTTATCGGTCGACCTTGTTAGGTTTTTCGACAACATCGGTACAAACCGGATTTATCCGATTTTTCGTAAACTAGGCTATTCAAAGGAAGTGGCTACGCTTCTAGCCAACTTGTGTTGCTATAACGGTCGCTTGCCACAAGGAGCCCCAACAAGCGCTGCACTCTCAAACATCGTTATGATACCGTTTGACAACACTTTGCTAGGTTTTTGTAGAAGTAGAGGGTTGCGATACACGAGATATGCCGATGACATAACGATTTCAGGTGAGTTTTCGAAAGGCCAAGTGATTGGTTACCTTAGAAATTTGGCGGCAAGATACGGATTTTCTCTCAACGACAAAAAAACTAGGATTGTTGGATCATGGGGCCGACAACAAGTCACTGGAATAGTCGTGAATGAGCGTATGCAGGCACCGAGGAACAAACGAAGAAAGCTAAGGCAAGATTTGTATTTCATCAAGAAATTCGGATTGGCCGCACATGCGCTCAAAACAAACCAAACCAAATCATATCTTGCTTATTCGCTACTCGGAGAGGCTAACTTCGTTCTGATGATAAACCAAAAGGATAGGATCGCCGCAGAATTGAAAACATTGTTGGTACAGTCCCTAAACTCGACTGACCCAGACTCAGACTGATTCTAACATCATCTTCAAATGCTTGGATCTGCAGTTCAGAAGTCTTGACTAATACCTCCATTGCCACCCCGTTCCCCATTCGTTAAACCCATCCCCGCAGCGAGCCAATTCTCGCTGTGAGGCCTAGAAACCTCTAGACGCAAGCTCTGGCCGAATTGACATTTTCGGCCGGGTTGCCGTCGCGTATGTCCAGGGTCCGCCTAAAGGTGGCGGCGCTCTGTGCTTGCGCAGGGTTTCTAGAACCCGGCTTCGACCCTGCCGCGCCTCTTGCTTTAACAAAAGAGGTCGCGCTTATGTCTCGCCAGTCTTCCCCCGATCCTGATCGTTATGAAATACTCGTCCGCCGTTTGTGTGCAGCCGCGATGACCGGGCTGGGGCTGTGGATGCTGTGGGCGGTGGCGCAGTGAGGCGGCCGCGGCGCGGCTGCTGGGCGCGGGTAGTGGAGGGGGTGGTTATGGGGCTGTCGTTCTTGATCTTTGCGCTGCTGGTGCTCGGCTTTCTGGGGTTTGTCGGGCGGGGGTGATGCGGGCCTTTGTGGCTTGGCGGCTTCGCGTGAGTCTGTTCTATGGTTGCTCTGGATCCCCGCCTGCGCGGGGATGACAAGGGTGTGAGAGAGATGTTGGGAGTAGTTGCCTGAGATCCCAGCCTGCGCTGGGATGACGGGGGCTTAGGACTCGGACGTATCCGCCGAAAAGGCCTTGCGCCACCAGAGCCAGAAGATCGGGGGCAGGATCAGTTCGAGGGCCCAGAGGATCTGGAACGTCAGGTTGGGCAGGCCGACCTGCGCGGCGGAAATCGCGCGGGCGATGCCGCCGAGGAAGAAGATCAGCAGCAGCGCCTGAAACAGCCCGCCGCGCGCCGCCAGATCGCGGCTGCACCAGACCAGCGCCGCGCCAAAGCCGAGGAACATGGTCGCGTAGAAGCGGTCCTCGCTGTCCATCGTCGCATTGACCGGCACCGACCCGGGGATCACCGACGGGCCGATCGCGATGTGCGACAGCGCAATACCCATGCAGGTGAGGCCGAACAGCAGGATCAGGATCTTGAGCGCGCTTTGCATGGGGGGAGCTTAGGCGGGTTGGGGCGGTTTGCCTAGCCGGGGGTTGGGGCAGGTGGCGGAGAGGGCTTCGTGGTTTGCGTCTTCGCGTGAGTCCTTTCCCTGCAGCCGCTCTGGATCCCAGCCTGCGCTGGGATGACTGGGGGAGGGAGCAGGAGAGTTCATCCCTTCCGCTCTACCCCTTCGTCATCCTGAACTTGTTTCAGGACCCATGGTGCCCCGATCACAGGTGGCGCGGGAGGAGGAATGGGCCCTGAAACGAGTTCAGGGTGACGGTTGGGGGGCTCAGGGTGACGGTTCGGGAGACTGAGGAGGACGGATGGGGGCGGTCTTCCCGGTGACGGGCAAAGGGTTCGGGATCGGCGGCTGCCCTTCGTGTCTTCGCGTCTTCGCGTGAGTCCGTTCTGTATCCGCCCGAGATCCCAGCCTGCGCTGGGATGACATTCGGTAGTGGCGGGCGGACAGTGACAGAATCCCACAATAATCGCCTTCCCCACATTGCACCATACCCGCCCCTGCGCTAAAGCGCTCCCGAACACACGATTCACCAACCGTTTGCGCCTTCATAGTCGCGCTCCCCACTCGGTTGACCCAATGATAAAACGGAGCATTCATCCATGACCACCACCGGCAAAGACGCCCTCGGCACGCGATCCACCCTTTCAGTCAACGGCACCGACTATGCCTATTATTCGCTCGCCAAGGCGGCGGCGAAGCTCGGGAATATTGACCGGCTGCCCTACACGCTGCGCGTGCTGCTCGAGAATATGCTGCGGTTCGAGGATGGCGGGCACACGGTGGCCGCCGAGGATGCGCAGGCGGTGGTTGACTGGCAGAAGGATGCCCGTTCCGACAGCGAGATTCAATATCGCCCGGCGCGCGTGCTGATGCAGGACTTTACCGGCGTGCCGGCTGTTGTTGATCTTGCGGCGATGCGCGACGGGATCAAGGCGCTGGGCGGCGATGCCGAGAAGATCAACCCGCAGGTGCCGGTGCATCTGGTGATTGACCACTCGGTGATGGTCGACGAATTCGGTACCCCGCAGGCGTTCGAGAATAATGTCGCGCTGGAATATCAGCGCAATATGGAGCGCTATGAATTCCTGAAATGGGGTTCCAAGGCGTTTGACAACTTCTCGGTCGTGCCTCCCGGAACCGGCATTTGCCATCAGGTGAATCTGGAAAATATCGCGAAAGCGGTCTGGTCGTCCAAGGACCAGAATGGTGATCTGACGGCCTATCCCGACACCTGTGTCGGCACCGACAGCCACACGACGATGATCAACGGGCTGGGCGTGCTCGGCTGGGGCGTGGGCGGGATCGAGGCGGAGGCCGCGATGCTCGGTCAGCCGGTGTCGATGCTGATCCCCGAAGTGGTAGGCTTTAAACTCACTGGCAATCTCGCCGAGGGCATTACCGCCACGGACCTGGTGCTGACCTGCGTGCAGATGTTGCGCGAAATCGGTGTGGTCGGGCGCTTTGTGGAGTTTTACGGTCCGGGTGTCGCGGCGCTGTCGCTGGCCGACCGGGCGACGATCGCCAATATGGCGCCGGAATATGGCGCGACCTGCGGCTATTTCCCGATTGATGACAAGACGCTCGACTATCTGCGCCTGACCGGTCGCGACGAGCAGGATATTGCGCTGACCGAAGCCTATGCGAAAGAGCAGGGCTTCTGGCGCCATGATGACGAGGTCGAGGCGATCTACACCAAGACGCTCGAGCTTGACATGACCAGCGTGGTTCCGTCGCTGTCAGGGCCGAAACTGCCCCAGCAGCGCGTGTCGATGGCCAATCTCGACGAGGGCTTCAACAACGACATTACCGAGGTGTTCAACTCCTCCGACCCCGACAAGCGGGTGCCGGTCGAGGGCGCGGATCATGATCTCGGCCATGGCGATGTGACGATTGCCGCGATTACGTCCTGCACCAATACCTCCAACCCGAGCGTGCTGATCGCCGCCGGGCTGGTTGCGAAGAAGGCGCGCGAAAAGGGCCTGCAGCGCAAGCCCTGGGTGAAGAGCTCGCTCGCGCCGGGATCGCAGGTCGTGACCGATTATCTCGACAAGGCCGGGCTGTCGGATGATCTCGACTATCTCGGCTTCAATCTGGTCGGCTATGGCTGCACCACCTGTATCGGGAATTCGGGGCCTTTGCCGCCGCCGATTTCGAAGGCGATCAATGACAATGATCTGGTCGCTGCCTCTGTGCTCTCCGGAAACCGCAACTTTGAAGGCCGCGTGTCGCAGGATGTGCGCGCCAATTATCTTGCGTCGCCGCCGCTGGTCGTGGCCTATGCGCTGAAAGGCACAGTGCGCGAGGACATGTACGAGACCCCGATCGGGCAGGGCAGCGATGGCGAGGATGTCTATCTCAAGGATATCTGGCCGACCAATGACGAGGTCAATGACGCCATCGGCGGCGCGGTTTCGCGCGAGATGTTCGAGGGGCGCTATGCCAATGTTTATGACGGCGATGCCGCGTGGCAGGATATCGATGTGACCGGCGGCGACACCTATAGCTGGCGCGCCGGATCGACCTATGTGCAGAACCCGCCTTATTTTGAGGGCATGGAGATGACTCCCGCGCCTGTTGGAGACATTGTCGACGCTAAGACACTGGCATTATTGGGAGATTCCATCACCACCGACCATATTTCTCCGGCTGGCGCGATCAAGGAAGACAGTCCGGCCGGCGAATATCTCCGCGACCACCAGGTCTCCAAACAGGACTTCAACTCCTACGGCAGCCGCCGCGGAAACCACGAAGTGATGATGAGGGGTACGTTTGCCAATATCAGAATCAAGAACCTGATGGCCGACGGAAAAGAAGGCGGATACACGAAATATAATGGCGAGATCATGCCGATCTACGACGCCGCGATGCGCCACAAGGCGGACGGCAATGAACTGGTCGTCATCGGCGGCGCGCAATATGGCACCGGCTCGTCCCGCGACTGGGCGGCGAAGGGCACCAACCTGCTTGGCGTCCGGGCGGTGATTGTCGAAAGCTATGAGCGGATCCACCGCTCGAACCTGATCGGCATGGGCGTGCTGCCCCTGCAATTTGCCGAAGGCGTCGACCGCAATACGCTCGGCCTTGACGGCAGCGAGACCTTCACGATCAAGGGCGTCGCCAGTCTCGAACCGCGTCAGGAAGTCGAAGTGGAAATGACCCGCGCCGACGGGTCTACCGAGACGTTCATGACCGATTGCCGGATCGATACCGCCAATGAAATGGAATATTTCCTCAACGGCGGCATCCTGCACTATGTGCTCCGGAACCTGGCGGGGTAGAACCAACGCGGAATATGTGCAAAGTCGGGGCACAGGAGAGAATCCATGCCCCGACTGCGCGAGATACCGCGATCTGAAGTGACTGATGAATATGTGCTGGCGCTGTACAGCACTTTGTTCGGGGGCCGCGATCCGGTGGCCGATCCGGGGACGGCGACAGGCACGCCGGGCAACTGGTGGACCGTTTTTGCACAGGTGCCGGACGCGTTCAAACATACGACCGAGGGCTTTGGCTTTTACCGTTCGCCCAATCGTCAGCTCGATCCGAAGCTGCGCGAACTGGGCCAGATCCGGGCGGGCTATGCAGTGGGATCGCAATTTGTCTATTCGCAGCACAGCAAGGCGATGCGGTTCGAGGGCTATTCGGAGGAACAGGTCGCGGCGATTCCAAACTGGTCGACCGCCGACTGTTTCAGCGAGGTAGAGCGTGCGGTGCTGGCCTATACTGACTGCCTCGTGCTGGAACGTGGCCGGGTATCCGATGGCGTGTTTGCGCTGCTCAAAAAACATCTGAGCGAAGTCGAAATACTGGAACTGACCTACATCACCTGCACCTATATGATGCATGCGGTGATGAGCCGGGCACTCAAACTGGAATTTGATGATGTCGCGGAGCGCGTGGTTGAAGTCCCGGCGCCCGAAGGTGCCACAGCCGATGTCATGGGTATGGTCGACAAGCGTAAGGATGCAGACAAATGAGTTACCACCATCTCGCCCTGGCCGCGAAAGACATGAAGGCGATCCACGCCTTTTACGAAGGGATCATGGGCTTTGAGCTGGTCAAGGTCGAGATTGCGCCCGTCATGGGCGGCGGCTGGGGAAAGCATTTCTTCTACCGCATGCATGGCGATGACAGCCGTTTCATCGCTTTTTGGGAGCTGAACGACACGCCGAATGACGGCAAATATGCTTTTGACCTCAACGAAGCCGCTGGCACGCCGCAGGGCACCAACCACTACAGTTTCTCAGTCGACAGCCAGGCGGAACTGGATGAGTGGCGGGCCAAATGGAACGCCGCCGAGCTGGACGTGCTGGAAGTAGATCATAATTGGTGCCGGTCGATCTACACCCGCGATCCGAACGGGAATATGGTCGAGTTCTGCCTGACGACAGGCCGCTTCACGGACGACGACCGTGCGCGGGCCATTGCCGCACTGGATGAAAGGGAAATGCACGCGTCACCGCCCCCGGCGATGATGAAGCAGTGGCTGGCGAAGGACGCCTAAAACATCCGTCCCAAGGCGACAGCGCCCGCAATCAGCAGCAACACCAGGACAAACCCCCGCCAGACGGGTTCAGAGATCGCGCCGAAAAAGCGCGAGCCGAAATGATTGCCAATCACCATCAGCGGGCAGGTGAGGATAGTCAGAACCAGCGCCTGTTCATCAATCATGCCGCGCCACCATGCTGCGCCGGTTCCGGCGATTGCGGTGACGAAGAAGATTACCATCATGGAACTCCGGGACAGAGCGGGTGGTACCTGATCACGGACAAAGTGCAGGATCACTGGCGGGCCGGGAATGGCGGCAAAGCCGTTCAGTAGTCCCGAAGAACTGCCGACAAGCAGCAACCGCATCGGGCTGTTGTCCATAACCGGCGCGCGTTTGAGCATGAAGAGGAAGAAGCTGCCAAGCGCGATGCCGGTGATCAACAGCCGGGCAATATCCGCGCTGACCATATCCAGCAACCAGAGACCAAGCGGTGTGGTGACACAGGCAAAGGCCGAAATCTTCAGGATGATCGCCTTGTCGACAATTTGCAGATTCTGCCGGATCCCGATTGGTCCCATCAGCAATTGCATCAATATCGCCATGATTACCGCCACCTGTGGTGTGGCGACCAGCCCGACAAACGGGACCGCGAGGATCGCATAGCCAAAGCCGGTCAGGCCCCGGAAAAAGGACGCCCCGCCCACAGCGCAGCATACCAGGACGAATGACAACAGAGACATGTCCGCGTGGGACAAGAGCCAGGCGTTGATCGCGGACATCATGGTGGCTCATTGCCGAATTCGGCAGGTTCGGCAATATCAAACGGATTTCATACTTTTTGGAATGCGGAAAATCGCTGCAAACCTGTCGGATTTGGCCGGAGAGAAGCCGAACTGCTGGCCGGGGCAGCGGCCTGCTTGTGTAACCTGATCGATGGTCGCGACGAATGACCTGGTAATCCTAACCCCCAAGGAGACTACCAATGATCAAGTTTGCAACCCTGGCTATGGCGGGCCTCGTTTCCCTTGCTGCCTTCGCCCCGGCTCAGGCGGCCAATATATCGGTATCCGCATCCGGACCCAGTGCCGCATCGCCGATCACTCCCCTGATTTCCGCAGCGACTCTGACTGGCAAGGCCGACAATCGTGGCCATGTCCGTTCGCGCGGTTTTGGTCGGAAAAGTTTCGGCCATGGCGGGTTCCGCTCGCATCGTGGCTTCGGCTTGAACCGTGGCTTTCATCGCGGCTTTTCGCGCTTCAAGCAGAAGAAATTCCGGAAGCATCATCGGGGATTTTACCGGCATCACCACCGCGGATTCAGGTATCACAGCAAATACGGACGTTCCCGTTTCAACCGGGGCAATGTTTTCCGCCACCGCTAGACCGGCGGAAAAGACCCTCACGTTCCCTGTGAGTGTAGGGTCGCAGGGTCAGGCGGTATGTCGGGAGAGAGATACCGCCTGATTCCCTTCTTGCAGGCAGCTTCCTGAACCAGCCGTTCATCACCGGTCAAAACAGGCACGTTTATCTCCTTTGGCGGAAGGGAGAATTTCAAATGCGACATGTTTTCATCTCCGCACTGACTTTGGCCTTTATCGCCGTCACTCCGGCACTTGCGCAGGAAGGTCAGCTCCCCGGCAATCCCCAGGTGGACTATGGCGGGTTCGTTGAAATAGCATCCGACCTGAAGGGCTATCGCAGCACGCGCCTCGTGGATCTCGCAACATTCCGAAATATGGCCGAACAGCCTGACGCCATCATTCTCGACACGCGTTCGGCATCGGCTTTTCAAGCCGGTCACATATCCGGCGCAGTGAACCTGCCTTTTTCCGACTTTACCGAAGAAAAACTGGCGGCAGTGATCGGTGACAAGGAACGCCCGATCCTGATTTACTGCAATAACAACTTTCTGGACAATATCCGCCCTGTCCGACTGAAATCAGCGCCCCTGGCGCTTAACATCCCGACCTTCATCAACCTCTATGGCTATGGCTACAAAAATATCCATGAGCTGGCCGACGTGGTTAGCGTCCGGGATCCCAAGGTCGTCTGGAAAGGCATTTTGCCGCTGCAGCCCTAGATACCCGGCAAGACTTAGCCAACGACGTGCAAAGCGTTGCCGTCCACGGCACGCTTGGCCGCATCGGCGTTCAGCCCGGTCAGGATCGTTCCGATGACCTGTCGCAACCGGTCCTCGGTCGCGAGATGCATCATCTGCATCATGAGTTTGGGGTTGCAGAATGGCTGCATCATCGTGTTGACCAGCGAGACCACGGCATCGAGCTCGAGGCCCTTGAAATAGCCAGCCTCCATCGCTTCCGCCAATATGGTGGCCATATAATGGTCGGCGAGATCGACATAGCCCTTGATGACTTCGAAATGCTCATCACCCAATTCCATGTAGGATTCGAAAAGTTCCGGATCTTCCTCATAACGCGCCCGCTTGATTTCGAGGCGCCGGGCGAAAAAGGCATAGAGCTTTTCCTCCACGGGCATGTCGGCATCAACCAGCTCGCGCATGATCACTTCAAGATCGGCAAACCATTCTCCGGCCATGGCTTCGGCGAGCGCGTCCTTGCTTTCGAAAAAGCGGTAGAGGTTGGACTGCGACATTCCGGCAGCAGCGGCGAGATCGGTCATTGTGAAGCTGATCGCGCCTTTGTCCTGGATGATCTGGTCAGCCGCTTCCATGATCTGCTGGCGCTTGGCTTCCATGTCGGTTTCGGGACGGGGCATGGCGGTGTCTCCTGGGGGATTTGGCGGCGGCGAAATAGCCACAGCGCTCTATATAGTTGATACGGTTTTCTGAAAAAAGAGAAAATTGTTCATTTTTCAATTACCCGGCAGGTAATATTTTTCGTTTCACGCACTGATCTGAATGGTTACAATGGCTTATGACCGACCCAAAGGCATCTGCGCCTGATCCCGAAAAACGGCTGGATCAGGAAAAACTGGAGGCAAAGCGCCGTTCGGGCATGTTTTCGCCGGTCAGCGGCAGCTACCGCCTGCTCCGGCGCTGGTGGCGCATGGCGGTTCAGGCAGAAGTCGACCAACCCGCCGTTATCGAGAAAATCAAGGCGGATTGCAGCTTCACGCCCCGCTATTCCTTTCTGATATGCATGTCAGCGGGTATCGCCATTCTCGGTCTGTTATTGTCATCCCCAGCCGTGGTTATCGGGGCGATGCTGCTGTCGCCGCTCATGTATCCGATCATGGGCGCCGGCTTTGCTTCCGCGACCGGAGATTCTGCCTGGCTCAAGGATACCGGCTGGGCGCTGCTCCTCGGTACGATCATCGCGGTGCTTTTCTCGGCTTTCGTGGTGCTGCTGTCACCGCTGCAAACCGTGACACCAGAGATTGCTTCGCGCACCCGGCCCAATCTGTTCGATCTCGCAGTCGCGCTGTTTTCCGGACTGGCCGGCGCCTACGCAATGATCCGGGGCGGCATGGGCACGATTGTGGGGGTGGCGATTGCCACCGCCCTGATGCCGCCGTTGGCCGTTGTCGGGTTCGGGCTAGCTACCGCCAACTGGGCAGTTTTCGGCGGTTCGCTCCTGCTCTATTTCACCAACCTGATGACGATTGCGCTGACCGCGACGGTGATGGCCTGGCTCTACGGGTTCCGCTCCTATCTGTCCGAACGGCAAACCCAGTTTCAGATGTTCGCGATGGTGGTGGTCTTTGTCGGCCTTGCGATTCCGCTGGGAATCTCGCTGGTCCAGATCGGCCATGAGGCGAATATCTCGCGGTCGGCCAATGGCTATATCAAGGACCAGTTCGGACCGCGCGCCCGTGTGTCGCAGATCGATATCGATTTCAATGCCTCCCCGGTGCTGGTCACAGCCTCGGTATTCACGCCGGTCATCAACCCGGGTGCGGCAGAGCAAAGCTCGCGCGTACTCAGCCGCGCGTTCCGGGAAACAATCGAGGTGCAGATCGAACAATATCGTGTCGAGACCGGCTCCGATGCGGCACAGGCCGCACTGGCTGCGGTCCGGGCGAAGGAACAACAGCAAGCGGTTGAGACGCAGGTCAACAAGCTGCGAGACAATCTCGCGCTGATTGCCGGCGTCGGACCCGACGACGTGGTCATCGACAGCTCCAAGCGGCGGGCAATCGTGATGGCAAAGCCGCTGCCCGGCGCTGCGCTCCAGACTTACCGGGCGCTGGAACAGCGGATGGTGGGACAAATGCCCGACTGGGCGATCAATATCCAGCCGCCGCCGACAAGGCTGCCCGATCTGGTTGTCGCTGAGGGGGAGCTCACCAGTGCCTCCAAAGCCAGAATGGAGCTGATCAGCTGGGCAGCGCTGCGCAGTCCGATGACCATGTCGATGAGCGGCTCCGAAGCCGATATGGATGTGGTGGCGACGGAAATGGCCAAGCAGAATCTGTTTTTCTCAAATACCGAAGTGGATGACAAATCCGGCGGCCGCGTGCGGTTTGTCTGGATGATGCCGGGAACCGGCGAAGAAGAAACCGAATAGCGTTTAAGCTACATTCACTTTCGGCTCGATAGACCGGTCTGTACGAACGATGGAGAGAGAAATCATGCGGCTTCTAGCATTTACCGGACTGGCATTGGTGCTGGCCACCACCCCGGCCGTCAGCCAGTCTTCCGGACCAGGCGACATATCGGTCACGATCTACAATAATAACCTCGCCCTGGTCCAGGACACGCGCCGTCTGAATATCCCTTCCGGCCGATCTGTGCAGACATTTCCTGGTGTATCAGGGCAGATCCGGGCCGAGACGGTCGGGTTCAACGCCGCCAATGCCGGGATTGTCGAACAGAATTTCGACTATGACCTGCTATCGCCCGCCAAGTTGATGGAAAAGGCGGTGGGCGAAACCGTGACCATCGTCCGGATCAATCCAGCCACCGGTCAGGAGAGACGCGAACGCGCGAAGGTCCTGGCCGCCAATGGCGGTGTTGTGCTGCAAATTGGCAGCCGGATCGAGGTGCTGCGTGATGACCGGCTGCCAACACGGGTGATTTTCGACAAGGTCCCGAGCAATTTGCGGGCCCGCCCGACGTTGTCGGTGACGCTCAACAGTTCGCGTGGCGGTGTTCGGCCGGCGCAACTCAGCTACCTCACCAGCGGCATGGGCTGGAAAGCCGACTATGTTGCGCTGTTTGACGAAAATGCCGGGCGCATGGATGTGCAGGGCTGGGTGACGCTGACCAACAATACCGGCACGACGTTTGACAATGCCAAAACCCTGCTGGTTGCGGGCACCCCAAGCGTGAATGGCCAGAGGCGCGGAAACAGCCGCAACAATATCCGGCGTGCAGGTACAGAGTCTGCCAATCGCGAGTCGCTGGGAGACTTTTATCTCTATCCGCTTGCGGCCCGGACCACGATCGCCAACGCGCAAACGAAGCAGGTCAGCTTTCTCGATGTGACCGGTGCACCGGCGCAGAAAGCCTACGAATATACCAATCGCTGGCTGGGGACCCAAAATGAAGCACAAAGCGCGGCCACGGTGCTGCAGTTCAGCTCGTCCAGCGATGGTGGTCTTGGTGATGCGCTTCCGGCAGGCACGGTGCGCGTCTATATGAAAGACGCATCTGGTCAGCCGCAATTTATCGGAGAAAACACCATTGGCCATACACCCATGGGGTCGGAACTGGGCCTCAAGACTGGCGAAGCTTTTGACGTCAAAGTGAAACCCACAGTGACCGAACGCAGACGTTTGTCATCTCGCAAATGGCGGACGACGATGAGTTATGAACTCAGCAATGCCCGCCCTGGTCCCGTCACCGTTTCCCTGATCCAGGACGGGCTCGACTTTTACTGGAGCGACACCCGGATCGTCAGCGAGAGCATGACCAGCGAGCGGCGTTCCTCCAACAGCATCGTCTGGAAAGTCCCCGTCCCGGCCAATGGCCGCGCGACCGTGACAGCCACGTTCGAGACCCGGTTCTGATATCATGAACGGACGGACGCTGATCGCGTTCTTGATTGCTGGCCTGATTGCCAGCTGGTCTGGCGGTGCCGCCGCGCAGTCCAATGGCGGGTTGCAAACAGTGATTTCGGACGGACCGTCAGCGGTATCCGTGACGGTGTATCGCAATCCCTATCGCGATCCGGATGAGGAAATGGATCTCAGCTACCTGGACGGCTATGCGCTGATAACCGAACAGCGGACCGTAACTCTGTCAGCGGGTGAGGTGAACTTGCGTTTTGAAGGCGTGGCTGGCGGCATCATTCCGCAATCGGCAATCGTCACCGGTCTTGCGGAAGGTGTGCTGGAGAAAAACCGCGACGCTGCACTGCTTTCACCTTCCGCGTTGCTCAATGGCCATTTGGGAAGAGCAGTAACGATCCGTCGCACCAAAGCGGCAACCGGTGTAACAGAAGAATTCGACGCCCAAATTCGTACCGATGCGAGTGGCGGCATGGTGATGCAAACAGCCGAGGGTTTTGAGGCGCTGCAATGTACGGGACTGAATGAAGCGCTTGTTTATCGTGAAGTGCCCGAAGGCTTGTCCGCCAAGCCGACATTGTCGATATTGACGCGGGTGCTGGAGCCGACAAGGGTCACCGTCACATTATCCTATCTCGCTACCGGATTCGATTGGCAGGCCAATTATGTTGCCGATGTCAGCACAGACGGCAAGACAATGAAACTGTTCTCCTGGGTCACGCTCGCCAACAGCGATGAAACCACTTTCTCCAATGCACAGACCAATGCAGTGGCGGGCCAGCCCAACAAAGAAGAGGATGATATCAGTCCCGCGCGGGGCGGAGGGGTTGCTCTCAAATGCTGGCCGCAGGGTACGACGAGCGATATCGCGGTCAAACGCTTCGATCGCGCGCGTGCCGAGGCTGGCTTTGCGAGAAAGTCCATGCCTGCCCCGATGGTGGCAATGGAAGCTGCAGCCGACCAAATAATGGTCACGGCCAGCCGGGTGACTGCGAAGCAGGAAGATCTGGGTGATCTCAAGCTCTATCGGATTCCCGTTCCCGTGACAGTCGCTGCTCAAAGTCAGAAGCAGGTTGCGATGTTTGAGAAAACGAACGTCCAGTTTGAGCAGATTTACGAAGCGGAATTGCAGGCAGTCCGATCTTATAGTCAGTCGCGGGGCTTGGAAACGACATTGCGATTGCAGAACCGCAAGCGCGATGGCCTGGGTCTGGCCATGCCGGCCGGTCGTCTGGTCGCGTTCCGTGAAGCGGGCGGTGTGAGGCTGATGCTGGGAGAGGGCAGCGTCGGCGACAAGGCCATTGGGGAAGAGGTCGATATCACCATCAACCGCAGTCCGCTGGTGCGTTATGTGATGGAGACGGTTGATGAGGCGGATGGTGATGGCCGGAACTATCTCGACCGGCGATTGACCATCACCAATGCGTCCCCCAAGGCAGCCAAGGTGGAAATCAAGATCAGACGCAGCGATGAGGAAAGGATCACGCGTGCCAGTTCCAGGCTGGGACGGAAGGACGGCAGGGATCTGTGGTCCGTGACGGTGCCTCCCAATAGTGAGCGCATCTTGTCGTTCCGGCTGAACCGCCGCTAACTCTCACCCAGATATTTGACCCGCGACTCTTCTGGGATTGTCCGTGGACGATGGTTTTCGTCCAGCGCAACAAAGGTAAACAGCCCGCTTGTCACCGGAACCCATTCCTCACCGAGATTGCGGGAAGCAATGACGTCAAGCCGAATGGCGATTGATGTCCGGCCGATCCGTTCGACCCGCGCGTAGACCGAGA
Source organism: Pseudomonadota bacterium (assembly GCA_039181895.1). Taxonomy (GTDB): domain Bacteria; phylum Pseudomonadota; class Alphaproteobacteria; order Sphingomonadales; family Sphingomonadaceae; genus Parasphingorhabdus. The sequence continues at coordinate 410,198 of JBCDCK010000003.1, forward strand.
TCAGGTCGCGCTGCAAAATCGGGGAGATAAATTCCATCGCTTCAATCGCGACCGTAGCCGTCGATCCCTGCGCGATCCGGGCCGCCATGATGCCGCCCGCCGTATCCATTTGCGACAGGACCCAACCGCCAAATATATGGCCATTATTGTTGAGATCGCGCGGGCGCGGGGCCACCCGCAATACCGGCTGCATCTTGCGCAGGGTCTGGACGTCCTCTTCACTCATCGGGAGTCAAGGAGCTCGAAACCGGATCATCAATACACTCGTCATGTCCGGTCCCGCTGGACAGGAAAACCAGCCCCATCAGGGCCGAGGTCAACAGCAGCGCAAAGGCCACGCCCCCCGCAGCGGCAATATACATGTGGATTGACACCAGGCCGTGCAGATAGAACAGAATGCCCAGAGCTACTGCTACACAAAGCAATGTCAGCAGACTCATCCAGCGCATCAGTTTCCAGTAACGCGACCAGGCGATGCTGGCATTGAGGGGATCGTCGAGCTGCGAGGGTCCGGGCAATTCTCATACTCCGTTGTCAATGGTCACCAAATGAACCCGATTGCGGCGCGCTTCAAGTCCAACTTGCCGATAAAATGTGCTACATTAGCAAAAAGATCAGAGAATCATTTGGGAAGGAGAGGGGCCAAAATGACAATTAAGGCGATATTGGAGGGCCGCAGCGGAGATATCTTCAGCTGCACCGCAGACATGAGCGTGTCCGATGCCGTTGCGATTCTGGCTGAAAAACGCATAGGCGCCTTGCCGGTACTCGACGGAGAGCGCGTGGCCGGGATTTTTTCCTAACGTGATGTTTTGCACTGCGTCCGGGAATTTGGCGCGGCAGCCATGGTCAAGCCGGTTGCCGATGTCATGACAGCGGACGTGATTGCCGTTGATACCTCAAAAAGTGCCATTGGCGCCTTGTCGCTGATGACCAAGCGACGGATTCGCCATTTGCCGGTGGTCAATGATGACAAGCTGGTAGGCTTTGTCTCCATCGGCGATCTCGTCAAATACCGGATTGACAAGATCGAGAGCGAAGCGGCAGCTATGCGGGATTATATCAACTCGGCCTGAGTGCGTTATTGGGGGCAATCACAAATGGCAATTATCAACCGGTTTGCCGATACGGCATCGGAGCGCGACTATGTTCATGCCGAACGCAAGGCGCGCATCCCGGCGACCCGGGCGCTGATCCTGATCGGGATCGCAACCTTCCTGTCCTATATCAGCATGAACCCGATGTATTTTCCGCGCGAAGGCGTGATCGCCTATAATATCGCCGCCGCGGTGTTCATCGCGGTTCTTGTCGGATTCCTGTTCCTCACCCGGACCCGCTTCTATCTGGAGCAGGCATGGGTCGATCTGATTCTCTTCACCGGCATGACCGTCGCGATGCTGATGCTGATCGATGCCCTGGGCGATCAGGCCGCGATTACCGGCATTTCCCGCTTTGGCATGGCGATTATCAACATGGGCATATTGCTGATTTTCGCGAGTGTTGGCTTTATCGCGAACACGCGGCTCTTCATGATCTGGGCTGGCACTTTGCTGCTACTCTATATCGCCTTTCTGGCGCAGGCGGACCGCAGCCTGATCCAGAAAACCTATACGCTCACGAACTTCTCCACCTTCTTTGTCTTCTCCGCTTACGTGAACTGGGACATCGACCGGCGCGCCCGCAAGGTGTTCAAAGCCAATCAGGAATTGGAGGCCGAGCGCCAAAAGACGGAAGAGCTTCTCCACAATGTCCTGCCTCAGAAGGTGGCCAAGCGTCTGCAGGAAGGCAAAACGGTGGCGGATTCCTTTTCGGATGTGTCGGTCATATTTGTTGATATCGTAGGTTTCTCGAAACTGGCGCAGAAACTGTCTCCAGGTCATCTGGTCAAGCAGCTCAACCAGTTTTTCTCGATGGCGGACAAATGTGCCGACCGCCACGGCGTGGAAAAGGTCAAGACCATCGGGGATGCCTATCTGGCGGTCTCCGGTGGAACGGCGTCTTCCGGACAGGGCGCCTTGGCCGCTGTGGCGTTCGGACGCGATCTGATCGCCCAAATGCAGGAACGTGCGGCGACAAGCGGGGTGGATATCAAGTTGCGGATTGGCATCCATACCGGGCCGGTGGTGGGCGGCGTGGTTGGATCAAACCGACTGGCCTATGACTATTGGGGCGACACGATGAATATTGCCAGCCGGATCGAGGGGGTAGCAGATCCCGACGGGATCGCGGTGTCGGCTGCGACCTATTTTGAATGTGGAAAGGCCGAGGCCTTCACCCATGCCGAAACCCTGACGCTGAAAGGGGTGGGTGACACCGAAATCTACCGACTGAAAATGGACCAGCCGGAAAAGGCTCTCAGCGAAAACTGATTTTTTCTGCGGTGAAGAACTGCTCAGTCCTGTCCCGGATCGCCCTGGCCCGGTCGGCGGCATCGGGAAACGCATCGCGCCAGCGGCTGGACCGGATCTCGAGACTGAGCGGGATCTCATCGGGCAGGGCGGCAATGATCTCGCTTACCGGCAATTCGCCTTCGCCGGGAACGCTGCGCAGGTCGATGGCATCCTTCAGCCATGTTTCGAAACCGGGCGCGCATTGTGCATTGCCATCACAGATCTGCGTATAGGCAAACAGCGCTGGATTCTTGGTGGCGAGGTCAGTCGGTTGATGCCCCGCGCGGGCGAAATGGAGCGTGTCTATAAGAATGCCTGCCGCTTCATGATCGGCTTTTTCGACAATGGAAATCGCGGCGTCCAGCGATTGCACGGCGGTGATCATCAGAAACTCGAGCGATACTTTCATGTCCGCAGGTGCGGCCCATTCGCACAGCTGGTGGAGTGCGGCGGCGGTGCGATCCTGATCGGGCTCTGCGCTGACCACCAGCACATTGGGTGCCGACATTTCCGCGCCGGCTTCGATGATCAGCCTGTGGCTGTCATCGACAGCACCGCCTTCCGGGATCCAGATGACTTCGACATCCAGAACCGACAGGTCATGGTCGCGGAGAGCCTGTTTCGTGTTGCGCAGCATCGCACTGTCCCACTGGTCCGGTTCAATGGTGAAGCCGACATGGCTGAAACCAGCGGTCCCGGCGGCCTCGGCAACCGCAGGAGGAGCAAATTCCGGCAAGGTCCCGGCGGCGAGTGACAGGATATGGGTCATGGACTCGGCATAGAGATGCCGGGGCAACAGGCAATAGGCGCTTTTAGGAGGCGACCGGATTTGTCTGTGCGGATTGTTCCGGCTCGGGTGGCTTGCGGCGCAGGATCAGCTGGATGATCTCCATCAGTGTTTCCCGGGCCAGAACGAACAACAGGCCTGCATAGGCCAGCCCGCCTGTAGTGACCAGCAGGGCGAGCCGGGCATAGACGCTCATCTCGGGCAGCATCTGATCCGCCAGATAGACAATCGCCGCCATGGCTGCGGAAGCGGAGAGACCCGGCCATACCGCTTTCGCGAGATCCCATGCACTGATTCCGATATGCGCCCGCGACAGCAGGAAGGTGAATATGGTGAGCAGCGGAAAGGCGATGACCCAGCTCCAGGCCAGGCCATAGACTCCATATTGAATGCCGATGAGGAACGTGATCGGCATTAGCACCGCACCGAACATGTTGGTTTGCGCCGTCACTTGCGGCCGGCCCAGCGCATTGTTCGCCGGCGTGAACAGAATCTGAAGCGTCATCACCGGCATCGCCAGCGCGAGGATTGCGACAAAGGGCGCCATCTCCAGCCACTTTTGCCCGAACAGGGTTTCGACCAGTGGCCCGGCGGTCACCACCATGCCCATATAAAGAGGGCAGGAGATCAGCATGATCAGGCGGACGGCCTTGAGGAAAGCCCAGCTGAGCGCCGACAGATCGGATTGGATACGGGAATAGGCCGGGAAGGCGACCTCATTCAGCGGCGGCACAAATTTGGCGGCGAAGATTGTCGTGAGGAACAAGGCTTCGGCATAGAGACCAAGGCTGTGCGGATCGAGAAAGCGGGCGGCGATGAAAATGTCGGACTGGCTCTGGATCGTCCAGAACAGGTGACTGGCCAGCAGCGTTGCACCGAAACCGAACATGGCGCCGGCGCCCTTGAAGTTGAATGTCGGCAGGACATAGAATTTCACGGCAATGACCAGACAGATGGCCCGGCTCCAGAATATTGCGAGCGGGGCATAGACCAGCGTCCAGACACCATATCCGTTCCACGCAAAGTAGAGCGCGGTAACAGCCCCGACCACCGCCGAGATCAGATTGATGATCGCCGGCTTCTTGAATTCCAGTTCCCGCGTCAGCAGGGCTTCCGGCAGAACCATGAACGGCGTCGCCAGATAGATCAGCGCCTGGACGCGGAGCAGGTCCGCAATAATCGGTTGCCGGTAATATTCCGCCGCGACGGGAGCGAGCAGCAGCTGGAGAATCGCAATGCCGCCATTGAGCAGCAAAAGCATGCCAAAGGCTTGCCGAATCCGTATCGGTTCGACTTTTTCGGACTGGATTATCGAACTGGCGAGTCCGTATCCGTTCAAAAAGCTCAAAAAAACGAGAATGACCTGCGTCATGGCAAAAATGCCGTAATCACTGGGGTCGAGAATGCGGATAACCGCCAGGGTCGCGCCCCAGGCGATGATCTGGGCGAGGATCTGCGTCCCGGAACGCCAGAAAACTGCGCTTCTCACGCGATTCCCGAAATTCCTGTCGGTCCCTAAAGATGAGGTCGGATTTACCATATTGCGCCGGTAGTCAGGCCCTTTGCTTCACTTCGGGATTGGCCTTAACGTAAAAATACGAATTTTTTTGAAACAAAAGTGAAAAAGTGTGTTGACGGAATCGCAGACGGTCCCTAGATGACCTCTCACCAGCACGACGCGGCTCTAGCGGGCCCCACTTTGCTGGTCGTCAAAATCTAGTACAACGGTTCTCCCCGGTAGCAATAGCGGGAAAAATCGTTGTCTGCGTTTTGAACGGGCTCTTTGACATTGTAATAATAGATGAAGGGACATGTGGGCGGCGGCCCCAGACCCGGGAACTTCAAGGTTCCGGTGCTCTGGTAACATTAAGTCGTTCCATAAGTTTCATGTCGGGTTTCGGCTCGGCAGGTTACTGAACATGTCCTAAATATGTATCCATATACGTAATTAAGATTTGTGCAGGAACGGCTCCTTGAAATGAAGCTGTTTCAGTGGATGGCGAACTTCGGTTCGTGCCATTGGAATGGAACATCAAACTTGAGAGTTTGATCCTGGCTCAGAACGAACGCTGGCGGCATGCTTAACACATGCAAGTCGAACGAGATCTTCGGATCTAGTGGCGCACGGGTGCGTAACGCGTGGGGATCTACCATAGGGTACGGAATAACTCAGAGAAATTTGTGCTAATACCGTATAATGTCGCAAGACCAAAGATTTATCGCCCTTTGATGAACCCGCGTAAGATTAGCTTGTTGGTGAGGTAAAGGCTCACCAAGGCGACGATCTTTAGCTGGTCTGAGAGGATGATCAGCCACACTGGGACTGAGACACGGCCCAGACTCCTACGGGAGGCAGCAGTGGGGAATATTGGACAATGGGCGAAAGCCTGATCCAGCAATGCCGCGTGAGTGATGAAGGCCCTAGGGTCGTAAAGCTCTTTTACCA